>NZ_CP067395.1:3565000-4967500 GCF_017355525.1 Lysobacter enzymogenes | reverse complement strand
CCCGACCCGGCCGCCGCCGTGCGCGCCTACCTTTCCTGTTTCGAAGACCCTGCCCATGAATAACGCCCGCTCGCACGAACTGTTCACCCGCGCCTCGCAACTGTTGCCCGGCGGCGTCAATTCGCCGGTGCGCGCGTTCAAGTCGGTCGGCGGCGAGCCGTTCTTCGCCCAGCGCGCGCAGGGCGCGTACCTGTTCGACGTCGACGGCAACCGCTATGTCGATTACGTCGGCTCGTGGGGCCCGATGATCGCCGGCCACGCCCATCCGCAGGTGCTGGCCGCAGTCGAGCGCACCATGCGCGACGGCCTCAGCTTCGGCGTGCCGAACGCGCTGGAAGTGGCGATGGCCGAGGAGATCGTCAAGATCGTGCCGAGCTGCGCGATGGTGCGCATGGTCAATTCGGGCACCGAGGCCACGCTGTCGGCGATCCGGGTCGCGCGCGGCGCCACCGGCCGCAGCCGCATCGTCAAGTTCGAAGGCTGCTACCACGGCCACGGCGACAGCTTCCTGGTCAAGGCCGGCAGCGGCGTGATGACCTTGGGCCTGCCGAACTCTCCGGGCGTGCCGTCGGCGCTGGCGGATCTGACCCTGACCCTGCCGTACAACGATTTCGACGCGGCGACCCAGCTGTTCGACGAAGTCGGCGGCGAAATCGCCGGACTCATCATCGAGCCGATCGTCGGCAACGCCAACTGCATCCTGCCGCGCGCCGGCTATCTGCAGCACCTGCGCGAGCTGTGCACGAAGCACGGCGCGCTGTTGATCTTCGACGAGGTGATGACCGGTTTCCGCGTCGCCCTCGGCGGCGCGCAGCAGTTGTACGGGATCGAGCCGGACCTGAGCACGTTCGGCAAGATCATCGGCGGCGGCATGCCGGTCGGCGCGTACGGCGGCCGTCGCGACTTGATGAGCCAGGTCGCGCCGGCCGGGCCGATCTATCAGGCCGGCACGCTCAGCGGCAATCCGGTGGCGATGGCGGCGGGCCTGGCGACGCTGGCGCTGATCCAGGCGCCGGGCTTCCACGCCGACCTGGAGCGCCGCACCCACGTCCTGTGCGACGGGCTGGAAGCGGCCGCGCGCGAAGCCGGGGTGGCCTTCCACACCACCCGCGCGCCGGGCATGTTCGGTTTGTACTTCCGCGAAGGGCCGGTCGAGACCTTCGAGGACGCCAAGGCCTCCGACACGGCGCGTTTCAACCGTTTCTTCCACGGCATGCTCGAGCGCGGCGTGTATCTGGCGCCGTCGGCGTTCGAGGCCGGGTTCGTGTCGAGCGCGCACGGCGAGGCGGAAATCGCGTTGACGCTGGAAGCGGCGCGGGCGGCGTTCGCGGCGCTGTAAATCCGGCGGCACGACTGATTCGCGCACAAACGAAAGGGCCGGCGAATCGCCGGCCCTTTTTGTTTCCGCACCGGCGTAACCGGTTCGCTCAGAACGTGTACGTCGCGCTCAGGCCGATGTTGCGGCGCGCGCCGAACCAGCAGTCGCCGCGACCCATGCAGATGCTGAAATAGCGCTTGTCGGTCAGGTTGTTGACATTGAGCGCCCAGCGCCACGCGCCGGTGTCGTAGGAGACCATCGCATCGGCCAGGGTCACCGCCGGCGTGGTCGGCGCCGGCGGGCTGTCGAACGCGCTCATGTAGCGCAGGCCCAGGCCGGCGGCGAAGCCGTCGCGGCCGCCGACGCTGAAGCGCTGCTTGCCCCACACCGCGGCCTGATGGCGCGGGGTGGCCTCGAGCTGCTTGTCGTTGTCGAGGTAGTTGTAGTGCGCGGTGATGTCGAACGAGGACGTCACCTTGCCGGTGACTTCCAGTTCCAGGCCGCTGACCTTGGTCTTGCCGGCCTGGATGTTGACGTTCGGATTGCGCGGGTCCGCGACCAGACGATTTTCCTCGCGCAACTCGTAGGTCGCCGCGGTGAAGCTCAGATCGCGCCCGGCCGGTTCGAACTTGACGCCGGCTTCGACCTGCTCGCCCTTCTTCGGCCGGTAGCGCGCGCCGGTGAGGGCGTTGGTGCCGGCCAGCGGGGTGAAGGATTCGCTGTAGCTCACGTACGGCGACCAGCCGGCCCAGTCGTGGAACATCACGCCCAGGCGCTTGGTGGTGGCGCTGGATTTCTCGTCGGCGGCGCCTTCCAGGCCGTTGGTGACCCGGTCGTGACGCAGGCCGGCGACCACGATCCAGTGCTCGCCGAGCTTCATCTGGTCCTGCAGGTACAGGCCGACCTGACGCTGGCTGGTCTTGACCGGCGCCGGCAGCGGCGGCGGCGTGTACGGCACATACACCGGATTGAAGATGTCGATCGGCGGGACCACGTCGAACATCTGTGCTTCGTCCTGCTTGAAGCGGACCGCGTCGAGCCCGACCACCAGCTGATGATCGACCGCGCCGGTCTTGAACAGGCCTTCGACGTGCTGGTCGATGTTCTGCATGCGCACGTTGGTCTTGGCGAACCAGCCCTCGCGCGGCAGCAGGCGCTGCTGCGGGTCGACGAAGGGATCGGTGGGGTTCTGGTACGGGCTGCCGTAGACGCTGACGTAGTCGACCTTGTTGCGCGCGGCGCGGAACGACTGGCGCACGATCCAGTTTTCGTTGAAGCGGTGCTCGAACAGCCAGCCCGTGGTGACGCGGTCGGTGTCGTAGTGGTCGCCGGGGTTGCCGATGTAGCGGCTGGACGGGACGCGCCCGTTCGGGTTCGGCGCCTGCAGGCCGCTCCAGCCGAAGAACTGCGAGGTCGAGCCGGTGCGGTCGCGCTGCCAGCGCAATTGCAGGGTCAGCGAGGTGTCGTCGCTCGGCTTCCAGGTCAGCGACGGGGCGAACAGGCGACGGTTGTCGTCGACGTGATCGACCTGGGTTTCGCTGTCGCGGTACACGCCGACCAGGCGGTACAGCCAGGTGCCGTCGCCGGTCAGCGCGCCGGTGAAGTCGGCGTTGGCCTGGCGGCGCTCGAAGCTGCCGAGCTGCACCCCGACTTCGCGCCGGGTCTGCGCTTGCGGGCGCTTGCTGACCAGGTTGACGACGCCGGCGGTGCTGCCCTGCCCGAACAGCATCGAGGCCGGGCCGCGCAGCACTTCGATGCGCTCGAGCATGTAGGGATCGGTGCGCGCCGAGCTGGTGTAGTAGTTGAACGAGCTGCGCAGGCCGTCGAGGTATTCGTCGGGCGAGCTGCCGCGGATCAGGGTCCAGTCGCCGCGCGAATCCAGGCCGTAGGCTTCCGAGCGCACGCCGGCGGCGTAGTTCAGCGCGTCCTGCACGGTGGTCGCGCCCTGGTCGGTCATTCGCTCGCGGGTGACCACGGTGATCGCCTGCGGGGTTTCGCCGATCGGGGTTTCGGTCTTGGTCGCGGTCGCCGCGGTGGCGGCCTTGTAGCCGTCGCCGGCGCTCTGCACGACGACGTGGTCGAGCGTGGTGGCTTTGTCGCGTTCGGCGTCGGCCGGGGCGGCGTCGGCGATGTCCGCGGCGACGGCGGGCAGGCTCAGCGAAAAGGCGATGGCCAGGGTCAGGGGCGCCAGGGAGTGGCGGCGGCGGGACATGGGGGGGCGGCTCCGAGGGTTACGGCAAACGAGAATTATTATCGTTTGATTTGGGCTCGGGGGTAAAGGGCCGGGTTTTGCGGGGTTTCGAGCCAGCGCGAAGGGGCCGGAGCTTCGGTATTCGCTGGATCCAGGACGGCCGGAGCGACCTGTAGGAGCGGCGCGAGCCGCGACCGCGGAGTGGCCGTTCGCGCCGCGGCTTCGAACGCGCGGGGCAGGCATATCGGCCACGGGCAGCGTTCGCCGTAGGTGCGTTGGCGCGCTCGCGGCTCGCGCCGCTCCTACAAAAGGTGGGCGGTCAGGCGCGCGGCCAGCTCGTCGAGGGTCTCGCGCGGGCTCGGCGCCGGCACGCCATTGGGATAGACGCGCATCAAGCCGTCGCCGACGCGGCGCGGTTGCACGTGCAGATGCACGTGCGGGACTTCCTGCCCGCCAGCATCGCCGTTGGATTGCCACAGGTTGAGCCCGGGCGGGTCGAACTCGACGGCCAGTGCGCGCGCCACCCGCACCGCCAGCGCCATCATCCGGCCGGCGGTGTCTTCGTCGAGGTCGTACAGCGTTTCCACATGCCGGTTCGGCACGATCAGCACGTGGCCCGCGACCGCCTGGCGCAGGTCGACGAACGCGGACAGATGCTCGTCGCGATGGACGAAGCTCGCCGGCGCGCGGCCGGCGAGCAGATCGCAGAACACGCAGCGCATCGCCGCCGCGCCCGTGCGGCTCAGCGGCCGAGGAACTGCAACAGCGCCGCGCGCAGGCGCTGCAGGCCGTCGGCGATGTCGGCGTCGCCGATGTTCAGCGCCGGCACGAAGCGCAGCACGTCGGGGCCGGCCTGCAACAGCAGCAGGCCGTGTTCGACGCAGCGGTCGAGGATTTCGCCGGCCTTGCCGGCGTGCTCGTCGCGCAACTGCGCGCCGATCATCAGACCGCGGCCGCGCACTTCGGAAAACAGCCCCAGCTCGGCGTCGAGCGCGGCCACGCCGGCGCGGATCGCCTGCGCCTGGCGGGCGACGTTGGCCATCAGTTCGGGCGAACGCAGCTCGCGCAGCGCCGCGCCGGCGACCGCCGCAGCCAGCGGGTTGCCGCCGAAGGTGGTGCCGTGGGCGCCGAACTGCATCGACTGCGCCGGCTTCGGCCCGACCAGCATCGCGCCGATCGGGAAGCCGCTGCCGAGCGCCTTGGCCAGGGTCACCACATCGGGCTTCACGCCATAGGCATGGCAGGCGAACAGTTCGCCGGTGCGGCCCATGCCGCACTGGATTTCGTCGAGGATCAGCAGCGCGCCGTGGCGGTCGCACAGCTCGCGCAGGCCGCGCAGGAAGGCTTCGCTGGCCGGCGTCACCCCGCCCTCGCCCTGCACCGGCTCGACCAGCACCGCGCACACCGCGCCGTCGGCCATCGCCGCTTCGGCCGCGGCGAGGTCGTTGAAGTCGCTGTAGCGGAAGCCCGGCGGCAGCGGCTCGAAGCCTTCGTGGTACTTGGGCTGGGCGGTCGCGGTGACCGCGGCCAGGGTGCGGCCGTGGAAGCTGCCGCGGAAGCTCAGGATCGCGCGGCGCTCGGGCGCGCGGCCTTCGCCGCTGGCCCACTTGCGCGCCAGCTTGATCGCCGCCTCGTTGGCCTCGGCGCCGGAGTTGCACAGGAACACGCGCTCGGCGAAGCCCGAGGCCGACACCAGTTGTTCGGCCAGGCGCAGCGGCGGCTCGCTGACGAACACGTTGCTGGTGTGCCACAGCTTGCCGGCCTGCTCGGTCAGCGCCGCGACCAGCGCCGGGTGGGCGTGGCCGAGCGCGTTGACCGCGATGCCGGCGCCGAAATCCACGTATTCGCGGCCGTCCAGGTCCCACACGCGCGAGCCTTTGCCGTGGTCGAGCACGATCCGGCGCGGGCGGTAGACGGGCAGGTAGTAGCGCTCGGAAAGGGCGTACAGCGAGGCGGTGTCCATAGGGCGGCAAGGCGTGGGTGGGAGCGGAACGGCCATTGTCGCAGGTCGCCCCGGCGCGTGCAGGGCCGCCGCCGGCATCACGCCGCGCTGCCTCGCCGCGGGCACAATGACCGGCCTGCGAGGAGAGGACAGGCATGCGACTTCTGCTGGACCCGCAACTCAACCCGGCCACCGAAACGGGCTGGCGCCGGCGTTGGTTCGACATCATCTACCGCCACGACACCCCGCCGTCGCGCAACTTCGACCTGCTGCTGATCGCGCTGATCCTGGCCAGCGTGCTGGTCATCATGTTCGACAGCGTGCCGCGCTTCCATGCGCGCTGGTCGTCGTGGCTGTACGGCCTGGAGTGGGTGTTCACCGCGCTGTTCACCGTCGAGTACGCCCTGCGCCTGGCGGTGGTGCGGCGGCCGTGGCGCTACGCGCTGAGCAGCTGGGGGCTGATCGACCTGCTGTCGATCCTGCCGACCTACCTGTCGCTGCTGATCCCCGGCAGCCAGAGCCTGCTGGTGGTGCGGGTGCTGCGCATGCTGCGGCTGTTCCGCATCCTCAAGCTGACCCAGTACGTCGAGGAAGGCGGCATGCTGGTCGGCGCGCTGTGGCGCAGCCGGCGCAAGATTTTCGTGTTCATCAGCGCGGTGCTGACCGTGGTGGTGATCTTCGGCGCGCTGATGTACGTGGTCGAAGGCCCGGAACACGGCTTCACCAGCATTCCCACCGGCATGTACTGGGCGATCGTGACCATGGCGACGGTCGGCTTCGGCGACATCGCCCCGGGCACGCCGCTGGGGCGTTTCATCGCCTCGGTGCTGATCCTGATCGGCTACAGCGTGATCGCGGTGCCGACCGGCATCTACACCGCCGAGCTGGCCAGCAGCCTGCGCGAGGCCAGCCACGAACGCGGCCACCTCGACCGTCGCGGCTGTCCGCAGTGCGGGCTCGAGGGCCACGACCCGGAAGCGCTGTTCTGCCGCAATTGCGGGCATCATCTGCCCACGCCCATGGGCTGACCGCGCGCGACCGGCGCGCGGCGCCCCGGGCCGACACCGTCCATGCCGAGGGGAAACGCCATGCGCCGTCGCCGTACCGCTGTGCCGCTGTCCGCATCGCTGCTGTCCGCATCGCTGCTGTCCGCTTCTTTGCTCGGCGCCGCGCTGCTCGGCGCCGCCCACGCCGCAACGCCGAAGATCGCCATCACCGAAACCGCCGCGTTCGACGCGGCCACGGTCGCGCCGTTCGGCGGCGACTACGCCGACGTCTACGCGTATCTCGACCAGCACAGCGCCGAGCATCTGGCCCAGCTGCAGCGCTGGGTGCGCCAGCCTTCGATCAGCGCGCAAAACCAGGGCATCGCGCAGATGGCCGAGCTGCTGCGCGCGGACCTGCAACAGCTGGGCTTTCGCGACACCGCGTTGGTGCCGACCAGCGGCCACCCCGGCGTGTACGGCTATTACGACGCCGGCGCCGAGCACACGCTGGTGGTCTACATGATGTACGACGTGCAGCCGATCGAGCCCACCGGCTGGAAGGTCGACGCCTTCGCCGGTTCGCTGGTCGACGAGCCCGGGCTCGGCAAGGTGCTGATGGCGCGCGGTGCGACCAATCAGAAAGGCCCGCAGCGCGCGTTTCTCAATGCGCTCGACGCGCTGATCAAGACCCGCGGCAAGCCGCCGGTGAACCTGATCGTGCTGGCCGAAGGCGAGGAAGAACTGGGTTCGCCGCATTACCCCGAAGTGGTGGCGAAGTACGCCGACACCTTGCGCAAGGCCGACGGCGTGTTCTTCCCGATGAACACCCAGGACCGCGACGGCGGCGCGTCGATGTTCCTCGGCGTGAAAGGCATCTTGTACATGGAGCTGGAAGCGCGCGGCAACGCCGTCAGCGGCGGTCCGCAGAAGGCCGAAGTGCACGGCTCGCTCGCGGCCAAGCTCGATTCGCCGAGCTGGCGGCTGGTGCAGGCGCTGGCGACGCTGACCGGCCCCGACGGCGAGATCGCGGTGCCCGGTTACCGCGACGCGATCCGCGCGCCCAACCGCGAGGAGCAGCAGTTGTTCAACGGCGTGGTGCGCGATCGCGCCGATCCGGCCAAGCAACTGGAATCGCTGGGCGCGGCGCGCTGGAAGAACGGCCGCGATTATCGCGACGCGACCGCGGCGGAGCTGTTCGACACCACGCTCAACATCGACGGCCTGGTCGCGGGCTATACCGGCGAAGGGGTGAAGACGATCCTGCCGCACCGCGCGGTGGCCAAGGTCGATTCGCGCCTGGTGCCCGACCAGACCCCGGACCAGGCGCTGGCGTTGATCCGCAAACGCCTCGACGACAAGGGTTTCAAGGACATCGAGATCCGCAAGCTGTCGGGCTATCCGCCGGCGCAGACTTCGGTGCAGGCGCCGCTGACGCGTGCGGCGCTGAGCGTCTACCGCAAGTACGGCCAGACCCCGCCGGTGGCGCCGCGCATCGCCGGCAGCGCGCCGTATTACGTGTTCACCCAGACCCTGGGCCTGCCGATGATTTCCGGCGGCCTCGGCCATGGCAGCGGCGCGCACGCGCCGAACGAGTACATGGTCGTGGAGCCGGCCAAGGGATCGAAGATCGCGAGCCTGACGCAGGTGGAGCGGTTCTATGTCGATCTGTTGTATTCGCTGTCGGATGCGTTGAAGAAGTCGAAGAAGTGAGGCGTTGAAGCTCGGCGGCCGTAGCCTCTGGGCTGCGGCCGCCGCATCGATCCAGTCAAGACGACGGCTGCTGCGAAATCCGGCGCGCCTGCATCGCCGCATCTAAAGCCGTCGCGTGCGCGTCGAACGAACGAACGCGATTGCGCCCCGTCGTTGCAACGAAAGTCGCGACGACCATCTCATCGCAACGAAAGCCAAAGCCCGCTTCGACTTTCGTTTCCGCCAGCGATTCAACGCCGAATCCGCGCGTTTTCCGCCGATTTCCATGCCGAAGGCGGCGCCGGAAACTTTCACGGCGGCGATTTTCCGTCGCAAGTCCGCGCCGCGATTGGGGCGCGGAATTACACGGCGCCCGACGCATTGACGCTGTCCGAAAAGCCGTGGAGTAATCGCCGCGACCCGCTGCGCGCGCCTCGCCGCCGATGCGGGCGACGCGACTCAGGTGTCCCGCAACGCCGTCCGACGGCGCTCACCGCTCCACCCGGAGAACCACCATGCGACCCACCGCTTCCTGGCTGCTGTTGTCCCTCGCGCTGCACGCCGGCGCCGCCCTGGCGCAAACCAAGTCCGTGGTTCCGTTGGGCGGCAACGCCTTCGTCACCCGCGCCGCGCCGGCCGGCGAAGAACTCGTCGACGACACCGGCCTGCACAACTGGAGTTCCGACCGCGCCGTCGCCAGCGTGTATTTCTACGTCAAGCGCCCCGGCCAGCTCGATCTTTCCCTGCAAGGCGCGCTGAACGGCGCGACCCGCAGCACCGTCGAGGTGACGGTCGAAGGCCAGCGCCGGCTGGCTTCGCTGGCCAGCGGCGCGTCCTCGTTCCCGGTCGGCCGCTTCAACGTCTCGCGGCCCGGCTACGTCAAGGTCGACCTGCGCGGCGTGCGCAGCGACGGCGATTACTACGGCGACATCAGCGGCCTGGAAGTCGGCGGCAGCGCGACCGCCGATGGACTGACGTTCGCCAACGATCCGGCCAATTTCTATTGGTCGCGGCGCGGCCCGTCCGGGCACCTCGGCTTCTCGGTGCCCGACAACACCGAGTATTTCTACAGCGAAGTCACCGTGCCCAAGGGCCACGACCACATCGGTTCGTACTTCATGGCCAACGGCTTCAACGGCGGCTATTCCGGTATCCAGGTCAACTCGGCCAGCGAGCGGCGCGTGCTGTTCTCGGTGTGGGATTCGCCGACCGGCAAGACCACCTTGCTGAAGAAAGGCGCCGACGTGGTCGCCCAGGACTTCGGCGGCGAAGGCACCGGCGGCCAGAGCTTCCTGCGCTACGACTGGAAGCCCGGCCAGACCTATCGCTTCATCACCCGCGCGCATCCGGACGGTTTGGGCAGCACCTTGTATTCGGCCTGGTTCGGCCTGCCCTGCGCCAGCGGCCGCCGCGATTGTCCGTGGAAGTTCATCGCCACCTGGAAGTACGACGGCGCGTCCACGTACCAGAAGGGCGTGTACTCGTTCATCGAATGCTTCAATCCCGCGCTCGGCTATCTGGACCGCAAGGCCTGGTACGGCAACCAGTGGGCGGTCAGCAATACCGGCGCGTGGACCGAAATGACTTCGGCGCGCTTCACCGTCGACGCCACCGCCAGCAACCGCCAGCGCCTGGACATCACCGGCGGCGCGGTCGCGTCGGCCTTCTATCTGCGCAACACCGGCTTCTTCAGCCAGTCCGAAACGCCCGGGACGACGGTCGCGCGCAAGCGCTCGCACGCGCGGCCGAACGTGAACCTGGCGGCGTTGCCCGACGCTTCGCCGTAACCGCTGCGGCACGACGAAAAGCCCCGCATTCGCGGGGCTTTTTCTTTACCGCGGCGCGATCAGAGGAACAGGTCGGGCAGCAGCGGCTTGCCGGGTTCGACCGAGTACTGTTCGAAATCGCTGACGCCGGCTTCCTTCAGCACGTCTTCGTCGATGAGGAAGCGGCCGTAGAAATCCTTGGCGGGGCGGATCAGGACTTCGCGGACGGCGTCGGCGACGATTTGGGGTTTGCGGCAGCGGTCCAGGGGGATGCCGGGGATCATGTTTAGAGCGTCGGTGGCGATTATGGTCTTCGGCCAGAGGGCGTTGACCGCGACTCCGGTTGGACCGAACTCGCCGGCCAGGCCCAGGGTCACGAAGCTCATGCCCATCTTGGCCAGGGTGTAGCCGGTGTGCGGCGCCCACCACTTCGGGTCCAGGCTCGGCGGCGGCGCCAGGGTCAGGATGTGCGGGTTGGCCGCGTTGCGCAGATACGGCAGGCAGGCCTGCGCGCACAGGAAGCTGCCGCGCGCGTTGACTTGCTGCATCAGGTCGAAGCGCTTCATCGGCGTGTCCAGCGCGCCGCGCAGCCAGATCGCGCTGGCGTTGTTGACCAGGATGTCGAGCCCGCCGAACGCGTCGACGGCGGCGGCGACCGCGGCGTTGACCTCGTCTTCCTCGCGGATGTCGCACTTCAGCGCGAGCGCGCGGCCGCCGGCGGCTTCGACTTCGGCGGCGACGCTGTGGATGGTGCCCGGCAGCTTCGGATTGGCGACCGACGATTTGGCCACGATCGCGACGTTGGCGCCGTCGCGCGCGGCGCGCAGCGCGATCTCGCGACCGATGCCGCGCGAGGCGCCGGTGATGAACAGGGTCTTGCCTTGGAGTGTGGACATGGGCGGCCTGGAATCGAAGGGGACGCGCTCGGCGCGGACGTGGCCTTCATCCTAAACCCAAGCCGCGCGCGCCGCCGTTGCCGCCGGCGCGTTCGCGAACGGCGCGCACCATACGTTTCAAACGATGGTGTTTGAAGCGCGGCCGTTCGATCCGCTGACGCTCAGGGCTTGGGCCCCTGCCCTTCGTTGTCTTCCCAATGCAGGATGCGCCGGGTCACGAAGCGGTAGACCGGCTTGCCGGTGACGAACCACAGCTCGCGCACCCAGGAATGGCGCTTGAGCACGCGCCGCTCGACCGGGGTCAGGCACTGCGGGCAATAGGTGCGCTTGTGCTTCAGCAGATGGCGCAGGTCCTCGCGCGCGAGCAGGCGCATCCACGGCGAGCGCGGGTCGCCGCGCACGGCCAGCTGGAAGTCGATGATCGCCGGGGTCCCGTCGGTCAGCACCAGCCAGTTGGCTTCCTTGGCCAGATCGTTGTGCGCCAGCCCGCGCCGGTGCAGGCGCTGCAACAGGCGGCGGGCGCGGCGGAAATAGGCCAGGTCGCCGCGCGGCGGGCGCTGGTACATGGCCGCGCCGTCCAAATAACTGCGGTCGAGCTTGCGGCCGTCCCAGCCGAGCAGTTGCGGGGTCGCCTCCAGGCCGTGGATGCGTTGCAGCGCGCGCGCCTCGCGCCGCGCCAGCCACCACGCCGGCAGGCGCAGCCACCACGGCACGTGGCCGAGGTCGCGGCGCACGAACAGGCCGCGGCCGTCGCGCATCAGGGCGATGCGGCCGAAACTATCGGCCTTCAGCGCGGTCACTTCGATCACTTCCGACATCCGCGCAGTGTACTTCGGACCGATCGCGGGCCCGTCCCGCGGCGCCGCGGCCGCGCCGGCGGGGCTCGCGCGCGGACCGGTCCGCCGGCCCGGCCGCGCAGGTTACAGCCCGTCACCGACGGTCACGCCCGGTGCGGTGGGTCGCCTTGCCGCTTCATCCTCGCCACAGCCCGCCCTGCCTATAATCGACCGATGGATTCAGCCTGGCTCGAAAGCGCGACCGCATGGATCGCGGCCCATCCCATCGCCGCGGGCATCGTGATCTTCCTGATCGCGTTCTGCGACGCCCTCATCATCCTCGGCATCGCGGTCCCCGCGCTGCCGCTGCTGTTCGCGGTCGGCACCCTGGTCGGGCTGGGCCACATCAACGGTCCTTACGCGCTGTTCTGCGCGACGATGGGCGCGTTCGCCGGCGACGGCCTGAGTTACTGGATCGGCCACCGCTGGGGCCCGCAGCTGCGCCAGCGCTGGCCGTTCTCGCGCTATCCGCAATGGATCGACCGCGGCGAGACCCTGTTCCACCGCCACGGCAGCAAGAGCATCGTGATCGCGCGCTTCGTCGGCGCGGTGCGCCCGTTCGTGCCGGCCATCGCCGGCATGCTGCACATGCCGATGCGGCGCTACGCGATTCCGAGCCTGTTCGCCTGCGTCACCTGGTCGGCGCTGTTCCTGGCCCCGGGCTGGGTGCTCGGCGCCTCCTACGACGCGGTGGCCGCGGTCGCCGACCGCCTAGCGGTGGTGCTCGGCGCGCTGCTGGTCGCGGTGGCGGCGGTGTGGGCCGGCGTGCTCTACACCTGGCGCTGGTTCGCCAACCACGCCGACCAATTGCTCGCGCGCGCGCTGCGCTGGACCCGCGCGCATCCGCGCCTGGGCCGTTACGCCGGCGCGCTGATCAGCCCCAACCGCCCGGAGTCGGCGTCGCTGGTGATGCTGGCGGTCTGCCTGCTGGCGATCAGCTGGATCTGGTTCACCCTGCTGGCGACGCTGCTGGCCAGCGGCGGGCCCTTGCAGATCGACCATACCGTGCACGAGTTCATGTGGACCCTGCGCAACCCGCTGGCCGACCGGCTGATGGCGGCGCTGGCCTGCCTCGGCGATCCGATGGTGCTGGCGCCGGCGTCGATCGCGGTGCTGGGCTATCTGGCCTGGCGGCGGCGCTGGATGGCCGCGGCGCACTGGGTCGCGGCGATCGTGTTCGGGCTGGCGCTGACTTCGTTGCTGGAATGGGCCATCGACATGCCGCGCCCGCCGACCGCGCCGGCCGGCTTCGGCTTCCCGTCGGTCGCGGTGACCATGACCACGATCGTGTTCGGCTTCTTCGCCGTGCTGATCGCGCGCGAGCTGCCGGGCCGGCAGCGGGTGTGGCCGTACCTGCTGGCCGGCGTGGTCACCACCCTGGTCGGCTTCGCCCGCCTGTACCTCGGCGCGCATTGGCCCAGCGACCTGATCGGCGGCACCTTGTTCGGCATTTTCTGGCTGCTGGCGCTGGGCATCGCCTATCGCCGCCACGTCGCCCGCTCGTTCTGGATGCGGCCGCTGGCGTGGCTGTTCTACAGCGTGTTCGCGATCGCGGCGCTGTGGCATGCGCCGCGCGCGGCCGATCCGCTGCTGGCCAAGTTCGCATCGGCCAAGCCCAGCGAAGTGCTGGACGCGCAGCGCTGGTGGCAGAACGATTGGAGCAGCTTGCCGGCGCAGCGCAACGAACGCGACGCGCGCCGGCGCTGGCCGCTGGACCTGCAGGTCGCCGGCCCGCTGCCGCCGCTGCGCGCCACGCTGGAAGCGGCCGGCTGGCGCGTGCAGGAACAGGCGAGCTGGCTCAACACCATCGCCTTGCTCGACGACGACACCCCGCCGCGCGAGCAGGTGGTGCTGCCGGCGACGCTCGACGCGCAGGCCGAATCGCTGCTGATGCTGCGCGACGGCCCGACCCCGGACATGCAATACGCGCTGCGGCTGTGGCCGGCACCGGCGGTGCTGTCGGACGGCACGCCGCTGTGGATCGGCACCACCCAGACGCTCAAGCTCAACAAGCCGTTCGATGCGGCGGTGCTGTGGCTGCCGCAGCCCGACGACGGCGCCGCGCACGCGCAGGTGCGGCGCGCGCTGGCCGGCTACATCACGGTGCAGCAGGCGCATCCGAAGAACGGGGTCGAAGTGTTGCGGCTGCGTTCGGAATATCGCGGGCCGCAGGCGGCGCCGTAACAGCGGCGCCGGTCTACGGCAGCAACGCGAGCAAGCGCTCCAGCCGTTCGTGCGGGTCGTCGAGTTGCAGCAGCATCTGCCGCTGCGGCAACGACAGCGGCAACAGCTCGGCCAGGCGCCAGCCGACCCAGGCCGCGTCGTCCAGGCGCGAATGCGGTGCCAGCGCGTGTTCGCCGCCGGCCTGTTCGAGCAAGCGCTCGAGCAAGGTCACCAACAGCGAGTGCTGCGGCTGCACCACGTCGTCGCGGTCGGGCTCGCACCAGGTCACCTGCGCGACTTGCAGGCCGTTGTCGCGCACCCGCGCGCGCTCGGCGCGGAAGCGGCGGGCGCCGCGCACGCGCAAGGTCAACAGACCGTCCTCGCCGGTGCCGAAATCCTCGATCAAGGCTTCGGTGCCGTAAGCCGCGGCGCTGGCCGGCGCGCCGACCTCCTCGCCCTGCATGATCAGACACACGCCGAAACCGCGGCCGAGCCGGCCGCATTCGCGCACCAGATCGAGATAGCGGCGTTCGAACACGCGCAAGTCCAGGCTCGCGCCGGGCACCAGCACGGTATGCAGCGGGAACAGTCCCAGCGAATCGGAGGCGGCGGGGTCGGACGACATGGCGGCAGTGTAACCGCGGGGACCGGGGCGTTGAATCGGAGCGGGCGCGGCAGTCGTATTGCCGCGGTCGCAGCTTGCGCAGCTCCTACAGGGGCGGCGGCAAGTGTCGTATCAGACTGTAGGAGCTGCGCAAGCTGCGACCGCGACAACTCGGCAACGACGAAGGCTCCCGCGCTTCACAGCCCACGCGCTCAGCGCTGCTGCAACACCGCGAAAAACCGCCGCGGCGCGCCGTCGAAGCCGCCGTTCGACATGAACACCACATGGTCGCCGGCGCGCACGCGTTCGCCGAGCGCCGCGATCAAGGCGTCGACATCCGCCACCGCGATACCCTCGCCGCGCAAACCCGCGACGACCTTGCCCGCATCCCAGGCCAGTTCGGGCCGATGCAGGAACACCACGGTGTCGGCCTCGCGCAGCGACGGCGCCAGCGCATCGGCGTGCGCGCCCAGGCGCATGGAGTTGCTGCGCGGCTCCATCGCCACCACGATCCGCGCCGCGCCGACCCGCGCGCGCAAGCCGGCGAGCGTGGTCTCGATCGCGGTCGGATGATGGGCGAAGTCGTCGTACACGGTGACCCCGGCGGCTTCGCCGATCACTTCCAGACGGCGCTTGACGCTGCGGAAGCCGGCCAGCGCCGGCAGCACCGAGGCCACGTCGACGCCGACCGCGGCGGCGGCGGCCAGCGCGGCCAGCGCGTTCATGACGTTGTGCCGGCCGAGCAAGGGCCAATGCACTTCGCCGACTTCGACGCCCGCGCGGATCACCGCGAACGCGCTGCCGTCGGCGGCGATCAGGCGCGCGCTCCAGTCGTAGTCGCCGCCGTCCAGGCCGAAGCGTTCGACCGGCGTCCAGCAACCCATCGCCAGCACTTCGCGCAGGCGCTCGTCTTCGCCGTTGACGATCAGCCGCCCGCGCCGCGGCACGGTGCGGACCAGATGGTGGAACTGGCGCTGGATCGCGGCGACGTCGGGAAAGATGTCGGCGTGGTCGTATTCGAGATTGTTGAGGATCGCCACCAGCGGCCGGTAGTGGACGAACTTGCTGCGCTTGTCGAAGAACGCGGTGTCGTATTCGTCGGCCTCGACCACGAACTCGCGGCCGGCGCCGATGCGCGCGGAGGCGCCGAAATCCTCGGCCACGCCGCCGATCAAGAAGCCCGGCGCGCGGCCGGCGGCTTCCAGCAGCCAGGTCAGGATGCTGGTGGTGGTGGTCTTGCCGTGGGTGCCGGCCACCGCCAGGGTGTCGCGGCCCGGCAGCACGCGTTCGCTGAGCCACTGCGCGCCGGAGGTGTAGCGGCGGCCGTCGTCGAGCACTTGCTCGACCGCCGGATTGCCGCGCGAGAGCGCGTTGCCGACCACGATCTCGTCGCAGTCGGCGGAAATGTTTTCGGCCTTGTAGCCCTGCTGCAGGGCGATGCCGAGGCGTTCGAGCTGGGTCGACATCGGCGGATACACCGCCTGGTCGCTGCCTTCCACGTCGTGGCCGAGTTCGCGCGCGAGCGCGGCGACGCCGCCCATGAAGGTGCCGGCGATGCCCAAGATATGTAGCTTCATCTATCCACTTCTGCCCGCGGCCGGCCGGCCGGAAGCCCCGCCGGTGTTCGCGCCGTCATTCTTTGTAACTGCGAAGGAGGCTCATGATCTGAGCGTCCTGGTTGTAATCGACGTCCAGCTTGCCGGCGTCCAGCGACGCGCCCAGATTCGCGCAGTGCCCGGCGGCCTCGGGGTCGCTCGCCATGCGCTTCTCGATCGTCGCGATCCGCGCGGCGTAGGCGTCGCTCATCAAGCGCTCCAGGCCCCGCCACTTGTCCAGATCGACCGTGCCGTTCTTGGTCAGGTGGGCTTTCATGTCGACGCGCACCCGCTCGCCGGCGCGCAGCCAGCGCGCGTTGCGCGCCAGCCAGCGGCCGCCGGCCTTGCCGAGCTCGCCGTCCAGTTGCGGAAAGCGCGTGACGCAGTATCGGATCACTTGATCGACCAGAACCTGCTGGCCCGTCGTGGAAGCCCAGGCGCCGCCGCCGAGCTCCGAGGGTTCGTAGCTCGGCGCCGGACCTCTGGCCCAGGGCGGCGGCGCGGCTTGCGCCGCGAACGCCACGAGCAACGCGGCCGCACAGGCTGCGACCCGAATCAACGCCATGTCCGGCCCCCTGTTGCCGCGTGCGGTCTCAACCCACCGTCGGCGCCGGCTCCAGCGCCTCGACGATGCGGGTGAACACCGCGTCCAGCGCGCCGACGCCGTCGACGACGGTCAGGCGGCCGTGCTGGCGGTAGTACTCGATGACCGGCGCGGTCAGGTCGTCGTAGACCTTCAGGCGGGTGCGCACGGCTTCGGGGCTGTCGTCCTTGCGGCCCTGCTCGGCGGCGCGGCCGGCGATGCGCTGGACCAGCAGCTCGGTCGGCACTTCCAGCTGCACCGCGAAGTCCATCGGCTGGCCGATGCGCTTGAGCAGCGCGTCGAGCGCGTCGGCCTGGGCGAGGTTGCGCGGATAGCCGTCGAGGATGAAGCCGCCGCGGGTGTCCGCGCGCGAGAAACGGTCTTCGAGCATGCCCAGCAGGATCTCGTCGCTGACCAGATTGCCGGCGTCCATGACCGCCTTGGCTTCCAGGCCGAGCTTGGAACCGGCGGCGACTTCGGCGCGCAACAGATCGCCGGTGGAAATGTGCGGCACCTGCAGGTGGTCCTTGAGCCGTGCGGCTTGCGTGCCCTTGCCCGAGCCGGGCGCGCCCAGAAGTACCAATCGCATCTACATCGCTCCTCGCAACAAATGAAATCCGGCTGGCCGCCGCGCACGGCGGCCAGGGAGCCCGCAGGCCGCCGCTGGGCTGGCCTGGATGCGGGGCGGCGCTACACTCGAAGCGGCCTGCCACCCGCCGGGCGGAATATTGCGGCCAGCTTACCGCAAACCGGCGCCAATCCTGGAATCCCCATGCCGACTGCCAAAACCGCCAGAAAATCCCCTGGCAAGATCGCCGGAAACCTGCTGTACGCGCAATCCGGCGGTGTGACCGCCGTCATCAACGCCACCGCCGCCGGGGTCATCGAGGCGGCCCGGGCGCGCAAGGTGCGGGTGTTGGCCGCGCGCAACGGCATCCTCGGCGCGCTGCGCGAGGAGCTGATCGACACCTCCAAGGAATCGGCCGCGGCGATCCGCGCCCTCGGCCACACCCCGGGCGGCGCGTTCGGCTCGTGCCGGCTCAAGCTCAAGGCGCTCGACGCCGACCGCGCCCGCTACGAGCGGCTGCTGGCGGTGTTCCAGGCCCACGACGTGCGCTGGTTCCTCTACAACGGCGGCAACGATTCGGCCGACACCGCGCTCAAGGTCTCGCAGCTGGCGGCCGAGTACGGCTACCCGCTGACCTGCGTCGGCGTGCCCAAGACCGTCGACAACGACCTGGCCGTGACCGACTGCTGCCCGGGCTTCGGCTCGGCCGCCAAGTACACCGCGGTGTCGGTGCGCGAGGCCGCGCTGGACGTGGCGGCGATGGCCGAGACCTCTACCAAGGTGTTCGTCTACGAGGCGATGGGCCGCCACGCCGGCTGGCTGGCCGCGGCCGCCGGCCTGGCCGGCGACGGCGCCGACGCCGCGCCGCACCTGATCCTGTTCCCCGAGCGCCCGTTCGTGGAGGCCGACTTCTTCGCCAAGGTCAAGGCCACGGTCGAACGCGTGGGCTATTGCGTAGTGGTCGCCAGCGAAGGCATCCAGACCCCCAACGGCCGCTTCGTCGCCGACGCCGGCGGCGGCAAGGATTCGTTCGGCCACACCCAGCTCGGCGGCGTCGCCTCGCATCTGGCCGGGCGGGTCAAGGACGCGCTCGGCTACAAGGTGCATTGGGCGCTGCCCGATTACCTGCAGCGTTCGGCCCGGCATCTGGCGTCGAAGACCGACGTCGAGCAGGCGCGCGCGGTCGGCAAGGCGGCGGTGGAATACGCGCTCAAGGGCATGAACTCGGTGATGCCGGTGATCGTGCGCAGTTCCGATGCGCCGTACCGTTGGAAGATCGAAGCGGCGCCGCTGTCGAGCATCGCCAACCGCGAAAAGAAGATGCCGGCGGGCTTCATCCGCAAGGACGGCTACGGCATCACCGCGGCGGCGCGCAAGTACATGGAGCCGCTGATCCGCGGCGAGGCGCCGCCGCCGTTCGGGCGCGACGGGCTGCCGCAGTACGTGACGCTGAAGAACGCGGCGGTGAAGCCCAAGCTGCCGCCGTTCGAGGGCTGAGGGCGCCGCCGTGTCCGCGGGCGCGCCGTGGCTGCCGCCGTTGCGGCCCTGGATCGAGACGGTCTGGGTCTGCGCGCGGCCGTCCGCGCCGCCCGCGCATGCGCGCGAGCACTCGCTGCCGAGCGGCGCCGCGCATCTGGCGGTGCGCCTGGACGGGCCGCCGTTGCGCCTGTACGCCGATGCCGGCGACGCCGTCGGCCGCGGCCACGGTCCGGCGGTGCTGGCCGGCGCGCGCGCCGGCTACTGCATCAAGGACACCGCGCAGCCGGCCGCCTCGGTCGGCGCGGTGCTGCGGCCGGGCGCGGCGCTGGCGCTGTTCGGGGTGTCGGCGGCGGAACTGGAAGGCCGCCACGTCGGCCTGGACGAGTTGTGCGGCGCCGGCGCGGCCGGCGAGTTGTACGAACGCCTCGCCGCGGATGCCGATCCGCTGCGGCGGCGGCGCGCGTTCGAGGCCTTCCTCGGCGCGCGGCTGCGGCCGGTGCGCGGGCTGGACCCGCAGATCGTGCGCGCGGTGCGCCTGCTCGAAGGCGTCGCCGCGCCGTGGCGCGACGACGAGGACAGCCGTGTCGCCGCCTTGGTCGCGGCCAGCGGGCGCAGCCACCGGCGTTTCATCGCCGGCTTCCGCGACGCCGCCGGCCTGAGCCCGAAACGCTACGCGCGGGTGCAGCGGTTCAAGCGCCTGCTGCGCGCGCTGACGGCGACGCCGCGGCCGGACTGGGCGCAACTGGCGCTGGACGGCGGGTATTTCGACCAATCGCATTTGATCCGCGAATTCCGCGAATTCGCCGGCGTGTCGCCGCGCGCGTATCTGGCCGCCGCGGCGGCCTCGCCGCACCACCTGCCGATCGGCGATCCGCAGCCCCTGTAGGAGCGGCGCAAGCCGCGACCGCGACATCACGCTTACGACGAGAACCGCCGCGCGCCGCGCTGCCGCGACAACCGCCGCGAGCCGAAGCATGCGGCGCGAACGGATGCTGCGCAGTCGCGGCTCGCGCCGCTCCTACAGGGGGCAACCCGGCAGCGCAACGAGGTAAATTTCGTCCAATACGCAGCGGCACCCGCGCGCCGAGACTGCGCACACCTCATCCCCGGAGCCCGTCATGGCCGTGCACGAACTGTTTTCCTATCTCTGCGTCGGCGACGCCCAGGCCGCGGTGGAGTTCTATTGCAAGGTGTTCGACGCGACCGAGAAATTCCGCCTGGTCGAACCCGGCGGGCGCATCGGCCACGTCGAGCTCGAACTGGGCGGCACCACCTTGATGCTGTGCGAGGAATTCCCCGAGGTCGACATCCGCGGCCCGGTCGCCTGCGCCGGCCACAGCCACACCCTGCACCTGCACGTGGACGACGCCGACGACGTGGTCGGCCGCGCGGTCGCCGCCGGCGCGCAGCTGGCGATGGCGCCGCGCGATCATTTCTACGGCGAGCGCTCGGGCACGGTGATCGACCCGTTCGGCCACCGCTGGAACATCGGCCACAGCATCGAGGCGCTGGAGCCGGAGGAAATGCAGCGCCGCTACGACCTCGACCCGGATTGCGGCGGCGCCGCCAGCGGCTGAAGCGGCGCGGGCCCGCCGCGCGGGCGGTGCCGCGCCGGTTGCCGCGGGCACCGCCGGGACGCCCCGGCCCGGCCGCGCCCGCCGCGCATCTGTGCGCCACGTCGCCAATGCCCGGTCCGGGCCGCCGCGGCCAACCGAAAAACGTTGAACCGCCCACCCGATTGCGGCAATCTGCCGCCGCAAGCGTTCGTGCGGGATCAGGGCGCAGGGACGCACGCTTCAGTCATTACAGGGAGTCCTTCATGAAAGGCAGGTTTCTGGTTCCGTTGTTGCTGTTGATCCCCTCCGTCTCGGCCGTCGCGGGCCAGTGCGAAGACAACTTCGTCAAAAAGGGCAATGCGATCACCGGCACCGAGTACTTCACCTCGAACACGGTGAAGGGGCTTTCGATCGCCAGCGCGATCGGCCAGGTCCGCAACGCCGGCATCGCCCGCAACATGGCCGTGCTCAGCGAGGACACCGTCGGCGGCAGCCTGGTGCTGGAGGAGCCGTCCACCGCGATGAGCCGCCCGCTGCCGCTGCAGATCACCGCCGACGCCGCCGGCACCGTGACCGCGACGCTGAAGCTGCGCCGCGGCGCGTTCGGCCATCCCGACACGATCAAGAAGAACATCTGCGACATGATCGGCACGCTGCAGCCCGGCAAGACCGCGCCGCCGCGCTCGGCCGCGCCGAAGGCCCTGCCGATCGTGATCGGCGCGCCGCAGCTGGCCAAGGAAATCGAAACCCAGGCCAAGGAAAACGCCGCCGTCGTCGCCGACCGCTACAAGGGCCGCGTGTACACGGTCAAGGGCACCAACGCCGGCGTCAGCGACGGCAAGAGCGGCAAGTACTACGTGACCTTCCAGGCCACCACCTCGCTGATCCCGGGCCTGGCCGACAGCGACCGCCGCCTGTTCGAAACCCGCGTGCGCTGCCTGCTGCGTCCGGACCAGAAGGCCTATGCGCTGACCCTGCGGGCCAACGACCGCATCCAGCTGACCGGCGTGTTCGACGAGTACAACGACACCGACTTCGTGGTCGAGCTCAAGGACTGCGTCGGCGTGCGCTGAGCCGCTTCGCGCATCCGCAACACAGCGAAAGGGCCGCGCGAGCGGCCCTTTCGTCTTTTTGCGCGACCGGCGGACCGCGCCGACGGCCCGGCGCGGCGCTCAGCCGCCGCAGGCCTTGCCTTCGACCGTCATCGCGGCGGCGAACATCGGCACCTGGGCCAGCTTGGCCGCTTCGGCGCGGGCCTTTTCGTCCTGCAGGTACAGGCGCGCGCGGCCTTGCGCGTCGAGCTGCGGCGGCGCCACCGCGGCCGGCTTGCGCCAGACCCGCACCACCGCCTGCTGTTGCGGGCAGGCGGCGCTGGGCACGCGGATCAGATCGTTGAACTTCCAGCCCGCCGCTTCCGACGGCTGCGCCTTGGCCGCATCGACGAAGCGCGCGCGCGGCTGGCAATTGGGGCTGGAGCGCACCACCGCGAACTTGTACGGCTGCGCCGCGTCGCCGGTGAACATGCCTTCCAGGCGCGCGCAGGCCTCGGGGATCTGGCGCAGGGTGTGCACGCTGCCGGCCGGCTGCGGCGGCGCGGTGGCCGCTCGCTGGATTTCGGGAGCAGGATCCGCCGCGACGGCGGCGGGCGCGGCCAGCACGGCCAGCGCGGCGGCGGAAAACAGCGACAGTCTGCGCATGGCGCGACTCCGGTTGCGGGGCGGGGGGCAGCCTCGCACGGGCAGGCTGAACACTCACTTCACCCGCGACCCTGCGCCGTCGCCAAGCACGATGAGGCCAGCCACGTCGCCTGAATCGAAACGGGAGGCGGCGAACCGGCGAGCCAGAACCGCAGCCGGAGACGGCATACCTCGCGACCGAACCGAAGCGGGGTGCGGCAAAACGCATCGCTCGGGCCGAAGCGGGAGGCGGCAAACCGCGTCGACCGAACCGAAGCGGGACGCGGCTCGCCGCGTCCCGCGCCCGCCTTACTCGATCGGTTCGGGGATCACGCACTTCTTGTTCACGCAGCAGGCCCAGCAAGCGGCCTGGGTGCCGCCGCCGAGCTTGCACTGGTAAATGCACTGGGCCATTTCCTCGGTGATGCTGGCGCCGCCGGCGAACGCGCTCACGCCCAGGCCCATGCCGAATACGAACACGCACGCGGCCATCAGCTTCTTGCTCATGTGACTCTCCTTGGTCGGACTGGATCGGCGCCTGTGGATGACTCGGGGCGACGCCACGGCGCCGGAAGGCGCCGCCCCGGATGCAACGCGAGTGCGCGAGTCGGATCACAGCGGCCGCGCGGCGCGAATGAATGCGATAGCCCGTGCCGGGCGCTCCACTCGCCCCTCGACCGCCCCCGCGGCCCGCATCCCTTGCCGCGCGCCGCCACTGCGGTCGCGCGCTTCGATCTAAGTGCCGGCACGCGCGTCGTGTCAAACCGACGCAGGCGCCGCGGCCCGCACGCGAACGCCGCGCGCGCGGCGTTGCGGCTGCGCAACATGCGCGCGGGCTTCGCGCTTCGCGCAACGCCCCGCCGAGTCAAGCGCCGGCGCGGGCCGAAGCCGGGAAGGAAACGCACGGGTTCCGTGACTGGAGTCGCAGCCCCGCCGACGCCGCGCGCATCGGCGCGACCGTTGCCGCAGGCCCGGTTTCGCCGGCACAGCCCCTATGCGATAGTCGGTTCGCGCCGTGTTCGCAGCACGGCCACGCTGCGATGCAACACGTCCGGCGCGCGAACGCGATCCGCGGAACACCGGTCCACGACCGCTCGCGGCACAAGTCGAATCCGTTGTCCCGTGATGTCCGCTTTTCCACTAGGGGAGGGGTTTCATGCTGGAGCAGTACGGTTTGATCCTGGCGCTAGGCTGCGCCGTCATCGCGATCCTTTACGGCATCGTGTCCGCGCGCTGGATCAGCGCACAACCCGCCGGCAACCAACGCATGCAGGAGATCGCCGGCGCGATCCAGGAAGGCGCGCGCGCCTATCTCAATCGCCAATACACCACCATCGCCGTCGCCGGCGCGGTGTTGTTCGTACTGATCGGGCTGTTCCTCAACTGGCATACCGCGATCGGCTTCCTGCTCGGCGCGGTGCTGTCCGGCGCCGCCGGCTACATCGGCATGAACGTGTCGGTGCGCGCCAACGTGCGCACCGCCGAAGCCGCGCGCAAGGGCATGGGCCCGGCGATGGACGTGGCGTTCCGCGGCGGCGCGATCACCGGCATGCTGGTGGTCGGCCTGGGCCTGCTCGGCGTGGCCGGCTACTGGCTGGTGCTGGCCAAGCTCGGCGTCACCGGCGAGAAAGCGCTGCACGCGCTGGTCGGCCTGGCGTTCGGCTCGTCGCTGATCTCGATCTTCGCACGCCTGGGCGGCGGCATCTTCACCAAGGGCGCCGACGTCGGCGCCGACCTGGTCGGCAAGGTCGAAGCCGGCATCCCCGAAGACGACCCGCGCAACCCGGCGGTGATCGCCGACAACGTCGGCGACAACGTCGGCGACTGCGCCGGCATGGCCGCGGACCTGTTCGAAACCTATGCGGTCACGGTCATCGCGACGATGCTGCTCGGCGGCCTGATGGCGAGCACGGTCGGCGCCAACGGCGTGCTGTACCCGCTGGTGCTCGGCGGCGTGTCGATCATCGCCTCGATCATCGGCGCGTTCTTCGTGAAGGTTAAGGCCGGCGGCTCGATCATGGGCGCGCTGTACAAGGGCGTGATCGTGTCGGCGGTGCTGGCGGCGATCGCGTTCTACCCGATCACCACCGAACTGATGCGCGACACCAGCGTCGGCCCGATGAACCTGTACTGGTGCGCGCTGATCGGCCTGGTCCTGACCGGCGCGATCGTGTGGATCACCGAGTACTACACCGGCACCCAGTACGGCCCGGTCAAGCACGTCGCGCAGGCCTCCACCACCGGCCACGGCACCAACATCATCGCCGGCCTTGGCGTGTCGATGAAGTCGACCGCGCTGCCGGTGATCGCGGTGTGTCTGGCGATCTGGGGCGCGCACGCGCTCGGCGGGCTGTACGGCATCGCCATCGCCGCGACCTCGATGCTGTCGATGGCCGGCATGATCGTCGCGCTCGACGCCTACGGCCCGATCACCGACAACGCCGGCGGCATCGCCGAGATGGCCGAGCTGCCGCCGGAGATCCGCGACATCACCGACCCGCTCGACGCGGTCGGCAACACCACCAAGGCGGTGACCAAGGGCTACGCCATCGGCTCGGCCGCGCTGGCCGCGCTGGTGCTGTTCGCCGACTACACCCACAACCTGCAGACCGCGCATCCGGGCAAGCTGTTCGCGTTCGACCTGTCCGACCACATGGTCATCATCGGCCTGCTGATCGGCGGCCTGATCCCGTACCTGTTCGGCGCGATGGCGATGGAAGCGGTCGGCCGCGCGGCCGGCGCGGTGGTCGAGGAAGTGCGGCGCCAGTTCCGCGACATCGCCGGGATCATGGAAGGCACCGGCAAGCCGCAGTACGACAAGGCGGTGGACATGCTGACCAAGTCGGCGATCAAGGAAATGATCGTGCCGTCGCTGCTGCCGGTCGCGGTGCCGGTCGTGGTCGGCCTGCTGCTCGGCCCGAAAGCGCTCGGCGGCCTGCTGATCGGCACCATCGTCACCGGCATCTTCGTCGCGATCTCGATGACCACCGGCGGCGGCGCCTGGGACAACGCCAAGAAGTACATCGAGGACGGCCACCACGGCGGCAAGGGTTCGGAAGCGCACAAGGCCGCGGTCACCGGCGACACCGTCGGCGACCCGTACAAGGACACCGCCGGCCCGGCGATCAATCCGCTGATCAAGATCATCAACATCGTCGCGCTGCTGCTGGTGCCGTTGCTGCCGGTCGGCGACGTGCGCGGGCAGGACGAGGTCGCGGCGCAGGCGGCCGTCGCCACGGCCGCGGCGCACGACGCCCAAGCCAGCGCGGACGCGGCATCGGCGGCGGGCGCTTCCGCCGCCAGCAGCGCGATTTCGGCCGGCGCGGCCGACGCGGCCGGCACGGGCAACGCAGACAGCGCCTTGCCCGCGAGCGACCACGTCAAGCTCTACTTCGACCTGGGCTCCTCGCAGTTGCCGCAGACCGCCGCCGGCGATCTCGGCGGCGTGCTCCAGGCGCTGCAGGCCAAGGCCGACGCCAAGGCGCGCATCTCCGGCTTCCACGACGAGTCCGGCAGCGCCGCGACCAATGCCGAACTGGCCAAGCAGCGCGCGCAGGCGGTCAAGCAGTGGCTGCAGGAACAAGGCATCGCCAGCGAGCGCATCGAACTCGACAAGCCGGCGGTGACCGAAGGCGGCGGCGACGCCCGGGAAGCGCGGCGGGTCGAAGTCAGCGTCGAGTAAATCATTGCGTCGAACGAAAACGGCGGCCCTGGGCCGCCGTTTTCTTTTGCGCGCACGGTCGCGCTTTGGCGCACACTAGCGCCCTTCTCTAGCAAGGACCGCTGCGATGCGCCTTCCGTTGTTGCCTTTACTGTTGTTCGCCGCGCTCGCCGCCTGCTCCCAGGCCCCGACCGCCAACGCCAACGACGGCGCCGACCTGACCGCCGCGCGCGCCGCGGCGCCGGCCGAAACCGCGCGCGGCACGCAAGAGGGCAGCGCCGTTCCTGCGCCGCCGCCTGGCGTGCTGCAGTTGGTGCATTACCGCGCCGAACCCGGCGAACTGGCCGCCTACCTGACGCCGCGTCCGGCGCAGCCGGGCAAGCATCCGGCGATCGTTTGGCTCACCGGCGGCGACAGCAACACGCTCGGCGATGTATGGAGCCCGCAATCGCGCGACAACGATCAGAGCGCCGCGGCCCTGCGCCAGGCCGGCATCGTGGTGATGTATCCCTCGCTGCGCGGCGGCAACGACAACCCGGGCCTGCGCGAAGGCTTCTACGGCGAAGTGCGCGACGTACTCGCCGCGGCCGATTATCTGGCCAAGCTCGATTACGTCGACCCGCAGCGCATCTATCTCGGCGGCCACAGCACCGGCGGCACCCTGGCGCTGCTGGTGGCGCAGAGCGATGCGCGCTTCCGCGCGGTGTTCGCGTTCGGTCCGACCGACGATGTCGCCGGCTACGGCGGGCGCTTCGTGCCCGCGGGCCTGACCGAAGAACAACGGCGCCTGCGTTCGCCGGGGTACTGGCTGGAGTCGATCCGCAGCCCGGTGTTCGCGTTCGAAGGCGACCACGACAGCAACTTCGAAGCCCTGCAGGCGATGCGCCGGGCCAACCGCAACCCGCTGGCGCATTGGTACCTGGTGCCGCGCACGGATCACTTCAGCGTGCTGGCGCCGACCAGCGAACTGATCGCGCGCAAGATCCTGGCCGATACCGGCGCGCGCAGCGCGATCGCGTTCGAGCCCGCGGAGTTGGACGCGTTGGTGCGCTGAGGCCACACCGGGAAGGAAAGCATCGGGACTGAAATCCGTCCCACGGAGGCGTCGGCTGCGGCCTCGGCTCCTTCCCGCTGGCGAGGGCCCCTGCCCCATGGCCTGTGCGAAGGCAGCCCGCGATGCGCGCGGGCTGCCTTCGATCCCCAAGGTTGCGCGCTGCGAACCGCAGCGGCGCGGTTACAGGCTGTAGCTCGGCCGGTCCGGCAATCCGAGTTCGGCGCGCAAACCATTCTCGGTGAGGTGGTCGGGATTGGCCGTGGTCTTGGGCGTGTTCGGGTCGCCGTCGAAGTCGTAGGCCGGCGCGCTGGTCTCCAGCCCCACCGCCTGGCGTTCGGCGTTGGGCACCTGGCCGTCGTCCGGCCCGGTGCCGCGATACGTGCCCTGCTGGAACGTGCCGTTGACGCCGTTGTAGGCGTGCGACATCTCGTGGTACAGCACCACCGCCGGCGCCGGGAATTCGGCCATGTGGAACGACGGGTTGTAGCTGATCTGCACGTCGCCGCCCTGACCCGGCCTGCCGTTGACGATGTCGGCGTCGTTGCTGAAGGTCTGGGCGTAGCCGTTCTGCTCGTTGGCCAGTTCCTTGATGGTCACGCTGTTGCCGCGCGCGGCGGCTTGGTCGAATTCGGCGAGCATGCGCTGGCCGTTCGGCGAGCTGCGCAGGAAATCGATCTCGGCGCCGACGCGCTGCTTGAACGCGTCGGAGCCTTCGATGGTCACGCCCTTGGCCGCGCCGATCTCGACGTTGACCACGGTGTTGCGCGCGCCGCCGTTGGCGTTGATCAGGTCCATCGCGCTCTGCGCGTACACGGTGTCGTTGCCGGACTGGTTGTCGACCGTGTCCTTGCCGGCGCCGGTGTAGACCGCATCGTCGCCCTGGCCGCCGCGCAAGGTGTCGTCGTCGAGGCCGCCGGACAGCATGTCGTGGCCGGCGCCGCCGTCGAGTTCGTCGTTGCCGCGCCCGCCTTCGAGGAAATCGACGCCGTCGCCGCCGAGCAGGCAGTCGGCGCCGTCGCCGCCGTAGACCACGTCGTCGCCGGCGCCGGCGTCGAGGATGTCGTCGCCGCTGTTGCCGAACAGGTCGTCGCGGCCCGCGCCGGTGCTGATGCGGTCGTTGCCGAGGCCGCCGTCGACGCGGTCGTTGCCGGCGCCGGTGGTCACCGTATCGTCGCCGGCGCCGGCATCGACCACGATATTGACCTTGACGTTCGGCGCGACGGTGATGACGTCGTTGCCGTCGCCGCTGCGCAGGGTCAGTTCCTGGTTCTCGGTCAGGCGCAGCGCGTATCGCTCGCCGTTGACGCCGACATCGAGGGTGCCGTCGTCGCGCTGGGTCACCCGCACGTCGTCGTTCTTGCCGCCGGTGGTCAGCACGATCTGGTCGGCGCTGACGTACTGGCGGCCGCCGCCGGCGTCGGCGAGGGTGCGTTCGCGCGAGATCGACACTTCGCCGCCGTCGTGCAGCGGATCGATCTGCACCGGTTTGCCGTCGGGCGTGCTGCCCTGGGTGCGTTGCTGCGGGTTGGTCGCGCCGCCGTCGATCTCGACCGTGCCGTCGGCGGCGAGGCTCGCGGTCGGCGCGGGCGCGGCGAACAGCGCCATCGGCTCGGGCGTCACCTGCCGGTTCGGGTCGGACGCGGCCGGGTTGTCCCAGTAAGCATCGGCCTGCGGCGGCGGCGCGGGGCGGGTGGCGTCGAGCTGTACGGACATGAGCGGAACCTGCGCGAATGGAATCGAGGTTCCTGGATACGCACAGGTATGGCCGCGGCCAAGCTAGCGCGGACCCGAGCTAGGGTCGGCCCCAGGCGGTTGCGGAACGGACTTCAGCGCCGAAGCTTTCGGCTCAGGTCGCTGGTCGGTCCATCGCGTCGGATCGAAAAGCATCGCGCCTGAAGGCCCTTCCCCACCACCGCACCGAACCCGCTCAGCGCACTTCGATCTCGTACAGCCGCGTCGCCGGATCGGCCGGATCCTGCGCCGGCTGGCTGACCTCCAGCCGCACGTAGCGCGCCCAGGCCGGCGCGATCGCGTGCGTGCGCACGTCGTCGCGGTTGTCGCGTACCGCGACGACCTGCCGCCACCGCTTGCCGTCTTCGGACAAGGACACGGTGTAGGCGCGGGTGTTCATCGCCGCCGGCTCGCCGCCCGCGCCGGCGTGCTTGAGCACGATCTCGCGCACCTGCCGGCGCGCTTGCAGGTCGACCTGCAACCACGCCGGCCGCTGCAGCGTGCAGAACTTGTGTTCGGTCTTGCTGCTCAGGCGGCCGTCGACGGCCTTGACCGCTTCCTCGCCCGGCTTGCAGATCGGCGAGCCCGTCGTCGGCCGATGCAAGGCGAAGTTTTCCGCGGCCGAGGCGTTCAAGGCCAGCGCGATCAGCGCCATCGACACCATCGCCGCCATCGTTCGTTTCATGCCGTTCCCTGCCGTTGCGCCAGCCATTCGCGTTTGCTCTCCAGTGCGGTCTTGTAGCGCCCGTCGTGGCTCCAGCCCGGCGGCATCAGCAGGTAGCGCAGCTTGTTGCGCAGGCCCGGCGCGGCGATCACGTCGCGCAGCAGCGCGTGGAACTCGCCCAGGTACGCGTCGAGAAAACTGCCGGGCTTCATCGGCCGGGTGATGCCGTACTCGATGCGGATGTCCTCGCGCTGCGGCTGATACGTGCCGAACACGCGGTCCCACAGGTTCAGCAGGTTGCAGAAGTTGGTGTCCATGTACAGCGGATTGCGCGCGTGATGGACGCGATGGTGCGCGGGCGTGAGGATCCAGCGGTGCAGCCGGCCCAGCCGCCCGTCCTTGAGCGCGTGCTCGCCCAGATGGATGAACTGCCCCCAGAAGCCGTCGATCAGCATGATCAGCAGCAACAGCGGCGGGCTGACCCCGGCCAGGATGCAGATGCTGGTGCGCACGATGTCGGCGTACGGCGCTTCCAGGAACAGATGCGCGTAGTTGACCGACAGGTTCATCGCGGTCGGCGCGTGGTGGGTCGAATGCAGGCACCACAGCAACCGCACCTTGTGCGCCAGGTAGTGGTAGACGAAGTGGGCGAACTCCCACACCACGTAGCCGTACAGCAGCCCCCAGCCGCTGAGCTCGACCTGGAACAGCGCCAGCGGCTGCAACAGCGCGATGCACAGCGCGACCATGCCGAAGCTCAGCACCGCGCCGATCAGGCGGTTGGCGACCAGGGTCAGGAACGGGATCTTGTAGTCCTCGAGCCGGAACTTGCGCTGGACCGCCGCGCGCAGCAGTTCGTAGACCAGCAGGATCGGGATCACCGGAAACAGCAGCGCCTTGACGCCCGCGCCGCTGAGCAGGGCCCGGTAGCCGTCGGCGGCCAGCAGCTCCAGCAACGCGCCCAGGCCGAAGAAGGCGACCAGCTCGTGCAGCGCCTGCGGACCCAGATCCATCGTTACTCCCCGGTTTAGATCGATCCAGGTCGATATAGCCAGGGGCTGGCGGCCGGCTCAAGTGCCGCGCGCAAAACCCGGCCCCAGGGCATTGGACGGCGGCATTGGCGCAATTGGACGGGGCTTCGCCGGGTCCGGGCGGGCCTGCGCAGACAGGCCCGGCGGCGGCCGGATCGGCGCCGAAGCCGGCCGCTTCGCCGCCGTTCGACATTTGCCGCGCGCCGGCCCGGACCTGGGGGCGGCCCCAGGTCCGGCACGCCGCGTGCTGCAACGCAGCAGCCAGACGCGTAAAATGAGGGCCCTTTCATCCATCCGGCCCGCCCCCGCGGGCCTCAGCAGTCGGAGCACACATGGGTCTGGACCACGTCCCCACCGGCAAGAACCCGCCGCACGAGATCAACGTCATCATCGAAATCCCGAAGGATGCCGAGCCGGTCAAGTACGAGGTCGACAAGGCCTCCGGCGCGATCTTCGTCGACCGCATTCTGTCGACCCCGATGCGCTACCCCTGCAACTACGGTTACGTCCCGCACACCGTCTGCGGCGACGGCGATCCGGCCGACGTGCTGGTGGTGCTGCCGCTGCCGCTGATCCCCGGCTCGGTGATCCGCTGCCGCCCGGTCGGCGTGCTGCGCATGAGCGACGAAGCCGGCAGCGACGAGAAGCTGCTGGCGGTGCCGGTCGACAAGGTCTTCGCCGGCTACTCGCACATCCACGACATCGACCAGGTCAGCCCGCACTGGCTCGAGCGCATCGGCCACTTCTTCGAGCACTACAAGGACCTGGAGAAGGGCAAGTGGGTCAAGCTCGACGGCTGGGGCAACGCCGAAGAAGCCAAGAAGATCCTGGTAGAAGCGATCGAGCGCTACGCGGCCGAGGACGACAAGCCGAAGTTCTGAGCGTAAGCCCCGCTCGCGAAAAAGCCGCCTTCGGGCGGCTTTTTTGTTGCCCGCGTCCGCGCAGCTGCGATGCTCCCTGTAGGAGCGGCGCGAGCCGCGACCGCGACAAAACAACTACGGCGAAAATTGCGGCGTAGTTGCTTTGTCGCGGTCGCGGCTCGCGCCGCTCCTACATAAAGCGCAAAAAACTACGGCCCCTTTCGGGGCCGTAGTCGTATCGCATTACCGCAGACGCTTCGATCAGAAGCGCTGGGTGTACTTCATGTACACGAAGCGGCCGATGTCGTAAGCGCCGTTGTAGCTGAAGCCGCCGTTGGGCTGGCTGAACATCGTCTGGCCGGTGTGGTCGAAGACGTTGTTCGCGCCGACCGCCACAGTGGCGTTCCACGGCGTGTTGTAGCGGACCTGCAGGTCGTGGAAGGTGTTGCTGCCCACTTCGCGAACCGGCACCGCGCCCTTGTACGAGGAACGGTAGTTCGGATCCGAGCACTCCTTGCCGCCGTCGAGGTCGTACGCGCACTCTTCCTTCAGGCCGGAGTAGTAGCGGATGCCCCAGCTCGCGCCGAAGTCGCCCCAGCTCCAGTCGGCGTTGAAGTTCGAACGCACGCGGAAGTTGCTCAGGCCGTCGGCGACCCAGCTCGCGCGCTGCTCGACGGGCGTGGTCGACTCGTTGTCGCGCTTGTACTCGGAGTAGTCGACGTAGGTCGTCTTCCAGTTGAACGCGAAGTTGCCGTAACGGGTGTCGGCCAGGCGGTAGGAGATGCCGAGGTCGTAACCCGCGGTTTCCTGGTAGCCGCCGTTGATCAGGGTACGGGTGACGCCGACGACCTGACCCAGGTTGTCCGGATCGGTGTCGCGAACGAAACGGCCGCACGCCGACTGGATGCCGAGCACGTAGCAGTTGTTCAGGATCGAACTCACGGTCTCAGCCGCGATCACGTCTTCGATCTTGATCTTCCACCAGTCCAGGCTGACGTCGAAACCGCTGAACCAGCTCGGGCTGTACACGAAGCCGATGTTGGTCGACTTCGAGGTTTCCGGCTTCAGCAGCGGGTTGGAACCCGACAGGAACGCGCTGTCGGACTGGGCGTTCGGGCCGGTGGCAGGCTTGCCGCCCGAAGCGACCTGGCGGAAGTTCGCCGGGACGTTCGCACCGCAGCGCGCAGCGACCTGCGGGTTGCGCACGGCCGAACCGAACAGGGTGTCGCACGGATCGGTGTAGTTGTCGAAGCTCTCGCCGACGCCGCCGTACAGATCGGCCACGGTCGGAGCGCGGAAGCCGGTGGCGTAGGTGCCGCGGATCAACAGATCGTCGATCGGCTTCCACTTCAGGCTGAACTTGCCGTTGGTGGTGTCGCCGAAGGTGTTGTAGTCGGAGTAGCGGCCGGCGATGTTGAACGACAGTTCCTTCGCGAAGGTCACATCCGACAGCACCGGCACGGCCAGTTCGACGTAGAACTCGTCGAGCGAGTAGCCGCCCTGGGTTTCGCTGCCGGCCAGGTCGCTGCTCAGGCCCGACTGCAGCAGCGCGTCCGGCGAGTAGTGCGCCGATTCCTTGCGGTGCTCGTAACCCGCGGCCAGGCCGAGGTCGCCGGCCGGCAGGGTCGCCAGCGTGCCGCTCAGGTTCAGGCTGTAGACCTCGGTCTTGGTGGTCGAGGTGTCGTGGGTCGGCAGGAACAGGTACTTCTGCAGATCCTTGTTGTTCAACGAACCCGGGCCGGTGACGTCCGGACCCAGCAACGGGTTCCACGCCAGGCAGCCGTCGATCGGGTTGGCGGCGGTGCCGCAACGCGCGACGCCGTTGGCGTCGACGAACGACGGGCCCAGGGCCTTCTCGGCGTTCGGCAGGAACAGGTTGCCGGTGCCGGTCTTGACGCCCTTGTTCTGGTTGTACAGGTAGCTGGCGTCCCAGTCCCAGGTCTTGCCGGCCAGTTCGAACGAACCTTCCAGACCGCCGCTGAAACGGTAGGTGGTCAGCTCGGACTTGGTCTGACGCGGCACTTCCCAGGTACGGCGCATGAAGTTGGCGTCGTAGCCGAGCGGATTGAACGCGCTGTCGCCCTTCAGACTCAGATCGCCGCTATAGCGATCGAAACCGGTCGAGCGGAACGGATAACCGGCGACCTGCTGGGTGGCTTCGCGATCCGTGTACAGGATGTCGGCCTTGGCGCGCAGGTTGTCGGTGATGTCGAACTCGGCGTTGGCGAACACCGAACGACGCTCCAGCGCCGTCGAGAGATACATCTCTTCGTTCGGGTTGGCCTGGTCGGTCAGACCGTTGGTCGGGTGGAAGTTCGAAATCTTGGTGGTATCGGTGGTGCCGCGGTTCGCGGTCCAGCTGTTCTTGTTCGCGTCGATCAGGGTGCCCCACTGATTGATCGCGCTCCAGCCGTTGCTGCGCACGCTGCCTTCCGGGCCGCCCAGGTCGGGGGTCGGGTGGGCGCGGCCGTTCGGGTAGAGGGTGAAGTCGCGGTCGCGGGCGAAGACCGGATCTTCCTTGCTGTACTCGGCGCCCAAGGTCACCGAACCGCGCTCACCGGTCTGGCCGATGACGAAGTTGTAGACCTCCTTGTTGCCGTCGCCCTGGCCGTACTGGCCGATGTAGGCGCTGCCTTCGAGGCCGTCGAAACGCTTGCGGGTGATGATGTTGACCACGCCGGCGATGGCGTCGGAGCCGTACAGCGCCGAGGCGCCGTCGGTCAGCACTTCGATGCGCTCGACGATCGAGCTGGGGATCGACGCCAGGTCGGAATAACCGGCCGAGCTGATGCCCATGCGCTTGCCGTCGATCAGCACCAGGGTGCGCTGCGGGCCGAGGCCGCGCAGGTCGACGTACTGGCCGCCCACTTCTTCGCCCGAGGCGAGCGCGTCGGAACGCGAGATCGCCGGCGAACCGGTGGCGGTGATGTTCTGGACGATGTCGGCGACCGAAGTGAAGCCTTGCTTCTGGATTTCGGCGCGGGTCATGGTGACGACCGGCTGCGACGTCTCCAGGTTGGCCTGGCGAATGCGCGAACCGGTCACCTCGATGCGATCGAGAGTGGTCGGGTTCTTGGAGGCGTCGGCTTCTTGTGCGCCGGCGATCGCCGGGACCAGAGCGGACACGAGCGCTGCGGCGATGGCGGACGGCAGAACGCCGTACCGCGCCGTGGGGCGCAGACTACGATGGTTCATCTATCTCTCTCCAGTAATCTCGTTATAGGCGTGTTAAAACGCCATGCAAAAGTACGTTCCAACTCCCCGCACTGCTTTGCGGTTGGCAGCGGGAGACTTTGCGCAGTCGGTCGTAGAGGCCACTGTCATCGCATCGAAAGCCTCGCGTCGCGAGCGTCAAATGTGATGAATTCCAGGTGTTTTTGACCGATTGCGTCGGAGTCGGCGAATCGCGTCGCATGCACGCGAACGCTTTGCATCGCATTGCGTCGCATCTTGCCGATTCGGTGCGATGGCTTTGCATCGCGTCTTTGCACAACGAGCCTGATCGCGGCAAAGCCGCTGATTCGTGGCGTTTGCGCTGCATACGCAGCCGGCGCGATGCGTATAGAAACAGCGCACGCATCGAGGTTCGCGCGCTGCCGACATGAGCATTCGCGACGCGTCGTATAGACAAACTATGTGCGCACGACGCAGCTGTATCGCGCTCATCGCGGCGATCGCGCCGGCATCGCGTGTGGCGGGCTGAACGATTCGTTCAGTCGCGCGCTCGCGCCGCACGCGCGCAGCGACGCGCTCGCGCGAGGAACGCGTTTGTATAAGCAAGGTGTAAGCGGCGCGCCGATGCGCGCGCATGCTGAACGATTCGTTCACGCGCATGGCGAAGCGATGCATCGCATGCGATGCCTGAACGCTTCGTTCATACGGATGCCGCAGCGCCGCCGATCGCAAGCGCCGATGCGCAGCGGCGCGAGTCGCACGCGCGAATCGACAAGGTCAGGAAACAGAGGAATCGCCGGCACAGCGGCGCGGCGCGCGCCAGCGGCGCATCGAGTGGCGCCGAGGCTCGGCTGCGCGCGATGCGCGCAGTCGAAACCTCGGCGTTGCTCGGGTAGTGCGGAGTCCGGCCTGTTGGGGGAGGCGGCTGGCGGTATCGGCCTGGCGGTGGTCCCGGAGCGGATCGGCGCGACTGTACGGAGCGAATCGGCGGATCGGTTCGGGCGGGCCGGATACTGCGGGCTCGTGGCTTGCGTTTGCTGCGTTACGGATGTCGCTTTACGAATGTCGCTTCGGATCGTACTGCGCGGCCGGCAACGGCCGTTTCGGAACTTTCTTCGGTGTTTCGCAACGCTTTCGTCGTCCGCTCAGCTCGCCATCGCCAGCTTGCGCAACGGCACCACGGCCGGCTTGGCGGCTTCGGCGGCCTTGGCGCTGGCCGCGGCGCTGCGATAACGCGTGGCCGACGTGCCGAAGCGGGCGCGGAAGGCGCGGGCGAAGCTGCAGCAGTTGTCGAAACCGCTGGCCGCGGCGACCTCGCCGATCATCATCGAGGTGTTCTTCAACAAGTCCGCAGCGTGTTCCAGGCGCATGCGCGCCGAGGCGGCCTGGGGGCTCTCCTCGTACAGGCTGTGGAAGGTCTTGGAGAAGTACCAGCTCGAGAAGCTGGTCAGCTCGGCCAGTTCGCTGATCCGCACGACCCGGTCGCAATTGCCTTCCAGGTACAGGCGGGCGCGCTGGAGGCGGCCGAAGACCTGACGCTTGCGGCTGCGCGAACGGCCCGGGCAACGCTGGATGCGCGCGGTCAGCTCGCGCTGGACGCCGGCCAGGTGCAGCAGGATCGGACGCAGGGCGTTGAGATCGAAACCGGCGTCGGCCTCGCTGTTGCGCGCGCTGGCCTGGCGCCACAGGCGCAGGGCGATGCGGGCGTCGTGGCGGTTCATGCGGCCGCGGCCGGCGTACAGGCTGCTGTCGGCCAGACGGGCCATCGCCTTGATCGCGTCCGGGGTCAGGTTGAGGCCGACGCAGACGCCGTAGCGGTCCGCTTGCAGCACCGGCTTGGAGTCGCGTTCGAACGCGATCCAGTCGCCGCGCTTGAGCCGGAACTTGCCCTCTTTGGCTTCAACCCACGAGCTGCCGCGCAACTGCACCCAGATCGAGAAGTGAGTACCGGACAACTGAACGCTGCCCAGTCGCGAGACGCCGACGCAACTTGCCTGAACGGATTGGTCCTGCGCGTCCAGCTGCATCAGCTGTCCGCGATCCGCCCACAATGCTTGCTCCATTGGTCCACCTCATTTGCGGGGTATGAGGTTTTTATTTGCGCGAGCAACGACCGCGGGCGCCGGAAATTTGACGGAGAGTTAGCCGAATTCGGCACGACGTCACATCCGATGAACTTCCGAAAGCACTTTCTCTAGTCGGATCAATCAGTTGAGCCAGCCCGGCACGAAGGTCTTCGGCTCCTCGGGCAGGTCCATGTAACCGATATCGGCGCCATCCCACTTGGCCAGGGCCAGATACACGGTGTCGCCGCGCGGACTCAGGCTGAATCCATTGATCGCCGAACGCCGGCTTTGGTCCAGGCACAGGGCCGACGGCGGCAGCTCCGGCGTCGCGATCCGGCGCATCAGCGACAGGCAGGTCGGCTGCTGGTCCATGTAGCGCAGGTCGCCGGTGGCGCTGGCCACGTCCCACAGCCGGTAGCGGTCGGCGACCGGCTCGCTGTCGTCGACCTGGCGGATGCTGGCCGCGCTCAGGGCCAGATCGGCCTGCCACAGCCCGGCCTGGGTCTGGCGCGCGAACAGCAGGCGGTTGTGGGCCGGGTCGGCCTTGCCCTCGGCCACGTCGTCGATCGCCGCGACCAGCTTCCACGGGGAGACGCTGCGGTCGAACAGGCTCAGGCGCAGACGGCCGTCGCCGGCGCCGGCCAGGACCAACAGCCGATTCGGATCCGGCAGCTGCATGGCCTGGATCGGTTCGTCGACCGGCACCGGCAAGCGGGTGACCCGCCCGCTGGCCGGCACGATCTCGAACACCGCATTGCGCCCTTCCGGATCCGGCCCGACCACGGTCACCCGGGTGCTGTCGGCCGACCACGAAGCGCCGTAGCGGGTGCCCGGGGTCACCCCCGGCAGCATGCGCAGCGAATCGGGCTGCTCCAGGTCGGCCCACCACAGGTGGTTGCTGCCGGAGCGGTCGGAGAAGAACACGATCTGGCGCCCGTCCGGCGCCGCCGCCGGCAACATGTCGCGCGCCGACGACGGGAACAGCGGGTCGACCACGTGCACCGCGCCCTTGGAGGTATCGCCGAGCACCACCCGGAACAGGCCGAAGTAAGGCTTGCGCTGGACGAAGGCCGCGGCCGGGCGCGAGGCCGCGACCGCCGGGAACTGCGCCGACTCGATGCCCAGGTCGCGGGCCTGGCCGGTTTCCAGGTCCAGGCGGAACAGCCGGGTGTCGCCGTCGATCATGCGGCCGAACAGGATGCTGCGGTTGTCCGGCAGCCAGTCCCAGCCGCGCACGTCGGCGCTGAGCTGGCTCAGCCGCTCGGCCGTGCCGCCTTCGGCCGGCAGGCGCCAGAAATCGCCTTGCGGGTTGTTGCGCAGGAACACGATCCAGCGCCCGTCGGGCGAGAACCGCGGCGACAGGTCGAGGTTGCCGGCGCCGGGGCGGTACGGCACCGCGCGCCATTCGCCGCTGGCCAGGTCGAGCACGCGCATGCCGACCATGCCCTGCGGGGTCTGCATGCTGCCGAAGATCAGGCCGCGGCCGTCGGGAGTCCATTCGAAGGTCGGCGGATTGCGCGGGTCGCACTCGCCGACCTCGCGCTCGGCGCCGCCGTTGGCGGCGATCATCAGCACCTTGCACATGCGCGCCGGGTCGACCCGCAGGAACGCGATCGAGCGGCCGTCCGGCGACCACGCCGGCATGCTGTCCTCGGCCAGCCCGCTGGGCCGGGTCAGCTGGCGCGGCGGGGTCTGGTCGGTGGTCTGGACCAGGATCGCGGTGCCGCGCTGGCCTTCGGGAATGGCGACGTAGGCGACCAGGGCCGCGTCCGGCGACAGGGTCGGCTGGACTTCGAAGCCGGGCATCGAGGTGATCAGGCGGTACGGCCGCGGCGTGCCGGCGACCCGCGCCGGGTCGACCGGCGCCGGCGTCGCGCCGGGCGCGTGCGACTGCCGCGCCAGCGACCACCACACCAGCGCGACCACCAGCACCAGCACGGTCGCGACCGCGCCGACGATCGAGCGCCAGGTGCCGCGCGGACGCGGCTGGTTCGGCAACGGCACCGGGTCGATCCGCTCGGGCGCAGAGGCTGACGCGGAAGCGGAGGCGGCGGGGCTGTCGGCGAAGGCCGTCTCCGCCATCGACTCCGGGGCCGCGTTGCCGCCGGCGCCGGCTTCAGCGCCGGCCGCCGACTCCGGCACCAGCCAGCGCACTTTGGCCAGCAGGCGGTAGCCGTTCTTGGCGATGGTTTCGATGTAGCGCGGATTGCCGCGGTCTTCGTCGAAGGCCTTGCGCAACTGGGTCACCGCCTGGGTGACCACGTCGTCGGTCGGCAAGGTGTCGGGCCAGACCTCGGCCAGCAGCGCGTCGCGGCTGACCACGCGGTCGGCGTGATCGACGAGCACGAGCAGCACGCCCATCGCCTTGGGCGTGATCCGGCGCGGCCGACGCGCCCCCGGCGCGCGGATTTCGCGCAAGGGGATGTCGACCACGCAATCGCCTACCCGCAGATGCTCGGCGGGCAAGGGCGGCGTCGATGGCTCGTGGGTTCGCGGCATGAATCCTGCTGATGGTGCGCACTTGCCCGCGGTTGGTCATGTGCCTGAACGCCTAGGCGCAAGACCGACCAACCGACATATCCGGCATGGCGCGGTGGCGCGATCGGAAAGGCGCGCCGTCACTGCTTGTTCTAGCCGCCTATTCTAGCGCCGGGGAAAGGCGCTACGACCGTCGCACAACGCCGCAGGGGCGTTTTCGGCGCCGACAGGCCGAAACGTATCGTTCCAAAAGGCACTTCGCGCCGTGTATTTATCTGTAACCCATCGCTTGCGCAGCGCTCGCGGCGCCACGCTGCCGACAAAGCTTAACGCGGAGTCATTTCAACTTCGTTCAGCGCCGCAGGCTATTCCGGCCCGGCGCGGGGCTTATCTGCGCAGGCTTCGCCGGCGCCGCCTTCACGGGCGCTGGTGGCGCAGCATGGTCAGCCCGATCAGCCGCGACACCACCGCGGCGATATAGCCGACCCCGGCGAACTGCTCGAACATCGTCAGCACCCGCGCCGCCGGCGACATCGGCAGGATGTCGCCGAGCCCGACCGCCGACAGGTTGGTGAAACTCAGGAACAGCAGTTCCAGCCACGTGCGCGGCTCGCCCGGGCGTTGCGCGCCGACGAAGCTGTCCGGATACCAGGCCTGGCAGACCAGGAACGCGTAGGCGAAACCCCAGGCCAACAGGGTGAAGGTCGCGCCGGCCGCGAACAGTTCGTCGGCGGTGACCTTGTGGTCGCTCATCATGTACGCGATCAGCGCGCCGGCCGCGTAGAAATACAGCGCCGCCTCCAGCGCCGACGACAGCACCAGCAGGCCGGGACTGTCGGCCAGCACCGACAGCAGCGACAACGCGAACGCCGGCACCGCGATGATCCAGGCGATCCACTTGATCGCCGGACTGCGGTTGACCACCCACACCGCCAGCGCCAGCACCAGCACGCCGAACGCGCCGAACACCACGCGCCCGCCGCCGGCCGGTTCGAACAGCGGATACACCGCCAGGCTCAGCAACTGCGCCGCCAGCAGGAACGCCGACGGGTGGCGGCGGGCGATGGCGCGCCATTTGAGGGAGGCGTAGCTGGTCATGGGTCGAAGGCCGCGCGCTGAGGTCGGAAGAAAAAGAAAGCCGGGCACAGCATGCCCGGCTTCGCTTCGGTTCTCACCCACCCTGCCCCGCGTCGCCACGGCCGCCCCCTGTAGGAGCGGCGCGAGCCGCGACCGCGACAACGCAGTCACGGCGCAACCTGCGGCGCAGTTGCGTTGTCGCAGTCGCGGCTCGCGCCGCTCCTGCAGGGAGCCAGCGCTTAGGCCCGGTGATACACCTCGGCGCCCTGCGCGCGGAACTCCGCCGACTTCTCCGCCATGCCCTCGTCGACCGCCGCGCTCTCGTCCAGGCCGTGTTCCTTGGCGTAGTCGCGCACGTCCTGGGTGATCTTCATCGAGCAGAAGTGCGGGCCGCACATCGAGCAGAAGTGGGCGACCTTGTGCGCCTGCTTGGGCAGGGTCTCGTCGTGGTATTCGCGCGCGCGCTCCGGGTCCAGGCCGAGGTTGAACTGGTCTTCCCAGCGGAACTCGAAGCGCGCCTTGCTCATCGCGTTGTCGCGCGCCTGCGCGCCCGGATGGCCCTTGGCCAGGTCGGCGGCGTGGGCGGCGATCTTGTACGCCATCAGCCCTTCGCGCACGTCGTGCTTGTTGGGCAGGCCCAGGTGCTCCTTCGGCGTCACGTAGCACAACATCGCGGTGCCGTACCAACCGATCATCGCCGCGCCGATCGCCGAAGTGATGTGGTCGTAGCCCGGCGCGATGTCGGTGGTCAGCGGGCCGAGGGTGTAGAACGGCGCCTCGCCGCACACCTCCAGCTGCTTGTCCATGTTTTCCTTGATGAGCTGCATCGGCACGTGGCCGGGGCCCTCGATCATGGTCTGCACGTCGTGCTTCCAGGCGATCTGGGTCAGCTCGCCGAGCGTTTCCAGCTCGCCGAACTGGGCCGCGTCGTTGGCGTCGGCGATCGAGCCCGGACGCAGGCCGTCGCCGAGCGAGAAGGCCACGTCGTAGGCCTTCATGATCTCGCAGATGTCTTCGAAGTGGGTGTAGAGGAAATTCTCCTTGTGGTGCGCCAGGCACCACTTGGCCAGGATCGACCCGCCGCGCGAGACGATGCCGGTGACGCGCTTGGCGGTCAGCGGCACGTAGCGCAGCAAGACGCCGGCGTGGATGGTGAAGTAGTCCACGCCCTGCTCGGCCTGTTCGATCAGGGTGTCGCGGAAGATCTCCCAGGTGAGTTCTTCGGCGCGGCCGTCGACCTTCTCCAGCGCCTGGTAGATCGGCACCGTGCCGATCGGCACCGGCGAATTGCGGATGATCCACTCGCGGGTCTCGTGGATGTGCTTGCCGGTCGACAGGTCCATGACCGTGTCGCCGCCCCAGCGCATCGACCACACCAGCTTCTCCACTTCCTCGGCGATGCCCGAGGAGACCGCCGAGTTGCCAATGTTGGCGTTGACCTTGGTCAGGAAGTTGCGGCCGATGATCATCGGCTCGCTTTCGGGGTGGTTGATGTTGTTGGGGATGATCGCGCGGCCGCGGGCGACTTCGTCGCGCACGAATTCCGGGGTGATGATGTTCTGGATGTCGGCGCCGAAGCTGTGGCCCGGATGTTGCCGCAGCAGGTGCGCTTCGCGGATCGATTCCAGCCGCTGGTTCTCGCGGATGGCGATGTATTCCATCTCCGGCGTGACGATGCCGCGGCGCGCGTAATGCATCTGGGTGACGTTGGCGCCGGCGATCGCGCGGCGCGGCAGCGGACGGTTGCCGAAGCGCACGTGGGCGAGCTTGGGGTCGTGCTCGCGCTGGCGGCCGAATTCCGAGGACAGGCCCTTGAGCAGTTCGGTGTCGCCGCGCTCGGCGATCCAGTTCGCGCGCAGCGGCGCCAGACCGGCGGCCAGATCGATGTGCGCGTCGGCATCGGTGTAGGCGCCGGAGGTGTCGTACACCGCCAGCGGCGCGTTGTCTTCGCCGCCGAAGATGGTCGGGGTGCGGTCCAGCGCGATCTCGCGCATCGGCACGTTCAGATCGGGGCGCGATCCTTGCACATAGATCTTGCGCGAGCCGGGGATCGGGCGGGTGACGTCGGCCGACAACTTCTCGGCTTGCTGGATCAGCTCGGAGGGAACCGCGTTCATGGGAATTCGTCCGCTTTGGAGGGGCTTGTGAGGAAAAGCCGGCCGCACACCTGACGGTGCGGCGCTGCGAGCCGGAGGGCTCGCGCAAAGCGGGCGCGCGGACGCCAAGATCGCGTCCTGCGAAGCTTCCCTACGGCGGTCTCAACCGCATCAGGTTCGAAGGGACTGTCTCAACCGGACGGCCGTTGCGGCCCGTCGCGGTACCCCCGCTTCAGGGGTGCATTAGACCCGGAAACCGGCCCGGGCGCCAATCCCGCCGCCCGCGATCGCGGCCGCGGGCCGGCCCGGACCGCCTTGCCGGCGTCACGCCCGGCCGCTAGCGTGCGCGCATGAACCCGACTCCCTCACGCGCCCGCGCGCTCGCCCTGCTGCCCCTCGCCGCCGCCCTGCTGCTCGGCGGCTGCGTCCTCGGCCATACCGTGCACCCCTCGCCCACGGCCGAACGCGCCGCGAGCCAGACGCGCGCCGAACAGTTGTTCCAGCGCCTGAAGCCGCTGTGCGGCCAGGCCTTCGCCGGCCGCATCGTCGCCGACACGCCGCGCAGCGCCGACGATCCGTTCGGCGGCAAGACCCTGGTCATGCACGTGCGCGGCTGCGAGGCCGACGCCATCCGCATTCCGTTCCACGTCGGCGAGGACCGCTCGCGCACCTGGGTGTTCACGCGCCATCCCGGCGGGCTGCGCTTCAAGCACGACCATCGCCACCGCGACGGCAGCGAGGACGAGTTGACGATGTACGGCGGCGAGCTCAAGCCGCGCGGCGAAGGCGAGCGTTACGAATTCCCCGCCGATCCGGAAAGCCGCGCGCTGTTCCGCCGGCTCGGCCGCGAAGTGTCGGTGCCGAACGTGTGGGCGGTGGAAATCGACGACAAGCGATTCGTCTACGAACTCGCGCGTCCCGGCCGCCTGTTCCGGGTCGAGTTCGATCTGACCCGGCCGCTGCCCGCGCCTCCGCCGCCCTGGGGCGGCTGAAGGCGCGGACCTGCCGCCAGAGAACTCAGTTCGGACCGGGGTTGGTGTAGTAGCCGTAGCAGTAGTTCTGCCCGCCCTTGGTCAGATAGAACCGGCTGCAATTGGTGTCGTAGCTGCTGCCGGTCGCGGTGATGCGATAGCCCGACAGGTACGTGCCGTTGAGGTGGTAGAAGCTGCCGTTCTGCTTCAGCGACCAATGCTCGTGCGGGCCGGTCGAGCTGCCGCCGTTGCACAGCGCCTGCGCCTGGGTATTGGCCGGATTGGCGATGGCGGTGTTCATAGCCACGTTGGCGCCGGTGTTGTACTGGATGTTCATCAGGTGGTAGTAGGTCGTCGACCAGCCGCCGGTGTGCACGATCTCGGCGAAGCACGAGGAATGGCGCTTGAACGAGCCCGCCGCCGACGCCGACACCCAGACGTTGTTCTGGTTGCTGCCCCAACCGCCGCCGAGCGACATGTCGAGCGAGGACATCGGGTAGTTGCCCGAACCGGTGTTGGTGTGCGCGCCGCCGACATGCCAGCGCGCGCCGCGCGGGAACGGGAACTGCAACAGGCCGTTCGGCGACAGCGGCTGCACGTCCGGACCGGCCTTGGCGAAGCGGTCCGACGGCGCCTTGGCCTGGCGCGCCTCGTTGAACAGACGGCCGTAGACCAACTGGAACTCACCGTCGCCGCGCAGCGCGGCCGCCGGCTCGTTGTCGCCGGAGCGCTGGAACAGCGCCTGCAACGGGTTGGCGCGGGCCAGCGTCACCGGGCCCTTGGCGCCGTCGGCATCGCGCTCGTACAGCGATTCGCGCAGCGCCAGCGCCACTTCGCGGGTCTGCGCGCCGAAGCCGTCGGCGCGGGCGAGCTTGCCGAACGGACGCGCCGGCGCGCGCTTGGCGCTGATCGCGCCGCTCTGCTGTTCCATCAACGCGATCAGCACCTTCGGGCTGATGCCGCTGTAGCCGGCCCAGTGCGAGATCTCCTCCGAATGCTTGCGCAGGTGCGGCGCATGCTTGGCCAGATACGCGTCGATGTCGAAGTCGAACATCTCGTCGTAGGAATACACCAGGTCCTCGCCGCTGAGGCCGCGGCCCTGCGCGCTGGCCGTGCCGCCGATCGTTACCAGCGCGCATGCCAGCGCCAGCCCGAGTCCCGCTTTTGCGATCTTCTTCATGGTCTGCTCCCGAGAAAGACGTTTGAAGAGTGGTGGACGGCGCCGCGGCCGCGCAGTCGCAACTGCGCGAAACCGGAACCGCGCGACGTCGGTACGCACGACCGTTCGTCATCGTCGGAACGCTCGCGATCGCCTGTCCGTATGTCGCGAGCCGGCGGACTCTGACCGCGGCCGCCGACGCTGTCGTGCGACGCAGTTCAAATCGGCGCCGCACATGCGCCGGCGCACGGCCATTCCTCAATGCGGTTCACACCGCGCGCGCGATCGCGTCGCAAAGCGGCGCGGCGAGCATGAACGCAAATGGGAGCAGCGCACACATTGCGCGCAAGTCGACAGCGGCTTGCTGCGCTTTTGCTGCATTGCCGCGCGTCGCTGCGCCGTGCGCGGCGCATCTGCGACACTGGCGCTCCGCACGCCAAGGAGAGCCGCCGCGCATGTTCCGTTTCCCGATGTTTTCCGCCTCGTTCCCGCGCATCCGCCGGGCCGCGTCCGCCGCGCTGCTGGCCGCCGGGCTGTCGCTGAGCGCGTTCGCCCAGGCCGACGAATTCGTCCTGCAAAGCGCCGACCTGCACGAAGGCGACACCGTGCCGGGCCTGCACCTGCTGCCGGCCTGCAACGGCGGCAACGTTTCGCCGGCGCTGGAATGGAAGAACCCGCCGGCCGGCACGCGCAGCTTCGCGGTGACCGTGTTCGACCCCGACGCGCCCACCGGCAACGGCTGGTGGCACTGGGCGGTGGTCAACCTGCCAGCCGCCACCACCGCGCTGGAACGCGGCGCCAAGCCGCCGGCCGGCGCGCTGCAACTGCGCAACGACTTCGGCGCGGCCGGCTACAGCGGCCCCTGCCCGCCGCCGGGCAAGCCACACCGCTACGAATTCACGGTGTGGGCGCTCAAGAGCGACAAGCTCAGGCTCGACGCCAACACCAAGGCCGCGCTGGGCGGGTTCATGGCCCGCGCCGACGCGCTCGGCCACGCGACGATCACCGTGCAGTACGGCCGGCCCAAATAAGTAACCGCGGAAACCATCGCGGCGGCGCGCGTCGCCGCTGCCGGCGCGACCGCAAACCCTCGCCGTCACAGGCTTTGCGCCGCGCGCAAGTTTTTTCGCGCTGCCTCTTGACGCGCCGCACAACGGCACGGTATTGCTAAGCCCATGCACGCCGCCCTCGCCATCGCCCGCTCCGTCTCGACCTCGCCGCTCGGCGCGGTACGCGTCGTAGCGGCGATGTCGATTACCACCACCGGTACCGGTACCACTCTTTCCAGGGTGCGGACGGGCGTGTCCAGCTGAACCACACGCCGCTCCGCACCCGACCAGGGTGCGGGCCGACGGCCTCACCCTGACGGACCCGCGGAGCTCCCCCATCAGGAGCCTGCCATGTCGTCCGCCCCACCCCAAACCGCTCTCGACGCCCAGCCCGAAGCGGCCGCGGTCGAAGATCACCTTGCCGCCGAGGATGCCGCCGCAAATGCGTCCGCGTTCTCTCCGACGCGCCACGCGCACAAGTTCGGCGGCAGCAGCCTCGCCGATGCCGACCGCTACCGGGTAGCGGTAGGCCTGCTCGACGACGGCGCGCGCGAACGCATCGCCGTGGTCTCGGCGATGCAGGGCGTGACCGACGCGCTGGTGGGTCTGGTCAACGCGCAGGAACGCGGCCGCGACTGGAAGCCGGGCTGGAGCGCGCTGCGCGAACGCCACCTCGACGCCGCGCAGTCGCTCGACCCGCACCGCCGCCACGGCGTGCTGGAAGCGCTCGAGGCCGAGTTCGTGCAGCTGCGCGAGATGCTCGAAAAAATGCATTCGCGCGACGAAAAAACCCCGCAGGTGGTGGCCGGCCTGGGCGAGGTCTGGTCCTCGTACCTGCTGCATGCTGCGCTCGGCGGCGACGCCGCGGGCTGGGCGCGGCTGGACGCGCGCGACGTGCTGGTCGCGCACGCCAGCGAAATGGGCATGGCGGTGAACTGGCAGCTCAGCCGCAAGAATCTGGCCGAATGGCGCGAACGCCACCGCGCCGCCAACGTGGTGGTCACCGGCTTCATCGCGCGCGACGAATACGGCCACGCGGTGACCCTGGGCCGCAACGGCAGCGATTACTCCGCCGGCATCTTCGCCAACCTGTTCGACGCCGACGCGCTGACCATCTGGACCGACGTCGACGGCGTGCTCTCGGCCGATCCGCGGCTGGTGCCCGATGCGGTCTGCCTGCCGTCGATGTCGTACGCCGAGGCCTGCGAACTGGCGTATTTCGGCGCCAAGGTGCTGCACCCGCAGACGATGGCGCCGGTGCAGAAACGCGGCATTCCGCTGCGCATCCGCAACACCCGCAACCCGCAGGCGCACGGCACCCTGATCAGCCCGAGCGCGCAGCCCGGCGACACGCCGGTCAAAGGCCTGAGCCTGGTCCACGACCTGGCGGTGCTGGAACTGGTCGGCAACGGCATGGTCGGCGTACCCGGCGCGGCCGAGCGGCTGTTCGGCGCGCTCAGCGCCGCCGGCGTGTCGGTCATCATGATTTCGCAGGGTTCTTCCGAACATTCGATCTGCTGCGTGGTGCGCGCAGATCAGGCCGAGCGCGGCCGCAAAACGGTCATCGCCGCATTCGCCGGCGCGATGGCCGACGGCCAGGCCCAGCACGTGCAACTGACCCAAGACATCTGCGTGTTGGCCGCGGTCGGCGACGGCATGGTCGGTCAGCCCGGCGTGGCCGCGCGCTTGTTCGACGGCCTGGCCAAGGCGCGGATCAATCTGCGCGCGATCGCCCAGGGCGCGGGCGAGCGCAACATCTCCGTGGCGATCGCCGCGCGCGACGCTACCCGCGCCTTGCGCGCTGCGCATTCGGCGTTCTGGCTGTCGCCGCAGTGCATTTCGATCGGCGTGATCGGCCCCGGCAAGGTCGGCCGCGCCCTGCTCGCGCAGCTGGCCGCCGCGCAGCCGCGCTTCCAGCGCGAAACCCGTCCGCAGCACCGCCTGGACCTGCGCCTGCGCGCGCTGGCCGACAGCCGGCGCATGCATCTGGCGCCGCGCGCGCTGGCGTTCGACGCGCACGCGCTCGACGCCGACTCCGAACCGCTGGACCTGGAGCGCTTCGCCGCACACGTGCGCGCCGAGCACATCCCGCACGCGCTGATCGTCGATTGCAGCGGCTCCGAAGCGGTCGCCGCGCGCTATCCCGAATGGCTCGCCGCCGGCATCCACGTGGTAACGCCGAGCAAACACGCCGGCGCCGGCCCGCTGGAGCGTTACGAAGCCATCCGCGACGCCGCCCGCCACGGCGGCCAGTTCCGCTACGAAGCCACCGTCGGCGCCGGCCTGCCGGTGATCCAGACCCTGCGCTCGCTGCTCGACACCGGCGACGAGCTGACCGAAGTCGAAGGCATCCTGTCGGGCACGCTGGCGTGGCTGTTCAACCGTTACGACGGCCGCACCCCGTTTTCGCAGCTGGTGCGCGAGGCGCACGAACTGGGCTACACCGAGCCCGACCCGCGCGACGACCTGTCCGGCACCGACGTCGCGCGCAAGCTGGTGATCCTGGCGCGCGAAGCCGGGCGGCCGCTGTCGCTGGAGCAGATCGAGGTCGAGAGCCTGGTGCCCGAGCAACTGCGCGAGGTCTCCAAGGACGAGTTCTTCCAGCGCCTGGACGAACTCGACGCGCCGTTGCAGCAGCGTTTCGACGCCGCGCGCGAGGCCGGGCTGAGCCTGCGCTACCTCGCCCGCCTCGACCGCGACGGCCGCGCCAGCGTCGGCGTGGTCACGCCACAGCCTGGCCATGCGGCCTTGCACGGCGCGCTCACCGACAACCTGATCCAGTTCCGCACGCGCCGTTACGCCGATAATCCGCTGGTGGTGCAAGGCCCGGGCGCCGGCCCGGACGTCACCGCCGCCGGCGTGTTCGGCGACCTGCTGACCATCGCCCAGACCCTCGGAGCCCGTGCATGAGCGCTGCCCTTCCTTCCGCCGACGACGCGGCCGACGCGACGCCCGCGCCGCACGCACCCGCGCCGCAGGCGCGCGCGTTCGCGCCCGGCAGCGTCGGCAACATCGGCGTGGGCTTCGATGTGCTCGGCCATTCGATCGAAGGCGTGCGCGATGTCGCCACGGTGCGGCGCATCGACGAACCGATCGTGCGCATCCGCGCGATCCGCGGCGCGGTGCCCGGCGCCGACGCGCTGCCGCTGGAGGCCGCGCGCAATACCGCCGGGAAGGCGCTGATTTCGCTGCGCGACAGGCTCGGGCTGGAACACGGCTTCGAACTGGAACTGGACAAGGGCATTCCGCTCGGCTCGGGGCTCGGCGGTTCGGCCGCTTCTTGCGTCGCCGCCTTGGTCGCGGCCAACGCGGTGCTGGCGCGGCCGCTGTCGCGCGAGGCCTTGTACGAGTTCGCGCTCGACGGCGAATCGGTGTCCAGCGGCAGCCGCCATGGCGACAACGTCGCGCCGATGCTGCTCGGCGGCGTGGTCATGGCGACCTCGACGCGGATGATTCCGCTGGCCGCGCCGGACTGGTTGTACGCGGTGGTGGTGCATCCCGACCAGGTGCTGGAAACCCGGCGCGCGCGCGCGGTGCTGGCCGATCCGTATCCGCTGGCGCAGGTGGTCAAGCAGAGCGCGCATCTGGCGCTGTTCCTGACCGGCCTGCAGCGCGGCGACGCCGGCCTGTTGCGCGAAGGGCTGGTCGACCTGCTGGTGGAACCGCGGCGCGCGCCGCTGATCCCCGGCTTCGCCGCGGTCAAGGCCGCGGCGCTGGAACACGCCGCGCTCGGCGCCAGCATTTCCGGCGCCGGACCGAGCTGCTTCGCCTGGTTCGCCTCGCGCGCCGACGCCGCCGCGGCCGCGCCGGCGATGCGCCAGGCCTTCGCCGACGCCGGTTTCGATTCGCGCGCCTACGTCACCCCGGTGGCCGGGCCGCGCGCGGAGGTACTCGACTGAGTCCGCGCCCGCACCAAAGCGACGATACGTACTGCGCACACCGCCTCGCCCAACCGGACTCCGCATGAACTTCCTCAGCACGCGCGGCCAGACCGCGCCCACGCCGATCGACGCCGCGCTCGCCGCCGGCCTCGCGCCCGACGGCGGTCTCTACGTTCCCGCCACGATCCCGCCGTTGACCCGGCCGCTGGCCGCGCTGTCGCTGCCCGAAACCGCGCACGCGTTGCTCGCCCCCTATTTCGCTGAGTCGGCGCTGCGCGAACGCCTCGGCGCGATCTGCGCGCAGGCGTTCTCGTTCGACGCGCCGCTGCGCGCGCTGAACCCGCCCGACAGCTGGCTGCTGGAGCTGTTCCACGGCCCCACCGCCGCGTTCAAGGACTACGCCGCGCGTTTCCTCGCCGCCGCGCTGGCCGGATTGCGCGCGCCCGATGCGGCCGACACCACGATCGTCGTCGCCACCTCCGGCGACACCGGCGCCGCGGTCGCCAGCGCGTTCCATCGCCGGACCGGATTCCGCGTGCTGATCCTGTATCCCGACGGCCGCGTCTCCCCGCGCCAGGCCCACGGCCTGGGCTGCTGGGGCGACAACGTGCAGGCGCTGCGCGTGGACGGCGATTTCGACGCCTGCCAGCGTCTGGCCAAGCAGGCGCTCGGCGACGAGGCGCTGCGCGCGCAGGTGCCGCTGAGTTCGGCCAACAGCATCAGCCTCGGCCGGCTGCTGCCGCAGGCGGCGTACTACGCGCATGCCGCCGCGCAGTACTACGCCGGCCACGGCGAGCCGCTGAACTTCATCGTCCCCACCGGCAACCTCGGCAATGCCTGCGCCGCGCTGGTGGCCAAGCGCATGGGCGCGCCGGTCGGCGAACTGCGCCTGGCGACGAACGCCAACGACACCTTGCCGCGTTACTTCGGCGGCGCCGACTACGCCCCTCAGCCGACCCGCGCGACCCTGGCCAATGCGATGGACGTCGGCGCGCCCAGCAACTTCGAGCGCTTGCGCCACTGGCACCGCGACGACGCCGAGCTGCGCGCGGCGATCCGCGCCGAAGGCGTGGACGACGCGACCATCGTCGAGACCTTGCGCGCCGCACCCGGGCGCTACGGAATCGTCCCCTGCCCGCATACCGCGACCGGCTTGCGCGTGCTGGAGTCGTTGCGCGCGCACGGCGACGAGCGGCCGTGGGCGGTCGCCGCCACCGCGCATCCGTCCAAGTTCGACAGCATCGTCGAGCCGCTGGTCGGGCACGCGGTGCCGCCGCCCCCGGCGCTGGCCGAATCGCTGGCGCGACCGGCGTCGGCAGAAGCGATGCCGGCGGACTATGCGGTGTTGCGCGAACGCTTGCTGCGAACCGCCGTCGACGAGCACCGTATGCATACAGCCGCCCTGCCGTGACGTCCTGTATCGCCATCGTCGGCTGCAGCCGGCGATGGCGATGTGCCCGGATGCCGATTCGAAGGCTCGGTTTTCCGCGATAGCGCGAAAATCGGGCGAGAATCGGGTCCGCTGTGCTCACACCCCGTAGCGCTTGTTGCCGCCTGATGTAATGCAGTACCGCCCGCCGCGCGGACCGATGCATACCCGGCGGCCCGAGCACGGACACGTGCCGTCTTCGTAGCTGCCGTGGCGATACGTACGGGCGGGCGTCCTGCGAGCAGACCCGGCGGCCGCCTTGGAGGTCGATCGCCCGCTTTGCCGCGTCCGGTAGCAACCTGCTTCAGCGCACAGATGCGAAGCCGAAACCCATTGTTCGCGTTCCCCAGGCCGCGATACCCGGATCCACCCCTCGCGCCGCTCGTGCACTTCGACCGCCGAACCGCCGGCCAGCGATCCGACCACGGGGCCATGCGGCGAAGCGCGTTGGTTCAGCGAGGCCGCATCGACATACAGGACCTCCGTCGCAACCGGCGCCTCCGCCGCCACGGGGGGCATCTCGGTATCGGGCGGTGCGGCTCGATCCTGATGCGGACGGCACATCGCCACGATCGCTATCAAGCCTCCGATCACCCAAAGCCCTAAGGCCCCCTGCGAGCGTCTTGCCATTCGAGCTCCCTATCGATCCGAGCCGGTGCGGTGGACTTCGTACCCGCTCGCCTCAACTGGTCGAACGAGGCTGAACGGGCATAACGGAAATCGCGTGCAGTCCTCGGTGCTACGCGGTTCGAAAGCGAGTCCGGCCATCGCCTTTCGTTTAAAGACCGCGCGCGAGTTCTCTTTCGCGCCCAGTCCGCCTACGCTGGCGACTGCCGCCGCAGGCGATGGCGTCCTGCTTACCCGATGCACCGTTCGCCGCGACCGCAGCCACGGTTCGCGATGGTTTTCCAGGAAACTATTGACAAGCCCCAAATGGGCATGTTCTTCTCGACCCCATGACGCAGCGCAGCAACCACCGCCGGACGAATTCGCAGGCCATCGCGGCCTCGAACGAATCCGCGCGCGCGGCCAAGCTTCGCGCCACGCTGCTCAAGGCCGCACCGGCCATCGCGACCATTATTCTTGCGCTCGTACTTATTACCTCGCTCACCAGCGCGGGATACGGGTTCGTGTAGCAAAACCACACAACCCGAAGGTCGAAAGAACCTGAACCCCGCGCCCAAAAGGCGCGGGTTTTTTCGTTATACGGCCCCGGGTTCCCGCAACACCGCACGCGGACGTGCGGCAACGGCGAAGGATTCGCCCTCAAGGAACGCCGTTCGTGAGAAGCAACGCCATCAAGCAAGGCCCGTCCCGAGCCCCCGCGCGCGCGATGTTGCGCGCCACCGGCCTCGACGACGCGGCCATCGCCAGACCGCTGGTCGCCGTGGTCCATACCTGGAGCGACGTTTCGCCCTGCAACATCACCCTGCGCGATCTGGCCCAGCACGTGCGCCGCGGCGTGCATGACGGCGGCGGCACGCCGATCGAGTTCAACACCATCGCCGTCACCGACGGCATCGCGATGGGCAGCGACGGCATGCGCGCCTCGCTGGCCTCGCGCGAAACCATCGCCGATTCGATCGAACTGGCGGTCTCGGGCCACTGCCTGGACGCGATGGTGCTGCTGGTCGGCTGCGACAAGACCATCCCCGCCGCGGCGATGGCCGCCGCGCGCCTGGACATCCCGACCGTGATCCTCTACGGCGGCACGATCATGCCGGGCCATTGCCCGTCGAAGAAGAACCGCGCCGACGACAAGCCGCTGACCGTGCAGGACGTGTTCGAAGCGGTCGGCGCGCATTCGGCCGGCCGCATCGACGACGCCGAACTGCATCGGATCGAATCCCACGCCTGCCCCGGCGCCGGCGCCTGCGGCGGCCAGTTCACCGCCAACACCATGGCGATGGTGCTGACTTTCCTGGGCCTGTCGCCGCTGGGCTACAACGACGTCCCGGCGATCCACGACGACAAGCCCGAAACCGCGCGGCTGTGCGGCGAACTGGTCATGCAGCGCCTGCGCGACGGCGCGCCGACGCCGCGCCAGCTGATCACCGCCGCGTCGCTGCGCAACGCCGCGCGCGCGGTCTCGGCCACCGCCGGTTCGACCAACGCCGCGCTGCACCTGCTGGCGATCGCGCACGAGGCCGGCGTCGATTTCGACCTGGAAGAATTCGAAGCCGCCGCGCACACGCCGGTCATCGCCGACCTGAAACCCGGCGGACGCTACACCGCCGCGGAAATGTTCGAATTCGGCGGCGCGGCGCTGGTGGCGCGCGAGCTGAAGACGGCCGGTCTGATCGAGGATATTCCGACGGTCACCGGCCGTTCCTTTTTCCAGGAGCTGAGCGAGGCGACGATGGCCGCGCAGCAGGACGTGGTGCGTCCGGTCAGCGATCCGATCAAGCCGCGCGGCGGCTATTCGATCATCTACGGCAACCTCGCCCCGGAAGGCTGCATCCTCAAGCTGGCCGGCCACGGCCGCGAGCACTTCGAAGGCCCGGCGCGGGTGTTCGATTCGGAAGAAGCGGCGTTCGCCGCGGTGCAGGCGCGGCAGATCCAGGCCGGCGACATCGTGGTGATCCGCTTCGAAGGCCCGACCGGCGGCCCGGGCATGCGCGAGATGCTGGCGGTGACCGCGGCGCTGGTCGGCCAGGGCCTGAGCAACGATGTCGCGCTGATCACCGACGGCCGCTTCAGCGGCGCCACCCACGGCTTCATGGTCGGCCACATCTCGCCCGAGGCCGCGCACGGCGGCCCGATCGCGCGGCTGCGCGAAGGCGACCGCATCGCCATCGACGTCGCCACCCGCACCTTGAGCGTCGCCGCCGACCTGGCCGCGCGCGAACCCGCGCGCATCGCCCCGCGCGTGACCACCGGCGTGCTGGCCAAGTACGCGCGCAGCGTCGGCTCGGCCTCGCGCGGCGCGGTCACCGCGCCGGGCCCGTTGCAGGCGCCGAAACGAATCGAAGCGACCTTGATCGAGAACGCAGTACCCGAACCCGCCTGACCCGCTCTTTCCTCACTCCTCTCCGCTCACTCCTCCCTACGAGATCCCGCCATGACCAGCACCGCCTCCCGTCCCAAGATCGCCGTCGTCGGCTACGGCAGCCAGGGCCGCGCCCACGCGCTCAACCTGCGCGATTCCGGATTCGACGTCACCGTAGGCCTGCGCCCGGGCGGCCCGACCGAGATCAAGGCCAAGGCCGACGGCTTCACCGTCAAGACCCCGGCCGAAGCGGTCGCCGGCGCCGAACTGGTCGCCGTGCTTACGCCGGACATGGTCCAGCCGCAGCTGTATCGCGAAGTCATCGAACCCAACATCAAGCAAGGCGCCTGCCTGCTGTTCGCGCACGGCTTCAACGTGCACTACGGCCAGATCTCGCCGCGCGCCGACCTCGACGTGGTCCTGGTCGCGCCGAAGGGCCCGGGCGCGCTGGTCCGCCGCGAGTACGAAATCGGCCGCGGCGTGCCGAGCGTCTACGCCGTGCATCAGGACACCAGCGGCCGCGCCGAGGAATTCGCCCTGACCTACTGCGCCGGCATCGGCGGCGCGCGCCAGAACGCGATCAAGACCACGTTCAAGGAAGAGACCGAAACCGATCTGTTCGGCGAACAGGCAGTGCTGTGCGGCGGCGCGACCAAGCTGGTCCAGGCCGGCTGGGAAACCCTGGTCGAAGCCGGCTATCAGCCCGAAGTCGCCTACTACGAGTGCCTGCACGAACTGAAGCTGATCGTCGACCTGTTCTACGAAGGCGGCATCACCCGCATGCACGAGTTCATCAGCGAGACCGCGCAGTACGGCGCGCTGACCCGCGGCAGCTACGTGGTCGACGACAACACCCGCGCGCAGATGCGCAAGGTGCTGACCGAAATCCAGGACGGCACCTTCGCCAAGCAGTGGATCGCCGAGTACGCCTCGGGCAACGCCAACTACAAGGCGCTCAAGCGCGGCGACCTGGAGCATCCGATCGAAGCGGTCGGCAAGAAGCTGCGCGCGAACATGAAGTGGCTGGACAACGCGCCCAAGACCGCGGCCGCCGCCGCGCCCGCCGCGAGCCGCGGCGAACGACAGGAAGAGGCCGCCTGATGAACGGTGCCCGCTGGCTGGCGCAAGCGCTGGCCGCAGAAGGCGTCGACGTGCTGTTCGGTTATCCGGGCGGCACGATCATGCCCTTCTACGACGCCCTGCACGGTTCGGACCTGAAGCATATTCTGGTCCGCCACGAGCAAGGCGCGGCTTTCGCGGCCAACGGCTACGCCCGTGCCAGCGGGCGAGTCGGCGTCTGCGTAGCCACCTCCGGCCCAGGCGCATCCAACCTGGTCACCGGCATCGCCGACGCGATGCTGGACTCGGTGCCGATGGTCTGCATCACCGGCCAAGTCGCGACCGCGCTGATGGGCACCGACGCGTTCCAGGAACTGGACGTGTTCGGCATGACCCTGCCGATCGTCAAGCACAGCTTCCTGGCGCGCAGCGTCGACGACCTGCCGCGCATGGTCGGCGAAGCGTTCCGGCTGGCGCGTTCGGGCCGGCCGGGACCGGTGCTGATCGACCTGCCCAAGGACGTGCAGAACGCCGACGCTTCGCATCTGCCGGCGCACGCGCCGCTGCCGACCGATCCGGTTCCGGCCGCGCCGGATGCGTCGTACCACGAAGCCGCCGCGCTGATCGCGCATGCGCGCAAGCCGCTGATCTACGGCGGCGGCGGCATCTCGCTCGGCGATGCGGTGGAGTCGTTCCGCGCCTTCGTCGAAGGCAGCCAGATCCCGGCGGTGCTGACGCTGAAGGGACTGGGCGCATTGCCGGCCGATCACGCCCTGAACTTGGGCATGTTGGGCATGCACGGCACCCGCGCGTCGAACCTGTCGGTGCAGGAATGCGATCTGCTGATCGTGGTCGGCGCGCGTTTCGACGACCGCGCCACCGGCAAGCTGGCCGAGTTCGCGCCGAACGCGCGGGTCGTGCACATGGACCTGGACGCCTGCGAGATCGGCAAGCTGCGCCACGCCGACGCCGGCGTGCGCGGTTGCCTGCGCCGCTCGCTGGACGCGCTGACCCCGGCGATCACCGCCCAGCTGCAGGGCCGCAACGGCGGCGCCCGCCGCGCGTGGCGCGACGTCTGCCTGCAACGCAAGCGCGAATGCGCGCCGCGTTACGACGCGCCGGGCGAGACGGTGTACGCGCCGGCGCTGCTGAAGGAACTGTCCGAACGCGCGCCGCAGGCCGTGGTCGCCTGCGACGTCGGCCAGCACCAGATGTGGGTCGCCCAGCACTGGCGTTTCGATAATCCGCGCAAGCACCTGACCAGCGGCGGCTTGGGCGCGATGGGTTTCGGCGTGCCGGCCGCGTTGGGCGCGCAGTTGGAGAATCCCGAAGCGACCGTGATCTGCGTCAGCGGCGACGGCTCGTTCCTGATGAACGTGCAGGAGCTGGCGACCATCGCCCGCTACCGCCTGCCGGTGAAGATCGTGCTGCTCGACAACCAGGCCCTGGGCATGGTGCGGCAGTGGCAGGAACTGTTTTTCGAACGCCGCTATTCCGAGATCGACCTGTCCGACAACCCGGACTTCTGCGCGATCGCCGCCGCGTTCGGGATCAAGGCGATGTACGTCGACCGCGCCGATTCGGTCGACGAAGCGCTGACTTACATGCTCGACACCCCCGGCCCCGTGCTGCTGCACGTGGCCATCGACCAGGCCGCCAACGTCTGGCCGCTGGTTCCGCCGAACCACAACAACGCGCAGATGATGGATCCGGAAGCCGCCGACGCCGACGCGATCGTCAGCCTGACGCCCCCGTCCGCCGACAAGGAGAACGCCCATGCGATACCAGCTTGATCTGACCCTGCGCCAGGCCGAAGGCGCCCTGGCCCGGGTATTGGGCGCTGCCGAACGTCGCGGCTTCCGTCCCCTGTCGGTGGACGGCGAAGCGCAACCGGACGGCGACCGCTGGCACCTGCGCATGACGGTGGAAGGCGACCGCGCCGACACCGCGTTGCAGAGCCAGCTCGCCAAGCTTTACGACTGTCTTGCCGTCGAGGTTTCCCCATGCACATGAGCACCGAACTTCTGGAACGTCCCGAACACGCGCAGGCGCCGGCGCAGGCCGCGGCGACGGTGCGCGAGCGTGCGCCGGCGCCGAGCCGCAGCATCGAAGTGCCGGCCGCGCAGCCGCAGATCTGGTTCGACGGGCGATTCATCACAAGCGACGCCCCCGAAGCGCCGCTGACCACCCACGCCATGCACTACGGCACCGCGGTGTTCGAAGGCATCCGCAGCTACGCCACCGCCGACGGCGGCGCCGCGGTGTTCCGCCTGCCCGAGCACCTGGAACGCATGCGAAAGGGCGCGGACATGTTCGGCATCGACTTCGACGTCGAGCGCGCCGGCCGCGCGGTGCTGGACACGCTGCGCGCCAACGGCCATCGCGACGCCTACATCCGTCCGCTGACCTGGATGGGCACCGGCACCATCGGCCTGGACGTGGATCCGCTGACCCAGCACCTGATGGTCGCCACGATGGCCAAGGTCGTGCACCTGGGCGGCGCGCGCACCCGTCTGACCGTGTCGCCGTGGAAGCGCAACCCGGCCACCTCGCTGCCGCCGCTGAAGCTGTCGGGCGCCTACGTCAATTCGATCCTGGCCAAGCGCGAAGCCAAGCAACGCGGCTTCGACGAGGCGCTGTTCACCGACGACAAGGGCTATGTGGTCGAGTGCACCGGCGCCAACGTGTTCATGGTCAAGAACGGCGAGGTGACTTCGGTCGATCACCGCGACGCGCTGCCAGGGATCACCCGCGACACCATGATCGCGCTGTCGGGCGCGGCCTCGCGCGAGGTGACCCTGCACGAGCTGCTGGACGCCGACGAGGTCTTCGTCTGCGGCACCGCCGCCGAAGCCTGCGCGATCGACGTGCTGGACCGCCGCGTGTTCGGCGACAACCCGGTCACCCGCGAGCTGTCGGCGCTGTACTCCCAGGTCGTGCGCGGACAAGACAGCCGCTACGCCCACTGGCTGACGGCGGTCTGAGCATGGACGGCGACGTAGTACGCACCCACACCGACGTCGGCGCCGCCGATCTGCTGGCGGCGCAGGCGCGGTTGCGCCGCTACCTCACCGTCACCCCGCTGCACCACGCCGAGCGTTTCGGCTGCTGGCTGAAGTTGGAGAACCTGCAGCGCACCGGCTCGTACAAGGTGCGCGGCGCGCTCAACGCGCTGCTGGCCGCGCGCGAACGCGGCGATCACCGCCCGGTGATCGCCGCCTCGGCCGGCAACCACGCCCAGGGTCTGGCCTGGGCCGCTTATCGCCTCGGCGTCAACGCGATCACGGTGATGCCGCGCTGCGCGCCGCAGACCAAGATCGCCGGCGTCGCCCATTGGGGCGCGACCGTGCGCCTGCACGGCGACACCTACGACGAAGCCAAGGCCTTCGCGATCGAACTGGCGCAGCAGCACGACTACCGCCTGCTGTCGGCGTTCGACGACCCCGACGTGATCGCCGGACAAGGCACGGTCGGCCTGGAACTGGCCGCGTTCTCGCCCGACGTGGTGCTGGTGCCGATCGGCGGCGGCGGCCTCGCCGCCGGCGTCGCGCTGGCGCTGAAATCGCAGGGCGTGCGCATCATCGGCGCGCAGGTCGAAGGCGTCGACTCGATGGCGCGCGCGCTGCGCGGCGACCGCCGCCTGATCGAACCGGCCGCGACCCTGGCCGACGGCGTGCGGGTCAAAGACCCCGGCCGGCTGACCGAACGGGTGCTGGCGAACCTGCTCGACGACGTGGTGATCGTGCGCGAAGCCGAACTGCGCGAGACCCTGGTCCGGCTGGCGCTGGAAGAACACATCATCGCCGAAGGCGCCGGCGCGCTGGCGCTGGCGGCCGGCCGCCGCATCGCCGCCAAGCGCAAGTGCGCGGTGGTGTCCGGCGGCAACGTCGACGCCGGCGTGCTGGCGCAGCTGCTGTCGGATGTGCGACCGCGCGCACCGCGGCGCCCGCGCCGTCGCAATCGCGACACTTCGCTGTCGCGTGCCGGCGCCACCATCGAGGCGGACATTTACAAGCTCGCCAATCTGCCGCCGCCGCGCGCGGCGCTTGCCGCATCCGCAGTCGCCTCCCCCCTTTCCCCGCATCGCACCGTGACAGAGGACATCCCCGCATGAACGAGTCGCCCGGCCCGGTAATTCCCCCGATTACGGGACCTACCGAAGCGCCCCAGCACGTCACCATCTTCGACACCAGCCTGCGCGACGGCGAGCAATCGCCCGGCTGCAGCATGAGCGCCAGCCAGAAGCTGCGCTTCGCCCATGCCCTCAGCGAACTCGGCGTGGACGTCATCGAGGCCGGCTTCCCCGCAAGCTCGGAGGCCGACCTCGAAGGCGTGCGCGCGATCGTGCGCGAAGTGCGCGGCTCGTCGCTGGCGACCCTGGCGCGCTGCCACCCCGGCGACATCGAAGCCTGCGCGCGCGCGCTCGAAGGCGCGGCCAAGCCGCGCATCCACGTGTTCATCTCGACCAGCCCGCTGCACCGCCAGCACAAGCTCAACCTGGACAAGCAGCAGGTGCTGGAACGCGCGGTGGCCGCGGTCGAGCAGGCGCGCAAGTACGTCGACGACGTCGAGTTCTCGTGCGAGGACGCGCTGCGCACCGAGCACGATTACCTGGTCGAGATCTGCAGCGCCGCGATCGCCGCCGGCGCGCGCACCCTCAACATCCCCGACACCGTCGGCTACACCACGCCGAGCGAGATCCGCGCGCTGTTCGAACACCTGCGCGACAACGTCCGCGACGCGCACAAGGCGGTGTTCAGCGCCCACTGCCACAACGACCTGGGCCTGGCCGTGGCCAACAGCCTGGCCGCGATCGAAGGCGGCGCGCGCCAGGTCGAGTGCACCATCAACGGCATCGGCGAGCGCGCCGGCAACTGCGCGCTGGAAGAACTGGTGATGGCGCTGCGCGTGCGCAACGCCTACTACAACGCCGGCACCCGCATCGACACCCGCCGGCTGGTGCCGACCTCGCGCCTGCTGTCGCGCATCACCGGCATGGCCGTGCAGCGCAACAAGGCGGTGGTCGGCCAGAACGCGTTCGCGCACGAATCGGGCATCCACCAGCACGGCATGCTGAAGCACCGCGGCACCTACGAAATCATGGCGCCGGAAGACGTCGGCTGGGCCCAGTCGCAGATGGTGATGGGCCGCCACAGCGGCCGCGCCGCGTTGAACGACCGCTTGCAGGCGCTGGGCTTCAGCGTCGACGAAGCGCGCCTGAACTCGGTGTTCGCCGCGTTCAAGACCCTGGCCGAGAAGAAGCGCGAAGTGTTCGACGCCGACCTGGAAGCGCTGGTGCTCGGCGCCGACGCCAAGGCCGCGCGCGGCTACCGGCTGGTGCGCGCGCACGTCAGCACCGGCGTCGCCGACGGCAGCCTGCCGACCGCGAGCGTGCAGTTGGTCGATCCCGACGGCGCCACGGTCAGCGAGGCGGCGGTCGGCGACGGCCCGGTGCACGCGCTGTTCGCGGCGCTGGCGCGCGCCACCGGCATCGCCCTGAGCATCGACAGCTACAACGTCTCCAGCGTGACCACCGGCGACGATGCGCAGGGCCAGGCCAGCATCGTCGCGCGCGTGGACGGGGTCGAGCTGACCGGTTCGGGCACCAGCACCGACATCATCGAGGCCAGCGCGCTGGCGTGGCTGGAACTGGCCAACCGCCGCGTGCGTGCGCAGCGGCAGCCGGAGCCGGCGGCGCCGCGCAAGGTCGCCGCGACCGCATGAACTGTTGATCGACGCGAACTCTTGCCGCTCATGTCCGACCATCCGCCCCGCTCGCCGCGCTCGCACGAAGCCGTCATCCCCGCGAAAGCGGGGATCCAGAGACTTCAGAGCCATGTCGCGGTGAATCCCTGGATCCCCGCTTTCGCGGGGATGACGGCGGCAAGAACGCCGGACCGGGAAGCGGACCGGAACGATCCGGCGCATCGCCGCGCAAGCAAACCCGCTAATTCCGCTTCAGCCATAACAGCCAAAGCCATCATCCACTCATGACCACACCCACCACCTTGTTCGACAAACTGTGGACCGCCCACCTGGTCGCGCCCGAAACCGAGGCCGCGCCGGCGGTGCTGTACATCGACCTGCACCTGATCCACGAAGTCACCTCGCCGCAGGCCTTCGCCGAGCTCGACGCGCGCGGCCTCGCGCCGCGCCGGCCCGATCTGACCAAGGGCACGCTCGACCACTCCACGCCGACCCTGCCGGCCGGCGCCGACGGCCGTTTGCCGTACTACACCGCCGAAGCCGAAAACCAGGTCGAAACGCTGCGCCGCAACTGCGCGCGCCACGGCGTCGAACTGTTCGACTACGACAGCGATTACCGCGGCATCGTCCACGTGATCGGCCCCGAGCTGGGCCTGACCCAGCCCGGCCAGACCATCGTCTGCGGCGACAGCCACACCGCCACCCACGGCGCGTTCGGCGCGCTGGCGTTCGGCATCGGCACCAGCGAAGTCGGCCACGTGCTGGCGACCCAGTGCCTGTTGCAGCGCAAGCCCAAGACCCTGGCGATCAACGTCGAAGGCGAGCTGGCGCCAGGCGTCGGCGCCAAGGACCTGATCCTGCACATCATCGGCGAGATCGGCGTCAACGGCGGCACCGGCCAGGTCATCGAATACCGCGGCTCGACCATCCGCGCGCTGTCGATGGACGAGCGCATGACCGTGTGCAACATGTCGATCGAAGCCGGCGCGCGCGCCGGCCTGATCGCGCCCGATGCGACCACCTTTGAGTTTCTGGCGCAGACGCCGCGCGCGCCGCGCGGCGGCGACTGGGACCGCGCGGTGGCGCGCTGGAGCGAATTCAAGACCGACGACGGCGCGGCGTTCGACCGCGAAGTGCATATCGATGCGGCCGCGATCAAGCCGACCCTGACCTGGGGCACCCATCCGGGCCAGGTCGCGGCGATCGACGCGCACCTGCCGCAGGCGCGCGACGCCGACGAAGCCAAGGCGCTGGCCTACATGGGCTTCGACGGCGGCGCGGCGATGGCTGGACGGCCGGTCGACGTGGTGTTCGTCGGCAGCTGCACCAACTCGCGCCTGTCCGACCTGCGCCAGGCCGCCGACGTGCTGCGCGGCCGCCACGTGCATCCGCGCGTGCGCATGCTGGTGGTGCCGGGCTCCGAACAGGTCAAGCGCGCCGCCGAAGCCGAAGGCATCGACGCGGTGGTGCGCGCGGCCGGCGCCGAATGGCGCGAGCCGGGTTGCTCGATGTGCATCGCCATGAACGGCGATCTGGTCGGCGCCGGCCAACTCGCCGTGTCCACCAGCAACCGCAATTTCGAAGGCCGCCAGGGCAAGGGCGCGCGCACGCTGCTGGCCTCGCCGCTGACCGCCGCGGCCTGCGCGGTGGCCGGGCATGTGGTCGACCCTCGCGATTATCTGGGCGACGTCAAGGAGGTCGCGTAATGTCCGCCGCTCACGCCGCTTCCGGTTTCTCCGAAGTCGTCTCGCACACCGTGGTGCTGCGCGAACGCAACATCGACACCGACCAGATCATTCCCGCGCGCTTCCTGACCACCACCGAGCGCAAGGGCCTGGGCAAGTTCGCGTTCAACGACTGGCGCTATCTCGCCGACGGTTCGCCGAACCCCGAGTTCGAGCTCAACAAGCCGGCCAACGCCGGCGCCGCGATCCTGGTCGCCGGGCGCAACTTCGGCTGCGGCTCCTCGCGCGAGCACGCGCCGTGGGCGCTGACCGATCTGGGCCTGCGCGCGGTGATCAGCAGCGAAATCGCCGACATCTTCCGCAGCAACTCGCTCAAGAACGGCCTGCTGCCGATCGTGGTCGAGCAGTCGCTGCTCGACGAATTGCTGGAGCGTCCCGGCATCGAGCTGCGCATCGACGTTCGCGACCGCCGCCTGCACCTGCCCGACGGGCGCAGCGCGCAGTTCCCGCTCGACGCCTTCGCCCAGACCTGCCTGCTCGAAGGCGTCGACCAGCTCGGCTATCTGCTGCGCCAGCTCGAAGCCATCCAGTCGTTCGAACACCGCCGCGCCGCGGCCAATCAATCGGTACAGGAGCAAGTCCATGCGCGCTGACATCGTCGTTCTCGAAGGCGACGGCATCGGTCCGGAAGTCACCGCTGCCGCCGTCCAGGTTCTGCGCGCGGTCGCCGCCCGCTACAACCATCATTTCGAACTGCACTCCCACTTGATCGGCGGCGCCGCCATCGACGCCACCGGCGAACCCTTGCCGGCGGCGACGCTGCAGGCCTGCCAGCGCGCCGACGCGGTGCTGCTCGGCGCGGTCGGCGGCCCGAAGTGGTCCGACCCCAAGGCCAAGGTCCGCCCCGAGCAGGGCCTGCTGGCGCTGCGCAAGGGCCTGGGCCTGTACGCCAACCTGCGTCCGGTGCAGCCGCACGCGGCGACCCTCGGCGCTTCGCCGATCAAGCCGCACCTGCTCGCCGGCGTCGACATGATCGTGGTGCGCGAACTCACCGGCGGCATCTATTTCGGCGAGAAGCAGCGCAGCGAGTCCTCGGCCAGCGACCTGTGCGAATACAGCGTGGCCGAGATCGAACGCGTGGTGCGCCGCGCCTGCGCGCTGGCGCGCGGCCGCCGCAACCACGTGGTCAGCGTGGACAAGGCCAACGTGCTGGAAACCTCGCGGCTGTGGCGCGAAGTGGCGTCGCGGGTGGCGCGCGAGGAATTCCCCGACGTGACCCTGGAGCATCAGCTGGTCGATTCGATGGCCATGCACCTGATCGCCAAGCCGCGCGCGTTCGATGTGATCGTCACCGAGAACATGTTCGGCGACATCCTGACCGACGAGGCCTCGATGCTGGCCGGCTCGCTCGGGCTGTTGCCGTCGGCGTCGCTCGGCGAGGGCAAGGTCGGGCTGTATGAGCCGATCCATGGCTCGGCGCCGGACATCGCCGGGCGCGGCATCGCCAATCCGTGCGGCACCATCCTCAGCGCGGCGCTGCTGCTGCGCCATTCGCTGGGGCTGGAAGCCGAGGCGGCGTGCATCGAGAAGGCGGTCAGCGCGGTGCTCGATGCGGGCGTGCTGACGGCCGATCTGGCGCCGGCGGGCGAAGCGGCAACGACGGCGGCGGTGACGGCTGCGGTGTTGGCGCAGCTCGACTTGCCTTGTCACGTTGCTGAATTGCGCGATTGAGGGCGGCGATCCGGCCGACAGGCGTTCGCGCCTGCGGCGCTGCCCTCACCCCGACCCTCTCCCGCAAGCGGGAGAGGGAGCCCGATCTCAACCTGCCCGCTTCAAAGCCCCTCTCCCGCTTGCGGGAGAGGGGTGGGGGTGAGGGCCACCGCCCGCGCAACCCCAACCGCACAACAAAGCGAACCCCACCGCTCTCTCCAGCAAGTGCCGTAACCCCTCTCCCGATGCTTCCCCCGCATCGGGATTTTTTTTGCCCGCCGCGCCGGCCCGGCCGACATCGATTCCTCACCCGCCATTGATGTGAACCCAAGCAACAATCGCCCGAACCCGCTGTGCCATGATCGCGAAGCGACCTGGGCCAGTCTCATGCGGCCCGCAGCCCAACGCGGGACAGCCCCTGTCGACGCATCACGATCCGCCACCGCATGACCGAAGCCGCATGACCGAGCAAGAAGCACCCACGGCCGACCTGCTCATCGTCGGCGGCGGCATCAACGGCGCGGCGATCGCGCGCGACGCGGCCGGACGCGGCCTGAGCGTGATCCTGTGCGAGCGCGACGACATCGCCTCGCACACCTCCAGCGCCAGCACCAAGCTCATCCACGGCGGCCTGCGCTATCTGGAGCAGTTCGAATTCGCCTTGGTCGGCAAGGCCTTGGCCGAGCGCAAGCGCCTGCTGCGCATGGCCCCGCACATCATCTGGCCGCTGCGCTTCGTGCTGCCGCACCAGCCGCATCTGCGCCCGGCCTGGATGATCCGCATCGGCCTGTTCCTGTACGACCGCCTCGGCGGGCGCCGCAGCCGCGACCTGCCGGGCTCGCGCTCGGTCAACCTGCGCAAGCACATCGCCGGCCGCGCCCTGCGCGAGGAATTCACCCGCGGCTTCGTCTATTCCGACGCCTGGGTGCAGGACGCGCGGCTGTGCGTGCTCAACGCGATGGACGCGGCCGAACGCGGCGCGGCGGTGCACGTGCGCACCGCCTGCGTGTCGGCCGAACGCGCGGATCAACACTGGCAGGCGCAGTTGCGCAGCGCCGACGGCACCGTCAGCACGGTCCGCGCGCGCGCGCTGGTCAACGCCACCGGCCCGTGGGCGGCGAGCTTCCTCGACCGCGTCGCCCGAGTCGAGCACAAGCGCAGCCTGCGCCTGATCAAGGGCAGCCACATCGTCGTGCCGCGCCTGTTCGAACACGACCACGCCTACATCTTCCAGCAGCCCGACCGCCGCATCGTGTTCGCGATTCCGTACGAACACGACTACACCCTGATCGGCACCACCGACGTCGACTACCGCGAGGACCCGTCGGCGCCGCGCATCTCCAGCGCCGAAATCGACTATCTGTGCGCCGCCGCGGCGCGCTATTTCCAGCGCCCGGTGCTGGCCGAGGACGTGGTCTGGACCTACAGCGGCGTGCGTCCGCTGCTCGACGACGACAGCGACAAGGCCTCGGAAATCACCCGCGACTACGTGCTCGACCTCAACCGCGACGGCGCGCCGCTGCTGAGCGTGTTCGGCGGCAAGATCACCACCGCGCGCAAGCTCGCCGAAGAAGCCTGCGACACCCTGGCGCCGCTGCTGGACAACCGCCGCCCGGCCTGGACCGGCGCCTCGAAACTGCCCGGCGGCGACTTGCCGAACGCCGATTTCGAGGCCTTTTTCGAGGATTTCAGCCTGCGCCGGCCGTGGCTGCCGGACGGCCTGGCCTATCGCCTGTGCCGCAACTACGGCAGCCGCGCGCTGCGCATCGTCGAGAGCTGCTCGCGCCTGGAAGACCTCGGCGAACGCTTCGGCTCCGATCTGTACCAGGCCGAAGCGGATTATCTGATCGACTTCGAATGGGCGCGCACGGCCGAGGACATCCTGTGGCGGCGCTCCAAGCTCGGCCTGCGTTTCGATGCGGCGGGGCGCGAGGCCTTGCAGCGCTACATCGCCCAACGCGCATGATCGCCGCAGCATCCTGTAGGAGCGGCGCGAGCCGCGACCGCAAATCCGCAACCACGACGCCTCCTTCCGCATGCGCGTCTTTCGCCCGGCGAGAGCTTTCGGCGTGGTTGCGGATTCGCGGTCGCGGCTCGCGCCGCTCCTACAGGTAGAGACCCACTACGCTGACGCAATCGCGACTCCAGGAGACCCACCGTAATGGCCACACCGATGTCGCAATACCTCAGCGAGTTCATCGCCACCGCGATGCTGATCCTGCTCGGCAACGGCGTGGTCGCCGGCGCCTTGTTGAACAAGTCCAAGGCGCAAGGCGCCGGCTGGGGCGTGATCACCGCGGCCTGGGGCCTGGCGGTGCTGATCGGCATCTACATCGCCGGACCGACCAGTGGCGCGATCATGAATCCGGCGCTGACCGTGGCGCTGGCCGCGATCGGCAAGCTGTCGTGGGCGGTGGTGCCCGGCTTCGTCGTCGCCCAGGTCGCCGGCGCGTTCGCCGGCGCGACCCTGGTATGGCTCGCGTACCTGGCGCATTGGCGGGTCAGCGACGATCCCGAACTCAAGCGCGCGATCTTCTGCACCGCCCCGGCGATCCGCGACACCAAGGCCAACGTGCTGACCGAAGTCATCGGCACCTTCGCCCTGACCTTCGGCGCGCTCGCGATCGGCGCCAACACCCTGGCGCCCGGCATGGGCCCGCTCGGCGTCGGCCTGCTGGTGGTGGTGATCGGCATGTCGCTCGGCGGCCCCACCGGCTACGCGATCAACCCCGCGCGCGATCTCGGCCCGCGCCTGGCCCACGCGCTGCTGCCGATCGCCGGCAAGGGCGGTTCGGACTGGGGTTATGCGTGGGTGCCGGTGGTCGCGCCGATCGTCGGCGCGCTGCTGGGGGCGTTCGCGTTCCAGGCGGTCTACGGCTAGGCGAGAGCGGACCGGCGTCAGCGAACGCGTGCGTCTCCCCTATCCTCGTCCCAAAGCTGTCTCTGCCTCCCGACTTCCATCCGCTAACTCCTACTCCGGCGGCTCACCATGACCAAGCGCTACATCCTCGCCATCGACCAAGGCACCACCAGCTCGCGCGCCATGCTGTTCGACCGCGACGGCAGCATCGTCGGGACGGCGCAGCGCGAGTTCGAGCAGTTCTTTCCGCGCCCGGGCTGGGTCGAGCACGACCCGCGCGAGATTCTCGCCAGCGTGCAGACCACCGCGATCGAGGTCATGACCAAGGCCCAGATCAGCGCCTCGCAGATCGCCGGCATCGGCATCACCAACCAGCGCGAAACCACGGTGGTGTGGGACCGCCACACCGGCCAGGCGGTGCACAACGCGATCGTGTGGCAATCGCGCCAGACCGCGCAGATCTGCGAGCAGCTCAAGGCCGACGGCTACGAAGAACTCGTGCGCGAACGCACCGGCCTGCTGATCGACGCGTATTTCTCCGGAACCAAGGTCAAGTGGATCCTCGACAACGTCGAAGGCGCGCGGGCCAAGGCCGAGCGCGGCGATCTGCTGTTCGGCACCATCGACACCTGGCTGATCTGGAACCTGTCGGAGAACAAGGCCCACGTCACCGACTACTCCAACGCCTCGCGCACGCTGATGTACGACATCCACAAGCGCCAGTGGTGTCCGGAGCTGCTGGAGATGCTCGGCGTGCCGGCGTCGATGCTGCCGGAAGTGCGTTCCAGCAGCGAGGTCTACGCCCACACCGGGGCGCGCCATTTCTTCAACAACTCGGTGCCGATCTGCGGCGTCGCCGGCGACCAGCAGGCCGCGCTGTTCGGCCAGGCCTGCTTCGAGGCCGGCATGGCCAAGAACACCTACGGCACCGGCTGCTTCCTGCTGATGAACACCGGCGAGAAGGCGGTGCGCTCGGACAACGGCCTGCTGACCACGATCGCCTGGGGCGTCGACGGCAAGGTCGAGTACGCGCTGGAAGGCAGCATCTTCGTCGCCGGCTCGGCGGTGCAGTGGCTGCGCGACGGCCTGCGCATGCTCGGCAAGGCCGGCGATTCGCAGGCCTACGCCGAACGCGCGCGTTCGACCGAAGGCGTCTATTTCGTTCCCGCCTTCGTCGGCCTCGGCGCGCCGTACTGGCGCAGCGACGTGCGCGGGGCGATGTTCGGCCTGACGCGCGGCACCAGCAAGGAGCATTTCATCCGCGCCGTGCTCGAATCGCTGGCGTACCAGACCCGCGACGTGCTCAGCGCGATGCAGGCCGATTCCGGAATCGAGCTGACCTCGCTGCGCGCCGACGGCGGCGCGATTGCCAACGATTTCACCGCGCAGTTCCAGGCCGACATCCTCAACGTGGCGCTGGAGCGGCCGCGGATCAACGAGACGACGGCGCTGGGCGCGGCGTATCTGGCTGGCTTGGCGGTCGGGTTCTGGGACAGCCGCGAGCAGATCGCGCAGCAGTGGCAGGTGGAGCGCAGCTTCGAGCCGAAGATGTTGGAGGCGGAGCGCGAGAAGCTTTATGCGGGGTGGAAGCGGGCGATCGAGGCGACGTTGGCTTTCAGCGTGGAACACGCTTGATTTGAAGCCCCTCTCCCGCTTGCGAGCCATCGGCTCGCAAGCGGGCTCGGGAACCCGCGGCGGCGCTCAGTCCCGCTCCGGCACCTTCACCTTGAACCAAGCCGCATACAACGCCGGCAGGAACAGCAAGGTCAGCGCGGTCGCCACCATCAGCCCGCCCATGATCGCCACCGCCATCGGCCCGAAGAACGCGCTGCGCGACAGCGGGATCATCGCCAGGATCGCCGCCAGCGCGGTCAGCACGATCGGGCGGAACCGGCGCACGGTCGCGTCGACGATCGCCTTCCACGGCTCGTGGCCTTCGGCCCGGTCCTGCTCGATCTGATCGACCAGGATCACCGAGTTGCGCATGATCATGCCGGCCAACGCGATCGTGCCGAGCATCGCCACGAACCCGAACGGCACCCGGAACACCAGCAGGAACAAGGTCACCCCGATCAGGCCCAGCGGCGCGGTCAGCAGCACCATGAACGCGCGCGAGAAACTGCGCAGCTGCAGCATCAGCAGGGTGAACACCACGAACAGGAACAGCGGCATGCCGGCGTTGATCGACTTCTGCCCGCGCGCGGAATCCTCGACGCTGCCGCCGACGTTGATCGAATAGCCGTACGGCAACTGCGCGCGCAGACCGTCCAGGGTCGGCGAAATCTGCGCCATCACCGTCGCCGGCTGGGTGCCGTCGTAGATGTCGGCGCGCACGGTCATGGTCGGCAGGCGGTCGCGGTGCCAGATGATGCCTTCCTCGAAGCCGTACTCCAGGGTCGCGATCTGGGTCAGCGGCACGCTGCGGCCGTTGCTGGTCGGCACCATCAGGTTGCCGAGCATGTCGAGCTGGATGCGCTCCTCGCCCGGCCCGCGCAGCAGCATCTCGATCAGGCGGTTGCTTTCGCGGTAGGTGCTGATGTGCGAACCCGACAGCGAGCTGGACAGGAACTGCGACAGCTGCGCCGAGCTGATCCCCAAGGCGCGCGCGCGCTCCTGGTCGACCTGCAGGCGCACCACCTTGCTCGGCTCGTCCCAGTCCAGGTTGACGTTGGCGACGTGCGCGTTCTCGCGGATCTTTTCCTGCACCCGATAGGCGATCTTGCGGACCTGGTCGATGTGCTCGCCGGAGACGCGGAACTGCACGGGATAGCCGACCGGCGGGCCGTTCTCCAGGCGGGTCACGCGCAGTTGCAGCTCGGGGAAGCGCGGCGCCACGTCCTGGATGATCCAGCTGCGCAGGGTCTCGCGCGCCTTCAGGTCCTTCGGCATCAGCACGAACTGGGCGAAGTTCGCCGCCGGCAGCTGCTGGTCGAGCGGCAGATAGAAGCGCGGCGAACCGGTGCCGACGTAGGCGACGTAGTTCGCCACGTCCTTGCGCTGCTTGAGCATCGCCTCCAGGCGCGCGGCCTGCTCGGCGGTCTGGCGCAGCGAGGCGCCTTCGGCCAGTTCCATGTCGATCATCAGTTCCGGCCGCACCGAGTCGGGGAAGAACTGCTGCGGCACGAAACGGAACAGGAAGATCGAACCGACGAACGCGGCCACGGTCACCGCGATCACCAGCCAGCGCCGGCGCACGCACCACAGCACCCAGCCGCGAAAACGCACATAGAACTTCGATTCGTACGGATCGTGGGCATGGCCGTCGATCGCCGGCTTCGGCGCAATGACCTCGCTCAGCGCCGGCACGCGGCGGGCCAGGCCTTCGCGCAGGCCGTTCCAGCGCGCGGCCAGCGAACCGGGCTTGGGCGGCGCCGCGGCGTGGCCGTAATCCGGCAGCAGCTTGTCGCCGAGGAACGGAATGAACGCGACCGCGGCGATCCACGACACGCACAGCGCGATGGTCACCACCTCGAACAGCGAACGGGTGTACTCGCCGGTGCTCGACGCGGCGGTGGCGATCGGCAGGAAGCCGGCGGCGGTGATGAGGGTGCCGGTCAGCATCGGGAACGCGGTGCTGTCCCAGGCGAACGCGGCCGCGCGCAGGCGGCTGTAGCCCTGCTCCATCTTGATCGCCATCATCTCGACCGCGATGATCGCGTCGTCGACCAACAGCCCCAGCGCCAGCACCAGCGCGCCTAGCGAAATCTTGTGCAGGCCGACGCCGAAGAAGTCCATGACCGCGAAGGTCATCGCCAGCACCAACGGGATCGACAAGGCCACGACTAGACCGGTGCGCAGGCCGAGCGAGAAGAAGCTCACCAGCAGCACGATCCCCACCGCTTCGGCCAGCACCCGCACGAACTCGCCGACCGATTCTTCCACCGCCGCGGGCTGGTCGGCGACCTTGCGCAACTGCATGCCGGCCGGCAGGGTCTTCTGCAGGCGCGCGAATTCGGCCTCGAGCGTCTTGCCGAGCTTGAGGATGTCGCCGCCCTGCTTCATCGACACGCCGATGCCGATCGCGTCCTCGCCCATGAAGCGCATGCGCGGCTGCGGCGGGTCGGCGAAGCCGCGGCGCACTTCGGCCACGTCGCCGAGGCGGAAGGTGCGGTCGCCGACGCGGATCGGGAAGTTGCGGATCTGCTCGACCGAGGCGAACTGGCCGCCGACCCGGATCGGCACGCGGCTGGACGGGGTTTCGAAGAAGCCGGCCGGCACCAGCGCGTTCTGCTGGTTCAGCGCGTCCTGCACCGCCTGCGCCGGAACGCCGAGCGTGGACAGCTTCACGTTCGACAGCTCGACCCAGATCTTTTCGTCCTGCACGCCGAACAGTTCGATCTTGCCGACGTCGGGCTGGCTTTGCAGCGCCAGCTGCACGCGGTCGGCGTAGTCCTTGAGCACGGCGTAGTCGAAGCCCTCGCCGGTCAGCGCGTAGATGTTGCCGAAGGTGTCGCCGAACTCGTCGTTGAAGAACGGGCCGACGATGTCCTCGGGCAAGGTCGGGCGGATGTCGCCGATCTTCTTGCGCGCCTGGTACCACAAGGGCTGGATGTCGGCGGAGCGCATCGAGTCCTTGGCCGCGAAGATCACCTGCGACTCGCCGGCGCGCGAGTAGGAGCGGATGAACTCGTACTGGCCGGTCTCCATGAGCTTCTTTTCGATCCGCTCGGTGACCTGGCGCGAGACCTGCTCGGCGGTGGCGCCCGGCCACAGCGTTCGCACCACCATGACCTTGAAGGTGAAGGCCGGGTCTTCGCTGCGGCCCAGGCGCAGGTAGGACATCGCGCCGGCCACGGCCAGCACCAGCATCGCGTAGACGATCAGGCTGCGGTGGCGCAGCGCCCACTCGGAAAGATTGAAGCGCATGGAATCGACTCGTTAGGGCGTGGCGCGCGGTCGCGCGGGGGCGACCGGGCCGGACACGGAAGCGGCGCAGCGATGCGGCCGCACGCGAAGCGCAGGCGCGGCGGCGTTCACCGCTCCACCGGATGGTTCTCGCGATCCACCGGCTGCACCTTCTGGCCGTCGCGCAGCAGATGCCCGCCGGCGACCACGACCCATTCGTTCGCGCTCAGGCCCGAACGCACCGGCACCCGCTCGGGCCCGTACGGACCGGTCGCGATGGGCTTGAGCTTGACCGTGCCGGCGCGCGGATCGGCGACGAACACGGCGGTGCCCTGCGGCGTCTTCTGCACCGCGGCCAGCGGCACGCTGAGGCCCGAGGCGGCCGGATCGGCCTGGTAGATGCGCGCGCTCTGGCCCAGTTCGAGGCTGCCGGCCGGCGCGTCGACGGTGACCCGCGCCGCGTACGTGCGCGAGGCCGGATCGGCCGCCGGCGCGACTTCGCGCACCCGCCCCGGCCAACGCTGGCCCGGCTGCGACCACAGTTCCACCTGCACCTGCTGGCCCGGCTTGAACGCGGCGATCGCGCCCTCGGGCACGGCGAAGGCGATCTCGCGGGTGCCGTCGGCGGCCAGCGCGAACACCTGCTGGCCGGCGGCGACGACCTGCCCGGCCTCGGCGCTGCGGCTGGCGATGACCCCGTTGGCCGGCGCGCGCAGTTGCGAATACGCCGACTGGTTGCGCGCGACTTCCCAATTGGCCCGGGCCGAATTGAGCTGGCCCTGCGCGGCCTTGGCCTGGGCGTCCTGGGCGTCGCGGGTCGAGCGGCTGACCAACTGGTCCTTGGCCAACTGGTCGTAGCGGACCTGATCGGCGCGGGCGCGGGCATACTCGGCTTCGGCCGCGGCCAGTTGCGCCTGGGCGGCGCGGGTCTGGGCGTCGAGGTCGCCCGGGTCGAGCACCGCCAGCACCTGCCCGGCGGTCACATGGGCGCCGACGTCGACCTTGCGTTCGACCAGCTTGCCGGCGACCCGGAACGACAACGGGCTCTCCTCGCGGGCGCGGACCTCGCCGGCGTAGGCCGACACGGCGGTCACCGCGCCGCTGGGCTTGGCCACCAGCACCGGGCGGGCGCTTTCGGCCGCCGGCTTGGCGCCGCCGCAGGCGCTGAGCGCCAGGCCCAGGGCCGCGGCCAGCCACAATGGGCGGGCGCCCGTCGCGGCAGGCGAGAAGAAAGCCGGCAAGATAGGGGTGGAGGCGGAAAAAATCCGGCTGCGCATTGCGGACGGCCTCTAAGAGAATTAATGTACTCGTCAGTACTGTATAAATATCAAACCCGATAGTCCAGTATTCAAGCATGGTCTCCCCCCGCCCCTCCAGTCCCTCCGACGCCGCCGGTCAGAAGCCGGCCGACGCGACCGCGGCTTCGTCGGCCGCGCAGAAGCCGGCCGGCCCCGGCCGGCCCAAGGACCTCAGCAAGCGCAACGCCATCCTCGAAGCCGCCAAGCGGCTGTTCCTGATCGACGGCTACGACGGCGTCAGCATGGATCAGATCGCGGCCGAGGCCGGCGTCTCGAAGCTCACCGTCTACAGCCATTTCGGCGACAAAGAGACGCTGTTCGCGGCCGCCGTGCGCGCCCATTGCGAGCAGCACCTGCCGCCGCAGCTGTTCGCGCCCGAGCCCGGCACGCCGCTGCGCGAGCGCCTGCTGGCGATCGCCCGGGCCTTCTTCGAGATGGCCGCCGCGCCCGAAGCGATCCGCATCCACCGCCTGCTGTGCACGCCGCAGCTCGACCAGTCGCCGCTGGCGCAGCTGTTCTGGGACGTCGGTCCGCAACGTTTGCACGACGAATTCGCCGGCCTGCTGCGGCGCCGGGCCGAGACCGGCGAGCTCGAGCTGGCCGACGCCGACACCGCCTCGCGCCAGTTCTTCGCCGTGCTCAAGGGCGAGCCGTACGCCCTGCTGATGCTGGGCTATCCGCTGCCCGGCGCGGCCGAAACCCGCGCCCACCTGGAGGCGTCGGTGGACATGTTCCTGCGCGCTTATGCCCGGCGCGAGCGCTGACTGTGCCGGGTCTGGCGCCCGCACCGACGCCCCCGCCGCGAACGTAAGTGCGCGCCCTGCCAGGAGTTCTGATGACTTTCGGCACTAAGCCCACCGACCGCGCTGGTTAATTCTTTTTCCCCGCCGGGGCGCGCGGTCCCGGTAGAATTGGCGGTTCCCCGCGCACGAATTCCGCAGATACGACATGACTACGATCGATTACGCCAAGGCCCGAGAAACGATGGTCGAACAACAGGTTCGGCCCTGGGACGTGCTCGACCCGCGCGTGCTCGATGTGCTGGCGGAGCTGCCGCGCGAAGCCTTCGTCGCCGACGCGCACAAGAACCTCGCCTACACCGACCTGGCCCTGCCGCTGGGCCACGGCGAATTCATGATGAAGCCGGTCATGGAAGGCCGCACCCTGCAGTCGCTGGGCGTGAACCCCACCGACGACGTGCTGGAAATCGGCACCGGCAGCGGCTACCTGACCGCCTGCCTGGGCCGGCTGGCGCGCGAAGTGGTCAGCCTGGAGATCCACCCGGACCTGGCCGCCGCCGCGCGCGAGCGCCTGTCGGCGCAGACCGTGCTCAACGCCCAGGTCATCGACGCCGACGCGCTGAACTACAGCACCGACCGCCGTTTCAACGCGATCTGCGTCACCGGCGCGGTCGCGCAGATTCCGCCGCAGTGGCTGCAGTGGCTGCAACCGGGCGGGCGCCTGTTCGTGGTCCGCGGCCGCTCGCCGGCGATGGAAGCGGTCCTGGTCGGCGGCGGCGAGCGCAACGAAGTCAACGCCGCGCGCATCCAATCGTTGTTCGAAACCGATCTAAGTTACTTGCAAGGCGCCGCGCCCGCGCCCGCCTTCGAGTTCTGACCGCCCTGTCAGTTGCGCGTCAGCCCACCGTAAGAGCCCGCGTGCCAGCATGCGGACCCATCAAAACATGCAAGTCCAAGGAAGCCGCATGATCCGCCGTCCGCTCGTTCTTGCCCTCGTTCTCGGCCTGCTGCCGGCCGCCGCGTCCGCCGAAGACCTGTTGCAGACCTACGAACAGGCGCGGCAGAGCGACCCGACGCTGGCCCAGGCCGAGTCGAACCGGCTGGCGACCAAGGAAAACCGCGTCCAGGCGCGCGCGCGCCTGCTGCCGTCGCTGTCCGGCGAAGCCCGGCTGACCCGCAGCCGCAACGAGAGCGAAGCCAGCGGCGCCCGCGATCCGAGCGACCCGACCGCCCCGGTGGTTCCGCGCGGCACCGGCATCACCAGCGACAGCACCACGCGCAATTACGGCCTCAGCGCCAGCCAGGTGCTGTACAACCGCTCCTACATCAAGGGCCTGCAGAGCCAGAACAAGCTCAGCGAAGCCTCCGACTACACCTTCGAGTCGGCCGGCCAGGACCTGATCGTGCGCACCTCGCAGGCCTACTTCAACGTGCTGGTCGCGCTGGAGAACCTGGCCGCGACGGTGGCGTCGGAAACCGCGCTGCAGAAGCAGTTCGACTACACCACCAAGCGCCTGGAAGTCGGCCTGGCGCCGATCACCGACGTGCACGAAGCGCGCGCCCAGTACGACAACGCGCGCGCGCAGACGATCATCGCGCGCAACACGGTCGAAGATAACTACCAGGCGCTGAGCCAGATCACCGGCCAGCCGGTGACCACGCTCAAGGCCTTGCCGGCCGACTTCAAGCCGAGCCTGCCGGAAAGCCAGCAGGTCGACGCCTGGGTCGACAACGCGATCGCCACCAATCCGGCGCTGCACGCGCAGAAGCTGGCGGTGGAATCGGCCGACATCGACGTGGCGACCGCGCGCGCCGGGCACTGGCCGACGCTGTCGTTGAACGGCAGCTACGGCGACACCGCGACCTGGAGCGAGCGCTCGGTCATGGGCAACACCTTCGGCTTGCCGGGCAGCTCCAGCCACGGCCCGAGCATCGGCGTGGTCCTGTCGATCCCGCTGTACGCCGGCGGCTCGATCCAGTCCGGCGTGCGCCAGGCCCTGGCCCGCCGCGACGCCGCCCAGGACGTGTACGAACAGCAGCGCCGCCAGCTGGTGCGCAGCACCCGCAGCGCCTACCAGAACCTCGTCGCCGGCATCAGCGAAGTCGAAGCGCGCCGCCTCGCGGTGGTCTCCGCGCAGGCCGCGTACGACGCCTCGCAGGTCGGCCTGGAAGTCGGCACCCGCACCGTGCTGGACGTGTTGAACAACCAGCGCACCCTGCTGCAGGCGCAGCAGGCCTACGCCCAGTCCAAGTACAACTTCCTGCTCAACCGTCTGCTGCTGGAGCAGTCGGCCGGTTCGCTCGACATCAGCGACGTGCAGGACGTGAACCGTCTGTTGTCGGCCGACGCCGCGACCAGTCTGGCGCCGCCGCCGACGATGCGCTGAGGCGCGATCGCATCGCGCCGCAAACGAAAAACCGCCGGCATGTCCGGCGGTTTTTCTTTGCACGCGGCGCTGCTTTCACCGGCAGCGCGAACGACGGGATCGACGCGCCGCTAAGAGTACGGCAAGCCGATGCCGCGCTCCGCGCAAACCCGCTCGTAGTGGGCCCGCACCTCGGACAATCGTTCGTACAGGTATTCGATTTCGTCGGCCAACGCCTCCAGATCCTTCGCCTCAAGCAGCCGCTTCAAATCCGCCACGTCCCGGCATAGCGTGTTCAGCGAATCTCCCTGCACGACGACGCCAGGGTAGTTCCTGTGCGGCAACTGCACGACGGCGTAGTTGCTCGGAGGACTCAACAGCTCGGCTTGCATGTCCATGCGCTTGCTTCCTGTAGCCGCGATCGGTTGAACAAGGATCGGCGCTTGCCGGCCAGGTCCGCAGGATCGGCGCTGCCGACCGCGTCCTGCGCGGCGCCTATCGCGCCACCGGCGGCAACGCCGGCTGCAACAACGCCATCGTCCGCACCAGCGCGCCGCGTCCGGTTTCCACCAGCGCGCGGCCGGCGGCGACCATCTGCGCGCGCTCGTCCGGATCGGCCAGCAAGCGCTCCACCGCCGCTTCGACCTGCTCGGCGTCCTGGCCGATGCGCAGCGCGCCGGCGTCGTCCAGGCGCTGGGCGATCTCGACGAAGTTGTGCAGGTGCGGGCCGGTGACGATGGCGGTGCCGGTCGCAGCCGGTTCGAGCAGGTTGTGCCCGCCGATCGCCTGCAGGCTGCCGCCGACGAAGGCGACGTCGGCGCAGGCGTAGAAGCTCATCAGCTCGCCGAGGGTGTCGATCACGAACACGTCGTCGCCCGGCTGCGGCCAGCGCGCGCGCGAACGCGTCGATACCTGCCAGCCGGCGCTGCGCGCGTTCTCGGCGACGATGCGGAAGCGCTCGGGATGGCGCGGCGCCCACAGCAGCAGCAGGCCCGGGAAGCGCTCGCGCAGGCGCCGGTGCATGGCCACGGTCACCGCTTCCTCGTCTTCGTGGGTGCTCGCGGCGATCCACACCGGGCGCTCGCCGGTATGGCGGTGGCATTCCTGGGCGAAGGCTTCCAGCGAATCGGGCACGCTGACGTCGAACTTGAGGTTGCCGGTCTCCACCACTTGCTGCGGATCGGCGCCGAGCTCGACGAAGCGCTCGCCGTCGGCGCGCGACTGCGCGGCCACCGCGCGCACCGTGCGCAGCGCGCGGCTCACCAGCGGCGCCAGCACCCGGTAACCGCGCAGCGAGCGTTCCGACAGGCGCGCGTTGAGGATGTAGGCGGGAATGCCGCGGTCGCGGCAGCCGAACAGCAGGTTCGGCCACAGCTCGGTTTCCATGATCAGCGCGGCGCAGGGCTGGTGATGCTTGAGGAAGCGGCCGACCGCACCGGGCAGGTCGTACGGCAGGTACACGTGCTCGACCGAATCGCCCCAGGCCGCGCGCGCGCGGTCCGAGCCGGTCGGGGTGATCGTGGTCACCAGCAGGCGCAGGTCCGGGCGGCCGCGGCGCAGCGCGTTCACCAGCGGAATCGCGGCATTGACCTCGCCGACCGAGACCGCGTGCAGCCACAGCGTACGGGTCTGCGCCGGGCCGCGGTAGATCGCGTAGCGCTCGAGCCAGCGCTGGAAATACGCGGGCTGGCGGAAGCCGCGCCAGATCAGGTGATAGACCGTGACCGGAGCCAACAGGTACAGGGCGACCGAATACAGGCCGCGCAACAGGCGCTCGATCAAATCCTTCCGCATGCCGCCAAGGATAAAGGCTGCGGCGCCGGTTCGGGGTGCAGGCGGCGCGAACGGGCGGGCATGGGTACGGTTTGCGCAGGGCGCGCGTCGCGATCTTCAGCGCCCATCGCCGTCGCTGGCGCTCGCATGCACGGGCATTCATGTCCGCAGCGAATAAACTACCGGCATGGCCGAACCCGCCCTGCCCCCCCGTCCTTCCCTGCTGTCGCCGCGGCTGTGGCCGATGTGGCTGGCGCTGGCCGTCATGTGCGCCGGCGCGCGCCTGCCGTGGGGCCTGCAACGCGCGCTCGGCGCGCTGATCGGCGCGTTCGCGCTGCGCGTCGCCGGCACCCGCCGGCGCGCGGCGCGGATCAATCTGGCCCTGTGCTTCCCCGAAAAAAGCGAAGCCGAGCGCGAAGCGCTGCTGCGCGAGAGCTTCCGCGACCTCGGCATCGGCTTCTTCGAATTCGCCCGCGCGTGGTGGGGCGGGGTCGAACCGATGCGGCGCACGGTGCGGATCGAGGGCGTCGAGCTGCTCGACGAAGTCCGCGCCGCCGGCCGCGGCGTGCTGATGGTGTCGGGCCACTTCATGACCCTGGAAATGTGCGGCCGGCTGATGTGCGACCGGCTGCCGCTGGCCGGCATGTACCGCAAGCACCGCAACCCGGTCATGGAATGGGCGGTCAAGCGCGGCCGCCTGCGCTACGCCGCGGCCATGTTCACCAACGAGGAAATCCGCCCGGCGATGCGCCACCTCAAGCAGGGCGGTTTCCTGTGGTACGCGCCGGACCAGGACATGCGCGGCAAGGAAACCGTGTTCGCGCCGTTCTTCGGCGTGCCGGCGGCGACCATCACCGCGACCCACCAGTTCGCGCGCGTGGCCGGCTGCGCGGTGGTGCCGTTCTTCCATCGCCGCGAAGGCGCCGACTACGTGCTGCGCGTCGGCGCGCCGCTGCCGGACTTCCCTTCCAGCGACGCCACCGCCGACAGCGCGCGGGTCAACGCCCAGATCGAAGCGATGGTGCGGCAGGCGCCGACGCAGTACCTGTGGATCCACCGGCGCTTCAAGCGCCGGCCGGAAGGCATGGTCTCGCCCTACAAGCAGCCGCGATAACCGCCGCAGCCCCTTGTAGGAGCGGCGCGAGCCGCGACCGCGACATCGCGCATACGACGCAAGCGAGGTTTCGCGGTCGCGGCTCGCGCCGCTCCTGCAGGGGGCTACTCGCTACGTGGCTGGGCCAGCAAACTGCCCGCGTACAACGCCGCCAGCAACAACGTCAGCCCGCCCCAGAACGTCGAATAGAACGCCAGATGGGTGTTCAGCGGGAACACCGTGACCGCCAGCGCGACCATCGCCGGACGCGCGCGTTCGCGCGCCTGCGCATCGGCGACCGCCCACGCGCGCCAGGCCAGGGCCATGCCGGCCAGCCACAACAGCAGGCCGAACGCGCCGGTTTCGCTCAACACTTCCAGCACCAACTGGTGCGCGTGCAGGGCCGGGCCGTAACCCCAGGACGTGTTGACGCCCGGCGTCGGATCGCAGGCCGGGAAGGCTTCGCGGAAGCCGCGCGCGCCGACGCCGTTGAGCGGGTGCTCGGCGATCATGCAGCCGGCCGCGCGCCAGATCCGCGCGCGCCCCGACAGCGCGTCGTCGACGCCGGAGCCATCGCCGCTGACGATGTGCGCGGTGCGCACCAGCCGCTCGTGCACCTGCGGCGAGGCGCGGTCGAGCACCACCAGCGCGATCAGGCCGCAGGCGAACAAGGCCAGCAGCTTCTGCCAGCCGAGCAGGCGCCAGCCGCTGAGCAGCAGCACCAGGGCGAAAGTGATCCACGAGGCGCGCGAACCGGCCAGCACCACCACCACGCCGGTCAGCGCGGTCGCCACCAGCCAGCCGGCCACGCCGAAACGGCGGCCGGCGGCGTAGAGCAGGAACGGCGAGAAGCTGGCGATGACCTGGCCGAGCTTGAGATTGCACGGGCCGAGCACGCCGCCGAGCCGGTCGACCAGCGCCAGTTCGGCCGCGGTGCACATGCCGTGGCCGCTGATCGCATGCTTGGCCGCGTCGATGGCCTGGAACAAGGGACTTTCGAGGCCGCCAAGCAGCGCCTGCAGCAAGGCGTCGACGGTCCAGACCGCGAGGATCAGCGCCAGCCCGCCGAAGGTGATGCGGCGTCCGCGCGCCGAGGCCACCGCCGCGGCGACCAGCCACAGGAACGGCAGATAGCGCAGGTCGACCGCGGCTTCGCGCAACGCGCGCGCGGGGTCGACCGCGTCGATCGCGGAGACCAGTTCCGGCAGCCAGTACGCGGCGAACAAGGCGCTGGTCAGCGCCCAGGCCGCGTCGCTGAGCAAACGCGGGCCGGTGCGCATGCGCCCCAGCGCCAGCTTCACCAGCATGGTCAGCGCGCCCAGGCTCAGCACCGTCTCGGCGAAGCCCGGCGCGAACAGCAGCGCGACGTAGGCCAACACCCAGACCGGCGCCCAGCGCCAGCCGGCGATCTCCTGCGGCGGAGCGGCGCCGCTCGGCGGCGTTTGCGTCGCGACCGAAGCGGCCGGCTCAGGCATCGACGAGTTCGGCATAGACGGCAAGCGTGGCCTCCTGCATCGCCCGCAAGGAAAACGCCATCGTATCCACTGGCGCGGGCGCGTGCGTTAGCAATTCGCAAGCGCGCTCGCGCAGCGCCTGCGGGTCGAACGGCGCGACCGCGCCGCGCGCTTGCAGCCGCGTCAGCAATTCGCCGACGCCGCCGTGGTTCCAGCCCAGCACCGGGCGGCCGCACGACAGCGCCTCGACCACGGTGCGGCCGAAGGCTTCGGGCTTGCGCGAGAGTTGCAGCACCAGGTCGCTGGCGGCGTAGGCGCGCGCGATCGCGTCAGTCGGCGCAGTGAACGCGACCGCGTCGGCGATGCCGAGCTGCTGCGCGAGGCCGTGCATCTCCTCGATGTAGTCCTCGCGCCCTGGCTCGCGCGCGCCCGGCAGCCACAGCCGCGCGTCGCGGCCGTCGGCGCGCAGGTCGGCCAACAGTTGCAGGCCGTCGGCATGGCCTTTCAGGCGCGTGCCGCGGCCGGGCAGCAACAGCAGCGGGCCGTCGCCGCGCAGTTGCGGATGCTCGGCGGCGGCCCAGGCGCGCGCTTCGCGGTCGGGCCACGGCGCATGCGGGAACGCGGCCGGGTCGATGCCGCGCGGCACCACCCGCAGCTTGGCCGGATCGGTGTCGGGATAATGTTGCAGCACGTAGTCGCGCACGGTGTCGGACACGCAGATGACCCGCTCGCCGCGGGTCATCACCTGGCTGTAGCGCGAAGGCGAGTTGAGCCCGTGCACGGTGCTGACCAACGCCGGCCGCGCGTGCTCGGGCAGGCCGCGCCAGGCCAGCAGGCCGACCCAGGCCGGCAGGCGCGACCGCAAGTGCAGCACGTCGACGCCGAGTTCGGTCATCCAGCGGCGCAGCTTGAACGCGTGCAGCAGGGTCGAGGGCGACTTGCGCCCGATCGGCAGCTCGATGTGCTCGGCGCCGAGTTGCAGCAGCCGCGGCACCAGCCGGCCGCCGGCGGAGACCACGATCGCGCGATGGCCGGCGCGCACCAGCGCGTCGGCGATCTCCAGGGTGGAACGCTCGACGCCGCCGGACTCCAGCGCCGGCAGCAACTGCATCGCCGTCAGCCGGCGCGTGGAGGTCGGCTGCGGCGAAGTCATGGCGGCGCGGTCAGTCGACCAGGGTGTAGTGCGCGCCGCAGTACGGGCACTGGCACTCGCGCTCGGCTTCGATCGGCAGGTACACGCGCGGATGCGAGTTCCACAGCGCCATCGACGGCAGCGGGCAGCTCAGCGGCAGGTCCGCGCGGGTGACGGTGTAGCGCTGTTCGGCGTTGGCCTGGGTGGGATGGGCGTTGGCTGCGGTCATGATCGGGACGACGAGTGGCGACGCGGGCGGGCATTTTAACAGCGCCGGCGCGGCGGCGCGTGGACGCCGGCGGGCGGTTCGGCGCAAATCCGCGGGTTCGGGCGGCGGAAACGGCCGGATCGGGGCCCAAACCCGCGCTCCGGGGCTCACGCCGGTGGCGGCAGCTCCAGCCACAGCAGCTGCGCGCCCTGCGCGCCCGCGCTCAGCGCCAGTTCGCCGGTTTCGGCGACGAACCCCAGCGCATCGCCCGCGGCCAGGTCGCGGCCGTTGGCCCGCGCGCTGCCGGCGACGAGTTGCAGCCAGTAGCAGCGCCCGCCGTCGAGCGCGCGCCGCGCGTCGGCGTGCGGCGCCAGCGCGGCCGAGTACAGGCGCAGGTCCTGGCGCACCGGCAGGCCGCCTTCGGCCGCGTCGCGCGAGGCGCGCAGGACGAAGCCGTCCGCGTCCGCGGGCACCGGCGACAGCGCATACGCCGGGCGGGCGTTGAGCCGGTCGGGCTGGATCCAGATCTGCAGGAAACGCAGCGGCGCGTCGCCCGCCGGATTGAACGCGCGATGGCGCATGCCGTGGCCGGCGCCGAGCCATTGCAGCTCGCCGGCGCGCACGATGCCGGTCGCAACCTCGCCGCTCTCGGCCGCCTCGCCGAACTCCGAGCCCGCCGCGCCTTCGAAACCCATCTCGCCTTCGAGCACATAGCTGAAGACGTCCATATTCGCGTAGCGGTGCACGGCCAATCCCGCGCCGGGCTCGGCCCGCACTTCGCGCAACACGCGCAGCGCGCCGAAACCCATCCACGCCGGATCGTAGTAAGCGCCCGAGGAAAACGCGTGCAGGCTGTCGGTGCCGTCGGCGCCGACGCGCCCGCGCTCATGGGAAAAACGTTGAATGATCATCGCGCCATTTTAGCGCGCAACGCGGCGGCTCATGCCCGCAAAAACGCGAACGGCGCCGCCCGCGGGCGACGCCGTCCGGCACGCGAGGCCGCTTACTTCTTCGGCACGATCGCTTCGGTGGTGATGCGGATCTTGATCTCGTCGCTGACGTTCGGCACGTACTTGGCGATGCCGAACTCGCTGCGCTTGAGCGTGGTGGTGGCGTCGAAGCCGGCCGCCGCGCGCTTGGCCAGCGGCTGCTCGCCGACCTTGTTGACGTTCACGTCGAGCACCGCCGGCTTGGTCACGCCGTGCACGGTCAGATCGCCGGTGACCTTCAGCTTGTTGGCGCCGGCCGCTTCGACCTTGGTGCTCTTGAAGGTGATGGTCGGGTACTTGGCGGCGTCGAAGAAGTCGGCGCTCTTGAGGTGCTCGTCGAAATCGCCGACGTGCGTATCCAGCCCGTCGAGCGGGATGGTCACCTGCACCGACGAAGCCGAGGGCTTGGCCTGATCGTAGGTGATCGAGCCGTCGACCTTGCCGAAGTGCGCGATCGGGTTGGAGAAGCCGAAGTGGCTCCAGCTGGCGATCACGTCGGTGTGGTTCGGATCGATCTTGTAGGTGACCGGGGCGGCGCTGGCGGCGCCGGCGAACGCCAGGCCCAGGGCGGCGGCGAGCAGGATGCGCTTCATGGGAAATCTCCTCGAAATGTCGTCGGGTGGACGCTGGTGGTGGAGCTCGTTGATGGATCCGGGGTAACGCGTTGCGGGTACGGCCATGTCGCTCGAACCACTATGGCCCGGCGCGCGCGGCGCCGAAGCGGCGCGAGCGCGGAACCGTGCCGGCGCGCACGCATCATTCGATGCGCGCGGCCTCGTCGAACGGCAGCCGCGGCGAGCGCGGGAACAGCTTGTCGTGGTCGCCGTGGCCGAGGTTGATGAGGAAGTTGGACTTGATCCGGGTGCCGGCGAAAAACGCCTCGTCGACCTTGGCGTTGTCGAAGCCCGACATCGCGCCGGTGTCCAGGCCCAGCGAACGCGCGGCCAGGATCAGGTAGGCGCCCTGCAGGCTGCCGTTGCGGAAGGCGGTGGTCTTGATCGCCGCGTCGTTGCCGGCGAACCAGCTGCGGGCGTCGTCGTGCGGGAACAGGTACGGCAGCTTTTCGTAGAACTCCAGGTCGTGGGCGACGATCACGGTGACCGGCGCGGCCATCGTCTTGGCCAGGTTGCCTTCCGACAGCGCCGGGCGCAGCTTCTGCTTGGCCTCGGGCGACTTCACGAACACGAACCGCGCCGGGGAACCGTTGGCGCTGGTCGGCCCCCACTTGGTCAGGTCGTAGAGCTGGCGCAAGGTCTCCTCGCTGATCTCGCCGCCGAGCACGTTGTGGGTGCGGGCGCTGCGGAACAGCTGATCGAGGGCGTCGTCGCTGAGGACCTTGGACATCTTCTTCTCCATGGGGCTGCCAAGCTGGGGCAAGTGATCGGGAGACGGAAGTGTAGAGTCTCGACCCGGCCGCTAAATCGACACTCCCGGAACGGATTACCCGCATCTGTGCAACGAAACAGCATTTCGGCGAAGAATGACGCCACCACTGCAACCTGGTTATTGACCGACGGGCTGGCCGGCAACCAGCGCCAGGCCTCGGCGCTGGCCCTGGCCCTGGGGCGCGCGGCCCGGCATTGGGTGCTGCAGCCGCGCGCGCCTTGGCGCTGGCTGTCGCCGCGGCGCCTGCCGGGGGCAGAACGGGCCTTCGGTGAGGACTTCGCCCAGGCCCTGCTGGGTCCACGCCCGGACATGGTGATCGGCTGCGGCCGCCACGCCGCGCTGGCGACCCGGCTGATGCGCGGCGAACGCACCCGCGCGGTGCAGATCCTCGACCCGCGCATCCCGCCCGATCACTGGGACCTGGTGATCGCGCCCGAGCACGACGGCCTGCGCGGGCCCAACGTGATCACCCTGCTCGGCAGCCTCAACCCGGTCGACGACCTGTGGCTGGCCGGCGCGCGCAAGACCTTCCCCGCGTTCGGCCAGTTGCCCGGCCCGCGCACCGCGCTGCTGCTCGGCGGCTCCAGCGCCCACGCCCGCTTCGACCGCGCCGCGTTCGACGCGCTGGCCTCGCGCCTGCAGGCCCAGCTCGAACGCGAAGGCGGCAGCCTGCTGGCGACCACCTCGCGGCGCACCCCGGCCGAGATCCGCGCGCGCCTGCGCGAACGGCTGGCGGCGCTGCCGCAGGTGTCGTGGTACGAACCCGGCGAAGGCGCCAACCCCTACCCCGGCCTGCTCGGCTGGGCCGACCGCATCGTCTGCACCGCCGACTCGGTCAACATGCTGTCCGAGGCCGCGGCGACCCGCGCGCCGCTGTTCGTGTTCGGCATCGACCGGGTCGAAGGGCGGCCGCGCCGCTTCGTCGACAGCCTGCTCGGGCTGCGCCGGGCGCACGCGTTCGATCCGCATCTGCGGCCGTTTCCGGTCGAGCCGCTGCGCGAGACCGCGCGGGTCGCGCGCGAGGTCCGGCATCGGCTGGGCTTGCAGGACTGACGGCGGTGCCGCGTCGCCGCGCCCGCCTCAACGCACGCGGCGGCGCGGCCTGGAATTGTCGAAGCTGCCGATGAAGCGCAATTCGTTGTACAGCCGCCCCGGCTGTTCCTCGATGAAGGCGCAGCGGTCGTAGAAGTACAGCGCGTTGCCCGCGGCGATGCCGAGTTCGTGGCAGCGCGCGACAATCTTGCGATTGGTCTCGAGCGAGTACGTGCCGACTTCGCGCACCAGTTCCTCCACCGGAATCACCTGCGCGCCGGCGGTGACGTAGGCGACGAAGAAGTCCGAATCGATGAAGCCGCAGCCGAAATCGCGGTGCGCCGGGCAGCCCGAGCCCTGTACTTCCATGCCTTCGGTGTAGCGGTCGAACGCATCGACTTGGGTGGTAGTGCCCATCCAGACCGAAATCATGTCGCGGGCGTCGTGGTCGATCATCGCGCTTCCCTCAGCCCGTGCGCCGCCATCGCCGCGCCGATCGCGCGCCGCGCCGCCGCGATCGCGTCGGTTTCCGCCACCCGCCGCGGACGCCGGTCCAGCGTGCATTCCAGCCCCGCCGCGAGCAACACCGCATGCGCTTGCAGCAAACCGTCGGCCTGCTCGGCCGACAAGCCGCCGGCTGCGCGCGCGGCCGCGATCAGCCCCGGCGTGTCGCGCGGCGCCAGCAGCGCCGGCGCGCGCGCGCTGTCGCGCAGCACCAGGTACTGCAACAGGAATTCCAAATCGACCAGCCCGCCTTCGCCCTGCTTGAGGTCGAAGAACGCCGCGTCGCTGCGGTCGAGCTCGGCGCGCATGCGCGCGCGCATCGCGGCGACGTCGCCGCGCAGCTTGTCGCCGTCGCGGGCGCGGGTCAGGGTGCGCGCGCGGACCTCGTCGAAGCGCGCGTGCAGGTCGGCGTCGCCGGCGACGAAGCGCGCGCGCACCAGCGCCTGATGCTCCCAGGTCCAGGCGCGTTCGTCCTGGTACTCGGCGAAGCTGGCCAGCGACGACACCAGCAGGCCCTTGGCGCCGTCGGGCCGCAAGCGCACGTCGACATCGAACAAACGCCCGGCCGCGGTGACCGCGCCGAGCAGGGCGACGATCTTCTGCGCCAGCCGCGCGAACCAGCGCGGCGCGTCGAGCGAGCGCGCGCCGTCGGAGGCCGCGCCGCCCTCGACCGCGGGCGCTTCATACAGAAACACCAGATCCAGGTCGGAGCCGAAACCGAGTTCCTCGCCGCCGAGGCTGCCGTAGCCGAGCACGGCGAAACGCGCGCCGGGCACCCGGCCGTGCGCGGCGGCGACTTCGGCCTGGGCCATCGCCAGCACCTGCGCGACCACGCCATCGGCTAGCCAGGCCAACTGGCGCGCGCTGTCCTCGGCCGACTGGCGGCCGTCGCGCAGCGCCATCGCGATGCGGAAACTCAGCGCCTGACGGGTTTCGTTGATCGCCTGCAAGGCTTCTTCGACATCGCCCCCCGCATCGAAGCCTGCGCAGGCGGCGAGCAGTTCCTCGCGGTCCGGCAGCGGGCCGGCGACGCGCGCGTCGAGCAATTCGTCCAGCAGCAGCGGATGCGAGGCCAGCCGCTCGGCCAGCAGCGCGCTGCGCGAGACCACTTCGACCAACCGCGACAGCGCCGCCGGTTGTTCGTCGAGCAAGGCCAGATACGCGCTGCGGCGCAGGACGTTGTGCAGCAGCGCTAGCAAACGCTTGAGCGCGAGCATCGGTTGGCTCGACGCGGCCGCGGCCTGCAGCAGCGCCGGCAGCACCCGGTCCAGGCGCGCGCGCGCCGCGTCCGACAGGCCGCGCACGCCGGGGCTGCGGGCGAAGTCGCGCAGCGCCGCATCGGCGTCGCCGGCCGCGTCGAAGCCGGCGTCGAGCAGCGCCTGCGCCTCGCCGGCCTCGGGCAGCGCGCGCCAGTACGCGGTCAGCGCATCGGGCGCGGCGCGGCGCCGGCGCGGCGCCAGCAGCGCGTCGAATTCGGCGGTGATGCGCGCGCGGCGACGTTCCAGTTCGGCGCTGAGCGCATCCCAGTCGGGGTAATCCAGGCCGGTCGCGATGCGTTCGCGTTCGGCCTCGCCGGCCGGCAACGCATGCGTCTGCGCGTCGCGCAGCATTTGCAGGCGGTTTTCCAGCCGGCGCAGGAAGCGGTAATCGTCGGCCAGGGCGGCGCCGGCGTCTTCGCCGATCTGGCGCTGCGCGACCAGCGCGTCCAATGCCGGCAGCAGCCGGCGGCCGCGCAGTTCGGCCTCGCGGCCGCCGCGGATCAGCTGCAGCGCCTGGACCAGGAACTCGATCTCGCGGATGCCGCCGGGCCCGCGCTTGATGTCGTCGGCCAGTTCCTTGCGCGCGACCTCGGCGCTGATCGCCGCCTTCATCGCGCGCAGGCCGTCGAGCGCGCCGAAGTCGAGGTAGCGCCGGTACACGAACGGCCGCAAGGCCTCGACGAAGCGCTCGCCGGCGTCGAGATCGCCGGCGACCGGCCGCGCCTTCTGCCAGGCATAGCGCTCCCAGTCGCGGCCTTCGCGCTGGAAGTACTGCTCCATCGCCGCGAACGACCACGCCACCCGGCCGGCGTTGCCGTACGGCCGCAGGCGCAGGTCGACGCGGTGGCTGAAGCCTTCGGCGGTGAGTTCGTCGAGCAGCCGCGCCAGTTGCTGGCCGAGCTTGGCGAAGTAGGTTTCCGCGTCGAGCGCGCGCGCCGCGTCGCGGCCGTCGAATTCGGTGCTGCCGTCGTGCTCGTAGGCGTAGACCAGGTCGACGTCGGAGCTGAAATTGAGTTCGCCGCCGCCGAGCTTGCCGAGCCCGAACACCACCAGCCGCACGCGTTCGCCGGCCGGCGTGCGCAGCGCGCCGTAGCGCCGCTCGAACTCGTCTTCGAGCGCGTCGTGGGCCAGGCGCAAGCAGGTTTCGGCCAGGTCGGTGCTGCCGCGCAAGGTATCGGCGACCTCGTCCAGGCCCAGCGCGTCGCGCCAGATCAGCCGGGTCGAACCGGCGGCGCGGTAGCGGCGCAGGCGCGTGGCCCAGTCGGCGCGCGCTTCGGCGTCCAGCACCGGCGGCGGCAGCGGCGCGGCGCCGTCGTCGGCGGCCAGCGCCAGCAGCAGCGCCGGCTGGCGCACCAAGGTGTCGATGGCGAAGTCGCTGATCCGCGCCACGCGCGCTGCGCGCGCGGCCAGGGCGGGGTCTTCGAGCGCGACGCGCGCGGCGTCGGAGGCGTTGCGCAGGCGCGCGAGCGCGCGCTCGGCGAGAGCGGCGAAGTCGGGCGCGGGCGCGGCGGCGGAAGAAGAAGCGTGCATGCGCGCAATGATCGCATGGCGATATCGGGCGGCCTGCGCGCGCATCGCCGCCGCGGCGGACGATCGTCGTCGCCGGACCGGATCCGCGCGGCGCCTGCGCGACAGCGGCAGCGCGGCGCGCGCCCAGGGCGATAAACTGCGCCGCAAAAAACGCGGGCAATAAAAAAGCCCGCTTCCGGATGAACCGGTTGCGGGCTTGCTCCCTCCCCCACGTCGGGATGCGTGCTGATCGTGAAGGAAGCGTTATTGGGTTTGCACGCTGCACTGCAAAACAGAACTTATCGGTACATTTGAAACGGTCTCGCGTGGATCGGCCCGCAAACGCGAAAACCTTGCGGCATAAGGCTTGTTACCGATGACAAGCGGAACCCGCGCGGACACCGGAGCGCGTCGTCCGGCTCGGGACGGCGAAACCTGAATAGGCGAGGCCCGCGCAATTTGCGCCAAACCGGGTCGCAGCCGTGGCGGCGGTCGCAGGTCGTGCGTGCCCTGGCGCGCAGGCCGGGAACCGGCGATGCCGTCGATCCGGCCCAAGCCGGCGACAGCGGGCGGTGACGGCCGGCGCGTTCCCGCAGCGTTCGCGAGCGTCTGCCGTGCGGCCGGCAACGACGCATCGCCGGCCGCCCGCGGCCATCGACTCGCCGACAGCGAACGTCCGCGTCGCCGCACGACCGCACACTTCGCGCCTCCGTAAAGCCAGCGCATCGATCGCCGACGCCGACGCGCGCAGCGGACAACGCTGGAGCCCGCACCCGAGTGCAGCGCGCGACGCTGCGCACTGTCCTGCGGCTCAAGCTTTCGCCGTTCATCAAGCGAGCGCGAACGGCCGTCGCGACGACGACGGCACGCACTCGAGACCGCGGCGGAACGCGCGGTGCGAACGGGTTCGCATTTCGCCGCGGAATCGCACGCACTTCGTTCCTCGCGGCTTCGGGTCGGCCCCGCGGCCGCGCGCTCCGTCCGCGCCGCAGCGTCTGCGGCGCGCGGCGATGCAGGCGACACCCGCAACCGACTCACCGATCCGCTCAGCCGCCGATGCGGCGCGACGCGCCCGTCCGCGCCGCGCACGCCGGTACACCGTGCCGCGACGGCACGCTTCATGCCAACAGGGGTTCCGCATGAACACTTCCGTTTCTTCCGCCCGCATTCGCCACCAACGCACCGCGCTGGCGCTGTGCCTGGCTTTCGCCGCGCACGGCGCGGCGCTGGCCCAGCAGAGCGCCGCGCCGGCCGAGGACGCCGCCGCGCTGCGCGTCGCCGCGCCGCCGGTGCTGGCGCGCATGCTGCGCTCCACCGACGCGCCCGAGACCGCGCAGAAGCTGCTGACCAGCGCCGGCGCGCGTCCGCTCGACACGCGCGAGGCCAAGCTCGACCTCGTCATCGGCCTGACCACTTCGAAGATCTGGAATCCGGCCACGCAGCGCAACGACACGGTCGAACTGCGCTCCTATAAAAGCCCCGGCACCGATCCGAACATTCCCTTCGTCGCCCCGACCGTGGTCACCGCGCCCGGCGAAACCGTGCGCATCGCGCTCAAGAACGGACTCGACCCCGAACCCGACTGCGCCCAGCCCAGCCTCAACACGCCGCATTGCTTCAACTCCACCAACCTGCATTCGCACGGTCTGTGGGTCAGCCCGTCCGGCAACAGCGACAACGTCATGCTGACCCTGCACCCGGGCGTGTCGTTCGAATACGAGTACAACCTGCCGGCCGACCACCCCGCCGGCACCTTCTGGTATCACCCGCACCTGCACGGCTCGACCGCGCTGCAGGTTTCCAGCGGCATGGCCGGCGCGCTGCTCGTGCGCGGCGCGCGCCTGCCCTCGCCGACCCGCAACGGCGACCTCGACACCCTGCTGCGCGAGGCCTCGTCCGACCAGCCGATGGCCGAGCGCCTGCTGATGTTCCAGCAGGTCGCCTACGCCTGCCGCAACAGCGCCGGCAAGATCAAGACCGACGCCAAGGGCAACTGGATCTGCGATCCGGGCGACATCGGCCGCATCGACAACTACGACGACCAGTTCGGTTTCGGCACCTGGCAGAAGTCCGGCCGCTACACCAGCGTCAACGGCGTGGTGCTGCCGACCTTCACCGGCCTGCAGGCCGGCAAGCTCGAACGCTGGCGCTTGCTGCACGCCGGCGTGCGCGACACCGTCAACCTGCAATTGCGCGCGCTCAACGCGCGGGTCGCGGCGCCGGTCGGGCTGGCCGGCGTCGCGCTGGAGAACTGGGTGAGCAAGAACTGCACCGGCCCGGTCCTGAGCCAGTTCGAAGTCGCGGCCGACGGACTCACCCATGGCCAGATCATCGAGAAGCGCGAGAACGTGCTGCAACCGGGCTATCGCAGCGACGTGCTGGTGGTGTTCCCCACCCCCGGGCGCTACTGCGTGATCGACGCCGCCGCGCCGGCCAGCGCCAGCGTCACCCAGGCCGCGGAAGACCGTCAGCTGCTCGGCATCGCCGAAGTCGCCGGGCCGTTCGCACCGGCGTTCGAACCGCGCGCGCTGATCCTGCAACAGCTCACCGCTTCGGCCGAACGCAACATGCCCAACGAAGTGAAGCCGCGCGTGCTGGCCGAGCTGCGCGACGGCCTGCGCCTGGGCGCGTTCGTACCGCATCGCGACATTCCCAAGAGCGAAGTCAACGGCAATCAGGAGCTGTACTTCAACATCACCGACGACGATCAGTACCAGGTCGACGGCAACTCCTACGCGCCCAAGCAAGCGCGCGACCTGATCCTGGGCCGCACCGAGGAATGGACGCTGACCTCCAAGCGCGGCGGCCATCCCTTCCACATCCACGTCAATCCGTTCCAGGTCGTGGCGATCTACGACCCCAGCGGCAAGGACGTCAGCGTCAGCGGCGAGCCCAACGATCCGCAGTACGCCAACCTGCGCAACACCTGGAAGGACACCTTGTTCGTCAAGCAGGGCTACAACGTGGTGATCCGTTCGCGCTACGAGCGCTACATCGGCGAGTACGTCCTGCACTGCCACATCCTCGACCACGAGGACCGCGGCATGATGCAGAACGTGCGCATGCTGGTGCCGGACGGCAAGGGCGGCGGCATTTCGGCCAACTCGCACCATTGATCGCGGTGTGCGGTCGGGCTCCGCCGCGCGCGGGGCCCGACCGGTTCGCCAGCCGGCCGTGGGCAAAAAATCCACGATTCGCGCGTCGATTCGCGCTGCCGCTTGCCCGCGCCTGCGGTTTGATCTATACCGAGCCGACGCACGCAGGACGCCCCGGATGCCTTTCCGCTTTCGCCCAGCCTGTATCGCTTCCGGCCGAACCGCCCCGGCGCTCGCCTGCGCATTGAGCGTCGCGTTGTTGAGCGCCTGCGCCGCGGCCGGTCCGGCCCAGGCGCCCGTCAAGGAGTCCAGGATGAATCCTTCCGACGAATCTCCCGGCCGCAAGGCCGACGCCGAAGCCGTCGGCGAAACCGTGTTGAAACTGCTCGCCGGCCTGAGCGCGCGCGAGCAGCTCAGCGCCGAACGGATCGAGCGCGACACCGGCTGGAGCCTGCAACGCTCCGAAAACAGCGCCCGCACCGGCGCTTCTCTCGGGCCGGATTGGGGTTACTCGCTTGAGTTGCTGGTGCCGGCGGGTTCGCAGCGCCAGCAATTGCGCTTCGAGTACCGGCGCAAGCGCGACGACGCCGACGCCAGCGCGATCTGCCGCCCCGATTTCGAGCGCTACGCGAAGACCCTGGAAGGCCTGGGTTACCAGCGCAGCCCGATGTCGGCCGAGCACGACCGCCCGCTGGGCTGGAGCTTCCAGCGCCCGCAGCTGTGGATCCGCATCTACACCCGCGCCGAATCCGACGACGCCTACGAGCACGAGTGCGTCAGCCTGATCACGGTCGAATAACGCCGGCAACGCAAGGAGGCAGCATGAGCGCCGAACCCATCGGTACGGAATTGCGCGCACGCCTGGACGAGTTCGCACGCCAAACCGGCGTCACCGCGGAAGCCGCGCGCAACCTGGAGGCGGCGATCGTGCGCTCGCCGGCGCTGACCCGGCAATTGAACGCGGCGGCCGACAGCCACGAGCTGCGGCGTTTCGAACTCAAGAGCGACCCGCATGCCGGCGGCAGCTTCGATTCGCGCAACCGCACGATGGCCTTGGGCCTGGACGACCTGACCAACAAGTACGACGCCAACAACATGACCTTCGTGCTCGGCCACGAAGTGCAGCACGGACGGATCGCGCCGGGCCAGACCCAGACGCCGATGGACCAGGCGCGCCAGGCCTTCACCGACCAGGCGCGCACGCTGGCCGCCAGCGACGCGCCGGTCCACAACTACACGCCGGCGCTGACGACGGTGCTGCAGGCGCATCGCGACAACGAAGCGCGCGCGCATATCCAGGGCTGGAACGCGATGGTCGGCGCGCTGCGCGAGACCGATTCCAACCTGACCCTGGAAGACATCTACAAGTCCTCGCCGCGCGCGGCCGATTTCATCGAACAGACCGGCTCCGACAGCAATCCTTCGTACCGGCTCAAGCGCAACCTGACGCTGGAGGCCGACCAGTCGATTTCGCCGGACAACGCCGCCAACGTCCGCGCGATGGGCGAGTACTACTTCGGCAAGTCGGCCAGCGACGCGCGGCTCGGTTATCGCGGCGGCTCGGATTACAGCAATCTGTACGGCGCGCGCTACATCGGCGAACTCGCCCAGCTGGAACTCGATCGCGGGCACGCGCCCGCGAACGCGCCGCGGGTGGAAATCGACATGCGCGCGCTCGGCCTGAGCGAACGCACGCTCGAGCGCAACGGCATCAACCTCGGCCGCCACGCCGGCGAGCGCCTGCCCTACTACGATGTCGGCGGCCGCCGGCCGGAGCTGTCGAACTTCGACCACACCATCGATTCGCACGACTACGTCCGCAACAACCGCCCGACCGCCGCGGCACCGGCGGTCGCGTCCGTTGCGGCGCCGGCCGGGGCGCCCGCGCTGCCCGCGTCGGACCTGCGCAGCCCGCAACATCCCGACCACGCGCTGTACCAGAGCATCCACGACAAGCTCGGCGCGCAGGGGCATCCCTTGCACCGCAACGCGCAGGAAAGCGAGCGCCTCGCCGCGGCCCTGACCGTGGAGGCGCGACGCGGCGGCATCGAGCGCGCCGACCATGTCGTGATCGGCGCCGACGTCGGTTCGGGCCGCAGCGTGTTCGTGGTCCAGGGCGGGCTCGACGATCCCGCGCACCGCCGCGCGGGCGTCGCGATGCAGGACGCGCTGCGCACGCCGGTGGAGGAATCGAGCCGGCAGTTGTCGGCGCTGCCGCGCGAAGCGCCGACGCCAGCGCCAGCGCAGAACGAAACCCAGACCCAGGCGCAACCGCAGCCCGCGCACCGCTGAGCCGCGCCGCCGCGGCGGCGCTCAGCGCTTGCCGCGGCTTTCGTACGTCGCCATGTCCTCGTGCAGGATCCGCCGCAGTTCGGCGATCGCCTGCGGCGTCTCCTGCACGCTATGGCCGGATTCGACCACTTTTTCCGAGACCGCGCCTTCCAGGTGCGCGCTTTGGTACGGCACCACGCCGTCGCTGGACTGCGCCAGCGGCAGTTTCGGATCGCGCTGGGCGACGATCACGTGGTACGGCAGGCCCGGTTCGATCGCCAGGTCGCGGGTGCTGCGCATGAACAGCGAATTCGGGCTCAGGTCGTCCGGCCCGGTCGGCGGGCGGCCCTTGCGGAAGCCGATGCGTTCGAGTTCGGCGCTGTCGACGTCGTTGCGCTGGATCAGTTCGGCGGTCTCGCGCAGCACGTCGAACGGCAGCCGGATCAGCTTGCGCACCATCCGCAGCGGCCAGCCGTCGGTGACCACCGCGCCGCGCTGCGGCGAGGCCATGAACACCGCGCGGCCGAACTGCGGCATCGGCCGGAACACGGTCAGCTCGCGCACCGCCGGATCGTCGCGCAGGCGCTGCGCGGCCTTGGCGTCGAGCGGAGCCAGCGATGCGTCCAGGACCTTTTCGCCGCTGTCGCTCAGCAGCAGCCGCCCGATCACCCCGCCCATGCTGTGGCCGACCAGCACCGCGTCGTGGCTGGCGGCGTCGTCGCCCTGCGGGTCGTAGTGGGCGAAGGTCTGGCGCAGCGCCGATTCGATCGCGGCGCGGTTGGAGAGCATGCCGAGGTTGGTCGGATAGAACACCTGCCACAGCTGATAGCGGCGGCGCAGGGTTTCGTCGCCGAGCAGTTCGTTGGCCAGGTTGACCCAGGCCTCCGGGCTGCTGGCCAGGCCGTGGATCAGCACGATCACGCGCTTGTTCGGATCGTAGGGCTGGTTGAGATACACGCGCGGCTTGAACGCGCGCGCCTGCTTGGGCCGCAGCAGGCTGGTCAGGCTCAGCCGCGCCAGTTCCGAGCGCGCCAGCCACACGCCGTAGGCGGCCGAATAGTTCGCCGCCAGCGGCACCTTGCGCCCGGCGATGGTCTCGCTGTCGATGCGGTACGGGTTGTAGACGTCCATGCTCGCCTGCGCCGTAGCCAGCACCGCGTCGAGGCCGTCGCCTTCGAAGCGCAGGGTCGCGGTGACCGGCAGATAACGGGTGTCGCGGTAAGGCACGTCCTGGCCCGCATCGGCGTCCTGCGCATCGGCGACGGCCGCGCCGCCGCCGCGCGAGACCGCGCTGGCCGCGGCATGTCCGTCGGTAGGTGGCGTTTTCGACAGCGCCGCCGCGGCGCCGTCGTCGGCGATCACGTTGCTGCGATGGCGGCGCGGAAACACCGCCACCAGCCCGGTGCCGAAGCCGTCGCGCCGGTACACCGCGCGCAGGTTGGCGAAGCCGAGCGTGTCGGAGGCGAGCAGGGCTTCCGGCGTCTGCTGGATTTCCGAGGCTTCGTAACCGTGCAGGGCGATGCTCAGCCGCAAGCCGCCGACCTGCAGCGGCGTCGCCCCGGCTTCGCCGCCGCCGGCTTCGAACGCGGCCTGGGCGATCGCCTCGACCGCGCGGTTGTAGTACTGCAGCACCTGCTGCTGGCGCGCCTCGAACACGCGCTGCTCGGGCGTGCGCGCGGTCGCGAACAGGTAGGCGTAGGCGTAGCGCGCGGTGGCGACCGCGGCGCGGGTGCGCGGGTCGGCGGCGATCGCGGCCGGGTCGATCCGCGCCGGCTCCGGCTTGGTCGCATTGCGGCGCGCGAACGCGTCGGCTTCGGCGGCCTTGCCGACGGTCGCCGGCAGCGCGTTCATGCGCAGCAGCTCCAGTTCGGCCGAGGTCGCCAGCCATTCTTCCGCCGACGCCAGCGGGCGCAGCGCACCGATGCACGGCTCGGGCTCGCGCGCGCAGGCGGCCGGGTCGAGCCCGGCCGAGCTCAGCGCCGAGGACGCGGCCGCGCTGAGCCGGCCGCCGCTGAGCGCATCGAGATTGCGTTCGGCCGCGTAGTCGCCGAAACCGCGTTCCTTAACCTTGACCACAGCGCAGCCGCTGCCGGTCAGCAGCAACAGCAACGACAGCAAGCCGACCAAGCCACGCATAGGCCATCCGATCCGGGGGGAATCGGCGGCATTGTCGAGCCCGCACGACCGCTAGTAAATGCCGCGCCCCGGCGGCGACCCACGTTCGCTCACACACCGCCCCGACGGTCGTTGACGTTGTTGCAACCGCCGTCGCCCTTTTCCGTCATCCGAGGCGCCCGTCATGAATCCTTCCGAATCCGGCGAGACCGAGCTGTTCGTCCAGCACATCGCCTGCGCCAACAACGCAGGCTTCGTCATGAGCTTCGCGATCGAGCGCGCCAACGGCGGCCGCGCCGGCGCCAGCGGCCGCTTCCCGATCAACCAGATCCGCTCCATCGACCTGGCCCAGCTGCGCTTCGGCGACCAGGCGCTGCAGGTCGGCGACCGGGTGTTTCCGCGAGTCAGCGCGGTCGCCGGCCGCACCCGCAACGGGCCGTCGGTCGCCTACGCGCCGAACGGCCAGACCGCCACCTTCACCGTGCGCGGCACCACCTTGAGTTTCACCGTCCGCCGCACCTGAGGCCCGGCCATGTCCAGCTCCCACGACCTCGACGGCGAACCCGCCGATTGGCTGTACGACAACGAAGCCTTGTCCGTGCGCTTCGGCCTCAACGCCGAAGACCCCGACGCGCAGCTGCGCAACCAGGGCGCGCAGGTGCGCATGTTCACCGACGCGCGCCTGCGCATCGCGCCGGACCGGCTGTTCCCGAACGTGGTCGCGGCCACCCGCGGCGCGGCGTTGTCGATCGAGGTGCGCTCGCGCGCGGAGCTGGGCCTGGGTTTCGGCTTCCGCATCGCGACCGGCGCCGATCCGGTGGTCGACCGGCTGTACGCGGTCGGCCGTCCCGAGCCCGGCAATTTCCGCAGCGCCACCGTGCGCCGGTTCCAGCGCGACAACCGGCTCATCACCGTCGACCTGATGCGCGCGCGGCTCAGCGATTCGCACGACCGCGACGCCTTGCAGCGGCTGTGGACTTGCGAGGTCTCGACCTGGGAAGTGCGCCAGTTCCTCGATCCCGTCGCCGGCCGCGTGTTCGACGAACGCCACCTGCGCTTCCCGCGCCCGCCCTCGCTGCCGATGGCGGGCGTGCGCGCCGGCGTCGTGCGCGCGGCGCCCGACGGCGGCGAGGCCGCGGCGCGGGTCAACGCCGGCGTGATCTGGGCCGACGGCAGCGCCGAGCAGCGCTTCGAACGCATCCAAGTGCAGGCCGAGAACGACCCGCTGCGGCAACGCATCGGCCTGCTGCGCGTGCACTTCTTCGTGATCGACGCCGATTGAGCGTCGCTCCTGGCCCGCCTTGCGCACACGAGAACATCCGCATGCTCCTCACCATCGCATTCGAAGGCGATTCCGACCGCGACATCGTCCTGCGCATGAACCCGGAGACGGTGCTGGCGCAGCTGCGCGAGCAGTTGGCCGAGCGCGCCGGGATGACCCCGGGCGAGCGCTTCCTGGTCGGCAACACCAACCTGGACCCGGACACCGAGACCGAAACCACGATCGCGGAACTGATCGGCGACGGCAGCACGGTGCGGGTGCGGCCGGCGCGCGCCGCGCCGGTCGAAGAACCCGAGCCCGAGCCGGAACCTGAGCCGGAACCTGAGCCGGAACCGGAACCGGAACCGGAGCCCAAGCCGGCCCCGCGCCCGGTGCCGACCCCGACCGTGCCGACCGCGACGCCGACCGAAGCCGCCTGGGGCCTGCGCAACGACGCCGACGCGCCGGACCTGCTCGCGCAGTTGCAGGTCGCGCTCGCGCCGTTCACCGTGGGCACGCCCGACGAGTTCACCGCGCTGCCGCTGGACGCGGTGCGCGCGCTGTTCACCGCGCGCCGGCTCGACCGCGGGCTGCGCTTCGGCGCCGACCCGAGCGCGGTCGAGTTCGGCGCGCGCTCGACCCAGTCGCCGGTGGTCTACCGGCATCCGCAGCGGCGCCCGCATTCCGGCGGCGTCGCCTTCAGCATGCGCTGGACCGTCAGCGCCACCGCCAGCCGGGTGCTGCACGAGCTGCATACCCGCAGCATCCACAACGCCAACGGCGGCGGCGGCGTCAACGGCTTCGGCCTGTCGGCGAACTTCCGCCACGACATCGAGCGCCTGCAGCGGCACGAGATCACCTCGATCCATCTGGTCGACGAAATGATCCTGCCGCAGGTGATGCTGGCGCTGGAGCCGGACACCGACCTGGACGTCGCGCCGGAATTGATCGAGGCCGTCGACCGCGCGCTGGCGGCGCGCCAGCGCCGCGACCAGTACGAAGCGCTGCACGAGCGGGTGTTCGCCGTGTTCGGCTATTTCTTCCCGTGCGAGTCGCTGCTCGGCGGCACCCGGATGCGCACCCTCAGCATCCTCGCCGAGGACCTGCAGGACCAGGAGCAGTTGCTGTCGGGTTTCGGCTTCGGCGCCGCGGCCAAGGACGTGCCGACCAGCTACGGCCCGGCCAGCGGCGAAGTCGGCCACGCCCATTCCAACAGCCGCCTGAGCGCGAACCGCCACATCAAGCAGCTGCGCAACCAGGACGTGCGCGCGATCGGCGGCCATCCGGCGCTGGCCCTGCGCGAGGAGGACGCCGGCCGCTGGATGGCCGGCCTGGACTCGGTCGCGCTGTGGCGCACCATCGGCCATCGCCGGCTGGTGCCGATCTTGCGCTTCCTGCCGCGGCGCCAGCGCGACCAGTGCGTCAGCGTGATCGAGGAATTCGCCAATTCCAGAGCGACCGCGAACCACACGGTACTGGACATGGCCGCGTACGTGATCCCGCTCAACCGCGCGCTGCTCGACGAGATCATGTGAGCGCGCGCGGCCGCTTCACGCCGCTCGCGGCGCAGCGTTGAAGCACCCGAGCCCGCCTTCCGCCCACCGCACAGGAACCGCCATGAACGTTGCCGGCCATCTGCAGGGAATCGACGTCTCCCACTACCAGGGCCAGGTCGACTGGTCCGCGGTCGCCGCCGCCGGCATCGCCTTCGCGTTCGCCAAGGCCACCGACGGCATCACCTACACCGACCCGGATTTCCAGGCCAACTGGCAAGGCATGCGCGCCGCCGGGCTGGCGCGCGGCGCGTACCACTTCTACGAAACCGGCGACGACCCGGTCGCCCAGGCCGGCCATTTCGTCGCCACGGTCGGCGCGCTCGACGCCGGCGACCTGCCGCCGGTGATCGACATCGAATCCAGCAACGGCGACTACGAGGGCCGCGGCGTCGCCGCCAACCTGCAGGTCTGGTTGAACGCGGTCGAACAGGCGCTGGGCCGCACGCCGATGATCTACACCAACCTCTCGTTCTGGAACAACGACGTCAGCGCCGACTTCGGCCGCTACCCGCTGTGGATCGCCGAATACGGCGTCGCCGCGCCGACCCTGCCGACCGGCTGGAACGCGTGGACGTTCTGGCAGTACTCGCAACAAGGCAGCGTCGGCGGCGTCGCCGGCGAGGTCGACCAGGACGTGTACGCCGGAACCAGCGTGGCCCAGCTGGTCGAGTGGAGCCGCTCGCGCTTCCAGCCCTGAGCGCCGCGCGCGCCGGAGCCGATCGAGACGCAAAAGAAAAGCCCCGCATCGCTGCGGGGCTTTTCGTTTCGCTCAAGACAGCGGGCGCTTCGGACTTAGAAGTCCATGCCGCCCATGCCGCCCATGCCGCCGCCGCCCGGCATCGCCGGCTCGTCCTTCTTCGGCAGCTCGGCGACCATCGCTTCGGTCGTGATCATCAGACCGGCGATCGACGCGGCGTTCTGCAGCGCGGTGCGGGTGACCTTGGTCGGATCCAGGATGCCGGCCTCGATCATGTCGACGTATTCGCCGGTGGCGGCGTTGTAGCCGTAGGCGCCCTTGCCTTCGATGACCTTGTTGAGGATGACCGACGGTTCTTCGCCGGCGTTGGTCACGATCTCGCGCAGCGGCGCTTCCATCGCGCGCAGGGCGATGGCGATGCCGTGGTTCTGGTCTTCGTTGATGCCCTTCAGACCGCCGATCGCGGCCTTGGCGCGGATCAGCGCGACGCCGCCGCCCGGGACGATGCCTTCTTCCACGGCAGCGCGGGTGGCGTGCAGCGCGTCTTCGACGCGGGCCTTCTTTTCCTTCATCTCGACTTCGGTGGCGGCGCCGACCTTGATCACCGCGACGCCGCCGGCGAGCTTGGCCACGCGCTCCTGCAGCTTCTCGCGGTCGTAGTCCGAAGAGGTCTCCTCGATCTGCGCCTTGATCTGCTTGATGCGCGCTTCGATGCCCGAGCTCTCGCCCGCGCCGTCGATGATGGTGGTGTTTTCCTTGGAGACCTGGATCTTCTTGGCGCGGCCGAGATCCTTGATGGTCGCCTTCTCGAGCTGCAGGCCGACTTCCTCGGAGATCACGGTGCCGCCGGTCAGCACGGCCATGTCTTCCAGCATCGCCTTGCGGCGGTCGCCGAAGCCCGGAGCCTTCACGGCGCAGACCTTGACGATGCCGCGGATGGTGTTGACCACCAGGGTCGCCAGCGCTTCGCCTTCGACTTCCTCGGCGACGATCAGCAGCGGCTTGCCGGCCTTGGCGACGCCTTCCAGCACCGGCAGCAGGTCGCGCACGTTGGAGATCTTCTTGTCGTGCAGCAGGATGAACGGATCGTCCAGTTCGGCCTGCATCGACTGCTGGTTGTTGATGAAGTACGGCGACAGGTAGCCGCGGTCGAACTGCATGCCCTCGACCACGTCGAGTTCGTTCTCCAGGCCCGAACCGTCTTCGACGGTGATGACGCCTTCCTTGCCGACCTTGTCCATCGCCTGAGCGATCAGGTCGCCGATGTTGTGGTCGGAGTTGGCCGAGATCGCGCCGACCTGGGCGATTTCCTTCGAGGTCGAGGACGGCTTGGACAGCTTCTTCAGCTCGACCACGGCCTCGGTCACGGCCTTGTCGATGCCGCGCTTGAGGTCCATCGGGTTCATGCCGGCGGCGACCGCCTTCATGCCTTCGCGGATCAGCGCCTGGGCCAGCACGGTCGCGGTGGTGGTGCCGTCGCCGGCGTTGTCGGAGGTCTTGGAAGCGACTTCCTTGACCATCTGCGCGCCCATGTTCTCGAACTTGTCGGCCAGCTCGATTTCCTTGGCGACGGACACGCCGTCCTTGGTGATCGTCGGCGCGCCGAAGCTCTTCTCGAGCACGACGTTGCGGCCCTTCGGACCGAGGGTGGCCTTGACGGCGTTGGCGAGCACGTTGACGCCGCGCACCATCTTGGCGCGGGCGTCTTCACCGAAACGAATTTCTTTGGCAGCCATTGTTGCGAACTCCGGGATTTGAGATTGGGGATTTGGGATCAGCTAGAGCGCTTTCGCGGAGACGGGACGGACATCGGAATCGCAGCGCATGCGCTTTTGCGAATCCCGAATCTCCGATCCCGATTCCCGGCTCTTAGCCCACGATCGCCAGAACGTCGTCTTCGCGCAGGACCTTGTACTCGATGCCGTCCTGCTTGTAGCTGCTGCCCGCGTACTGGCCGTAGATGACCTTGTCGCCGACCTTCAGCTGCGGCGCGCGCACGCTGCCGTTGTCCAGCGCCTTGCCCGGGCCGACGGCGACGACTTCGCCCTTGGTCGACTTTTCCTTGGCGGCGTCGGGGATGATGATGCCGCCGGCGGAGACTTCATCGGCTTCGATCGGCTTGACGACAACGCGGTCGTGGAGCGGCTTGAGATTCATGGCGACCTCTGTAAGTGGTTGAATTGGTGGATAAAGAACGTGAATTTTAGCAGTCGTCGCCGGCGAGTGCCAATGCCGGGGACAAAAGCGCCCGGTCGAACCGGGACTCAGCCGAGATAGGGCGCCCCGGATCGGTTTCAAGGGGGGCCGCGACAAATGCTGCGCCGGGTCGGTGACAGCCGTTCGGCTGCTCGGGCCCGGGCTGAGGGAGCAGGCCCCGGAAAACCCCGTGGCGATAGTCCTTCCTGTGGGCGGGGGCTGTCCTGGCGGAGGGCCTTCAGGCTCGACGCGTTCGGCTCAGTTCGAGGCGGTCCGGCAAGAAAGCGCCGGGCCTGAAGGCCCTCCGGCAGACAGCCGTCGCCTGGCGTCCGCCCGCTCCCGGCCGCCTCTGCGGACCCGCCCGCTCATTGCCCCTGCAACCTGCGCAGGTACTGGGTCGGCGCTACGCCCAGATGCCTCCGGAACATCGCCGCGAACGCGCTGACGCTGTCGTAGCCCAGTTCCAGCGCCACCGTCGTCACCGCCTCCCCCGCCGCCAGCCGCTCCAGCGCCCGCAGCAGCCGCGCGCGCTGCCGCCATTGCAGCAGGCTGTAGCCGGTTTCGGCGGCGAAATGGCGGGTCAGGCTGCGCTCGGACAGATGCGCGAGCGCGGCCCAGGCGGCCAGGCCGCGCGGGTCGGCCGGCTGGTCGGCCAGGGCGCGGGCGACCCGCAGCAGGCGCGGATCCTGCGGCATCGGCAGCCCGAGCCGGTCGGGGCCGCCGCTGGCGCAGGCCAGCGCGATCTCGTCCAGCAGCACCTGCGCCAGCCGCTCCTGGGCCGGGTCCAGCGCCGCCGCGGACGGCCACTGCGCCGCGCGCGCGACCGCCGCGCGCAGCAGCGGCGACACCGCCAACGCGCACGGCTCGGCCGGCAGCGCCGCGCAGGCGGCTTCGGCCACGTACACGCTCCAGCCGTCGAAGGCCGGGCCGTGCGAACGCAGCGAATGCGGCCGGTGCGGCGGCACCCACACCGCATCGCTCGCCGGCACCAGCCACAGCCCGCGGCCGGTGCCGACGCTGAGCAGGCCGCGGTGGGCGCCGAACAACTGGCCGCGCGCGTGGGCGTGCTCGGGCGTCTCGCGTACGCCGTGCGCGCTCAGGCCCAGCGCGAACGCCAGCGGCGCGGCGCCGGCGAGCGCATCGGCGGCGGCGAGGCGTTCGCGCGCGGACTCGGCGGGCGCGGACGCAGCGGGCGCGGATCGAAGATCGGACATTGGCCGGAACGCGATGACGGATGGCCGCTGCAACGTAGCAGAGCGGGTCCGCGCGGCCCAGCATGGACTCCCCAACCGCACACCTCAGGAACCGCCCCATGCGCGCCGAAGACATTCTTCCCGGTCACCAGAACGAAGTGCTTGTCGGCGGCATCGTCGCGCGCAAGGGCTCGGTCGCCGCGTTCCTGGCCAACGCGCGCGTGCTCGCCGACCCGACCGCGCCCGCGCCGGCGCGCGCGCAGGCCGAACGCGACGCGCGCGAGGTGTTGCCGGCGCTGCATGCGCTGGGCTTGTTCGAGGTGATGGCGGTGCGCGACCCGGCGCTGCGCGCCTGGGTCGAAGCGCAGCAGTAATTGCCGTGAGGGCCGGCCGGACCGGCCCTTGGCCTGGGTCGTGCGCAACTCGCCGCACGATCCGGCATCGGCCAGAACAACCTCGGACCCTCGCCACGGACACCGTGCACCCTGCCGATCGCCGCATGGCCCGACCGCGCCGGCGTGGTATTACCCTGCCTTCGCCGCGCTTCGCGCCGCCTCCCAGCCCAACGCCAGGAACCGCACATGTCCGCCTCCCCCGCCCGCATCGCCGCGTCGCTCGCCGAACTGTGGTCGCCGCGCGTCGTCGCCGAAGTCGACGACGCCTACGTCAAGGTCGCGCGCGTGCACGGCACCCTGGCCTGGCACGCGCACGCCGACGAGGACGAGTTGTTCTACGTGCTCAAGGGCCGGCTGCGCATCGAGATGGAGGAACGCACGGTCGAACTCGGCGAGGGCGAGCTGTTCGTCGTGCCCAAGGGCGTGCGCCACAATCCGGTCGCCGACGAGGAATGCCATCTGCTGCTGATCGAGCGCAAAAGCACTCAGCACACCGGCGACGAAATCACCGACAAGACCCGCTCGATCGACGAGCAGTTGCGGCCGCTCGACTGACGCCGCGCGACCGCAACCGATACCCCGCGACACGTCCGCGCCGCACAAAAGAAAAGAGCGCGTCCCGTGGAACGCGCTCTTTGGTGCGGAGACGGCAGTCCTGCGCATGGCGCTATCCGGCGCCCTTTCCCCCGAACCGACGTCGTGTCGTTAGCCGACGTCCGTATCAGCGTGGCGCCATCTTCCGGAGTCCTTTTTACACTTGCCAGTCGCCGGCCCTTGCAATGAGGCTACTTCTGTTGGCTCGAACACTTGTTCGAGCCGGCAAGCTCTTGTAATCATTGGTCCAACGCGGCATCGATGACAGCGAAAGCGCACAGGGTACGGCGTCTATCGCTCACTAGGCGAACAGTGGTAGCAAGTGCTTAAAAACCCCTGAAATTTTGTGCAGGAGGTCACATGACGCCACAGCAGCGCATTCGCCTGGCCCGCCGTCACGCCGGCCTCTCGCAAGCCGAACTCGGCGCGGTCGTCGGGGTCCAGCGCAGCGCGGTCGGGCACTGGGAGTCGGCGCAGGGCAAGTTCCCCAACGTCGCCCACCTGCGCGAGGTCGCGCTCGCCACCGGCGTGCAGTTCGAATGGCTGGCGACCGGCCGCGGGCGCATGAACCTGTCGCAGGACACGGCGATGGACTCGGTCGCCGCCGCCGACGCGCTGCTGATCGACGATCCGCTGGAACTGCGCCTGATCGCCGCGTTCCGCGAAGCGCCGGCGCGCGCGCGGGTGCCGCTGGTGGAGATCGCCGAACAACTGGCGCAATCGCGCACCGGCCGCAGCCGCGCGCTCGGCAAGGCGCGCGGCGGCGCGTGACCGCCGGCCGCTGCGGGCCGTGCCCGCGGTCGCAGACCGATTCGTCATAGCGCGACCCGGGTCGCGCTTTTCCTGTCCGCCGCTGGCCGCCCGTCGCGGGCGATGTCACAAAGGCCGCCTAGACTCGAACGCGCGTCCTGGGGAGGACGCGTCGTCACCCGCCGACTCGCGGCCGCCGTGCATGCGCGGCCGTGCGGCGCCATCCACAAGGAGTCGTTCGATGCGCAAGTCAGTTCCTGGCTGTTCCCTCGCTTTGCTTCCGTACGCGCGCCGCACCGGCGCCCTCGCGCTGGCGATCGCCGCGCTGCTGCCGTCGGCGGCCTCCGCCGCGGTGTTCATCAACGAATTCCACTACGACGATGCCACGTCCTCGGGCGACGTCGGCGAGCGCATCGAAGTCGTCGCCACCGCCGGCGAAACGCTCAGCGACTACCGCATCGTGCTGTACAACGGCTCGACCCCGTCGGCGGCGACCCAGTACGACAGCGACTACTTGCCGGCCGGTTCCAACGTGACCTGCGGCGGCACCGCGCGCATCGCCGTCCTGAGCTACCCGACCAACGGCCTGCAGAACGGCCCCAACGACGGCTTCGCCCTGGTCGACGGCGCCGGCAACGTGGTCCAGTTCCTCAGCTACGAAGGCCAGATCACCGCCAGCGGCGGCGCCGCCTCGGGCAAGACCAGCATCAACCTGCCGGTGTCCGAATCCGGTTCGACCGCGGCCGGCACCTCGTTGCAGCTGTCCGGCAACGGCAGCCAGTACTCGAACTTCGCCTGGCAGAACTCGGCCACCCAGACCTTCGGCGCCTGCAACAACGGCCAGACCTTCACCGGTTCGGGCTCGAATACGCCGCCGAGCGTGACCTCGACCGTGCCGACCTCGGGCGCGAGCAACTTCCCGTCCGCCGGCGACCTGTCGGTGAACTTCAGCGAGGCGGTGACCCTCGCCGCCGGCGCGCTGTTCCTGGAATGCGCGACTTCGGACACGGTGGCGCTGACCTACCCGTCGAGCGGCACCGCGATCACCGCGTCCACCGGCACCGCGTTGCACGCCGGCGAGGCCTGCACCTTCACCGTGGTGGCGAGCAAGGTCGTCGACAGCGGCGGCGCCCACCCGGCCGCCGACACCGTGGTCAATTTCAACGTCGCCAGCGGCGGCGGCGGCACGCCGACCGGCTACTACAGCCACGTCAACACCTCCAGCGCCAGCCAGCTGCGCTGCTCGCTGCACGAGACGATCAAGGGCCACACGGTCTATCCGTACAGCGGCGGCACCACCAACACCTGGAGCATCCTGGAGATCGCCGACGAGGATCCGAACAACTCCGGCCGCATCCTCGACGCCTACCGCAACCGCAGCTTCGTCAAGGTCACCGACCGCGCCGGCAGCGGCAGCGGCCTGAAGTACAACCGCGAGCACACCTGGCCGAACTCGCTCGGCTTCGGCACCGCCACCGGCAACAAGGGCCTGCCGAACGCGCCGTACACCGACACCCACATGCTGTATCTGACCGACTCGGCCTACAACGCCGACCGCGGCAACAAGCCTTACGCCAACTGCTCGCTGAGCAGCGGCTGCGGCGAGCGCGTCACCGAGGTCAACAACGGCAGCGGCGGCGGCAGCGGCGCCTACCCGGGCAACTCCAACTGGTTCAAGACGCCCGACGGCAACGCCGGCTCGTTCGAAGCCTGGGGCCAGCGCAAGGGCGACATGGCGCGCGCGGTGATGTACATGGCGATCCGCTACGAAGGCGGCACCGACGCCAACACCGGCCAGAGCGAACCGGACCTGGAGCTGACCGACGACCGCAGCAAGATCGTCATCACCTCGTCCTCGCCGGCCTACATGGGCCTGTTGACCACCTTGCTGCAATGGCACCAGGCCGATCCGCCGAACGCTGCGGAGAAGGAGCGCAACGAGGTGATCTACAGCTTCCAGGGCAACCGCAATCCGTTCATCGATCACCCGGAATGGGCGACCTCGGCATTGTTCACTTCGGCCAAGCCGGCGAATTGTCAGTTGATTCCCTGATCGGTTTCGCCGGTCCGTGTAGACCGGCGACTTGAAGACGAACGCCCGCGCGATGCGGGCGTTCGTTTTTTCAGCGGGGGGAGTTTGCGTTGCGCGCCGAGGCCGCTGTTTTAAAGACAGGCAGACCAAAACAAAAACGCCGCCGCGAATCCGCGGCGGCGCCTCAGTGACGCGACGAAACCTCCGCGCTCAGGTTTGCACTCCGTCCTCGATCGCGATGTTGTGCTCGCGCAGCCAATCCTGGATCGCGTCGAGGTCGCGCTTGGCCTCGCCCTTGAGCAGGCGTTCGTCGCTCATGTACAGGTAGCGCTGGAACGTCGCGCCGGCGCGGTCGCGCGCGTGCGGGTCGGCGCCGGCTTTGAGGAAGGCCAGGACCGAGGCGGTGTCGTTGATCTGCGCGGCGATCAGCAGCGCGGTGCCGCCCTGGCGGTCGGCGGCGCGCAGGTCGGCGCCGGCGCGCAGCAGATGCGCGATGTTGTCCTTGCGCCGCGCCTTCAACGCCGCGAACAGCGGCGGCGCGTGGTTCACCGCGTTGGGCGTGTCGACGTCGGCGCCGGCCTTGAGCAGGTGTTCGAGAAAATAATCGCTGGAGGATTCCGCGGCGGTGTGCAGCGCGGTGTTGCCGCTCTCGTCGCTGCGGCGGTAGTCGGCGCCGGCGGCGAGCAGGGCGTCGAAGCCGGAGCGGCTGCCGCTGCGGATCGCCCATTGCAGCAGGGTCACGCCGTGCTCGCCCTGGGCGTTGGGATTGCCGCCGGCGGCGATCAGCTCGCGCAACAGTTTCGTATCGCCTTCGCGCACCGCCTCGGCCAGCTGGGCGTTGCCGCTGGCGGCGAAGATCTTCTGGGTCATCGGATCGGGTCCTTGTCGTGCGCAGGCGGCGCAAGCGGCCAGCATCAGCGCGCCGAGCAGCGCGGCGCGCAGCAACGGCGCGCGCTGCGTCGAAGCGGGGCGCGCCGGGCGGCGCGAGTCGGAAGCGGAGCGGGACGTGCGGCGGAGTGGCGGCATGGGCTCAGCATAGGTCAGCGCGCGCGACGGCCGCAACGCGGCGGCCGTGCGCGTTCATCCAGTTCGGGTTCGCGGGATTTCGCGGGCCTCGCGAGCGTCGTCAGAACCAGCTCTTGACCCAGTTCACGCCGGCGTCGACGCCGTCGCTGATGGCTTCGCCGGTGGCCTGGGCCACGTCGGTCACGCCCTGGGTCACGTCGCCGGCGAAATCGACCACGCCTTCGCTGACCGTGCCGAGTCCGTCGGCCACCCACTCGACCGCGTCGCCGCCGAATTCGGCGACCGTGTCGACCACCTCGCCGGTGCCTTCGACGAAGCTGGCCACGCCGTTGAACGGCGTTTCCAGGCCGGTGAACTCGCCGAGGTCGCGCAGCACGCCGCCGCCGAAGTTGGTCACGTCGGTGGTCAGGTCGCCGACCGCGTTGAGCGTGCCCTTGCCCATGTCGCCGACGACGTTGAAGCCGCCTTCGATCACGTCGCCGGCGAGGTTGAAGCTGCCTTCGACGTAGTCGCCGTCGGCGAAGTCGGTGTCGATGACCTGCTTGATGTCGTCGACCTTGTTGGACACCGAATCGGTGATGTCGCCGACCATCGTCGTGCCGTTCTCGAGGATGCTGCCGACGCCGTTGAAGACCAGCTCAGCGCCGCGCTGGATCGTCTTGTCTTCCAGCGCGCCCGGATCGAGGAACATGTCGTCGGGACGGTACGGCGTTTCGGTGCGCAGCGCTTCGACGTAGGACGCGCCGTCGCCGCCGCCGCCGTGGGTCGCGCCCAGATCGAACGGCGAGATGCCGTCGGGAATGTCGACGCGGAATTCGCGGCCGACCGCATCCGGCGCCATGTTGAGGATCGGCACGTCCTGCTGGATCGTGTTGAGCGGCTCGTAATTGACCACGTAGCGGCGGATCTGGCCGCTGTCGGCGGTCTCGCTGCGCACCGCGTTGGGATTGAAGCCCAGATCTTCGAGCGTGTCGTTGCTCAGGCCCGAGGAGTTGAAGGTGACGCCGGCCGAGTCGGTGGCGAGCGTCGCTGCGGAAGCCAGACCGCCGCCGAGCGACTGCCCGGCGAAAGCGACGTTGCCGTCGCCGAACACCGCTTCGGCGCGGCGGCCCAGCGCCATCGCCTGGCTGTATTCCTGGGTCTGGAAGCCCGCGCCCTGGCCGAGGTTGTCGTCGGAGTCGCCGCCTTCGCCGACGCCCCAGTCGTTGGTGCCGGCGAAGGCGACCACATACTGGCCCTTGTCGTTCTGGTAGATCGCCGCGCGGAAGCCGCTGACCGGGTCTTCGAGTTCGGACGGGTCGATCGCGATCTCGCGGCCCTGGTTGTCGACCAGATGATCGCCTTGCGGCTGCAAGCGGTCCCAACCCGCGGCTTCGAGTTCCTTGCCGGACTGGGTGCCGGTGGCGACGTTGGTCCCCTGCACATCGGTCGGGATCGGGGTATAGACGTCGTTGGCCATCTGCGCGAACTGCAGATCGCTGCCCTTCTTCGGGTCCTTGCCGGCGATCTGCCCGGCGAAGTTGCCGTCGCCTTGCGGCAGCGGTTCGGGCTTCGGCGGCGGGGGCGGCGGAGGGGGCGGCGGCGGGTTGTAGCGAACCGCGAAGTCCCCGAACCGGTCGTAGATCATGGCCTTGCCCCCTGCTCGATAGCGTATGGCTACCATGCGCCCGCGCATCGGCGCGCGGAAAGCTGGGACGGACCCTAGGGAAACCCGCGCCGGACGGGCTTTTCCCGGTTCCGGCGCGCGCGGCCTAGGGTTGGCCGCAGGTCGTTGCCTGTTCAGGATCGGTCGAACACCACCACCGGCTTGCCCGGCGCGCGCGCGCCCGCGCCGGCCACCGCGGCGATCGCGCGGGCGCCGTCGTCGAAGCCGTAGCGTTCGCCGACCACCGGCACGATCCGGCGCGCGTCCAGCTCGTCCAGATACGCGCGCAGGTCGGCGAGGCTGCCGACGCTGACGCCGTGCAGGTTGAGCTGGTGGACCATGATCGGGCCGACCAGATTGCCGGCCACGTCCATGCTGTCGAGAAAACCGATCAGGGCGATGTGCGCGTTGTCGGCGGCGGCGCCGAGCAGCGACAGCAACTGCTGCCCGCCGACCACATCGACGATGCCGTCGACGCCGCGCCCGCCGGTCAGCGCGCGCACCGCGGCCGGCAGGTCCGGGGTGCTGCGGTAATCGACAGTCGCGCGCGCACCGAGCGAACGCAGCAGTTCGGCCTTGCGCGCATCGCCGGTGGTGGCGATCACGTCCATGCCGCGCGCCGCGGCCAATTGCAGCGCCATCAGCGACACCGCGCCGCTGCCTTGCACCAGCACGCTGGCGCCGGGCGCGAGTTCGAGCTTGCGCAGCGCGTTCCAGGCGGTCAGGCCGGACACCGGCAAGGTCGAGGCGGCCGCGTCGTCGAGGTAGTCCGGCGCGCGCGCGATCGCGGTGGCCGGCAGCACGATCCAGCGCGCCAGCCAGCCGTCGCGCGGGCCGCCGAGCTTGCTGAGGTGGTTTTCGGATTTGAACGGGCCGTCCAGCCACGCGGTCGTGTAGTGGCCGATCACCCGTTCGCCCAAGGCCCAGCCGCTGACGCCCGCGCCGAGCGCGTCGATGCGGCCGACGCCGTCGGACAGCGGCACGAACGGGCGCGGCAGGTCGGCCTGGTAGCGGCCGGTGGCCAGGGCGTAGTCGCGGTAATTGACCGAGGCGGCGGCGACGCGGATGCGGACCTCGCCGGGGCCGGGCTGCGGCTCGGGCAGGTCGACGCGGCGCAGGGAATCGAGGGTGGTGCCTTGCAGCTGGAAAGCGTCCATGACGGGCTCCGGAGGGGCGAGGGTCGGGACGCACAGGCTATTGTTGAGTAGGGAAGCGATATAGGATCGCGCCGACAACTCATCATTGATCCAACCTCAATAATGATCGGCGGCCTGTATTCCGAGCTCGAAGCCTTCGAGGCGATCCTGCGCCACGGCAGCTTCACCGCCGCCGCGCGCCAGTTGGAGGTCACGCCCGGCGCGATCACCCGCCGGCTCAACGCGCTGGAGGCGCGGCTCGGCGCCAAGCTGCTGAACCGCTCGACCCGGCGCCTGAGCCTCACCGAAGCCGGCCGCCACTACCACGCCGAGGTCGCGCCGGCGCTGGCGCAGATCCTCGCCGCCGGCGAACGCGTCAACGACCGCGCCGCGCAGCCGCAAGGCGAGCTGCGGGTGTCGCTGCCGATGAACTTCGGCCGCATGTACGTGATGCCGCGGCTGGGCGAGTTCCTCGACCGCCACCCCGGCATCGCCCTGGACGTGCAGTTCGACGACCGTTACGTCGACCTGATCGGCGAGGGCTTCGACTGCGCGATCCGGATCGGCGCGCTGACCGATTCGCGTCTGGTCGCGCGGCGCATCGCCCAGACCCGGCGCATCCTGGTCGCCGCGCCGGCGTACCTGGCCCGGCGCGGCGCGCCGACCGCGCCGGAGCAGCTGGCCGAACACGACTGCCTGCACTACACCCTGTTCCGCGACGTGCCGGCGTGGGAGTTCCACGGCCGCGGCCGCGGCGACGGCACGCCGCTGCGCGTTCCGGTCAGCGGCCGGCTGCGCGCCAACTACGGCGTGCCGCTGGTCGACGCGGCGCTGCGCGGCGACGGCATCCTGCAGACCGCGACCTTCGCCGTGGCCGAGGAACTGGCCGCCGGCCGTCTGGTCGAGGTGCTGCCGGACTGGTGCCTGCTGCCGATCGGCATCCATGCGGTGTATCCGGGGCGCGAGTACCGGCCGCGCAAGGTCGAGGCGTTCGTGAACTTCATCGAAGAAAGCATCGGCGCGCCGGCGGTGTGGGAGCGGATTCTGGCCGGCTGAGGCCGCAACGCCTGCGGCCGCGGCGCCCCGTCGATCAGCACGCCGATCCGCGCAACTGCGTCGCCCTGCCGCAGTCCGACGTCCCGGCCCGCATCCTCGGATCGGCCCGCCGCGGCCTCGCCGTCAGCGCCGAAACCGCTGAAAACCGCGGCGATCCGCGCCAGCGCCGTACATGCCGTTACCTGCCGGTACGAAGCGTCCAGCGCCCCCTCATTCCGTTTTAGCGCAGTTTGCTGAAAGCTTTGCCCACCTTCGCCGCCCCCGCCGCATGAGCTCCCAGCCTTCCCCCACCGCGCCCGCCGCCGCCGCACCGGCCGCAACCCCGTCTTCGAACTGGCGCCGCGCGCTGTCGATGCTCGCCAGCCTGGCGATCCTGGCGCTGGCGCTGCGCGCGCTGGCGGGGGAGTTCAGCGGGCATGGGTTGCATGCGATCAAGGAGGCTTCGCGGCAGCTCGACTCTCTCCGTATCGCCTTGGCTTTTCTGCTGGGCCTCGCGAGTTATGCCTGCTTGGTTGGCTTCGACGCCATCGGCCTGCGCCGCAACGCGGCCAAGGTCAAGCCGATGCGGCTGATCCTGACCGCCTTCATCGCCAACGCGGTCGGCCACACCCTGGGCTTCGCCGCGCTGACCGGCGGCGCGGTGCGCCTGCGCGGCTACGGCGCGGCCGGGCTGTCGCTGGCCGACATCGGCCAGGTGGTGCTGATGAGCACGCTCGGCTTCGTGTTCGGCGCCTGGGTGCTGCTGGCCTGCGCGCTGTTGTTCGAACCCGCGCCGGCGGCGTTGCTGTTGCCGCTGAGCGAACAGGCGATCCGGGTCGCCGGCGGCGCGGTCGCGATCGCCTTTCTCGGCTTGTTGTATCTGGTCGGCCGCGACGGCCGCACCCTGCGTTTCCGCGAACACGCGCTGTGGCTGCCCGACCGCCGCACCGTGCTCAGCGTGACCGCGCTGAGCGTGGTCGAACTGGCGCTGGCCGGCGGCGCGCTGTACGTGCTGCTGGCGCCGTCGATTCCGGCCGAATCGGGCACCAGCTTCGTCGGTTTCGTCGGCCTCTATCTGGTGGCGATGCTGGCGGGCTTGGTGTCGAGCGTGCCGGCCGGCATCGGCGTGTTCGAGTGGAGCCTGCTCAAGCTGCTGCCCGGCGTCGCGCCCGCCAGCCTGCTGGCGGCGGCGCTGGCCTACCGCATCACCTACTACGCCGCGCCGCTGGTGCTGGCGACCGTGCTCGGTCTGGTCGCGTCCGCGCGCGGACCGATGGCGCAGAGCGCCGGCGCGCTGCGCACCGCGTGGCTGGCGGTGCGGCCGTGGCTGCCGCACGTGATCGCGCTGGCCGCGTTCGTGCTCGGCGCCGCGCTGATCCTCGACGGCACCCTGCCCAAGCCGCAGCGTCGCCTCAACCACGCGCCGCTGCCGCTGATCGAAACCTCGCAACTGCTCGCCAGCCTCGGCGGCGTCGGCCTGCTGCTGATCGGCCAGGGCCTGCAACGGCGCAGCCACGCCGCGTGGGCGCTGGCGCTGGGCGTGTGCATCCTGCTGCCGCTGCCGTCGTGGCTGCGCGGCGGCCACTGGCTGCTGGCGCTGGCGCCGCCGCTGGTGGCGCTGGCGCTGTGGGCGGCGCGGCGCGAGTTCTACCGCCAGGGCGCTTTGCTCGACGAGGCTTGGTCGTGGCGCTGGCTGCGCAACCTCGGGCTGGTGCTGATCGCGGCGATCTGGCTGCTGTTCTTCGCCTACAGCCACGTCGAATACCGCAACGAGCTGTGGTGGGAATTCCTGGTCTCCGGCAACGCGCCGCGCGCGCTGCGGGCGATGCTGCTGGTCAGCGTGGCGGTGATCGCGTTCGGGCTGGCGCGGCTGCTGCACGCGGCGCGCACCGCGCTGCCGGCGGCGGACGCGGCCCAGCTCGAGGCGATCCGGCCGATCCTGGCGCTCGCCGAGGACAGCCAGGTGCATCTGGCGCTGACCGGCGACAAGGCGCTGCTGCTGGACCCGCAGCAGCGCGGGCTGATGATGATGCAGCGCTACGGCGGTTCGCTGATCGCGATGGGCGACCCGATCGGCCCGCCGGAGGTCGCGCGCGAACTGATCTGGCGCTTCCGCGAGGAAGCCGACCGGATGGGCGTGCGGCCGGTGTTCTACCAAGTCGGCGAGCAGTACTGGCAGACCTATCTCGACCTCGGCCTGACCCTGGTCAAGCTCGGCGAAGAAGCGCTGGTGCCGCTGACCGATTTCAACCTGCAGGGCCCCAACCGCGCCGACTTGCGCCAGGCCTGGAACCGCGGCAAGCGCTCGGGCCTGAGCTTCCGCATGGTCGCGGCCGAACAGGTCGGCGCGCTGCTGCCGGCGCTGGAGGACATCTCCGACGAATGGCTGGAGCTGAAGTCCGGCGAGGAAAAGGGCTTCTCGCTCGGCAGTTTCGACCACGCCTATCTGCAACGCCTGCCGGTGGCGCTGATCGAGCACGAAGGCCGCATCGTCGCCTTCGCCAACGTGTGGAACGCCAGCAACGGCCGCGAGCTGTCGATCGACCTGATGCGCCACGCCGCGGACGCGCCCAAGGGCACGATGGATTTCATGTTCGCCGAGCTGCTGCTATGGGGCCGCGAGCACGGCTTCGAGCGTTTCTCGCTCGGCATGGCGCCGCTGTCGGGGCTGGCCCAGCACCGGCTGGCCGGGCGCTGGAACCGCTTCGCGAATCTGATCGCGCGCCACGGCGAGCGCTTCTACGGCTTCGTCGGGCTGCGCCGGTTCAAGGCCAAGTTCGATCCGGTCTGGCGCACGCGCTATCTCGCCGCGCCGGCCGGCATGCATCTGCCGGCGGCGCTGATCGATGTGACCCGGCTGATTTCGCTGGACCCGCGCCGCGACGACGAGAACGAACGCAAGGTCGCGCGGTTTCCCAGCAGCGCGCCGGTCAACAGCGCGCCGGCGCCTCAGGGCGACGCGGGCGGCGAGGCGATCCCCGCCGCCGACAGCACCCGCGCGGCGACGCCGTCGTAATCGCCGTCGACGTGATGATCGCCGTGCATCTTCTCGATCCGCACCCCGCCCGCCGGCAGATGCGGGCATAGCGCGTCGGCGTCTTCGCTGCCGTAGATGCACAGCACCTGCGCGGCCGGCATCTGCGCGACCTGCGGCGCGATCGGCAAGCCCTTGCCGCTGCTGCCGATCCAGTTGCTGAGGTGGAATTCGTATTCGGCCTTCTGCCCCGGCGACAGCAGCGCGGTCAGCCGCACCCGTTCGCGCGTGGCCGGCGGCAACTGGTTGTAGCCGCCCGGCAGCACGTCGGCGCCTTGCGAGAAGCCGACAAAAACGACGCGCGAACGTTTCCACTGCGCGCTGTAGTAACGCACGATGCGGTCGAGGTCGGCGCCGAAGCTCTGCGGCGTGCGCGGGCTCCAGAAGTAACGCAGCGAATCCACGCCGACCACCGGTATGCCGGCTTCGGCCAGGCGCTTGCTGACGCTCTTGTCGACGTCGGCCCAGCCGCCGTCGCCGGAAACGAACACCGCGAAGGTGTCGGTGTTGCCGCCGGACTGCGCCGGCATTTCGTTGACCGGCAATCCGGCCAGATCGGCCGGCGGCGGCGGCAGGCTGGCGTGGCGTTGCGCGCCCAGCGACACCAGCGCCGCGCGCAGCCCCGGCAGCGCGTCGCCGCGCGCGTCGCGCTTGAACGTGCGCGCCTGCGGCACCGCGCCGGCGAAGGCTTCGGCCTGCGCGGCGGGACACGCCGCCTTGCCGCCGCCGTGCGCGGCCAGCAGCCACGGCACCTGCAGCGGCTGCGCCTGCAACTGCGCGCGCTGGCCTTCGACGTGCAGCTTCAGCGAACCGCTCGGGCACAGCGCCTGCGCGGCGCGCAGGCTCGGGCAGAACCCCAGCGACACCGCGCCGGCGAACAGGCCGGCGTTGCCCTGCGCGGCGATCGCGTACGCGAATGACGCGCCTTCGCCGTCGCCGAGCAGCAACGGCAGGTGATAGGTCGGCAGGCGGTAGTAGGCCTGCACGTAACGCGAGAAATTCTCGACGTCGCCGGACGAGAAATTGCATTTGCCGCCGTCCTTGCGCAGCGCGGCCTCCAATGCGGCCAGATCGACCGTGACCACCATCGCGCCGTCGGCGACGAGCGCGTCGACCCGGGTCTTGCGCGCGGCCGCCTCGACGCCGTCGGCGAACCACATCACGAAGCGCTTGGCGTCGCCCTGCGGCAGGCGCACCGGCGTGCGCACGAACCGGCCGTGGGTGATTTCGCCGACCGACGCGGTCGCGGGCGCCGCAGCGGCGGGCGCGGCCGATGCGGGCGCGGCGAACGCCGCGCACAGGCCGGCGGCGAGAACGCATGCGGTGAAGGCGGTGGACGAACGGAACGGCGCGCGCATGGGGATCTCCTGGGTGCGCCACCTTATACCGGCGAGGGTGTCGAGAGAATGCGTCGAAGCGCCGTTTCCCGCCGCGACTGCGCCAGGCGCGGCCGCGCCGCATGCGCCGACGCCCGCGGCGTTTATGATCGGCGGGCCCGACCGGGCGCGAAGATCACGCAAGGAGCCCGCCCCATGCCACGCACGGCCGCCATCGTTTTCGCCGCCACCGCGCTGTTCGCCGCGCTGCCGGCGCCAGCGCAACCCAGCGCCGTCGCGGCGCCGCCGGTCGGCGAAACCGCGTGCTCGTTCGGCGCCTTCGTCAACGAAACCGACCCGGCCGGACTCAACGTCCGCGCCGGCCCGGGCACCGCGCACAAGGTGCTCGGCACCTTGCCGCCGATCCGGCGCAGCGGCGACGAGCCGCCGATCAGCGCGATGGTCGAGGTCGAGGTGATCGCCGGCGCCGACGGCTGGTTCAAGATCCGCGGCGCGCAGGACAACGACGCGCTGGTCGAAGGCCCGCAGCGGCCGATGTTCAAGGGCACGGGCTGGGTCAGCGGGCGCAAGCTCGCGGTCAAGTCGCAGGCGCAGGTCGGCCGGCAGCGTCCGGATGCGAAAGCGCCGGCGGTCGTGAGCGGACGCGACGGGATGGGTTTCGACAGCGACGCCTTCGTCGGTTCGGGCCGTTTGGCGGGCTGTTCGGGGCGTTGGGCGTTGGTCGAGTACGGCCCGGTCGAACGCGATATCGGCGCCAGCCTGGAGATCAAGCCCGCGGCCAAGGCGGGCCTCGCCGGCGGCCGTTTCCGCGCCTGGGTCGACCGCCTGTGCGCGATCCAGGAAACCAGTTGCGACGGCATTTGATGCGGTCGGGCCTTCGCACCCGATAGCGGCGCGCTCTGTGTGGGAGGGTCTTCAGGCCCGACGCTTTCCGATCCGATGCGACGCGGCGGCCGGAGCCTAAAGCGTCGGGCCTGAAGGCCCTGCCACAGTGCAGTACCGCTGCATCGTTGCCGCCGGTTGTTCCCGCAGCGCGGAAATCAGGCCCGAACCGGCGGCTTGACCTCGCCGAACACGACGCTGTGCACCATCGGCGACTTGAGGAAATCGTGCGGGAATCCGAGCTCGATCCGGCTCGCCGCATCCAGCCGCGCGCGCTGCGCCTCGTCGAAGCGGACGTCGAGCGCGCCGAGGTTGTCCTCCAACTGCGCCAGCGTGCGCACGCCGACGATCGGCGAAGTCACCGCGGGATCGAGCAGCGTCCACGCCAGCGCGACCTGCGCCGGCGTCTTGCCGAGTTCCGCCGCGACGTCCTTGACCACCTCGGCGATATCGAGCGCGCGCGCCGTCAGCGCGCCGTTGCTGGCGGCAACGTTCTTGCGCGTGCCGACCGCTTCGGGCACGCCGCTGCCGATGTCGAGATCGGCGCGGCTGTACTTGCCGGTCAGCACGCCCATGCCCAGCGGCGACCACGGCACCACGCCGAGGCCGAGTTCGCGCGCCATCGGCATCAGCTCGCGCTCGACCGTGCGCTCGATCAGGCTGTACTGGATCTGCAGCGCGATCAGCGGCGACCAGCCGCGCAGGTCGGCGATCGCCTGCATGCGCGCGATCTGCCACGCCGGAGTATCGGAAATGCCGACGTAGACCAGCTTGCCGGCGCGGACCAGGTCGTCCATCGCGCGCAGCACTTCTTCGACCGGCGTGGTCTCGTCCCAGGCGTGCAGATACAGCAGGTCGATGTAGTCGGTGCGCAGCTTGCGCAGGCTGTCCTCGACCGAACGCACCATGCTCTTGCGCTGGTTGCCGCCGGCGTTGGGGTCCTTCGGCCGCGCGGTCAGGGTGTACTTGGTGGCGATCACCAGCTCTTCGCGGCGGCCTTCGGCGAACTGGCCGAGCAGGCGCTCCGAGCTGCCGCCGGTGTACTGGTTGGCGGTGTCGATGAAATTGCCGCCGCGCTCGAGGTAGGTGTCGAAGATCCGCCGCGCTTCGGCTTCGTCGGCGCCCCAGCCCCAATCGGTGCCGAAGGTCATCGCGCCGAGCGACAACGGCGAAACGCGCAGGCCGGAACGGCCGAGCAGGCGGTAGTCGGTCAGCGAAGCAGGCAGGGCGGCGGCAGTGCGGGCAGTGCTCATGGCGGCGTCTCCGGTGGCAATGCCGGCATCCTGCGCCGCGGACACTGCTGCGTTAGTCCGGCATTATCCGCATGGGCCATTTAGCGAACGGAGCATAATCCATGCGCGGCAGCGACTACGCCGAATTGCGCGCCTTCGCCGCCATCGCCGAACACGGCAGCTTCGTGCGCGCGGCCGCGCACCTGGGGCTGTCGCCGTCGGCGCTGAGCCAGACCATCCGCACGCTCGAAGAACGCCTCGGCGTGCGCCTGCTCAACCGCACCACCCGCTCGGTCGCGCCGAGCGAGGCCGGCGCGCGTTTGCTGGCGAAACTGCGGCCGGCGCTCGACGATCTCGACGCAGCGGTGGCGCAAGTGCGCGACGAGCGCGATACGCCCGCCGGGCTGCTGCGGATCAACGCTTCGCGCATCGCGGCGGTGCAGCACATCGCGCCGTTGCTCGGCGAGTTTCATGCGCGTTATCCCGACATCGTCGTCGACCTGGTCACCGACGACCGCCTCGTCGACATCGTCGCCGGCCGCTTCGACGCCGGCGTGCGCCTGGGCGAGATGGTCGAGCAGGACATGGTCACGGTGCGCCTCGGCGGCGATGCGGAAATGATGGTGGTCGGCGCACCGGAGTACCTGCAGCGCAACGGCGTTCCGCGCGACCCGCGCGAGCTGCGCAAGCACCGCTGCGTCAATTTCCGCTGGCCCACCGACGGCAGCCTGTACCACTGGGAATTCGAACGCGCCGCGGCGAACGGGCCGGAGAAGCTCGAAGCCGCGGTCGAAGGCCCGCTGATCGTCACCGAGCCCGAAGTGGCGCTGCGTGCGGTCCTCGACGGGATCGGCCTGGCCTATCTGTTCGACTTCCACGTGCGCGAAGCGCTCGCCGCCGGCCGTCTGCAACGGGTGCTGGCCGAGTGGACGCCGGCGTTCCCCGGCTTCTATCTGTATTACCCGAGCCGGCGGCAGATGCCGGCGCCGCTGCGCGCGTTCGTCGATTTCGTCCACGAGCGGCAGGCGCCGGTGCATGCGCGCCAACGCCCCGGATCGGCAAAGCCAGCGGCCGCGCGCCGTCCCGCGGCCCGCCCCGGCCGGCGTTGAGGCGCGCGGCGCAGCGCGGATCGGTGACGCCGATCGTCGCAGCCGCCCGCGTCCGCGCCGCGCCGGCCGCTTACACTGGGGCCATGCGCGTCGACACCCAGCCCATGCTGCTGCTCACCACCTGTCCCGACCAGGCCAGCGCCGACACCGTCGCCCAGACCCTGGTCGAAGAAGGGCTGGCGGCCTGCGTCACCCAGATCCCCGGCGCCACCTCGGTCTACCGCTGGCAGGGCCGGATCGAACGCGCCAGCGAAATCCAGCTGCTGATCAAGACCCGCGTCACGGTTTACGGCGCGGCGATGCAACGATTGGCGCAACTGCATCCGTATGAACTGCCGGAGATGATCGTGGTCGAACCGCGCGACGTCTCCGAGCCGTATGCGCGATGGGTAAACGAACAGACTCCCGACCGATGACCTTCCTCTCCGCTTTCCGCGGCCGGCGCGCTTGGCGCGCCGGCGCCGCCCTCGCCTTGGCCGTGCTCGGCCTGTCCGCCGCCGCGCACGCGCTGGCCGTGGACGAAAAAGACCTGCTGCCGGTCGACGAGGCCTTCGCCGTCAGCGCGCAATCGCCGGCGCCGGACCGCATCGCGATCTCATGGAAGGTGGCCAAGGGCTACTACCTCTATCGCCACCGCATCTCGGTCAAGAGCGATGCCGGCTTCGCCGCGCAGGCGCTGCAACTGCCGAAGGGCAAGGCCTACCGCGACCAGTTCTTCGGCGATGTGGAGACCTACCACCAGGACGTGGCCGCGACCCTGCCCGGCCAGGCCAAGGCCGCCAGCGCCAAGCTGACGATCAAGTACCAGGGCTGCGCCGATGCCGGCGTGTGCTATCCGCCGCAGACGCGCACGATCGAGGTCGCGCTGGCCGCGCCGGCCGCCGCCAATGCCGCGCCCGCCATGGACCCGGCGCCCGCGGCCGCGCCGCTGGCGACGTTCGGCGCGCGCGGCGGCGCCAGCAATCCGCTGCTCGGCGGCGCCTCGCCGCTGAGCGCGCCGGCCGCAGGCGCAGGCGCCAGCGCCGGCACCGACGCGCTGCCGCTGCCGCCGGAACAGGCCTTCGGTTTCGAAGCCATCGCCAAAGACGGCGACACCCTGCTGCTGCGCTTCACGCCGGCGCGCGGCTATTACCTGTATCGCGACAAGACTTCGCTGAAGACCGACCGCGCCGACATCGCCGCCGGCCAGCCGCAGTGGCCGCGCGGCACCGCGCACCGCGACGAGCACTTCGGCAACGTCACCGTGTTCTTCGACCAGATCGACGTGCCGCTGCCGCTGCTGCGCAAGACCGCCGAGGCCGGCAAAGTGGTGCTGACCGCCGGTTTCCAGGGCTGCCAGACCGACGGCATCTGCTATCCGCCGATGACGCGCAAGATCAGCGTCGATCTGCCGCGCGGGACGGTGACGACGCAGGCCGCCGTCGCCGCGGCGGCAACGGCCGCCACCGCTGCGAATGCGACGCCAGCGAATGCGGGCGCCGCCGCAGCGAACGCAGCGGCCGGCGCCGCTGCCAGCGCAACGGCCGATGCCGGCGTTGATGCGTCCGCTGCGAACGACAGCGCCGCAACCGACACAAGCGGCTCCGCCGCGACCGCAGGCGGCGCTGCCAGCAGCGACACGAACGCGGCGACTGCCGCCGCTGCGACCGGCGCTACCGCCGCCGCGCCTGCCGCTGCCGCCCCCGCCGACGCCGCACCGCAAGCCGAAGACAGCCTGCTCGCCGCGTCCCTGTCCGGCCCGAACCGCTACTTCGCGCTGCTCACGTTCTTCGGCTTCGGCCTGCTGCTGGCGTTCACCCCCTGCGTGCTGCCGATGATCCCGATCCTGTCGGGCCTGATCGTCGGCCGCGGCCCGGGCCTCGGCGCGCGCCGCGCGTTCGCGCTGTCGCTGGTGTACGTGCTGGCGAGCGCGGTGGTGTTCACCATCGCCGGCGTCGTCGCCGGCTTGGTCGGCGCCAACCTGCAGATCGCGTTCCAGACGCCGTGGGTGATCGTGCTGTTCGCGCTGCTGTTCGTGGCCCTGGCGCTGTCGAGCTTCGGCCTGTTCGAACTGCAGCTGCCGCACAAGCTGCGCAGCCTGGTCGGCCAGGTCAGCGACCGCCAGCGCAGCGGCTCGTGGACCGGCGTGGCGATCATGGGCGCGCTGTCGGCGCTGATCGTCGGCCCCTGCGTGGCGCCGCCGCTGGCCGCCGCGGTGATCTACATCGGCCAGACCCGCGACCCGCTGTTCGGCGGCGCGGCGTTGTTCTCGCTGGCGATGGGCATGGGCGCGCCGCTGCTCGCGTTCGGCGTCGCCGCCGGCAAGGGCCTGCCGACCAGCGGGCCGTGGATGGTCGGCGTGCAGCGCGTGTTCGGACTGGTGTTCCTCGGCATGGCGGTGTGGATGCTGTCGCGCATCCTGCCCGGCGCGGCGACGCTGGCGCTGTACGGCGCGCTGCTGCTCGGCGCGGCGGTGCTGGCCGCGCTCGGCGGCGGCGGCGCGAACCAGGGCTTCGGCCTGCGCGCGCTGGCCTGGGTCGTGGCGCTGCTGCTCGGCGTGGCCGGCGCGGCGCAGTTGTTCGGCGCGCTCGCCGGCGGCCACGACCCGCTGCAACCGTTGGCCAACCTGCGCGGCGGCGGCAACACGGCGCCATCGACCGAGCTGCCGTTCCGCAAGATCAAATCCAACGAAGACCTGGACCGCGAAATCGCTGCGGCCCAGGCCGCAGGCAAGCCGCTGATGCTCGACTTCTACGCCGACTGGTGCGTGGCCTGCAAAGAGATGGAGAAGTACACCTTCCCCGAGCCGGCCGTGCACCAGGCGCTGGACGGCTTCGTCCTGCTCAAGGCCGACGTGACCGCCAACGACGAGACCGATCAGGCGCTGATGAAGCGGCTCGGCGTGATCGGGCCGCCGATGACGATCTATTACGCCCACGGCGCCGAGCGCCGCGAGCTGCGGCTGGTCGGTTTCGAGAAGGCCGAACCCTTCGCCGCGCGCGCCGGACGCGCGCGCGCTGCCGCAGCGGGGCCGTAAGCGATGGCGATCCCGTCGAGCGTGAAAGTGATCGCGGTGGCCGTGGCCGCCGGCGCGCTGGGCCTGCTCGCCGGGCAGGTGGTCGGCGGCGGCGGCTGGTTCGCCCGCACCGAACTCGGCCAGCGCATGCTGCAGGCGGAAATGAAGATGCAGGCGCCGAAACCACCGGCCGACCTGGCGATGGCCGAACGCGGCCAGCCGATCCCCGTGCTGCGCCTGCCCGACCTCGCCGGCCAGTCCGTCGAGTTGCCCAAGGCCTACGCAGGCCGGCCGATGCTGATCAACGTCTGGGCCAGCTGGTGCGGCCCCTGCATCAAGGAAATGCCGGAACTGGACCGCTACGCGCGCAGCCAGGGCGCCGGCGGCACCCAGGTGGTCGGCATCGCGCTCGACAACGCCGACGACGTGACCGCCTTCCTGCAACGGGTGCCGGTGCACTACCCGATCCTGCTCGACGCGCCGGGGCCGCGCGATGCCGGCGTCCAGCTCGGCAATCCCAAGGGCGTGCTGCCTTACAGCGTGCTGGTCGGCGCGGACGGGCGGCTGCTGAAGCAGCGGATCGGGCCTTTCGTGGATGGCGAGATCGACGGCTGGGCGCAGTAGGCCGGTGCCGGCCTGACGCTTCTGTATCGGATACCCGGTCCTGTAGGAGCGGCGCAAGCCGCGACCGCGGGGTAGCCAGCTCGCGTCGTCAGCATAGTGTCGCGGTCGCGACTCGCGTCGCTCCTACAGTCGCTGCGCCGAAGGTCCGACCTGCCGACATCCCCGACCTGCGACCGCCGCCGCGCAATGCCCGTGCCGCCCGCCCTCCCCGCCGCGCCCGGCGCTGTGCTCGAATAGGCCGCAACCCGACCACTTGCGCGGCGACCTGCGCCGTCCATGCCGCCAACGCCGCCGATCCGGCGCCGAACACTCGCTTGTCGCCGCGAACGTGCCGGCATTTAGAGCCGCCACTCAAACAACCGCTTAAAGCACGATAACTTCGCCGATTTGGCGGGCAACTCCTGGACAACCCTGCGGCCTTGACGCAAACTGCCGCCCTTTGAAGGCAACCGTCCCGGTCCCGATGGCCAAGCTCCTGGTCCTGCACGGCCCCAACCTCAACCTGCTCGGCACGCGCGAGCCCGAGGTCTACGGCCGCACCACCCTGGCCGACATCGACGCCGGCCTCGCCGCGCGCGCCAGCGAGGCCGGGCATGCGCTGGAGAGCCTGCAGTCCAACGCCGAGCACGTCCTGGTCGAGCGCGTGCAGGCCGCGCGCGGCGACGGCACCGCGCTGATCCTGATCAATCCGGCGGCGTTCACCCACACCAGCGTGGCGATCCGCGACGCCCTGGCCGCGGTCGCGATCCCCTTCATCGAGATCCACCTGTCCAACCCGCATACCCGCGAGCCGTTCCGCCACCACAGCTACTTCAGCGACCTCGCCGTCGGCGTGGTCTGCGGCTTCGGCGCCGACAGCTACCGCTACGCGCTCGAAGCCGCAATCAAACGGCTGGCATCCTGACCCCCTTTCGCCCGGACCGCGCCCCGCGCGGCCCGCACCCAAGATCCAAAACCCAGAGGCCCGTTGCATGGACCTGCGCAAAATCAAGAAACTGATCGACCTGCTCGAGGAATCCAACCTCGCCGAGATCGAGATCAAGGAAGGCGAGGAGTCGGTGCGCCTGGCCCGCGCGCCGAAGGGCAGCTACGCCCTCGCGCCGGCCGCCCCGGTCTACGCCGCGCCGGAACAACCGCGCGCCGCGGCCATGCCGATGCAGTCGCCGACCGAAGCGGCCACCGGCGGCAGCGCCAAGGCCCTGGGCAACGACCTGCCCGACGGCCACGTCGTGCGCGCGCCGATGGTCGGCACCTTCTACACCTCGCCGGCCCCGGACAAGCCGTCCTTCGTCAGCGTCGGCCAGACGGTCAAGGCCGGCGACACCCTGGCGATCATCGAAGCGATGAAGATGTTCAACCCGATCGAAGCCGACGTCTCCGGCACCGTGCTCAAGATCCTGGCCGAGAGCGGTCAGCCGATCGAGTTCGATCAGCCGCTGTTCGTCATTGGCTGAACGGCCGGGATTCGGGATTAGTGATTCGGGATTCGTCACCGCGGCCGCACGAGCGCCTGGACGTCTGGCGCGACGCGATGGCGTTGGTCGAGTCGGTCTACCGGCACACCGCAACGCTTCCCGATTCCGAGCGATTCGGATTGACCGCGCAACTGCGTCGGACCGCGATCAGCGTGCCCTCGAACATCGCCGAAGGCGCAGCTCGCCGCTCTACCGCGGAATACCTGCGCTTCCTGTCGATCGCCCACGGCTCGCTGGCTGAATTGGACACGCAGTTGCAAATCGCCGAACGCCTGAACTTCGTCGCACCCGATCCGTCGCTCGCCCAGTTGCTCGACCGAACCTTCGCCCGTCTGAACGCCTTGATCAGAACGCTCGACTCCGGCCCACGCACGATCCGCGAGCCGTCCGCGGCTTACGAATCCCAAATCCCGAATCCCGAATCCCATGCTCGATAAAGTCGTCATCGCCAACCGCGGCGAAATCGCGCTGCGCATCCTGCGCGCGTGCCACGCCCTGGGCATCCGCACGGTCGCGGTGCACTCCACCGTCGACCGCAACCTCAAGCACGTCGCCATGGCCGACGAATCGGTCTGCATCGGGCCGGCGCCGTCGTCGGAGAGCTACCTCAACATGGCCTCGATCATCGCCGCGGCCGAGGTCACCGACGCCCAGGCGATCCATCCCGGCTACGGCTTCCTCAGCGAGAACGCCGACTTCGCCGAGCGCGTCGAGCAGTCCGGCTTCGTCTTCATCGGCCCGCGCGCCGAGACCATCCGCCTGATGGGCGACAAGGTCGAAGCGATCCGCGCGATGAAGGAAGCCGGCGTGCCGTGCGTGCCCGGCAGCGGCGGCCCGCTCGGCGACGACAACGCCGCCAACATCAAGATCGCGCGCGAGATCGGCTACCCGATCATCGTCAAGGCCGCCGGCGGCGGCGGCGGCCGCGGCATGCGCGTGGTCCACACCGAAGCGCATCTCAACGCCGCGATCCAGACCACCAAGTCCGAAGCCAAGGCCGCGTTCGGCAACGACATGGTGTACATGGAGAAGTTCCTGGAGAACCCGCGCCACGTGGAGATCCAGGTGCTCGCCGACGGCCAGGGCAACGCCATCCACCTCGGCGAGCGCGACTGCTCGATGCAGCGCCGCCACCAGAAGGTGGTCGAGGAAGCGCCGGCGCCGGGCATCACCGTCGAGCAGCGCGCGGAGATCGGCAAGGTCTGCGTGGAAGCCTGCATCCGCATCGGCTATCGCGGCGCCGGCACCTTCGAGTTCCTGTACGAGAACGGCCGCTTCTACTTCATCGAAATGAACACCCGCATCCAGGTCGAGCATCCGGTGACCGAGCTGGTGACCGGCATCGACCTGGTGCGCGAGCAGCTGATGATCGCCTCCGGCCGCAAGCTTTCGATCAAGCAGGAGGACGTGGTGCTGGAAGGCCACGCGATCGAGTGCCGCATCAACGCCGAAGACCCGGAAACCTTCATGCCGTGCCCGGGCCCGATCAACCACTTCCATGCGCCGGGCGGCCCCGGCGTGCGCGTGGACAGCCACATCTACGAAGGCTACCGCGTGCCGCCGAACTACGATTCGATGATCGGCAAGCTGATCGTGCACGGCCCCGACCGCGAGACCGCGATCGCGCGCATGCGCGTGGCGTTGAGCGAGATGGTGGTGGACGGGATCAAGACCAACATTCCGCTGCAGCAGCGCATCCTGTCGGACGCGGGTTTCCAGCAGGGCGGTATGAACATCCATTACCTCGAGAAGCGGTTGAAGGAACAGAAGGAAAAGACGATCGCGATCGTCTGACCCGAGCGCCGCCGCCGAAACGACGAAACCCCTTCCGCGAGGAAGGGGTTTTTGTTTGGGCGGTGGCGGCGTCTCGCGATGAAGCTGCCGCAACGAAAACCTGTGCTCCGCACATCGTCGGCGCTTTTCCGCGCCGCCTACGCCGGCGGCGCGCCCACACACCCGCCGCGCGCGCCTTGCGCGCACGCAGCTCCCGACGTCGCGCCGATCAGCGTCGCGCCACGTCCAACCACGTAGCCATTTCCTGCACGTCGCTTTCGGTCAGCTCGGTCGCCCCGGGCACGTTGCGCGGCTGGCCGTCGTCGGCCTGCGCGCGCTTCTTGCCCTTGGCCGGCACCTGCGTCCCCGGAATCGGCTGCACGCCGCCGCTGGAGGACGGGCTGACGACCATCACGTACTCGCTGGAACCGTCCGGCCAGACCACCTTGAAGGTGCTGCCCGGCGGCAACGACGAGAACGGCGCGCCGCTCTGGGCGCGATAGACCGCCGCGATCTGCGCCGCGCTCAGCGAGCGCCGCTCGGTGCGGGAGTCCACCGACGTCAATGCGACCTGTCCCAGCTCGCGATAGTCCGCGCCGAACACGTCGATCATCACACCGGCCGCGCCGACCGAATAGGCGCTCAGCAACAGAGCCCAAAAACCGATCTTGGCGGTGCGTTTGAAGTGCTCGCGTTTCATTTCATCCTCTCTTCGCCAGTCAGCGAATAGACCATCTCTTGCACCACTTCCGCCCCCTGACGCGGGATCGCCGCGTCGTACACGAAACTCGCGAAATCCTGCTGCGGGTCCTGCGAACAAATGCCGCCGTTGGCGCAGTAGGACGTCATCAGCGAGCCTTCCGGCCCGCAGTCCTGGCCGAGCCGGCACGCCGCCAGCTGCCAGGCCAGTTCGGAGAACTGGGTGCCGGACACGCGCTGCGCGCGGTCGCCGGCGCTGCGGCCGCTGGCGGCCAGGCCCATGCCGCCGGACAGCGCCATGAACGCCTCCGGATCCTTCGAACGCAGCACCCGTTCGGTCAGGTTGCGGCGGTAGTCTTCGGTCTTGTCGAGCGGCTTGCCCGCGCTCAGCAGCGACGCCTCGGCGGCCAGGCTGCCGGCCTGCGCGGCTTCCGTGCGCTTGACCATGATCATCGGATAGCCCAAGCCGTCTTCCGGCGCGAAGCGCGCGCAGCGCTCGCTGACCCGGGTGCGCGCGGCGGTCATCGCGGCGGCGCCGCGCAGCTTCATCGATTCCAGCGTGCGGGTGTCGTTGCGGTAGTCGACCGGCGCATTGGAATAGTTCGCGCAGTAGTCGTAGACCCGGGTCAGCAGCCACATCGCTTCGGGCTCGCCGGCATCGGCGCGCAGGCGCAGCGATTGGGCGAACGAATACAGGTCCGGGGTCTGCTCGAACTGCTGGCTCAGCGGCGACGGCGGCCGCAGCGGCGCGCGCGCCGGGCGCCGCGGCGCGGTGCGGATGTCGGGGTCGCGGGTGCGGTCGATCGCGCTGCCGCGCCGCGGTTCGTCGGCCGCAGCCGCCTGGGCCACATCGGCGCCCCGCACCGGCGCCGGCTCGGCCTGGCGCCGGTGCGCATAGACCAGGGCGCCGCCGAGCAAGGCCAGCGCCGCCAGGCCCGACAGCAGCCGCACGCTCATGCGCGCGCCCGCGCGCTGAGGCCGGCGCGGGTTTTGCGGATAGGCGGACGGGCAGGCATCGGACATCAAAGGGCGCGACTCGCGGCCGGACGGCGCAGGGATCGGAAGGCGCGCCAACCCCGGCCGGGGCGGCGCAGTAAGGCGTCGATGATATGTCAAGTGCCCGGCGGATGCCCGCCCTGGCACAGGAAGTGCGCAAATTCACACTTCTCAGATGCCGGCGATCCGCTGTCGGCGCTTACTCGCCGTCCGCCGCGGCGGGCTGCCCGGCGCAGGCGACGCCGGCGTGGCGCGCGTGCGGCCAGTACTCCTCGTCGCCGGGGCGCTCGGCCCGCGACAGCTCGCCGGCGGTGACCAGGGTCAATCGGTCGCCGGCCGGGTTGCGGTAGGCGAAGCTGCAAAAGCCCTGGCCGGTGCCCGCGCAGTCTTCGACTTCGGGGTAGCCGGCCTCGATCATCCCGGCGACGAAGCCGGGCTCCTCGCGCTGCGGCGGCGCGGCGCGCCAGCCGCGCGCGAGCAGGCGCTCGCGCGCCTGCGGCAGGGCCACGCCTTCGACCCGCGGCACCGCGGCGCGGCCGCCGCAGTACAGGTCGGCCTCCGGCAGCGCCTGCAAGCGCAGCGTGCCGTCGTCGGCGCGGATCCGCGCCCGCTGCACCGCCCAGTCGTACACGCCGAGCGCGGCGTCGCCGCCGCGCAGCTTCGCGTCCTCGCCGTCGTCGAAGCCTTGCACGCCGACGGTGGCGTCGCCGGCGCGCGCGCCGGGCTCGAACACCTGGGCCACGGAACGGCCGTCGCGGAACAGCAGCAGGCGCCCGCCGCCGGAGGTGCAGCCCATGCCGGCCAGCACGCCCGGCGCGGCGGCGACGCCGACCACCCGATAGCCCTGCCATTCGCGCTCGCCGAACACTTTCCAGCCGCGCGCCTGCGCGGCGCGCGCTTCGACCGACGCGGGCGCGACCGCGCAATCGCCGTGGACTTCGGCGGCGGCTTCGGCGGGCGGCGCGGGCACGTCCGCGATCGGCTCCAGGCGCAGGCCGCCGGCTTCGGCGGTCGGCTGGGCCGCGGCCGCCGCAACGGGCGCCACTGCGGTCGGCTTCGCGACCGGGGACGGCGACGCGGCCGCGGGCGCCGCGGAGGGCGCCGGCGCCGGATCGCGCGTACAAGCCGCGGCCAGACTCAGCGCGAGGCCCAGCGCCAGCAGGCGGGCGGCAGGCAGGCCGCGAAAGAGGAGATCGATTCGAGCATCCATGATCGTCGCGGCGCCGTTCCGTGGTCCGGAAAACGCCGCACGCTATCTGATCGCGGCGAAACGGGTCAATAATGGCCGCCGTTTTCGCTCATCCGCGCCCGCCCATGCCCTTCCTGGAACTGACCCTGCGCTGCAGCGAGGCCGAACAGCCGCGCTTCGAAGCCGCGCTGGACGACGTCGGCGCGCTCGCCGTGACCATGCTCGACGCCGATGCCGACAGCGGCAACGAACGCGCCATCCTCGAGCCCGGCGTCGGCGAGACCCCGCTGTGGCAGTCGATCGTGCTCAGCGCGCTGTTCCCGCACGACGCCGACGCGCTGGTGATCCTGGCCGCGCTGGAATCGTTCGACCCGGACCTGGACTGGAGCCGGGTCGATTTCGCCAACGTCGAAGACCAGGACTGGGAACGCGCGTGGATGGACCAGTACGCGCCGCTGCAGTTCGGCCGGCGCACCTGGATCGTGCCGTGGAATCAGGACCTGCCGGCCGAGGCCGACCGCGCCGAAGCCGCGGTGGTGCGGCTAGACCCGGGCCTGGCGTTCGGCTCGGGCACCCACCCGACCACGTCGCTGTGCCTGGCCTGGCTCGACGGCCTCGCCGACGCCGGCGAACTGGCCGGCCGGCGCGTGCTCGATTTCGGCTGCGGCTCGGGCATCCTGGCCCTGGCCGCGCTCAAGCTCGGCGCCGCGCACGCGGTCGGCGTCGACAACGATCCGCAGGCGCTGATCGCCACCGCCGACAACGCCGAACGCAACGGCGTCGCCGCGCAGATGCAGGTGCATCTGCCGCAGGACGAGCCGGTCGAAGCGTATCCGGTGGTGGTCGCCAACATCCTCGCCTCGGCGCTGATCGCGTTGGCCGACACCCTGGCCGCGCGGGTCGCGCCGGGCGGTCGCATCGCCTTGTCGGGCATCCTCGCCGGGCAGGAAGACGAAGTGCTGGCGCGCTACGCCGATGGTTTCGAGCAGCTCCAGGTCGAGCGGCTCGAAGACTGGATTCGCGTCACAGGCGTGCGTCGTCGCTGAGCGCGGCGGCATGGTTGAATAAGCGCGCATGTTCCTCGCCTGCCCTCATTGCGGTTATCTGGTCGCGCTGATCGTCGCCAAGGACGGTCCGGCGCGGGACTGCCCGCGCTGCGGCCGGCCGCTGCAGGGCGAGGCGGCGGGAGCGGATGCGGGCGAGGACGCCGCGACTGCGAAGGACGACGCCGGATCGGTCGCGGAATCGCCGACAGCGGCAGCCAACGAAGCCGCGACCGCCGCAGCGCCGGCGAATCCCGCGCACGGCGTCGCCGCTGCAGCGAGCGGCGACGAGATCAGCCGCAGCCTGCGCCGCGCCGGCACCGCCGAAACACCCGCGAAAGCCGCGCGTGAAGAAGCCTCCGGCCACGCAAGCGCGGCCGACGCACAAGCGACCGCGCACCCCGCCGCTGCCGCAACCGACGCCGCGACACAAAGCGCAGCCGACCCCGCGCACGACGACGCGCCGGCCGCAAGCGCGGACACGCCGGCCGACACAACCGAATCGACGCAGTCCAGCGACGCCGGCAACGCCGCCGCACTGCGGCCGCTCACCGCCGCGGCCGCCACCGCCGCCGCGCCCGCGCGCGGACGCCGCCAACGCAAATCCGAAACCACCGTGACCTCGGCGCGGCGCGCGCCGAGCTTCGCCCGCCAGCAGGCGCGCGCGCAGGCGCCCAAGCCTCGCCTGCACTGGAGCGGGCCGGCCGCGATCGTCGCGTTGGCGGCGGCGCTGGCGCTGCAACTGCTGCTGGCGCAGCGCGCCGAACTCGCCGCCGACGCGCGCTGGCGCCCGTTGGTCAGCGGCGTGTGCGGCGTGCTGGGTTGTTCGGTGCCTGCGTGGCACGAACCGGCCACATTGACCATGCTCGACCGCAACGTGCTGCCGGTCGCCGAACGCGCCGGCGTGCTGCGCGTCTCGGCCGGCTTCCGCAACGACGCGCGCTGGGCGCAGCCCTGGCCGGTGCTGGTGCTGAGCCTGGAGGACGTGGATGGCCGCCGGGTCGGCCAGCGCGCGTTCGCTCCACAGGAGTACCGCCGCGGCTACCGCCCCGGCGAACTGATCGCCCCGGGACAAAGCGCCGCGGTCCAGTTCGAGGTCGTCGAACCGGCCCCGCGCGTGGTCGCGTTCACCTTCGACTTCCGCTGATTGGCCGGCGTCGCGTTGTCTATAGCGACTCCGGCGCGCTAGACTCGCCCTCCCGTCGGTGCCACGCCCAGTGCGTCCCTGCACGTTCCGACGGACGAAGACCTGCTACGGGGAAGCACTTGAACGCACTCAACGACCGCAACGATGGCGCACGCTCCGGACCCCGCGTCCCGCTGCGCGACCACGTCGCGACTTCGATCCGTCGTTACCTCGGCGACCTGAACGGCAGCGGCACCGAAAATCTTTACGAGATCGCCTTGCGCGAGCTCGAAATCCCGCTGTTCGCCGAAGTGCTGCAGCACTGCGACGGCAACCAGAGCCGCGCCGCGGCGATGCTGGGCATCCATCGCGCCACATTGCGCAAGAAGCTGCGCGAATACGGCCTCGAGTAAGGCCTCTCCGCCGCGTTCGCGCGGCTTTGCGGAACTGGGATCCCCGGCATGGACGACGGCCGCGATTTCGCTCGGGCCGGCGATCGGCTGCGCGCGGCTCAGCATTCGCACCTGCCGTTCTCGATAAACCTCGCCGCAGCCGATACGCGCGGGGCGTCGGTTTACGGCTGCCGGGCCCGCTGGAATCGCACGACGGCCGTCCGCGAACCCTCGCTCACACCCACCAATAACGGATCAGGTGGAAGAACACCGGCGCGGCGAAGCACACCGAGTCCAGGCGGTCGAGCACGCCGCCGTGGCCTTCGATCATGTGCCCCCAATCCTTGATTCCGCGGTCGCGCTTGATCGCCGACATCACCAAGCCGCCGTAGAACCCCATCAGATTGATCACCAGCGCCAACGCCGCGGCCTGCCACGGGTTGAACGGGGTGATCCACCACAAGGCCGCGCCCAACGCTGTGGCCGATGCGACGCCGCCGACGAAGCCCTCGACCGTCTTCGACGGCGACAACCGCGGCGCGATCAGGCGCTTGCCGCACAGCTTGCCCCAGATGTACTGCAACACGTCCGAGGACTGCACCACGATGACCAGGAACGCCACCAGCAGCAGGTTGCGGCCTTCGTAGCCGGGAATCTTTAGGTTGATCAGCGCCGGCACGTGCGAGATGCAGAACACGCAGATCATGAGGCCCCACTGCACCTTCGCGGTTCGCTCCAGGTAGCGCGTGGTGTCCTCGCCGACGGTCGACAGGATCGGCAGCAGCAAGAACGCGTACACCGGGATCAGCAGCGTGTACAGGCCGTACCAGTCGATATAGACCAGCCAGTACTGCAACGGCAGCGCCAGATAGAACGCGGCCGCCAGCGCGTAGTAATCGCTGCGCCGGGTCGGCGCGAGGGTGATGAATTCGCGCAGCGCGAACAGCGAGACCAGGGCGAACAGCACGATCATGCCGACCCGGCCGATCGCGAAGGCGACGCCGACCAGCAGCACCATCACCCACCACGCGCGGATGCGCGCGACCAGGTTGGCGACGACCGCGCTGGGCTTGTCGCGGGTGCGCCAGCGCAGCCATTCTGAAATCAACGTCGCCAGCAGCAGCACCGCGGCGACGCCGGCGAACAGCAGCACCGGATGCGACTGCGCGCGCACGAACTCGATCACCTGTCCCATCAACCGCGGCCTCCGTTGCCTTCGCTTCCTGCCTGTTCCGACAACGCCAGCAGCGCGGCGCGCGCGCGTTGCAGGAACGCGTCCTTGTCCTCGTCCGCGCCCAGGCGCAGGGTGTCGCCGAAGGTCGCCGTGCACAGCAACGGCAGCGGCAGGATCTTGCCCTTGGGCATGACCCGGGCGAGGTTGTCGATCCACACCGGCACGAACTCCAGTTCCGGCCGGCGCCGCGCCAGGTGGTACAACCCGCTCTTGAACGGCAGCAGCGGCTCGTCGCTCTGGTTGCGCGTGCCCTCGGGGAACAGGATCAGCGACTGGCCGCCGTCGACCGCCTCGCACAGCACCTCGATCGGATCGTACTTGCGCGACTGCGCTTCGCGGTCGATCAACACGCCGTTGAAGACTTCGCGGATCAGGTAACGGCGCAGCGCATCGCGTTGCCAGTAATCGGCGCCGGCCACCGGCCGCACTTCGCGCCGCAGCGCCGGCGGCAGCGCCGACCAGATCATGACGAAATCGCCGTGGCTGACGTGGTTGCCGTAATACACGCGATGGTCCGCCGACGGCGAGCAGCGCCACAGCGCGCGCGCGCCGGTCAGCAGACGGATCGCCGAGCTGAAGCCGGCGGCGAGCAGGTTCGAAATCATCGCGACTCCAGTTCGCGCACGATCGCGCGCAGACGCAAGGCGATGGTCAGCGCCGCGCCGACGATCACCACGGCCAGCGCCGCCAGCAACAGCCACGCCACCGCGGCCGCGTACCCCAAGGCCAGACCGGCGGCGGCCAACAGCGCCGCCAGCGCGGTCGCCAGCATGCGCGTGCGCCGCGGCATCGGCCCTTCGCCGTGTTCGCGCAGGCCGCAGGCCAGCCCGAGCACGCGCACGTAGGCCGTGCCGACCGCCAGCAGCGACGCCGCCCAGCCCAGGTCCGAGGCCCACGGCAGCCACGGGGTCAGGCCGTAGCCGACGCCGAGGAACACCAGCGCGTCGGCGAGCCGGTCGGGCGCGTCGCTGTAGACCTCGCCGGCCTTGCCGACCATGCCGCCGCGGCGCGCCAGCAGCCCGTCGAGGCGGTTGCAGGCGATGCGGCCGCCCAGGCACAAGGCGGCGAACAACAGCAGCGCAGCGCCGTAATGCGGCGGATCGCGCAAGGCGAAGAAGAACGCCGCGCCGGCCAGCGCCGACAGTGCGACCGCGAACAAGGACAGGCCGTTCGGCGTGGCGCCGCGCGCGCGCAGCCAGGCGGCCACGGCCGCGCGTCGCGCGTCGCGCGCCGCGGCGGAAGAAACTTGGGAATCGCTCATCGTCGTACTCCGTTCAACTGCCGCCGCAACCGCCGCAGCCGCCGCCACCGCAACTGCTTCCGCCGCTGCTGCAACCGCCGCCGCTGCTGGAGCCGTCGCTGCTGCCGCTCGCGCCCGGCGGCGTGCGCAGCATGTGGTAGTCGGCGAAGCCGCTGCCGTGCAGGCCGATCGTGCCCATCAACGCGACTTGCACGCCGAGTTCCGCCGCGCGCGGGCCCCGCTGCGCGTCGTGCAGCGCCCAGTCGCCGGCGCGGGTACGCGGCTGCTCGCGCAACAGGCGCGCCAGCGCGACGAACGCGGTCAACCCCACCAGCACGACCAGGAAACCGACCGGCCGGCCGCGGCTCAGCCCGACCGCGATCTTGTCCAGCCCGAACAGCGCCAGCGCCGCCAGCGGCAGGCAGCCGAGCCAGCGCAAGCGCAGATCCGCGGCGCGGCTGAGCCACCAGCCCTTGTGCCGCAGCCGTTCGGCGATCGGATCGTACGCACGCCGCAACGCCGCCAGGGTGCGCTGCAGGCTCTGTTCGCGCTGGGCGATGTCGGCGGCGGTGCGCAGCGACGGCGGCAGCGATTCGCCGCGCAGGCGCGCGCCGTCGATGCGCAGCCAGATGCGGTCCGGCCGCGCCGCCGCTTCCTTCGGCGTGCCGGCGTGATCCAGGCCGAGCACGTCGCGCTGCATCAACTCGACCAACGCCGCATCGGCGGCGCGTTCGGAACCGCCGGCGAGGTAAGCCAGTTCGACCGCATCTTCGGCCTGCGCCGCATTGCGCCGGTTCGGCCCGCGCAGCGTGCGCTTGATCGCGGTGCCGGCCAGATACGCCCACGGCAGCGCGGCCACGTACAGCAGCAGGAAAACGCCGCCGTGGAAATCCAGCGGATTCGAGGTCCCTTCCGTGCTCACGCCGGTCAGATAGACCAAGGCCAACGCCGCGCTGGCCAGCGACACCGCAACAAAGCCGCCGCGCGGCTCGGACGCCCACGGCGACGGCAGCGGCGCGCGGCCGGCCGGAATCTGCGCGCGCGCCGGCTGCGCCGGCTTCGGCGCCGGCAACGGCGGCGGCCACAGCGACGGCGGCGGCATGTCGAAGAAACGTTCGTAACTGGCGACGGTCTGCCGGTACTGCTCTTGATGGCGCGCATCCTCGGCCTGCCCGCCGAGCGAGGGCGTGTGGTGCAGGTCGCGGCGCAGCACCTGCGGGCAGAAGCGCATCCAGTAATCGCGGGTGTCGGTCAGATGGGCGTGCCAGACCTTGTCGATGCGCACGCTCGGCGTAACCGGATGATCGGCGGCGACCGCGAGAAAGCAGAAGCGCCGGTATTCCTCCAGCGCCGCTTCGGCACCGGCGCGGTCGCAGCTCAGCGCATGGCCGACGCGGTCGAGGAAGGCCTCGGCCTGATCGCCACCGAACCGGTAATCGCGCAGGCGCTGCCACAGGCCGCGCCGTTCCACGGTCCAATCGGCGTCGTGCTGCGCTTGTTCCCTTTCGTTCATGGCCAAGTCCGTCAGGCGATCCCCAGAAAACCCCAAACCGCGCGAAACCGCGCAGACGCCGCACCGATCAGGCGATCCCCACCGCGGCCAGGATCGCCGCCGCTTGCAGGATCACCAAACCGGCCTGTTTCAGCAACAGCCCGCGCGCGCCGCGCCAACGCGCGGGCCAGTCGCGCGGCGCCGCCGCGGGCTTGCGCAGGCCCAGCGCGGCCAGCGCCGCATCCAGGCGCGCCGCGCCGCCGTCGGCGTCGCCTGCGCACGACGCGGACAGCGCGCGCAGCAGGCGCGCGTCGAAATCCACGCGCACCGCGTAGTACAGCTGGACGAACCCGGCCAGCGCGGCGCACCACAGCGCCGGGCGCCAGCCGCTCACGCCGGCGGCTCCGAACAGGCCCAGCAGCGCCAGCCCGGTCAACAGCAGCGCGGCTGCGCCGAGGCTGCGGCCCTGCGCCAGCAACGCGGCCATCGCGCGCAGTTCGAACGCGCCGAAGCGCGCGGGCGAGCTCGGGCGGCCGGACTCGCTCATGCGTTGCGCGCTCCCGGCGCGACCGGCGCCGATGCGGGCGCCGCCGTCAGCTCGCGCAACGCGCGCAAATGCGGTTCGCGCAACACGATGACCGGACGCGCACGGCGCAGGATCGCCACCGCTTCGTCGACCGTCGGCGCGCGGCCGCTGAGCAGCAGCCACGCCGCGACCGCCGCGGCGCTGCGCGAATAGCCGAGCGCGCAGCAGACCAAGACCTCGCCGCGCTCCTGCCGTTGCGCGATCGCCGCGGCCGCGTCGCGCAACTGCACCGGCGTCGGCGCGACCAGATCGAGCATCGGCCGCACCGCATCTTCCGCGCCCGCATCGGGCAACGACAGCTCGGCGCAGACATCGACCACCGCCGCGAACCGCGCGCGCTCGCCGCGGCCCGGGACGCGCCCGAGCCAGACCCCGTCCAGCACCGCCGCCGGCTGCGACGCGCGCCGCGTCCACAGCCGCGAATTGATCCAGGCGCCGAGCAGATACGGCGCGAACAGCCAGCGCGCCGCCACGCTGAGCCGCCCGTCTTCGCGCTTCTGGAATCCCAGCGGGCCCAGCACCGCGTAATTGAGCGCGACCAACGCCAGCGACGCCGCCGGCCACCACAGCCACAAGGCCCAGCCGCCGAGCGCCCCGGCCGCCCACGCGCACAACGCCGCGCCGGCCAGATACGCCGCCGCCAACATCCAACGCTTGGGATCGCGCGCCAACGCCGCCTCGCGCCACGGCGCGCGGATGCGCTCGGGCCACAGCCACACGCACAACCAACCGGCGAGCAAACCGGTCGGGATATCGATGAAGTGATGCTGGAAGGTCGTCAGCACCGACACGCCGATCAGCGCGAACCAGCCGTGCAGCAACCAGCGCCACGCGCCGCGCAGATGATGGGCGAAACGCACCCACAGCACGATCAGCAGCACGATATGCAGCGACGGCGCCTGATTGAAGGGCTTGTCGAAGCCCAGCAGCACGTCGAACAGCCAGCCGAACACGCCGTCGGTGTGCGGCCGGACGAAGCTGTAGCGCAGCGGCCACAGCAGGAAGCAGCTCACCGCGACGACTTGCGCGGTCAGCAGCCGCAGCGCCTGCGTGTCGAGCTCGCGGCGGTCGCGGCAGACGAACAGGGAAATGCCGTAGAACAGGTCGATCGACCAGTACGGCACGATCGTCCAGGCCCAGAACGGAATCGCGCTTTCCCAGCCGAACGCGATGCTCGCCACGCCGGCGCGCGCGGCCGCGAGCGCGTTGGCGTAGCCGTAGCTGGCGAAGAACAGCGGCCCCAGCACCAGCAGCCACAGCGCCGCCCGGCCCCACGGCCGGCGCGGCGCGACGGCCGCGGCCGACGCGAGCGCGGCGGTCATTGCGCGACCCGCTGCGCCATCGATACGGTGAAGATGCCCCAGCGGTCGATGCGCTGGTCGATCTTGACGAAACCGGCCGCGCGGACCAGATCGTCCATCTCCTGCTGGCTGCGCCGGCGCATGACCCAGGCCGCGCCGCCGCGGTGACTGGTCAGTGCGCGGGCGATGAACTCCAGCTGCGGATGCCAGGGCTGGCCGGTGTAGACCAGGAACCCGCCCGGCGGCACCGCCGCGGCCAGACCGTCGAGCGAACGGCGCACCTGATCGTTGTCGGGGAACAGTTCGTACAAGCCCGACACCACCGCCAGGGTCGGCTTGGGCTCCAGCGCCGCCAGCGCGGCGGGATCGAACGCATCGCCCTGGTCGAAGCGGGCGATCGCGCCGGCCTGCAGTTCCTCGATCAGCGCGCGGCCCTTGTCGACGTTGAGCGGACTGTAGTCGCGCAAGCGGATGCTGTCGGCGTGCGCGCCGGCGCCGGCCAGCGCTTCCAGCGCGTAGCGGCCGTGGCCGGCGGCGATGTCGACCGCGTGCACCGGCAGCCCGGCCGCGCGCAGGCGCGCGGTCGCGTCGCGCAGCAGCTCGTGTAGATGGGTGCGGCGCACGCGGATGCCGCGCCAGCCGATGGCTTCCAGGTAATTGCGGTCGACCATGCGCCCGAGCGGCCCCCCGCCGCGCGCCTCGTTGCGGTACACGTAGTCCAGGCTGCTGCCCGAATCGAAACCGGTGTCCAGGCCAAGCCGGATCCCGTCCGCCAGCTTGCCGCCGAAGCGCAGCCCCGCGCGCACGAAGCGCCAGCGCAGGTCCGCCAGCGACCAGCGTTCGGGCGGCCACGACAGTTTTTCCGATTCCTCGAAGCTCGGCCCGCGCCGGTGCGCCTGGCTCAGGTCGGCGCGACTCAGCGGCTCAGCGAAGCGCGCCTGCACGAACGCGCGGATGCGGTTGACCGCGACCGCGCGGCCCTTCTCGCCGAGGGTGTCGTGGAAGAAGTCCGGCAGCAGGTGGCGTTCCTTGATCGCGCTGCCGAGGCGTTCGTAGAACCGGTCCTGCGGGCCGCGATGGACGACGAAGTCGGCGCCGGACACCAACAGCTGCGTCGGCACCGTAATCGCCTGCGCATCGGCGACGATGCGGTCGGCCGCTTCGTACAGCCCCAGCAGCACCCGCACCGAAATCGGCCGCGCGATCAATTTGTCGGTGCGATAACTCTCGACGCGTTCCTGATCGTGGGTCAGCCACTGCGGCTTGACGTAGCTGTTGACGAAGAAATTGCCGCGCAGCTTCTGCATCAGCGCCAGGCCCGGCCGCGCCAGCGGCACGTACAGCTTGACCTTGAACGCCGGCGAGGCCAGCACCAGCGCGCGCAGCCGCGGCGCGTAGTCGTGGACCCAGGTCGAGGCGACCACGGCGCCGACGCTTTGCGCGATCAGGGCGAGGTTCTCGACGTCCACGCCGTGCTTGTCGCGGATGTGGGCGACGAAACGGTCGAGGTCGCGCACCAGCGCTTCGAACCCCGGCGCGTCGCCGCGTTCGCCCGGCGAGCGGCCGTTGCCGCGCGCGTCCCAGGCGAAGAAATCGCAGTCGTCGAGCCCGAGTTCCGGCACCAGATGCTCGACCCGCCCGGAATGCTCGTGGCCGCGATGCAGCAGCACCACCGCCTTGCGCGGCCCCGCGCCCGGCTGGCTCGCCGGCCAATGCCGGTAGAACAGCTCGGCGCCGTCGAAGCTGGCGAACCAGCGCTCCTCGGCCGCGCGCGCGCCGCCGGACTTGACCACGACTTCGTTCATTCCCGCTCTCCTTGTCGAACTTCCACCACTCCCGGGGCGGCATCATGCCGCAAACCGGCGCGCACGCGGCGGACCACGGTCCACGCGCACAGCATCGAAGCCAGCGTCAACACGATCTCGACCGGCCACGCCGAGACCCAGCCCAAGGCCAGCAACAGGCCGAGCGCGCCGATCACGAAGGCACGGTCGCTCTTGCCCATCGGCCCGTCGTAGCGCCGCGGCGCGCCGACCATCAGCCCGAGCACGCCGGCGTATTCGGTCAGCGCCGCCAGCAGCGCGAACGCCAGCAACGGCGCCGCGTGCAGCCCCGCCACCGCCAGCAGCGACAGATACAACGCGGTGTCGGACACGACATCGCACAATTCGTTGAGGTAGGCGCCGAGCCGCGATTGCTGGCCGAACTCGCGCGCCAGCATGCCGTCGATGGCGTTCATCGCCATGCGCGCGAACATCCACAGCGGCAACAGCGCGAACAGCCACGGCCGCTGCGGCGCGCCCCAGTACACCAGCGCGGCCACCGCCAGCGACACGCCCGCGGCGGCCACGGTGACCTGGTTGGCGGTCGCGCCCCACGCGTGCAGCCGCCGCACCAGCGGCCGCAGCAGATCCTGGAAGCGTCCTTTCAAAGCATAGATCGAGGCCATCGTTACCTGCGTTCCCGCGCGCCCGCCGAAGGGGCGCCGCCGACAGCTTAGCCGCTGCGCGCGCGGATGCGCGCCGGCCGCGGCCGCGACGGCCGGCGACCGCACGGGTATCGCCACAGTGGCCCGGCCGGCGCGCGCGGCGGCACCGGCTTTGCCGAAAACCGCCGCCGGCAGCCGCAAAAACCCGCCCCGCCTGCGTCCGTACCGCCCTGAACGGCGGGCCGCGGCGGCCCGCGCGGCTATAATTCCCGCGCCCTTCCGCTGCCCTCCTCCCCGCATGACCTCCGAACTTCCGACCGGCCAGCCGGTCAGCATCCGCCGCGCCCTGCTGTCCGTGTCCGACAAGACCGGCCTGATCGAACTCGCCCGCGCCCTGGCCGCGCACGGCGTCGAACTGCTGTCCACCGGCGGCACCGCCAAGGCGATCCGCGACGCCGGCCTGCCGGTGCGCGACGTGGCCGAGGTCACCGGCTTCCCGGAAATGATGGACGGCCGGGTCAAGACCCTGCACCCGCTGGTGCACGGCGGCCTGCTCGGCCGCGCCGGCGTCGACGACGCGGTGATGGCGCAGCACGGCATCGGCGCGATCGACCTGCTGGTGCTGAACCTGTATCCGTTCGAAAAGGTCGCCGCCGATCCGGACAGCTCGTTCGAAGACGTGATCGAGAACATCGACATCGGCGGCCCGGCGATGCTGCGCTCGGCGGCGAAGAACTTCGCCCGCGTCGCGGTCGCCACCGACCCGGCCCAGTACGCGGCGCTGCTGGCCGAACTCGACGCCAACGCCGGCGCGCTGTCGGCCAAGACCCGCTTCGCCTTGTCGGTGGCCGCGTTCAACCGCGTCGCCCAGTACGACGCGGCGATCAGCAACCACCTCTCGGCGATCGGCGACGACGGCGCCAGGCTCGAATTCCCGGCCCAGCACAACGCCAGCTTCATCAAGGTCATGGACCTGCGCTACGGCGAGAACCCGCACCAGAGCGGCGCGTTCTACCGCGAAGCGCAGCCGCTGCCGGGCACCCTGGCCAGCTTCGTCCAGTTGCAGGGCAAGGAGCTGAGCTACAACAACCTCGCCGACGCCGACGCGGCCTGGGAATGCGTGCGCCAGTTCGAGCGCCCGGCCTGCGTGATCGTCAAGCACGCCAACCCCTGCGGCGTGGCCGAGGGCGTGGCCTGCGGCGACGCCTACGAACTGGCCTACGCCACCGATCCGACCTCGGCCTTCGGCGGCATCATCGCCTTCAACGGCAAGCTCGACGCGGCCACCGCCAAGGTCATCCTCGACCGCCAGTTCGTCGAGGTGCTGATCGCGCCCGATTACGAAGAAGGCGCGGTCGAGTACGCGAAGAAGAAGGCCAACGTGCGCGTGCTGCGCATTCCCGGCGGCGACGGCCGCAACGCCCTGGATTTCAAGCGCATCGGTTCGGGCCTGCTGGTCCAGAGCGCGGACCTGCGCGAAGTCGGCCGCGACGAACTCAAGGTCGTCAGCAAGCTGGCGCCGACCGAGGCGCAGCTGGCCGACCTGTTGTTCGCCTGGCGCATCGCCAAGTTCGTCAAGTCCAACGCGATCGTCTACGCCCGCGACCACCGCAGCATCGGCATCGGCGCCGGGCAGATGAGCCGCGTGGTCAGCGCCAAGATCGCCGCGCTCAAGGCCGAGGAAGCCGGGCTGATCGTGCCGGGCTCGGTGATGGCCTCCGACGCCTTCTTCCCGTTCCGCGACGGCATCGACGCGGCTGCGGCGGCCGGCATCAAGGCGGTGATCCAGCCGGGCGGCTCGATGCGCGACAACGAAGTCGTCGCCGCCGCCGACGAACACGGCCTGGCGATGGTGTTCACCGGCGTGCGCCACTTCCGCCACTGAGCCGCCGCCGGCGCGGGCGCCGCAACGCCCGCGCCGCGCATCCGCCATGCCGCCGAAATTCGAACCCGTTCCGCCGCCGGCGCGCATCGCGCTCGGCCGCAGCCTGTTGCGCTCGCTGACGCGCAAGCTGGTCGTGCTCGCGGTGCTCGGCGCGGCGCTGGTGCTGTGGGCGCTGTGGCAGTACTCGCAGCGCCAGTCGGTCGACGCGAGCACGCTCGGCGACTACCGCATCGGCGGCGACGCGGTGAACGTGCTGCTGGTCCAGCCCGACGTTTCGCTCGACCTCGGCACCGGCCTGCGCGGCGACTACACCGCGCAGCTGGCGCGCGCGCTGGCCGTGCAGTTCGAGCAATTGGGCTACCGCACCCGGCAACTTTCGGCGCGCAGCGACGAAGAACGCTTCGGCCAGAGCTTGCGCCAGGAAAACCGCAACGCGGCCCTCGCCCACCAGACCCAGGTGCTGCAATCGCTGCGCGAAACCTCGGCGCCGGTGCTGCGGGTGTCGCTGGACGGACTCGAACACAATGGCTCGGTCGTCGTCGAGCAGCGCTACAAGGTCGAGTTGCTCGACCCGCGCACGCTGCAGCCGTCGTGGCAGGCGCGCCTGACCTGGCGCGAAGGCCGTTCGCAATCCATCGTCCTGCTCTGGCACCTGCGCCAGAACCGGCTGCCGCCGCCGCTGTGGGACAGCCTGGCGACGCTGGCGGTGAAGCGGATGCGCGAGGACGGCAAACTGCCGCCCTCCACCATCCACTGACCCGAAGCCCCTGTAGGAGCGGCGTCCCACGGGGATTTCCTTCGGTCACAAGCCGCGACCGCGCCAAAACGCCTACGACGACCCCGTCATCGCGCGACGACCCTGCGGCCCGCGCCGCCGCTCACGCCCCAGGCTTGCCGCGCTCCTTCCAGATCTCGTGATCCACTCCATGCCCCAACTCGGGATACTGGGAAATATGGAACTCCGGCGACTTGCCCTCGTCGAGCTGGCGGTCGTAATCGCGGGTCAGCTTCACCACCACCTTCCACAGCAGCACCACCGCGATCAGGTTCAGCGTCGCCATGACCGCCATCGCCGCGTCGGCCGCGTCCCACACCAGCTGCACCTTCGAGAACACGCCCCACACGATCACGCACAGCGCGACGATGCGCAGCACGAACAGCGACTTGCGCCCGCCGCCGATGTACAGCAGGCCGCTCTCGGCGTAGGAGTAGTTGCCCAGGATCGTGGTGAAGGCGAAGAAGAACAGCGCGATCGACGCGAACCACGCGCCCCACTCGCCGAAGAACACCGTCATCGCGCGCTGGGTGATGACCACGCCGTCGCCGCCCTGGCCGAGCACGCCCGACAGCAGCACGATCAGGCCGGTCGCGGTGCAGATGAACATGGTGTCGAAGAACACGCCGAGCGACTGCACGAAACCCTGGCTGGACGGATGGTGCGGCACCGGCGTCGCCGCCGCGGCGATGTTCGGCGCGCTGCCCATGCCGGCCTCGTTGGCGTACAGGCCGCGCTTGACCCCGTTGAGCATCGCCGCGGCCATGCCGCCGGCGATGCCGCCCGCGGCCTGGTCCAGGCCGAACGCGCCGCGCAGGATCATCATGACCGCCGCCGGCACCTGGTCGTAATGCGCGATCAGCGCCCACAGCGCCAGGCCGATGTAGCCGGCCGACATGAACGGCACCACCCACTCGGCGACCTTGGCGATCGAGCGCAGGCCGCCGAAGATGATCGCGCCGGTCAGCACCACCAGCGTCACCGCGACCGTGGTCGGCGAGAACTTGAAGGTCTCGCCGACCGATTGGGCGATGGCGTTGGCGTGCACGCCGTTGAACACCACGCCGTACGAGAACAGCAAGCAGGCGGCGAACGCCCAGCCCATCTTCGGCGCGCGCAGGCCGCGGGCGATGTAGTACGCCGGGCCGCCGCGGTACTGGCCGTTCTCGTCGCGCACCTTGTACAGCTGCGCCAGCGAGCTTTCCGCGTACGCGGTGGCCATGCCGACCGCGGCCGTGCACCACATCCAGAACAGCGCGCCCGGGCCGCCGAGGCTCATCGCGATGGCGACGCCGGCGAGGTTGCCGGTGCCCACGCGCGCGGCCAGCGAGGTGCACAGCGCCTGGAACGGCGAAATGCCGGCGTCGTCGCCGTCGGTGCCGCGGCCGATCACTTTGAGCATGTGCGGGAAGCGGCGCACCTGCAGGAAGCCCAGGCGCACGGTGAAGAAGATGCCGACCGCGAGCAGGCCGTAGATCAGCACGTAGTTCCACAGCACGTTGTTGATCGCGCCGATGATCGGAGAGATGGCCAGTTCGATCCGGTGCAGCAGCCAATCCATGCGGTCGGTTCCCAGGTTGAGGCGTGAAGAAGTCGGTGAGGTCGCCGCATCCGTGCCGCTGCGGTGCGGCCGTCCGGGGCCGGGCGCGCGGCCCGCGCCGGCGGCCCGACCGGGCGCGAGGGCGAAACCGCTGCAAAACCGGGGGCCGGAGCCGTCGCCGCGCCGGAGCCGCTGCGGCCCGAGGCCGGATTCGCGCTCCGAAGCGAGGCGATGGTAACAGCCCGGTCGCCCCGCCCCGTCCCCTGCCGTAAAATCCCTTTCGGCATAAGCGCCTCGTCCTCTTTCAACCCCCCATTCCCTGGAGTACGCATGAAGGTCCTCGTCATCGGGTCGGGCGGGCGCGAACACGCGCTGGCCTGGAAGCTCGCCCAATCCCCGCGCGTCGACGAGGTTCTGGTCGCTCCCGGCAACGCCGGCACCGCGCGCGAAGGCAAATGCCGCAACGTCGCGGTCGCCGCCACCGACCTCGACGGCCTGCTCAAGCTCGCCGCCGACGAGGCCGTCGCGGTCACCGTGGTCGGCCCCGAGGCGCCGCTGGTGGCCGGCGTGGTCGACCGCTTCCGCGCCGCCGGCCGCCGCATCTTCGGGCCCACCGCCGCCGCCGCGCAGCTCGAAGGCAGCAAGGCCTTCGCCAAGGACTTCCTCGCCCGCCACGGCATCCCGACCGCTTACTACGCGGTCCACACCGAGGTCGACGCCGCATTGGCCTATGTCCGCGAGAAGGGCGCGCCGATCGTGGTCAAGGCCGACGGCCTCGCCGCCGGCAAGGGCGTGATCGTGGCGATGACCCTCGGCGAAGCCGAAGACGCGATCCGCGACATGCTGTCCGGCAACGCCTTCGGCGCCGCCGGCGCGCGCGTAGTGATCGAGGAATTCCTCGAAGGCGAGGAAGCCAGCTTCATCTCGATGGTCGACGGCAAGCATGCGCTGCCGATGGCCACCTCGCAGGACCACAAGCGCGTCGGCGACGGCGACACCGGCCCCAACACCGGCGGCATGGGCGCGTATTCGCCGGCGCCGGTGGTCACCCAGGCCGTGCACGACCGGGTCATGCGCGAAGTGGTGATGCCGACCGTCGACGGCATGATCGCCGACGGCGCGCCGTTCACCGGCTTCCTCTACGCCGGCCTGATGATCGACGCCGACGGCGCGCCCAAGGTCATCGAGTTCAACGTCCGCTTCGGCGACCCGGAAACCCAGCCGGTGATGCTGCGCCTGCGTTCGGACCTGCTCGACCTGGTCGACGCCGCGCTCGACGAGCGCCTCGACGCGACCGTCGCCGAATGGGATCCGCGCCCCTCGCTCGGCGTGGTGATGGCCGCGCAGCACTATCCGGAGACGCCGCGCACCGGCGACCCGATCAACGAATGGGACGTGCCGCTGCCGGCCGACAGCTACGTCTTCCACGCCGGCACGAAACTGGCCGACGGCCAGGCCGTGACCGCCGGCGGCCGCGTGCTGTGCGCCTGCGCGCTCGGCGACAGCGTGGCGCAAGCGCAGCAACGCGCGTACGAAGTCGTCGCCGGGATTTCGTGGCAGGGCGAGTTCCATCGCCACGATATCGGTTGGCGCGCGATCGAGCGCGAGCAGGCCGCTGCGAAGCGCTGAGCCTCAGGCCACCGCGGCAATACAAAACGGCCGGGAGAGCCACTCTCCCGGCCGTTTCTATTTTCGGGTGCCCCCTGTAGGAGCGGCGCAAGCCGCGACCGCGATATCGCACCTACGACGCAAGCCAGGTTCCGCGGTCGCAGCTCGCGCAGCTCCTACAGTCGGACGTCAATGCAACGCAGCGGGCGTCTCATCCGCCACCGGCTGCAACCCCGCCGCGACTTCTTCCAGCTCCGAAATCTCCTGATCCAGCGCGTCGTACAACTCGCCCTGCCGCACCATCAATTCCTCGATCCGCTGCGCCTGCTTGAGCTTCTTCAGCTCGCCGTCGAACAACAGCCACTGCGCCGTCAGCTGCTCGACGTAGTTCTTCGAGTAATGGCGCATTTCCTTGAGCTGGTTCAGCGCCGCATTGACGTGATCCAGCGGCGTTCGGGTATCCGCGGACATGGCGACCTCCACATGGCAAGGTGAGGCCTCAGGGTATCGGCGCCAAGCTGGCTGGCGACGAAACGCGCGGCTCGACGCGCTTCGCATATTCACCGCGCGCCGACATTCCCGACTGCGCGATCCGCGCGCTCAAAGCACCGGCGACATCATCGCCACCGCGTTCTGCACCAACCGCGCCGTGAACGGCCATGCGCTCACGTGCTCCGGCAGCACCCGCTGCGACACCGACAAATACGCGTCCTGGCGCGCGCGGATCGCCGACACCGCGCGTTCGTCGGCGATCAACAGATTGTTCTCGAAGTTCAGATCGAGGCTGCGCCGGTCCATGTTCGCCGAGCCGATCAAGGCGATCGCGCCGTCGACCGTCATCGCCTTGGTGTGCAGCAGGCCCAGCGGGTATTCGTGGATCTCCACCCCGCATTGCAACAGGTCGGCATACGCGCTGCGGCAGGCCTGCCCGACCAGCCACGAATCGTTGCGCTGCGGGAACACGATGCGGGTGGCGACGCCGCGGCGCGGCGCGGCGCAGATCGCGCGCAGGATCGATTCGTCGGGCACGAAGTACGGCGTGACGATGGTCAGCTCGCGGCGCGCGGCGTAGATGCAGGCGACGAACATGTCGCTCATCGCGTTGGCGCGGGTGATCGGCCCGGTCTCGAACGCCAGGGCGATGGCGTCCTCGGCGAAGCGCGTCGGCGCGGCCGCGTCGGGGTAACGCTCCAGGCCCGGTTCGCCGGTTTCCGGTATCCAGCCGCTGAGGAACAGGAACTGGATCTGCCGCACCACCGGGCCTTCGCAGCGCAGCAGCAGATCGATCCACGGCGCGTACGCGGCCTTGACCCGGAACTCGGCATCGGCGCAGTTCTGGCTGCCGCAATAGGCGACGGCGTTGTCGATCACCACGATCTTGCGATGGTCGCGCAGGTCCATGCGGCTGAACGCGATGTGCTGCAAACGGTTGATGTCGTCCAGCGTGCGCAGCAGCTTCACCCCGGCCGCGCCGAGCTGTTTCCAGCGGTCGCCGGCGATGAAGGCGCGCGAGCCGAACGCATCGACCATCACCCGGCAGGCCACGCCGCGCTTGGCCGCCGCCGCGACCGCATCGGCGACGCGGCCGCCGGCGTGATCGTCGAGCCAGATGTAGAACGCGATGTGCACGCTCTCGCGCGCCTGCTCGATGTCGGCGACCAAGGCGTCGATCGCGGCCAGGCAATCGCGTTTGGGCTGGTCGGCCGGGCATTCGGGCGCGCCGAGCAGCGCGATGCGGTTGCCGCCGACCGCATGCGCGCCGTTGATCGAACCTGCGAGTTCGAACAGCGACGCCGCATTGTCGGCGACCGCGCGCGGCGCATTGGCTTCGTCGTCGGCCGAGGGCATGCGCTGGTAGGCGTGCTCGATGCGCTCCACGCGCGCGCGGCCGATGCTGGTTTCGCCGAGCAGCAAGTACGCGACCATGCCGACCACCGGCGCCAGCATGATCACCGCCACCCACGCCGCGCGCGAGGCCGGCGCGCGGTTGGCGCGGGTCAGCGCGCGCGCCGCGACCAGCAGATGCGCGACGAACACGAACGCGGTGATGCCGAGATTCAGCGATGCGGGCAGCCCGCTCCAATCCCACGCCATGCGACCTCCCTGAATCCAGACCTGAACGCGGCGTACGCAGCCGCGGCGCTACTCATGCAGAGTGCCCTGCCGCGCCCGACCAAGTCCATACGCCGTCCAGTCCGCCGCCGCAGGAATTCTTTCGTTCACAGGCCGCAACCGATTCACATCGCGCTAACCCAATCGACGCATCCGTGACCCACGACCGCGGCGTCATCGAACCGCGCCCAAGCGAATGAGCTACGATCCCTACGGATGCATCCCAACGGCACGACCGTGCCGCTGAAGCGCAATCGGTCCCGCACGACCGTTCAACCGACCGGGGCATCACGTTGACCCACTCCGAGCTAGACCTGTCCACGCCCGAAAACGCGCTGCACGCGCTCGAAGACGCCTGCCGCAACGGCGACCGCGAGCTCGCGCTGCGATGCCGCAATTTCGAACACGAAGCCGAACTGCTGCTGCACCACCCGCGCGCGCGCGGCAACGCGCCCGCGCCGCCGGCGCAGGCCGCGCCGGCCGACATCGCGCAGGCGCTGGAACGCGAATGGCGGCAAACCAGCCTGCCGGACTTCCTCGGCGTCAGCACCAGCGTCGTCGCGGTCGAACACTTCGGCGGCAAGTTTTTCCTGGTGACCCAGAACGTGCGCAACGCCGACGGGCGCACGTTCGCGCAGCGCTTGTATATGTCGCACGCGGAAAGCGGCTGGGCGGTGTTGCGGCCGGTGCCGGCGTACGAGCCGCCGGCGGAGAGCAAACCCTGGTGGGCGGTCTGGCGCTGAGCGCGCCGCGTCGTTGCGCGCCTACCGTTGTTTCGGCGCGAATTCGCCGCGCTGCCATTGCGCGAACCGCTGCGCGATGCGCGGCGCGACCGCGTCGTAGTTGGCCCAGGTATCCTGGGTCATCTGCGCGGGATCGTCCCTGAAGTGGTTGGAACTTCCGAACTGCGCGGAAAGGTCCGTCACCCAACGCAGCTCATCGGGCGTGCGCGTCCCCATGTAGTACGCCCACACGAACTCGCGCAACGGCGGCCGCACATCGCCGCTCCACAGCAGGCGGCCGCAGAAGCCGTGCAGGAACGTTAGCGGGCTGACGCAGCGCTCGCGCAAGGGCCGCAACGCGTCCGCATCGAACCGGGTTTCGTCGAGCACGTCGTTCAAGGCGCACCATGCCGCGAAGAACGCATCCTCGACATGCACCAACGGCTTGCGGGTCTCGGCGTCGGCGTCGGCGCTGATGAAATCGACTTCTTCGGCCAACTGGATCAGCAGCCGGTCGGCCGCCGGCTGCGTCGGCGGGAACTGGCCGTTGCTCGCGGCACAGGCCGTCAGCTTCAGGTCCGGCGCGGGGGCGTCGAAGTTCCAGTACGGAATCCGACTGGAGCCGCGCAACTCGAAGTCGGCGATCGCATCCAGATCCGCCTTGGTGTGCGACCACTGCATGCCGCCGGGCAGATGCCCCGAGTACGGCGGCGTCAGTTCGATCCGGTGGATGTAGTTCACGTACGCCCGCTTCTCGCGCCGCGGCGGCCAGAAGGCGCGGTGCTTCGGAATCGGCGTCGCCGACACGGCGATGCCCAGCGGCTTGGCGATGGTGCAGTCGGAGAAGTTGTGCGGCGTCACCGCACGCAGCGGCTTGGCGCCGATGGCCTCGATCAGGGCCAGCCCCTGCGGGCTGTCGATGCGCTGGCCGACGGCGGCGAGCATCAGGGTCCAGAGCGGGTCGTCCGTGGTCATGCGGCTCCTTGGCGTCGATCGGCCGGGTCGGCCGACAGTAGTACACCCCGCTCGAGACGATTCGCCACCGCGCTCGCCGGACCGCCGCCGCCCTGGCGGCTGTGTCGGCCGCGGCGCTATCCTGACCGCGCCGCCGCTCCGCTGACGGCGCGCCGACGAGGACTGTCCATGTTCGATTTCCGCCGAGTCCTGTTCCTGCTGATCGGCGCCGCGTTAGCGCTCGGCTTCTCGCTCGCGGGCTGGCTCGGTTGGCAGCGCGCGATCATCGTCGCCGCCAACAGCTTCTTTCTGGTCTACCTCGCCTACGACATCCCCGCCTTGTGGCGACTGAGCGGCGAACGCCTGCGCAAGGCCGCGGTGCGCAGCGACGTGCCGGTCTATACCTTGTTCATGATCGTGGTCGCCACCGTCAGCACCGCGCTGGCCGTGCTGTTCATGACCATCAACGCCGCCGACCGGCCCAGCCCGGCGTGGCTGACGTTCGCGCTGCTGTCGATCCCGCTGGGCTGGGCGACCATCCACATGATGGCGGCCACCCATTACGCCCATCTCTACTGGCGTCCCGGCCCCAAGCACGCGCCGCGCGGCGGCCTGGAGTTTCCCGGCGAGACCGAGCCCACCGCGATGGACTTCATCTATTTCTCGTTCGTGATCGGCATGACCGCGCAGACCGCGGACGTCTCGATCACCGGGCAAGCGATGCGGCGGTTCGCGCTGATGCATTCCATCGTCGCCTACTTCTTCAACGCGGTGCTGGTGGCCGCGGCGGTCAACGTGGCGGTGGCGGCGAACTGAAAGGCGCCGCGCTCACGCCTGCGCCGCGGTCGCCGGATAGCGGCTCGGCGGCGATCCGACCCGGCGCGCGAACGCCACGCTGAACGCGCTGCCGGAGCCGTAGCCGACGCGTTCGGCGATCTGCGCCACGCTGAGCTCGCCGCGGCGCAGCAGGTCCTTGGCGATCTCCATCCGCCACGCCAGCAGATACTCCATCGGCGCCATGCCGACCACGCGGGTGAAGCGCTCGAAGAACGCCGAGCGCGACAACGCCGCCGCCGCGGCCAACTGCGCCACCGTCCAAGGCCGTTCGACCTGCGCATGCATGCGTTGCAACGCCAGCGTCAGGCGCTCGTCGCCGAGGCCGCGCAACAAGCCCGGCGGCGCATCGCCGGCGCTGGCCGCGCGCATCGCTTCGATCAACAGCATCTCGGCCAGCCGGCTGAGCATGAACTCCGCGCCCGGCTGCTGCTGCGCGTACTCCTCGCCGACCATGCGCACCAACTGCATCAGCCGCTGCGAACCGGGCACGTGCACCACCCGCGGCAGCAGCGACACCAGCAACGCGGCATCGGCGCGGTCGAACGCGAACGCGCCGCCGAGCGAGCGCATCTGCGCCGGGCCGCTCTGCTCGCCATGGCGCAACTCGGCGCCGCCGCCCGGCGTGACCCTGGGATCGATGAACACCGGCGGCGCCGGCGCGAAGCTCGACAGGGTGAACGCCGGCGTGGTCGGCAGCAGGACGAAATCGCCGGCGCGGATCTTGATCGGCGGGTGGCCGTCGACCGCCAGCCGGCAATGGCCCTCCAGCACGATGCAGAACCCGGGCTGGCCGTACTCGGCGTAGCGCACGGCCCAGGCGCCGCGGCCGCTGATGAGGTTGGCGAACACCGCGCGCGGACGCAGCAGCTGGACCACCTCGGACAAGGGATCGCTCATTTCCGGACTCTGACTAAAGAAACCTGAACTATATGTTATCGATCATCCGCCGCATGCGGCCTAAGGTGGCGCCACACCCACCCACCAAGGAGTCCGCCCATGAACACCGTCCTGATCACCGGCTGCTCGTCCGGCTACGGCCTGGCCACCGCTCGCCACTTCCACGCCCAGGGCTGGAAGGTCGTCGCCGGCATGCGCCGCCCCCGTCACGATCTGCTGCCGACCGACGAGCGCCTGCGCGTCGTCGCCCTCGACGTCACCTGCGAAGACAGCATCGCCGCCGCCGTCGACGCCGCCGGCCCCGTCGACGTCGTCGTCAACAACGCCGGCCTGGGCCTGTTCGGCGCGTTCGAAGCCACGCCGATGACGACCGTGCGCGAGATCTTCGACACCAACACCTTCGGCGTCATGGCCCTGTGCCAGGCGGTCGTCCCGCAGTTCCGCGCCCGCGGCGCCGGCGTCCTGGTCAACGTCACCTCCAGCGCCGTGCTCGCCCCGTTCCCGCTGGTGGCCGCCTACACCGCCAGCAAGACCGCGATCGAAGGCTTCACCGCCTCGCTCTCGCACGAACTCGACGCGTTCGGCGTGCGGGTCAAACTGGTCCAGCCCGGCTACGGCCCGAGCACGCGCTTCACCGCCAACGGGCAGCAGCGGATGCAGGGATTGATTCCCGATGCGTACGCGCCGTTCGCGCAGCGCGTGTTCGCGGGGCTGGGAGACATCGCCGCGGTGACGCACGAGAACGACGTGGCTGAGGCGGTGTGGCTGGCGGCGAACGATGGTTCGCAGCGACTGGGTTATCCGGCTGGGGCGGATGCGGTGGCGCTGGCGGAGCGGCGGGTGGCGGCGTAACGGACCGCGCCGCGGCTCATGACCCGGATGGCGACGCCTCGTCAGCAGCGTTGGCGCGGCGATCTTCGAGGAAGGACGTCACGGTGACATAGCCTTCGCCGACGCGGCGGAAGTGCAGCGCGCCATCTCGCAGGTCGGCCTCGTCGACGTGCCAGTCCTCGTCGGCGACGTAGAACTTCGCATCCTCCAGGAACGGCGCCAGCTCGTGCAGGTTCTGCACGAAGGCCTCATAACCGCACCACATCTTGCCGCCACTCTGGATGATGACGGCATCCCGGTCCTGCGGGTCCAGGTCCACATCGGGCCCGTCGAGATTCGGAAACGCGATCCGCTCGCCCGCCGGGGAAAAGAACGTGTAGAAGTGGCGCACCGAGGTGTCGCCCAGGACCCGCAGCACCTCGCCGCGGCCACCGGCGCGCACGGCGATGACGACGCCGACGCCGTCGCGTGGGGATACTTGGCGGATTTGGCGTTGGTTGCCCATTACCGATCGTGCTCGCTAGCCGACGGCCAAGAAGCGAACGCTTCCGGCCGGCGCATGCTCAAGCCTCTGGCCGCTTGTACAACGGACCGAACAAGGAAATCCGATATCCCGCCTTGCGGATCAGGCTGACCGAGAAGAACAGCAGTACCACGATGCAGATCAACCGCAGGTACGGAATGATCGTCGACACCACGATCACGCCGGTGATGGCGCCCGACCAGCCCAGCGCGCTCGCCGCCAGATAACTGCCGTACGCGCCGGCCACGAAGGCGGCGACCGTCAGCGCCGACCCCACCCAGCCCAGCGCACCCGGGTCCTGGGCATCCGCGGCTACGATCACCAGCCCCGTCGCGAGGATGCTCGCCAGGAAAGCGAACACCAGCAAGCGCAGTCCCGTGATCGCATCCTTCGCGGCTGCTTCGAGTTTGTGGTTCTTGTTGAAAGTGACATTGCTCAGGTCCACGCCTACCCCCTATAGGTCGTTGAACCGCAATTGTCATTGAACGCAGGTCTGCCCGCCAGAGCGCCCTTGAAGCCAGACACGGTCTGGATCGGGCCGTTCCCGGATATCGAACCCGCCCCGGGAACGCCGCACTAACCCGCTCCCCCTTACACTGCCGCCCCGGCCCGTCCTCTCAAAAGGCAAACCCCGCAATGTCCCCCATGCTCGCCCAGGCCACCTACATCGCCACGAAAATCGGCGAGGCCTTCGCGATCCTGGCCGTCGCCTGGCTGCTGACCACGCTGCTGCGCCAGTTGCTGAAGCGGATGTCGACGCGTTACGACATCGCGCCGGCGTTCGCGCTGGGGCTGCGGCGCGGGCTCAGCACGGTGATCTACATCACTGCCTTGCTGATGTTCCTCAACCGGGTCGGGATTTCAGGGTCGGTGGTGTGGACCACGCTGACCGGGTTCGTCGCGGTCGGCGCGGTGGCGTTCTTCGCGGCGTGGAGCGTGTTGTCGAACATCTTCTGCGCGTTCCTGATCCTCACCACGCGGCCGTTCCGCCTGTACGACTACATCGAGGTGTTGGAGAACGGCGACAAGCCGGGGTTGAAGGGGCGCGTGGTCGACATCAATTTCGTTTACACGACGCTGCAGGAAACCCACGCCAACGGCGACGACACGGTGTTGCAGGTGCCGAACAGCCAGTTTTTCCAGCGCACGACGCGGCGCTGGCGGCATGAGCCGGAGTGGAGCCGGGTGGTGCGCGAGCAAAGGACCGCCGAAGGCGCGGAGTGGCAAGACGCGGGCGGACGGTGAGCGTAGGCCGCGCGATCTCCCTGTAGGAGCGACGCGAGTCGCGACCGCGAATCCTCAGCTACGACGATGGTTGCGCCGCGAGCGCGAAAGTTCGCGGTCGCGGCTCGCGCCGCTCCTACAGGGAGTCAGCCACGCATTCGTCAGAGTCTGGTCACGTCGACGATGGCCTGCGCAAATGCCTGCGGCGCCTCTTGCGGCAGGTTGTGGCCGATCCCGCCCTTGATCTCGCGGTGCTGGTACTTGCCGGCGAACTTGCGCGCATACGCTTCGGCCGGCGGGTGCGGCGCGCCGTTGGCGTCGCCTTCCAGCGTGATCGTCGGTACCACGATGTTCGGCGCTTTGGCCAGCCGCGCTTCCAGTTCGTCGAAGCGCGCTTCGCCCTGCACCAGCCCCAACCGCCAACGGTAGTTGTGGATGACGATCGCGACATGATCGGGATTGTCGAACGCCGCCGCGCTGCGCGCGAACGTCGCATCGTCGAAACGCCATTGCGGCGAAGCCAGCTCCCAGATCAGGCGGGCGAATTCGCCGCGGTTCTGGGCGTAGCCGCGTTCGCCGCGCTCGGTGGCGAAGTAGAACTGGTACCACCATTGCAGCTCGGCCTTCGGCGCCAGCGGCGCTTCGCCGGCGCGCTGGTTGCCGATCAGGTAGCCGCTGACCGACACCAGCCCTTTGCAGCGCTGCGGCCACAGCGCGGCCATGATGCCGACCGTGCGCGCGCCCCAGTCGCAGCCGCCGAAGATCGCCGATTCGATGCCGAGCGCGTCGAGCAGGGCGATGGCGTCGACGGCGAGCGCGGCTTGCTGGCCGTTGCGCGCGGTGTCGGCGGACAGGAACGCGGTCGCGCCGTAGCCGCGCAGGTACGGGACGATGACGCGGTAACCCTGCTTGGCCAGGATCGGCGCGACTTCGGCGTAGGTGTGGATGTCGTAAGGCCAGCCGTGCAGCAGCAGCACCGGGGTGCCGTGGCGCGGGCCGAGTTCGGCGTAGCTCACCCGCAGTACGCCGGCGTCGATCTGCTTGAGCGGGCCCCAGGCGGCGGGCGCTGACGCAGCCGGCGCGGCGGCGGCGCGCGGCGCGGCGGCGGCGAAAGCGGGCGCGACGGCGCCGAGCGGGCCGGCCAGCAGGGCCAGGGCGGCGCCGCCGAGCAGGCTGCGGCGCTGCGCGTCGAGGGGGCGGTCGGTCGGGGTGGCGGTCATGGCGGGCTCCGGCGGCGTGGCGTTGGGTGGAGCCATTTCGCCTGCGCGGGGTATCGCCAAGGTGTCGGCGCCACCGCGGTTTTGTATGCCAGCGTCGGCGGCGGGCGCGGCGATACAGTGGGATACAAACCGGCGTCCACCGGCAACCGTCGCCGCGCCGCATCGAAGGGCCACAAACGAGCGCAGAGCAACCGGCAGCCTGCGCCGAGGCGGCCCGCCCTGCCCGTTCCCCGGAGCTTGCCATCGCCCGGCCAAGGCCCAGCCCCGTCCTAACCGCCCGCCCACGGCCTGAGCGCAGGCTCGCGGTCTAAGCCCGCAGCCTGCCCAGGCTACTTTCAAGCTACCCGCCCGACCCCGCTACACCCGCGTCAGCCCCTTTTGCTAGGCTCCCAGCGCGAATCCTTCGCATGAGCCGCACATCGACGTGCGGACCCGACCGGACAGCAGGACGGCATGGCGCACAACCAGTTCGCGTTGCTCACCCAACGGCGCTTCCTGCCGTTCTTCCTCACCCAGGCGTTCGGCGCCTTCAACGACAACGTGTACCGGCAGGCGATCATCGGCCTGCTGTTCTATCTGGGCGTCAGCGACGATCAACGCACGCTCTACACCAACCTCGCGCCGGCCTTGTTCATCCTGCCGTACTTCCTGTTCTCGGCCACCGCGGGGCAGATCGCCGAGAAGCTGGAGAAGCACAAGCTCATCCGCATCACCACGACGATGGAAATCGTCATCATGTCGCTGGCGGCGGTCGGCTTTTTGACCCAGAACATGAGCGTGCTGCTGGTCGCGCTGTTCTGCACCGGCTTGCAGTCGACCCTGTTCGGGCCGGTCAAGTATTCGATCCTGCCGTCGGTGCTCAAGCCCGAGGAACTCACCGGCGGCAACGGCCTGGTCGAGATGGGCACTTCGATCTCGATCCTCGCCGGCATGATCTTCGGCGGCCTGATCTTCACCCTGGCCGGCGCGCACGGCCCGATCGTCGCGGCGGTGGCGATCATCGCGCTGGCGGTCACCGGCAACATCGTCAGCCGCCTGATCCCGCGCGCCGACGCCGGCGAGCCGGACCTCAAGATCAACTGGAACCCGATTCCCGAGTCGGTGAAGATCATGCGCATGACCCGGCGCCAGCCGGCGGTGCGCAATTCGATCCTCGGCGTGTCGTGGTTCTGGTTCGTCGGCACGGTGCTGACCTCGCAGCTGCCGGGCTATGCCGAGGACAACCTCGGCGGCGGGCCGACGCTGTACATCTTCGCCCTGGCGCTGTTCTCGATCGGCACCGGCGTGGGTTCGATGCTGTGCGAAAAACTCTCCGCGCGCACGGTCGAAATCGGCCTGGTGCCGTTGGGCGCGTTCGGCATGACCGCCTTCATGGTCGACCTGTATTTCGCCCACCCCGGCATGGCCACGGCCAAGGGCCTGGACGTGAGCGGCTTCGTCCACAGCGCGGGCGCGTGGCGGGTCATGATGGACCTGGTCGGCATCGGCGTGTTCGCCGGCTTCTTCGTGGTGCCGCTGTTCGCGCTGATCCAGAACCGCTCGCCGAAGAACGAGCTGTCGCGCGTGATCGCCGGCATGAACATCCAGAACGCCGGCTTCATCGTGCTGGCCGCGGCGCTCGGCGTGATCGTGCAGCGCTTCTTCCACTGGACCATTCCGCAGGTGTTCCTGGCGCTGGGCATCCTCAACGCGATGGTCGCGATCTACATCTTCACCATCGTGCCCGAGTTCCTGATGCGCTTCCTCAGCTGGGTGCTGGTGCGCGGCCTGTACCGGCTGCGCGTATCGGGCACCGAGCGCATTCCCGACGAAGGCGCGGCGCTGGTGGTGTGCAACCACGTCAGCTACATGGACCCATTGATCCTCAGCGCGAGCGTGTCGCGGCCGATGCGCTTCGTCATGTACTATAAGATCTTCAACATCCCGGTGATGAACTGGATCTTCCGCACCGCCAAGACCATTCCGATCGCCGGCGCGAGGGAAGACCCGGAGGTGCTGCGCCGCGCGATGGAGGAAATCGAGGCGGCGCTGGCCGACGGCGAGCTGGTCGGCATCTTCCCCGAGGGCGCGCTGACCAAGGACGGCGAGATCGCGCCGTTCAAGTCGGGCGTGGAGCGGATTCTGGAGACGACCCCGGTCCCGGTGGTGCCGATGGCGCTGCGCGGCATGTGGAGCAGCATGTGGAGCAAGCGCGATTCGCGCCTGCGCCGCATGCGCGTGCCGCGCCGGTTCCGCGCCGAGGTCGAGGTGGTCGCCGATCCGCCGCGCGATCCGCACGGACTGACCGCGGAAATCCTGGAAGCGCAGGTGCGGGCGCTGCGCGGCGACCGCGCGTAAGGCCGGCGCCGTGCTGCGCCGCTCCGGCGCATTCGGCGTGCCCGGGCGGCGCCGGCGCTGTTAGGATGCCGGCAACCGCCGCCGCTCCGGCGCGGATCGAAGACTCAGGGGAGAGTCGCTATGAACCAGCCCGTCGCCGCCACGCCGCCGTATCCGAACTATCTGGTCTGGTCGATCATCGTCACCGTGCTGGGCGCCTGCTTCTGCTGCCTGATCGGCGCCGCGCCGGGCGTGGTGGCGATCGTGTTCGGCAGCCAGGTCAGCAGCAAGTTCGCCGCCGGCGACGACGCCGGCGCGCGCCGCGCGTCCGAGCAGGCCAAGCTGTGGTGCTGGATCGGCACCGCGCTGGTCGCGGTCGGCGTGTTGTGGACGATCCTGTCGTTCTTCATCAACGGCATGTCGTTCATGTCGCAGGAATTCCTGCAGCAGCTCCAGCACGCGCAGGGCCGCTGAGCCCGCCCGCGCCGTGCAAGCGCCCGCCCGCCATTACGCGCTCGCCGCGACCGTCGCCGCCGCCGGCGCGGCCGCGGCGGCCGGCGCGTGGGTGCTGCAACGCGTGGACCCCAACGCCGCCGGCAGCCCGCTGCCGGGCTGCGTGTTCTATCACCTGACCGGGCTGTACTGCCCGGGCTGCGGCATGACCCGCGCGCTGCACGCGCTGGTCCACGGCGATCTCGCCCAGGCCGCGGCGATGAATCCTTTGCTGCCGGTGCTGGCGCTGACCTTGCCGCTGCTGGTGCTGCACAGCCTGGGCTACCGATTGCCGCTGCCGCGGCGCGCGCTGGCGACGCTGCTCAGCGCCAGGTTCTGGCTGCCGCTGATCGGCGGGTTCTGGGTGCTGCGCAATCTGCCGTGGCCGCCGTTCTCATGGCTGGCGCCGGGCTGACCCGCCCACGCAGCGCACGCGCGCGGCGCGAACGCGAAACGCTCAGAAGCGGTACATCGCGCTCAACAGGTAATAGCGCCCGACCGGGTCGTCGTCGACCAGGCTGTAGCCGCCGCTGTTGTAGTCGTAGTTGACCGGGCGGCGGTCGTTGAGGTTGCTGATGTTGAGCCCGATCAGCCATTTGTCGAAGCCGCCGTAGGCCAGGTCCAGATCGAGCAAGGTCGCGCTCGGCGTGCGGCAGCGCAGCGGCGCGTCGAGAAACGTCGCGCAGGACGAGCCCGGGCGATCGCGCGCCACCTCGACCGAACCCATGTAGTGGACGTTGAGCGTGGTGATCCAGTCGCGATAGCTCCAGCGCACGCTGCCGAGCACGGTGGTGTCGGGCGCGCCGAAGCCGGCGTAGTCCAGCTCGGGCGCCTGCGGATGCACGCGGCGCATCAGCCGGTCCATGTAATGGCCGGTCAGGCGGAAGCCGAACTCGCCCCAGTTGCGGGTCGGATGGCGGTAGTCGGCGCTGAGTTCCCAACCGCTGACCCGGGTGCTGCCGTAGTTGCTCAGATAGCGCTGCGCGCCGACCAGATAGCCGTATTCGTCGCCGACGAACGACTGCTGGAACAGCTTGGGATATTCGATCGGTTCGACCGGCAGGATCTCGTGGCTGCGATGGATGCGGTAACGGTCCAGGCTCAGGGTGAAGCTCTCGCTCGGCGACCACACCGCGCCGAAGTTGCGGCTGGTCGAGGTTTCCGGGCGCAGTTGCGTATTGACCTTCGAGGTCACGTCGACCCAGCAGTACTCCTCGCCGGTCTGGTCCGGCTCGGTCCACACCGGCACCGCGCACGGCAGCGCCACGTCCTTGGCGGCGACGTAGTCGCGGGTCTGGCCGAACGAGAGCGGCCGGCGCAGCTCGGCCAAGGTCGGCGCGCGGTAGCCCTCGCTGGCCGACGCGCGCAGGATCAGCGACTTCAACGGCTGCCAGCGCAGGCCGAACATCGGCGAGACCTGATTGCCGTAGCCGGAGCTGCGGTCCACCCGCCAGGCCGCGTCCACCCACAGGTTTTCGTGCAGCGGCACGTTGACTTCGGCATACACCGCCGAGGTGTTGCGGCTGGCGCGGCGCAGGTCGAACTCCTGCGCCAGGGCCACATCGCCCTTGAGGAACGCGTCGTCGGGCCGGTTGGTCAGCACTTCGCGCCGCGCTTCGAAGCCGACGGCCAGGCTGGCCTCGCCGCCGGGCAATTCCAGCAGCGGCCCTTCGAGGCTGCCGGACAGCGTATCGAGCACCATCTCGCCGCCGAGCGTGGTGGCCGGCGAAATCCGCTGCAGCACGTCGGGCGTATTGGTCTCGGACTTGTTGAAATGCAGGGTCTGGGTCTTAACCTCGGCTTCCACCACCGGCAGGCTGATCAGGCCGCGGATGCGGTTGTCGACCTTGTTGCGGCGCTGCGCCAGGCTCAGGTCCCAGTCCCAGCGGTCGTGCTCGCCTTTGACGCCGACGGTGAAATCGCGGGTGGTGGTGACGGTGCGGCTGCGGATCGGGCCGACGTCGGTGAACCAATAATTCAAGCGCGTGCCGACGATCCCGTCGGGGTGTTCGGCCGGCAACGCCAGCGCCGCGTTGAACGGCGCGGTCTGCACGTCCAGCTTGACCCGGGTCGCGCGCAGGTCGGCGTAGAACTCCTTGTTCTCGCCGAACGGCTGGCGGAAGTAGGTGTACAGCGCGCTGCTGTCGATGCCCGGCTGCAGGCTCACGTAACGCGGCAGGTCGAGCCGGCAATCGATGTCGAAGCGCGGGTTGGTCTGCTCGTCGCGGTCTTCGCAGTTCTTGGTGGCCTCGAATATCCAATAGGCGTAGCCCAGGCCATAACCGGCCTTGTAGCGCCCGTCGGCGCCGCCGTTGCGGCGCTGGTCCATCGTCGCCCACGCGCGCTGGCTGCCGATCAGCGGGTTGCGGGTGAAGCGGTCGACGCTGACGAACACGCTGCCGCCGCCGGGCGTCTGCTCGCCGAAGCTCGCGTATTGGCGCTGCTGCTCGGCGTCGCCGCGCTGCGACACGCCGTAGCTGGCGCCGACTTCGGCGCCGCGGTAATCCTTCTTGAGGATGATGTTGACCACGCCGGCCATCGCGTCGGCGCCGTAGATCGCCGATGCGCCGCCGTGGGCGATCTCGATGTGGTCGACCATGCTCAACGGAATGCCGTTGAGGTCGGTCAGCGCGCCGTAGTCGGTCGAGACCAAACCGTAGTTGGCCATGCGCCGGCCGTCGACCAGGAACAGGGTCGCGCGCGGGCCGAGCGAGTACAGGCTGGCCGAGGCCGCGGCCGCCGACGGCACCTGGCTGGCGCCGTTCTCGGTCGCGACGTTGCGCGGGTGATGGCCGCTCATGCCCGGCATCAGCCGCAGCACGTCGAACAGGGTCTGGTGGCCGCTGGCGCGGATCTGTTCGTTGGTGATCAGGGTCAGCGGCAGCGAGCTTTCGAACGCGGCCCGGCCGATGCGCGAGCCGGTGACGTGGACGGTGTCCAACTCGGTCGTGGTCGGCCCGCGCGACGCCGCGGCCGGGGCCGGCACGGCGATCGGCACCCGCTGCGGACGCGGACGCGGCGCCGGCTGCAGCAAGTAGACATTGGCTTTTACGGCTACCGCGGTGAGGCCCGTGCCGTCCAGCAAGCGGGCCAGGCTCTCGCGCACCGGCGGCTCGCCGCGCAGACCGGCGGTGCGCCGCCGCGCCACCAGGGCCGGCGAATAGATCAGCTGCAAACGGTTACGGGTGGCGAACGCGATCAGCGCGTCGTCCAACGCGCCTGGAGAAATGGTGTAGCCATCGGCTGGAATATCGCCTTGCGAGGCCGGCAAGGCCAAAGCCAAAGGCGGAAACGTCAGCGCGATGGAAACGATGAACGCATGGGCAATCTTGGCCATCCACCAACCGCATCGATCGGGCTACAGCTGAACCGGAGCGCCCCCTGTCGTTGGCGCTGCCCAACCATATCACCGCCGCGGCGGCCAGGGGGCTCAACCCGGATTGCGATGCAGCACAATTTCGTCGTCCGCAGCGCGCTCGGCCTTCAACGACCAGCCCTGTTCCAGGGCTTCCAGCAAGGCGGCCTGGTCGCCGATGTGGAACACGCCGCTGACGGTGATCTTGCCCAGGTCCGGATCGGCCAGACGCAGCTTGGTCGCCGAATAGCGGTTCATCTCGGTCAGCAAGGCGTCCAGGCGGCGGTTCTTGAACACCAGGTCGCCGCTCGGCCACGACTCGGCGGCGCCGACGTCGAGCGGTTCCGGCGGCGTCATCCGGCCGCTGTGGTCGTAGCTGAGCTGCTGGCCCGGGCGCAGGGTGCTGCCGGCCTGGGCCAGCCCGTTCGACACCATCACCTCGCCTTCGATCAGGCCGACGTTGACCTCGCTGCCGTTCTTGGCCACCTGGAACGTGGTGCCGATGTCGCGGATGGTGCCGGTGCCGGCCTTGACCGAGAACGGCCGCGCCGGATCGGCGGCGACCTGGAACTGGACGCGGCCGTGCTCGACTTCGATCTCGCGGCGCTCGTCGCTGAAGCGCGCGACGATCCGGGTATCGGTGTCGAGCATCACCTGGGTGCCGTCGCCGAGCTTGAGCGAACGCTGCTCGCCGAGCTGGGTGGCGTAGCGCAGGTCGTCGACCGGCGCCGGCGCGCGCATCCAGCCCACGCCGATCGCGGCGGCGAGCAGGAACGAAGCGGCCATCGCGGTCGGCGCCCGCCAGCGCGAACGCGCGCGTTCGCGTCCGCTCTGGCGCCAGGCGATGCGCGCGGCGGCCTGCAGCATCTCGTCGCCGGCCAGTTGCGCGGCGGCCTGATGGGCGCGCTCGGCGGCGACGTAGTCGGTCACGTGGGCCGGCGAGGCGTCGAGCCAGCGCTCGAACTCGGCGCGGTCCTGCGCCGTGCATTCGGGCGATTCCAGGCGCGCCACCCAGGCTTCCGCGCGGCCGTCGTCCGGACCGGTCGCGGCGGCGGGCGCGTTGGCATTCGTCGATGTGGGCAGTGTCGTGTTCATGGCTCTTGCAAGGTCTCGTAGCCGCTTTCCTTCATGCGCGCGCGCAACAGCGCGAGCGCGCGGCCGATATTCTTCTCCACCGCCTTTACAGAAATGCCGCAGTGTTTCGCGATCTGCGTGTAACTCATTCCGTTGATGCGGTTGAGCAGGTAGATCTGCCGGCTGCGCACCGGCAACTGCATGATCGCCGTGCGCACCAGCGCCAGTTCCTGTTCGGTCGCCACGCGTTGGTCGTGGCTGGGTTCCTGCGACGGCAGCGCGTGGTAGTCCTCGTCCAGACTCACGTGCTCGGGCGCATGGCGGGTCTTCTGCCGGCGTCCGCGATCGTTCAGCGCGTTGATCGCGATGCGGTACATCAGGATCTTCAAGGCGTCGGCAGGCTGGTCGCGATAGCGCAGCATGCGCATCATCGTTTCCTGGGCGATGTCCTGCGCGTCCTCGTGCGACGCCGCCGACTTGCGCAGGAACGCGATCAGCGCCTCGCGGTTGTCGCGCAGGAACGCAACGAAGCCCGGATCTTCCTGCTGCGCCGTCGCGGGCTGGTTCGCCGCCGATGACTCCTCGCCCACGTCCACCTTCGCCCACGTCCCGGTTATCCGCTTCGATACTAGCCCAGCCTCCGCGGAGGGGCTAACGAAGCCGGAGTCGAAGCCCGACCGATCCTGCGCGGCTGCCGGCGCCAATCCGATCGGGCCCATGCCGGCCTGGTTCATGCCGACTTGATTCAAGCCGGGCTGATTCAAACCGACCTGATTCAAACCGACCTGAAGCACCGAGGTGAAGCGATTCGCCAAATCCGACTCCTCCACAAGCGTGATGACCGGCGCAAGACGCACATCGCGAGCCTACGCGGCACACGGGGCCCGATCTTCGCGCCGGGCTCCCGTGCACTCGTAAAGCGCGTTCCATCGTCGCTGTCGCCGATCCGGCTGCTGTCGCGGCCGGCGCCCGAAGACGCCGCCCGGGTCCGGCTTTCGCCGCGGCGCGCGGACCGTCCAGCCCCCTCGGCAGGACCGTCTCGAGACGCCGGGGTGGCCGACGGCTCGGACTCGCGCGGCTCGCGCTTTACGCCGAACCCGAATGTACAAACGCGCGGCGGCGCGCGCCCCCCTACCCGCGGCCGTGCGGCAGCGTGCGGAACGCGCGTGAAATGCGGCGAAATCGCGGCTAAAGCGCGGCAGGCCCGGACGGACGGAAGCGGGCGGCGGACCGGCGGCGGGCGCCGGCGCGGCGGTTCAGGCCACGAAACCGGCGATCACGAACAGCGCCAGCACCGCCAGCCACACCAGCAGGCTGCGCCAGACCAGGCTCATCGCGTCGCGCAGCTCGGGCACTTCGCCGGTCAGCACGGCCACGCTTTGGCCGGGCACGCCGGACTCGTTGACGTAGTCGGCGGCCTCCTCGGCCAGCTCGCACTTGACGCTGGCGCGCGCGACCGCGCCGAGGAAGCGGTTGTCCAGGCTGAAGCGGGCGCCGCCGGCTTCGCGCCAGGCGCCGAGCACGGTGTCGAAATTGCCGACCAGGGCCATCGCCAGGGTCAGCAACTGCGCCACCGGCCAATCCAGCAGCGCCAGCAGGGTGCGCGCGCCGGCCAGGGTTTCGCCGGACAAGCGGCGCGAGGCCTCGCCTTCGGCCGCCAACGCCGTCAGGCGATAACCGAGCGCGCCGACCGGGCCGAGCAGCAGGAACCAGAACAGCACGCCGAACCAGCGCCGCAACGCGCTGCGGAACACCGCCTCGACCAGCGAGCCGCCGTCCAGCGCCGGCGTCGCGCCGTCCGGCCACAGCCGCGCGGCGGCCTCGCGGCGGGCGCCGGCGTCGCGCGCGGAGGCCAGCGCTTCGACATCCAGATCCAGATCGCGCGGGCCCCAGGCGTAGAACAGGATGAAGATCGCGAACACCAGGCCGCCGAGCCCGATCAGCGGTTCGGCCAGTGCCAGCTGGAACAGGCTCACCGCCAGCAGCGGCGGCACCAGCGCGATCAGCAGGCCCCAGCGGCTGCGCCAGAAGCTGCCTTCGGGAAAGCGGCTGTCGATCCAGCGCAGCCAATCGTCGAACCAACCGAAGTGGCGCACGCCCGCGGCCAGGGATTGGGCGAGATGGCCGAGCACCAGAGCGACGACGGCGGCGATCAAGGTGACGGACATCGGGGCGACGCTCCTGGCGTGGCGAATCTGGCCCGGATTCTAACGCGACCGCGTGCAGGCGCGGTCGCGTTGCGGCATAGCGCTGCGGCGGGCACAAAAGCCTCGGACCTGTCGCCCCGCCGCGACAGCCGCGCGCCGCGAAGCCGCTGTTGCGCGAGGTTCTACGACCGGCCGGCGCGGAAGACTTTAAGGCGTTCTTGCGGCAGGCCTTCCACCGGCTCCCGCGGGCGGACCTTCAGGCCCGATGCTCGAGCTGCGATGCAGCGCGACTCAACTCGGTCAACGCCGCGCGCGTTGTTCGGCGGCCAACCGCCACTGCTCGATCAGCCAGCGCGAAATCGAAATGCTCGGCGACAGCAGATAGCCCTCGCCGTCGTCCGCGCCGCCTTCGCCGCGGGCGATCGCCGCGCGGATCTCGTCGAGGGTGAACCAACGCACTTCTTCGAGTTCGGCGCTGCTCTGCGGCTCGTCGGCGCCGGCTTCGGCGGCGAAGCCGAGCATCAGCGCGCCGGGGAACGGCCACGGCTGCGAACCCAGGTAACGGCAGCTGCGCACGCGCACGCCGGTTTCTTCCAGCACTTCGCGCGCGACGGTCTGCTCCAGCGATTCGCCGGGCTCGACGAAGCCGGCGATCACCGAGAACCGGCGCGGCGGCCACGCCGCCTGGCGGCCGAGCAGCAAGCGCTCGCCGTCGCTGACGGCGACGATCACCGCCGGATCGGTGCGCGGATAGTGTTCGACGCCGCATTGCCCGCAGCGTCCGGCCCAGCCGGCGCGCTCGAATCCGACCGTGCCGCCGCAGACGCCGCAAAACCGGTTGCGGCTGCGCCAGAACTGCAGCGCGCGCGCCTGCGCGAACACGCTGGCGTGCAGCAGCGACCACTGCGCCGCAGCGGCGCGCAGGTCGACCCGGCGCGGCGCGTCGAAGGCGATCAGTTCGGCGTCGACCGCGAACCAGGCGCCGCCCTCGCCGTCCAGGCCGAGGAAGATCGCCGCGCCCGGGCCGCCGGGGCCTTCGCTGAGTTCGCTCCCGAACGGCGCGCGCAAGGCGCCGTCGTCGTCGGCCAGGGCGTTGCCGCTGGCGTCGAGCACGATCACCCGCGCCCGCGGCCACAGTTCGATCAAGGTTTCGGGCTGCTCGCGCAGGTGGTCGGCGCGATCCAGCGCGGCGCGCCACGCGGCATCGGCCTCGACGAAGGCGAACGGACGCGCGGCCTGGGTCAGCGCGGCTTCGGCGGTGCTCACTCGCGGAGTGTTCAAACGCCGAACGAGGAACCGCAGCCGCAGGTGGTCTTCGCGTTCGGATTGCGGATCACGAACTGCGAACCGTGCAGGCTCTCGGTGTAGTCGACTTCCGCGCCCATCAGGTATTGCAGGCTCAGCGGATCGACCAGCAGGACGACGCCGTCGGTCTGCACCGCCAGATCGTCCTCGCCCTGCTGTTCGTCGAATTCGAACCCGTACTGGAAGCCCGAGCAGCCGCCGCCCTGGATGTAGACGCGCAGCTTGAGCGCGTCGTTGCCTTCCTCGGCGATCAGCTCGCGCACCTTGCGCGCGGCCGAGGAGGTGAATTGCAGCGGGCGCTCCAGCGACTGATAGCCCGGCGCGGCGTTGAGCGTGGCGATTTCCATGCGCTAAGGATAAGGCCGCATGCCGCGCATTCAAGCGCGCCAGGCGAACACAGCGGATCGCGCCAAGGCGCGATCCGGCGGTGGATGGGGTGCGGCCCGGGCGACGGCGCGATCCAGGGCCGGTCGCCGCCTCCGCGCGGACGCGGGCCCGCGCCGATCAGGTGCCCGGACGGCCGGCCTCGGCCGCCGCCGGCGCCGCGACCGCGTCGCGGGTCGCGTCGGCCCAGCTGAAGGACTGCTCGACCGCGGCGCCGGATTGCGGGGTCAGCCGCACCGTCACCCGCACCGGGGTCAGCCCGGCCGGGACGAACACGTCGCCTTCGACCTGCTCGAAATACTTGAACGAATACCCGGTGCCCGGCGCGTCGGCCTGCTGGCGCAGGTCGCTCCAGGCCAGCTTCTCGAGCTTGCCGTTGCGGGTGCCTTCCAGGGCCAGGCTCAGCCGGCCGGCGCTGACCGCGCCGCGGTTGAGGTTCTGGGTCAGGGTCGTGGTGAAGTGCCAGGCCGAGGGCGCGCCGTTCTGCGGCTGCATCTTCAGCGCATGTACGGTCAGGCCGCGGCGCTGGCCGGTGGCGCCGACCAGGCGCTCGTAGAAGGCCACGTCGGCGCGCAGGCCGGAGATTTCCTCGTCGCGCTCGGCCAGCGCGCTTTGCAGGTCGCGGTTGGCCTGACGGCTGATCGCGTCGGAGCGGCCGAGGGTCGCCACGCGCTGGCGCAGTTGCTCCAGCTCGACCTGCATCTGGCGCGGGCTCTGCGCCGCGGCCGGGGCCGGCGGCGGGGCGTCCTGGCCCTGGCCGCTGAACGAACGCCACAGCCCCCAGGCGCCGAACGCCAGGGCCGCGGCCAGCAGCCCCATCGCCGGCAGACGCCAGCGCTGCGACGGGTGCGCGGCGCCCGCCGCGGAGGCGGCGGGCGCGGGACGGGTTTGACGGGTTTCCTCGCTCATCCGCCCCAGCGTGAGGGCGGCGGCGGCCGCGCTCAATCCACCAGGGCGCCGGCGGTAATCGCGGCTTCAGGCGGCGGCAGCGCGGCGGTGGCGTCGGCGTGGATCAGGCGGCCGGTCAGCTGCGAACCGGCGGTCATCTCGACCACCTTGTAGTGCACGTTGCCCTCGACCCGGGCCTTGGACGCCAGCTCGACCCGCTCGCTGGCGTACACGTCGCCGTGCAGGGTGCCGTTGATGACCACCACCGGCGCGCGCACCTCGCCCTCGATGCTGCCGTTCTCGGCCAGGGTCAGGCTGGCCGGCTGGCCGTCGGCGGCGATCAGCTTGCCGATGATGCGGCCCTCGATATACAGGCCGCCGCTGAATTGCAGGTCGCCGCGGATCACCACCTGCGATCCGATCATGGTGTCGACCTGGCCTTCGCGCAGCGGGGCCGGTTTGCTGTTGGTCTTGAACATCTTTCAGGTTTCCCCAGTCGTTACGGTGACGCCGCTCTTCCAGGCGAAGCGCTGCTCGATCGAGGCGTTCTCTCCGCGCAACGAAACGCGGATGCGTTGCGGAGTGAACCCGGCCGGCAGCATCACGCTGCCGTCGAGGGTCTGGAAGTAGCGGAAGGAGTAGTCCTGGGCGGGCGCCTTGGACTTTTGGTGCAACTCGTCCCAACCGATGCTGGCGAGCTTGCCGCCGCGCACCCCCTCGACCTGGAACTGCAGCCCCCCGCTGCTCACCGCACCGCGGTTCAGGTTTTGGGTCAGGACGATCTGGTACCGCCAGGTGCCGCCGGCCTCGGGGTGGAACTCCACCGAGTGCACGTTCAGCCCCTTGGCCGGCGCGGTGGCGCCGACCAGGCGTTCGTAGAAGGCCACGTCGGCGCGCAGGTCGGAGATTTCCTCCTCGCGCTGGGCCAGCGAGCTTTGCACTTGCTTGTTGGCGGCGCGGCTGATCTGGTCGGAGCGCTGCAGGTTGGCCTCGCGCTGGGCCAGCTTGTCCAGCTCGCCCTGGCGCTGGCGCAGCTCGCGCTGGGTCTGGGCCAGCTCGGACTTGAGCTCGGGCAGCTGCGGCGCGGCCAGCGACTGCGACCACCACCAGGCCAGCGCCAGCGATGCCGCCCACGCCACGCCGACCGCCGACCAGATATAAGGTCGCTTGTCCGGCTGCTGCTGGACGATGACGAAGCGCGGCGGCGGAGTTTTGCTCATACGGGGACTTCGACGGCCCGAAGCCGCCGCTTTACCTATACTCAACCTTCAATCTTAACGGGAACGCCGCGATGTCCGAAGCGCACCTGTTCGCAGTTGGCGTAGTTCTGGCCTGGCTGTCGGGCGTGCGGGTCTATCTGACCGTGTTCGGGGTCGGCCTGGCCGGCATGCTCGGCTGGCTGGACCTGCCCCCGGCCCTGCAGGCGACCCAGTCGCCGTGGGTGCTCGGGGTCTGCGGCCTGTTGACGGTCGGCGAGTTCTTCGCCGACAAGATCCCCGGCGTGGACTCGGGCTGGGACCTGCTGCACACCCTGCTGCGGGTGCCGGTCGGCGCGTTCCTGGCCGCGGCGACGATGTCGCCGGACGGCCAGCTCGGCGCCGGCGCGCTCGCCGCCGGCGCCGGCGTCGCCCTGACCAGCCACCTGCTCAAGTCCGGCTCGCGCGCCCTGCTCAACACCTCGCCCGAACCGGTCAGCAACTGGACCGCCTCGGTGACCGAAGACGCCGCCGTGCTCGGCGTGCTGGCGCTGGCCTTCGCCCACCCCTGGCTGAGCCTGGGCATCGTGGCGACGATCACCGTGGTCCTGGCGCTGATGCTGTGGTGGCTGTGGCGGCTGTTGTTCCGGCGGCGCAAGCGCGAGCCCAGGCCGTTGCAGGCGGGGTGAGCGGCGCGCGAATTCTTTTATCCAAGCCGCCGGCGAAATCCGGCGGCTTTTTTGTCGCAATGGCCCCCTGTAGGAGCGGCGCGAGCCGCGACCGCGGCAACGCAACTGCGCCGAAAGTTTCGCCGCGAACGGAAACCCCGCGGTCGCGGCTCGCGCCGCTCCTACAGGGAGCCAACGCCGCCGCGCTGCGAACGGGCATAAAAAAACCGCCGGCACTGGGCCGGCGGCTCGGGTTTCGTCTGGCTGGCGCGGCGATGCGATGCATCGCCGAAGCTGGCTGGAGAAGGTCGCCGCGTAAGCGGCGGTGCGGCGTATCGATCCGTCTGGCTGGCGTCGGCTGGCTCGTGGATCGCGCCGCGGCGAAGGAGCGCGAGGCTCCCGCGCTTACTCGTCTTCGATCTTGGTCAGCAGGTAGTTCTGCTCGCCCAGGCGCTCGATCAGCGCCAGCTGGGTTTCGATCCAGTCGACGTGTTCTTCTTCCGAATCCAGGATGTCGGCGAACAGCTTGCGGCTGACGTAGTCGCTGACGGTCTCGCAGTACTTGATCGCTTCGCGCAGCAGCGGGATCGCTTCGAGTTCCAGCGCCAGATCGCACTCGAGCAACTCGCGCGGATTCTCGCCGATGCGCAGCTTGCCCAGGGCCTGGAAATTCGGCAGGCCGTCGAGAAAGAGGATGCGGTCCGACAGCTTGTCGGCGTGCTTCATCTCGTCGATCGACTCGTGGTACTCGTGATCGGCCAGTTCCTTCAGGCCCCAGTTCTTCAGCATCTTGGCGTGCAGGAAGTACTGGTTGATCGCGGTCAGCTCGTTGTAGAGCGCTTTGTTGAGGTACTCGATGACTTTCGGATCGCCCTTCACGGCCGGTCTCCTGCGTTGCGATGGGCGGCACTCTAGCCCTTTCGCGCAGGCCATGACGAAACGCGAATCGTGCGCAACGGGAGTCGGGAACCGCTCGCAGGCGGATGCGAAAACGGCCGCTCGAGGCGGCCGTTCGGGATGACGCGGGGCGCGGCGGAAGCCGGCGGGGTCAGGCGGCGTGTTGCAGCACCGACAGCGGCAGTTCGCGCACGTTGCGCGCCTGTTCCAGCAGCGAGCCGGCCAGGTCCAGGCAGCTGCCGCAATTGGCGCCGGCGCCGGTGCGCATGGTCAGCTCGGGCACGCTGCGGCAACCGGCTTCGGCGGCCTGGCGGATATCGCGGTCGGTGACTCCGTTGCAGATGCAGACGTACACGGCGCTGGTCTTCGGTTGGCAGCCGGCTGGCTGCGGGAACCATTCCGCCACGGATGCGAATGATTGTCAATTAACGGCGACCCAATCCGTTAACGGCGTCGCCGCCGGCCGGAGCGGCCGGCTTGGCCGCCGGCTCAGGCCCCGGGCTCGGAACCGCCGCCGCAAGCCGAATGGCCGCCAGAACGGGCCCGCGGCCGCTGATGCTGGCGCCCGCCGAGGCCGCCCTCGCAGCGCGGATCGGCGACCGGGCACGGCAGCGGCACCGCCTGGGCGCCGGCGACATGGCGGGCGAACGGGGCCAGATGGCGCAGGGCGCTGGCGTAGACGCCGCGCTTGAACATCACCACATGCTCCAGCGGGTACCAGAAGTCGACCCAGCGCCAGTGGTCGAACTCGGGCTTCTCGGTCGCGTCCAGGCGCAGGTCCGACTCCTCGCCGGTCAGCCGCAGCAGGAACCAGACCTGCTTCTGGCCGATGCACACCAGCCGGTCGTTGCGCCGCACCGCCCGCCGCGGCAGGCGATAGCGCAGCCAGCCCGGAGTGGCGCCGAGCACTTCGACGTGATGGGGATGCAGGCCGGTCTCCTCGTGCAGCTCGCGGTACATGGCCTCGAGCGGCGTCTCGTCGGAGTTCATCCCGCCCTGCGGGAACTGCCAGCCGTCGCGATGCACCCGGCGCGCCCAGAACAGGCGGCCGTCGGTATGCATCAGCACGATGCCGACATTGGGTCTGTAGCCGTCCGGATCGATCACGATGCGGACTCCAGAATTGCACTGTGTCCGACTCTGCCACGCGCCCGGCCAGAGGACAAGCCGGGCAAAACCGGGCGAAAGGATTGACAAGACCGGCCCGGACATGAAGAATGCGCGGCTCACCGTGGCTATGTAGCTCAGCCGGTTAGAGCACAGCACTCATAATGCTGGGGTCGGTGGTTCGAGTCCACCCATAGCCACCATAAGCAAGACAACGCGCCGCAACACCGCCCGGGCCCGCCAGCGCAGCGGGCTTTTTCGTATCCGCGCTCCGCAGGCCGCGCCCCGCCGTTCGCACCGGCGCCCGCGCTGCGCGATCATCGCCTCCACGCGCCGGCGCCGCCGGCTCCGCACCCGCACGCCGCCATGCCCGCCATCGATATCTTCAAGGTCTTCACCCTGGAAGCCGCGCACCGCCTGCCGAACGTGCCGGAAGGGCATAAGTGCGCGCGCCTGCACGGCCATTCGTTCCGCGTCGAAGTGCATCTGCGCGGCGACATCGGCGAGCACAGCGGCTGGCTGATGGACTACGCCGACGTCAAGAAGGCGTTCCAGCCGATCTACGACCGGCTCGATCACCACTATCTCAACGACATCGACGGCCTCGACAACCCGACCAGCGAACGTCTGGCGGTGTGGATCTGGGAGCAGCTCAAGCCGGCGCTGCCGCTGCTGAGCGAAATCGTCGTGCACGAGACCTGCACCGCCGGCAGCCGCTACCGCGGCGAGTAAGTCCGCGCCGGCGCCGCGCGCCGGCTCCTGCGACGCGATCGGCCACAGACCCCGGTTCCGGGCTGCGTCATGTCCGCGCCACCGTTCCGACATCTGCGCCCCGCAGCCTCGCGGGGCCGCGACTGCGCGCGCCCGCACCGCGTACGCGCGCAGGGCGCTTTGCCTATTCAGCTTGCAGCCCCGTAACTGACTGAGCGGACAGGCTTTCTGAACGGTTCAGCACCGCTCGTCGGCATCATGTTGCATCGCAACAAACAGCCGCCTATGCTGCACCGCACAATCCAGTCGCTCATCGGCTGGACCCTTATCCAAGGAGCTCAGCCATGTACCAGCAGTTCAACGAACAGTTCGCCGCCGCCACGCGCCAGTTCGCGGACACGGCCGCTCAGGTCAACCGCCTGGCCCTCGACAACGCCGAAGCCGTGTTCGGCCTGCAGATCGCCGCGATCGAGGACCGCGTCAACGCCACCTTCGCGTTCTTCGGCGAAGCCGCCGAGGCCCGCGATTTCGACGCCCTCAAGACCCTGTTCCCGAAGGGCGTGCAGGTTGCCCGCGAGAACGTCGAGCGCGCCGTCAGCACCGGCCAGGAAGCCTTCGGCCGCACCGTGAAGACCAACGAAGCGATCGCCGAGCTGGCCAAGTCGCAGGTCGAGAACGCCGCGAAGGCCACCCAGGCCAACGTCGAGAAGGCCACCAAGGCCGCGGCCAAGGCCGCTGCTCCGGCCGCCAAGTAAGGCATCGCGGCCGCCGACTCTCTCCCGGCGGTCCGATCCAGGAAAAAACCCGGCAGCGCGAGCTGCCGGGTTTTTTCGTTTGTGCGGTCTTGGGTCCGTGAGGGTTCGGAACACTCATCCTGTAGGAGCGGCGCGAGCCGCGACCGCGCCAATGCGACTGCGCCGGCAGCGGCGGCGCGAATCGGTACCAACAACCGCTGCGACGCGGTTTCGAAGCATTCCTGCGGAACGGTACGACCCTGGCGGCGCAACTACGCCGGCAGCGACGGCGCGAGCGGATGCCCCGCGGTCGCGACTTGCGTCGCTCCTACAGGGAGATGCGCGGCTTCAGTAGATCGGCTGCAGGGCCGCCGCCAACGTCTCGGGATCGGGCTGCGCGGCGTGCGGCAGCCGGCCCCAGCACGGCACCGGCAGGCGCCGGCGCAGGATCTCGAAGTTTTCGTCGGCGCGCGCCATCTGCGGGTCGATGCCGTTGGCGATCCAGCCGATCAGTTCGGCGCCGTCGGCCTGGATCGCGCGCGCGCTGAGCCGCGCGTGGTTGATCGCGCCCAGGCGCAGTCCGACCACCAGCACCACCGGCAGTTTCAGCGCGCGCACCAGGTCGATCTGGTCGAGCCGGGCGCTGACCGGCGCGGCCCAGCCGCCGACGCCTTCGACCACGACCGTGTCGGCCTGCGCGGCCAGACGCGCGTGCGCGGCCAGGATCGGTTCCAGCGCGATTTCGACGCCGGCCTCGGCCGCGGCGATTTCCGGCGCCAGCGGCTGCGGCAGGGCGTACGGATTTACGTCTTCGTAGCGCGGCCGCGGCTGGCTGGCGGCCTGCAGCAGCAAGGCGTCCTCGTTGCGCCAGCCGTCCGGGCCGGGCTCGCAGCCGCTGGCGACCGGCTTCATGCCGACCGCGCGCGCGCCGCCGGCGCGCAGGGCGTGCAACAGGGCGGCGCTGGCGACGGACTTGCCGATGCCGGTGTCGGTGCCGGTGACGAACAGGCCGGAAAGCCGGCGCGGTGGGTTCATGCGGATTCTCGCGACTGGGGGCGCCGCCGCAGCCGGCGCGGCGCGACGGCGCGCGGATCGGGGCGGGCCGGCGCCTGTGACTGATCTCGCGCTTTCCCGGCGAGGCCCAACCGGCATGGTAGTCGCAGCGGATGCCGCTGTTACACTCCGAAGATGTTTACTGCCTCCACACTTTCGGGCCAAAAGTCCGAGCAATACGCCCAATTGGTCGAGCAGGCGCGCGGCCTGCTGGACGGCGAGCGCGACCGCGTCGCCAACGCCGCCAATCTGTCGGCGCTGGTCAACCAGGCCTTGCCGCAGCTCAACTGGGTCGGGTTCTATTTCTTCGACGGCACCGAACTGGTGGTCGGCCCGTTCCAGGGCCTGCCGGCCTGCGTGCGCATTCCGCTCGACAAGGGCGTATGCGGCGCGGCCGCGAGCAGCCGCCAGACCCAGCGCGTGGCCGACGTGCACGAATTCCCGGGCCATATCGCCTGCGACGCGGCCTCGCGTTCGGAAGTGGTGGTGCCGCTGACCCGCGGCGCCGAACTGATCGGCGTGTTCGACCTGGACAGCCCGGTGCCGGACCGTTTCGACGCCGACGATCAGGCCGGTCTGGAAGCCTTGGCGCAGGTCTATGTGGAGTCGCTGGCATGAGCGGAGCGAAGCTGCGCAACATCGGCCCCAAGAGCGCGGCGTGGCTGCGCCAGGTGGGGCTGCGCACGCACCAGGACATCGCCGCGATCGGCACGGTCGAGGCGTTCATGCGGGTCAAGCGCGCCGGCTTCAAGCCGACCTTGAACCTGCTCTATGCGATCGAGGGCGCGCTGCTGGACTGCCACTGGCAGGAGATTCCGGACGAGCGCCGGCAGGAACTGATCCTCGCCGCCGAGGCCGCGACCGCGCTGTTGCCGGCGCCGCGCAACAAGCCGGCGGCCGCGCCGGTGCGCACTACCGTGCATAACGAAGACCGCCACGAAGACGCCGGTGGTGGGTTCGGCGGGTTCGGTGGCGGGCGCGACGAGCCGCGCGCGGAAGATCCGCACGGGGAAGAACGCAGCGAGGAAGACCGCGACCACGACGGCGACGACGATCGCCAGGGCGGTCGCGACGAGGACAGCGCGCGGGATTGATTCCCGCCGCCGCGTGGCTGCGCCGCCTGTAGGAGCGGCGCGAGCCGCGACCGCGACACTTCAACTACGACGCCATTGACGCCGCCTGCGGACACCCCGCAATCGCGGCTCGCGCCGCTCCCACAGGGGCGACCGGGGCTTTCGGGCAGCCCGGACCCAGTTCGCGTACACTGCGCCCGCTTCGAGGTGACCCCGCGGCCAGGCCGCCGGGTTGAAACGGGAAGCCGGTGACGCCTGAAGGCGCGGATCGACGATCCCGCCACGGCCAGTCCGGCACTGCCCCCGCAACGGTAAGCGCGCCAAAGCGCGGCAAACGCCACTGTGCCACCGGCCTCGCGCCATCGGCATGGGAAGGCGCCGCGCCGGAACCGGTCCGCCGGTTCGGCCCGCAAGTCCGGAGACCGGCCCCGAAGCTCCCACAGGTTGCGATGCGGAGGGCATCGCGGCGGTCGCCGCGCCTTCGCGCCGGCTCGCCTGCGTTCGCCCTCCCCCGCCGCCGCCCTTCGCCGTTCGTCGTGCGCGCAGGATCGCGCGCGCAGGAGTGCTTCAATGCGTCGTTACCAGTTGCTGTCCCTCGCCATCGCCGCAGCGCTCGCGCTGCCGGCCGCCGCCGTCGCCGCGCCCGCCGGCGAGGCCACCGATCTCGACCAGGTCGTGGTCACCGCCAACCGCACCGCGGTCAGCGTCAACGACCTGCTGACCCCGGTCGAAGTGCTCGACCGCAGCGAGATCGAGCGCAGCCAGGCGCGCGACCTCAACGACCTGCTGCGCGGCCGCGCCGGCATCACCCTCGCCAACCAGGGCGGCGCCGGCAAGCTGACCACGCTGTTCCTGCGCGGCAGCGAATCCGACCACGTGCTGGTGCTGGTCGACGGCATCCGCATCGGCTCGCCGACTTCGGGCCTGGCCTCGCTGCAGGACCTGCCGCTGGAGCTGATCGACCGCATCGAGATCGTGCGCGGCCCGCGTTCGAGCCTGTACGGCGCCGACGCCATCGGCGGCGTGATCCAGGTGTTCACCCGCCGCGAGCGCCAGGGCTTCGCCCCACGCGTGCATGCCGGCGGCGGCAGCAACGGCACGGTCGAATTCGGTACCGGTTTCGGCGGCCGCAGCGGCCGCGGCTGGTTCGGCGCCGACTACAGCTTCCGCAAGACCCAGGGCATCAACGCCTGCCGCGGCGCCGGCTTCCCGGTGTTCGCCGGCTGCTTCACCGACGAACCCGACCGCGACGGCTACGAGAGCCACGCGCTGTCGCTGCGCGGCGGCGTCGAGATCAACGAGCAGTGGAGCGTCGAAGGCCAGGCGCTGCGCGCCGAGGGCCAGAACGATTACGACGGCAGCTTCGTCAATTACTCCGAGACCGTGCAGCAGGTGGTCGGCGGCAAGATCGACTGGCGGCCGAGCGAGCGCGTGCATGTGCAGCTGACCGGCGGGCGCAATGTCGACAGTTCGGACAATTTCCTGGGTGCGGTGCCGATGGGGTATTTCAGCACCAACCGCGACAGTGCGACGTTGCAGGCCGATTTCAGCCTTTTCGAAGGCCACGTGTTGACCGCCGGCTTCGATTGGCTGCGCGACGAAGTCCGCAGCGACACGATCTACGACGAGCGCGCGCGCGACAACAAGGCCGGCTTCGTCCAGTACCAGGGCCGTTTCGGCAACCAGTCGTTCGAAGCCAGCGTGCGCCGCGACGACAACGAACAGTTCGGCGGCCACACCACCGGCGGCGCCGCGTGGGGCCTGAACTTCGCCGAGAACTGGCGCGTCACCGTCGGCTACGGCACCGCGTTCAAGGCGCCGACCTTCAACGAGCTGTACTACCCGTTCTTCGGCAACCACAACCTCAAGCCGGAGGAGTCCAAGACCTGGGAACTGGGCCTGGCCTACCGCGGCGAGAACTTCAACGCGCGCATCGACGGCTTCGACACCCGCGTGGACCAGCTGATCACCTTCGACTCGGCGATCAACCTGCCCAACAACATCGAACGCGCGCGCATGCGCGGCGCCGAGATCGGCATCGACACCACCTTCGCCGAGTGGACGCTGGCGGCGAGCGCGAGCTGGCTCGACACCGAGAACCGGGTCGGCTTCAACCGCGGCAACGACCTGCCGCGCCGCGCCAAGCACAGCGCGCGCATCGACCTGGACCGCGCCTTCGGCAAGTTCCGCGTCGGCGCCACGGCGGTGGGTTACGGCTCGCGTTACGACGATGTCGCCAACCTGACCCGGGTCGGCGGCTACGGCACCCTGGACCTGCGCGCGGAGTATGCGTTCAACGATGCGCTGAGCCTGCAGGCGCGCGTGGCCAATGTGTTCGACCGCGAGTACGAGACCGTGTCGTACTACAACCAGCCGGGCCGCGAGTGGTTCCTGACTTTGCGTTACGCGCCGAAGCCGTAAGGGTTCATCGGCGGGCGACTGCCGTGTGAGCGAAGAACACGAAGCCCGGCTCCGGCCGGGCTTCGTCGTTTCCGAAGACCCTGTCGGAGGGGCGCGAGCCGCGACTGCGGGGGCGCCGATCGCGTCGAAACGTTCGTCGTGAGCGAGGTGTCGCGGTCGCGGCTCGCGCCGCTCCTACAGGGGGGCTACGTCGCGGCTTTCGCGCGCAAGCGGGCGAGTTCGGGGGAACGCCAGACGGCGACGCCGTAGGGGCTGCCGCAGACCGCGTGGTCGCGCTGCGCGCTGCGCAGCGCCGCATCGCGTCCCCACGGCGTCGCCGCGGCTTGGCGATGCAACGCCGCCAGCCCGCGCGCGCCGCACTCGGCGGCGTGGTCGAGCGCGAGCACGAACTCGACCGGATCGGGATAGAACGGCGACAGGCTCGCCGCGCGCAGCGCGTCGTCGCCGGCCCAGCGCACGGCGGCGGCGAGCATGTCGCCGGCTTCGCGCACGCCGGGCAGGTGCGACAGTTCCAGCGTCGCGAACAGCGCGAGCATGTTGGTGGTGGCGGTGCAGTCGACCAGATCGCGGCGCACGCCGTCGCGGCTCCAGGTCGCGAACACGCCGGGGCGCAGCCACGGCGGGCGCAGCAGCGGAAACGTCGCGACCCGGCGGCGGGCGATGGTCAGGCAGGCGACGCGGCGCGCTTCGGCGCGATCCACCCGGCCCGCGTGCAGCAGCTCCAGCAGCATGATCGCGGTGTCGTCGGCATCGTCGGGCAGGTCCGGCGCCCAGTGCGGACGCGCGTCCAAGGGCCAGAAACGGTAACCGCCGCGCGCGGAGCGGCAGCGCTCGAGCGCGTCGAGCAATGCCGCCGGCACCGGCAGGCCGCGCCGGCGCAGTGCGCGCACGCCGAGCGCGGTGACGAAGCCGTTGCGGTCGGGCAAGCGCTGGCCGCCGAGCGAGACTTCGCTAAGGATGAAGTGCGGCGACGCGTCGATGGCGTCGTGGTCGGCGGAAAAATGCGGGCGCAGCGCGGCGTTCACGTCGGCCGCACGCCGCATTGCACCCAGGCGTTGCCGGCGATGTCGGCGCCGACGCCGATCATGCCGTGACGCCAGCGGCCGTCGGCCGGGCCGGCGGCGAGCGCGGCGTAGACCTGTGCGGACAGGCCTTGGCCCTGATCGCGCAAGCGGCGCTCGACTTCGGCATCGTCGCGGAACATCGCCTTGGCGAAGGTGAACCAGGTCAGCGCGCGCACCTGCCCTTGCGCCGACAAGGCCAGGCTGATGCCGGACGGACGCGGCAGGTCGTCGGCCGGCAGCACCTGCAGCAAACGTTGCAGCAAGGCCGTCTCGTCGCCGAGCGCTGCGCGCGCGAACGCGCGCAGCGCGGCCAGATCGAGCTCGTCGGCGCGCGCGTAGCACTCGACGCTGCCGTCGGGATTGACCCCGCACATGCGCCAGAACAGCAGGTTCGAATCGAACAGACGATGGCGGCCGCGCCAGTGCGGCGGCAACCGCCCCGCGGGCAGGTCGGCGTAGAGCTTGGCGGCGAACTCGTCTCCGTGCCGCGCCGAAGCCCAGGCGCCGAACTTCAAGCGCGCGCCGCGTTGGTGCTGCAGCCACGGCTGCAAATCGTCTTGCCAATCCAGCAGCGCCGCCGCGCGTTGCAGGCGGCTGGCGTCGCCGGCTTCGGGCTCGGCGACTTCGGCGGTCCAGCGCACCGCGGCTTCGCGCGAGGTCCAGGCGAACTCCACCGGCAGGCCGGTGTTGGTCAGCGAGCTGAAACTCCAGGCCACGTCCGGCCAGCGCGATGCGGCCAGCGGCGCCAGCGCGCGCGTCAGCAACGCGCCGGCCGCGTCGGCCTGCGCGGGCAGGACCGCGCGCAGGCGTTGCAGAGTCGCGGCGACCGGCGCGGGCAGATCCGCGCCGCTCGTCGGATGCGGCAAGGCGTCGCTCATTCCCGACCTCCTGGCCTCGCAGCCGTCCGTGGCTCGGCCGTCCATGGCGATGTTCGCATCCATGCTCCGTCTCCCCTTATTGCACCGCGACCAGTTCTTCGCTGTCCTCGACCCAGGCGCGCTGGTCGAACTGGCCCTGCATGCCGACGAAGGTGAAGCGCCGGCGGAACTTGCGCTTGTCGCCGTTCTTCAAGGCGATGCGCAGCTTGACCGGATCGGCCTGGGTGCCGGCCATCTCGATGCGTTCGTTGCGCTTGTACGCGCCGTCCTCGTACTTCACGTCGATGTAGACGCGCTTGACCATGGCCGGGTCGAACACCGGGATGAACTCCAGTTGCAGCGCGTCCTCGAAGCTGTCGTGGATCACCAGCTCGGGCACGTCGACTTCGACCGGCGGCGCGGCCGGATCGGGCTGCGCCGCGCCTTTGCGCCGCTGCACGATCTGGTAGGTCACGCCGCGATTGGCCGGCGCCGGCTTGGCGCCGCGCAGCCGCCAGGTCTTCGGGCCGGAGCTCGCGGTGAGCGTCAGCGTGGTCTTCGGCTCGGGCGTGGCGTAGCCGCGCGCCTGCAGCTTGACGTCGATCGACTCGACCACGTCCCAGTCGATATCGCCCGGGGTCGCGGTGATCTGGCGGAACTCCACGTGTTCGTACGGATTGACGAACAGCGTGCGGTCTTCGGTGCGCTCGGCCGGGATCGTGTACGAGGTGCGGTCGGCCGCCCAATCGGACTGCGGATCGAAGTGGTACTGGTACGCGGCTTCGTAATCGATGTCGCGGGTCTCGTTCATGAACACTTCGAAGCGCTTGACCCCGCTCTCGCCGGGCGCGAACACGAAGTCGGCGTGCTTGTGGTCGCGCGGCTTCTTCTTGTCGCCGTAGTCCAGCGCGATCTGCGCCGACTTCAGGTCGATCGGCTCGAACGCGATCGGCATGCTGGCCTCGACCGCGAACTGGCGGAAGAACGGATCGTCGAGATCGATTTCCTTGAAGTACTTCGACTTGTCGCGCAGGTCGCCGAGCATCAGGCCGAAGAAGCCCTGCGGCGCGTAGGTGCGGCGCACCGCTTCGGCGCGGTTGTAGCGCAGGGTCAGCTTCTTGCGTTCTTCCTGGCGCACGAACTTGAGCTTCAGCGAGAGGCTGACCGCGGTCGGCGGCGTCGGCAGGGTCGGCGGCGTCACCGGAGGCGTGACGGGCGGTGTCACCGGCGGCGTCACCGGCGGAACCACGGGCGGAACGACCGGCGGCACCACCGGCGGCGTCACCGACGCGGGACGACGCAGGCGCCCGTGCCAGCGGTTCGGCGTGGTGCCGGCGGCGCGGCCGGTGACGTGGACGACGCGGTTGTCGGGATCGCCGCCCATCGCCGAATGCGTACCGGGCCGGCTGCTCGCGGGCACGTCGCCGTTGGCGGCCTGGGTCGAAACGGTGATCGGCACGCCGGCGCGGCGTGCGACCGCGAGCGCGACGTCCAGGCGCCGCTGCGACAAGCGTTTGTTGTAGCGCTCTCGTTCGGTTTCGCTGGCGCCGCTGACGTGCTCGTGGCTGGCATAGGCCTGGAAGTTGAGGTTGCGCGGCGCCGGCAGGCTGCGGATCCACGCCATCAGGCGCTCCGCGCCGCGCTCGCTGCCGCTCCAGTTGCCGTCGCCTTCGATACGCAGCGTGCCCGAGGCGTCGCGATAGCGCGGGTCGGTGGTGGTGTTGTCGACATAGGCGCGGTACTGCGTCGACGGCGGATTGGTCGCCCAGCCGGCTTCGGCGGGTTTGTCGAAATCGAAGAACAGGCCGAAGGTCTGGTCTTGCGTGCTGGCCGGCCATTCCACGTCGATGCGCTTGGACGAATCCGCGGCGACGGTGATGTTGACCCGGCCCTGCGCGTCGGCGGCGACGACTTGATCGTCGACTTTGACCACCGCGCCGGCGCCGCTGACGGTGATGGTTTCCTGCAGGCCGCTCGCGGCCGGCGTGTGGGTGACCGTGAGGCCGGCCGGCAACGGCGAAGGCTCGGTCGAATCGACCGTGAGCGCGGCGGGCTGGATTTGCGGCGCGGGCGGCGTGGTGCCGCCGGACGTTCCGCCCGAAGTTCCGCCGCTGCTGCCGCCACTACTGCCGCTGCTGCCACCGCTCGTGCCGCCGCTCGTGCCGCCGGAGAAACCGCCGCCGCTGCTGCCCGAACTGCCGCCGCTGGAACCGCCGCTGCTGCCGCCCGAACTGCCGCCGCTCGATCCACCGCTGCTGCCGCCCGAACTGCCGCCACTGGAACCGCCGCTGCTGCCGCCCGAGCTGCCGCCACTGGAACCGCCGCTGCTGCCGCCCGAGCTGCCGCCACTGGAACCGCCGCTGCTGCCGCCCGAGCTGCCGCCACTCGAACCGCCGCTGCTGCCGCCCGAACTGCCGCCACTCGAACCGCCGCTGCTGCCGCCCGAACTGCCGCCGCTCGAACCGCCGCTGCTGCCGCCCGAGCTGCCGCCACTCGAACCGCCGCTGCTGCCGCCCGAGCTGCCGCCGCTGGAACCGCCGCTGCTGCCGCCAGTACCGCCGCCCTGCCCGCCGCTCTGCCCACCGCCGGCGTTGGCCGGATCGGTCGCCAGCTTGCCCGGCACCAAGGTCGGTTCGAACCACTTCGACAACAGGTCTTCCTTGAAGAAATCCAGCGCCCACTTCTCCTGGTCGCGCCGGTCCTCGGCATCGGTGAAGGCCTCGACCTGGATGTCGATCACGCCGTTCTGCACCAGCGATTCGAACGCCGCGTCGATGCCGGCCTTGAACCACGCGTACTGCCCTTCCAGGCTCGCGCTGAAGTGGTTGAAGATGCGTTCGAAGTCGGCGGTGATGGTGACCCGCAGCGCCGGGCGCATGGCCAGGTACTTGAAGTCGTAGATCACCCCGATCGGGGTCATGCCGTCGCTGAGCGCCTGCTCCAGGATCGTCGCGCCTTCCGCCGACAGGCTCAGGCTGAAAGCCGCGCGGTTGGCCGCGTCCATCGACGGCACCGTGGCGCCGAGGATGTGCTCGACCGCGTTGAACGTGCCCGGCGCGGCCGGCTGCGCCGAGGTGCCGCCGCCGCCCTGGGCGTTGAGCGCGATGCACTGCACCGTGCCTTCCTCGAACGTCGCGCAGGTCAGGCGCACCGGCAACACCACGCCGGGTTCGGCGTTGAGCCGGCCGATGATCTTCGACTCCATCGACGAGGGCAGCTGCAAGGTGGTCACGAAGGTGACGAAACCGCCGCCCTTGTCCGCGGCCGACGCGTCGGCGACGCGGTACTTGAGGAAGTTGAATTCCTTGCGTCCGTCGGCCTGGCGCTTGGCCAGGTCGACCGGGCCCGGCAGATACCAGAACTGGCTCTTGTCGGCGTGGTCGCGGAAGACGGTGATGCCGTCGATGGTGATGGGTTTTTCCAGGCTGAGCATGACGAACTCCGATGGCTCTGCGGTGGGCGCGCGGGGCGCGGCCGGTCCTTGTTCTTGCGGTGGCGGGGTTCGCGCCCTTGCGGCTCGTCATTCCCGCGAATGCGGGAATCCAGGGCTTCATCGAGGCATGGCTCTGAAGTCTCTGGATCCCCGCTTTCGCGGGGATGACGTGCTTGTCGGGGCGCGGCGACCGGCCGTTGCGTTCCTTGTTGCGCGCCCCGATCAGGGCATCTTCAACACCAGATCGGTCGTATCGTTCGGCGCCCAGTTGACGCTCTTGTTGGTGCCGTTCTCGAGCAGATAGCTGGCCTTGTACTCGTAGCGCATGCGCGCCGGGTCCAGGTAGTCGTACTCGAACTCGCCGCTGGCCTGGGCGTTGTCGAAGTCGAAGTCCTCGGCGAACGACAGGCCGCCGGCGAAGTCTTCGAAGCGCAAGGAAACCTTGACCCGGCGCATCTTGCGCTTGGCGAAATCCAGAGGCGGCTTGACGGTGACGATGCGCCTTCCTTTCATGCCGGCCTTCAGCATGATTCGATTGCTGTTGGTGACCGACTCGGGAATCTCCTCGACGTCGCGCCCGTCCTTGTACAGGATGCTGACGCTGTAATAGACGCCCTTGACTTCCGGATTGCGCAGATCCACCGCGAACACCTGCGAGGCCGCGCCTTCCTGGAACGACATCTGCATCTCCTCCTGGACGTTGTTGGCCTTGTCCGAGTAGCGCAGGTCGACGAACACTTCCTGCACGTCGTTCCAGTTGAAGTTCGGCACCACCTGGACCACGCGCCGGGTCGGGAACGGGTTGCGCACGCTCACTTGCGGCTCGTCCAGCGGCGACCAGTCGCGCACGGTGTCGCCGCCGCTCATGCCGTGGTAGACGATGCGGACCTCGTAGCCGGTCTTGGCCGGGTCCATCATGAACATCTTCCACACGCCCGACGGCGCGTCCTTGGTCAGCCGCACCAGATCGTTCTGGTTGATCTTGTTGGCCGGGTCGCGATAGCGCAGGAACACGTCGACCGAGCTGTAGCGCTCCCACGGGAAGTTCTCGGCCAGCACCGGCACGGTGTTGATCGCGTACAGGTCGCGCGGGATGATTTCGATGTTCTCCACATCGAAAGCCTGCGGCTTGGACTTGAGCTTGGTCGGCCGCTCGGCCGCGTCCACGCCCTTGAAGCTGACTTCGTACTCGACCTGCACGTCGCGCTTCATCTGGCCCTTGTCGAGCTGGCTCAGCCACTCGAAGCTGGCCTCGCCGAGGTTCGCGCCGAGCAGCGCGTTCTGCGCCTTGTCGCCGTAGCGCACCCGCACATTGATGCTGCCGATGTCGTCGGCGGCCAGGTCGGCGCGCGAGATCACCTTGACCCGGCGCTTCTTGAAGAAATCGTTGTCCAGGCCGACCTGCTTGACCAGCCGGTCGCGCGACACGCCGCCTTCGCGGATGGTCTTGAACAGCGCCGCCAGGTGGCCCTGCGGATAGATCGAGCGCTTGATCGCCACGCGCTCGGAGAAATTGACGTTGAGCTTCTTCTTGTCGACGCGCTTGTAGTCCATGCGCTTGTAGGAAAAGCTCGGCAGCAGCGCGCCGATCGGCCCGCCGGCGGCCATCGCCGCCGAACGCGAGGCGAACTTGCCGAGCGCGTCGAGGCCGTTCTCGAAGTCGGACTTCTTTTCCGGCGACCACGGCGGCAGGCTGGGCTGGAAGAACGCGTCGGTGACCATGTTGCGCACCTGCGCCAGGGCGGCGTCGCGGCGGTCGATGATGCCCTTGGTGTCCTCGCTCTCGGCGACGAAGGTGTCCGACTCCAGCACGATCGCGCGGCTGTCGACCAGCTCGTCCACGGCCTTGCCGATTTCGGTGGAGAAGAAGATGTTGCCGCCGGAGAAGCTCTCGTCCATGTGCTTCTGCACCCGGTCCCAGTCGATGCTGAGGCGGATGTTGTAGGCCGGGCGCAGGCCGAGGAAATCCAGCGAATAGACCACCGCCACCGGCAGGATCTCGCCGTTGAGGCATTGCTCCATCACGGTGTAGCCGTCCTGGTCCAAACGCACCGAGAAAGCCGCCTGGTTGCTGCCGTACAGCGCCGGCTTGGCGTTGTGGTCGATCTTGAGCACGAACTGCGGGCCGCCGCCGGGCGTGGCCGCGGTGTCGCCGCTGGCCTTGCCGAGCATCATCAGTTTGACCCCGCCGTCTTCCAGCGGCACCGGCGCGATGCGCGGCTTGTTGCGCAGGTTCTCGGCGTTGGCGATCTCGCGCGCGAGGTCGTCGATCTGCTTCTGGCTGGCGCCGAGGTTGCAGTCGAAATTGAGGAAGCCGCCGGTGCCCGCGTCGCCGCGGAAGCCCAGCAACAGGAATTGCGGCACGTCCAGGCCCAGCGCGTTGTCGCGCACGGTGGTCAGGTGCGGGTTCAGCGGCATGTAGTACCACTGCTCGGGATCGGCGTGGTCGGGGAAGACCGAGATGCCGTTGATCTCGCGGCTGCGGCTGTCGAGGAGAAGCATGATCGGACTCCTTCCGAATCAAACGAAATAGGCGAGCGGGACAAGAGAGTGCGGTGCGCGGCGAACGATCGCCGCGCACCGGAGCGCGTCCGGCTCAGGCGGCCGGCAGTTCCAGGAACAAGGTCATGTCGTCCTTGGTCTCCGGCCCGACCACCTTGCGGCTGCCGTCGGTCAGGAAATAAGTGACGGTGGCCTTGTAGTCCGGCGCCTCGCCGTTGGTCAGCGGCAGCTTCCAGCTCTTTTCCTCGTCGCCCGGCTTGAAGCGCAGGTCGATGCGCTTGGTCCCGTGCGCCAGCGACACGCTGACCAGCTTCAGCTCGTCCCAGTTCAACAGGTCCGGCACCACCGAGACTTCGAGCTGATCGAGCTTCTTGCCGACCAGCACGGTCGAACGCGCGGCGACCTTCTCGGCTTCTTCCTTGCTGGTGCCGTCGGCGAACAGCGTGGTCACCGAGTACTTGACCTCGCCGAGGGTCTCGTCGACCACCGGGAAGGTCCAGTCGAACGAGGTCATCTCGCTGGACAGGGTGACGATGGTCTTCTGGTTGTACTTGTTGGCCGTGTCGGTGTAGCTGGCGTCGACCGTGATCGAGGCGATCTCCTCCGACAGGTTGCCGGCGGCGCGGAAGCTGACGGTCTTGGTCGAGGAGAACGGATCGTCGACGTACAGCTCCTTGGCCTGTTGCTTGTCGGTCTTCTTGATCTGGCGGCCGTCGGCCAGGGTGTACAGGAACTCCAGGTCGATATCTTCGGTGCGCGGCTTGCCGATGATCTTGCGCAACTGGAAGGTCGGCGTGTCCTTGGTCATGTTGAACTTGGCTTCGACCGGCTGCTTGCCGTGCTTGTAGCGCACCGTGATCTGGGTGCGCGGCACCTGGGCGAAGTCGAGGTCGCCGGGGCCGATGTCGAGCGCCAGCACGCCGAGGTCGTCGACGTTGATGGTCAGGTTGGTGTCGTCGGTCTTGATCTCCTCCGACACCTGCTTGAACGTCGCGCCCTTGTAGTTCACCGTCACCTGGTAGGTGAAGTCGCGCTTGCCCTCGTGCACGAAGGCCTCGAACTTGGCCACGTCGTCGGGCTTGGTGAACACGAACTCCTGGACCTTCTTGTTCGGCCCGTACGGATAGCGGATCTTGACCTCGACGCTGTGGATCGGCAGGTTGGCGAAGTCGGCGTTGACCCGCATCACCACCTGCACGGTCTTGAGGAACTCGTCCAGGTTGATCTTGGAGTAGTAGTCCTCCCACTTCAGCGGCTTGTTCTTGTCGTCCTTGAGCGAGGTGATCGTCGGCAGCATGCCCTGCGGGTTGCGGTTGACGATGACCGCCTTGGCCTCGCTCCACTCCACCCGCACGTTGGCGATCTGCGACTTGTTGATGGTGCGGCGGATGTCCTCGATGCCCGAACCTTCGCGCAGCTCCTTGGTGTTGGGATCGACTTCGGCGATCTCCTTGAGCATGTTGCGCTGGACCGCGGCTTCCAGCTGCTTGTTGATGATCGCGCGGATGTCGGACTCGAGCTTGGCGTTGTCCTCGGCGCTGAGGTTCGGCGCCTGGACGAAGTCGAAGTGGGTCTTGGTGACGTCGTTCTTGTAGCGGCTGGAGTTGACGACCTCGGTGTAGCTGTCCTCGCTCCAGAAGTTGTCCTCGGTGTTGATGTCCTGGAAGAAGCTGTAGAACTCCGAAGCGTTCCAGGTGCCCCAGGCCTTCATTTCCGGCAGGCGCATGTAGCAGTTCATCTTGTAGACCACCTGCACCGCCGAGGCCGAGCCGGTGCTGAGGGTTTCCTTGAAGATCGCCGTGCCGAGCTCGGACAGCTCGACCATGAACGAGGCGATGTTCTTGCCGTAGATCGAGGGCTTGCCGGCGCCGCGGATCTTCTCGACCAGCGCGCCGCCTTCGGTCAGCAGCAGTTCGACGGTGCCGTCGGTCCACACCACCGGCGCGATCGCGACCTTGGGCACGGTCTTGCCCTTGTACTTCTCGGCCAGCTTCTTCTGCAGCTCGTCGCTGATCTTCTTCTGCACGTCCGCCGGCACCGACAGCTCGGTGTCGAAGGCGATGAAGCCGCCGAACTTCTTGCCGCCGTCCTCGCGGATCTGGCCGTATTCGACGAAGCGCATGGCCAGGCCGCCGCTGGCCATCTTCGCGAAGGTCGGCGCGTTTGGCATGATGTAGTAGGTGAAATCGTTGGCGTCGTCGCCGTACACCACGTGGTCGAACAAAGTGTCGACGTTGTCGATCTTAAGCATGGACTTGCTCCTTATCCAATGGTCCTGGGACGTTGGCTGTCCCGAAACGTTGCGTTCCTGGCGCGCCTTCCGTTGCGCCGCGTTTTGTTTGCTGTTCCGTACTCGCTCGCGGCTGCGATGCGATGCCGGCTCGAATCATCCAACGCCGATCACAGTTCTCACCGGACACAGAAAAACACGTGAAATTCCGGTGTTTCTCGCGACTTTTCGGGCGCGAAGAATCCCGTCGGCGCGCGCCTTCGAAGCGCGCGCCGCAACTAACGCACGAGCGGATCCGTGGCGGGCCGGACAGCGCCGGCCGCGCGCGGGTGACGTTCGTCTGTGTCGCGGCCATCGCCGCCGGCGCACGTTCGCGCCGTTCGGACCCGGTCGCGGCTGCGTCGGCGTTCGCTCAGCCGATGCGCAGTCGCCTACCGATCCAACCGCTGCGTCCGCCGCACCGCGCGGCGGATCGTTTACTGCGTCGGCAATCCCCAGTCCGCGGCATCGGCCGAGTACGATCGCGTACGCGGCTCGTGCGGGCCGTCGTCGGTCTCGACCCGCTCGCTGTAACCCAACTCGGCGCTCAGGCCGGCTTCGCCTTGCGCGTCGCGCAGCGCCGCGTCCACGCGCAGGGTCTCCTGCGTGTGCGCGCTGCTCGCGCGGCGCGCGCGCGGCGCGTCGCTGGCTTCGTAACGCAGCTCCAGCCAGCCGCGTTCGCCGCTCAATGCCTTGCGCACCTTCGCCGCCTGCTCCGCGCTCAGCATCACATTGAACGCGGTGTGGTACGGCGGCGCGCCGGACGACTGCGCCTTGGCCAGTTCCTCGAACCGGCCGGCGCCGTCGCCGAGCATCAGCCGCACCGTCCCCACTTCGACCGCTTCCGGCGACAGGCTCAACTGCGCCGCCGGCAGCTGCGCGCGCGCAGCCAGTTCGGCGCGCAGCGCGTCCAGCGTCGCCGCCGGCACGCCCCAGCTGGCGGTCAGCGCCAGCATCGTCACCGCACCGGCCCCGATCAGGGTGAACTGGGCGCGGCCGTCGTGGCCGCGGGCCAGGCCCGGCGCGCGCGGGCGATAGCGCCAGTTGCCGTCCGCGTCCTGCGCGACCAGCACGCCGTTTATTTCTTCGTAGCCGCCGTCGCCGGCGGCGCTGTCGTCCTTGTCCGCATTCATGCGTCGCTTCTCCGTCCTTGTCCCGTTCGAATCAGTTGGTCGCGGCCGCCAGCGCGGCCTGACTGCTGCGCAGGCGCAGCGGCGCGTCGGGTTGCAGCACCGGCGACCACGGCGCCTGCGCGTTCCAGCGCCAGCGGTAGCCGCTACGGAACGGCGATAGCGCCAGCCAGCCCCAGCTTTGCTGCGGCCGCGCGCGGGTGAAGCTCATGCGCTTGCGCCGCTGCGGGTCGTCGATGCCGTCTTCCGGCGCGATCTCGATCGCGCATTGGCGCGCGTCGTCGTCGAATTCGCAGTCCAGCGCCAGTTCGCGCGAACCGCTGCCGTCGAAGCTGAAGGCGTCCAGGCGCAGGCTGTCGGCCGGCAGCGGCGCCATCGTCCGCTGCGCGCCGTCGCCGCGCGCGCGCGCGACCGCGCGGATCGCCGCGTCGTCGACGTCGAACGGCACGGCGAACGCCAGATCCGGTCGCGCCGCATCGAGCGTGGCGCGCGCGCTCCACGGCTTGCCCTTGCGCAGGCCGTAGCATTCGACCTCGATATCGGCCTGCTGCAGGAACGCCGGCTCGGCTTCCACCGGCAGCCAGCGCAGGCCGAAGTCGTCGGCGCCGACCAGCAGATGCTCGCGGTCGCCGCTGCGCAGCGGTCCCTTGACGGTTTCCACCCGGCCTTCGTTCTGCAACACCGCATTGGCCTGCCACTGATACGCCAGCGGCTCGCTCGGCGACAGGCGCAAATCCAGCGACACCGGCTTGTCCGACGTCGCCAGCAGCGCGCTCGCCTTGAGCGTGAACATGCGCGCCGGCGGCTTGGCCGGCACTTGCAGTTCCACTTGCGCCGTCGCCACGCCGACCCGGCGATCGGGCAGGTTCGCGCGCACCGTGAGGCTGCGCCAGCCGCTGGCCAGCGCGCGCGCGTCGAAGCGGCGCACCACCCGGTCGTGCAGCTCGCCGGCGGCGAGCGTGCGCAGCGGGCCGAGCGGATCGGCTTCCAGCACCAGCAAGCGCGGCGCCAGCAGCGCGTCGGCCAGATTCCATTGCACGCGTCCGGCGGCCATCGCCGCTGGGTCGAACACCAGCCGCACGCCGACGGGCGCGTCGGCCGGCGACGGCGCCGGCGCGGCGAAGCGCGCGGCGATGCGGTCGAGCACCGCGTCGGCGAGAGTTTCCTTGGGGATATCGCCCGAACGCTCGGGCAGGCCGAGGCCGAGCAGATGCGGCGCGTCGATCAGGCGCTGGCGCAGCAGCGCCGCGTCGATGGCGTTGCCGCCGCCGGCCAGCGCGCGCACCGCGGCGAGCACGGCGGCGGGATCGAAGCTCAGCGTCAGCGGCACCCGCTCGGCCACGCCGCGCACGCGCAGCCACGCGCTGGCGCCGACGGCGAGCAGGCCGCGCTGCAACGCGGCCACGAACAGGTCGGTACCGGCGCTGTCCAGGCGCACCGCCAGATTCAGCGCGCCGAGGCTGGCGGCGTCGAGCGACAGCAGTTCGCCCAGCGCCGGCGGCAAGTCCAGCGCCTGCACCGCGTTGAGCCGCAGCCAACCGCCTTCGACCGGCAGCGGCGCCAGTTGCACGCGCTGGCCGAGTTCGAACGCGGCCTGGCGCGCGGCGTCGAGGCCGAAGTCGGCGGCGAAGGCCAGCGACAGGATCGAATAGCGCGCTAGCGCATCGCCGCGGTTCTGCTGGACGATGTCCAGGCGCAGCGGCGATTCGCCGTCGGCGGCGTGCGCGGCCAGCGCCTGCGGCGGCAGCAGGAAGCGGCCGGGCTGATCGTAGGCGGCGTACGCGCGGCGCTGCGCGATCGGCAGCGGCGAACGCCAGTCGGGGCGGGCGGAGAGCGACATGTCAGCCCAGCCCCACGACCAGCACGCCGGTGTCGTCGGCGGTCCACGGCGTGGTCGGCTCCTTCTGCCCGGACTTGTACACCACGGTCTTGCGGTATTCGTAGCGGCCTTCGCTGTCCTTGCGCAGCAGGATGTCCATCAACGGCACCGGCACCTCGACGTCGGCGCTGGCCGCGGCCGCGTTGAGCATCACCCGGCGGTTGCCGCGGAATTCGACCAGGATGCTGGCGATTTCGCCGCCCGCGCCCCCGGTGTTGGCGAGCACGTCGGGCACCGTCATCACCGTCACCGTGCGCACGGTTTCCTGGTCGATGCTGTCGTCCAGGCAGTACTTGAGGATGGCTTCGCCGTCGGGAATCGCGCGCACCGAGGCGGTGTTGAAGATCGCGTCGGCCGGCAGCGGCCCGGTCGGCACGCTGGCCGGCAGCACGCCGAAGCGGACGCTGGCGCCGGGCGCGATGTCGACCGGCTGGCTCAGGTCGAGACGATCGGTGCGCGCCTCCACCAGGCCTTCGCCGCGGGTCACCCACACCGGCAGCCGGGTGATGCGCAAGGTGCTCTCGATGGCGTTGAGCAGCTCGACCTCGACCGCGCCGGTGGCGTTGTCGGGCGTCTCGATCGAGCGGAACAGCTCGCCTTCCATGTCGGCGAAGTTGAGCTTGACCGGCACGGTGACGTTCTCGTTGACGCCGCTGGCCACCACCACGCTGCCTTGCAGCAGGTTGGAGCCGCCGCCGGCGGCCATCAGCACGCCGAACACGTCCTGGAAGTCGTCGAACTTGAAGCGCTCGTTGACGGTGAAGCCGTTGTCCCAGTCGATGATCGCCGGCACCGTTTCCGAACGCACCGCGCCGTTGCGCAGCAGCGCCATCTGCAGGGTCGAACTGGCGCGCAGCAGGCGCAGCTCGAACTCGGCATTGGGGTTGGCGGCGCTGCGCGGCACCTTGTCGGCGAGCGCGGCGCGCGCGGCCAGCAGGCGTTCGCCGTCGGTGACCGGGCGCACTTCGCAGGTCAGATCGACCATCGCCTGCTCGGCCTGGTCGCCCTGGTCGACGCGGAACACCAGCGCCGGCGCGTGCGGCGCGTCGCCGCGGCGGGCGAGCTTGAACGAATCGGGCAGGTAGTAGATCCGCGACGGGTCGTTCTGGTCCTGGAAATAGGCGTGGACGCGGCCGCTGTCGGCCGGATAGCGCAGCGAGTGCACGGCCCAGCGCGGCGCGCGCGGGCCGCTGGCGCTGCCGGCCGGGTAGATGTACGGGTGCAGCGCCGGTTCGAACAGCAGCGCGATGCTGCAGTCCTGCAATTGGTTGGACAGGTCGTAGCGTTGTTCCGGTTCGGGCTGCGGCTGCGGCTCGGGCTGCGGGCGCGGTTGCGGGAACGGGAACGGACGCGGGCGCGGTTGCAGCGGCTTGCGCTGCCACACCTCGTCGCCGGCGATGATCGAAGCGCCAACGTCCGGCCGCAGTTTCGCCGCGGCGATGCCGCGCGGCGGCGCGATCCTCGCGGCGGACACGTCCGACGGCGATGCGACCACGGCCGCAGCGGCGAGGTCTGGCTTGAGCATCATCTCCGCGACCGGCGCGCGCAGCAGCTGCATCTGGCCCTTGACCATCATCAGCTGGCGCTTCGGCGCGTCCGCCGGCGCCGCGGGCGCGCGCGGCACCGCCACCGCGTAGCCGCGCGACACGATCAGCCGGCATTGGGTGTCGGCCGACATGAAGGCGCGCAGCAGGTTGTCGCGTTCGGGCAGGCTCAGGTGCAGCATCGCCACGCAGCCGCCGCGCGGATCGTCGAGCAGTTCGGCGACCGGCAGACGCTGTTCGATCGAAGTGCCCGGCGCGCGATAAGCGATCACCGCGCTGCGGTTGATCCCCATCATGACCATCGTGCGCGCGGCTTCGGCGATTTCCGGCGCGGCGTAGGTCTCCAGCGCCAGGCTCACCGCGTACAGGCCGTCGGCGCCCTGGTTTTCGGCCACGCCGATCTCGTAACGGCCGTTGCCGCTGCGCAGGCGGAAGCGCGGCAGCCAGTAACGCTGCTGCGGATTCTTGGCGTCTTCGAAAATGCAGCGGTCGTCGGGTGCGGCGTTCGGGCTGATCGGGTACGCCGACTCGGCGCGGGTGAAGCCGCCGCCGGCGTTCGGCAGCAGGCCCGGCCGCAGCGCGTCCAGGCGCGGGCGCAGGGTGCGGCCTTCCAACTGGGCGATGATCGCCGGCTGCGCGCGCAGCACCGCCGGATTCACCCGCAGCGCCGCGCCGGGAATGAAGGCCGGCGCGAGCGCGGGCGCAGTGGCCTCGTGCACGGCCGGCGCGGCGACCGGCGTGGCCGCGTGCACGGCCGGCGGCGCGGCGATGACGCCGCCGGGCACCCGGATGCGCAGGCCGGCCGCGGCGAGCGGCGCCGGCGCCGGCGTCGGCGCCGCCGCGGGCGCGGGTGCGGCCGGCGCCGGGCGGATGCCGGCGACGATCTGGTTGAGGTTGAGCAGGCGTCCCAGCGGCATGTATCTCTCCCTATCGGCGCAAAGCTTCGCCATCGCGGCGCTGTCTGCGCCGCGTCCGGTTCCATGTGGTCTGGATCGATTGCGCGAGACGCGCCGATCACCCCGAATCAAACGCCGCCGCCGCGGCGCTCAGGACATTTCAAAAATGAAACATCGGCGGGCGGGCCGGCGCCGGCGCAAGCCGGTCCGGACCCGCCCGCCGGCCTGCGGCCGCGCTCAGGCCGCGCCGGCGAGCGCGTCGATGTACTCGCGCAGGGTGGTCGCGCCGCGCACCGGATCGTCGGCCAGTTCCAGCCCGTCGACCGTCGCCGCCGTCATCGCCGCATACGACTCGGCCGCCGGCTGCGAGAATCCGAGTTCGCGGAAACCTTCGACCCAGCGGTCGCGCGGCACTTCTTCCACCGTCACCGCGCGCCCCAGCGCGCTGGCGAAGCACGCGGCCACATCGGCGGGCGAATAGCGGCGCGGGCCTTCGACGTAACGCAACACCTGTTCGTCGGCCGGCGCGGTCATCAGCTCGGCCGCGGCCACGCCGAGATCGTGCGGCGCCACCATCGGCAGGCGGAACTCGGCCGGCAGGAAGCTGCGCACGATGCCGCGCTCGCGCGCGTCGTCCAGCGACGCGTCCCAGTTGCTCATGTAGTAGGCGGCGCGGATCACGCTGTACGCGATCCCCAGCTTGCGCAGCCCGCGCTCCATCTCGTACAGGATGCCCAGATCGCCGGCGCGTTCGAGCGGCTGCGCGCCGTACGTGGATTCGGCGACGATCTTCTCCAGGCCCGAATCCTCCAGCGCGGCCAGGATCGAGTACAGGCTGGCCTTTTCCGCGGCATCGGTATCGGTGGACGGCGCCGCCGGCGGATTCAACAGGAACAGGCGCCGGCCCCGACGGAACAGCTTGCGCAGGCCGGCGGTGTCGTGCACGTCGATCAGCGCGACTTGCGCGCCGCGCGCGAGCCATTCGTCGCGATGCTCCGGGTTGTGCGTCACCACCGTCACCGGCTCGCCGCGCGCGATCAGTTCGCGGGCCAGGTACGAGCCGACATGTCCGGTTCCGCCAAGCACGATATGCACGTCGCTGCCTCTATCCAAACGATGCAGGCAGCCTAGGCGCGACGCGGTAAGCCGGCCGCCACGGCGAAGTGAAAAGATCGTCGCGCGCGCGTGAACGCCGCGCTCAGCGCGCGATCTCGGCCGGCATCAGCGCCATCCAGACCAGCAGCAGCGCCAGCCACAGCCATTTCCAGCGGCCCATGCCGAGCCAGATCGCGCGCCAGACGCTCATGCGCCGCGCTCGCGCTTGCGCTGCGCCGATCGCCAGCCGTCGGCGATGCGCAGGCCATAGAGATACACCCCGGACAAGCTCAACGCGCTGAGCATGGCGCCGAACCCGAACCACACCAGTTTGAGCCAGAACCCGCCGAAGTCGCCGAAATGCAGCGGATCGGCCATTTCGGAAATGCGCTGGTGCAGGTTCAAGTCCTGGCCGTCGCGCGCGCCGAGCCAGCGGCCGTCGGCGGCGTCGAACGCCATGGCGTTGGCGCGCGGACGCACCAGCACCGCGTCGGCCTGCCCGGTCAGCAGCAAGGTGCCGTCTTTGCCGCCGGGCGCGACGCCTTCGACTTCGAACTGCGGCCAGCGTTTTTTGGCTTCGGCCACCGCGCGGTCGACGGTCGCGCCATCGGCCGCGAGCGCCTGCGCGTGTTTCGCCGCCGGCGGCTTGACCACGCGCGCGTCGCCGCCGAGCGATTCGACCAGATACCACAGGCCGGTCGCGCCGATCAGCAGCACGAAAGCCAGGCTCCACACGCCGAGCAAACGGTGCAGGTCGCCCCAGAACCGCCGCGGCCGCTCGCGCCGCGGCCATGCGGCGAAGCCGCGCCACCAGCGCTTGTAGATGTACAGGCTGCTCAGCCCCGACAACAGCAGCGGCACCGACAGCGCAGCGACGATCGGCACGCCGATCGCGGTCGGCATCATCAGATGGCGATGGGTGTTGCGCAGCAAACGGTGCGCATTGAACCAGCCGGTGTCGCCGGTGACCACGCCGCGGTACGGGTCGACCCAGACGAAGCGCGGCCGCCCTCGTTCGGTGCGTACCGTGGCCTGCGCGGCGAAGCGCGAAGCCTGCGGCGCTTGCAGCGTTTCCACAGTCCAGTACGGATGCGCGCGCCGCACCGCGTCGACCATCTCGCCCCAGCTCGCGCGGCGCGCGGGGTCGGGCTGGACCCGCATCGGCGGATTGAGCAGCCAGTCGATTTCGTGCGCCAGCACCGCCAACGTGCCGGTGAGCAAGACGAAGCTCATGAAAATGCTGAGCTTGAGCCCGAGCCAGCTGTGGAGGTCGAACCACAGCCGCCGCGTCGCGGATTTCTGGCTGGCCTGGGCGGCTGGCGTGGCGGCGTTCACAGCGCGGCGGTCAGAAGCTGTACTGCGCCTGCAGGTACAAACGCCGCGGTTCGCCGGGGAAATGGCCGTTGCGCTCGATGAAGCCGCTGGCGGCGTAGACCTTGTCGAACAGGTTCTTGAGGTTGGCCTGGAATTTCCAGTCGCGCCACTGGGTCTGCCAGCTGGCGTCGAACACGGTGTAGGGTTTGACCCGCTGGCCGTCGAGGCTGACGCGTTCGTCGACGTAGTCCAGGCCGAAGCCGAGCGCCGAACGCAACGCTGGAATGTCGTAGCGCGTCCACACCCCGAGCTTGTTGCGCGGCGCGTTGGCGAAGCGCCCGCCGCTGGAATTGACGATGCCGTTGCGGCCGGCTTCGAGCACGCGCGCGTCGTTGTAGGCGTAGGCGACGTTGAGCACCCAGCGCGAGGTCAGGTCGGCGAGCAGGTCGATCTCCAGGCCTTCGCTGCGCACCAGGCCCAACGGCGCGAGCTGGCTGACGCCGTTCACCACGCGGCCGTCGGCCTGCAGGATGTTGCGCCGCTCGATCCGGTACAGCGCCGCGTTCAACGTCGCCCGCCCGTCGAACAGGCTCGACTTGGCGCCGATCTCCCACTGCCGGCTGCGCTCGGGATCGAACGGCCCGCCGGCGTTGGGATTCTGGTTGTTGGTGCTCTGCGGCAGGAAGCCGCTGGCGAGGCTGGCGTAGAGATTGGTGGCGCGGGTCGCGGCGAAGGTCGCGCCGAGGCGCCAGCTCAGGTCGTCGCCGTCCACGCTGCTGCCGTTGAGCCGGTTCTCGTCCTTGAAACCGTCCCAGCGCAGGCCCGCGAGCAGGAACCAGCGCTCGGACAGGCCGATCTCGTCCTGAAGGTAAGCGCCGTAGCGGTTGCCGCGCGTGCTGGTGCCGCTCCAGGCGAAGCGCTCCAGACGATAGCTCGCGGCCGAGGTCAGGCCGTAGACCGGACGGAACAGGTCGATGCCCGGCACCGGCCCGCGCGCCGTGTCGGAATTGGCGGTGCGGCCCTTGAAGTCGCTGTCGGCGCGATAGGCGTCGGCGCCGAACAGCACTTGATGCGGCATGCCGGCGAATTCGAAACGCTTGACCAGATTGGCGTTGACCGCGACCGCCCGGTTGTCGCGCAACTGGTCCCGGAACTGGCGGGTCATCCATTCGCGCACGCCGTCGCGGTCGCGGTCGATCAGGCCCATCGGCTCGTGGTACTGCTGCGCTTCCTGGTTCTCGAACCAGCGCGCGGACACGTCGATGTCGAGGCTGTCGCTGGGCTTAGCGGAGAAACGCGCCGAGGCGACCTTGGCGCGCATGTCCAGGTAGTCGGTCGGCTCGTTGTGGTTCCAGCGGGTCGAGGTCAGGAAGCGGCCGTTGTCGTCGACCGGCACGCCGCGCAGGCGGTTGCCGCCGAGGTTCTGGGTGACATCGGTGTATTGCAGGCTCAGTTCGCCGGTGTCGCCGATGTCGAAGGCGAGGCCGAAATCGCCGATGACGCTCTGCGCATCGGTGTTGCGGCGAAAGGGATTCTCGTCGTCGGCGTAGGCGCCGACGCGGTAGCGGATACGCTCGTTGTTCGCGAGCGGGCCGGTCAGTTCGACCGAAGCGGCGCGGAAGCCGTAATTGCCGGCCTGCAGTTCGATGCTGCGTTCGCTCTCGCGCTTGGGTTTCTTACTGACGTAGTTGATGACGCCGCCCGGATCGCCGCCGCCGTACAACGCGCCGGCCGGGCCCTTGAGCACTTCGATGCGTTCGATGTTGAACAGCTGCGGCACCGAGAAGCCCGAGTACGGATCGCCGCGCAGGCCGTCGTACAGCACGTTTTCCTGGCGGAATCCGCGCAGGGTGACGCCGGCGTAGCTGAAGTAGCTGATGCCGCTGATGCTGCGGTACAGGTCGGTGACCTGGCGCGCGGCCTGGTCGTCGATGAGTTCGCGCGGCAGCACCTGCACCGATTGCGGCACGCGTTCCAGCGGCGTGCCGGTGCGGGTGCCGACCGCGGCCTGGTCGGCCTTGTACAGGCGCTGGGCGCGGCCGATGACCTGGACCGAGTCGAGGTCGGTGACCGAGGTCGGCGCGGGTGCCGCGGCAGCGCCCGCGTCGGAACCCGAAGCGGCGGCCCGATCCGTAGCCTGAGGTTGCGGGACGTTCTGCGCCTGGGCAGGCGCGAGCATCGCCGCCAGGGACAGGGCGAGGCAGGATCGAGCGGACATGGGGACTGCTGCGTGCGACGGGACGCACGCACTATATGTGAGAACGATTCTCGTTTGCAACGCAAAGCGCCGCAGGCGAGAACGCCGCTCCGGTCATCCCTCGACCTGCGGCGGCGTCGATGTCGGCGGCAGCGACGGCGGCGGCGGCAAAGACGGCGGCTTGCCGTTGCGCCACACCGGACGCGCTTCGTAATAGGCCTTGAAGATCTCGCGCCCCTGCGCTTCCGCCGCATCCCACTGCTGCGCGCTCAGGTCCTGGCCGTAGCGCATCGGCCCCTTGGCCCACAGCGAATCGAACTGCGAATTGCGCCGGCCTTGGACCAGATCGCGCGCATAGCGATACGCCAACTCCTGCACCCGGTCGCGCGGATACAGACCGTTGGCGCCGGAATAGGCGTCGATGTAGAGATCCAGCGCGCTGTCGTCGCCCGCGGCGCGGCCCTGCTCCAGCCACTCGCGCGCCAACGCGCGTTGCGCCGCGACGCGCTCGATCCCGGCGATCAAGGCGTCGCGATCGCCGCCGAGCTGCCTGGCCCAGGCGCTGACGTAGCCGAGCCTGGCGCCTTCGGCGCCGCCGCGGCCGGCGCGTTCGAGCCACGCCAGGGACTCGTCCGCCCAGGGGCGATCAAGCCCGGAACAGGCATCGAAGCGCGCCAGGGCGTCGCGGGTCTGCTGGCGGATATTGGCCATGCGCCGTTGCGCATAGGGGCCGTCCTTGGCGAATTCCGTCTCCTGATCCAACCGGCTCAGCAGATTCGCGGGCGTGTCGTCGCGCATCGTGGCCAGGCAATCCGCGGAGCGGCGGCCGAGCGCGTACTGCGCCCGCGCATCGCCTTTTTCCGCCGCAGCGCGCAGTTCGGCGTAGACCTCGGCGAACGGCAGCAGCCACCATCGCTGCGAGGGATCGCGCGCGAGGATGTCGGCATGGATGCGTCGCGCCCAATCGCGGTCGAGCGGCTCTGCGTCCAGCGGCGTCGCCAAGCGCTGGCGCAGCGTCGTCGCCGGATCCTGCGCGCTCGCGGCCGCGCCGCGCCGGGCCGGGTCCGGGCCGCTGTAGGCGACCTGCGCGGCGGACGCGGCCGGGGCGGAAGCGCTGCGGCCGCGGAAAACCCACAACGCCGATCCTGCCAGCAGCAACAACAGCGCGCCCCACCCGATCAGGCGTTTCATCGCGGCGCCCTGCGCTGCTGGAACGCCTGCAGGATCTGCGCGGAGCGCTGCTCGGAATCGCGCAGTTCCTGCGCGCTCGCGTTCTGGGTCAGTTGCTGTTCGATCATATTGATCACCCCGCGCGGCAGCTTGCGCGCCGCAGCGGTGCGCCGATAGGCCTTGAAGTAAGCCAGCGACTGGGTGGTGTCGCGCCCCAGGTACGGTTTGTTGCCGTGCGCGGCGGCCAGCGCCAGCATCGCGTCGGCATCGCCGGCTTCGAACGCGCGGCGCAGATAGCCGCGTGCGCGCTCGCGCCGCTGCGCCACTTCCTCGGCATGGTCGAGCAAGTCGCCGTCGGAGGGCAGGTCCTCGAAGGCGAAGTTTCCGTAGTCGACCATCGCCTGGGTGTGCCCGCGCTCGGCCGCGAGTTCCATCCACTCGCGCGCCTCGCCCTTGCGCACCGAACCGGCCAGATCGCCGACGCCGCCGCAGATCGCGTCGGCCCGATCCTTGGCGTAGAGCATCATGTCCAAAACGTCCGGATCGTCCAACTTGCGGTCGCCGATGCGCAGCATCGTAGTGCCGCTCTTGGCGATCGTGCGCGCGAGCAGGTCGGTGAACGCGCCGCCGGGCATCGGCTCATAGCCCGGGCAGCGGCCCAGCACTTCGCCCAAGCGGTAGGCGGCTTGCGCATCGCCGGCGCGCGCGCGGACTTCCAGCGCGCCGCGGATGTCCTGGAAGCGGCCCGCGGGCAACGGCCGCGGCGAAGACGAGGCCGTCGGCGCGGCGCCGGGCGCGGACGCATCGGGCGCTTGCGCCGGCGCGCCCTGCCGGTCGGCCTGCGCGCCGGGCCGTTCGCGGCCCCACATCCACCCGGCCGCCAATCCCGCGGCGACCAACAGCGACGCTGCGGCCAGAATCGCGCCGCCGCGCTTGCGTGTGCTTGCCTGCATCGTCCTTGCCGCCCCTGGTTGCCCGTCGTCCCTACGCAACACGCCGAATGCAGCCGAACCGGCTCATTCGGCGCGTCCCGATCGGCTCGCGCCGCCGCTTACTCCACCGTTACCGCCTTGGCCAGATTGCGCGGCTTGTCGACATCCGTCCCGCGCGCCAACGCCGCGTGATACGCCAGCAGCTGCACCGGAATCGCATGCACCACCGGCGACAGCACGCCGACGTGGCGCGGCGTGCGGATCACGTGCACCTGCTCGGATTCGCCGAAATGGCTGTCCAGGTCGGCGAACACGAACATCTCGCCGCCGCGCGCGCGCACTTCCTGGATGTTCGACTTCACCTTCTCCAGCAGCTTGTCGTTCGGCGCGATCACCACCACCGGCATCGCCGCGTCGACCAGCGCCAGCGGGCCGTGCTTGAGCTCGCCGGCCGGATACGCTTCGGCGTGGATGTAGGAGATTTCCTTGAGCTTGAGCGCGCCTTCCAGCGCGATCGGGTAATGCACGCCGCGGCCCAGGAACAGCGCGTGGTGCTTCGGCGCGAAGCGCTCGGCCCAGCCGGCCACTTGCGGCTCCAGGTTCAGCGCGTGCTGCACGCTGCCCGGCAGGTGGCGCAGCGCGTCGACGTACTCGGCCTCTTGCTCCGCGCTCAGCGCGCCGCGCAGCTTCGCCAGGGTCGCGGTCAGGGTGAACAGCGCCACCAATTGCGTCGTGAAGGCCTTGGTCGAGGCCACGCCGATCTCGGCGCCGGCGCGGGTGTAGTACACCAGCTTGCTCGCGCGCGGGATCGCGCTCTCGGGCACGTTGCAGATCGACAGGATCTTGTCGTGGCCGAGCGACTTGGCGTACTTCAGCGCCTCCATCGTGTCGAGGGTTTCGCCCGACTGCGAAATCGTCACGATCAGCTGCTTCGGGTTCGCCACCGCCGCGCGGTAGCGGTATTCGCTGGCGATCTCGACCTGGCACGGCAGCCCGGCGATGGCTTCGATCCAGTAGCGCGCGGTCAGGCCGGCGTAATAGCTGGTGCCGCAGGCCAGGATCTGCACGCCTTCGACGTCGGCCAGCACCGCTGCCGCATCGGCGCCGAACAATTCGGCGCTGAAGCCGTTGTTGTCCATCACCGCCTCGATCGTGTCGGCGATCGCGCGCGGCTGCTCGTGGATTTCCTTCTGCATGAAGTGCCGGTACGGGCCGAGTTCCAGCGACGCCAGCGACACGTCCGACAGATGCACCTCGCGCTCGATCGCCGCGCCGTGCGCGTCGAACACCCGCACCGCGGCGCGGGTGACTTCGGCGGTGTCGCCTTCTTCCAGGAAGATCACCCGGCGCGTGGCCTGCACGATCGCCGACACGTCGCTGGCGACGAAGTTCTCGCCCTCGCCGAGGCCGACCAGCAGCGGGCAGCCCATGCGCGCGGCGATCAAGCGGCCGGGCTCCTTCAGGCTCACCACCGCGATCGCGTACGCGCCGACCAGCTCGCGCACCGCCGCCTGCACCGCGGCCAGCAGGTCGTGGCCCTGCTGGAGATACGAATGGATCAGGTGGGCGATGACTTCGGTGTCGGTCTGCGATTCGAACGCGTACCCGGCTGCGCGCAGACGCTCGCGCTGCTCGTCGTGGTTCTCGATGATGCCGTTGTGCACCACCGCCAGTTCGCCGAAGCTGATGTGCGGATGCGCATTGGCTTCGGTCACGCCGCCGTGCGTGGCCCAGCGGGTGTGGCCGATGCCGACCTGGGCGCTGAAGCGTTCCGACTGCGCCGCCGATTCCATCTCCGCCACGCGCCCGGTGCGCCGCACCCGGCGCAGCGACTGTCCGTCGAACACGGCGATGCCGGCCGAGTCGTAACCGCGGTACTCCAATCGTTTCAAGCCTTCGATCAGGACCGGCACCACATCGCGATCGGCGATCGCGCCTACGATTCCACACATGCGGGGAGCGTCCGAGAAAATGTGACCGCATTCTAAGGGCGGCGCGGCCGGGACGGCCGTGACGGCGTCCGCGCGGACACCGCGTCCGGACGGACGGACGCCCTGACAGGCCTGTCCACCTTTTAAAATCAATCAGTTAAAGTTGGCACGGGATGTGCTTGGTATTTGGGCAGAGACCCAACCGAGCAGCCCGATGAGCATCCGCGACACCTCCGCCCAGGACCACCGCGTCGCCCCCGCCGCGGGCCACAACCGCCGCCGCCGGCAGTGGGCGCTGGCCGTGGCCGTCGGCGCGGCGGTGCTCGGCGCCGGCGCCTGGGTCGCCTCGGGCTGGGCCGCGAGCGGTTCTTCGGTGTCGGCCGAGCGCCTGCGCATCGCCGAAGTGAAGCGCGGCGACCTGGTCCGCGACATCGCCGCCGACGGCCGCGTGATCGCCGCCAACAGCCCGGTGCTGTACGCCATCGCCGGCGGTTCGGTCGACCTCAAGGTCGTCGCCGGCGACGCGGTGCGCAAGGGCCAGGTGCTGGCCGAGATCGACAGCCCCGAGCTGCGCAGCAAGCTGGCCCAGGAACAGTCCACCCTCGCCGGCCTGGAAGCCGAAGCCAGCCGCGCCGAGCTCGACGGCGAACTGGCGCGCTCCACCGCGCGCAAGGAACTCGACCAGGCCCGGATCGACCGCACCGCCGCCGAGCGCGACCTGGAGCGCTACAACCGCGCCTTCGCCGGCGGCGCGGTGGCCAAGGTCGACGTGGCCAAGGCCGAGGACGAATTGAAGAAGGCCGATATCGGCCTGAGCCATGCGCGCGAAGGCATCGGCCGCCAGGACCGCAGCGCCAGCCTGGACGCGCGCAACAAGCGCCTGCTGGCGCAGCGCCAGGCCGCGATCGTCGCCGAGGCCCAGCGCCAGGTCGACGCGCTGACCCTGCGCGCGCCGTTCGACGGCCAGGTCGGTCAGGTGCAGGTGGCGCAGCGCGCCAACGTCGCGATCAACGACCCGGTGCTCAGCGTGGTCGACCTGGGCGTGTTCGAGGTCGAGATCAAGGTGCCGGAAAGCTTCGCCCGCGACCTCGCCATCGGCATGCCGGCGCAGATCGCCGGCAACGACGGCCAGAGCTACGCGGCCAAGATCTCGGCGGTGTCGCCGGAAGTGGTGTCCGGCGAAGTCGCCAGCCGCCTGCGTTTCGACGGCAAGCAGCCGCCGGCGCTGCGCCAGAACCAGCGCCTGAGCGCGCGCATCGTGCTCGACACCCGCCGCAACGCGCTGATCGTCGAGCGCGGCCCGTTCCTGGAACAGGACGGCGGCCACAGCGCCTACGTCGTGTCCGCCGGCGTCGCCACCCGCCGCGTCATCCGCGCCGGCGCGAGCAGCCTGAGTCAAGTCGAAATCCTCGAGGGTTTGCAGCCGGGAGACCGCATCGTGGTCTCCGGCGCCGACCAGTTCGCCAACGCCGAAACCGTCCGCATCTCCGGAGAATGAACCCATGAACGCCTTCAACGCCGCCAACGCCTACGACTTCGCCCCGCACTGGAACGCCCAGGAACTGACCGACGCGGTGCCGCTGCGCCTGCACCAGCTGATCGACTTCGCCGACGCCGGCGAGCGCGCCGGCAGCGCCAACGCCGCCAGCCACGCGCCGAAGCGTTCCTCGCGCCTGCGCTTCGCCAGCGCGATCGCGCTGCCGCTGTTCTCGGTGCGTTGAGGCGCATCGCGATGCCGCGCACCCACACGGACGTCATCCCCGCGCAGGCGGGGATCCAGAGACTTCAGCGTCATGTCGCGATGAAGCCCTGGATCCCCGCCTGCGCGGGGATGACGTCCGGATAGACGCGCCGCTCCGGCCGACCCGCGCTGCGAATCTCCAATCTCCAATCCCGAATCCCCAATCCCCGCTCCAAGGACACCGCCATGCTGCTGATGCGCCAGGTCACCAAGGTCTACCGCACCGAACTCGTCGAGACGCACGCGCTGCGTTCGCTGGATCTGCACGTGCGCGACGGCGAGTTCGTCGCCGTGACCGGCCCCTCGGGCTCGGGCAAGACCACCTTCCTCAACATCGCCGGCCTGCTGGAGACCTTCACCGGCGGCGAATACAAGCTCGACGGCGAAGACGTGCGCGACCTGTCCGACGACGCGCGCTCGCGCCTGCGCAACCAGAAGATCGGCTTCATCTTCCAGAGCTTCAACCTGATTCCCGACCTCAACCTGTTCGACAACTGCGACGTGCCGCTGCGCTACCGGCGCATGCCCGCGGCCGAGCGCCGCCAGCGCATCGAACAGGCGCTGACGCAAGTGGGCCTGGGCTCGCGCATGCGCCACTACCCGACCGAACTGTCCGGCGGCCAGCAGCAGCGCGCGGCGATCGCGCGCGCGCTGGCCGGTTCGCCGCGCCTGCTGCTGGCCGACGAACCGACCGGCAACCTGGATTCGCAGATGGCGCGCGGGGTCATGGAGCTGCTGGAGGAGATCAACGGCCAGGGCACCACCATCGTCATGGTCACCCACGATCCGGAACTGGCCGCGCGCGCGCAGCGCAACGTGCACATCGTCGACGGCATGGCCACCGACCTGCGCGCCGAAGCGAGCCTGATCCGCCCCTCCGCCGGCATCGCGACCGCCGCGGCCGACGCCACCGTCGCCTGAGGCCGCGCCCATGTCCGGCAACAGCCAGTTCGCCTATTACCTGCAGCTCGCCATGCGCAGCTTCAAGCGCAACCGGGTGCTGACCGCGCTGATGGTGCTCGCCATCGCGCTCGGCATCGGCGCGGCGATGACCACCCTGACCGTGTTCTACGTGCTGTCCGGCGATCCTTTGCCGGGCAAGAGCCAGACCCTGTTCCAGCCGCGCCTGGATCCGCGTTCGATGACCGGCTACGTCCCCGGCGACGAACCGCCGGACAACATGTCGCGCTTCGACGCCGAAGCGCTGCTGCGCGACGCCCGCGCCGACCGCCAGGCGCTGATGACCAGCGGCAACGTCGCGGTCGAGCCGCGCCGCGACAACCTGCCGGCGTTCCGCCAGAACTCGCGCTTCACCTCGGCCGATTTCTTCCCGATGTTCCAGGTGCCGTTCCAGTACGGCGCGCCGTGGACCGCCAAGGAAGACGCCGGCCGCGCGCGCGTGGCGGTGCTCGGCAAGAAGCTCAACGAGCGTCTGTTCGGCGGCGCCGACAGCGTCGGCAAGACGATCTGGGCCGACAACTACGAGCTGCGGGTCATCGGCGTGATCGAGGACTGGCATCCGCAGCCGAATTTCTACGACCTCACCGTGGACCGCGGCTTCGGCGAACCCGAGCAGCTGTTCGTGCCGTTCAGCAGCTCGCGCGACATGCGCATGAGCCCGCAGGGCAGCATCAGCTGCTGGGACGACAGCAGCAGCCTGCCCGAGGGCACCCGCGACGCGAACGCCAAGTGCATCTGGATGCAGTACTGGGTGGAGTTGAACACGCCGCAGAAAGCCGCCGCATACCGCCAGTATCTGGACAACTACGTCGCCCAGCAGCGCAGCGCCGGGGTCTATGTGCGCCCGACCTCGCCCAAGCTCGACAGCGTGATGGAATGGCTGGACTACAAGCGGGTGGTGCCGGCCGACGTGCGCCTGCAGATGTGGCTGGCGTTCGGCTTCCTCGCCGTGTGCCTGCTCAACACCGTCGGCCTGTTGCTGGCCAAGTTCCTGCGCCGCTCCGGCGAGATCGGCGTGCGCCGCGCGCTCGGCGCGACCAAGCGCGCGATCTTCGCCCAGTGCCTGGTCGAAGCCGGCAGCATCGGCCTGGCCGGCGGTTTGCTCGGCCTGCTGCTGGCGCAGTTCGGCCTGTGGGCGGTGCGCCAGCAGTCGGTCGGCTACGCCGCGCTGGCGCGGCTGGACCCGGCCATGCTCGCCACCACCTTCGCCCTGGCCGTCGCCGCCAGCGTGCTGGCCGGCCTGTTGCCGGCCTGGCGCGCCTGCCAGGTGACGCCCGCCATCCAGCTCAAGAGCCAGTGAGGCCACCATGGACATCCGTCCGATCCTGACCACCTTGCGCCGCCACAAGACCGCCGCCGCATTGATCGTGTTCGAAGTCGCGCTGACCTGCGCGATCATCTGCAACGCGCTGTTCCTGATCCAGAACCGGGTCGCGCGCCTGCAACGGCCCAGCGGCATGGTCGAAAACGAACTGGTGGCGCTGCGCATCAGCGACATCAGCACCAACAAGGACGCCGATGCGCTGACCCGCAGCGACCTGGCCGCGCTGCGTGCGCTGCCGGGCGTGCGCTCGGCCACGATCTCCAACCAGGTGCGCTACGGCGATTCGGCGTGGAATTCCGGCGTCGGCCCGAAGCCGAACCAGCAGTTGGAAACCGCCAGCGTCGGCGTCAACTACGGCGAGACCCAGTTGCTGGAAAGCCTGGGCCTGAAGCTGATCGCCGGGCGCAACTTCCGCGAGGACGAAATCGTGCCGCTGTCGGAGCGGCTCAAGCCCGGCGCGGCGCCGGTCCCGGTGGCGATCATCAGCAAGGCCCTGGCCGACAAGCTGTTCCCGGGCCAGGATCCGCTCGGCCGTCCGTTCTATACCGGCGACAGCGATGGCCGGCGGGTGATCGGCGTGGTCGAGCACCTGTTGCGGCCGAACGAGTTCAACGGCCCGGCCTCGGCGGATTATTCGGTGATCTACCCGACCCGCGCCGACTACAACAACGGCATCTACCTGCTGCGGGTCACCGATCCGGCGCGGCGCGACGAAGTGCTGAAGGCCGCCGGCGAGACGCTGTCCAAGCTCGGTCCGCAGCGCATCCTGAGCAAGGACAACAAGACCGTCGAAGCGATGGCCGAGGAGTTCAACCGCACCGACCGCGCGATGGTGTGGCTGCTCGGCGCGGTGTGCATCGCGTTGCTGATCGTCACCGCGCTCGGCATCGTCGGCCTGGCCAGCTTCTGGGTGCAGCAGCGCACCAAGCAGATCGGCGTGCGCCGCGCGCTCGGCGCCACCCGCGGGCAGATCCTGCGCTATTTCCAGACCGAGAACTTCCTGCTGACCGCGATCGGCATCGTCCTGGGCATGGTCATGGCGTTCGCGATCAACCTGTTGCTGATGAAGTACTACGAGTTGCCGCGGCTGCCGGCGTTGTACCTGCCGCTGGGCGCGCTGAGCCTGTGGCTGCTCGGGCAGGTGGCGGTGTACGGCCCGGCCCGGCGCGCGGCGATGGTGCCGCCGGCGCTGGCCACGCGCGCGGCATAAGCGCGCAGCGCGCGATATAAGCACGCAGCGCTCAGCGCGCGACATAAGCACGCAGCGCGCGGCACGGACGCACAATGCAACCGCAACCGCGTTCGCCGTATCAGGGGTTACGACCCGCCGGCGAACGCGGCTGACCCGAGTCATCCGCCCAGCCTTGCATTCGTCAGCGGTGTCGCACGCGGGCTTGCGGCATGCTCGCGACGATCCGCATCCCACGTTGCCACCGCTCCGTCCGGCGCCCGCGCCGGACGGCCCGGGACGCCGCGCCCGGCGCGCGCCCCGCCTCACCGCCACGGAGTCGTCCATGAAGAAATCGAGCTTCCCCCTGCGCACCCTGCGTCCGGCGCTGCGCGTCGCCCTGCTCGCGGCCGCGCTGGCCGCGACGCCGGCGCTGCCCGCGCTCGCCGCCGCGGCGCCCGCCGCGCCGCAAGCGCCGTCGGCCGACGTCGCCAAGCGCGTCGCCGCGTTCAACGCCCAGCTCGACCAGCAATGGGAGGAGTTGATGCGGCTGCTGCCCGAGCAGGCCAGCTTCTTCGGCGACTATCGCTACAACGACGCTTGGTCGGACTACTCGCTGGCCGGCGCCGAGCGCATGCGCAAGGCCCAGCAGGCCATGCTGACGCGGTTCGAGGCGGTCGACACCCGCGGTTTTCCCGAAGCCGACCGGCTCAACCAGCGGCTGATGGTGCAGTGGCTCAAGACCTCGCTGCGCGGCTACGAACTCAAGACCCAGGAGATGCCGCTGGACCAGTTCGTCGGCGTGCACCTCAACCTCACCGCCCTGGTCAGCGCGTTCCCGTTCAACGACACGCGCCAGTACGACGACTACCTCAAGCGCCTGCACAGCCTGCCCAAGCTGCTCGATCAGGTCGAAGGCGTCGCCCGCCAGGGCATGAAGGACGGGCTGATGCAGCCGTCCTATCTGTTGGAGAAGGTCGCCTCGCAGTGCGACAACCTCGCCGCCGCAGCCGGCGCGGACAACGTCTTCGCCGCCTCGCTGAAGAAATTCCCCGATTCGGTGCCGGCCGCCGAACGCGAGCGCCTGCGCCGCGAGATCGTCGCCGCGGTCGACGGCGAAGTGCGCCCGGCGCTGCGCAAGCTCGCCGACTTCGTGCGCAAGGACTACGCGCCGCACGGCCGCAAGGAATACGGCGTGTGGTCGCTGCCGAACGGCGAGGCGCTGTACCGTTACGCGATCGAGCAGTACACCACCACGACCGAGTCGCCGGAGCGGATCCACCAGCTCGGCCTCAGCGAAGTGGCGCGGATCGAAAAGGCGCAAAGCGAGATCGCCCAGCGCCTGGGCTATGCCAGCCTGAAGGCGATGCGCGACGCGGTCGCCGCCGATCCCAAGCGCCACGCCAGCTCGCGCGAGCAACTGCTCGAGGAATACCGCAAGTACCTTGCGCAGATGGAAACCAAGCTGCCGCAGTTGTTCGGCACCCTGCCCAAGGCCAAGGTGCAGGTGCAGGCGGTGGAAACCTGGCGCGAGAAGGAAGCCTCGGCGGCGCAGTACATGGCCGGCACGCCCGACGGCAAGCGCCCGGGCCTGATTACGGTCAACACCGGCGAGCCGGAAAAGCGCCTGCTGACCACGGTCGAAGCGGTGGCCTACCACGAAGGCGTGCCCGGCCATCACTTGCAGATGACCATCGCCCGCGAACTGCCGGCGCTGCCGAAGTTCCGCACCCTGCTCGGCCAGCTCGCCTTCATCGAGGGCTGGGGCCTGTACTCGGAAGAACTCGGCAAGGAAGTGGGGTTCTATCAGGATCCGTACAGCGATTTCGGCCGGCTCTCGCAGGAACTGATCCGCGCCAACCGCCTGGTCCTGGACACCGGCGTGCACTACAAGCGCTGGAGCCGCGATCAGATGGTGCAGTGGATGCGCGACCACTCCGACATGGAGGAGCCCAACATCCAGGCCGAAGCCGACCGCTACATCGCCTGGCCGGGCCAGGCCCTGGCCTACAAGGTCGGCCAGCTCAAGATCCGCGAGCTGCGCGCGCGGGCGCAGGACCAGCTCGGCGCCAAGTTCGACGTGCGCGCCTTCCACGACCGCGTGCTCGGCGGCGGCGCGTTGCCGCTGAGCGAGCTGGAAGCGCGGGTCGACGAGTGGATCGCCTCGGTCGCGGCCGGCGGCGGCGCAGCGGCGAAGTGAACCGGCGCGGCGCGCGTTCCGCCGAGCGCGCGCCGCTTCCGACCGAAGCGACGCGACCCCGCCGTCGCCCCCGACGCCACACCCCGCCCGCCGTCGTTCCGGCAAAAGCCGGACCCCGCCTCGACCTTCGCCCTCCCCGCCCGGCCGCGCCGCCCCCGACTCCCGCCCTACGCCCGCCGCAACCCGCGCTGGCATACTCGGCACCTGGAAACCGCGAACCGTCCCGCGCTTTCCGCATCTCCCCCCGCTGCCGGCCTTCCATGCGCACCGTTCTGGTCATCGACGACAACCCCGCGGTCGCCACCGCGCTCGATCTGCTGTTCGGCCTGCGCGAGATCCGCGTGCTGACCGCGCAGTCTCCCGAGCAGGGCCTGGAGACGCTGTCGCGCGAAGACGTGGGCCTGGTGCTGCAGGACATGAACTTCACCGCCGACACCACCTCGGGCCAGGAAGGCGTGGCGCTGTTCCGCGCGATCCGCGCGCGCCACCCCGACCTGCCGATCATCCTGCTGACCGCCTGGACCCACCTGGACACCGCGGTCGACCTGGCCAAGTCCGGCGCCGCCGATTACCTGGCCAAGCCCTGGGACGACCAGAAGCTGCTCGCCAGCGTGGAGAACCTGCTCGAACTCGGCGACAGCGCGCGCGAGGTCAACCGCCTGCACGAGCAGCGCCGGCGCGCGCGCCGCGAGCTCGACGCGCGCTACGACCTGCGCGGGCTGGTGTTCGCGTCCGAACCGATGACCCGGGTGGTGGAGCTGGCCTGCCACGTCGCCCGCGCCGACGTGCCGGTGCTGATCGTCGGCCCGAACGGCGCCGGCAAGGAAAAGATCGCCGAAATCGTCCAGGCCAACTCCGCGGTCGCGGCCGGCCCGTTCGTGACCTTGAACTGCGGCGCGTTGCCGACCGAGCTGATCGAAGCCGAACTGTTCGGCGCCGATGCGGGCGCCTACACCGGCGCCAACAAGATGCGCGAAGGCAAGTTCGAAGCCGCCGACGGCGGCACCTTGTTCCTCGACGAAATCGGCAACCTGCCGCCGGCCGGGCAGATGAAGCTGCTGCGGGTGCTGGAAACCGGGCGCTTCGAACGGCTGGGCTCGAACCGCGAGCGTCAGGTCAAGGTGCGGGTCATCAGCGCGACCAACGCCGATCTGTCGGCGATGATCCGCGACGGGCGCTTCCGCGAAGACTTGTACTACCGCCTCAACACCATCCAGATCCAGCTGCCGCCGCTGGGCGAGCGCCGCGACGACGTGCTGCCGCTGGCGCGCCATTTCCTCGCCGACAGCGCGCTCGGCGCCGGCAAGCGCCTGGGCGAGGACGCCGAGCGCGCGTTGCTCGCGCACGCCTGGCCCGGCAACGTGCGCGAACTGCGCAACACCTTGCAGCGCGCCGCGCTGCTGGCGCGCGGCGACACCATCGCCGCGGCCGACCTCGGCCTGCCGGCGCCGCCCGCGGCGGCGGCCGCGGCCGCGGCGGCCGCGCCATCCGGCGGCGACGAGCCCGACCGCGCCGCGATCGAAGCGGCGATCGAGCGCGCCGGCGGCGTGCTGGCGCAGGCCGCCAGCGAACTGGGACTGTCGCGACAGGCGCTGTACCGGCGCCTGGACCGGCTCGGCATCAAACGCGACTGAGGACGCGAGCATGCGCCGCCTGCCCTTGAGTCTGACCTTCGGCGCGGTCGCCCTGGCCTACCTGGCCGCGGGCGCGGCCGCGACCTTGTGGCTCGCGGACTATCTGCGCCCGCGCTGGCTGGCGCTGCCGATCGTGGTCGCGGCGCTGGCGCCGTTGCTGCTGTATCACGTGTCGCGCCTGTTCGCGCCGATGAACTCGCTGTTCCGCGCGCTCGCCGGTTCGGTGGCGAGCTATCGCGACGGCGATTACTCCTTCAGCTTCAACTGGAACGGCAAGGGCGACCTCGGCGAACTGGTCGCCAGCCACAACAAGCTCGGAGACACCCTGCGCGAGCAGCGCCTGAACCTGGTCCAGCGCGAACTGCTGCTCGACACGATGGTGCAGAACACGCCGGTGGCGATGCTGCTGGTGGATCCGGCGCGGCACGTGGTGCTCGGCAATCTGGCCGCGCGCAAGCTGCTCGGCGAAGGCCGGCGCCTGGAAGGCCAGGATTTCGCCGAGATCATGCAGCTCGCGCCGACGCCGATGCGCGAAGCCTTCGAACGCGGCGGCGACGGCATGTTCAGCGTCGGCGACGTCGAGAACGAGGAGATCTACCACCTCTCGCGGCGCATCTTCCGCCTCAACGGCCGCGCCCACGAACTGGTGCTGCTGCGCCAGCTCACCGCCGAGCTGCGCCGGCAGGAAGTGCAGACCTGGAAGAAAGTCATCCGGGTCATCAGCCACGAGCTCAACAACTCGCTGGCGCCGATCGCATCGCTCGCCCACTCCGGCGCCGAACTGCTGCGCCGCGGCCAGCACGAACGCCTGCCGATCGCGCTGAACACCATCGAGGAACGCGCGCGCCACCTGGAAGGCTTCATCCGCGACTACGCGCGCTTCGCCAAGCTGCCGGCGCCGCGCCTGCAGCCGGTGGAGTGGTCGCGCTTCATCCAGCAGTTGCGCAGCCAGGTCGAGTTCGCCTACGACGGCGTGGCCGCCGACGCGATCGGCCGGGTCGACGCGGCGCAGCTGGAGCAGAGCCTCATCAACCTGCTCAAGAACGCGCACGAGTCCGGTTCGCCGCCCGAGGAAGTGCGCCTGCAACTGCGGCGCGCGCCCGACGCCTGGCGCATCGACGTGCTCGACCGCGGCACCGGCATGAACGACGCGGTGCTGGCCAACGCGCTGCTGCCGTTCTATTCGACCAAGCGCAACGGCACCGGCCTGGGCCTGGCGCTGGCGCGCGAGATCGCCGAAGCGCACGGCGGGCGCATCGCCCTGCTGAACCGCGAAGACGGCGGCCTGTGCGTGTCGATGGTGCTGCCCGACTAAGCCGGCGCGCGCGCGGCCCGCGGACTTCGCCGCCGCGTACGCGATAACTCCGCCCACGTCACACTCGCGCGATTCGCGAACGGGCGCATGTTCTTCGCGCGCCGCTTGACCCACGCTTGCGCGGCGAACCGCATCGCACCGCACCGCGCACCAAACCCTCGCGAGGACCGTAGGGTGTATCGCCTCCGAGTTCGTTTCTAGCCAGGACGCGCGCGATCGACCGCGTTCGCATCCGTCAAATCGAACGTGCCGTCGCAGAATTTTCCAATCAATGCGAGAGGAGATCCGCCAATGCTTCGCCAACCTACGCTTCTGGCTTTCGGTCTAATGGCTTTTCTTGCGAGTTTCGGCGCATGCGCAGCGCGCAACGTCGTGTTCCTGAACAACCCTTCGCCGCAGGACGTGAAGGACATCGGCCATTACGTGGTCGCCAGCAGCGGCAAGCCGTTCTTCTCCGACCTGGTGCTGTTCGCCGCCAACATCAACGGCAGCACGCCGAACACGCCGGTGCTGTACTACAACGCGGAGATGACCGCGATCCTGAAGAACAACATCGACGCGGTCCGGCAGTTGCAGAACAAGGGCATCAAGGTCCAGATCTCGTACCTGGGCAACCACCAGAACGCGGGCTGGTCGTGCAACATGACGTCCGCGACCGCGACCAAGCTCGCCAATGCGATGGTCGCCGACGTGGTCAAGTACGGTCTCGACGGCATCAGCGTCGACGACGAGTATTCCACCTGTTCGGGCAGCGCCAGCTCGTTCTACGCGGTGCTCAAGGCGATCCGCGCCAACACCTATTTCACCGGCAAGACCCTGAGCAAGGCGCTGTGGTCGGACTCGGCCTACTTCAAGGCACCATACAACGCTGCCAACCAGCTGACCGAAGGCTATGAAATGACCTACGGCGGCAGCGTCAGCTACCTGACCCCGTACGTCGGCTACGGCATGGCCAAGAGCAATCTGTTCCTCGGCATCTCGCCGGAATTCAGCTCGGCCTCGCAGGCCGGAACGATCGCCAAGAACGTCGCCAACGGCGGCTACCAGGGCGTGATGATCTGGGCGCCGAACGCCTTCCTCAACACCACCACGGCCGCGCAGTACTACACCCAGATCGTCAAGTCGCAGATCGGCACGACCGAGTCGGTGCAATACGCGCCGTGATCGCGCGCTGATCGCGTTCGACGCGGCGGCCGCATTCGCGGTCGCGCGCCTGCGATGCGCAAGGCGCTGCGTGCGCGAATCCGGGAAGCCCGACGGCTTCCCGGATTCGTGAGCGGACGCCGGCTTACTGCGGCTTCTTCTTCACCGGCCGCTTCCAGCCTTCCACCGTCGACTGGCGCGAGCGCGCCACGGTCAGCTCGCCGGCCGGCGCCGGCCGGGTGATGACCGAACCGGCCGCGATGGTCGCGTCCTTGCCGATCGTGACCGGCGCCACCAGCGACGAGTTCGAACCGATGAAGGCGCCGTCCTCGATGATGGTGACCGACTTGTTGACGCCGTCGTAGTTGCAGGTGATGGTGCCCGCGCCGACGTTGACCGCCGCGCCGATCACCGCGTCGCCGAGGTAGGCCAGGTGATTGGCCTTGCTGCCCACGCCCAGGTGCGCGTTCTTGGTTTCGACGAAGTTGCCCACGTGCGCGCCGTCGGCGAGCACGGTGCCGGGCCGCAACCGCGAGTACGGGCCGATCTGCGCGGCGCCCTCGACCGTCACGCCGTCGAGATCGCAATGCGCGCGCACTTCGGTGCCCGCGCCCAGGCGCACGTCCTTGAGCCGGCAGAACGGGCCGATGCGCACGCCGTCGCCGAGCTCAACCGTGCCTTCCAGGATCACGTCGACGTCGATCTCGACATCGCGCCCCACCGTCACCGCGCCGCGCTGGTCGTAGCGCGCGGGATCGGCCAGGCGCGCGCCCTGCACGCACAGCGCGCGCGCGGCGCGGCGCTGGAACGCGCGCTCGAGCTGGGCCAGCTGCCAGGGATCGTTGGCGCCCTCGACCTCGATCGGGTCGTCCACGTGCACCATCTCGGCCGGGTTGTACTCGGCCGCGGCCGAGGCGAACACATCGGTGAGGTAGTACTCGCCCTGGGCGTTGTCGTTGCCGAGCCGGTCGAGCCAGCGCCGCAGCGGCTCGCCGTCGGCGACCAGGATGCCGGTGTTGACGGTGCGGATCTCGCGCTGGTCCTCGTCGGCGTCCTTGTGCTCGACGATGCGGCCGACCCGGCCTTCGGGATCGCGCACGATGCGGCCGTAGCCGGTGGGGTCGTCGAGATCGGCGACGAGCACCGCCAGCCGCCCGGGCGCGTCGAGCAGGCGCTGCAAGGTGTCGGCCGCGATCAGCGGCACGTCGCCGTACAGGATCAGCACCCGCGCATCCTGCGGCACCCCCGGCATCGCCTGCTGCACGGCATGGCCGGTGCCCAGGCGTTGTTCCTGCTCGGCCCAGCGCAGGTCGTCCTGGCCGGCGAAGGCCGCGCGGACCTGCTCGCCGCCATGGCCGTAGACCAGATGGATGCCGGCCGGGCGCAGCGCGCGCGCGGTCTCGATCACGTGGGCCAGCATCGGCCGCCCGGCGATCTTCTGCAGGACCTTGGCGGTCGCCGACTTCATCCGCTTGCCCTCGCCGGCGGCGAGAATCACGATGTGCAACTGGTTCATCGACTCATGAGCCATGTACGAAACCTTCCTGACCTGTTCGGTGCTTGACGTGGGCCCCCCGTCGGACCGGAATCTTAGCAACTGCCCGTGCAAGGACCCTGCATGACCGCTGAGCGCGCTCCCTGGCGTACCGCCGCCCTGGTATCGCTATTCTTCATCGCCGTGGCGGTGATCGCACTGCGCCAGGACGCGAACTGGGACCTGCGCAACTATCACCTGTACACGCCGCTGGCGTGGCTGGACGGACGGCTGACCCAGGACATCGCCCCGGCCCAGCTGCAGACCTGGCACAACCCCACCGTCGACCTCCCGTTCGCGCTGATGGTGCGCGCCGGCGTCGGCGGCCTGCCGATTACCCTGTGGCTGGCCATTCCGAGCCTGCTGGCGCTGTATTTCGCCCTGCGCCTGCTCGATACGCTGATGCCGGCCCAGCGCAGCCGCGCGCGCACCTGGATCGCCGGCTTCGTGATCATGACCGGCGCGGCCATGTACCCGGGCACGGCGGCGATCTTCAACGACCACATCGTCGGCATGTTCGTGCTCGGCGCGCTGCTGTGGTGGGCGCAGTCGCAGGGCCGGCGCGGGCCGTTCGCGACCTGGCTGCCGGTCGGCCTGCTGGCCGGCGCCGCGGCCGGGTTCAAGCTGACCGGGGTGACCTATTGCCTGGGCTTCATCGCCGCGGCCCTGGTCGCCGGGCCCGTGCGCCAGCTGCCGGCGCGCATCGCCGCGCTGGCGCTCGGCGGCGGCGTCGCGGTCGCGGTGTGCTGGGGGCCGTGGGGCTGGTATGTGTGGAAGCTGCACGCCAACCCGCTGTTCCCGTATTTCAACCAGTGGTTCCTGTCGCCGGATTCGATCGCCGACTCGTGGCGCGACGCGCGCTACGTGCCGCGCAGCCTGATCGACGTTTTCGACCCGCCGCTGCGCCTGTTGCGCCGCAGCCGCGACTATTCCGAGCCGCTGCTGGCCGATCCGCGCCTGCTGCTGGGCCTGTGCGCGCTGGCGGCGTGGGCGTGGCTGCTGCGGCCGGGGGCGCGCGCGCAGGCCGCGGACAGCGGCGCGGCCGCTTCGGGCGATCGGGCTCTCGCCAACGCAGTCGCGCTGCGCTGGCCGATGCTGGTGTTCGTGCTCGCCAGCTACTTCGCCTGGGCCGCGGTCTACGGCATCTACCGTTACCTGCTGCCGCTGGAAGTGATCTGCTCGCTGTTGATCCTCGGCGTGGTGTCGATGCTGTTCGCGCACAAGCGCCCGGTGCTGGCGATGCTGGCCGCGATGGTGCTGGTGGTGGTGCCGACCAAGCACCCGAACTGGGGCCGCGACCCGTACCGCACGCCGATGATCGCGGTGAAGTTCCCGCCGCTGCCGTCCGGCAGCGTGGTGCTGACCAGCACCGAGCACCCGGTCGCCTACGCGGTGGCGTTCCTGCCGCGCGACGTGCCGGCGATGGCGGTGCGCAACAACTTCATGGACCCGATGCGCTGCACTCGCCTGCAGCAACGGGTCGAACGCACCGTCGCGCATCCGCCCGGCCCGCTGTGGCTGCTGCGCCCGGCGACGCCCGACGAACCCGCCAACGGCCGCATCGCGCTGTACGGGCTCAGCGTCTCCGGCGCGTGCCGCTTGCTCGACAACAACATGGGCGACCTCGAGCTGTGTCCGCTGGCGCGCGCGCCGTTCGCGCCGATTTGCGACAAGCCCTCGCCATGAGCCGCAACTTCGCGCTGCAGCGCGCCCGCGAAGCGCTGGACGGCCTGTCGGTCGGCGACGCGTTCGGCCAGTGCTTCTTCCAACCGGCCGAACGCTCCGATCCGTGGCTGTCGCAGCGACTCGCGCCGCCGGGCCCGTGGCCTTACACCGACGACACTCAGATGTCGCTGTCGGTGCTGCAAGCGCTCGCCGCCGACGCCGGCATCGAGTGCGATGCGCTGGCGCGGTCGCTGGCCCGACACTACGACTACGACCGTGCCTACGGACCGTCGATGCACCGGGTCCTCGCCCGCATCGCCGCGGGCGAGCACTGGCGCGAAGTCGCCGGCTCGTCCTTCGGCGGCGCCGGTTCCTACGGCAATGGCGCCGCGATGCGCGCCGCGCCGGTCGGCGCTTACTTCTGCGACGATCTCGATGCCGCCATCGAACAGGCGACCCGCTCGGCCAAGGTCACCCATCTGCATCCGGAAGGAATCGCCGGCGCGGTCGCCGTGACTCTGGCCGCGGCCCATGCTTGCCGCTTCCGCGCGGCCGGTGTGCGGCCGTCGCACGCCCGGTTCCTCGCCGCGACGATCGAATCCCTGCCGGCCAGCGAAGTGCGCTCGAAGCTGGTGCGCGCGCAGGCGCTGGAACGGACGTCTTCGCTCGACCATGTCGTCGCGCTGCTCGGCAACGGCACGCTGATCTCGGCCCAGGACACCGTGCCCTACGCGCTGTGGTGTTGCGCGCAAGCGCTGGAGGATTACCCGGCCGCGCTGTGGCTGGCGGTCGCCGCCGGCGGCGACCGCGACACGCTCGGCGCGATCGTCGGCGGCGTGGTCGCCTGCTTCGTCGGCGCGCAGGGCATTCCGGCGCAATGGCTGGAACGCCGCGAAGCGCTGCCGGCGTGGCCGTTCGAAACCGACGAAGCGGCGAGCTGAACCGCGCGCCTGAGCGCTAGTCGCCGCGATGCACGACCTGATCGGTGATCAAGCGCAGGATTTCGTTCGAACGCCGGTTGACCGTGTCCAGGATCAGGCCGGTCGCGAGCAGGATGAACGCGGTCAGCGCCAACGCCGCCGCCAGCACCGCGGTCGAGGGATGGGTGACGGCGCCGGTGCCGCCGAATTCGTGGATCACCACCGCGCCGAAACCGAGGCTGGCCAGACCGGCCAGCAGCGCGGCGGTGCCGAAGAACAGCAGCGGGCGCAGGTCCTTGTACAGGAAGCCGATCGTGCGCAGCACGCGGAAACCGTCGCGGAAGGTGTTGAGCTTGGACTCGCTGCCCTCCGGGCGCACGCCGTAAGGCACGGTGCGCTCGGTCAGCACGAAGGCGTTGGCCATCGCGAACACGGTCATTTCGGTCTCGATCTCGAAACCGCGCGACAGCACCGGCATGGACTTGACGAAGCGGCGCGAGAACGCGCGATAGCCCGACAGCACGTCGCGCACCGGCTGGCCGAACAAGCGGCCGATGCTCCAGCGCACCAGCTTGTTGCCGAAACCATGAAAACGGCGGAACGAGCCGCTGTCGTGCTGCTCCAGGCGGGTGCCGACGACCATGTCGGCATGGCCTTCGATCACGTCCTCGAGCAGCGCGCGCGCGTGTTCGGCCGGATAGGTGTCGTCGCCGTCGACCATCAGGTACACGTCGGCCTCGACCTCGCGGAACATCGCACGCACCACGTTGCCCTTGCCCTTGGCCGGCACCCGCCGCACCCGCGCGCCGGCTTCGCGCGCCAGCTCGGCGGTGCCGTCGGTGCTGGCGTTGTCGAACACCCAGATCTCGGCCTCGGGCAGGGCGCGACGGAAGTCGGCGACGACCTTGGCCACCGTGTGTGCTTCGTTGTAGCAGGGAATCAATACGGCGCTGCGCAAAATAGCGCTCCGATGCTGTCCGGAATGGCGCGATGGTACAGCCTCCGCACGGCCTCGTCTGGCTAGAATGCGCGCATGCCCGCCACCGCCCCGCCCGCCGTTCCGCCCGCCTCGCGCCGCCGCCGGGAGCGCGTATGAGCCTGACCCGGCAGGGCCGCAATTTCCTGATCGTCGGCGGCATCCAGTACGTCGTCGACTGGGGCGTGATGGTCGGCCTGAGCCACCTGGGCATGCCGGTCGAAGCGGCCAACCTGGCCGGCCGGGTCAGCGGCGCGCTGCTCGGCTTCTGGCTCAACGGGCGCTTCACCTTCGGCGACGCCGAGTCGACCCTGGGCCGGCGCCAGTTCGCGCGCTTCCTGACCATGTGGATCGCCACCACCGTGCTCAGCACGGCCGCGATCAGCGCGGTCAACGCGCATGCCGGGCTGCAATGGACATGGCTGGCCAAGCCGGTGATCGAGCTGGCGCTGGCGGTGTTGAGCTTCACCGCCTCGCGCTATTGGATCTATCGGCGCTGAGCCGCGGCTTCGGCGGCGCGCGCCGGCCCCTCCTGCCCCAGCAACGAAAAACGCCGGCGCGAGGCCGGCGTTTTCGCATCGCGGCGCGGACGCCGGATCAGTGCTTCATGTTCTTGCGCAGACGCTCCAGCGCCTGCAGCTGGGCCATCGCTTCGGCCAGCTTGGCCTGGGCTTCGGCGATGTCCATCTGCGGGCCGCGGTTGGCCAGCGCGCGCTCGGCTTCTTCCTTGGCCGCGCGCACCGCGGCTTCGTCGATGTCCTGGGCGCGGATCGCGGTGTCGGCCAGCACGGTCACGACCTGCGGCTGCACTTCGAGAATGCCGCCGGAGACCGCGAAGTCGAGCTGTTCGCCGCTGGGCAGGGTCACCACGACCTTGCCCGGCTTGAGCCGGGTGATCAGCGGCGCATGGCGCGGCGCGATGCCGAGTTCGCCGATCTCGCCGGTAGCGACCAGCAGCGTCGCTTCGCCGTGGAAGATCTCTTCTTCGGCGCTGACGATGTCGCAACGGAAGGTGGAGGCCATGTCGTTCTCGTTCGGGTTAGTGAAGCGGGGAAGGAAAAGCGGGGCTTGGAAGCGGGATTGGGGAACTGTTGCTACGTAGGAGCGGGATCGACCGGAACCGAAAGACTCCAGTTCCCCAACCCCCAATCCCTAGTCCCGCTTCTGCTCCACTCAGCCCACGCCCATCTTCTTGGCCTTCTCGGCCGCTTCTTCGATGCCGCCGACCATGTAGAACGCCTGCTCCGGCAGGTGGTCGTAATCGCCGTCGCAGATGCCCTTGAAGCCGCGGATGGTGTCCTTCAGCGACACGTACTTGCCCGGCGCGCCGGTGAACACTTCGGCGACGTGGAACGGCTGCGAGAAGAAGCGCTCGATCTTGCGCGCGCGGGCCACGGCGGTCTTGTCTTCTTCCGACAGCTCGTCCATGCCCAGGATCGCGATGATGTCCTTGAGCTCCTTGTACTTCTGCAAGGTGGCCTGGACGCGGCGCGCGGTGTCGTAGTGCTCGGCGCCGACCACGTTCGGGTCGAGCTGGCGCGAGGTCGAGTCGAGCGGATCGACCGCCGGGTAGATGCCCAGCGCGGCGATGTTGCGGCTCAACACGACGGTGGCGTCGAGGTGGGCGAAGGTGGTCGCCGGCGACGGATCGGTCAGGTCGTCCGCGGGCACGTACACGGCCTGGATCGAGGTGATCGAACCGGTCTTGGTCGAGGTGATGCGCTCCTGCAGCACGCCCATTTCCTCGGCCAGGGTCGGCTGGTAGCCCACCGCCGACGGCATGCGGCCCAGCAGCGCCGACACTTCGGTGCCGGCCAGGGTGTAGCGGTAGATGTTGTCGACGAAGAACAGCACGTCGCGGCCCTTGCCGTTGGCGTCCTTCTCGTCGCGGAAGTACTCGGCCATGGTCAGGCCGGTCAGCGCCACGCGCAGACGGTTGCCCGGCGGCTCGTTCATCTGGCCGTACACCATCGCCACCTTCGACTTCGACAGGTCGTCCTGCACGATGACGTTGGCGTCGGACATCTCGTGGTAGAAGTCGTTGCCCTCGCGGGTACGCTCGCCCACGCCGGCGAACACCGACAAGCCTGCGTGCTCGGTCGCGATGTTGTTGATCAGCTCGAGCATGTTCACGGTCTTGCCGACGCCGGCGCCGCCGAACAGGCCGACCTTGCCGCCCTTCGCGAACGGGCACATCAGGTCGATGACCTTGATGCCGGTTTCCAGCAGCTCGTTGCCCGAGGACTGGTCGGCGTAATCGGGGGCGGCGCGGTGGATTTCCCAATGCACGTCGCTCTCGACCGGACCGCGCTCGTCGATCGGCTCGCCGAGCACGTTCATGATGCGGCCCAGGGTCGCGGTGCCGACCGGCACGGCCACGGCGCGGCCGGTGTTGGTCGCGATCAGGTTGCGCTTGAGGCCGTCGGTGGAGCCCAGCGCGATCGCGCGGACGATGCCGTCGCCGAGCTGCTGCTGCACTTCGAGGGTGATGGCGGTGTTCTCGACCTTCAACGCGTCGTACACGCGCGGCACGGCGTCGCGCGAAAACTCGATGTCGACGACCGCGCCGATGATCTGAACGATCTTGCCCTGGCTGCCCTGGCTGCTCATCTTGGATTCCTCAGTAACTTTCAAATGCTGCGGGTGGTCGCAGGCCTTCGGCCGCGCCCACCGGATGGGTTAGACCGCGGCGGCGCCGCCGACGATTTCGGAGATTTCCTGGGTGATCGCCGCCTGACGGGCCTTGTTGTAGACCAGGTTCAGGGTGCCGATCAGCTTGGTCGCGTTGTCGCTCGCCGACTTCATCGCGACCATGCGCGCGGCATGCTCGGACGCCACGTTCTCCAGCACCGCCTGGTACACCAGCGACTCGATGTAGCGGGTCAGCACGTGATCGAGCACGGTCTGCGCATCGGGTTCGTAGATGTAGTCCCAGTCGTGCTTGGCGACCTGGGTTTCCGGCGCCGGCAGCGGCAGCAGCTGATCGAACGCCGCGCGCTGGGTCATGGTGTTGACGAAGTCGTTGTAGCAGACGAACACGCGGTCGACCGAGCCGGCGCTGTACGCGTCGAGCACGACCTTGATCACGCCGATCAGCTGCTCCACATGCGGCTGGTCGCCCAGGTGGGTGACCGAGGCGAGCATGTTGACCTTGATCCGGCGGAAGAACACTGAGGCCTTCTGGCCGATGGTGACCACGTCGACCTCGACGCCCTGCTCCTGCCACTTGCGGAACTCGCCGAGCAGCTTGCGGAACAGGTTGTTGTTGAGGCCGCCGGCCAGACCGCGGTCGGACGACACGATCACGTAGCCGACGCGCTTAACGTCCTTGCGCTCGACCATGTACGGATGCTGGTAGTCGGAATTGGCCTGGGCCAGATGTCCGATCACCTGCTTGATCACGCGCGCGTACGGGCGCGAGGTCTTCATCCGATCCTGCGCCTTGCGGATCTTGGAAGCCGAGACCATTTCCAGCGCGCGGGTCACCTTGCGGGTGTTCTGCACGCTCTTGATCTTGGTTTTGATTTCGCGTCCGCCTGCCATCTCTCGCTCGCTTTGTTCGCTTTAGGGGGTTAGGGGTTGAGAAGCGGGGTTGGGGAACTGGGGATTCGCGGGGGACCCGAAGGTCGCGTCGACCCCGCAGTTCCCCAACCCCGATTCCCTAATCCCGCTCTTGCAGCCCTTACCAGGTCCCGGTCTGCTTGAACTCTTCGATGCCCTTCTTGAAGGCGCCTTCGATCTCGTCGTCCCAGCCGCCGGTCGAATTGATCTTCTCGACCAGGGCGCCCTGGGTGTTGACGAAATGTCCGTGCAGCGCGTCTTCGAAGGCGCCGATCTTGGCCACCGGCACGTCGTCCATGTAGCCCTTGTCCACCGCGTAGATCGACAGCGCCTGCAGCGCGATCGACATCGGCGCGTACTGCTTCTGCTTCATCAGCTCGGTCACGCGCTGGCCGCGCTCGAGCTGCTTGCGGGTGGCTTCGTCGAGGTCCGAGGCGAACTGGGCGAACGCCGCCAGCTCGCGGTACTGGGCCAGGGCGATGCGGATGCCGCCGGACAGCTTCTTGATGATCTTGGTCTGGGCCGAGCCGCCGACGCGCGACACCGAGATGCCGGCGTTGACCGCCGGACGGATGCCGGCGTTGAACAGGTCGGTTTCCAGGAAGATCTGGCCGTCGGTGATCGAGATCACGTTGGTCGGAACGAACGCGGACACGTCGCCGGCCTGGGTTTCGATGATCGGCAGCGCGGTCAGCGAACCGGTCTTGCCCTTCACTTCGCCGTTGGTGAACTTCTCGACGTAGTCGGCGTTCACGCGCGCGGCGCGCTCGAGCAGGCGGCTGTGCAGGTAGAACACGTCGCCCGGGTAGGCTTCGCGGCCCGGCGGACGGCGCAGCAGCAGCGAGATCTGGCGGTAGGCCACGGCCTGCTTGGACAGGTCGTCGTACACGATCAGCGCGTCTTCGCCGCGGTCGAGGAAGAACTCGCCCATGGTGCAGCCCGAGTAGGCGCTGATGTACTGCATCGCGGCCGATTCGGACGCGGTCGCGGCGACCACGATGGTGTGGGCCAGCGCGCCGTTCTCCTCCAGCTTGCGCACCACGTTGGCGATCGAGGAGGCCTTCTGGCCGATCGCGACGTAGATGCACTTAATGCCGGTGCCCTTCTGGTTGATGATGGCGTCGATCGCCATCGCGGTCTTGCCGGTCTGGCGGTCGCCGATGATCAGCTCGCGCTGGCCGCGGCCGATCGGGATCATCGAGTCGACCGACTTGTAGCCGGTCTGCACCGGCTGGTCGACCGACTTGCGCCACAGCACGCCCGGGGCGACGCGCTCCACCGGAGCGGTCATGGTCGCGCCGATCGGGCCCTTGCCGTCGATCGGCTCGCCCAGCGCGTTGACCACGCGGCCCAGCAGCTCGCGGCCGATCGGCACTTCCAGGATGCGGGCGGTGGTCTTGGCCACGTCGCCTTCGCGCAGGTGCTCGTAATCGCCCAGGACCACGGCGCCGACCGAGTCGCGCTCCAGGTTCAGCGCCAGGGCGAAGGTGTTGTTCGGCAGTTCGATCATTTCGCCCTGCATCACGTCGGCCAGGCCGTGGATGCGCACGATGCCGTCGGACACCGAGGTGACGGTGCCTTCGTTGCGCGCTTCGGCGGCCAGCTTGACCTTCTCGATGCGGGTCTTGATCAGTTCGCTGATTTCGGACGGGTTGAGCTGGGTGCTTGCCATTGTCGTTTCCTTGGTCCTGCATCGCGACGTAGCGACGCGCGGGTGCTTTCTTTTAACGGGATGGGTGATTCGGGATTCGGAATTCGCTTCAAGCCTGGGCTTGCGAATCCTTAATCCCGAATGCCGAATCCCGGCTTCAACCGGTCAGCGCCGTCTGCAGGCGCGCCAGCTTGCCCTTGAGCGAGCCGTCGATAACCACTTCGCCGGCGTCGATCACCGCGCCGCCGATCAGCGACTCGTCGACCGAGGTTTCGATTTCGACCTGGCGGCCGAAGCGCTTGACCAGCGCGGCCTTGATCGACTCGAGTTCGGCCGCCGGCAGATCGCTGGCGGAGGTGACCTTGGCCTTGACCACGCGGTCGGCGTCGGCGCGCAGTTCCTCGAACAGGCCGGCGATTTCCGGCAGCAGGGCGAGGCGACGGTTGTCCGCGAGCACGGTCAGGAACCGCTGCACGGACTCGTCCGCGCCGTCGATCGCGACCAGCGCGACCGCATCGGCGCCGGTCAGGCGCGGGTGGCCGAGCAGCGACTGCGCCTGCGGATCGGCGGCGACGCGCGCCGAGAAGGCGAGCGCTTGCGACCATTCGGCGGCGCGGCCGGCTTCGCGCGCCAGCGCAAACGCGGCGCGGGCGTACGGACGGGCGAGGGTGAGGTTCTGGCTCATCGCGTGGGGCGTTCCGGTCAGATTTCCGCGGCCAGCTCGTCGAGCAGCGCCTTGTGGGCGTTGGCGTCGATTTCGCGCTTGAGCAGCTTCTCGGCGCCGGTCACGGCCAGCGCGGACACCTGCTTGCGCAGATCCTCGCGGGCGCGGTCGGCAGCGGCGGCGATTTCGGCATCGGCCAGCGCCTTCAGGCGCGTGGCTTCCACCATCGCGTCGGTCTTGGCCTGGTCGACGATCTGATTGGCGCGCGAATGCGCCTGCTCGACCACTTCGTTGGCCTTGACGCGGGCTTCGCGCACGATCTCATCGGCCTGCGCGCGCGCCTGCTGGATGAGCACCTCAGCGCCTTCGGCATTCGCCAGGCCCTGGGCAATCTTTTGTTGCCGTTCTTCGATCGCCTTGTTCAGGGGCGGCCAAATGAACTTCATCGTGAACCAGATGAGGATCGCGAACGTGATCATCTGGCCGAAGAAGGTCATGTTGATATTCATGACAGCTCCGATGGGACGCTGCGGGCGCTGACGCCCGGGAGAGCCGCCCGCTCGCGCGGACGGCTCGTTTCGAGCAACTTAGTGCGCGGCGGCAGCGGCCGGCGCGGCAGCGGCGGCGGCGTTCACGGCGCCCAGCAGCGGGTTGCCGAACGCGAACAGCAAGCCGACGGCCAGCGCGATGATGAACGCGGCGTCGATCAGACCGGCCAGCAGGAACATACGGCCCTGCAGCATCGGCACCAGTTCCGGCTGACGGGCGGCCGACTCAAGGAACTTCGAGCCCATCAGCGCGATGCCGAGGCAAGCGCCGATCGCGCCGAGGCCGACCATGATGCCGATCGCGATAGCGGTCAGGCCCTGCACATTGGCGATGAATTCCATGGGTTTTCTCCTACTGAAACGTTGGTTTGGCTAAAGGAAAGGGTGAAACGCGCAAAGAACTTAAAGGTGGAACTCGGGTCAATGACTCTCGTACGCGCCGGCGATGTAGACGACGGTGAGGATCATGAAGATGAAGGCCTGCAACAACACGATCAGGATGTGGAACAGCGCCCAGGCGGCGTTGAAGATCACGCCCGGCACGAACATCAGCAGACCGCCGCCGAGCAGGCCGGCGATGAGCATGAACACCAGCTCGCCGCCGTACATGTTGCCGAACAGTCGCATCGCCAGGCTGACCGGCTTGACCAGGTACTCGATGACGTTGAGGCCCAGGTTGGCCGGAGCGAGCGCGATCTTGGCGCCGGTGCCGTGAGCGTGGAACGGCGAGGTCAGCAGTTCTTTGCCGAAGCCCAGGCCGCCCTTGGCCTTGACCGAGTGATAGAGGATCAGGAAGAACACGGTGGTCGACAGCGCCAGCGTCGTGTTCAGGTCCGCGGTGGGAACCCAGCGGAAGTAGGTGTGGTGCGCGACTTCGGCGCCGGCGGTGGTCTTGACCACCCAGCCCGGCAGGTCGAGCGGCAGCAGGTCCATGCCGTTCATCAGCACGACCCAGACGAAGATCGTCAGCGCCAGCGGCGTCAGCGAGCTGCGGTCGCCGTGGAAGCTGTCCTTCACCTGGCCGTCGATGAACTCCAGGATCAGTTCGACGAAGGCCTGGCCCTTCGACGGCACGCCGGAGGTGGCCTTGCGCGCGAAGAAGCCGAACCAGGTAATGAAGATCAAGCCCAGGATCAGAGAAACGACCCAGGTATCGATGTGAAAAGCGCCACTGCCCAGCGAGATGGTGTTCTGCTGGAGGTGGTGCTGGATGTATTCGTTCAGGCCGCCCGAACCGGTCTGTTCACTCACGAAAGACACCTATCGTTTCAAAAGATTGGCCAGTACGAACGCCAGCGTCGCCGCCGACAGACCCACCAGCATTGGAAGGGGAGGCAAGCGCCACACGGCCATTCCCAGGCCGAGCACCGCCAATACCGCCACCCACTTGAATATGACTCCGAGCAGCAACCGCCCGATCGCCGACCCGGCCGGTTGCACGCCGCCCCCCAACGCCATCCTGGAGGCCGCGAGATTGCCGGCCACCACCGCGCCACCGCCGACCGCAGCCGCCAACGCGGATGAGGCGCCGAGGGAGAGGAAGGCCAGCGCGACCAGCGCCGTCGCGCCGGCTTGCCAAGCAATCGCGCGCGACGCCAGCCGGCGGCCTGCGGACAATGGATCGTGCACGCGGGTCTCGTCGGTCTGGGGTTGGCGCAAAGCGCCCGGTAGAGCCGCAAAAGTATAGAACGAGGGCGACTTTGCGGCAACCGGCGGCAGTCACGGCCTTGCCATAGGCGAGGTGTTGCGCGGCGGCGGCGGCGGAAGTCTGCGCGTTCACGGCGCCGACTATGCGGCCAAGCGCTACTGCGTTGAATTACCTGGGAGGTAAGCCCGGGCGATCCGACGCCGGTCATGATAGACCGAAACTATGAAAACGGTCGCATCGTTCGATTTGCATTTGGCCCGCAAAGGCGTATGTTGAGAATCATTCTCATTTGAGGCCCACCTCATGGAAAAGACCCTCAGCTTCGCCGGCGTCCACTTCACCGTCGCCTTCCTGGTCGGCTATCTGATGACCGGCAGCGTGTGGGTCGGCGGCGCGCTGGCCCTGGTCGAGCCGGCCTGCAACACGGTGGCGTTCCATCTGCACGAGAAGGTGTGGAAGCGCATCGAACGCCGCCGCGCCGCGGCCGCGGCGAGCCGCGACGACGTCCATCTGGCGACTTGATCGAATTCTTTGACGAACTGCGGAACCTTTGCGCAGCACACCGGTCAGTATCTGCGAACGCCCGCCGCCACTCTCTCCTCGTCAATGGCAAAGCAGCGGCGGGCACCCCGAAGCCCCGGCACGACCCGCCGGGGCTTCGCCTTTTGAGCGACCGCCATCACACTTCGCCACTTACGGCTTTGCCTGATCGGTCATCGCGGTTTTTTTCACGATCACTCCACCTGAACGACGGCATTCATGCACGCACCAGTACATGAACGTGCTGCATTTCCCCCTGCATACGGAGTGATCTTGTGACGAACAGAATTTCGCTGTTGACGCTGGCGTTGGTCGCCGCCAGCGCCGCGTACGCCCTGCCCGCGCACGCCGAGGACGACCGCTTCACCATCCGCCTGGGCGCCATGTCGGTCGACACCAGCGGCACCTTCAGCGCCGGCACCACGTTCCGCGGCAATCCCTACGAGTTCAGCCAGGACTACGATTTCGGCAGCAAGGAAACCGTGCCGCGCCTGGAAGGCCTGTTCAAGTTCGGCGACCGTCATCGCCTGCTGTTCAACTATTGGGGCTACGACAAGAGCAAGACCGCGCGCCTGTCGCAGGACGTGTCGTTCGACGACACCACCATTCCCGCCGGCAGCTTCGCCCGCGCCAAGACCAAGTTCGAACTGGCCAGCGCGATGTACGACTACGCGGTGGTGGAAACCGACACGGTCAGCTGGGGCCTGCAGATCGGCGTGGAGTACGCCAAGATCGAAGGCAAGCTGCGCGCGCAGGCCGGCACCGCCGAATACAGCAACGGCCGCAGCGAAGACGGTTATGCGCCGGTCGTCGGCAGCCGCCTGACCCTGTCGCCGAACGAGCATTGGCGCTTCGTCGTGCAGGGCCAGTACCTGGACGCCGACTGGGGCGATTTCGGCGACTACAAGGGCGACATCAGCCGCGCCAACGCGCTGGCCGAGTACCGCTTCACCGAGAACGTCGGCGTGTTCGTCGGCTACGACTGGTTCAAGATCGACGCCAAGCGCAGCCGCAACAACGTCGACGTCGGCCTGGACCAGCGCTTCAAGGGGCCGATGGCCGGCGTGACCTTCTCGTTCTGACCGAACGCGCTCCAGGCGCCCGCGCCTGGAGCGGCCGGAAAGCGAAAGAGCCTTCGAATCCAGCGCTTGCGCTGCGGATCGCGACGATCCGCAGCGCAAGCGCCGGAGCCGAAGGCTCGGTCGCGCCGCTTACTTCTTCTTCGGGATGTACAGATCGGTGATGGTGCCGTCGAACACTTCGGCGGCCATCGCAACCGACTCGCTCAGGGTCGGATGCGGGTGGATGGTGTGGCCGATGTCGGCGACCTCGCAGCCCATCTCGATCGCCAGCGCCACTTCCGAAATCAGGTCGCCGGCGTGCACGCCGACGATGCCGCCGCCGACGATGCGGTGGGTGGCTTCGTCGAAGATCAGCTTGGTGAAGCCCTCGGTGCGGCCGATGCCGATCGCGCGGCCGCTGGCGGCCCACGGGAACTTGCCGACGCCGACCTTCAGGCCCTTGGCCTTGGCTTCGGCCTCGGTCACGCCGACCCAGGCGATTTCCGGATCGGTGTAGGCCACCGACGGGATCACCCGCGCGACCCATTCCTTCTTCTCGCCCGCGGCCACTTCGGCGGCGAGCTTGGCTTCGTGGGTGGCCTTGTGCGCGAGCATCGGATTGCCGACCAGATCGCCGATGGCGAAGATGTGCGGCACGTTGGTGCGCATCTGCCGGTCGACCGGGATGAAACCGCGCTCGGTCACTTGCACGCCGGCCTGGTCGGCGCCGATCTTGGCGCCGTTGGGCGCGCGGCCCACCGCGACCAGCACGCGGTCGTACACGCCCGATTCCAGCGCCGGCGTCTTGCCGGCCTCGGCGCTTTCGAAACCGACCTTGATGCCTTCCTTCAAGGCCTCGGTGGCCGCGGCCTTGGTCTTCAGGTGCACGCTCACGCCCTGCTTCTTGAGGCGGTCGGCGAGCGGCTTGACCAGGTCCGGATCGGCGCCCGGCATCAGCTGGTCGAGGAACTCGACCACGGTGACTTCGCTGCCGAGCGCGCGGTACACGGTGGCCATTTCCAGGCCGATGATGCCGCCGCCGACGACCAGCAATTTCTTCGGCACGTCGGCCAGTTCGAGCGCGTCGGTCGAGTCCATGACGCGCTTGTCGTCCCACGGGAAGTTGCCGAGCTTCACCGCTTGCGAGCCGGCGGCGATGATGCATTGCTCGAAGCGGATCAGCTGGGTGCCGGCTTCGCCGCGCACTTCCAGTTCGTTCGGCGAGACGAAGCGGCCGGTGCCGGTCACCGTGCGCACCTTGCGCTGCTTGGCCATGCCGGCCAGGCCCTTGGTCAGCTGGCCGACGACCTTTTCCTTGTACTTGCGCAGCGCGTCTAGGTCGATCGTCGGCTTGCCGAAGCTGACGCCGTAGTCGCTGGCGTGCTGCGCTTCGTCGATGACCGCGGCCGCGTGCAGCAGCGCCTTGGACGGGATGCAGCCGACGTTGAGGCAGACGCCGCCGAGGCTGGCGTAGCGTTCGACCAGCACGGTGTCGAGGCCGAGGTCGGCGGCGCGGAACGCGGCGGTGTAGCCGCCGGGGCCGGAGCCGAGCACGAGCATGCGGCATTCGATGTCGGCCTTGCGGCCGCTCGCGGCGGCGGCGGCCGGCGCGGGGGCCGCGGCTGCAGGCTTCGGCGCTTCGGCCGCGGCCGGCTTGGCCGGCTCGGCGGCGGCAGCGGCAGGCTTGGGCGCTTCGGCCGCAGGCTGGGCGGCTTCGCCGGCGCCTTCGGCTTCCAGGATCGCGATCACCGCGCCCTGCGAAACCTTGTCGCCGACCTTGACGCTGATCGACTTGACCACGCCGTCGGCCGAAGACGGCACTTCCATCGTCGCCTTGTCCGATTCGAGCGTGACCAGGCCCTGGTCCTTCTTGACCGTGTCGCCGACCGCGACCAGCAACTCGATGACCGGTACGTCGTCGTAGTCGCCGATGTCGGGAACCTTCACTTCGATGCTGTTGGCCATGACGCGGCAATCCTCTTGAAAAGCTTCGCTGGCGCGCGCGTGGGGCGCGCGCGGTGGGGGCGCACGGCCGGGCCATGCGTGGCGTCCGCCGCGGCGGACGCCGGAAAACCGCCGATGCGCGCGAACTCGCCGCGCGCGCCGGCTCGATCAGGGTGCGGGCGGGGCCTGCAGTTGCTTGTCGAGCTCGTCGAGCGACTCGTTCAAGTCGCGCCAGCGGCGCTCGCGCTTGTTGGCGCTGGCGCCGGCCGCTTCGGTCAGCAGCGTGGCCTGCTCCATCAGGGTTTCGCCGACGCCGCAGTCCGGGCGCGCGCCGCTGACGCGCACGCCGTCGACCACGAACAGCAACTGGTCGGCGTCGCGGTACTCGGCCGGCTTGTCGGCCGGCACCGCCTGCTCCAGCGCGCGCTTCCAGGCCGCGACCAGGCGCTGCGCCAGCGCGGCCGGCATCGGCGCGTCTTCGCTGTCGATTTCCTGATCGACGCGCAGTTCCAGCGCGCCGCCGCCGCGCGAGCGGCTCCACACCTGCACACGCTCATTGGGCACGGCATGGCGCAGGGTCCAGTCGGCATCGGCGCCGGCGCCCGGGATCAGCAGCAGGCCGTTCTCGGTGGCGCGGGTCGGCAGCACGGTCAGGCTCAGGCGCGGCTCGGCCTTGCCGGCCAGCAGTTGTTCCACGGCCGAGCCGTGGTTTTCCGTCGCCGGCGGCCAGCCGCGGCCGAGCGGCGCGACGCAGCCGTCGGCGGCCTGCGCCAGCGGCGCGGCCAGGACGGCGGCCAGACCGAGCCAGGCCAAACGGTGGGAGACGCGGGCGGAACGCGGGTGACGGCTCATCGGCAAGAGAATTCCTGGTGGCGGACGGCGAAAGCGAACCGGGCGGCGGCCGCGCGATGCGGCGCGCCGGACGGCCGCGCGCGGCGGCCGCCCCGGCCGTTACAGCAGCGAGCGGCGCATATCGGCGAGCAACTGCGCCAGATACGCGGTGAAACGCGCCGCGGCCGCGCCGTCGATGACGCGGTGGTCGTAGGACAGCGACAACGGCAGGATCAGGCGCGGCGCGAACTGCTTGCCGTCCCAGACCGGCTTGGTCGCCGACTTGGACACGCCCAGGATCGCGACTTCCGGCGCGTTGACGATCGGAGTGAACGCGGTGCCGCCGATGCCGCCGAGCGAGCTGATCGAGAAGCAGCCGCCGCTCATGTCGGCCGGGCCGAGCTTGCCGTCGCGCGCCTTGGCCGCGAGTTCGCCGGTTTCGCGGGCGATCTGCAGCACGCCCTTCTTGTCGACGTCGCGCACCACCGGCACGACCAGGCCGTTCGGGGTGTCGGCGGCGAAGCCGATGTGGAAGTACTTCTTCAGCGTGAGGTTCTCGCCGCTGGCGTCGAGCGAAGCGTTGAAGTTCGGGAACTTCTGCAGCGCGTTGACCGAAGCCTTCATCAGGAACGCGAGCATGGTCAGCTTGATGCCGGCCTTCTCGTTTTCCTTGTTGAGCGCGACGCGCAGCGCTTCCAGGTCGGTGATGTCGGCGTCGTCGTGCTGGGTGACGTGCGGGATCATCGCCCAGTTGCGCGCGAGGTTGGCGCCGGAGAGCTTCTGGATCCGGGTCAGCGGCTTGGTTTCGGTTTCGCCGAACTTGCTGAAGTCGACCTTCGGCCACGGCAGCAGGTTGAGGCCGCCGCCGAGCGCCGGCGCGGCGCCGGCCGCGGCCGGCGCGCCGCCGCCGCCCTGCATGACGCCCTTGACGAAGGACTGCACGTCTTCCTTGCTGATCCGGCCGCCGCGCGCGCTGCCGCTGACGCGCAGCAGGTCGACGCCGAGCTCGCGCGCGAACAGGCGCACCGCCGGACTGGCGTAGGGCACCTTGTCGGGCATCAGTTCTTCGGCGGTGAAGGCCACCGGCGGGGTCCGCGGCGGCAGCGCTTCGGGATCGGTGCCGGCGGCGGCGCCGGCGAGCGGGGCCGGGGCTTCGGGCTTGGGCGCCTCGGCCTTCGCGGCCGGAGCCGGTTCGCTCTTGGCGGGGGCCGGGGCTTCGGCCTTGGCGGGGGCGGCGGGTTTGGCCGCTTCGGGGGCCGGCGCGGGCGCCTGCTTTTCTTCCCCTTCGGTTGGTTCGATCAAGGCCACCACGCTGCCTTCGGCCAGTTCGTCGCCGATCTTGACCTTGAGCTCGCGCACGATGCCGGCGAACGGCGCGGGCACTTCCATCGTGGCCTTGTCCGACTCCAGCGTGACCAGGCCCTGGTCCTGGGTCACCGTGTCGCCGACCGCGACCAACAGTTCGATGACGGGCACGCCGTCGTAGTCGCCGATGTCGGGGACGCGTGCTTCCTTCAGATCAGCCATGTTCGTGGGGCTCCGCAAATGCGCGAAAACCCTATTGTGTCTTGTGCGGGCGGTTGCGCCAACCGCGTTGCCGCCGGTGCAGTACTAAAGGCCTACGCGGCACAGCCGCTGCGCCGGCGGCGACTGCGTACGCCCCAGTACTGAGCGCCGCGGCCTTGGCCGCGCATGGATTTGCCGGCCGCAGCGGCCGCCGCCGCCGCCGGCTCAGCGCTTGCCTGCGCCCGGCGTGTCGTCCTTGGGCTTGAGCTCGACCTTGAGCAGGTCCAGCGCGCGCCCGTCGAAGCGGTAGGACAGTGCGTTCTCCAGCGCGTCGAGATCGAGCATGCGCTGGCACAGGCGCTCGCCGCGGCGTTCCAGCGCGTCGGCGCGCGGCTGCACCGCGGCTTCGATCTGGGCGTCGAGGTTGTCGAGTTGTTCGAAGCGCTTGACGTCGCCGCTGAGCGCAGCGCTGACCGCGCCGCCGACGTCGCCGATCACCAGCGGCACCGCTTCGCCGACCGCCTTGCCGATGCCGTCGCCGAGCCGCTTGCCGCTGAAGCGGGTCGGGCCGATCGCGTCGCGCAGGCTGGCGTCGAGCTGCTTGCGCGCCTGCGCGACCTTGGCCTGGGTGCGGTCGGGGTGGTTGCCGAGCTTGGCCGCGACTTCGCCGAGCGCGACCAGGGCGATGTCGGCCGCCTCGCGGGCGATGGCCTGGGTCTCGGGCATGGCCGCGCGGGTGCCGCGTTCGAATTCGGCCAGCCGCTGCGAGTCCTGCGCGCCGAGTTCGACCCAGCGGTCGTCGACGAACAAGCGGCCCTGGCGCATCACCAAGGCCTTGGGCTCGCCGTCCTGGCGGGTCAGGATCAGGCTGCGCTCGTTGAGGGTCAGCTGGTACGGGCTGTCGATCTCGCAACGTCCGTCGATCCTGACCTCGGCGCCGGCGGCGCCGCAGGCGACGAGGGTGGCGATGGCCGCGGCTAGGCGGAAAAGCGTGAGAGACGGCATCGTCGTGTCCTGGACGGTGGAGTGGAACGGCGGGATGGGCGCAGCGTGCCTGCGCCGCGACGGCTGCGGCGCGTGCCTTTCGGCGGCATGACCTTCGTCATGGCGGTTGACCGTGCCGATCCTGGCGCCTGGGCAGGCGTCGGACAAGGCGAAACGCGTGGCGCCGCTCGACGAACGTTCGCCCGCATGCGCGCTCGACGAGCGCGAATACAGTGACGAACCGGCGCTGCGGCAATGCGCCGCACGCGCCCGAAAACGCCGCGTTTCCGATCCGTTCAAACAATCGCCGCGGGTTCGCGCCAGCGCGCGTGCGCATTCGCGCGCCGTCGCGCATCGCCTGCGCGAGCCGCCGCGCGCGACGTTCATGTTTTGGCCATGCAGCGCGAAATCGGCTTTTTAAAGGCATTCGCTTGCTGCGCAAGGGTTTCGCCGCGCATCGGCGGCGCCGCTCCGCGCGTTCGCTTCGCGCACCGGTCGATGCATTCCGCATCGCTGCGCATCCGTTCATTTCGTTCATTTTTGCCTTGAAAACAGGCCTCTAGCACGCTCGCGACGTGAAAAGTTCCTTCACGCGCATCCGCGCAGCAAGTTCGATTCATGCATGCGTTGCTAACTTGCGCCCCGCCTCCCCCAAGGCACTACGCAACACACACAACAACACAGGAGTCCACTCCATGATCCGCTTCCGTCACTTGACCCTTGCCATGCTCGGCGCCCTGGCCTTCGCCCCGGCCGCCTTCGCTCAGGATGCGTCCACCGACAGCGCCAGCGGCAAGCGCTTCGCCATCGTCGGCGGCTACGCCCTGACCCAGCCGACCAAGAATCCGCAGATCGCCGGCACCCGCGCCAATCTGGACGGCGACGGCGCTCCGACCCTCAGCGCCAGCTACTTCATCAACGACAACTTCGCCGTCGAGTTGTGGGGTTCGGCCGACAAGTTCGGCCACCGCATCAACTCCAGCGCCGGCAAGCTCGGCAGCGTCGATTCGCAGCCCGTCGCGCTGAGCGGCCAGTACCACTTCCGCAACGCCGACAGCATCGTGCGTCCGTTCGTGGGCCTGGGCTACTACCAGGCCAACTACAGCGGCGAGAAGCTCGAGAACGGCCAGCGCCTGGGCGTGGACAACGCCAAGGGCGGCATCGCCACCGCCGGCGTCGACCTCAACATCAACCCGACCTGGTTCGCCCGCGCCGACGTGCGCTACATGCAGGGCAGCAAGTCGGACGTGAAGCTCAACGGCCTGAAGGTCGGCGAGGCCGAGCTGAACCCGGTCACCGTCGGCGTCGGCATCGGCGCGCGCTTCTGATAGCCGGAAGCCGCGCAACCGCGCAGTAGCAGTACCGCAGTACGCAACACCGCAGTGGCAGCAAGCGATGCGCCGTAGTGATCGACGGCAGTCGCCGCAGTACGTTGTAGCGTCAACGCAGTACGCAAGCGCAGTACCGGACGGGCTCCTTCGGGAGCCCGTTCTTTTTTGCGCGCATGGTTCGCTCAGGCCGGCCCGTCGCCGCGGAACTGGATCACGTAGAACGCCGCGCCGCGCGGATCGACCAGACGCGCGATGCGCACGCCGCTGTTGGCCTCGAACGGCGCCGACTCCAGCCGCCCGCCGAGGTCCAGCGCGCGCTGCACGCAGGCTTCCACGTCCGAGACCTGCAGATAGATCGACCAGTGCGGCGGCAAGTGCCGCCATTCCGGCCGCATCTGCAACAGGCCGCCGAGCAGGCGCTCGCCGTCGGCGAACACGCGGTAGCCGTTGCGCGCGCTGGGATGGCCGCGCAGGCGCCAGCCGAACAATTGCTGGTAATAGCGTTCGGCGCGGTCGATGTCGCGGGTCGCCAGCTCCGCCCAGCACACCGCGTTGTCGACGCCGAGCGCGTCGGCGCCGGGATGGGCGCGCTGCTGCGCCAGCGAGAACACCACGCCTTCGGGATCCGCGCACACCGCCATGCGCACGTGCTCCATCAGTTCGAACGGCGCGGCGATCATGCGCCCGCCGAGCGCGACCGCGCGCGCGGCGGCCTTGTCGCAGTCGTCGGTGCGGAAGTACACGCCCCAGTGCGGCGCGCTGATGCCGTCGGCGCCGCCGGCCATGCCCGGCACCAGGGTGTAGGTGCCGGCGACGTCGCGGCCGTCGAGCTGGAAGATGGTGTAGAGGCTGCCGTCGGGCATCGGCGTGCGCTCCAGCGTCCAGCCGAACAGATCGCGGTAGAAGGCCTCGATCGCCGGCTGGTCGTCGGTCGCCAGTTCGAACCAGCACGGGGCCCCCGGGGCGTGGACGAGTGCGGTCATGGCGGGCTCCCCTGGCGAAAACTGCGAACTGCGTCTCGACATTAACGCCGGTCGCGGCGGCCGTCATGGCGCGCTGCGGCGAGAAACGCAGGATTCCGCTAAGGGAATTCAGCTAAGGAAATCCTAAGACTTCCAAAGAAGTTCAGACGAGGGTGTTCGGGCGGGGACGCTGCGCGTAGTCGGCCCCGCTAATCGCCTTTTGTCGAAGGCGCTGCGCTAGGGATGTTCAGCTTCGACGTGCACCCGCTCGCGGCGCAGCAGGTACAGGCCGCTGGCGACGATGATCGCCGCGCCGGCCCAGGTGACCGAGTCGGGCAGCACGCCCCACAGGGCCAGGTCGAGCAGCACGCCCCAGATCAGCGCGGTGTATTCCAGCGGCGCGATCAGCGAAGCCTCGCCGAGCCGGAAGGCCTCGGTGACCGCGTACTGGCCGAGCGAACCGGCCACGCCGAGGCCGAGGATCAGCCAGACGTGTTCGCCGCGCAGCGGCACCCAGCCCGGCCACGCCAGCGCGCCGGCGCCGAGGGTCATCAGCACCATCAGCCAGACCATCATCGCCTGGGTGGTGTCGGTGCGCGCGATGACGCGCACGGTGATCGCGGTGACCGCGTAGCCGAGCGCGGCGGCGAGCACGGCCAGCGCGGCCAGGCTCAACATGCCCTCGCCGGTCGGCCGCAGCAGCACCAGCACGCCGAGCAGGCCGATGCCGATCGCGACCCAGCGCCGCGGCCCGACCTGTTCGCCCAGAAACGGTCCCGACAGCGCGGTGATCAGCAACGGGGCGATGAAGAATACCGAGTAGGTGGTCGACAGCGGCAGCCGGTTCACGCCGTAGACGAACGACGCCATCATCCCGATGCCGAGCGCGCCGCGCAGCAGGTGCAGCGGCCAGCGCACGCGCAGCAGGCTGGGCCCGCCGCCGCTGGCGAAGGCCCAGCCGAGCACGAACGGCAGCGACGAGGCGCCGCGCAGGGCCGCCACCTGGAACGGCGGGTAGTGCTCGGACAGCAGCTTCAGCAGCGCGTCCATCAGCGAGAACATCAACACCGCGGCGAGCATGGTGAAGGCCGCGCGGCGCGCGTGCGGGTGCGCGGCGGTCACGGCGCCGCTCCGGTGCGGGCGACCGCGCCGGCGCGCGCGCCGCGCAGGGCGCGCGGGCGGACGGCGTAAACGTGGGAGAACGACGTAATCATGGCGGTCGCGGCATCGGGGACCGGCATCATGACCCGGCCGCCGCTGCGCGTCATCGGGCTGCTGTCAGCCGATGTCAGCAGATTGCGCCGCGCGTTCGCGCAGCCGGCGGTGACGCCGCAGGCGCCGGCGCACGCCGAGGGTGTAGACCACGTAGTAACCCAGCAGCAGGCCGCCGACCGCGAATAACCCGCCCTGTTGCGGCAGCCAACTGCCGTGCGCCTGCACGCTCCAGACGTGCAGTCCCTGCCACAGTCCGTAGCCCAGGCGCGCGGCGATCAGCGCGGTCAGTCCGAGCGCGAACCAGCGGCTCGGGGTGTAGTACAGGCCTTTGGGCTCGTCTTCGAAGCGGGTCGCGGCCAGACCGAGCGCGCCCAGCGGCAGACCGATGAGCAAGCCGGCGCCGGCGTACAGCGGCGCATCGACGACCCAGTGGCCCGACACCCAGGCGCCGGCGAAGAACAGCAGCAGCGACAGCAGCGACAGCGCCGCGCCGAGGCTCACCGCCCAGCCCAGCGCACGCCGCCGCGCCTTGCCGTAGCGGTAACGCTGGATCAGGCCGATCGGGATCAGCAGCGCCCACAGCAGGGCGAGGGCCAGTACGGCGAGCGGGATGAGCAGCAGCGGCATGCGGGCAGTCTAGCGGCCCGCGGGTGCCGCTCGCTGTGCAGGTTGCGATGCGCAGACTTCAGGGGCGAATCGCGATGGAGCCCTGGATTCCCGCGTCCGCGGGAATGACGGCTGGGAGAGGCGTCTCGAATCTCTCCTAGCGTCGGAGCCCTGGATTCCCGTGTTCGCTGAAATGACGACAACGGGAATTCGAAGTCCCTCTCCCACGATGGAGCCCTGGATTCCCGCGTCCGCGGGAATGGCGGCTGGGAGAGGCGTCTCGAATCTCTCCTAGCGGCGGAGCCCTGGATTCCCGTGTTCGCGGAAATGACGGCAATGGGAATTCGAAGTTCCTGTCCCAACCGTCATTCCCGCGAAAGCGGGAATCCAGAGACTTCAGCGTACAACCGCGGCGAGCCCCTGGCGTCCCCGCTTCCGCGAAAACGCCAGGGGCCTGCGAACAGCTACGCTCAGACCATCTTGTCGAGGCTGGCGATATCGATCACGAACCGATAGCGCACATCGCCCTTGAGCATCCGCTCGTAAGCCTCGTTGATCGACTCGATCCCGATCAGCTCGATGTCCGACGCGACCCCGTGCTCGGCGCAGAAGTCGAGCATTTCCTGGGTCTCGCGGATGCCGCCGATCAGCGAACCGCCGAGCTTGCGCCGCTGCATGATCAGCGAACCGGCGGCGACCGCCGCGGGCTTTTCCGGCACGCCCAGCAGCACCATCGTGCCGTCGACCTTGAGCAGGCTCAGGTAGGCGTTGTAGTCGTGCTCGCCCGAGACCGTGTCGATGATGAAGTCGAAGCTGCGCGCCAGGCGCTTGAAGGTTTCCTTCTCGCGGGTCGCGGCGAAGGCGTGCGCGCCGAGCGCCAGCGCGGCCTCGCGCTTGGATTCGGACGTGCTCAGCACCGTCACCCGCGCGCCCATCGCCACCGCCAGCTTGACCGCCATGTGGCCGAGGCCGCCGAGGCCGACCACGGCCAGTTCGTCGCCGGCCTTGACGCCGTAATGGCGCAGCGGCGAATAGGTGGTGATGCCGGCGCACAGCAGCGGCGCGGCGCGGTCGAGCGGGATCGACTCGGGAATGCGCAGCACATAGGCCTGGTCGACGGTGATGCGGGTCGAGTAGCCGCCGTAGGTCGGCGCGCCGTTGCCGCGTTCGGTCGAGTTGTAGGTGCCGGTCATGCCCTGGTCGCAGTACTGCTCCTCGCCGGCCTTGCACTGCGCGCATTCGCGGCAGGAGTCGACGAAGCAGCCGACGCCGACGGCGTCGCCGGCCTTGAAGGTCTTGACGTTGGCGCCGACCTGGGCGACCCGGCCGACGATTTCGTGGCCCGGCACCATCGGGAAGATCGAGCCGCCCCATTCGTCGCGGGCCTGATGGATGTCGGAGTGGCAAACGCCGCAATACAGGATGTCGATCAGAACGTCGTCCGGGCCGGGTTCGCGGCGGTCGATCGAGAACGGGGCCAGGGACGAATGCGCGTTCTGCGCGGCGTAGGCTGCGGTCTTGAGCATGGGGGGATTCCAGGTGGCGTGGACGGGACGCAGCGGCGGCCTGATCGGCGGATCGGCCCGCGCCGGCCCGATCGGCTGGCGCGGCATGAAGGGCCTGATCGGCCTGCGCACCGCGGTCGTGGGCGCGGCGGCAGGCGGCGGACGCTGGGAGGTCCATTCTAGGCGCGCCGCGTCGCGCCGGCGTCAATCCCGGGCCGCCCGCGGCTGCAACACTGCGTATCGCCGCCGCGCTTGCGCTACCCTGTGCGGCGTTTCCCCCCACTGTGCGAGTGCGCCATGCCTTCTTTCGACGTGGTTTCCGAAGTCGATACCCACGAACTCACCAACGCGGTCGACCAGGCCAACCGCGAGCTGTCGACCCGCTTCGATTTCAAGGGCGTGGACGCCAAGTTCGTGCTCGACGACAAGCAGATCAGCCAGTCGGCGCCGAGCGAGTTCCAGCTCGAGCAGATGACCCAGATCCTGCGCCAACGCCTGTCGGCGCGGCAGATCGACGCGCGCTGCCTGGAGTTCGGCGACATCGAGACCAACTTGGCCGGCGCGCGGCAGAAGATCACCGTGCAGCAGGGCATCGAGCAGAAGCTGGCCAAGAAGATCGCCGCGGCGATCAAGGACGCCAAGCTCAAGGTCGAGACCCAGATCAACGGCGACAAGCTGCGCGTGACCGGCAAGAAGCGCGACGACTTGCAGGCCGCGATCGCGCTGCTGCGCGCCGGCGATTTCGAGCGTCCGTTGCAGTACGACAACTTCCGCGACTGATTACCTGAGCCAGGCCGCTGCCGTGAACGAGTACGGACCCGACCCTGTCGCCGAAACCCGCCGCTGGCTGGAGCGCGCGGTGATCGGGCTGAACCTGTGCCCGTTCGCCAAGGCGGTGCTGGCCAAGGGCCAGGTACGCTTCGTGCTCAGCTACGCGAGCACGCCGGAGCAGTTGCTGGAAGAACTGTCGTCGGAACTGGTGCTGCTGGAGCAGACCGACGCCGACAAGATCGACACCACCTTGCTGATCCATCCGCAGGCGTTGAACGATTTTCTCGAATTCAACGACTTCCTCGACCTCGCCGACGAAGCGGTGGCGCTGCTGGACCTGGAGGGCGAAATCCAGATCGCCAGCTTCCATCCGCAGTACCAGTTCGCCGGCACCGCGGAAGACGACGTCGGCAACTGCACCAATCGCTCGCCCTACCCCACCCTGCACCTGCTGCGCGAAAGCAGCGTGGAGCGCGCGGTGGCGGCGTTTCCGGACCCCGACGCGATCGTCGAACGCAATCTGGCGACGCTGGAGAAGCTCGGCGCCGACGGTTGGCGCAAGCTGTCGGACTGGAATTTCAGCGGCTGAACGCACCCACGGCGCAGGCTCAACCGGCCTGCGCCGCGCCGCGCGCCAGCACCCGCTCCAACAACCCGCGCGCCTGCTCCAGCGACGCCACGATGCGATGGCCGAACGCGCGCAGCTCCGCGCCCGGCGCGACCAGGTCCGGCACCTGGATCGGCGTCGCCCCGGCCGCCAGCGCCGCGCGCACGCCGGGTTCGGAATCCTCCAGCACCACGCAGCGGCGCACGTCGACGCCGAGTTCGCGCGCGGCCAGCAGGTAGATGTCCGGCGCCGGCTTGGGATGTTCGACGTCGCTGCCGGCGACGATGGCGTCGAAGCGGCCGATCAGCCCACTCGCGGCCAGCTTGGCCAGCGCGCGCGGGCGCTGGGTCGAGGTCGCGACGGCCTTGGGCACGCCGTGCGCTTCGAGCAGGTCGAGCAATTCCAGCAAACCGCTCTTGCGCGGCAGGCCGGCGGCGACGCGCGCGTCGTAGAGGCGGTAGCTGGTGTCGCGCAAACGGACCGCGGCGTCGTCGCCGAAGTGGCCGCTGAGGTGAGCGAGGCTGGCGCGGTCGTGCATGCCGACCATCGCCAGCCACACCGCGTCTTCGGCCGCGAGGTTTTCGGCGATCGCCGCCTCGCGCCAGGTTTCCAGCATCGCCTGCTCGCTGTCGAGCATCAGCCCGTCCATGTCGAACAACACGGCGTCGGGGACGAAATCCAAAGCTACGGCGGTGTCAGCCACGGAACAGAGTCTCGAGATCGGTGGAATCGAGCGTGCGCCATTGCCCGCTCGGCAGGTCTTGCAGCGACAGGCCGCCGATGCGCGCGCGGTGCAGCGCGTCGACGTGGTTGCCGACCGCGGCGAACATCCGCCGCACCTGGTGGTAGCGGCCTTCGGTAAGGGTCAGCCGCGCCTGCCGCGGCGCCAGCGTTTCCATCGCGGCCGGCGCCAGCGGGGTTTTTTCCGCTTCCAGCATCAGCTCGCCGCTGGCGAACACCGCCGCCTCGTCGCCGCGCAGGTCCGAGGCCAGGGTAGCTTCATAGACCTTGCCGAGCTTGGCTTTCGGCGAAACGATCCGGTGCAGCAAGGCGCCGTCGTCGGTCATCAGCAGCAGGCCGCTGGTGTCGCGGTCGAGCCGGCCGACCGGCGACAGCAACGGCGAGCGCAGGCGGAACCGCGGCGGCAGCAGGTCGTAGACGACGCGGCCGGGGTCCTTGGTCGAACAGGTGTAGCCGACCGGCTTGTGCAGCATCAGCGCGAGGCCGGCCGGCGGGTCGAGCGGTTCGCCGTCGATGCGGATCGCAGCGTGATCGACCTGATCGTCGGCGTACAGCACTTCGCCGTCGGCATCGGTGACGCGGCCCTGGCGGAACATCGCCGCGGCGTCCTTGCGGCTGCCGTAGCCGAGATTGGCGATCAGCTTGACCAGCTTCATGCCCGGCCCCGCGCGCCGCGCGCTTCGACCACCTTGAAGCCGCCGTCCTGGGCGACGGTGCGGACTTCGCCGAAGTGTTCGCCGAGCGCGTGTTCGTACGGCAGGTGGCGGTTGGCGACCATCCAGAAACGGCCGCCGCGCTCGAGCGACTGCGCCGCCACTTCGATGAAGCGGCGGCCGATGTCGGGGCGCTCCTCGCGGCCCTGGGCGTGGAACGGCGGGTTGCTGACGATGACGTCGTAGCGGCGCGGCAGTCCGGCGGTGACGTCGTGCCAGAAGCTTTCCACCGGCACCCGCGCGCCGTCGAGGTTGTGGCGGGCCAGCGCGACCGCGCGCGCCTGGGCTTCGTACAGGTCGAGCGCGGCGATGCGCGGGCAGCGCGCCAGCAGTTCGGCGGCGAGATAGCCGTAACCGGCGCCGAGGTCGGCGGCGCGGCCGGACAGATCGGCCGGCAGGTGCGCGGCGAGCAGGGCCGAGGCCGGGTCGATGCGGTCCCAGGCGAACACGCCGGGGCGGCTGCGGAAACGGCCGCCGAGGATCTCGCGCGGCGCGTCCAGCGCGGCCCAGGCGCGCGCCAGCGCGGGGTCGGCCGGGCCTTGCAGCGGCGCGGTCCAGAACGCGCGGCATTTGCGCTTGGACAGGTGACCGACCTTGCCGGCGAGCTTGGCCAGGTCGTCTTCGCCCGAACGCGCGCCTTCGTCGTTGCGCAGGCAGGCCAGCACCCGCCCGCCCGGCGCGCAGCGCGCCACGGCCTGGGCGAACAGCGCGCGCGCCTCCTCGCGCTGGCGCGGCGGCAGCACCAGCACCAGCGGGAAACGGCGCTGCGGATCCAGCGCTTCCAGATCGACCACGTCCAGGCCGCCGCGCTCCAGCGCGTCGGCGGCGGGCTTGAAGTCCTGCTCGCACACCAGCCCCGGCCGCGGCGCCTGGCGCAGGCCGAGGCCGTCGCGCGCGCGCAGGAACAAGGCCTCGCCGGGCCAGGCCAACACGCCGTCGGCGATGGGTTGGAACAGGGTCTCGAGCGCGTCGTCGGATCGGTCAACGCGCATGGCGGGCACTAGCCGGAAGGGCGGAAAGGTTCATCGCGCCGATTTTACGCGGGCGCGGGTTAGGGTGTGGCATCGCAATCGACGCAAGGAGCGCCCGTGCGCCTGCCCGTGCTGATCGCGGCCGCACTGATGCCGGCGGTGGCCTGGTTTTCGCAGCAAGGCTATTTCGGCCCCGACAACGGCGAAATCTCCGACCGCTACCCCACTTTGCTGGTCGCCGCCGGCTACGCCTTCGCGATCTGGGGCCTGATTTTCCTGCTCGATCTGGCCTTCGCCGTGTGGCAACTGGGGTCGCGCCGGCGCGAGGACGACACCTTGCAGCGGGTGCGTCCCGCGGCCGCGGCCGGCTTCACCCTGACCGCGTTGTGGATGCCGCTGTTCTCGCAGCAGTGGTTCTGGCTGGCGCTGGCGACGATCTGGCTGGCCTTGGCCTGCCTGGCCTGGGCCGCCGTGGCGCTGGCGCGCGACCCCACGCCGCTGCCGGGCCAGCGCGGCTGGGCCACGTTCGCGCTGTCGCTGCACGCCGGCTGGCTGGCGCTGGCGGCGTTCCTGAACACCGCGCAGGTGATCGTGGCCTACCGGCTGCTGCCGACCCAGGCGATGCTGGACTGGAGCCTGGGCCTGTTCGCGGCCGCGGCGCTGGTGTTGCTGGCGTTGAACGCGCGCCTGCGCGGCAGCGCCGGATTCGTATTGGCGGCGCTGTGGGGTTTGGCCGGGGTGTACGCGAAACAATCCGCATCGGCCCTGCCGGGCGCGACGGTGGCGGCGTGGACCGCGGCCGGCATCGGCGTATTGCTGCTCGCGCAGACCGCGTGGCTGCGCTTGCATCCGAAGCATCGGGTGTTCTCCGGGCATCTCTCGCCGGGCGAATGATCCGGGCCGGCCGTTTCGCATCGCGGCAACATCCGCTTCATCCGCAGCCAACGCGCGCGCCGCGAGGATGAAACCTGGTCCATCACAGGAGCGTTTCGCGATGCGAGCCCTCTTCGTCGGCGGCACTGTCGACAACAGCGAACTCGATCTGGAAGGCGGCGCGCCGCCGCGCCACTATCCGCCGAACACCGGCAGCGGCACTGCGCGTTATCGGCTGCATCACGTGGGATTGCGCGAAGGCGAGATCGCGTATGCGGTGTATGCGGCGCCGGAACTGGCCGACGGCGAAATCGAACGCGTGGCCGAGGAGCGCGGGTATGCGCGCAGGTTCGAGGCGGAGCCGCAGTTGAGCGTTTAGCGGCGGCCCTCACCCCAACCCCACCCCGGCCCGAACGCATGGCGTTCGGGCGTTCGGCGCCGCGCGAGCCAGTGGCTCGCAAGCGCGGCCCCTCACCCCGCAAGCGGGAGAGGGGCTTCAAAGCGCAAGCGTCGCTCGCTGTCCCTTCTCCCGCTAGCGGGAGAAGGTGCCCCGAAGGGGCGGATGAGGGCAACGCGGCCTCAGTTCTGCAGTTCGCGCAACGTCACCGAAGGCGGCGCATCCAACACCCGCCGCGTCGCGAACATCCCCGCCGCCAACGCCGCGAGCATGCCCGCCGCGCCGCCGGCCGCGGCCATGCGCCAGTCGAACGACCACGGCAGATCGAACACCTGCACCGCGACCACGCCGGCCAGCACCGAGGCCGCGATCGCCGCGACCAACCCCGACAATAGCCCGATCGCCGCGAACTCCGAAGCCTGCGCCAGCCGCAGCTGCCAGCGGCTGCCGCCGAGCACGCGCATCACCCCGCCTTCGAGCAGGCGCTCGTCCTGGCTCGCGCTGACCGCCGCCATCAACACCAGCACGCCGGCGAACAGCGAGAAGTAGAACACCACCTCGACCACGGTCGAGACCTGGTCGGCGGTGCTGCGCACCTGCTTGAGCACCTGCTCGACGTCGATCACCGACAGGTTCGGGAACCGCTCGACCAATTGCGAAGTGAAGCGCGTATTGGCCGCCGGCACGCTGATCGCGGTGATGTAGCTGGCCGCGTAGCCGTCCATCGAGCCGGGCGAGCCGATCACGAAGAAGTTCGGCTTGAAGCTTTCCCAATCGACCTTGCGCAGGCTGGTGATTTTCGCCTGATACGGCTGCCCGGCGATGTCGAAACCGATCCGGTCGCCGACCTTCCAGCCCAGGGTTTCGGCGAAGCCTTCCTCGACCGACACCTCCGGCTGCGCCAGCTTGTGCGGCGCCCAGAACTTGCCGTCGACGATCTTGTTGTCGTCGCGCAGCGCATCGCTCACCGACAGATTGAACTCGCGCTCGGCCAGCTGCTTGGCGCGGTCGCCACGCGCGGCGTAGCTGTCGCCGGTGACCGGCTGGCCGTTGTGGCTGACCAGCCGCGCGCGAATCATCGGGAACAAGGTCGGCGCGCCGATGCCCTGTTCGCCGATGAAGCGGCGCACATCGGCCATCTGGTCCTGCTGCACGTTGATGATGAAGCGGTTCGGCGCGTCGGCCGCCAAGGCCAGTTGCCAACGGTCGAGCAGATCGGTGCGCACGAAGGTGAGCAGCAGCAGCGCCATCAGGCCCAAACCCAGCGCCGACACCTGGGCGATGCTGGCTCCGGCGCGCCGGCTGACGTTGGCCAGCCCGTAGCGCAGCGCGCCGCGCAGGCGCGAGCGCAGGCGCCGCACCAGCACGATCAGGCCCAGCGCGAGCAAGGCCAGCACCGCGAAGGTCAGCAGGATGCCGACCAGCATGTACGCGCCGAGCATCAGCGAACCGGCTTTCCACCACAGCAAGGCGGCCAGCCCGCCGAGCCCGGCGATCGCGACCAGCCAAGCGCTGGGTTCGCTGGCGTCGAGGTCGCGGCGCAGCACGCGCAGCGCCGGCACCCGGCGCAGCGCCAGCACCGGCGGCGCGCCGAACGCGAGCAGCACGACCAGGCCGACGCCGAAACCTTGCAGCGCCGGCAGCCATCCGGCCGGCGGAATCGACATCTTCAGCGATTGCTCCAGCCAACCGCCGATCGCCCATTGCAGGGCGAACGCGAGCGCCACGCCGATCGCGCTGGCGAGCAGGCCCAGCAGCACCATCTCGCCGACATGGATGCCGACCAGGGTGCGCTGGCTGGCGCCGAGGCAGCGCATCACCGCGGTGCCGGACAGATGGCGCTCGCTGTGGCGGCGCGCGGCCATCGCCACCGCGACCGCCGCCAGCACCACCGACACCAGCGCGGCGAGGCCGAGGAAGCGGCCGGCGCGGTCGAGCGCGGAGCGTACTTCCGGGCGCGCGTCGGCGATGGTTTCCAGGCGCTGGCCGCGGCCGAGCGCGGGCTTGGCCGCGGCGACGAAGCGCTCCACCGCCGCGGCCGGGCCGGCCACGACCAGGCGATAGCGGATGCGGCTGCCGGGCTGGATCAAACCGGTGCCCGCCAGGTCGGCGAGGTTGAGGAACACCTTCGGCGCGATGTTGAAGTAATCCAGCGACGCGTCGGGTTCCTGCGTCACCAGCGCGGCCAGGCGCAGGCGCGCGTCGCCGAGGGCGATCTCCTGGCCGATCTTCGCGCCGAGGGTGTCGGCGCCGGCCTGGCTCATCCACACCGTACCCGGCGCGGGCACGCCGGGCGCGTCGCGCTCGGCGCCGCCGGCGCGCTCGGCGATGCGGAACGCGCCGCGCAGCGGGAAGCCCGCGCCGAGCGCGCGCAGGTCGCCGAGCTGCAGGCGCTCGCCGACCCGGATCATGGTTTGCAGTTCGGTGGCTTCGGCGCGGCGAAGTTCCGGCGCGTTGGCGGCTTCGCGCAACTTGCCGGCGATCGGCTGGTCGGCGCGAACCACGGCGTCGCCGCCGAGCAGGCGATTGGCCTCGATCGCCAGCGCGCGTTCGGCGCGGTCGGTGACGAAGCCGACCGCGGTCACCGCCAGCACCGCCAGCACCAGCGCGGCCAGCAGGATGCGCACATCGCCGGCTTTCAGGTCGCGGCGCAGCTGCCGCCACGCCATCGCGATCGTGCGGCCCATCTCAGCTGCGCACCAGTCGGCCGCTGTCCAGGCGGATGCGGCGGTGGCAACGTTCGGCGAGGTGATCGTCGTGGGTCACCAGGATCAAGGTCGTGCCCGCATCGGCATTGAGCTGGAACAACAGTTCGATGATCGCCTGCCCGGTGTGGGTGTCGAGATTGCCGGTCGGCTCGTCGGCGAACAGCAGCGACGGCCGGGTCACGAACGCGCGCGCCAGCGCCACGCGCTGCTGCTCGCCGCCGGACAGCTGACGCGGGTAATGGTCCAGGCGCTGGCCGAGGCCGACCTTGTCGAGGATCGCGCGCGCCGGCGCCTGCGCGTCGCGGTCGCCGCGCAGTTCCAGCGGCAGCATCACGTTCTCCAGCGCGGTCAGCGACGGCAGCAGTTGGAAGCTCTGGAACACGAAGCCGACCTTCTCGCCGCGCACGCGCGCGCGGCCGTCCTCATCGAGCGCGGAAATGGTTTCGCCGTCGAGCGTCACCGTGCCGGCGCTGGGCGAATCCAGCCCGGCCAGCAGCGACAGCAGCGTGCTCTTGCCGGAGCCCGACGCGCCGACGATCGCGACCGTGTCGCCCTTGGCGATCGCGAAACCGACCCCATCGAGGATGGTGAGTTCGCCCGACGGCAGCGTCACCCGCTTGCCGAGGTCGCGCACGTCGAGGGTGATCGGACGCGCGGGCGCCGCGGCGCCGTTGCGGTCGGTCTGCGCTCGTTCATCGTTTTCGCCGATATCGTCGGCCATGATCGCTGCGCTCAGGTCGGAAACTGCCATGATCGTCCTTCTGCTTGCCTCGCCGCATCTTCGGGAGACGTTATTAAATGATCTTTAAGAGTTCGCGCCGTGCGAAACAACCATATGCGGGGCCGGGGCGCCGGCTTCAATGGGCCATAAGTCCGGTCCGACCGGCCGCCGTCCCGCTTCTGGCTCGCCCACTGCTGGCCCGCCCGCTGCTGGCGGGCGCGCTGCTGGCAGCGGCCCTGCTCGCCGCCGCCGCGCCGCTAGCGGCGCAGCCCGCGCCCGCGGCCAAGCCGGCGCCCGCCGCCGCGCCCGCGGCCAAGGCCCAGCGCACGGTGCTGTTCATGGGCGACTCGCTGTCGGCCGGCTACGGCCTGGCCGCGCCGCAGGGCTGGGTCGCGCTGACCGCGCAGCGCATCGCCCAGACCAAACCGGGCTGGGGCGTGGTCAACGCCAGCATCAGCGGCGAGACCACCGCCGGCGGCGCCGCGCGCATCGCCGGCGAGCTGCAGCGCAACCGGCCCGCGGTGGTGGCGATCGAACTGGGCGCCAACGACGGCCTGCGCGGCCTGCCGCTGGCGCAGAGCCGGGCCAACCTGGAACGCATGATCCAGGCCGCGCAGGCGGCCAAGGCGCAGGTGCTGCTGATCGGCATGCGCATGCCGCCGAACCTCGGCCGCGAGTACACCGAGGGTTTCGAGCGCAACTACCGCGAGCTGGCGCAGAAGTATTCGACCCAGCTGCTGCCGTTCCTGCTCGAACCCGTGGCGGCCGACCGCAACAATTTCCAGAACGACAATCTGCATCCGACCGCGGCGGCGCAGCCGAAGCTGCGCGATCATGTCTGGAGCAAGTTGGGGCCGATGTTGAAGTGAGCGCGTAGCGCGACGGCGCGTGGACTGCGCCGGTCGCCGCAACGACGGCCGGGAGTTTCGCCGCGCAACCTGCTTGCCGTCATGCCCGCGAAGGCGGGCATCCAGGGCTTCATTGCGACGCTGTTGCGATGTCTTTGTATTTCGCCTTCGCGGATGCAGGCAAAAATCGAATGGGTTGCGGCGTACGCCGGAATGACCGGCGGGAAGAATCGTCGCGGTGTAGCCCTGGATGCCCGCCTTCGCGGGCATGACGGTAGGTGGGTTGCGCAATGCGACCGCCGAGCGGGAGGAAGCGTCGCGGTGAAGCCCTGGATGCCCGCCTTCGCGGGCATGACGACAGGTGGGTTGCGCGACCGCGCGGCCACGACTTCTCCGCGACGCCTCCGAGCCCGGCCGCGCGCGCCTCAGCGCGCGTAGCGCTCGGTCCCCAAGCCTTCCATATCGATCTGCGGCGTACGCCCGTCGATCAGATCGGCCAGCACCCGGCCGGTGCCCGCCGCCATCGTCCAGCCCAAGGTGCCGTGCCCGGTCGCCAGATACAGGCCGCGCACCGCGGTGGCGCCGAGCAGCGGCGTGCCGTCCGGCGTCATCGGCCGCAGGCCGCACCAGAACTCGGCGCGCGCGGCGTCGCCGCCGCCGGGGAACAGATCGCCGACCACATGCTCGAGCGTGCGTCGCCGCGCATCGTGCAGACGCAGGTCGTAGCCCGCCAGCTCGGCGGTGCCGCCGACGCGGATGCGGTCGCCGAGCCGGGTCAGCGCGACCTTGTGGGTCTCGTCCATCACCGTCGACTCCGGCGCGCGGGCCGCATCGACGATCGGCAAGGTCAGCGAATAACCCTTCACCGGATACACCGGGATGCGCAGTCCCAGCGGCGCCAGCCAGCGCGGCGAATAGCTGCCCAAGGCAAGCAGGCAAGCATCGGCCTCGAACGTCCCGGCATTGGTGCGCGCGCGCCGCCACTGCCCGCCTTGCGCCTCCAAACCGGCGAGTTCGACGCCGAAATGGAAACGCGCGCCGAGCGCCTGCGCCATCTGCGCGAGATTCTGGCTGAACTTGAAGCAATCGCCGGTCTCGTCGCCGGGCAGGCGCAGACCGCCGGCGAACTTGTCGCGCACCCGCGCCAGCGCCGGCTCGTGCCCGACGCAGCCGTCGCGGTCGAGCAGCTGATACTCCACGCCGGACTCGCGCAGGATCTCGATGTCCTTGCCGGTGTCGTCGAGCTGATGCTGGCTGCGGAACAATTGCAGCGTGCCGCGCTGGCGCGCGTCGTACTCGATGCCGGTCGCCTCGCGCAGTTCGCGCAGACAGTCGCGGCTGTACTCGGCCAGCCGCACCATCCGCCCCTTGTTGATGCGGTAACGCGCCTGGGTGCAGTTGCGCAGCATCGCCAGGCACCAGCGCCACAGCGCCGGATCCAGGCCGGGCCGGATCACCAGCGGGCGGTGCCGCATCGCCAGCCATTTGATCGCCTTCAACGGCACGCCCGGCCCCGCCCACGGCGCCGAGTAACCCGGCGAGACTTCGCCGGCGTTGGCGTAACTGGTCTCCATCGCCGGCGCGCCGCGGCGATCGATCACGTCGACTTGATGGCCGGCCTTGGCGAGGTAATAGGCCGCGGTGGTTCCGATCACGCCGCTGCCGAGGACGAGGACTTTGATGCGCGACTCCCGAATGCCCGCCGCTGCGCGGGCCTGCCGATAACCGGCGCAGCTACGCGCCGAGCCGGCAGGCTACCACCGCGCCGCGGCCGCAGGAATACGGCGAAAACATGCATCGCGCATGCAAGCGTCCGCGCGCGGCGGCGAACGGTGCGCCGGTGCGCAGCGCGCCGGCTCAGCCGGCGTGCGGCGGCGGCGGCGCCGGTTTGCAGGCCGCGTATTCCTCGCGGCTGAGCCGGCGGTCGCGGTCGGCATCGCAATGGACGATGCGCTTGGCCAGTTCCGGCGCGCGCACCGTCACCTCGGGCAAGGTCACCACGCCGTCGCCGTTGCTGTCGAGCGATTCGTAGCTCGGCAAGGCAGCGGGTTGCGGCGCCGGTTTGGGCGGGGCGGCGAACGCCGGCAGGACGGACAACGCGAATGCGGCGACCGCCGCGAACACAGCGAGACGGGGATTCATCGGAGCGGCTCCGTTGCGGGAAATCGGACAGGGAGGGATCGCGAGGCGGCCGCGCCGGAGCCGCGGCTCCGGCGCGCGCTCACAGGAAGTTGTCGTACACGGTCTGCACCACTTCGCCGCTGCGCAGATCGATCAGCAGCGCGTCGGGCCCGTAGCGCACCCATTCGTAGCCGACCGGCGGGATGTCCAGGCCGAACAGCCAGAAATCGGCGAGCACGAACTCCGGCCCCCAGTACGCGCGCGGCAGGAATTCGCCGTAGCTCCAGCGCCGGTAGACGAAGCCCGGCGGCGCGCGCCAGGGGCCGATGCGGTAGCCGCGCCGGGCCTGGAAGTTGTGGGCGAAGTAGCCGCGGTCGAACTGGTGCGGGCGCAGCTCGACGCCGCGCGGCGGCTCCATGCGCTGGTAGCCGTGCGGCGCGCGCTGCGGCTCGAACGCGCCGCCGTGGCGTTCGAACGCATTCGCGGACAGGGCCGCAACCGGCAAGACGAGCGCCAGCGCCGCGGCGGCGAGGCGACGGCGATGGGACGGACGATGACAGGACAAGGCGAACATGCTTCGGACTCCTTCTGAGGAGGCTGACGGGATGTCAGCGACGATCGCGGCTGCCGGACGCGTGCCTGTGATCCTCAGTCCGCCGGGCTGTCGTGGTGCTGGCGGAAGGATTAAAGAATTTCAATCGTAAGCCGCGCGCGAAGCGCGGGTATCTTTTGCGTAAGCGCGCCGCGGCGCTGGGCCGGCGTTCAGCGCCGCGCTCAGCGGCGGATGCGGAAGCCCGGATTCTCGTTCAACGAGCCGTCGGCCTCGACCACCACGAAACGCTCGCCGTCGCGCTGGAACACCACCGGGATCGGATCCAGGAACATCGGCCGGCGCACGAAACGCAGCTCCCAGCCGAGTTGTTCCAGCGTCGCCAAGGCGTCGAGCTGAGCGCGGTTGAGGCCGGCGCGCAGACCCACCGGGCTTACCAGTCTGGCATCGGCCTTGCGGCGTTCGCGTTGGTCGGTCATGAGCGCGCTGCGGGCGGAAGGACCGACCGACGATACTCCAAAGCCGGCGACGCGACCGCGCCGGCGGTCGCGCAAACCGAGGTTCAAGCCGCGGTCAGGAAATCGACTACGGCCTGCTCGAACGCATCGGCGCTTTCTACGTTGGCCATATGCACCACCGGCAGCGTAATCAGGCGCGCGCAGGGCACCACCGCGGCGATGGCGCGGCCGTGTTCGGGCAAGGCCACCGGATCGAACTCGCCGGCGATGACCAAGGTCGGCGCGGCGATCAGGCCGAGCGTGCGGCGCAGGTCCGCGTCGCGCACCGCGGCGAAGCTGCCGGCCAGGCCGGTCGCGCTTTGCTTCAGCAGCGCGCTGCGGAACGGTTCCACCCGCGGGTCGCGCGCTTCCAGCATCGCCTCGGGAAACCAGTTGCGCAGAAACTGCTCGGCGATGGCGCGCATGTCGGTCGCCGCCTCGGCCTCGCGGATGCGCTCGTCGAATACCGCCGCCGGGCCGAGATGGGCCGAGGTGTTGCTCAGCACCAGCCGGTCGATGCGCTCGGGCGCGCGCACCGCCAGCCACTGGCCGACGAAGCCGCCGAGCGACAGGCCGAGGAAGTGCACCCTGTCCAGGCGCAGCGCGTCGAGCAGTTCCAGCACGTCGCGGCCGAGCCGGTCGAGCGAATAGGCGCCGGCCGGCGCATCGGACGCGCCGTGGCCGCGCGCGTCGTAGCGCAGCACGCGAAAGCGCCGGCTCAACGCCGGGATCTGCGCGTCCCACATATGCAGGTCGGTGGCGATCGAGTTCGACAGCAGCAGCACCGGCAGGCCGGGATCGCCGTCGAAGCGGTAGGCGATGCGGACGCCGTCGCCGGTGAGGATGTGCGAGGAAACGCTGGCGGAAGTGGACACGGACGGACTCCTGGAAAGATCGGTATCGCGGCTCGGGCATCGCGGGACGATGCCGCCGCATGCCGTGCATCCTGGTTGCCGGGCGCCCGGATTGATATTACAAAGATCGCAATATCCTTGTAGATAAAGCGGACATGTCCGGATTCACCCTGCACGACCTGCAATGCTTCGACGCGGTGGTCCGGGCCGGCGGCTTCCAGGCCGCCGCGGCGGCGCTGCACCGTTCGCACCCGGCGGTGTTCGCCGCGGTCGCGCGGCTGGAACGCCAGCTCGGCCTGGAACTGCTCGACCGCAGCGGCTACCGGGTCGCGCCGACCGCGGCCGGACGCTCGTTCCAGCGCCGCGCGCAAGGCCTGCTCGGCGAACTGCAACAACTGCGCGCGCATGCCGAGCACCTCGCGATGGGCGAGGAAAGCGAGCTGCATATCGTGCTCGGCGACCTGTGCCCGCGCCCGCAGGCGCTGGCGGTGCTCGGCCGCTTCTTCGCGCAGTGTTCGAATACGCGCCTGCACCTGCACTTCGAATCGGTCAGCGGGCCGCGCGAGCGTTTGCTCGACGGCAGCGCCGACCTGATCGTGCACCGCATCGACGCCGGCGACGCGCGCGTGGACGCGATCGCGCTCGGCGAAGCGACGATGGTGCCGGTGGTCGCGCCCGGCTTCCTGCCCTTCCCCATCGACCGCACGATTCGCCCCGACCAGTTGCGCGGCCTCACCCAATGCGTCATGCGCGACAGCGCGCGGCATTCGCCGCCGGTGGACTACTTCACCATCGACGGCGCGCCGCAATGCACGGTGGCCGATCAGTTGATGAAGAAGGATCTGATCGCGCACGGCCTGGCCTGGGGCCATATGCCGGGGTTTCTGGTCGAGGAGGAATTGCGCGACGGGCGGCTGCTGTCGATCGCCGGCCGCTACCTGCCGGGGCGCAGCGAGCGCGTGGTCGCCGCGCGCCGCGCCGACCGCGCGCACGGGCCGGTGGCCGAACGGCTGTGGACGTACCTGCGCGCCCAGGCCCCGCACTTCCGCGCGGCCTTGGCGCCGGCCACGCGCGCGAGACCCAAGACGACGCGCCGCTGAGCTTTGTCATCGCCCGCCGGACGGTAGCCGGCGGCGCCGAGCGCGGCGCTACCATCGCCCGCGCCGCGCCGTCGCGGCGTTTGCGGAGCGCGTCATGGACCTCGCCGCCGTGGTGCACGCCCTGGCCTTCGTCGAGACCCTGCTGCTCGGCCTGATGGCCGGCTTCTTCTACGCGTTCTCGATCTGCGTGATGGACGCGCTGGCGCAGCGACCGCCGGCGCAGGCGGTCGCGGCGATGCAGGCGATCAACCGGGTCGTGCTGAACCGCCTGTTTCTGCCGGTATTCGTGGGCCTTGCGCCGCTGTCGCTGTTGACCGCCGCACTGGCGTTCGCGGCGTGGCCGTTGCGGCCGGCGCTATGGGCGGCGGCGGCGAGCCTGCTGTACTGCGCCGGGACTTTCGCCGTCACCGTCGTGCGCAATGTGCCGATGAACGATGCTTTGGCCCGGGTCGATACGGACGGCGCCGACGCCGCGGCGCGTTGGGCCGGCTATCTCTCGCGTTGGATGCGCTGGAACCACGTGCGCAGCCTGAGTTCGTTGGCGGCCTTGGCGTGCGCCGCGATGGGACTGCGCGGCTGAGCGCCGCAAAACGAAGCCGGGCCGGCGAACCGGCCCGGCTGCATGCGGCGCTTGAGCGGCGCGCCGCGAAGGGCGAATGCCCGGCTTACGCTGCGGTTTACGCCACCGGACGGCGGCCGCGCAGCAACGAGATCACCGCCAGCACCACGAACACCACGAACAGGATCCAGGCGATGTTGCTGGCGGCGCCGGCGATGCCGGTGAAGCCCAGCACGGCGGCGATCAGGGCGATGACGAAGAATACGACGGCATAGTGCAGCATGCGAAACCTCCTGCGGCATGTGGCGCATCGGGGAACCCGAGCTCGTGGATCGATCCTCGCGCAGGCGAAGTTGTTTCGCGGTGACGATGCGCAGGCGCGTGCAGGCGCGCTTCAGCGTGGTCGAGATTACGTTAACGCCTCGTTTTCGTTGTGTGCTCGCGGTGGCACCGCAGGTGCGTTGTCGCGGCTTGCGCCGCTCCTACAGGGGGCGCGTCTGCGGACGCAGGGCGGGTGGGCACAGGCGGTCGGCCTCGCGTTCGAATTCGGCGACGGCGAAATCCACCAGCGCGCGCAGGCGCGGGGTTTGCCGCATGTCCGAATGGAAGCCGACCCGCACCGCGCGCACCACCGGCTGCGGGGCCAGATCCAGGCGCCGCAGGTCCGGCTCGCGTTCGCCGAGCCAGCACGGCAGCACCGCCATCGCCGCGCCTTCGCGCACCGCGGACAGATGCGCGCGCAGGCCGTTGGCGCGCAGCGCCACCCGCGCGCGCGGCGCCAGCGGCGGCAGCCAGGCTTCGTGCGCGACCGCGCCGGCGGCGCGATCCATCAGCACCAGGGCGTGGCCGTCGCAGCCGTCGGCCGGATCGGGCCGGCCGTGGCGGTCGAGATAGGCCTGGCTCGCGTACAACGCGTAAGCGACTTCGCCGATCCGGCGCTCGATCAGATTCTCCTGCGCGAACGGGCCGAAGCGGAACGCCAGATCGGCTTCGCGCCGGGCCAGATTGAACACCCGCACGTCGTTGACCAGTTCCAGATCCACGCCCGGATGCAAGGCGCCGAAGCGCGCCAGCATCGGCGCGACCACTTCGTCGCCGAGCCAATCCAGGCTGGTCACCGTCAACGCGCCGTCGAGCCCGGTATCGCGCGCGGCGATGCGCCGCTGCACCGCCAGCGCGCCGGCGTCCATCTGCTCCAGGCCTTCCAGCAGGCTGCGGCCGAGCGCGTTGGCGCGCATGCCGCCGGCTTCGCGTTCGAACAGTTTCGCGCCCAGGCCCTGCTCGAGCGCGTCCAGGCGCCGGCCGACCGTGGGCTGGGTGCTGCCGAGCGCGCGCGCCGCCGCGCTGAGGCTGCCGTGGCGCGCGATCGCCAAGGCGATCTTGAGGTCGTCCCAATCCATCGTCGTCGTTCCGGTTTGCGCGATGCGTTCGCGAATGGCGGCCATGCCCGCGCGTCGGTGGGCCGCGGCCGCGGCGGCGCCTAGACTGCCATCCGCGCCGGCCGCGCAACAAGCGTCGCGCCGCCGCATCCCGCCCTCGCCGTCCCCCTCCGGAGCGTTGCGATGCACCTGGACCACATGATTCTGCGCGTCGCCGACGCCGAAGCATCGGCGCGCTTCTATCGCGACATCCTCGGCCTGCACGACGAGCACGCCGGCGCGGTGTTGCGGGTGCTGCGGGTCGATGCCGGCACCACCCTGGCTTTGCTGCAGGAGCCGCCGCGCGACAGCGTCCATCTCGCCTTCCGCCTGGATCGCAGCGGGTTCGAGCGCGTGCGCGAGCGCCTGTTCGCGCAACGCATCGCTTACGGCGCCGGGCCGTTCCAGCGCGACGGACGCAGCGGGCCGCAGGCCGGCGCGATGGGCGTGGCCGAGTCGCTGTACTTCTTCGATCCCGACCGCCACAACCTGGAAGTGCGCACCCATGAATGCCGCGTCTGAGCATCCCGCGCCGTCCGCCGCGATTCCCGCCTTCGCCGATCTGCGCGGCAAGACCGCATTGGTCACCGGCGGCTCGCGCGGGCTCGGCGCCGCCACCGCGCTGGCGCTGGCGCGCAACGGCGTGCGCGTGGCGCTCAACGGCCGCGACCCGGACGCGCTCGCGGCGAGCGCCGCGGCGCTGCGCGAGGCCGGCGGCGAGGCCGATACCTTCGCCGCCGACTGCGCCGAACTGGCCCAGGTCGAAGCGATGCGCGACGCCGTGCTGGCGCGGTTCGGCGCGCCCGATTTCGTCCTCGCCTTCGCCGGCGGCGGCAGCGGCCGGCCGATGCCGGTGCACGAGATCGACGAACGCGAGTGGCGCTCCAGCCTCGACCACAACCTCACCGCGACGTTTTTCACGGTGAAGTGTTTTCTGCCCGGCATGCTCGCGCGCGGCAGCGGCGCGCTGTTGACGATGGCCTCGGCCGGCGCGCGCGTCGTCGCCGGCGCACCGGCGGGTTACGCCGCGGCCAAGGCCGGGGTGATCGCGCTGACCCGACAGCTCGCCCACGAACTCGGGCCGCGCGGCCTGCGCGCCAACTGCCTGTCGCCGTCGGCGGTGCTGACCGAACGCACCCGCGCGAACCTGCCGCCGCAACGGCAGGCGCAGATGCTGGCGGCGTTCCCGCTCGGCCGCCTCGGCGAACCGGCCGACGTGGCGATGGCCTCGCTGTTCCTGCTCAGCGACGCCTCGGCCTGGATCACCGGCACGGTGCTCGACGTGGCCGGCGGGCGGGTCATGGTCTGAACCGGTACGGCGGCGAGGCGCCGCTTGCGCGCGGCGGCGCGCTCGCCTCCAATGGGCTATCCCCGCACCGGAGCCCATCGTGGACCCGCAGACCCTCACCGCTTTCTTCGCCACCGCGCTGTTCCTCGCCGTCGTGCCGGGCCCGGACAACGTGTTCGTGCTGACCCAGTCCGCGCTGCGCGGCAAGCGCGCTGGCCTGTGGGTGGTGCTGGGGTTGTGCACCGGCCTACTGGTCCATACCGCCGCAGTGGCGCTGGGCGTCGCCGCGCTGTTCGAACGCTCGCGCGTGGCCTACGAGCTGCTCAAGTACGCCGGCGCTGCCTATCTGCTGTATCTGGCCTGGCAGTCGCTGCGCGCGCCGGCGATGCGGGTCGGGGACGGCGAAGGCGCGCGCGGCGGCGCCGGCAAGCTGTACCTGCGCGGCATCGTCATGAACGTCGCCAACCCCAAGGTGTCGATCTTCTTCCTCGCCTTCCTGCCGCAGTTCGTCGACCAGCAGGCCGGCCCGGTGACCTTGCAGATGCTGGCGCTGGGCGCGACCTTCATCGTCGCCACCGCGTTGGTGTTCGGCGCGCTCGCGCTGAGCGCGGGCGCGATCGGCCGGCATCTGGTCCGTTCCGAACGCGCGCAGCGCTGGATGAACCGCGTCGCTGCGACCGTGTTCGCCGGGCTCGCCGTCAAGCTCGCCACCGCGCAGCGCTGAGCGCCGGCCGCGGCGGTCACAGCAGGCTGCGCGTCCACAGCGCCGCCAATCCCAGCATCAGCGGCCACAACAACAGCGGATGCAGCAGCGCCCGCGCCCAGCCGCGGCGCGGTCGGAAGCCGACGCCGTGGACGAAGCCGGCGCAGATCGCCATCACCAGCGGCGTCAACAGGCCGTGCGCGCCGGGGCTCAGCCCGGCGCCGCGCATCGCCGGCAGCAACAGCAAGGCCAGCGACAGCGCCGCCGCCAGCAGCAGCGACAGCGCGCGCGCCCAGCCGCCGGACGCTGCCGCGTCCATCAGCGTCCCCGCTGCGCTTCGCCGCGCGCTTGTTCTTCGTCCTCGCGCATCTCGAACCACATAGCGTTGAGCACGCCGAAGCTGCACGCCAGCGCCAGCCCCAGGATCCAGGCGAAGTACCACATCAGTAACCTCCTTCGTGTTCGCCCTGCGCCTGCACGTGGGCGCGGGTGACGGTGCCGCGCATGACCCGGAACGCCCACGCGCTGTAGGCCAGGATCAGCGGCAGGAAGATCGCCGCGGCGACCAGCATGATGCCCAGCGTGCGCTGGCTCGACGAGGCGTCCCACACGGTCAGGCCGTGCGCGGGATCGGTGGCCGAGGGCAGCAGGAACGGAAACAGCGACGCGCCCGCGGTGAGGATGATGCAGGCCACCGCCGTGCCGCTGGCGATGAAGCTCCACTTGCGCGAACCCAGCAGCGCCACCGCCAGCAAGGCCGCGAACGCCAGCGCCGGCAGCGCGATCAGCCACGGCTGCAGGGCATAGTTCGCCAACCAGCCGCCGTCGACCGCGATCGCCTGCTTGGCCAGCGGATCCGACGGCGCGCCAGTGCTCCAGGCGCCTACGATGGCCGAACCCGGCAGCGTGCGCAGCCACACGCCGCCCGCGGCGAACGCAGCCGCGGCCGCCAACGCGGCGATGCGGGCGATGCGCCGCGCGCGCGCGCCGACCGGGTCCTCGACCCGCATCGCGGCATAGCTGGCGCCGTGCATGACCAGCATCGACAGGCTGACCGCGCCGGCCAGCAGCGCGAACGGATGGAACAGGCCGAGGAAGCTGCCGTCGAACACCGGCAGCAGTTCGTCGGTGAAGTGGAACGGCACGCCGAGGAACAGATTGCCGAAGGCCACGCCGAACACCAGCGACGGCACCGCGCCGGCGATGGTCAGCGCCCAGTCCCAGGCGCCGCGCCAGCGCGCATGCGGCAGGCGGTTGCGGAACGCGAAGCCGACCGGACGCAGGATCAGCGCCACCAGCAGCAGGAACATGGCGAAGTAGAACGCCGAGAACGAGGCCGCGTACAGCAGCGGCCAGGCCGCGAACACCGCGCCGCCGCCGAGGATGAACCAGACCTGGTTGCCTTCCCAGTTCGGCTCGATCGCTTCCAGCGCCATGCGCCGCTCGACATCGTCGCGGCCGATCAGGCGCAGGATCGCGCCCAGGCCCAGGTCGTAGCCGTCGGTGACGGCGAAGCCGATCAGCAACACACCGAGCAACAGCCACCACAGTTCGCGCAACAGTTCGTAATCGATCATGACGGGGCCTCAGACGGTGTGCGCGGCGTGGGCTTGGCGGGTGGCGGGCCAGAACTTCAGCCGGTCGGGCCCGGAGCGGATCGCGCGCAGCATCAGCACCGCGTCGACCACGGCCAGCCCGGTGTAGAGCACGACGAAGCCGATCAGGCTAACGATCACTTGCGTCGAATTGGTCGCCGACACGCCGAGGAAGGTCGGCAGCACGCCGTCGATGGCCCAGGGCTGGCGGCCGTATTCGGCGACGATCCAGCCCAGTTCCGCCGCGACCCACGGCAGCGGCAGGCTGCACAGCGCCAGCCGCAGGAACCAGCGTTTTTCCAGCTGGTTGCGCGCGGCCAGATAGAACGCCGCGGCGAACAGGACGATGAAGAAGAAGCCCAAGCCGACCATGATCCGGAACGACCAGAACAGCACCGGCACGTTCGGCACCGTGCTCCACGCGGCGCGGTCGATGACCGCTTCGCTGGCGGTGGCCGGATCCAGGGTGTAGCGCAAGGTCAGCAGGCCGAAGCCCAGGTCCTCGCGCACGGCCAGGAACGCAGCTTGCTTGTCGGGGTTGTCGCGGTCGGCGCGCAGTTCGCGCAGCGCCTGATAGGCGACGATGCCGCGGCGGATGCGTTCGCGATTCTCCTCGACCAGGTCGTGGATGCCGGGCACCTCCTTGTCGAGCGAACGCGTGGCGATCAGGCCCATCGCCCAGGGAATGCGCACGGCGTATTCGGTCTCGCGCGTTTGCATGTTCGGCAGGCCGAACAGGGTGAACGCGGCCGGCGCCGGATGGGTGCGCCACTCGGCTTCGATCGCGGCGACCTTCATCTTCTGGTTTTCCGAGGCGGTGTAGCCGCTCTCGTCGCCGAGCACCGCCACCGACAGCGCCGAGGCGAGACCGAAGCTCGCCGCCACCACCATCGAACGCTTGGCGATCTCGACGTTGCGCCCGCGCAGCAGGTACCAGGCGCTGATCGACAGCACGAACATCGCGCCGGTGACGTAGCCGGCGCTGACGGTGTGGACGAACTTGGCCTGCGCGACCGGGTTGAACACCACCGCGGCGAAGTCGGTGATCTCCATGCGCATGGTGTGGAAGTTGAATTCGGCGCCGACCGGGTTCTGCATCCAGCCGTTGGCGATCAGGATCCACAGCGCCGACAGGTTCGCGCCGAGCGCGGTCAGCCAGGTCACAGTGAGGTGCTGCAGCTTGCTGAGCCGGTCCCAGCCGAAGAAGAACAAGCCGACGAAGGTGCTCTCCAGGAAGAACGCCATCAGCCCTTCGATCGCCAGCGGCGCGCCGAAGATGTCGCCGACGTAGTGCGAGTAATAGGCCCAGTTGGTGCCGAACTGGAATTCCATGGTGATGCCGGTCGCCACGCCCATGGCGAAGTTGATGCCGAACAGCACGCCCCAGAACCGGGTCATCTGTTTCCAGATGACGCGCCCGCTCATCACGTAGACGCTTTCCATGATCGCCAGGATCAGCGCCAGGCCGATGGTCAACGGCACGAACAGGAAGTGGTAGAGCGCAGTCAGCGCGAATTGCAGGCGCGACAGATCGACGACGTACAGGTCCGGCATGGGATCACCTTGAGTGCAGGAGGAGCCGGTCGACCGCGCCGGCGTCGACCGGCGGGCGGTGCGAGGGCGAGAAGAACAGCAGATACAGCGCGGTCAGCAACGCCAGCTTGGCGGCGATAGTCAGCGCGATGCGGCGCAGCAGCGCCGCGCTCCAGCGCGGCCTGGCGGCGCCGCGGAGGCCGCGTTCATCGAGCTGCGCTGGCGGAGTTTTCACGGCCGGCTCCCGGGGAATCTGCGAGCATTGCAAGCCAACAGGGCCGGCGGCGTGTTGATCCAGGTCAAGCCGCCCACCGATCCGGCCGCCGCCATGCGCGCGGCGGTCGCTTTGGCCGGCGCCACGACCCGCGTCGCCATGCACGGCGACCGCTCCGCCCGCCTCCGATGCCGCCCGCGCGCGGCGAACGCTGCTGCCGGTCACCGCCGCGGCTTGATCCGGGTCAATCCCTCGCGCGCGCAGCCGGCTGTACTGCGGGCAAGGGCCGGCCGCGGCCGCGGAGAACGCCGATGTACAAGGACCTGATGATTGCGATGACCGGCGACGCCGGCGATGCCGATGCGCTGCGTCTGGCGGTGAAGCTGGCCGCGCGCCACAGCGCGCGTCTGGCGGTGCTGGAAAGCGTCGATCTGCCGGTGCCGATCGGCCACGCCTGGGATCTGGTTCCGGATCCGACCTGCGGTGCGGTCTACGAGGAATTGCGCGAGCACGGGCAGCAGCGCCTGGCCGACTTGAAGAACCGCCTCGACGACGAAACCGTGAGTTGGGACGCGCGCGTGGTCGAAGCGCTGTACGCCGATGCGCCGCATACGGTCGCGCGCGAAGCCTTCGACGCCGATGTCTGCGTGCTCGCCGGCATCGGCGGCCGCGCCCACGGCGTCGCCGCGCTGCATGCGTGGTTCACCGCGCTGCTGCTCGAATCCGGCCGGCCGCTGCTGGTGGTGCCGCCGAACAGTGGCCCGACCCTGCCGCTGCGGCGCGCGATGATCGCCTGGCAGCCCACGCGCCAGACCACCCGCGCGGTGCACGACGCGCTGCCGCTGCTGGCCGAAGCCGGGCTGGTGGAACTGGTGGTGATCGGTCAGGGCGACGACGATCCGGCGCTGGATTCGGCACGGCGCATGGTCGCGCACCTGGTCCGCCACAGCATTCCGACCGATCTGGTCAGCCTGCGCGGCGGCGACCGCGACGTCGCCGTCGCGCTGCTGGACTACGCCGAACGCAGCGGCGTGCAGTTGCTGGTCGCCGGCGGTTACGGGCATTCGCGGCTGCGCGAATGGGTGCTCGGCGGCGTCACCCGGGAGTTGCTGCAATCGGCGCAGTTGCCGGTGTTCTTCGGGCACTGAGGACGCTACGCCTGCTCCCCCTTGTAGGAGCGGCGCGAGCCGCGACCGCGAAACCGCGCTTACGGCGCGAGCCGCGGCTCGCCGTTGAGCAGACGCGGGATCGCGTCGGTTTCGTCGTAGTCGCGGTTTCGCGGTCGCGGCTCGCGCCGCTCCTACAGGGGGCGACCGCCGCTACGGCCGCGTTCGCAGCGGCGCGTCGATCCACGGCTGCATCGCTGCGGCGATGGCGGCCCGCGCCGTACGCAAGGCGTGCGTCGTGGCGCCCTCGCCCGCGCCGACCCGCGCGCACGCCGGCTCGATCCCGTCGCTGGCGCCGTTCGCCAACCGCGCCAGCGACGGCTGCGGCCGCAACCGGGTCAGGCGCGCATGGCGGCGGTTGTTCGCAGCCGCATCCAGCAACACCGCCGGCGCCTCGCGCGAGGCCCACAGCCGCGCCAGCGGCGCGCCGTCGCCGCGCTCGCCGCGCTCGCGTGCCAGGCGCGCCGCGCCTTGCAGGGCGCCCAGGGCCAACGACCGCGCGACCGACTGCGCCAGCGGCGGCGCGCGTTCGCCGAGATAATCCACGCCCATCAGCGCGAACGCGTCGGCGAGCCCGATCAGGCCCACTTCCAGGCGCAACGGCGCCGTGGCGTCCGCGCCGAACGCTTCGGCCGCGTCGTCGAGCAGGCGCACCGCCAGCGCCGCGACCGCGGCGAACCGTTCGAAATCGAAACGCGCGCGCGCGCCGCCGGGTTCGAGCACGAACGCGCCGGCGTTGAGCGCCGCGCGCGGCGCGCGCAGCGGCGGCACCGCGCGCTCGGTGCCGGCGCGGCGCAGCAGGCGCGGGTCGGGCAGGATCTGCCAGGCGCCGAACGCGGCGGCATAACGGCTGCGCCAATAGCCGGCGTCGCCGCCGCCGCCGCCGAGCGCCGCGGCGACCCGCTGCCAGGTCGCGTCGACCGTGCGGTCGCGCAGGCGCTCGCCGCTGCGCCAGCGGAAGCGCCGGTCCCACAGGTCGACGGCATGCGCATCGGTGAATCGGGTCAGGCGGGTCACGGGGCTTCCGGCGGACGCGGGCCGCACCCGCAGGCGTTCCACTTTGCCCGCGCGGCGCGCGGCTTTCTTGATCGGGATCAAGTCCGTGCGCGCGCATCGGCGGCGCCGCGGGCGCGTTACAAACCGTTACCGCTGGTTACCGCCGCCGAATCGGCGCGCGCAGCCGCGCGTCTAGCCTGTGCCCAGCCAAAACGCCGAACCGGAACCGCCGCCATGTTGCTCGAACACGCCGCTTATGCCGAACCCGACTCCGCTGCCGCCTGCGCCGACGCGGCGCAAGCCGGAGACGACGGCCTGGAGTCGTGGCTGCAACGCGAGCTGCTGCGCCGCGGCTGGCCGCTGCAACGCCGGCGGGTGCGCGCCAAGCAGCATGTGTTCCGCGCCGGGCAGCCGCGCACGGCGCTGTATCTGGTCCACGCCGGCTGCTTCAAGACCGCGCTGGTCAGCGAAGACGGACGCGAGAAGATCACCGGCTTCCGCCTGCGCGGCGACCTGCTCGGCCTGGACGCGCTGGACATGAGCGCCTACGCCTGCGACGCGGTCGCGCTGGACACCGGCGAGCTGTGGGAAGTGCCGTTCGCGCGCTTGCGCCACGAGCTGCCGCAGTTCCAGGAGCGCATCACCGCGTTGCTCGCGGGCGAGATCCGCCGCGACTGGACCTGGATGCTGGCGCTGGGCACGCTCGGCGCCGACCAGCGCGTGGTGACCTTCCTGTTCGACCTGGCCGCGCGCCTGCACGCGCTCGGCTTCAGCGGCGAACGCCTGCAGTTGCGCATGACCCGCGCCGAACTCGGCAATTTCCTGTCGCTGACGTTGGAAACGGTGACGCGCTCGTTGTCGCGCCTGCAAGCACGCGGGCTGATCGAAGTGGCGGGCCGCGAAATCGTTCTGCGCGACCGCGCCGCGCTCAGCGAGTTGCTCGCTGTCGGCGGCCGGGTGCACTGACGCGACAGGACCGTGGGTTCGGTTTTCTGCAGGGGCTTCAGCCCCAACGCTTTTCGATCAGATCGCAATGCGGCCGAGTCGCGCCGGAGCCGAAGGCGTCGGACTGAAGGCCGCCCCACAATCACGCGCCTTCGTAGCGGCATGCATCAGCCGCCCTCGCGCCGCGGCCCGATCGCGCGCGCGATCGCCGCGGCCACCTGCTCGCGCCGGTACGGCTTGCGCAGCAAGTCGAACGCTTCGCCGGCGTTCGCGGTTTCGGTCTCGTAACCCGAGGTCAGCACCACCGGCAGGCCCGGCCGCAAACGCCGCGCCGCGGCCGCCAGGTCCTTGCCGTTCATGCCCTCGCCGAGCATGACGTCGCTGAACATCGCCGCCGCTTCGCCGTCGCCGGCCAGATAGCGCAGGGCTTCGCCGGCGCTGGCCACCGCGGCGGCGCGATAGCCCGAGGCGCGCAGGAACGCCAGCGCGATCGCCCGCACCGCCGCGTCGTCCTCGACCACCAGCACGGTCTCGCCGCGGCCCGGCGCGTGCGCGCCGCCCGGCGGCGCCGGCGCGGCCGCGGGCGCGCGCGCGGCCGGCAGGAACAGTTCCACCCGGGTGCCGTAGCCCAACGCGCTGTCGATGCGCAGGTCGCCGCCGCTCTGTTTGGCGAAGCCGTAGACCATGCTCAGGCCCAGGCCGCTGCCGCGCCCGGCTTCCTTGGTGGTGAAGAACGGTTCCATCGCCCGCGCCAGCGTCTCCGGGGCCATGCCGCGGCCGGTGTCGGCGACCAGGATGCGCAGGTAATCGCCGGCCGCCAGTTCGCCGTCGTCGTCGCCGCCAGGGCGCGCGGCGGCTTCGTGCGCGCGGGCTTCGATCGCGATCTCGCCGCCGCGCGGCATCGCATCGCGCGCGTTGAGCGCGAGGTTCAGCAGCGCCGCCTCCAGCTGGCTCGGGTCGGCATACGCCGCCGCCAGCGGCGCGACGCATTCCACGTGCAGGTGCACGCTGTCGCCGAGGGTGCGCTTGAGCATGCTTTCGACATCGCGCAGCAGCGCCGGCACGTCGACCGCGCGCGGGCTCAGCCGCTGGCGGCGCGCGAACGCGAGCAGCTTGCCGGTGAGCTCGGCGCCGCGGCCGGCCGAGCGCAAGGCGCTGGCGATCAGCTCGCCGGCCTCGGGCGTGTCGGCGCATTCCAGTTCCAGCAATTGCAGGCTGCCGGACATCACCGTCAGCAGATTGTTGAAGTCGTGGGCGATGCCGCCGGTGAGCTGGCCGATCGCGTCCAGCCGCTGCGAATGCGCCAGTTGCTCCTCGGTGCGGCGGCGCTGCACGAACGCGGCGGCCAGGTGCGCGACCGACCGCAACAAGTGCAGCGCGTCGTGATCGAAATGGCGCGGCCGCGGCGCGCGCGCCAGCAGCGCGCCCATCGGCCGGCCGCGGTCGAACAGCGGCACCAGCACGCCGCTGCCGGCGGCGGCGCGCAACGGAAAACGCGAAGCGGCGGCGGCGAAATCGTCGACCACCCGGGTTTCGCCGGCGCCGACGTCGGCCAGCAGCGCGGCTTCGTCCAGCGCCGGCGCCGCGGCATCGTCGTCGAGGCCGACGCTGGCGCGGATCTCGACGCTCTGGCTGTCGCCGGACACGAACAGCACCGCCACCGCCGGAATGTCGAGCGCATCGGCGAGCAAGCGCGGCAAGGCATCGACCACGCCCGACTCGTCCTGCGCTTCCAGCGCGAGCTGGCCGATGCGCGCGGCCAGCGCGTCGTAGCGCGCGCGCACCAGCGCCTGGCGCGCGCGCTGGGTTTCGGAGATGTCGCGCACCGAAGCCAGATAGCGCGGCCCGTGCGCGCCGCCGATCGGGCTCAGCGCGATTTCCACCGGAAACTGGGTGCCGTCCGGGCGCAGGCCGATCAGGCTCTGCCCGCTCACGCCCATCGGCCGCACGTGCGGACGCGCCATGTAGTGCTGGCGATAGCCGCGATGGCGCTCGCGCGCGGCGGACGGGATCAGCGCCTCCACGTCCTTGCCCAGCAACTCACCCGGCGCATAGCCGAACAGGCGCTCGGCCTGGGCGTTGGCCTGGACGATGCGGCCGTCGCCGTCGACCAGCAGCAGCGCGTCGGGCACCGCTTCGAACAGGCCGTCGAAGGAGGCGTCGGCGCTCATGTCGCGCTGACCGCGGCGGCGAACAGATAGCCGGCGCCGCGCACGGCCTTGATCAGGCTCGGCGCGGACGGATCGGATTCGAGCTTGCGCCGCAGGCGGCCGACCGCGACATCGATGGTGCGGTCGTACGGCCCGGCCTCGCGGCCGTGCAGCGCGTTCATCAGCTCGTCGCGGCTGAGCACTTGCTGCGGCCGCTGCAACAACGCGCGCAGCAGCTGGAATTCGCCGGTAGTCAAGGCGATTTCGGCGCCGGCCGCGTCGGTCAGCCGGCGCGCGGACAGCTCCAGGCGGAAGCCCTCGAACGCGAGGCTCTCGCCTGCCGGCGCCAGCGCCGGCGCGGACGCGCGCCGCAGCACCGAGCGCACCCGCGCCAGCAGTTCGCGCAGATCGAAGGGTTTGGCCAGGTAATCGTCGGCGCCCAGTTCCAGGCCGACCACGCGGTCGACCGCGTCGCCGCGGCCGCTGACCACGATCACCGGGCCGCGCCATTGGGTTTGCAGATGGCGCAGCAGCGACAGGCCGTCTTCGTCGGGCAGGCCCAGGTCGAGCAGGACCAGATCGATGCCGCCCAAGGCCACCGCCGCGCGCGCCTGCGCCGCGCTGGCGGCGGCCGCGGTCTTGCAGCCGTTGGCGCCGAGGTAGCGCGCCAACAGCGCGAGGATGTCGGCGTCGTCGTCGACCAGCAGCAGCCGCGGCTGCGCGGCCGGGACGGCGTCGCTGGATTTGGAGGACATCGCGCTCACTCGCAGGCGGACGGGCCGTAGTGCGCGCAGCATGGAGCGATTCGTGCCCAGCGGCAATAGCGCGGCGTGGCGCGCTGCGGCGCTGCGCTGCGGAACGCGCGGAACTTGATTCGGATCAATATCGGCGCGGCGCGGATCGGTTAAGGCGCGGCGGCGTTGCCGCGACCGGTCGCCGCGCTCGGCGAACGCCGGCCGCCGCGGTCAGACGAACACCAAGCGTTCGAGCTGGCGCGAGCCGGGCTGATCCTGCACGTGCAGCTCCTTGCCGTCCGCGCGCATCTGTTCCATCAGCATGTAGATGCGCAGGGCGCGCCGGATCACTTCGGTCTTGTTGGAGTTGCCGCGCCTGGCCATCTGTTCGAGCTCGGACATTTCGCCGGCGTCCAGGCTCAGGGTCATGCGTTGGTTCTTCATCGATCGCTCCGGAAGCGGGACGTACGAGGCTGACTAAACGCACACCATAGCCGCTTTTTCCGGGACGAAGGCAAGGACCAGGCGGCCTGGACATGACGTGATGCATTATGCGAGCACGACGTATTCATTCGACATGCAATGGATATGCATTCCATGCGCTGATGCGTCCGTCTGAGGTGTTCAGCGCTTCGACCCGCATCGCCGCCGGCCAACGATCTGGCGGAGCGGATCGCGCATGCGCCGCGGATGCGGCGGAGCGCTGCGCGCATGCGCGACGGCCGCCGAAACCGGCGGCCGTCGCGGAACATCGCCCGGCTCGCGCCGGCGCCGGTCACAACGGGCAGGGATATTTGCCGTCGCCTCGCAGCAGGCATTCGTTCAAGCGGCCGTCGCAGTACTCCGGCGTGTTCTTGCAGCGGTAGTAGTCGCTCCAGCATTCCTCGCAGGCGCCGCCCGCGGCGCTCGCGCCGAGCGTGGCGGTGGCGCCGAAAACGAACGCGGCGATCGCCGCAAGCGTCCTTCCTTGCATCTTCATCGTCCTCTCCTTCGGTGTGTCGATGGCTGGGTTGCGCGCACCGCTGCGGCTGCGCAGACGATGCGCCGCTCCGATGGTAGGCGCCGCCGCGCGCCGCAACATGGCCCCCATTGCGGCGCGGTCGACATCCGGACTGTGCGCGGATCCCCGTTTCCGCAGCCCGCCGGCGTCGGCGCCCACAAGGGCGCGAACGCCGGCGCCGGCATCAGGCCGGCAGCTGCGCCAGCGAAACGCGCAGGTCGTCGATCAGGTCTTCGCTGCGTTCCAGCCCGATGTTGAAGCGCACCAGGTTGCGGCCGGCGCGCGGCAGGTCGCGGTGCAGCGAGAACTGCGGCACGACCAGGCTGGTGGTGCCGCCCCAGCTGTAGCCGATCTTGAACAGGCGCAGCCGGTCGATGAAGGCGACCAACGCGTCCTGCGTCAGCGCGGGATCGAACTCGACCGAGAACACGCTGGCCGAGCCGGTGAAATCGCGCTTCCAGATCTCGTGCCCGGGGCTGCCGGGCAGCGCCGGATGGCGCACCCGCGCGACCCGCGGCTGCGTTTGCAGCCACTGCGCGACCTCCAGCGTGCTGCGCTGCAGATGATCCAGGCGCACGCCGAGCGTCTGCAGGCCGCGCAAGGCCAGGCTGCAGTCGTCGGGCGAGGCGCCCATGCCTAGCAGTTGGTGGGCGTCGCCGATGGCCTGGTACAGCGCTTCGTCGCGCACGGTGACCGAGCCGAGCAGCAGGTCGCTGTGGCCGCCGATGTACTTGGTCAGCGCCTGCACGGCGATGTCGGCGCCGTGGCCGAACGCGTCGAACAACACGCCGGCCGCATAAGTGTTGTCGAGCGCGACCGGCACGCCCGCGGCGTGGGCGGCGGCGGCGATGGCGGGAACGTCCTGCACTTCCATCGTCGCCGAGCCCGGGCTTTCGCACCACACCAGCTGGGTTTCCGGCCGCAGTTGCGCGGCGATGCCGGCGCCGGCCAGCGGGTCGTAGTACTCGGCGCGGATGTTCCAGCGGCTGAGCCAGCGGTCGGCGAACTCGCGGTGCGGGCCGTAGATGCAGTCCGGGATCAGCACGTGGCCGCCGGCCTTGAGCACGGCGATGTTGACCAGGCTGATCGCCGCCTGCCCGCCCGGGGCGATGAAGCAGTGGCCGCCGCCTTCGAGTTCGGCGATGCGCGCGGCCAGTTCCAGCGTGGTCGGGGTGCCGTACAGGCCGTAGGTGTACGGCGTCTCGCGCCGGTCCCAGTGGTCGTGCACGTGGGCGGCGCTGTCGAACAGGGTGGTCGAGCCGCGGTACACGGGGGTGGCCAGGGAACGGAAGCCGGCGGGCGCGGAGGCGTCGGGGTGGGCGAGTCGGGTACGCCAGTCCAAAGGCATGGGAAGGTCCGGTTCGGAGTGGGGGGCGGGCGCGGCGCGAGCGGGCGCGCGGGGCAGGCAATCGCCGTCTGCGATGCAGGCGCTCGTTGCGAGCTTACACAAGCGCGGCGACGGCCGGCGTGGTCGCAAACGAACCGGGCCCGCCGACGCTGCGCGTCGGCGGGCCCGTTCCCGTTTCCCTTCCGCCTGCCGACTCAGTAACTGCCGACCATATTGAGGAACCAGCCGCGATGGTCGTAATCGAAGTCGGTCAGGTCGTCGCTGAAGTCGGTGAAGTTGTAGCCCACGCCGACGCGGAAGTTCTTGCCCAGATCGCGATCAACGCCGACCGTCAGGCCGGTGCGGGTGCCGCCGTTGCGCACGTCGAGCCAGCGGTATTCGGCCATGCCGTGCCAGACATCGTGCACGCGGTAGCGCGCCTGCACCGCGGCGAAGCTGGTCGCCGAATCCTCCCACTTGCCCTGCATCCGCCCGAACCGCACCTCGCCCTGGCGCCGCGCCAGCTTGCCGGCGAACTCCCAGCGCTGGTTCGGGTTGTACACGCCCTCGAACGACAGCACCTGGGTGCGCTGGTCGTAGCTGGCGATGTTCGGCCCGACCTGGCCCAGCGAGGACAGGTCGTAGAGGTAGGTGTACTTGCCCAGCAACGCCCAGCGCGTGCTGTCGTAAGGCCGCCAGGCGAAGCCGAGGTTGCCCTCGACGAACTTGGCGCCGGCCTGGGCGTTGAGCTTGTCCTTGGTCTGCGAGTAGTTGAACCGCCCGGCGATGCGGAAGCTGTCGTCGAACTTGTGCAGGAAGCGGTTGGTGCTGGTCCATTGCTCGCGCCGCTCGGCGCCGCTGTCGCGCCGCCACTCCAGCTTGCTCTGCCACTGGGTGTCGAGCGAGCTGCGTCCGCCGGTGAGGCTGGCGCCGCGGCGCTGCACGTTGCCGAGTTCGCTCTCGCGTTCGAGCGTGGACTTGGTCAGGGCGAAGCCCAGGTTCCAGCCCTCGCCGGGATAGAAGTCCATGCCGAAGGTGTGGCCCAGCCCCGATTCGTTCGGCGCCTTGAGGAACACGCTCTCGTTGAACAGGTTGACCTGGTTCGACAGGCGCCAGCGCTGGCCGAGGGTCCAGCCGGTGCGCAGGCGGTCGTCGAACAGCGGGTCGTAGTCGCTGGTGTCGGTGGAATAGGTGTAGGCGCCGTAGATCGAATGATCCGGCGTCAGCCGGTACTCGGCGTCGAGCTTGGCCGCGTTGCCGCGGTTGCCGTGGGTCAGTTCCGCGCCGACGCTGGACAGTTCGCCGAACTGGTACTTGCCGCCGACGGTGACCGAATCGTTGTCGGCATAGCGGCCGCCGTCGTCGTCGAGGGTCTTCTGCACGGTGCCGAACAGCTCCAGCTGGCTGCCGAAGCGCTGCTTGTACTGCACCGCGCCGAGCAGGCCGCTGGCGTCGAGGCCGTTGGCGCGGTCTTCCTGCACTCGGCGCACTTCGGCGCTGAGCGTGGTTTCGTCGTTGAGGCGCCATTCGGCCGAGGCCTGGGCCTGGGTCAGCGACTGCCGGCCGCGTTCGGCCACGCTGTAGCGGGCGAATACGCGCAGCGCCGGCGTCAATTCGCCGTAGACCTCGGCGCCGCGCTCCTCCACCGCCTCGCTGGTGTCGTAGCGGGCGATCGAATAGCCCGGGTCGACCTTGCGCCACCACGCGCCGGCGGTCCATTCGCCCTGGGTCCAGCCGAGTTCCTTGAAGTTGACCCGCGCTTCCGCCGAACGCGCGCGGCCGCTGCGGTCCTTCAGCCCGGAGTTCAGCTCGGAAAAGCTCAGGCCGCCGTTGTCGGAATAGAAGATCGGCGCGCTGGTGGCCTGGGTGCGGCTGCTCTCGAGCTTGAGGAAGGTGCCGCGACCGGCCTGCAAGGTGACGTCGGCGCCCTTGAGCGAATAGTCCTCGCCGGAGCGGTTCTCGTCGACCCAGGTGCCGCCGACGGCCAGATGCTCGCCGAACCAGTGCTTGCCGCGGAAACCCAGGGTGGTGTCGTCCGGATCGAAACCGGTCGGCACGTACTCGTAGTCGGCCAGCAGCACTTGGTCGAAACCGTCCAGCGGCGTGTCGCGGGTCAGGCTCGGCACGTTCTGGCGGGTGATCTGGTCCAGGCGCCGGGTCAGCAACACACGGCCCTGCAGTTCGTCGATCTCGTAGTCCGCGCCGCGCACCAATTCGGCCCGGCTCTGCACCCGGCCGGTGGTGCGGTCGCGCACTTCCACCGCGAGCCGGTCCGAACCCGGCAGCAGGTCGCCGTGCTTGAGGTAGTACAGGCTGCCGTTGGTGCCGAGCAGTTCGGTATGGCCCGGCGCGGTCTGCGCCTGCGAACCGAACACGCGCAGTTCGCTGCCCGGCTCGCCGAGCGCGGTGCTGCGGCGGCTGCGCCAGTTCATCGCGCCGCCGTACAGCGAACGGTTGTACTGGGCGTACTCGGTACCGGTCAGGCCGGTGTTGAAGTTGCCCCACAGCGCCTGGTTCTTGTCCCAGTCCACGCGCAGGTACAGCCGGCCCATCGTGTCGACGTCGCGATAGGTCGTGGAATCGTCGCCGTAGACCGGGTAGTACTGGTCCGGATCCAGGCGCCGGAACACGTCCTGCGGGTCGGCGTCCCAGAAGCCGTTGAACAGTTCGGAGACTTCGCGCTCCTGGGTGTCGGCCTGCGCGGTGACGAGGTATTTGCCGCGGTACTTGCCCTTCAGATAGAACGCCAGCCGCCCGTCCACGACCAGGCTGTCGTCGGCCAGGCGCTTGTCGTTGGCGACGGTCTCGATCGAACCGCGGGTGCTGCCCTTGTAAGCGGTGACGTCGGCCAGGCCGACCGCGAACAGGTAGCGGCCGCTGACGTCGACATCGAGCGTCTGGTGCAGCGCCCCGCCCTGGCCGCCGGCGACCTCGACGTCGAAGCGGTGCCGGCCGACCGGCACCAGGTATTCGGCGACGAACTTGCGCTCCAGGTCGATCGGGTGCGCCTGACCGTTGATCTTGATCGATTCGCGCTCGGGGATGTTGCGCCCCTGGATGCGGATGCGCGAGCCGTAGATGGCGATGTTCTGCTGACGCAGGCTGTCCTGCCCGAACACGCGGTCGACCTGGCTGCGCTGTTCGGCTTCTTCGACGCTGAACGTTGCGCCTTGCGACTTCTGCACCTGCTCGCGCAGCAGCCGCGAGCCCTTCTCGGCTTCGCTCGGGGTGACCAGTTGCAGGCGGTTGGGATAGGTCTCGTCGTAGCTGCCGTCCTCGCCGTAGGCGCGAACGATGTAGACCAGTTCGTCGCCGGAGCGCAGATGCAGCTGGGGATCGAGCTCGCCGTTCCATTGCGCTTCGGCGACGGCGGCGTTGGGCAACTCGATCCGGGCGATCGGCGTCACCAGGTCGGCGTCGGTCGCGCGGTACAGCAGCACTTCGCTGCGCCGGATGAACGCCGAATAGTTGTTGTACGCGTAAAAACGCACCGGCTTGACGACGCGGCCGTTGTCGAACCCGAGCAGCGTCGGCGCCGACACCGCCATGTGCGGCTGGCCGAGGTTGGGATCCTCGGTCGCCCACACCACGCCGCCGCCGGGCAGTTGCAGCGACCACTTGCCGACCGCGACGGCGCGGCCGGGCTGGGCCTTGTCGCGCCATTCCGAACGGGGCACTTCGGCCTCGATGGTCACGCGCCGGTCGGGCTGCAAGGTTTCCGACGACGAGCGCTCGGTGGTGCCGACGGTCTCGGGTTGGCGCTTGCCGCGGGTGCGCAGTTCGAACAGCACGCCCTGTTCGCTTTCGCAGCCGTCGTCGCCGCACTGCAACGCGGGTTCGGATGCGGATGCGCCGGCGCCGGAAGGCGGCGCGGCGGCCGGGGTCCCCGGCTGCTGCCGCGCCGCCGGCGCGACGGCGGCCGCCGCAGGCTTTTGCTGCGCGCCGGCGGCCGACGACAGTCCGGCCAGGATGCCGATCAGGGTGTAGTCCAGCAGTTTGATTTTCATCGTGTCGCCCCTGATTGCTCTTTCTCGCCGGCGGGGGCGTCCGGGTCGTTGCTTGTATCCACGCGCAAGGTCTTGCGCACCTCCGGGCTGGCATGGGCGAGGATCGCCTCATACACCGCCTGGGCGCGGCGCATGCCGAGCGCGACGTTGTAGGCGTCCGAAGCGCGCTTGTCGGTGTGGCCGACGATGGTCACGCGATAGCCTCTGAGCTCGTCGAGCGCAGCGGCGATCTTCGCCATCAGCGGCAGGTACTGCGGCTTGATCGTGGACCGGTCGGTGTCGAACAGGACTTCGCCGAGCTTGGGCCATTCGGCGAAACCCACCACCATCGTGTCCGGATCGCGGGCGTCGGTGCGCACGCTTATCTGCAGGGCTTTCAGCAGATCCGGCGTCAGTTTCGACTCCAGCGCCTTGCGCACGGCCAGGGCGCGATCCATCGCCAGCGCCTGGCTTTCGCCGTCGGCGGTGATGACCACTTCGCCGCCGCCGTACTCGCGCACCTTGGCGGCCATGGTCTCGACCGCCGGCAGGTAAGCGGGCTTGACCTCGGCGCTGCCGGCATCGAAGAACACCTCGCCGATGCGCATCTCCACGTCCTGCTTCGGCCCGGGGATCTCGCCCGGCGGCAGCTTGACGCCGAAGTCGAAGCGCACCGGAACGCCCGGGGTCAGTCGACGCACCAGCGGGTTGTCGGTGGTGAGTTTGCTGCCCGGCGGCAAGGTCGCCGGATCGACTTTGAGGATGAAGTTGCGGCCGCGCTCCCACGGACCGCCGGCCACGCCTTCCAGGTGGTAGCGGCCGAACTGGTCGGTTTCGACCAGCAGGCCTTCCACCGACGCCACGCGCACGCCGGGGACGCCGCGTTCGTCGACGCCGCGATTGCTCACGATGTAGTCGACGCGATAGCCGCCCTCGGCCTTCGCAACGCGGCGTTCGACCTTCGGGTCGGCGCCGGTGAGGCCCTTGGCGGCATCGCCGCTGCGTTCCACCCGGGTGTTGCCGGCCGCGTCCATGCGCACGGTGACGCCCTGCTCGTTGGTCAGCGCGAAGTCGTCGGTGAAGCTCGGCTCGCGCAGCAACTGGCTGATCGTGACCGTATGCGCGGCGACCGGATCGGCGTCCGACTGGCGGCCGGCGAGCTTGCCCAGGTCGATGCCGTGCAGCATCGGCGAACTCGCGTCCGGCTCGGGTTTGGCGCCGTCGCCGCGGTCGACCGTGGTCGAGTGGGCGATGTAAGCGCCCGGCGCGAAGCCGCCCTGCACGCGCAGATCGGTCAGGCTGGCCGGATCCTGCCAGCGGTCTTCGTCGCGGTCGTCGAACACGGTGCCGATCAGCAGCGAATCGTCCAGCATCGGATCGGACGCCAGTTCCACCGACGCGGTGGCGACGTTGGAACGCTTGCCGCCGTCTTCGGCGTAGGCGCTGTTGACGTGGCTGCCGGGCCGCACCGCGGCGCCGACGCGCAGCAGGTAGACCACTGTGGCCGACTGGCCGGCCTGGACGTCGATGCCGTCCACGCCGACCGGGTAGGTGCCGATGAGCCGGCCCTGGCCGTCGCGGTCGGCGACCTGCAGGCTGCCGTCGACCAGGCTGAAGCCGGCCGGCGGAGTATCGGTCAGCACCGCGTCGATCGCATCGGTGTCGCCGACGTTCTTGATGGTCACGGTGTAACGCACCAGATCGCCGATCTTGACCCGTTGCGGGCGCGCTTCCTTGCTGACCACCAGATCGGTGCTCGGATCGGGCTCGACCCGCATGATCGCGGTGCTGGTCGCGGTCGCGGTGCCGGTGGTCTGGCCGCCACCGCCGACGCTGCCGTACTTCGCGGTCACCGTGACGACGTTGTCCAGCGTGCCGGCGGCGCGGGCTTCGTCGCGGGTGATGGTGTGGGTGTAGACCTCGCAGTCGACGGCCGCGCCCGGCGCGAGCGTCGCGGCGCCGCACTTGAGCTGGGTCGGCGCGTAGTTCTGCAACACGTCGCGGGTGGCCATCTCGTTCAAGCTGATGTTGCCCGTGTTGGTGATGCGCACGGCGTAGCTGACGACGTCGCCGACGTTGCCCACGCCCGGGGTGCCGTTGTCGACGCTCAGGGTCGCGACCTTGCGGATGTCCACGGCCGGACGCGCCTGGATCGGCACGGTGACGGTCGGCTTGCACGCCGCATCGGTGGAACCGGCCGGACACACGTTGGCCGTGGTGGTGGTCACCGTCGCGGTATTGACCACGGCGGCGGCGTCCACATCGGCCTGCACCACCTTGTAGGTACCGGTCAGCACGCAGGTGCCGCCCGGCGCCACGCTGGCGCAGGCGATCGTGTTCGGCGCGATCTTGCTGTCGGTCACCACCACATCGATCAGGGTCGTGTTGCCGGTGTTGGTCGCGGTGATCGAGTACGTCAAGGTGTCGCCGACGCTGACCCGGCCATCGCCGTCTTCGTCGGCGTTGCGGTCCATCGTCTTCGCCGACTTCAGACCCGGCGCCTGGACCACCGGCTCGTCGTGCTTGGGAGTGCACTTGGGATCGGTCGCGCCCGCCGCGCACGGCGACGGCACGCCCGGCGGCGTTTCCGCCGTCACGGTCGCGGCGTTGCGCACGATGCCGGCGTTGGCATCGGCCAAGGCGACCTTGTACGTGCCGGTCAGCACGCAGTTCTGGCTCGGCGCGACGGTGGCGCAGGTGGTGGTGCTCGGCGTGATCTTGTTGTCGCTGACCACCACATGGGTCAGCGGCACGGTGCCGATGTTGGTCACGATGATGGAGTACGTCAGAGTGTCGCCGACGGTCACGCCATGGCTGCCGTCCTCATCGGCGTTGGCGGTCACGGACTTGACGGACGTCAGGTCGGCCGTGCGCGCGATCGGCTCCTCGTGGCTGGTCTTGCACTTCGGATCGGTCGAGCCGGTCGGGCACACCGTCGGGTCGGTGACCAAGGCGTTGTTGAGCACCTTGCCGGCGTCGACGTCGGCCTGCACGACCACGTACGTACCCGTCAGCACGCAAGTGCCGCCCGGCGCCAGGCTGGCGCAGGTTGTCGTCGCCGGTGCGATCTTGTCGTCGCGGACGACCACGTTGGTCAGGGTCGTGTTGCCTGTGTTGGTGGCCGTGACCGTATAGGTCAAGGTGTCGCCCAGGCTCAGGCCGCCGCTGTTGTCGGTGTCGGTCAGGCCGGTGCGTTCCTTCTTCAGCGCCAGGTTCGGTGTGGCCGCGATCGTCACTGTCTTGCTGTCGTCGTCGGTGACCGGCGTGCCGCTCGGCGTGGTGCCCTTGCCGGTCGCGGTGTTGTCGACCTTGCCATTGTTCACGTCGGCCTGGGTCAGCGTGTAGACGTTGCCGGCACTGCAAGTCAGCGCCTGGCTCACGCCGGGCGCCAGCGTCGCGACCGCCGTACACGCCAGGCTCGGCAGCAGCGGGTCGGTCACGTTGACATTCGTCAACGCAACGTTGCCGGTGTTCTTCACCGCGAATGTGTAAGTGATCGTGTCGCCGACATCGCCCGCGCCGTTCGCCGGGGTGTCGGTATCGACGATGGTGCCGGCGGTCTTGGTCAGCTCCAACGACGGGGCCGAGGTGATCATCACAGTCTTGCTGTCATCGTCGGTGACCGGCGTACCGCTCGGCGTCGTACCCTTGCCGGTCGCAGTGTTATCGACCTTTCCGTTATCTACATCGGTCTGCGTCAGCACGTAGACGTTGCCGGCACTGCAGACCAGCGTCTGGCTCGCGCCCGGCGCCAGCGTCGTGATCGCCGTGCACGCCAAGCTCGGCAGCAGCGGGTCGGTCACATTGACATTCGTCAACGCCACATTGCCGGTGTTCTTTACCGCGAACGTGTAGGTGATCGTGTCGCCGACGTCGCCGGCGCCATTGGCCGGAGTGTCGGTATCAACAATCGCGCCAGCGGTCTTGGTCAGCTCCAACGACGGAGCCGCGGTGATGGTCACCGTCTTGCTGTCGTCGTCCGACACGGTGCCACCGCTCGGCGTCGTGCCCTTGCCCGTCGCGGTGTTGTCGACCTTGCCGTTATCTACATCGGTCTGCGTCAGCACGTAGACGTTGCCGGCACTGCAGGTCAGCGTCTGACTCGCACCCGGGGCCAACGTCGCGATCGCCGTACACGCCAGGCTAGGCAGCAGCGGGTCAGTCACGTTGACGTTCGTCAACGCCACATTGCCGGTGTTCTTCACCGCGAATGTGTAAGTGATCGTGTAGCCGACGTCGCCGGCACCGTTGGCGGGAGTGTCGGTATCGACAATCGACCCAGCGGTCTTGGTCAGTTCCAACGACGGAGCCGCGGCGATGGTGACCGTCTTGCTGTCGTCGTCGGTAACCGGCGTACCGCTCGGCGTGGTGCCCTTACCGGTCGCGGTGTTGTCGACCTTGCCGGCGTCCACGTCGGTCTGCGTCAGCGTATAGACGTTGCCGGCACTGCAGGTCAGCGTCTGATTCGCACCCGGCGCCAGCGTCGCGACCGCTGTGCACGTCAGGCTCGGCAGCAGCGGATCGGTCACGTTGACATTCGTCAACGCCACGTTGCCGGTGTTCTTCACCGCAAAGCTATAGGTGATCGTGTCGCCGACATCGCCAGCGCCATTGGCCGGAGTGTCGGTATCGACGATGGTGCCGGCGGTCTTGGTCAGCTCCAACGACGGGGCCGAGGTGATCGTCACCGTCTTGCTATCGTCGTCGGACACGGTGCCGCCGCTCGGCGTCGTGCCCTTGCTTGTCGCGGTGTTATCGACCTTGCCGCTGTCCACATCGGCCTGCGTCAGCACGTAGACGTTGCCGGCACTGCAGATCAGCGTCTGGCTCGCGCCCGGTGCCAGCGTCGTGATCGCTGTGCACGCCAAGCTCGGCAGCAGCGGGTCGGTCACGTTGACATTCGTCAACGCCACGTTGCCGGTGTTCTTGACCGCAAAGCTATACGTGATCGTGTCGCCGATGTCGCCCGCGCCGTTGGAGGGAGTGTCGGTATCGACAATCGCCCCAGCGGTCTTGGTCAGTTCCAGCGATGGAACCGCCGTAATCGGCTCTTCATGGCTGGTCTTGCACTTCGGATCGGTCGAGCCGGTCGGACACACCGTCGGGTCGGTGACCAAGGCATTGTTGAGCACCTTGCCGGCGTCGACGTCGGCCTGCACGACCACGTACGTACCCGTCAGCACGCAAGTGCCGCCCGGCGCCAGGCTGGCGCAGGTCGTCGTCGCCGGCGCGATCTTGTCGTCGCGGACGACCACATTGGTCAAGGTCGTGTTGCCCGTGTTGGTGGCCGTGACCGTATAGGTCAAGGTATCGCCCAGGCTCAAACCGCCGCTGTTGTCGGTGTCGGTCAGGCCGGTGCGTTCCTTCTTCAGCGCCAGGTTCGGTGTGGCCGCGATCGTCACTGTCTTGCTGTCGTCGTCGCTCACCGGGGTACCGCTCGGCGTCGTGCCCTTGCCCGTCGCGGTGTTGTCGACCTTGCCGTTGTTCACGTCGGCTTGGGTCAGCGTGTAGACGTTGCCCGCCGTGCAGGTCAGCGTCTGGCTCGCGCCCGGCGCCAACGTCGTGATCGCCGTGCACGCCAGGCTCGGCAGCAGCGGGTCGGTCACGTTGACGTTGGTCAACGCCACATTGCCGGTGTTCTTGACCGCGAAGCTATACGTGATCGTGTCGCCAGCGTCGCCGGCACCATTGGCCGGAGTGTCTGTATCGACAATCGCCCCAGCGGTCTTGGTCAGTTCCAACGACGGAGCCGCGGCGATGGCGACCGTCTTGCTGTCGTCGTCGGTGACCGGCGTACCGCTCGGCGTGGTGCCCTTACCGGTCGCGGTGTTGTCGACCTTGCCGGCATCCACATCGGCCTGGGTCAGCGTGTAGACGTTGCCGGCACTGCAGACCAGGGTCTGGGTCGCACCCGGGGCCAGCGTCGCGACCGCCGTGCACGCCAGACTCGGCAGCAGCGGGTCGGTCACGTTGACATTCGTCAACGCCACATTGCCGGTGTTCTTCACCGCAAAGCTATAGGTGATCGTGTCGCCAACGTCGCCCGCGCCGTTCGCCGGAGTGTCGGTATCGACAATCGAACCAGCGGTCTTGGTCAGTTCCAACGACGGAGCCGCGGCGATAGTGACCGTCTTGCTGTCGTCGTCGGTGACCGGCGTACCGCTAGGCGTGGTGCCCTTGCCGGTCGCGGTGTTGTCGACCTTGCCGGAGTCCACGTCGGCCTGGGTCAGCGTGTAGACGTTGCCTGCCGTACAGGTCAGCGTCTGGGTCGCACCCGGCGCCAGCGTCGCGACCGCCGTACACGCCAGGCTCGGCAGCAGCGGGTCGGTCACGTTGACATTCGTCAACGCCACGTTGCCGGCGTTCTTGATCGCAAAGCTATACGTGATCGTGTCGCCAACGTCGCCCACGCCGTTCGCCGGAGTGTCGGTGTCGACGATCGCGCCAGCGGTCTTGGTCAGCTCCAGCGATGGAGCCGCCGTAATCGGATCTTCATGGCTGGTCTTGCACTTCGGATCGGTCGATCCGGTCGGGCACACCGTCGGGTCGGTGACCAAGGCGTTGTTGAGCACCTTGCCGGCGTCCACGTCGGTCTGCACGACCACGTACGCACCCGTCAGCACGCAAGTGCCGCCCGGCGCCAGGCTGGCGCAGGTCGTCGTCGCCGGCGCGATCTTGTCGTCGCGGACGACCACGTTGGTCAGGGTCGTGTTGCCCGTGTTGGTGGCCGTGACCGTATAGGTCAAGGTGTCGCCCAGGCTCAGGCCGCCGCTGTTGTCGGTGTCGGCCAGGCCGGTGCGTTCCTTCTTCAGCGCCAGGTTCGGCGCAGCCGAGATTGTCACTGTCTTGCTGTCGTCGTCGGTGACCGGAGTACCGCTCGGCGTGGTGCCCTTGCCGGTCGCGGTGTTGTCGACCTTGCCGTTGTTCACGTCGGCCTGGGTCAGCGTGTAGACGTTGCCCGCCGTGCAACTCAGCGTCTGGCTCGCGCCCGGCGCCAGCGTCGCGACTGGCGTACACGCCAGGCTCGGCAGCAGCGGGTCGGTCACATTGACATTCGTCAACGCCACATTGCCGGTGTTCTTTACCGCGAACGTGTAGGTGATCGTGTCGCCGACGTCGCCGGCACCATTAGCCGGAGTGTCGGTATCGACGATCGCGCCAGCAGTCTTGGTCAGTTCCAACGACGGAGCCGCGGCGATGGTGACCGTCTTGCTATCGTCGTCGGTCACCGGGGTGCCGCCCGGTGTCGTGCCCTTGCCGGTCGCAGTGTTGTCGACCTTGCCAGCGTCCACATCGGTCTGGGTCAGCGTATAGACGTTGCCGGCGCTGCAGACCAGCGTCTGGCTCGCGCCCGGCGCCAGCGTCGTGATCGCCGTGCACGCCAAGCTCGGCAGCAGCGGGTCGGTCACATTGACATTCGTCAACGCCACATTGCCGGTGTTCTTTACCGCGAACGTGTAGGTGATCGTGTCGCCGACGTCGCCGGCGCCATTGGCCGGAGTGTCGGTATCAACAATCGCGCCAGCGGTCTTGGTCAGCTCCAACGACGGAGCCGCGGTGATGGTCACCGTCTTGCTGTCGTCGTCCGACACGGTACCACCGCTCGGCGTCGTGCCCTTCCCGGTCGCAGTGTTGTCGACCTTGCCAGCGTCCACATCGGTCTGGGTCAGCGCATAGACGTTGCCGGCACTGCAGGTCAGCGTCTGGGTCGCGCCCGGTGCCAGCGTCGCGACCGCCGCGCACGTCAGGCTCGGCAGCAGCGGATCGGTCACGTTGACGTTGGTCAACGCTACATTGCCGGTGTTCTTGACCGCAAAGCTATACGAGATTGTGTCGCCAACGTCGCCGGCACCATTGGCCGGAGTGTCGGTGTCGACGATCGCGCCAGCGGTCTTGGTCAGCTCCAGCGACGGGGCCGCGGTGATGGTCACCGTCTTGCTGTCGTCGTCGGTGACCGGGGTACCGCTCGGCGTGGTGCCCTTACCGGTCGCGGTGTTGTCGACCTTGCCGTTGTCCACGTCGGCCTGCGTCAGCGTATAGACGTTGCCGGCACTGCAAGTCAGCGTCTGGCTCGCGCCGGGCGCCAACGTCGCGATCGCCGTACAAGCTAGGCTCGGCAACAGCGGGTCGGTCACGTTGACATTCGTCAACGCCACATTGCCGGTGTTCTTGACCGCAAAGCTATACGTGATCGTATCGCCGACGTCGCCGGCGCCATTGGCCGGAGTATCGGTATCGACGATGGTGCCGGCGGTCTTGGTCAGTTCCAGCGACGGGGCCGAGGTGATCGTCACCGTCTTGCTGTCGTCGTCGCTCACCGGGGTACCGCTCGGCGTGGCGCCCTTACCGGTCGCGGTGTTGTCGACTTTGCCGGCGTCCACGTCGGCCTGCGTCAGCGTGTAGACGTTGCCCGCCGTGCAAGTCAGTGTCTGACTCGCGCCCGGGGCCAACGTCGCGATTTCCGTGCACGCCAGGCTCGGCAGCAGCGGGTCAGTCACATTGACATTCGTCAGCGCAACATTACCGGTGTTCTTCACCGCGAATGTGTAGGTGATCGTGTCGCCGATGTCGCCCGCGCCGTTGGCGGGCGTGTCGGTGTCGACGATGGCGCCGGCGGTCTTGGTCAGCTCCAGCGACGGGACCGCGGTGATCGTCACCGTCTTGCTGTCGTCGTCGGTCACCGGCGTACCGCTCGGCGTGGTGCCACGGCCGGTCGCGGTGTTATCGACTTTGCCGCTGTCCACGTCGGCCTGCGTCAGCGTATAGACGTTGCCGGCACTGCAAGTTAGCGTTTGGCTCGCGCCGGGCGCCAACGTCGCGATAGCCGTGCACGCCAAGCTCGGCAGCAGCGGGTCGGTCACGTTGACATTCGTCAACGCCACGTTGCCGATGTTCTTCACCGCGAACGTATAGGTGATGGTATCGCCGACATCGCCCGCGCCGTTCGCCGGAGTGTCGGTGTCGACGATCGCGCCAGCGATCTTGGTCAGCTCCAGCGACGGATCCGCGGTGATCGTCACCGTCTTGCTGTCGTCGTCGGTCACCGGGGTACCGCTCGGCGTGGTGCCTCGGCCGGTCGCGGTGTTATCGACCTTGCCAGCGTCCACATCGGCTTGGGTCAGCGTGTAGACATTGCCCGCCGTGCAGATCAGCGTCTGGCTCGCACCCGGCGCCAGCGTCGTGATCGCCGTGCACGTCAAGCTCGGCAGCAGCGGGTCGGTCACGTTGACATTCGTCAACGCCACATTGCCGGTGTTCTTGACCGCAAAGCTATACGTGATCGTGTCGCCAACGTCGCCCGCGCCGTTCGCCGGAGTGTCGGTATCGACAATCGAACCAGCGGTCTTGGTCAGTTCCAACGACGGAGCCGCGGCGATAGTGACCGTCTTGCTGTCGTCGTCGGTGACCGGCGTACCGCTAGGCGTGGTGCCCTTGCCGGTCGCGGTGTTGTCGACCTTTCCGGCGTCCACGTCGGTCTGCGTCAGCACGTAGACGTTACCGGCCGTGCAGACCAAGGTCTGGCTCGCGCCCGGCGCCAACGTCGCGATCGCCGTGCACGCCAGACTCGGCAGCAGCGGGTCGGTCACATTGACATTGGTCAACGCAACGTTACCGGTGTTCTTCACCGCGAACGAGTAAGTGATCGTATCGCCGATGTCGCCCGCGCCGTTTGTCGGAGTGTCGGTATCGACAATCGACCCAGCGGTCTTGGTCATTTCCAACGACGGGGCCGCGGTGATCGTTACCGTCTTGCTGTCGTCGTCGGTGACCGGAGTACCGCTAGGCGTGGTGCCCTTGCCGGTCGCGGTGTTGTCGATCTTTCCGGCGTCCACGTCGGTCTGCGTCAGCGTATAGACGTTGCCGGCACTGCAGGTCAGCGTCTGGCTCGCACCGGGCGCCAACGTCGCGATCGCCGTGCACGCCAAGCTCGGCAGCAGCGGGTCGGTCACGTTTACATTCGTCAACGCCACGTTGCCGCTGTTCTTCACCGCGAATGTGTAAGTGATCGTGTCGCCAACGTCGCCCGCACCGTTCGCCGGAGTGTCGGTATCGACAATCGCCCCAGCGGTCTTGGCCAGCTCCAGCGACGGAGCCGCGGCGATCGTCACCGTCTTGCTGTCGTCGTCGGTGACCGGGGTACCGCTAGGCGAGGTGCCCTTACCGGTCGCGGTGTTGTCGACCTTTCCGTTATCTACATCGGTCTGTGTCAGCACGTAGACGTTGCCCGCCGTGCAACTCAGCGTCTGGCTCGCGCCCGGCGCCAGCGTCGTGATCGCCGTGCACGCCAAGCTCGGCAGCAGCGGGTCGGTCACATTGACATTCGTCAACGCCACATTGCCGGTGTTCTTTACCGCGAACGTGTAGGTGATCGTGTCGCCGACGTCGCCGGCGCCATTGGCCGGAGTGTCGGTATCAACAATCGCGCCAGCGGTCTTGGTCAGTTCCAACGACGGGGCCGCGGTGATCGCCACCGTCTTGCTGTCGTCGTCCGACACGGTGCCACCGCTCGGCGTCGTACCCTTGCCCGTCGCGGTGTTGTCGACCTTGCCGTTATCTACATCGGTCTGCGTCAGCACGTAGACGTTGCCGGCCGTGCAGACCAAGATCTGGCTCGCGCCCGGCGCCAATGTCGCGATCGCCGTGCACGCCAGACTCGGCAGCAGCGGGTCGGTCACATTGACATTCGTCAACGCCACATTGCCGGTGTTCTTTACCGCGAACGTGTAGGTGATCGTGTCGCCGACGTCGCCGGCGCCATTGGCCGGAGTGTCGGTATCAACAATCGCGCCAGCGGTCTTGGTCAGTTCCAACGACGGGGCCGCGGTGATCGCCACCGTCTTGCTGTCGTCGTCCGACACGGTGCCACCGCTCGGCGTCGTGCCCTTGCCCGTCGCGGTGTTTTCGACCTTGCCGTTATCTACATCGGTCTGCGTCAGCACGTAGACGTTGCCGGCACTGCAGGTCAGCGTCTGACTCGCACCCGGGGCCAACGTCGCGATCGCCGTACAAGCCAGGCTCGGCAACAGCGGGTCGGTCACGTTGACGTTCGTCAACGCCACATTGCCGGTGTTCTTGACCGCAAAGCTATACGTGATCGTGTCACCGACATCGCCCGCGCCGTTCGCCGGAGTATCGGCATCGACGACCGCCCCAGCCGTCTTGGTCAGCTCCAACGACGGAGCCGCGGTGATGGTCACCGTCTTGCTGTCGTCGTCGGTCACGGTGCCGCCGCTCGGCGTCGTGCCTCGGCCGGTCGCGGTGTTATCGACCTTGCCGTTATCTACATCGGTCTGCGTCAGCACGTAGACGTTGCCGGCACTGCAACTCAGCGTCTGGCTCGCGCCGGGCGCCAGCGTCGCGACCGCCGTGCACGTCAAGCTCGGCAGCAGCGGATCGGTCACGTTGACGTTGGTCAGCGCCACGTTGCCGGTGTTCTTAACCGCGAACGTGTAGGTGATCGTATCGCCAACATCGCCCGCGCCGTTCGCCGGCGTGTCGGTATCGACGACCGCCCCAGCCGTCTTGGTCAACTCCAGCGACGCAGCAGGCGGCGACGGAGGCGGCGCGCAGGCGGCGTTGTCGCTGGTGTCGCTCTCCGCTCCGGCGGGCAGATCCGCCTTGTTGTACAAGCCACGACCCGGCGTGTTGCCCGAGCACGCCAGCGCGGGCGTGCTGTCGGTGTACTGGAATTTGACGGTCAGCGAATAGGTATGGGTGGCGTTCGCAGCGATGGCGGTACCGGCGGCGGCGAGTTGGTACGGCCCCGCGCCGGTGGCGCTGCCGCCGGTGCAGCCGCCGGAACAGGTCCAGCTCGCGCTGATCACCTGCAGATTGGCGGGGAACGACGGGGTGTCGGTGATCGGCCCGTAGCTGCCGGCCGCCGCGGTCGCGTTGGCGACGGCGACCGTATAGCCGACCGAGTAGCTGCCGTCGGCCGCCGGGCCGGTCGCGCTGCCCGCGGTCTTGCTGAGGTTGATGCGGAAGATCGGATCGTCGTCGGTCGCCGTGCAGGTGCCGGTGCCGCTGTCGAACACGCCGCCGGCGGCGGTGCAGCCGGCGCCGGTATTGGTCACGCCGGTCGGGGGTCTTACGTTGGCCCGATTGGTCGCGTTCTGGGCCGCGGCATTGCCGGTTGCGATCACCAGCGACGCGAGCAGCAAAGCCTCGCACACGCCAACGCCGAACAGCCCGATTCGCTCGAAGATCGATCCCGACACGGAAGACACCCCTGATTCACCAATCTCTCCATCGCCGCTGGGGCTGGGGCGCGGACATGAACGCGAAATCTGTCACAGAGCCAATGACAGGTGGCGACTTAAGTCGCTGATTTATTTGAATTAGATGCTGAGGTGCCGGCTTGGAAGTTCACCCGTCTGCACTCATTCACATGTACTTCCTGGCACCTTTTGAATTCTCAATCGCTGCATCAAACCCACTTCCAACGACTCGGCGCTTTGCGTCCAGGACCCACCCGCGCCGAAACGACTGCCCGACGAGGCGCCGTTTAGTGCATGGATCCGGCGCCCAGCGGCGCCCAATGCACGGGACGGAACCGGACGACTGCGAACGCGATTGACAGGCTCCGTTTCACGTAACACTATTTGTTCCATGAAATCCAACAGCTCCCTCTCCGGCGTCCTCCACGTCCTGCTGCACATGGCCGAATCGCCGAACCCGGTCACCTCCGAAGTGTTGTCGCGGGCGATGCGCACCAATCCGGTGGTGGTGCGGCGGACCATGGCCGGCCTGCGCGAGGCCGGGCTGGTGCGTTCGGAAAAAGGCCACGGCGGCGGCTGGAGCATCGCCCGCCCGCTCGAGGCCATCACCCTGCTCGACATCTATCGCGCGATCGGCGCGCCGGGGCTGTTCGCGCTCGGCCATCGCAGCGACAACCCGCATTGCCTGGTCGAGAAGGCGGTGAACCACGCCCTCGACGGCGCGTTCGACGCGGCCCAGACCTTGCTGCTGGAACGTTTCGCCGCGGTCACCCTGGCCTCGTTGAGCGCCGACTTCCACGCCGGCATGGTCGCGGCCGGCCACAGCATCGATCTGGAGCACGCCCATGCGCAATGAACCGCTGCTCGACGCCGTCGTGATCGGCGGCAGCTTCGCCGGCCTGTCGGCGGCGCTGCAACTGGCGCGCGCGCGCCGCTCGGTGCGCATCCTCGACGCCGGCCGTCCGCGCAACCGTTTCGCCGACGCCGCACATGGGTTTTTCAGCCGCGACGGCAGCGACCCGCGCACCTTGGTCGCGACCGCGCAGGCGCAATTGCGGCGCTATCCGTCGGCGCGATTGATCGCGGGCGAAGCGGCCCGCGCGCGCGCGATCGACGGCGGCTTCGAGATCGTCGCCGGCGACGGCGCGGTGTTCGCCGCGCGCAAGCTGGTGTTGGCGTTCGGCGTCAACGACACGCTGCCGCCGCTGCCGGGACTGGCCGAGCGTTGGGGCAAGAGCGTGCTGCATTGTCCGTATTGCCATGGCTACGAGTTCGCCGGCCAACGCCTGGGCGTACTGCATTCGGCGAGTTTTTCCGCGCATCAGGCGCTGTTGGTCGCCGATTGGGGGCCGACCACGCTGTACCTCAACGGCGAACCCGCGCCCGACGAAGACACCGCCGCGCAACTGGCGCGGCGCGGCGTGGCGGTCGAGCCGGCGCCGATCGCGGCGCTGCTCGGCGCCGAGCAATCGCTGTCCGCGTTGCGTTTGAACGACGATCGCGAAGTCGGCATTGATGCGTTGTTCGTCGCCAGCCGCTTGCGATTCAACAGCGATATCGCCGAACAGCTCGGCTGCGCGATCGACGAAGGCCCGATCGGCCCGGTGATCCGCACCGACGACAGCCGCCAGACCACGGTGCCCGGCGTGTACGCCGCCGGCGACATCGCCCGGCCGATGCACAACGCCACTTGGGCGGCGGCCGACGGCGTCACCGCGGGAGCGTCAGCGCATCAGGCGCTGGTGTTCGCGCCGCTGGCGGCCTGACACCGCCGGTTTCGACGAACGCGGCCGTCGTTCGCGGTCGCATCCGAGCGTTACGGCCCGTCGCCGCGTCTTAGTTCGCGAGACGCGGCCGTTCTAGCGTCCGCGCCATGGACACTCAATCGCCCTTGCACGAACTGCCGCCCGGGTTCCACTGGGAGGCGCCTTTCGCCGGTTCGATCTTCCCCGCGCATCTGGTCGCGGTGCCCGACGACGATCATGAGGCCTGGTTGGCCACGGTCGCGCCGGCGCGCGACGGGCACGGCGCGGTCGCCACGATCCGCCGCCACCTCGGGATCAAGGATCATGTCAGCCGGCCGTTCCGTACCGATGCGGCGGCGGCGGGCTGGGTCGCGCGCTGGCTCAGCGGCCACGGCGAGACGGTGCGAGCGGAACTGTCGACGCCGTGGAGCGCGGTGCCGCGCTGCGCGGCCTGAGCGCTTGCGGCCCGCGACCGCGCGCAGCGGCGCCGGATGCCTCGCGGTTTTGCATATCGTGATCGATTCCAACGTGCGTTCGAGACCCAGGCGCCCGGACGACAGGCCTGCGGGCGCGACGGCGTGCTAAGGATGGAATGCCCAATGACGGGCTTATCGAGAGGGATTTCTCATGTTCGCTCGCACGTTGTTGACCGCCGTCTGCGCCGCCGCGTTCGGTTTCGGCCTCGCCCTCGCGCCGGCCGCGTCGGCGCAGCAGGGCTGCCAGTCGCATCCGCTGTGTACGACGTTCTGCCTCGAAGGCCGCGACGAATGCCTGCGGCAGGGCGGCGGCTCGCAATGCCACACCGAGTACTTCGAATGCGTCCGCATCTGCCGGCAGTGTCCGCCGGCCGGCTGAGCCCTTGAAGCGCGGCTCGCAGAGCGCGGCACAGGCGACCGGGCGTCGCCTGTGCCGCGTCGACGGCGACGGCGCGCCCACTCACAAATGACAATCGTTATCATTTGAGCTAGAGTCGCGGCGACTCCGACCTTCCCGCACATGCGCCGCGCCCGTGGCCGCGCGCCGAGACGATGCCTTCCAACGCCGCCGTCCTCACCTCGCTGCTGGTCACCGAGCGCGAGCGGTTGTTGCGCTACCTCGGCCGCTATCTCGACCGCGCCACCGCCGAGGACGCCGTGCAGTCGATGTACTTCAAGGTGATCGCGGTGGCCGGCGAGCCGCCGATCGCCGACGCGCGCAATTACCTCTACCGCCTCGCCCATCACCACGCCGTCGACCAGGGCCGCAGCGAGGCGCGCCGGCGCAAGCTGCGCGAGGCCGCGACGATGTGGCTGGAGGACGACGAGCCGGCCGACAGCGCGCGGGTGGCGCTGGCGCGCGACGAACTGGAGCGGGTCGCGCGCGCGGCGCGCGAGCTGCCGGAACCGTGCAAGCGGATCTTCGTGCTGAACCGTTTCGAAGGCCTGACCCAGCGCGAGATCGCGCACTTGCTCGGCGTCTCCACGACCACGGTCGAAAAACACATCCAGCGCGCGCTGCGCCTGCTCGACCAGGCCCGCGCGGGCGGCTGAGCCGCGCGGCGGCGGCCGGGGGTTGGGTAAGGCCACCCGGCGCTCGTCCTTAACCAAGTCCAGGCAGCCATCCGCCACCGCATGACCCGATCCGCGCAGAACGACACCGCCGAAACGCCGTATCCCGACCCCTACGACATCGCCGGGCAGGCGCGCGCGTGGGTGGCGCGGCTGGCCTCGGGCGAAATCGACGAGGGCGAGCTGGCCGCGTTCGAAACCTGGCGGCAGGCGCCGGCTCATGGCGAGGCCTTCGCGCGTCAACGCGCGCTGTGGCGGGCGTTGGCGCCGATGCGCGCGGCGTTCGATCCGGTATCGGAACCGGCTTCGGGCCCTGCCCCGTCCTCGTCCCCTCAACGTTTCGCAACCGCGCGCACGCGCCGACCGCGGCGCCGCCTCGCCGTCTGGGGCGCGGCCACCGCCGCCTGCCTCGCCGCCGCCATCGCCGCGGCGCCGGGCGTGGCCCTGAGCCTGCGCTCGGACTACCGCACCGCCGCCGCGCCGGCGCGCTACACGCTGGCCGACGGCTCGATCCTCGCGCTCGATGCCGACTCCGCAGTCGCGCTGCATTTCGACGACAACGAGCGCCGCATCGAACTGCTGCGCGGCAATGCCTGGTTCCAGGTCGCGCACAGCGACGCGCGCGCATTCCGGGTCAGCGCGCTCGGCGGCGCGGTGCGCGACATCGGCACCGCGTTCGAAGTGCGCCGGCTCGACGCCAGCGTGCAGGCCGCGGTCAGCGAAGGCGTGGTCGAAGTCGCTTCCGGCGTGGGCGCGCCGGTGCGCGTGATCGCCGGCCAGTCGGCGAGCTACCGCGAAGGCGCGCCGGTGTCGCCGTTGCGCGCCGTCGCGACGGCCGACATCGCCGACTGGCGCCGCGGCGAATTGTCGCTGGACGCGGTGCCGGCCGACGAAGCGCTGCGCCGGATCGCGCGCTACCGCAGCGCGCCGGTGTGGACGCTGGGTTCGTTCGAACGCGCGCCGCGGATCAGCGCCAGCCTGCGCGCCGACCGCAGCGACGAAGCCATCGCCGCGGTCGCCGAACGCGCGCGCCTGCGCGTGCAGCGCCTGCCCGGCGGCGCGCTGCTGGTGCGGCCGCCGGCCGATTGAACGCGGCGCGGATCGGAAGCGCGGAAAAAAAATCGTCGCGCGGGGTTGGGTAAGCGCCCACGCCGGTCGTCCTGTAGTTCGTAGCCGCGAGACGCGCATCGCATCTCAAGCCAAACGCCGCTCACCTTCGCGCCGATACCAGCGGCCGCGGCGGTGGGCTCCGATCCGACTTGAGGAGTTCGCTGCATGTCTTTCGTTCCGGCCCGCCGCCGGCGGCCGTTCGCGCGCGTCGCGCTGGCGGCCTGCGTCCATCTGGCCCTGAGCGCCGCGTTCGTTCCCTGCGCCGGTGCGCAAACCGCCGCCGCGCAGGACGCGCCCGCCGCGCGCCGCTACGACATCGACGCGCAACCGCTGGCCGCGGCGCTGCGCGCCTACAGCCGGATCAGCGGGGTGCAGGTGGTGTTCGACAGCGCCGACGGCGCCGGCGCGAACTCGACCGCGCTGCACGGCGACTACGCCGACGACGAAGCCCTGCGCCGCCTGCTCGCCGGCACCGGCCTGAGCGCGCAGCGGCGCGGCGCCGGCACGGTGGTGCTGCGCAAGAGCGCGGCGCGCGCCGGCGGCAGCGACGCGCCCCTGGTGACCGATACGCTCGCCGTCGGCGCCTCCGCTTACGACCGCGCCGGCCGCCGCGACGAACGCGGTTACGACGAGGTCTACGACCTGGATCTGTCGACGGTGTACGCCGGCAAGGAACAGATCGAGCGCTACAAGGGCGCGGCGCCGGCCGACGTGTTCAAGGGCATGCTCAACGTCTACAGCGGCGACGCGCGCAACAGCGGCGCGCTGGATCCGAACATCCGCGGCATCCAGGGCCCGGGCCGGGTGCCGCTGACCATCGACGGCACCGAGCAGGCGCTGACGGTGTGGCGCGGCTACAACGGCGCCAACAACCGCAACTACATCGACCCGAACCTGATCGGCGGCATCCAGGTCATCAAGGGGCCGAACCTGGCGCGCAACGTCAACAGCTCGATCGGCGGCGCGGTCGTGGTCAACACCCTGGACGTGGCCGACATCCTCAAGCCGGGCGAGCGTTTCGGCGGCGAATTCAAGCTCGAAAGCAGCGACAACGCGACCGATCCGCGGCTGCCGAAACTGTCGACCGGGCAGGACTACCGCAGCATTCCGGGCTTTCCGAGCAATCCGCAGGCGACCTACTACGACCCGACCCTGTACAAGCCCGTGCGCAACAGCGGCGGCGGCGACCTGATCGCCGGCGACGACCACGCCATGCGCCTGGCGCTGGGCCTGCGCGAAGACCGCTTCGACCTGCTCGCCGCGTACGCCTACCGCAAAAAGGGCAACCATTTCTCCGGCGACAACGGCGGCGGCTTCTACAGCCGCGCCTACGACCCGGCCAAGAGCCTGAACTACATCACCAGCCTGGCGCGCTTCTACCGGCCCGGCGACGAAGTGCCGAACACCTCCAGCGAAATGGAATCGTGGCTGCTCAAGGCCGTGGTCCGCGCCAGCGAGAACCAGACCCTGAAGTTCGGCCTGCGCGACACCCGCTCGGACTACGGCGAAATCCTGCCCACGCGCATCTCCTGGCGCGACACCACCGAAACCGGCGCGCCGCAGTGGCCGCTGAGCAAGGTCCGGGCCAAGGCCTACAACCTGGAATACACCTGGAAGCCCGGCGGCCGCTGGTTCGATATCTACGCCAACCTGTGGACCACGCGCACGGTCAGCGACACCTACAGCGCCGGCGGTTTTCCGAACTGGGCGACCTACGACGACCCGATCCTGCGCAACACCGCGCTGGCCAACGCCCACCACGACCGCAACGGCCTGACCTTCAGCAACAAGAGCGCGTTGCGCGACGACCTCGACCTCACCGTCGGCTTCGATTACCAGCACGAGAAGCTGCGCTCGGACGACGAGTACAACGGCGTCGCCGACGGCTGGCGCATGTTCCCGCGCGCCGGCCGCCGCGAGCAGCGCGACTTCAGCCTCAAGCTGGACTGGCGCGCGAGCGAGCGCCTGAGCCTGAGCGCGGGCCTGCGCTACCAGTCGTACTGGGCGTTCGACGACTTCCTCGCCGACCAGTTGGCCAAGGGCGACACCCGGCTCGGCCAGGTGCTGTTCCCGCAGCGCTACGCGATGAGCTACTACACCCGCGACCCGCGCATGAGCCAGGCCGCGCTGGATGCGCGCATCGCCACCATCCGCCGCAACGCCGAGCGTTTCGGCTGGACCCCGCAGGTGATCGCGACCCAGATCGAACAGGCGACCTACACCGTGCGCAACCTCGCCGCCGACTGGCGCCCCGACGCCGACGGCCGCTTCCGCCGCGCCGACAACGTGTTCCTCAACGGCAGCCTGGACGGCGTCGACTACGGCCGCGCCAGCGCCTCGCTGCAACCGCTGTTCCTGCAACAGCAGGCCCAGCACCACGACGGCAGCGGCTGGACCCCGACCCTGGCGGCGACCTTCAACTTCAGCGACGAAGCGCGGCTGTACTTCCGCCACAGCCAGGCGCGGCGCTATCCGAGCATGTTCGAAAGCACCCTGGGCTTTTCCGCCGCGCTGCCGGTGGCCGCGCTCAAGCCCGAGCACGCCTACAACTACGAGCTGGCCTACGTCCACGATTTCAGCCGCCGGCTCGGCGCCGACTACGCCGACCTCAAGCTGACCTATTACCACCACAAGACCCGCGACGTGATCGAGCGCAGCGGCCAGTTGCAGTTCTCCAACATCGACAAGCAGACCCTGCGCGGCCTGGAATTCCAGGGCCGCTACGACAACGGCCGCTTCTTCACCGACCTGAGCGTGGCGCGCAATCTGGAAAACACCGTCTGCGACGAAAGCGTCGCGGCGATCAACGACCCGACCGGCCGCATCGGCGTGCCGAACTGCGTGCAGGCCGGTTTCGTCGGCGGCTATCTGATCACCCAGGCGGTGCCGAAGCTGTCGGCGAACTGGTCCCTCGGCGGGCGCTTCCTGGATCGCAAGCTCGAAGTCGGCGCGCGCGTGGTCCACCACAGCAAGTACGAAAACGGCGATTACGACCTCTACCAGGAGCAGCGCCTGGGCGCGTACTTCAACGTGCCGCTGGCCTGGGACCGCATCACCACCTACGACGCTTACGTCAATTACCGGGTCAACGAAGCCGTGGCGCTGGAGCTGGTCGGCACCAACCTGGGCGACCTGTACTACGTCGATCCGCTGACGCGTTCGGCGATGGCGGCGCCGGGCCGCACGCTGAAGCTGAGCCTGACCGCCAAGTTCTGACGCGGCGCCGCCGGCGCCGCGCACCGAGATCTGTTGCGCACGAAGCAATGGATGAGCGACCGGGCGCGCATCGCGCTCTAGCCAAAGTTCATCCCATCGTTCCAATCATTCAAAGGAGTTCCACATGAAGCGCATGAGCCTCACCGTTTCCGCCCTCGCCGTAGCGATGCTCGCCGGCGCGGCCCAGGCCGCCGTGGTCGGCGACCAGAGCGACAACACCTACGTCGAAGCCGGCGTCTCCACCGTCAACGCCGGCCCGCACGTGGCCGGCCGTCCGGGCATCGGCGTGTACACGATGGGCACCGACCGCAAGGTCGATTTCCAGGCCCTGCAGACCTTCGCCCCGGCCGACGCCAACGGCGTGTCGAGCCTGGTCTCGCCGATCACCCCGCCGAGCCACAGCGGCATGGGCGTGTTCCATTTCGCCAAGATCGCCGGCCAGAACGTCTATTTCGGCGAATGGTCGCAGAGCGCGCCGACCGACGGCACCCACACCGTCTACTACGCCGGCGACAACGCCGGCACCACCGTGCCGACCTCGGGCACCGCCACCTACACCGTGGCCGGCCTGAACCAGTACAACGGCGCCAACAAGCTCAACGGCACCTTCAACGCCAACTTCGGCGCCGGCCAGCTCAGCGGCAGCCTCAGCAATGGCAGCGTGACGGTCAACATCGGCACCGCGGCGATCAGCGGCACCGGGTTCTCCGGCAGCGGCGCCAGCGCTTCGGTCGGCGGCGCCACGGTCGCCACCGGCGGCGTCAGCGGCCAGTTCTTCGGCGCGAACGCGGCGGCGCTGGCCGGCGTGACCCGCTTCGACGACCGCCTGTACGACACCGCCTTCGGCGGCACCAAGAATCCCTGAGGGATTCGCCGGTAAAGGCCCGCGGCCGGTTCGTCCGGTCGCGGTCCGCCGCGCCGCCGCAGGGATGCGGCGCGCGGTTCCGGCGTTCGACCATGACCCGCCCTCGCCTTTTCTCCAGCGCAATCGGCTTCGCCGCCGGGCTTGCGCTGTGCCTGTTTTGCCTCGCCGCGCCCGCGCAGGACCGCGACGACACCCGCCTGCGCCTGGACCACGGCCTGGAACAACGCCAGAGCGAACGCGAACGCGCGCTGCTGGAAGAAGAAAACGCCGCGCGCGCCGGTACCGATGCGCCCGCCGAGGCAGAGCTGCGCGATCCCGACGCGCTGGCCGCCGCGCTCTACCGCGCCGTCAGCGCGCGCCAGTGGCCGCAGGCGCGCGCGTTGCTGCAACGCTACCGCGCACTGCCGCAGCGCGACCGCATGCTCGAACTGTACGCGCAAGGCGCGCTGGCCCGCGCCGACGGCGATCTGGACCGCGCCGAACGCGACTACCGCGCATTGCTGGAGCTGCAAGCCGATTTCCTGCCCGCGCAGCTGGAACTGGCGCGGGTGCTGTTCGAAAACCAGCTCGACCGCGAGGCCGAGCAGCGCTTCCAGGCCATCGCCGATGCGCTCGACGCCGGCGACGCCAAGACCGCCGGCGTGCGCCGCACTGTCGAGACGTTCCTGCGCGCGCTGCGCAACCGTCGCGGCTGGCACGGCAGCGTCGCGCTGGGGCCGACCTGGAACGACAACATCAACCAGTCCTCGGCCAGCCGCACCTGCCTGCTGGCCGCGCCCGACGGCCAGTGCGCGATCGAACGCAGCCTGCCCGCGGCGATCCGCGGCGGAGGGCTCGACTACGACGCCAGCCTGACCCGGCGCCAGCCGCTGCGCGGCCACCACGGCCTGTACCTGCGCTCGCTGCTGTACGGCTATTCGTATCGCGACCGCAGCGATTTCAACGAAACCACCTGGACCAGCAGCGCCGGCTGGTCCTATGCCGATGCGCGTCATGCCTTCACCGCCGCGCCGCAGTTCGAGTACGCCGCGTTCGGCAACCGCAGCCTGTACGCCGCCTGGGGCGCGCGCGCCGACTGGACCTGGACGATCTCGCCGCGCTGGCTGTTCAAGCTGGAAGGCGACTACAAGCGCATGCGCTACCGGCGCCAGGACCTGGCCGGTTACGACGGCCCGACCAGCGCGGTCTACGCGACCGTTTGGCGCGCGCTGCCGCAGCGTTGGATGCTGTTCGGCGGCCTCGACCTGGCCCGGCGCGAGACCCGCCGCGACACCGAAGCGTATCTGCAACGCGGCCTGCGCCTGGGCCTGTCCAAGCAGTTCGATGCGGGCGTGTCGCTGCTGCTGTTCGGGTCCTTGCGCAAACGCGTCCACGACGAGTGGAACGCGACCTTCCAGGCGCGCCGCCGCGACGAGGAACTCAACGCCACCGCGATCGTGCGGGTGCCGCGCTGGGCCTTCGCCGGTTTCGTTCCGAGCCTGACGTACAAGCGCAACCGCACCGACAGTTCGATCGACTGGCTGTACGGTTACGACCGCGACACCGTAAGCCTCAAGCTGGAGCGCGCGTTTTGAGCGCGCCGGCGCTGACGCTGGCGACGCCGCGCGCCGCGCACGCCTGCTCGCGCAGCCGGCGGCGCGCACCTGCGCGCACGCGACCGGCGCGCGAGCGCGAGGCCGGCTGGATCGGCGCGGCGATCACGCTGGCGTTGCATGCCGCGTTGCTGCTGGCCTTGCTGGGCCTGCGCACGCCGGCGCCGGCCACACCGCCGACGCCGCCGGCCGCCGCGGTGCTGATGGAACTGTCGCTGCTGCCGCGCGCGCCGCCGACGCCGGCGCGCGATCTGCCGCCGGGGCCCGCGCAAGACGAGCGCGTCGCCAGCCGCGCGCAACCGCCGCGCGAGACCATGCGCGAAACGCCGTTGCCGCCGCAGGCGCAAGGCGATGTCGCCAGCGCGCCCGAGCCGGCACCGCTCAGCGCGCCGCGCGAAGCGCCGCCTGCGCAGGACCAGACCGCGGCCAGCGCGTCGGCGCCGCCGGCCGTCGCCGCCGCGCCCGCGCCGCGTTACGCCGCCGCGCAGGACGCCGCCGGCGCCGGCCGCGAGATTCCGCGGCAATGGCAGCAGTTGCTGCTCGGCCATCTCGAACGTTTCAAGCGCTATCCGCGCCAGGCCCGGCGCCTGCATCAGCAAGGCGTCGCGCAGGTGCGGCTGAGCGTCGCCGGCGACGGCCGCGTGCTCGCGGTGCGGATCGAAACCGCGAGCGGCTACGCCGCGCTCGACGCCGAAGCGCTGGCCGTGGCCGAGCGCGCCAGCCCGGTGCCGGCGCCGCCGGCCGAGCTCGGCGACGAGGTGCAGGTGGTGGTGCCGATGGAGTTCTACATCGCGCGCTGAGCGCGGCCGACGCATGACTTTCCGGCCTTGCCGGCGCGCGCCGGCCGCTCGCACCATCGCCGCGATTCCGCAGCGCAAGAGCGACGATGAATCTGAAGAAGTGGCGTACCGCACTGTGTTGCGCGGCGTTGTTGGCGGCAGCGGCACCGGCGGCGGCGCGATCGCCGGCGCTCGAGGCCTCCGATGTCGCCCGTTTCTGGACCGCCTACGACGCCGTTCGCGCCAGCGCCGATCCGGCCGAAAAACGCCGCGCGCTGCTGCGCGACTACATCGATCCGGGCACACCGGGCCTGCGCGCCTTCATGCAGGCCAAGGGCTATACGCCGGAGTGCTATCTCGACGCGATCGAGCGCTATCCCAAGTTCTGGAATTCGCTGCGCGCCGACACTCTCGCGCTGGCCGGGAAAACCGCCGACGCGCCGCAGCGGATCGAAGCGCTGCGCCGGCTGTACCCGCCGCTGCGCCCGGCGACGGTCTACTTCGCCATCGGCTGCCTCAACTCCAGCGGCACCACTCTCGGCGACAAGGTGCTGATCGGCGCGGAACTGGCTGCGGCCGGGCCGGACACCGACGTGTCGGAACTGCCCGAACCGCGCCGCAGCGGGCTGCGCGGCTACTTCGCCACCCGCCCCAGCGAAGCGCTGCCGCTGCTGCTGGTGCACGAGTACGTGCACACCCAGCAGAAAGGACCCGGCCCGACCTTGTTGGCGCAGGCGATCTACGAAGGCGCGGCCGACTTCGTCGCCGAACGCGCCACCGGCCAGCTGCCGCCGCTGGACTACGTCCGCTACGGCCGGCGCAACGAAGCCCGGCTCAAGCGCGACTTCCGCGCCGAAATGCACGACGCGTCGTACGCCAAGTGGCTCTACAACGCGCCCGACCCGCGCTACGGCGTGCGCGACCTGGGCTACTACATGGGCTATGCGATCGTGCGCGACTACTACGCCCGCGCCGCCGACCGCGAACGCGCGCTGCGCGAGATCGTCGAACTCGATTGCACCGACCAGGCCGCGGTGGAGGCGTTCCTGGCGCGCTCGGGCTTCTATGCCGACGAGGCGGCCGCGGCCGCCGCGCCTGCGGGCTGAAGCGCGCAGCGCCCTGCGCGCGCCGCGAGCGCCGGCGCCGCTACGGCCCGGTTGCGGTCGCGGGCGCCGCGAGCGCGGCGCGGCGCGCCCCGCCTCAGGCCACCGCGTTGACCTTCGCCTCCGCATAGCGATACGACAGCAGCATGCGGATCAAGGTCTCGACCTGCGCCGCGTCGCGCGCGTCCAGCCGCGCCATCGGCAAGCGATGGCCGCGGCGGCCGAGCGCGTCGCGGAATTCGAGCAGGGCGAAGTCGCTGCCGAGGTCGGCGCGGGTGACGCCGACGGCGAACGCGGCGTCGGGGGCGATGCGGGCGAAGTCGCGCAGCAGCGCGTCGGCCTGGCCGACCATGTCGGCGCTGTCGGCGGCGACCAGCACGACGATGCCGACCGCGCCTTCGCACACCAGCGGCCACATGAAATCCAAATAACGCTGGCCGGGCACGCCGTAGACGTGCAGCAGTTCGCCGTCGTCGAGTTCGATGGTGCTGTAGTCCATCGCCACGGTGGTGTGGGTCTTCTCGCCCAGCGCGCCCTGGCTGATCGGCATTTCGGTGCTGATCGGCTCGCGGTCGGAGATCGCGCGGATGGCGGTGGTCTTGCCGGCGCCCATGTCGCCGACGAAGGCCAGCTTGATCAAGTCGGTCATGGCCCGCGTTCCTGGTTCTTGCCGACAACTGCCTGCCCGAGGGTCAAGCCGAAGCGGCGCGCCAGCCGCTGCAGCAGGCCGGGCGCGCGCGCATCGGCCGCGCGCCGCGCCGGCGCCGCCGGCGCCTGCGCGTCGGCCAGCCCGCTGGCCAGCACCGCGGCGTACATGCGTTCGAGTTCCAGCGCCGGGGTGGCGGTGGCCTGGGCCAGTTGTGGCAGCGGCCAGGCGCGTTCGAGCAGGCAGCTCAGCGGCAGCAGCCAATGCACCGGCAGTTCGTTGGCCGACAGCAGCGGCCACGCGCGCAGGCGCAGCGGCCGTTCGGGCGGCACGTCGGCGATCGGCGCCTCGTGCGCCAGGGCGATGTCCCACAGCACCGATTCCAACGGATAGCTCGCGATCACGTCCTGCTCGAATTCTTCGGCGTAGCGGCGCGGCGACAACGCGGTGACGAACCAGTTCGGCGCCAGCGCCTCGTCGATCAGCGCCGGGTACGGCATGCGCCGCAGCATGTGCAGGCGCGCGCCGGCCAGATCGATCGCCAGCCGGAACAGGCCGCGTTCGAGCAGGCGCACGCCGTTTTCGGACGCGCCGGTGTCCGCGGCGGCCAGCAGCTGGCGCAGGAACGGCGCCGCGGCCGGATCGGTCGCGGCGACGCGCTCGGGCGGCGGCTCGTCCACGTCCAGGCGTTCGCGCAGGCACGCCGACAGTTCGTCCGGCTCGGCGTACAGATCGAGCGAACGCACGCTGCCGGGATCCCACGGCAACCGGCCGATGCGCACCACCGGGATGCCGCTGCGCAAGGCGGTGTCGACCGCCATGCGGCTGGCGCTGGTTTCGGTGCCGACCACCAGCACCTGGGCGGTGCGTCCGTCCCAGCGCCGCAGTTCCACCTCGATGCGCTCGCCGGCGAGCAGTTCGCGCGCGGCGCGCAGGCGCGCGTCGCGGGATTTGTCGAGGTCGACGCTGGCGACCACGTAGCGCTGCTTGGATGCCACCCATGCCTCCTGGCGGTGGCGCGGCCGGGCGGCCGCGCATTGCCGGGTCATCGAGCGCCGCGGCGGCGGGCCGCGCGCGGTCGGCTCATCGCTGCGGTCCGATCACTTGAAGTCCGCTCACTTGAAGTCGAGGGTCTTCTCGAACGCCTTGAGCTCGTGGCGGGCCATCGCCAGGTTGGCGCGGCCGCGGTCGAGCACCACGTACAGGAACAGCGTCGGGTTGCTCTCCAGCGGGCGGATCAGGTGGTACTGCTTGCCGAGGCTGATCAGGATGTCCTCGATGGTGTCGTTGAGGCCGAGCTGCTGGGCGACGCGGCGCTTGGAGCGGACCACTTCGGAATTGCCGGCGGCGGCCACTTCCAGGTCGATGCCGCCGCCGCCGATCGCGGCCAGCGCCATGCCGCTGTCGCTGTCGACCAGGGCGGCGCCGACGAAGCCGGCCAGGGTGTTGAGTTCGTCCAGTTGCAACTTCGACATCTCGAGCTCCTTGATGCGTGTGGGATACGGCTGAGGCCTTGCGGGGGGATGCCGCGGCCGCGCGCCGGCCCGCCGCGGCGGGTCGGCGGTCGGGCGGCGGGACAACTAGGGTCGGACGGGCGCGGGGTCGCGCAGCGCCGCGCCGATGCGCGCGGCGCATTCGCGCGCGGCCACCAGCAGCGCGGCCAGCAGCGTGTCGGAGCCGGCCAGCGCCAGCAGGGTCAGCGGCTTGGCGGCGTGGACGCGGAACAGCACCAGGTTGCCGCGGGCGGTGCAGACGGTGGCGTAGTCGGCCTGGCTGAGCTGCATTTCGCCGGCCAGGGTCTCGCCGAGGGTCAGGAAGGAGTTGGCCATCGCCGCGATCCGGCGCGCGTCGGCGCCGCCGTCGATGCGTTCGGCCAGGGCGCGGCCGTCGGCGGTGGAGACGCACAGCGCGCGCATGCCCGGGACCCGTTGCCAGCAGCGTTGCAGCTCGGCGTCCAGCAGCGCCGCGGTGGCGCCTTCGCCGTGCGGGGCCGTTTCCAACCGCCCCAGCAACATGTCGATCGTGGTTCGCTGCATGCGAGTTCCGCTCCCCTGGCTGGCCGGGGCCGCTAAAACGCCAATTGGCGCCGCGCCCGGTCAAATATTGACATTGGTCACACTATAGCCGTTTTTTTATGTGATGTTTGTTGCAGTTTTTACAGGTATTGCTCAGTCGCCCGGCACGAGCGGCCGGCCTGAAGGCGCTGTCGCGCCGGGCTGCAATGGCTGCGCAGGTCCGCAGCGCGGGCGGGCGGCGACGGCGACGGCAACAGCGAAACGGGCTCAGGCGTGCGCCGGAATGACGGGGAAGTGGGCGAAACCGCCTCCGCGTCATTCCGGCGCACGCCGAAACCCAGGTTGTTTTTTGCGCTTGCCGGACCTCGCAGCGCGTCGCGCGCTAGAAGTCGCAGGCCTCCCACCCCGGCGGCGTGCCGTCGGTGGAGCGGCCCTTGAAGCCGGCGTCGAGGGTGTTCTGCGCCCAGGCGTCGGCCTCGGCGATCTGGGCCGGGGCGAGGCCGGCGGCGACCGCGGCCAGTTGCTGGTCGAGCTGCTGCGCGCGGTGCGACTCGGCGCCGAGCCGGTACAGCTTGAGGTAGCGGTAGTGCTGGACCGGATCGGCGCCGAGCAAACCGCCGAGCAGGCTCGTCGAGCCGGGTTCGTAGGCCTGTTGCAGCAGGTCGACCACGCGCCAGTCGCCGGCGGCGAGGCCGGCCTCGACCAGCTGCGTCGCCGCGGCGCGATAGCCGCGCAGCGCGTCGGGACGGCGGATCAGGCTGCGCGCGTCGTACAGCGGGCCGCGTTCGAGATAGCAGGCGCGCGCCTGCTCGTCGCCGAGCCGGGCGGCCTGGGCGATGTTGCCGACCAGGCTGGCGAGCATGGCGTCGCCGACGCCGGCGCACATCGCCTGCTCCTGCTGCGCGCGCTGCTGGCGCAGCTCCATCGCGTCGAGCAAGGCCTGATAGGTGCGCAGCTGCGCCGCGCTCATGCCTTCGGTCGAGCGGCGGGTGAGTTCCTCGGTCGCGCCGGCGTTGCGCCATTGGCTGCTGCGCAGGCGGTTGCAACGGTCCAGGTCGCGGACCAGGCGGGTCGCCGCGGCGGCGTCGCCGGCGTTGGCGCTGGCTTGCAGGCGGGCGAAGTTGTCTTTCAGCGGCGTGCCCGGCGCGGGCAGCGCGCCGCCTTTGACCGGGACCGCGGCGGCGGTGGCCGCAGCGTCGCCGGCGACGGCCGGGTCTTCGGCCAGCGCCTGGATGCGCAGATCGCGGCGCGCCGCATCGGCGCCGGCGCGGCCGGCGTAATAGGCGCCGGTCACCGCGGCCGCTACGGCGATCAGGCCGGCGCCGATCCACAGGCTGCGCTTCATGCGGCGGAGCTCGGCTGGAAGGTCATGGCGACGGAAACACGCACGGATCCCACAGCGGGCCGTCGGCGTCGATGGCGCGGCCGTGGAAGTTCTGGTTGAAGGTGCGCGACGCCCACGCCTCGGCGTCGGCGAGCTGGGTCGGGTTGAGCTTGGCCGCGGCCATCGCCAGGTCCTCGTCGGTGACGCCCGGTTGCGGCGGCGCGCCGAGCCGGAACAGCTTGAGGTAACGGTAGCGTTGCGCAGGGTCCTTGCCAACGGCGGCGGCGAGCAGGCTGTCGGCGCCGGGTTCGTAGGCGCCGCGCAGTTGATCGAGCACGCGCCAGTCGCCGTCGGCGATGCCGCGTTCGATCAGCGCGCGGGCGTTGCCGCGGTAAGCGCTCAAGCGTTCGGGATGGTCGAGCAGACCGGCCGCGTCGACGCCCGGGCCGCGCGCCAGATAGCAGGCGCGCGCATAGGGTTCGCCGAGCAACGCGGCTTTTTGCAGATTCGGCGTCAACGCGCCGAGCATCGCCGCGTCGACGCCCTCGCATTGCGCGCGCAGGGCTTCGAGCGAGCGCTCGTTGGTCTCGGCCGCTTCCAGGCCGGCGCGCAGGTTCTGTCGCTGCTGGGCGTTGCCGGCGTCGTCGCGCGCGGCCAGCAGTTCGTCGGAATAACGCCGCACCTCGCGTTCCATCCGCGCGTAGCGGCGGCATTGGCTGAGATCGCGGTAGAGCCGGGTCGCGGCGGCGAGATCGCCGGCATCGCTGCGCGCCTGCAAGCCCGCGTAAGCGCGCTTGAGCGCGGCGCCCGGCGGCGGCAGCGCGGCGCCGGTGTCGGCGCGCGCGGCCGGCGCAAGGGTGGCGGTCGCCGCCCGTCCTTCGGCGGCGACCGGACCCTGCGCTTCCTCATGGGCCGCCGTTCGTCCCTGATGGCGGCCCATGAGGTACACGGCGACGAATGCGGCCAAAGCGAGGGCAATGGCCGCCACGGTCCGCACGCGTTTGAGCGGGGCGGAATCGGAGCGGGTCATGCGTCCCGCCCCTCATCCGCAACGCGCACGGTTCGCTGAGTCGTCGCCAATGGTCCTTACTGCTCGCTGTCCAGTACGTACTGCGCGGCCGCGATCGAGGACTTGCCGCTCATGATCGCGGTGTTGGTGCCGGCGGCCGCCGGCAGGCCGACCTTGAGGTTGACCGCACCGGACACCAGCGCGTCGAGCAGCGGGGTCAGGATCGGCAGGCCCAGGGCGATATTGCCGCAGCCGCTGGCCTTGGGCACAGCGAAGGAGTTGTCGACCAGGGTGTTGCCGTCGACCTGCAGATAACCGATGAAGTTCGGCTCGTCGGTCCATACCGTGTACGCGTTGCCCGGATTGCCGGAGATCGGCAGGTTCGGCGGCGGCGGCGCGGTGGTGCCGGTCTGCAGCTTCAGCACGATCGGATCCTGCGCCGAACCGATGTAGCAGCTGCCGCCCAGGAACGGGTTCTGCAGATGCACGCGCACCGCCAGGCGGGCGACGGTCGGGTCGCTGCCGTCGGTCGGCGGATACAGCGCGTTGCCGAAGTTGGTCTGCACCGCCTGCACCGGTTCGATCGTCGCGCTGACGTCGTTGACCGCGCCGACGATAGCCCAGAACGCGGTCCACAGCGGGCCGGGCCAGTTCGGCGCCGGGTTGACGATGCCGAGCAGCCCGCCCGGCACCTTGGCCGGCGGCGCCTGCAGCGTCGGTCCGCCGACCGCGGCGTAGAACGGCGACGGGCCGAGGCTCTCGATGCCGCCCTGCATGACGATGGGCTTGTCGATCGGCATGGTGGTGCTGCCGATCTTGAGCGTGCCCGAGGTGGTGGTGTTGAGCACGCAGCTGCCGACCGACGGGTTGGTGTACGGGCAGAACTTGAACATCGCATACGGGCCCGACGGCGTGCCGGCTTGGGCCGCCGACGCGCCGATGAGCGTCAGCGCCGCCGCCAGTGCGGCCGTGCGTAGCGGAGTCTTGCGCATTCTCGAATCCTCCTGAAAGTTTGGTGCGGCCGGGGCGCATGGACAAAAAGGGGAGGAAAAGCTCCTCCCCTGCGCCGAAGTCCGTCTCGGCCGATTGCCGCGTCCGGCGTATCGCCGGGCCGGTCGCCCGTTCGCGCCACGCATGAAGCGCGACGGGCGCCGGCCCGCGCCGGACGCGGCCGGTGTGGGCTGAGTGTCAGCCGATCAGATCACCCGGACCGGAGTGCTCGGCGAGAGCCCGCCGCCGTTCTGGGTCTGCACCGAGCACGGGCCCAGCGCGCCCTTGAACACGAAGCGGTTCGAACCCGAGCCGGAGGACTCCAGCACGCCGTTGATGGTCCCCGAACCGGTCGTGCTCGGGCAGGTCACGTTGAGCGGCGCCGGCAGGAAGATGCGGATGCCGGAGATGCTCACGCTCGACAGCGGCCCGGTCAGGGTCGGCGCGCCGGTGAACGGCGGGTTGGCGCCGGTGTAGCCGCCGGCGGCGCCCGGGGTCATGCCCCAGTTGAAGTTCGAGGCGACGATGCCGTTGCAGGCCGACGAACCGGTGAACGAGGCGCCGGTTACGACGGCGACGCCGCCGCTGACGCTGACGCTGAAGTTCGCCGTGCACGGCAGGCTGTTGCCGATGTAGCTGGCGGTGGTCGGGCCGGTGAAGGTGACGGAGCCGCTGTTGACCCAGGCCGAACCGTTCCACAGTTCGAACGAAGCCGCGGAGGCGGAGGTGGCACCGCAGATCGCGGCGGCCGAAACCAGGGCGAGGATCGAATGCTTGAGCTTGGACATTGCGTGTATCTCCTGTGAGGCGTCGAGTTGGGCGGGCGTGCGGGCCCGCGCGGGACTGTCACGGATGGAGCGGCGCCGTGGCTGCGCTGCCTGGGAGCTGCGGTGCCTGTCTGCAGCGTTCAGGCGATTGCCGACCGCCGCCCGCGCGCGCGGGCGGCGACGTTTTGGATCAGAAGAAGCCCTTGCTCACGGTCAAGCCGATGATGCGCGGGTCCTGGATGAACACGTTGCTGGTCAAACCGGTGTCGTCGCTGTTCATGAAGGTGCCGGTGATCGCCTTGCCGCCGAGCGCGTTCTTGACGTACAGCTGGATCGCCAGATCGCTCTCGATGTCGCGCCAGGTCACCGAGACGTTGACGTTGCCCCAGTCGTGCAGGCGGTCGATCTTGTCTTGGTAGATGCGCGCCCAGCTCGGGCCCTGGTAGTACAGGTCCGCGCGCACGGTGAAGTCGCCCTTGCCGGTCATGAAGGTGTACTGCGGGCTCAGGCTGGCGGTGATGTGCGGCGCGTTCGGCAATTCGTTGCCGCCGACGTTCTTGGCGAAGCCGGCGCCGCCGTTGGGCGCGTCCTTGGCCGGGTCGTAGGTGAAGCCGTACAGGCCGTCGTACGGGCCGCCCGGCGAGAAGCCGGCGCCGTTGAGCGGCAGGTTGGTCGAGCAGAAGCTGTTGAGGATGTTGGCGGCGTTGTTGAACGGCGGGTCGAGCGGATAGGTCGCGTCGAGCACCGCCTTGACCAGTTCCTTCGGCGCGATGCAGTTCGAAGCCAGTTGCAGCCACGGCTTGACCACCACCCAGTCGGCGTTGCCGGCGGTGCGGTCCATCACGTCGATGGAGTACTGGTTCGAACCGATCCGGGTGCGCAGCAGGCCGACGTTGCCGCTGAGCTGGAACGCGTCGGTCGGCTTCCACACCGCTTCGAGCTCGGCGCCCCAGGTCTTGGCGTCGAAGTTCTCGTTGAGGGTGGCGCGGTCCTGGATCTGCGAGACCTGATAGTCCTTGTAGTCGTTGTAGAACAGCGTGCCGTTGAGGACGAAGCGGCCGCCGGCCATGACGTTCTTCATGCCGACTTCGAACGCGTTGACGTACTCCGGCTTGAACTCGGGGCTGCGCTGCTCGAAGCTCAGCGCCATCGGGTTGGCGCCGATGCCCGGCGAGTTGGTGCCGCCGGCCTTGTAGCCGCGCGAGGCCGAGGCATAGAACATCGTGCTGTCGGTCCACGACAGGTCCGGCGACCAGTCCAGCACCAGCCGGCCGGTCGGCTCGTTCCAGGTCTGGCGTATCTTCGGCAGCGCCGGATAGCCGTAGCCCACGTAGCCGCCGAACAGCTGCGGCACGCCGGCGGTGCCGGTGGAATCGGCCAACAGGGTCTGGGTCGGATACGGCGTGGTGGTCTTGCGGTCGTTGGTGAAGCGCACGCCGGCGGTCAGGCGCAGATTGTCGCGCAGCTGCCAGTAGCCTTCGCCGAAGATCGCCGCCGACTTGGTCTCGGCGAGGTTGCGGCTGCGGAAGTAGTTGTGGCCCTGGCCGTTGATCGAGCCCAGCGGATTGGGATCGATGTAGACGCAGGGAATGATCTGCCCGGTGTTGGGATCCAGGCGCGTGGCGCCCGGCGAGCAGCTGCCCGGACGGCTGCCGGCGCCGTTGCCGTTGAAGAACAGGTCGGCCAGCGCGGTGATCACGTTGCCGAACACGTAATAGCTTTCGTCGACCTTGTATTCCAGGTAGTTGGCGCCGACGCTGAAATTGAACGGGCCGTCGAACGAGGATTGCAGGCGGAACTCCTGCGACCACTGGCTGCTCTTGGAATCCACCAGGTCGGCGATCAGCAGGCGGTCCGAGCAGCCCAGCTGCGGATCGCAGTACTTGCCGTCCGGGAACGCGTTGTACGCCGGCTCCGGACCGTCCGGGCCGAACACCGACACGCCGTTGGAGGTGTTGGTGAAGATCGGGTTGGACTGGAAGCGGCCGTAGTCCTGGGTCGAGTAGTACTTGTCGCGGGTGTACAGGGTCTGCGAGACGAAGCGCAGGTGCTCGCCGACGTCGGCGCCGAGGTTGAACTGGAAGACGTCGTTGCTGGCCTCGAACTTGGGATCGTAGGAGGTCGCGATCTTGCGCAGGTCGCGCGACTGGGTCACGCCTTTGTAGGGATCGAACCCGCGCGGGATCATCGAGGCGATGTCGAGGAAGTTGCCGTCCGGATCCAGGATGTAGCCGATGCCGGTGCTCTGCGCGCCGAGCACGAACGGGATGCTGGCGCCGTTGGGAACGCCGAACGCGCCGTCGTTGTACAGCGAGCCGTCCTTGCAGCCCTGGCTCATGTAGTTGCGGTCGATCGCCGACACCGTGGTGCTGCCGAACGCGAGCGGGCCGGGATCGTTGTGGCACAGCTGCTTGCCGGTGCGCGCGCGGCGGTCGTCTTCCTGGAAGTGTTCCCACACCAGGCTGGCGTCGAACTTCTCGCTGGGCTTGAACGCGAACGACAGGCGGGTCGACAGCAGGTCGCGGTCGTTGACGTCGCGTCCGGTCACCTCGTTGTGGTCGAAGCCGTCGCGCTTGGTGTACTGGCCGGCCAGGCGGAAGGCGAAGGCATCGGTCAGCGGCACGTTGACCATGCCGGTCACGCGGCGGGTGTCGTAGTTGCCGATCTCGCCCTTGACGTTGGCCTCGTAACCGTCGGGGTTGGCCAGGTTCGGGATCATGTTGACCACGCCGGCGGTCGCGTTGCGGCCGTACAGCGTGCCCTGCGGGCCGCGCAGCACTTCGACCCGCTCGACGTCGAGGTATTCCTGCTCGAACAGGCGGTTGCGGATCAGCGGCGTGCTGTTGAAGCTCACCGCCACCGCCGGGTCGGTGGTCACCGACAGCGCCTGGGTGCCGATGCCGCGGATCTGGAAGTTGTAGCTGGCGAAGTTGGTCTTGGAGAAGGTCACGTTGGGCGTGGCGGTGACCAAGTCGCCGCCGGTTTCGATCTTGCGGTCGCCCAGGTCCTTGCCGCCGAACGCGCTGATCGCGATCGGCACCTTCTGGATGTTCTCGACCTTCTTCTGCGCGGTCACCACGATGGTGTCGAGGGTGGTCGCGTTGGGATTCCTAGCGGGGCTTGCGGTCGCTACCGGCGCCTGTTGGTCGTCTTGCGCTTGCGGGGAGGCCGCCGCCGGCTGCGTCTCGGCGACCTCTTGCGCGTTTCCCTGCTTCTCCTCGGCGGCGGGCGCGCTGGCGCCGGCAGCGGCGGCGCTGGCGGAATTGCTGATCAGGATCGCGCCGGACGCGTTGGTGGCGTAGCTCAGGCCGGTGCCGTCGAGCAGTTCCTCCAGCGCCTGGCGGTTGCTCTTTTCGCCGCGCACCGCGCGCGCGGTCTTGCCCGCGGCGAGTTCCGGCGCGTACAGCAATTGCGTTCCGCTCTGGCGCGCGTACTCGGACAGGGCGGTGTCGAGGCGCTGCGGCGCGATGTCGAAGCGCGCGCTCGCCGACGAGCGCTCGCCGGCATACGCCGCCATGCACGGCAGCAGCGCGAGGAACAACACGGCGCGCCGCGATGCGCCCAGCAACGAGTGTTTCTGAACTCGCAATTGCATTCGTTCTCCCCTCTTTCGGATGGCCGGCCGCGTGTGCCCGCGACCTGGTTACTTAGGTACAGACGCGCGGCCGCACGAAACCCGAACCTCGCAACGGGATTTAATTCGCGGCGCAACTTGTTGTACCGGCGAGTTTTGTTTTGCGCTGCAACAGTCGTCGCGTTCGCCCGCAGCGAGGCGCGCGGCGACAACGCGCACGCCGGCAGCGCGCGCCGCAGCGGCGGCGCTGCCCAAGATAGGGATTCGAGGTTTCCGCAAAGCGGCCGCGGCGAATCCGCGGCCGCAAGGACGACGCGATCAGCCGCGCAGCGGCGCGTCCGGCGCGCGCGGCTTGAGCACGATGTCGTCGTTGGCGAGCGTGTCGCGCTCGATCGGAAAGTAGTCGGTCAAGGCTTCGACGAAGGTGCCGGTGTCGCCGGTGTTGAACGCGCCGCTGATCTTGAGCGAGGCCAGGTGCGCATCGGCCAGCACGATCTTGCGCTGCGAATAGCGGTTGATCTCGGCCACCGCGTCGCTCAGGCGCTCGTTCTCGAACACGATCTGGCCGTTGCGCCAGCTGACCACCCGGCGCACGTCGGCCGCGCGCACCTGCGGCGCGGCCTTGGCCGCGGCGACGAACTGCTCGCCCGGGCGCAGCTCGGCCAGCGCCGCCGCGCCCGCGGCGGCCTTGGCGCTGGCCGCGGCGGCGGCCTTGGCGGCGCGGGTCACCGTGACCCGGCCTTCGAGCAAGGTGACTTCGAACGCGCGCGAGGACAGATAGACATCGAACTCGGTGCCCAACGCGGTGACCTGACGGCCGCCGGCGCTGACCACGAACGGCCGGGTGCGGTCCTTGGCCACCTTGAACAAGGCCTGGCCGCGCTCCAGCGTGACCGCGCGCAGGCCGTCGCGGTAATGCGTGCTGACCCGGCTGTCGGTGTTGAGGGTGATGGTGGAACCGTCGGCGAGGACGAAGCTTTCGCGCTGGCCGACGCCGGTCTGGTAGACGTTGCCGGCGAGCGCGTCGCGCGCGTCGTCGACGACCTTCCAGGAACCGCCGAGGTTCAGGCCGATCGCGCCGAGCAGGCCGAACACCGCCACCGAAGCGGCGATGGCCCAGCCGCCGCGCTGGCGGCGCCGGCGCTGCGCGCCCTCGCGCGCGACCCGGCCGAGGGTGTCGCGGCGCAGCGCCTGCATCTGCGGCTCGTCGGCCAGCATTTCGGCCAGCCGGCGCGCCGCGTCGGCGCGCGCATAGGCCTGCGCGTGCTGCGGCGATTGCGCCTGCCAGGCGTGGAACGCTTCCCGCATCGTCGCGTCGTCGCGGTCGCGCAGGATCTCGCTCCAGCGCGCCGCGTCCTCGTCGATGCTCCGCGATCCGGGTTCCGCCGACCCGTCCCGCACCAGCGCGATTTTGCATTTCATCGGGTGTGACCTCTCCACGAACTCCGGCCGATGCGCCGCGACTGCGTCGCGCGACCGATGTTCCGATCCGTGACGGCCCGCTCAGGCCGAACGCGTTCGAACGCACAGGTCGCGCCCGCCCCTAAGGGCCTGGCGCGGCGCTCACTCCTGCCCTGCACATCCATCGACGATGCCTCCCAGTTGCGCCAGGGCCTTGGCCATGTGCTTCTCGGCCGAGCGCACGGAGATGGCCATCATCGCCGCGATTTCCGCATATTTCTTCTTCTCCATGACCCGCAGCACGAACACGTCGCGGGTCCGTTCCGGCAGCCCGCGCAGGGCCGCGGCCACCAGTTCGACCTGCTCCTTACCCAGTAAGACGCGCTCGGGCGAAATATCCGTAGCCGGATCGTGCACTTCGGCGTCGAAGGACTCGTGCGCGTCCTGGTTGCGGGCCCGGCGGCGCCGGCCCCAGTCGCGCAGGGTGTTGGCGGCGACCTGGAACACGTACTGCTCGACGTGCTCGATCGGCCCGCCGCGGGCGCGCCGGATCAGGTGCAGGAACACCTCCTGGGTCAGGTCCTCGACCTCGGCCGCGTCCTTGACCCGCTTGGAAAAGAAGCCGCGCAGGGGCAGGCGGTAGCGCAGGGACACGTTGTTCCATTGCGCGGCGCCGTCCTCCCCGTAATCGGCGAGCGATGCGGACTCATGCGGCCATGACGCCGGATCGGTCATTGCGCTTCCTTCCCTAAACGATGGCACGGCGCCGCCCCACGCGACGGCCGGTTCGACGGCGCCGACGCCGGCGACGCGGCGGGACGCCTCGGCGGGCGTCCGCGCCGCAACTGCGGGCGGCGGTTCCGGTAGCGCACTTGCTTCGCCTCGCGGCCGCCGCCCTAAGGCCGCGGCGTCGGGGCGCCCCCTGCCCTTGCTGCGCCGGGCGCGGGCCCGCACGCGTGCATCCTGACGCCTGCGTTCATGCGCCCACCACCTTTTCGGCCCACAACGGCAGAATCCCGCGCGGCTTGCGCCCGCTGTCGCGCTCCGTGCGCAGGGTCGCATCCGCCCCGAGCGCCGCGGCCGGCGCCAGGCCCATGACCTGTTCGACGTGGCGGACCTGGGTCAGATTGTCGAACGGCGCGGTCAACAACGGTGAGACGAAGGCGACCAGCCGGCCGAGCATCAGCGAATCGCTGACCGCCTCGCCGACGCAGATCGCCGCGATCAGTTCGTCCATGTTTTCGCCGGCCAGCACGCCCGACAGCGCCTTCAGCGCGAAATGCAGGCGGGTGCCGAGCTCGTTGCGCGACTGGTGGGGCAGCGCGCGCGCGAAGGCTTCGAAGAAGCGCTCGTAGATCGGCTGGTAATGCTCGTACAGGAAGCCGCGCACGAACGGCGAGGGATCGCTGTAGACGCGCCCGAGCAGGCGCATGAAGGAAATGCCGCCGGCGCTGTCGCGGCTGAGCCGCACCGCCGGCACGAACAGGATGCTCAGCACCGTCGGCGCGTCCAGGGCCTGCGCGCCGAAGCGTTCCTCGCACAGCGCGAGCAGTTGCAGGCGCTCCTGGTTGAGCCGGTCCAGGCGCGAGGACAGCAGCTCCTGCACCAGCGCTTCCTTGCTGCCGAAGTGGTAGTTCACCGCGGCCAGGTTGACCTTGGCCTCGCTGGTGATCTGGCGCAGCAGCATGCCCTCGTAGCCGTGGCGAATGAACAGCGCCTCGGCCGCCTCGAGCAGGCGCCGGCGGGTATCGCTCGAATTGGCGCGGGGACTGTTCATGGCCGGAATCCTTGCGCGGCGCTGCCTGACGACCCGAGAGTTTGCTCCAACTCGCAGATTGAATACCGGAATTGAAACGGCCGTTAGACTAAGCAGGCGAATTCGGCGACTGCACGCTGCAGCGCAATATGTGTGTCGGATGAATGCGCGATCGATGCCTTTCCGGCTCAGGACGCGCCCGCTAAGGACTTGATTCGCAGACGGATTCGCCGATCCGGCGCAGGCTTGTGCGGAATCGGTCTATTGCAAGCCGTGCGCGCCGTCGCGGTGGCTCGCCGCGCCGGCGTGACGGACATCGCTTTTCTCCTCGGCACAGCGCGCCGCGCCGCTCGGCCGCTCAGACCGGCGTCAGCCGCGCGCGGCCGACCCGGCGGCGTTCCAGGCTCAGCGCCTCCAGCTCCCAGCCGCCGCTGCGCACGCGGTCGCCGACCGCCGGCAGGCGTTCGAGCCGGTGCAGGAACAGGCCGGTCACGCTGACATAGGAGGCCTGCCGCTCCAGCGCGATGCCGGTGGCGCGGAACAGGTCTTCCAGCGAGATCGAGGCGTCGACGATCCAGGCGCCGTCCTCGCCGCGCTCGATGCCGAAATCGGCGTCGCGGGTGTCGACCAGGTCGCCGGCGATGGCCGCGAGCAGGTCGTTGGCGGTGACCAGGCCTTCGACGCCGCCGTATTCGTTGACCACCACCGCCAGCGCGATCGGGTGCTCGCGGATGCGCTCCAGCGCGCGCAACGCGGTGCTCGACTCGGGCAGGGTCAGCGGCTCGCGCAGGTGTTCGGCCAGCGCCAGCGGGCGGCCCGCCAGCACGCCGGCGAGCAGGTCGCGGCTGGCGACCACGCCCTGCAGATCGTCGAGTTCGCCGTCGCACACCAGCAGGCGCGTGTGCGGCGTGGCGATCAAACGCTGCGCCGCGTGTTCCGGCCCGCGCCGCGCGTCGATCCACTGGATGTCGGCGCGCACCGTCATGACGCTGGCGACCGAGCGCTCGGCCAGGGTCAGCACGCTGCGGATCATGTCGTGCTCGGCCGCCTCCAGCCCCGGCTCGGCCGCGGCCGCCGCGGCGCCCGCGCGCTCGGCCTGCGCGTGCTCGCCGCCGGGCCGCGCCCCGAGCAGCCGCGTCACCGCTTCGGCGGTGCGCTGGCGGAACGGCAGCCGGCGCGCGTGGCGATCGCGGTTGGCCTGCGACCACTGGTTGAAGCTCTCGATCAGAATCGAGAACGCGATCGCCGCGTACAGATACCCCTTGGGAATCTTGAAGCCCAGGCCCTCGGCGACCAGGCTGAAGCCGATCATCAGCAGGAAGCCCAGGCACAGCACCACCACGGTCGGGTGGCGGCCGACGAAACGGGTCAGCGGCTTGCTCGCCAGCAGCATCACCGCCATCGCGACGATCACCGCGGCGAACATCACCCCCAACTCGTCGACCATGCCGACCGCGGTGATCACCGAGTCGAGCGAGAACACCGCGTCCAGCACCACGATCTGCAGCACCACCAGCCCGAACGCGGCGTAGGCCTTGCCGCCGGCGCCATGCTCGGCCGGCGGTTCCAGGCGTTCGTGCAATTCCATCGTCGCCTTGAACAGCAGGAACAGGCCGCCGCCGAGCAGGATCAGGTCGCGGCCGGAGAAGGGGTGGCCGAACAGCGAGAACAGCGGCGCGGTCAGGCGCATGATCCACGACAGCGTCGCCAGCAACGCCAGCCGCATCACCAGCGCCAGGCTCAGTCCGATCACCCGCGCCTTGTCGCGCTGATGCGGCGGCAGCTTGTCGGCGAGGATGGCGATGAAGACCAGGTTGTCGATGCCGAGGACGATCTCCAGCACCACCAGGGTCGCCAGACCCATCCAGATGGTCGGGTCGGAAAGCCATTCCATAGGGACACGCGCGCCGCAGCGAAAGGAAGGCCGATTCTGGCATGCGCCCGCGCAGCGGCAGGCTCACAGAGCTTACGGCTCGTTCACACAGGCGCACGCGCGGCGGTGCCAGGGTGCGCGAGGCTGGCGCGGGCCGCCCGTCGATCCGGCGAATGTCGATCCGGCGAATGTCGGTCCGCACCCGTCGATTTCGCGCGGCCCCGTTCGTCGCTCAGGTAAGTCCCACGGGAATGTCCGCATGAACGACTCTGCCGCCGCTCCGCTCGACCGCAACTGGTCCCTGGTCGCCGCCGGCGCCGTGCTCGGCTGCGTCGCCGCCGGCGCGGTGTTCGCGCTGGCGGTGTTGCTGGGGCCGATGGGCGCGGCGACCGGTTGGTCGCGCGCCGGACTGTCGGCGGCGATGACCCTGGCCTTCCTCAGCATGGGCGTGGCCGGGTTCGGCTGGGGCCTGCTCAGCGACCGGATCGGGCCGCGCGCGGTCGCCTTCGCCGGCGCGCTGCTGCTCGGGCTGGCCTGCGTGCTGGCCAGCCGCGCCGGCAGCCTGCTGCAGTTCCAGTTGGCCTACGGCGTGCTGCTCGGCGCGGCCGCGGCGGCGTTCTTCGCGCCGGTGATCGCCGCCACCGCGGCGGCGTTCGAACGCCGGCGCAACCTCGCGATCTCGCTGGTCTCCGCCGGCGTCGGCGTCGCGCCGATGACCTTGTCGCCGCTGGTGGCGTGGCTGATCAGCCGCTACGACTGGCGCACCACCTTGCTGATCGTCGGCGTGCTGGCGTGGGCGCTGACCTTGCCGGCGGTGTGGTTCGTGCGCGCCGCGCCGAACGCGCAGCGGCCGGCGCCGCGCGTCGCCGCCGGCGATGCCGATGGCGGCGCGCCGGCGACGATGGCGCGGGCGCTGCGTTCGCGCCCCTTCATCGTGCTGGGCGCGGCCTACTTCGCCTGCTGCGCCGCGCACTCCGGGCCGATCTTCCACACCGTCAGCTACGCCATCGGCTGCGGCCTGCCGGTGACCGCCGCGGTCACCATCTACAGCATGGAAGGCGCGGCCGGGCTCGGTGGGCGCCTGTTGTTCGGCACCCTCGCCGACCGCTACGGCGCCAAGCGCATCCTGGTCGGCGGCCTGTTGCTGCAAGCGGTCGCCGCGGTGAGCTATCTGGCGGTGAACCAGCTCGACGGTTTCTACGCGGTGGCGCTGGTGTTCGGCATGGCCTACGGCGGCACCATGCCCTTGTACGCCTCGCTCGCGCGCGACGCGTTCGACCCGCGCATCCTCGGCGGCGTGCTCGGCGCGGCGACCCTGCTGTCGAGCCTCGGCATGGCGCTGGGGCCGGTCGTCGGCGGCTGGCTGTACGACCGCTACGGCAGCTACACCTGGCTGTATGTCGGTTCGATGCTGGTCGGCCTGGCGGCCGCGGCGATCGCGCTGGCGTTCCCGCGCGCGCCGCGCGCGTGCGGCGATGGCGGATTGCGGCCGGCGTTGCAGTCCTGAGCGCGGGCTCAGCGCTGCGCGCCGACCGCATCCAGTTCGCAGGTCCGCGGCCGCACCCACACCGCATCGCCTTCGCGCAGCGCGGTGGCGGACGGCAGCGCGAACGCCTGCCGGTACGCCGGCACCCGCCCGACCCGGAACGCGACCACCGCGACCTTCGCTTCGTCGCCGGACAGGCAGCGCCGGTCGACGCCGGCGTCCAACCCGGCGGCCGGCATCACCGCCAGCACCGGCTTGCGCCACCACGACGAGAACGTGCCATCGCGCGGCGCCGAGACGCAGCCGGCCAGCACCGTCGCGCACAGCGCCAGATACAGGACGTCCCAGACCAGGCCGCGCGCCGCGCGCGCATCGATCCTGCGCCGCCGCCCGCTCACGGCCGCGCCTGCGCGAACTCGCCGCGCGCGGCTTGCAGGCGCAGCTGCGCTTCCATCAGGTTCGCGACCAGTTCGTCGCGGCTCAGCGACGTCTGGTAGCGCATCCGGGTCGCGTCGATCAGCTCCAGCACCGAACTGCGGCCGAGCCGGTACGCGTCGTCGGCCATCGCCTGCAACTGCGGCAGGCGCGGCGCGAGCTGCTGTTCGAACTGCGCCAGCGCGGCGCTGCGCTGCTCGACCTGGGCGCGGTAGCGTTCCACGTCGGCATTGGACTGCGCTTCGGTCAGGGTGCGTTGCAGGCTCGCCGACTCGGCCTGCGCGCGCGCCTGCTGATAGGCGCCGCGGCGGGTGTCGAACAACGGCACTTCGATCTCGAAGCCGAGCGAATAGGTTTGGCCGTAAGGCTGGGTAGTCCAGAACCGGCCGCCGTTGACGGAGAAATTCGGCAGCCGGTCGCGGCGCGCCGCGTCGACCTTCGCCAGCGCCGCCGCTTCTTCCTTGCGCGAGGCGATCACCGCCGGGCTGTCGCCGGTGGAGGCTGCCGGCGTCGCCGCGATCGGCAACGGGCGCAGCTCGCCTTCGCCGTGCGGACGCCAGCCCGGAAAACCGAGCAAACCGGCGAGCTGGCCCTGGCGATCGATCAGGTCGGCCTGCGCTTCGGCCAACTGGGTGCGCCAGTCGGCCAGTTCGATATCGACCCGCAACACGTCGTAGCGGCTGGCCATGCCTACGGACTGGCGGCCGGCGACGATGCCGCGCAAGCGGTCGAGATCGGCCATGCCCTGTTCCAGCGCGACGCGTTTGTTCTGCGCCTGCAGCAGTTCGACATAGGCCGTGCCGGCGTCGGCGGTGAGATCGTTGCCGGTCGCGGTCAAGCGGCTGCGCGCCGCGTCGACGCCGAGATCGGCCGCGCGGACGCGCGAGGAGCGTTGTCCCGGCAGCAGGATCTGCTGCTGCACCGACCATTGCCGGGCGACTTTGCTGGAGAAGTTGGTCAGCTCGCCGGGCTGGCGCGCGCGCTCGAAGCTCAGGCTCGGGTTGGGATACGCGCCGGCGGTGGTGCGCTCGGCCTGCGCCAGCGCGATCTGCTTGCGCTCCAGCTCCAGGCGCGGGCTGGCGCCGCGCGCCAGGGTCAGCACCGCCGGCAAATCGACCGACTCGGGCGGCTGTTCGGCCGCCGTCGCCGGCGCGGCAACGACGAGCATCGTCAGGCTCAAAACGAATCGCCACTTCATGCGTCGGCCTCCTCCGGCGTTTGCAGGCGCTTGGCCGCGATCAGGCTGTACACAGCCGGCAGCACGAACAGCGCGACCAGCAAGGTCGTGGTCATGCCGCCGACCACGACCAGCGCGAACGGGCGCTGGGTCTCGCTGCCCATGCCGCTCGACAGCGCCATCGGCAACAGGCCGAACAAGGCCAGCAGCGAAGCCATCAATACCGGGCGCAAGCGATCGGCCGCGCCTTCTAGCAACGCCGGCAACAAGTCTTCGCCGGCGCGGCGCCGGTCCTCGGCCGCCGACAGCACCAGCACGCCCATCAGCGAGACCTGTCCGAGCAAGGCGATGAAGCCGATCGCCGCGCTGACCGACAAAGGAATGCCGGCCAGCAACAGCGCGAACGCGCCGCCGGTCAGCGCGAACGGCATCGTCGCCATGATCGCCAGCGCGCTGCGGCCGGAGTTCATCGCCGCGTACAGCAGCACCAGCACCAGCACGATCGCCACCGGCACCACCAGCTTGAGCCGCTGCGCGGCGCGCGCCTGGTTCTCGAACTCGCCGCCCCAGACGAAATAATGCCCGGCCGGCGGCTTGAGCTTGGCCTCGATGGTGGCGATGGCGTCCTTGACCGTGGAGCCCATGTCGCGGCCCTCGACGTTGAACTTCAGCGCCAGGAAGCGGATGTTGCCTTCGCGCACGATCGAGGCCACGCCGGTTCCGACTTCGATCTTGGCCAGTTGGCGCAGCGGAATCTGCGCCCCGCCGGGCGCCGGCACGGTGAGGTCGGCGATCTTGTCCTCGTCGTCGCGGTTGGGCTTGGGCAGCAGCAGCCGCACCGGCACCGGACGCTCGCCTTCCCAGTAATCGGTGACCACGCGGCCGGCGAGCGCGGTTTCGACCGTGGCCGCGGCGGTTTCGATCGGAATGCCGGCGCGCGCCAGCGCCGCGCGGTCCAGGCGGATGCGCAGCTGCGGGCTGGACACGTCGCGGTACAAGTCCAGCTCGGTCACGCCGGGCACGTCCTGCAACAGCGTCTTGGCCTGGCGCAGGGTGTCGCGCATGCGTTCCAGGTCAGGGCCGAAGATCTTCAGCACCACCTTGCCGCGCACGCCGCTGACCGCTTCCTCGACGCTGTCCTTGATCGGCTGGGAGAAATTGAAGCGCACGCCGGGGATGCGTTCGAGCGAATCGCGCATGGCCTGGATCAGCCGCGGCTTGTCCCAGCCCGCGCGCCATTGTTTGTCGGGCTTGAGGCTGACGAAGGTCTTGAGCATGTTGACGCCTTCGTTGTCGGTGCCGTCCTCGGGCCGGCCGTGCTCGGTGTGCACCGCGGCGACTTCCGGGAACGCCATGACCCGCTTGTGCACCTCCATCAGCAGTTGCTGGCCTTTCTCCATCGACACGCTGGCCGGCATTTCGGCGAACACGAAGATGTCGCCTTCGTCGAGTTCGGGCAGGAACTCCGAGCCGAGCCGCGCGGTGGCTAGGCCGCCGGCGACCAGCAGCACCGCAGCGAACCCCAGCGCGAGCGCACGGCGCTGCATCAGCGAACCGAGCAAGCGCTTGTAGCCGTCGCGCATCCTGGAGATCCACGCCGGTTCGACCAGCTTGGCGTGCTCGGGCTTGAACAGCAGCGCGCACAGCGCCGGCACCACCGTCAGCGAGAACACCAGCGCGCCGAGCAAGGCGAAGGCATACGTCAGCGCCAGCGGGCGGAAGATGCGCCCTTCCACCGATTGCAAGGTGAACACCGGCAGCAGCGCGGCGATGATGATCAGCATCGCGAAGAAGGTCGGACGGCCGACCGCGGTGGCCGAGCGGATCACCAGCGCGATCAGCGCCTTGCGGTTCGGCGGCCGCTCGTGGCGTATCGCGTGGATCACGTTCTCCACCAGCACCACCGCGCCGTCGACCAGGATGCCGAAATCGATCGCGCCCATCGAAATCAGGTTCGCCGGCAGGCCGAGGAAATGCAGGCCGATGAACGCGACCAGCAACGACAGCGGAATCACCACCGCGACCACGGCCGAGCCGGTGATCGAGCGCATGAACAGCCAGACGATCGCCACCACCAGGATGAAGCCGTGCAGCAGGTTGTCGTGCACGGTCGACAGCGTGTGGCCGACCAGCACGCTGCGATCGTGCGAGGCGACGATCTTCATGCCCTCGGGCAGGATCTTGCCGTTGAGCTCGGCGACCTTCTGGTGGACGCCGTCGAGCACGCGCGAGGGATTCTCGCCGCGGCGCATCAGCACCAGGCCTTCGACCACTTCTTGTTGATCGTTGTAGGCGACCGAGCCGCGGCGCGGGGTCGCGGCGAGCTTGATGCTGGCCACGTCGCCGACCGTCAGCGCGGTGCCGGCGCGGTTCTTCAGCGGAATCGACTTGATGTCCTCGACCGATTCGATGAAGCCGACGCCGCGGATGGTCAGTTCCTGATCGCCGTGGCGCAGGAAGCCGCCGCCGACGTTGAGGTTGGCCTTCTTGATCGCATCTTCCAGATCGCCGAGGCTCAGGCCGGCGCCGTAGAGCTTGGCCGGATCGGCTTCGACCTGCAGTTCCTTCAGATAGCCGCCGAACGGGACCACGTCGGCCACGCCCTGGACCTGGCGCAGCACGCGGGTGACGTTCCACTGCATTTCCGAACGCAGTTGGTAGAGGTCGGCGCGGTCGCTGACCAACCGAAAGCGGTATATCTTCCCCAGCGGCGTCGCCTCCGGAGCCAGGTCCGGCACGACGCCCTGAGGCAAATCGGCCTGCGCCATCCGCTGCCCGACCAGCATCCGGGTCGAAAACGCATCCACGTCGTCGTCGAAGATCAAGGTCACCAACGACAGCCCGAACAGGCTCTCGCTGCGCAGCAGCGTCATTCCCGGCGTGCCGTTGAGCGCGCGCTCCAGCGGCACCGTGACCTGCCGCTCGATCTCCTCGGCGGCGTAGCCCGGCATCTGGGTGATGACCTGGACCTGCACGTTGGTGACGTCGGGATAGGCCTCGATCGGCGTTTGCAGATAGGCGCGCACGCCGAACAGGGCGACGATCGCGGTCATCACCAGGATCGCTACGCGCCGGTGCACGCAGGCTTCGATAATGCGATTCAGCATGGGCGCCTCAGAGCAACTGTTCGGCCTGGCTGTCGAGCAGCAAGGCGCCTTCGACCACCACCTTGTCGCCGGCGCGCACGCCGTCGAGCAGGCTCACCCGGCCGCCGCGCGAGGCGCCGGTGCGCACCGCGCGCGGTTCGAAGCGGCCGTCGCTGCGCTGCACGTAGACCACGCGCTGGCTGCCGCCCTTGATCAGCACCGCGGCGACCGGAACGCTCAGCGCGGCGTCGGCGACCGCATCCAGGCGCACTTCGACCAGCGCGCCCGGCGTCAACGCGGGCGGGCGCGCGCCGCTGAAGGTCAGATACAGCGGCAAGCGGCGCAGATCGCCGTCGACCAGCGGGCCGACGCCGTCGACGCTGGCGGCGTAGTCGCCGCCCGCGCCGGGCAGGCGGATGCGCGCAGCGGCGCCGGCGCGGATCGCGGCGGCTTCGCTTTCCGGAACATCCGCCACCACCCAAAGGCGGGACGGGTCGCCGACTTCCACCAGCGCCGCGCCGTCGGCGGCGACCACCGCGCCGGCGTTGGCATGCACCGACAGCACCACGCCGGCGGCGGGGGCGCGCAGGACGAAGCGGTCGCCGGCGCCGCGGCCGAGCAGGTTCGCCGCGCGTTCGGCGCGTTCGAGTTCGGCGCTGGCTTCGCGCAGCGCGACCTGGGCCTGAAAGCGTTCCACCTCCAGGCCCACGCCCTTGTCGAGCATTTCGTTCTGGCGCCGCAACGCGTCCTGCGCCAGCGCGGTCTGCGCGCGCGCCTGCGCCAGCGAGGCCTTGGCCGACGCGGCGTCGGCGCTCTGCAAGGTCAGCAGCGGCGCGCCGGCGCTCACGCTCTGGCCGGGACGCACTTCGACCGAGACCACGCGCGCGGTCACCGGGCTGCCGACCGCGGTCAGTCCCTGCGGGCGGAACGCGACGCGCCCGGGCAAGGCGGCGCCGGCGACGGCGGAACCCGCGCTTACGGCCTCGACCTTCACGTACTCGCTGCCGACCACCGCCGGCGCCGCGCCTTCGCGCGTATCGGCGCGCGTATCGGCGCGCGCCTCGTCGCCGCCGCAACCCGACAGCGACAGCGCTATCGCCGCGGCCAGCGCCGCGCCCGCGACCCAGCGCGAGGGATCGCGCCGCAGCGCTGCGAGCGGTTTCGTCTGCTTCATCCGCATATCCATCGGCACTCCAACGCCCCGGCAGTCGTTTCGCGGCGCGCAGGATAGAAACCGCCGGCTTACGAAGTCCTTACACCGAGGATTCATGCGTGCGGCGGAGATTCCTGCGATGCTTGCGTCCCCACGCGGCAGCCGCATATCGCAACGACTGACGCGACTTTTTCGCGAAACGGACGCAACCCCCGATGAGGATCCTGCTCGTCGAAGACGACGACGCGCTGCGCGCGACCGTGCTGGAAGCGCTGCGTCAGGCCGGCTACGGCGTCGACGCGGTCGGCGACGGCACCGCCGCCGACGCCGCGCTCGCCGCCGGCGACTACGAACTGGTCGTGCTCGACCTGGGCCTGCCCGACCTGGACGGCCTGGACGTGCTGCGCCGCGCGCGCCAGCGCCAGGACCGCACGCCGGTGCTGGTGCTGACCGCGCGCGACAGCATCGACGAACGCGTGACCGGCCTCACCGCCGGCGCCGACGACTATCTGGTCAAGCCGTTCGCCTTGCGCGAGTTGGAAGCGCGGGTCGCGGCGATGATCCGCCGCGCCGCCGGCGGCCTGACCGAACTCACCCTCGGCCCGTTGAGCCTGGACCCGGCCGGCCGCAGCGCGCGCGCGCACGGCCAGCGCCTGAACTTGTCGGTGCGCGAGCTGGCGCTGCTGGAGGCGCTGATGCAGCGCGCCGGGCAAGTCGCGATCAAGAACCGCCTGGCCCAGCGCCTCAGCGACTGGGGCGAGGAAGTCAGCGTCAACGCGATCGAAGTCTACGTGCACCGCCTGCGCAAGAAGCTGCAGGCGCACGGCGTGCAGATCCGCACCATCCACGGCCTGGGCTATCTGCTGGAAGCGCCCGGCGCCGACGGCGCCGACCCTTCCGGCGACGGCCGCGGCGATGCTTGAACGCCTGTCGCTGCGCCAGCGCCTGCTGCTGTGGCTGCTGCCGTCGACCGCGGCGCTGACCCTGGCCTGGATCTTCGGCACCTACGCGGTCGCCCAGCACTTCGTCGGCCGGGTCTACGACTGGGCGCTGGAGGACACCGCGCGCACCCTGGCCGGGCAAGTGCGGGTCGAACGCGGCAGCGCCACGGTCAACCTGCCGGCGCCGGCGCTGCGCATGCTCGAATTCGACGAATTCGACCAGATCTATTTCAGCGTCACCGATCCGAGCGGGCGCCAGCTCGCCGGCAACCGCGCGCTGCCGCCGCCGCCCGAACGCGGCCAAGCCGCGCCGCGCGTGCGCTTCTATCTCGACGACGCCGACGGCGCGCCGCTGCGGCTGGTGCAGTACCGCATGCGCGGCGACGGCAGCCTGGCGGTGTACGTGCGCGTCGCCGAGACCTTGCACAAGCGCAAGAACCTGGCGCGCGAGATGATGGTGTACATGCTCGGCTCGCAGCTGCTGTTCCTGGCCGGCATCGTGTTCCTGGTCTGGTACGGCGTCGGCCGCGGCATCGCGCCGCTGAACCGCGTGCGCGACGCCATCGCCCGCCGCACCCACGAAGACCTCAGCCCGCTCGACGAACGCGGGCTGCCGTCGGAAGTGCAACAGCAGGTGCACGTCATCAACGAACTGATGGCGCGGCTGGCGCACACCCTGTCGATGCAGCGCAACTTCGTCGCCGACGCCACCCATCAGCTGCGCACGCCGATCGCGGTGCTGCGCACCCAGGCCGAACTGGCCCAGCGCGCGCCCGACGGCGAGGCGCTGCGCGCGCTGCTGGCGCAGATGGACGCGGCGACCCTGCGCCTGTCGCGTCTGGCCACCCAGCTGTTGAGCCTGAGCCGCGCCGAGCTCGGCCGCGCCGACGCGCTGAGCTTCGCCGAACTCGACCCGGCCGAACTGGTCGAAGACGCGGTCGCCGCGCTGGTCCCGGCGGCGCTGGCCAAGCGCATCGAACTGCAGGTCGCCATCGCCGCCGACCTGCCGCGCCTGCACGCCGACCGCCAGCTTCTGCACGAGCTGCTGGCCAACCTGATCGACAACGCGATCCGCTACACCCCGCCCGGCGGCCGCATCGAGGTCGAAGCGCAACGCCGCGGCGACGCGTTGCGGCTGACCGTCACCGACGACGGCCCCGGCATCCCCGAGAGCGAACGCGAGCGCGTGGTCGAACGCTTCTGCCGCGGCAGCCGCGCCGACTCGGAAGGCAGCGGCCTGGGCCTGGCGATCGCGCGCGAAATCGCCGCGCTGCACGGCGGCTCGCTCGCGCTGGAGGCCTCGCCGCATCGCAGCGGCTTGCGCGCGACGGTGGAACTCGCGCCGACGCACAGCGCTTCGCTCACCGACGCTCACGTTCGCTCTCGCGATTAACGTGAGCGCGCGCGCAGTTCCTCGCGCGCGTCGCAACGTCATCGGACATCGATCGCCGACAACGTGTCCGTTGCTCGATTTGTTCTGCGTTTTACGCCTCAACCTCGCGCAGCAGCAGCGCAAATATTTTTCCGCGCAAGACATCCGCGCGAAAAATCGCGTGTAAGAATGACCCACTGCGCAGTACACAAAAAACGTGCTCAGTAGACTCGATGTCTGGCGAGGGGGCATTCGATGGATTATCTGAAGGCGCTGGCGGCGCTCGGCATCTGGCCCGCGATCTACCCTCTGGGTGCGTTCGTGCTGGCCTTCGCCGGCGAACCCGCGCATCGCCTTCGCTTTCATCCCTTGCTCGCGCTCGGCATCGGCAGCGCGGTCGCGACGCTGGTCATGATGGCGCTCGCGCGCCTGGGCGCGTTCGTCCCCGCGGCGATCGGTTCGGCCGGCTGGGCGCTGCTCGCGCTGTGGTGCTGGCGCGAGCGCGTGTGGACGAAGTTCGACGGCATCGCCGCGTCCGCGCGCGCGCATCTGCGCCGGCACGGGCGGGCGACGCTGGCGGCCGCGGCGATCGTCGCGGTCGCGGGCTACTTCTACGCGATGTATCCCAAGGAAAGCCTGCTCGGCGAGCGCGACGAAGGCATCTACGCCCAGCACGCGCTGCACTTGCTGCGCACCGGCGGCTCGGCGATCGATCTGGCCGCGCTCGGCATCGCCCAGGACCCGTCGATCCAGGCGATCGAGAAAGGCCAGGCGCCGGAGCTGCCGGGCGTGTACCCGACCGGCGAACGCTGGACCTACCAGTTCTCCGCCGCCACGCCGGCATGGATGGCGATGGTCGGCGCGCCGCTCGGGCCGCAAGGCATCTTCCGCTTCAACGCCGTGCTCGGCGTCCTCAACTGCGTGGCCTTCTATGCGCTGCTGCGGCGCTGGCTGCCGGCGCGCGCGCGCGCTTGGGCGGTGCCGGCGCTGGCGGTGTTCGCGCTGCAGCCGGCGCAGATTTGGGTGTCGCGCAACGCGCTCAGCGAGCCGTTGTGCGCGTGGTTTCTCGCGGTCGGCCTGCTCGCCGCCAGCATCGCCGCCGCGCGGCGTTCGCGCCGCCTGGGCCTGATCGCGGGCGCGCTGATCGGCATGGGCTGCTTCGTGCGCATCGACGCGATCGTGTTCGCCCTGGCCGCGGCGACCGCGGCGCTGTCGATCGCCGCGCTCGGCCGCGACGCGCGCCAGCCCGGCGCCGCCGCGGCGCTCGGCGAGGCCGCCCTGGGCTGCTACGCGGTCGCCGCGCTGGCGATGGGTTACTTCCTCGCCTGCGTGCAGCCCTACCTGCTCGGCTTGGCCGATCTGGTCGTGGCGGCCGCGGTCGCCACGACCCTGTGCGCGTTCGCCGCGCATCTGGCCGCGCGCGCGCCGGCGCTGCGCGCCCATGCCGCGCGCGCGCCGCGACTGGCGTGGCCGGCGGCCGCCGCGGTCGCGGCGCTGTTCGTCTACGCGCTGTGGATCCGCCCGCACTGGCCGCCGTATGCGTTGATCGAATCCAAGCTGGTGCCGCAATTGAACGGCCAGCGCGACTACCGCGAAGCCAGCCTGACCGGCATCGCCGCGTATCTGTCGTGGCCGACGATCCTCGCCGCCGGCATCGGCGCGGCGCTGGCGGCGCAGGCGGTGTTCGCCCGCCAGCTGTCGCCGGGACGCGCGTGGATCATGGTGTTCCTGCTGGTCCCGACCGTGGTCTACCTGTGGCGGCCGATGGTCTCGCCCGACCACATCTGGGCCTCGCGGCGCTGGCTGCCGGCGGTGTTCCCGGCCTGCATCGCGCTGGCCGCGTACGCCGCGGCGCGCTTGGGCCGGCGCCTGCCGCGCGCGACCTTGCAGGCGCTCGCCGCGGTCGCCGCGTTGGCGCTGGGCGCGAACCTGCTGTGGCAGCAACGCGACACCCTGCGCTTGCGCGAGGACGCCGGCATGCTCGCCTCGATCCGCGCCATCGCCGAACGCGTGCCGCGCGACCGCGTCGTCTACGTGCAGTATTCCGGGCCGCTGACCAGCGCCTTGCTCAGCGGCTTCGGCGTGGCGGCGGTGGCGCCGGCTGCCCAGAACGATCCGGCGCGCTTTTGCCCCGCCAGCGGCGAGTGCTGGGTGGTGCATCCCAAGAGCGCGCCGATCGCCGGCGCGACGGCGGTGGCGGTGTTGCCGTTGCAGCGGCTGCGCCGCGTTACTTCATTGGAACCCTTGGCCCACGGCACCTACCAGGAAGGCGGCGACTGGCAGGTCAGCCGCATCCAACGTTGAGGCGCGCCAGGACGCGCGCCGGACGCTACCGAACACCCGAACGATCGACACCTGCGGCGGACGTCCGCCGCAACCGAGAGGAGATCGCCCGATGAATGCACGCAGGTCGCTCCGAGCCGAAGGCCCGCTGTTCGCCGGCGGCCCGCTGCGCGCCGATCCGGCGCCGGCGCAGGAGGCCCGTTACGCGCGCAAGCCGGTCAAGGTGGTGATCCAGCTGCCGTGCCGCGACGAAGCCGAGCAACTGCCGGCGACCCTGGCCGCGCTGCCGCGGCGCTTGCCGGGCGTGGACGAAGTCGAATGGCTGGTCATCGACGACGGCTCCAGCGACGACACCGCGCGCGTCGCCCTCGCCCACGGCGCCCACGCGGTGCTGCGCCTGCCGCACAACCGCGGCCTGGCGCGCGCGTTCTGCGCCGGGCTGGAAGCCGCCTGCCGGCGCGGCGCCGACGTCATCGTCAACGTCGACGGCGACAACCAATACGACGCCGGCGCGATTCCGGGCCTGGTCGCGGGCGTGCTCGCCGGCCGCGCCGACATCGTGGTCGGCTGCCGCCCGATCGAGCGCATCGCCCATTTCCCGTGGTGGAAAAAGCGCTTGCAACGGCTCGGCAGCGCGGTGGTGCGCGCCGCCGCCAGCGTGCGCGTGGACGACGCCACCAGCGGTTTCCGCGCCTACAGCCGCGACGCGGCGATGCGCCTGAACGTCTATTCCAACTACACCTACACCCTGGAAACGCTGATCCAGGCCGGGCAATCGGGCCTGCGCGTCGACGCGCTGCCGGTCGAGGTCAATCCGCCGACCCGGCCCTCGCGCCTGATCCGCAGCGTGCCGCAATACGTGACCCGCTCGATGCTGACCATCGTGCGCTCGTTCCTGACGTACCGGCCGCTGGAGTTCTTCCTCGCGCCGTCGGCGCTGTGCATGGGCGCCGGCGCGCTGATCGGCGCGCGCTTCCTCTATCACTACGCCCACGGCGCCGGCGACGGCCACGTGCAGTCGTTGATCCTGTCGGCGTTGCTCATCGTGATCGGCACGGTCGGCGCGGCGGTGGGACTGCTGGCCAACCAGCTGGTGGTCAACCGGCGCCTGCTCGAAGAACAGCAGCAGAGCCGGCGCCGGGCGGAATGGCGGCCGCCGGCTTGAGGTCGACCGATCGTCGCGCACCCAACGCCGCCGAACCCTGCGCCCCCCATCGCTTGCAGTCGATCTGGTACATCACCCGCAAGTTCCCGCCCTCGCGCGGCGGCATGCAGCGGCTCAGCGCGCGCATCGCCGGCGAGCTCGGCGCGCTGCGGCCGCTGACCCTGCTGCGCTGGCGCCGCGGCCAATGGGGCTTGCCGCTGTTCGTGATGTGGGCGCTGCTGCGCCTGTGCGCGGGCCTGTTGCGCGGACGCGTGCGCGTGCTGCTGCTCGGCGATCCGGTGCTGTCGCTGCTGGCGCTGCCGGCGCGCTGGGCCGGCGTGCCGGTCGCGGTGGTCGTGCACGGGCTCGACATCACCTATCCCCGCCGCGGTTATCCGGCCTATCTGCGCCGGTTCTTCTGGGGCCGGTTCGACCTGTACTTCTGCATCAGCCGCTATGTGCGCGACCGGCTCGTCGGCGCCGGCATCGAACCGGCGCGCTGCGCGCTGGCGCATCCCGGCGTCGACGCGGCGGATGCGAGCGACGCGGCGCCGGCCGACGCGCCGCGGTTGTTGATCCTCGGCCGGCTGGTGCCGCGCAAGGGCGCGCTGTGGTTCGTCGAGACGGTGATGCCGGCGCTGCCGCGCGCGGTCGTGCTCGACATCGTCGGCGATGGCCCGCAGCGCGCCGCGCTGGAACGCGCGATCGCCCAGCGCGGCCTGCGCGAGCGGGTGCGGTTGTGGGGCGATGTCGACGAAGACGAAAAGGCGCGACGGCTCGCCGCCTGCGATCTGGCGCTGATGCCGAACCGGCGCGTCGACGGCGATCCGGAAGGCTTCGGCCTGGTCGCGCTGGAAGCGGCGATGAGCGGGCGTTACGTGGTGGCCGCGGACCTCGAAGGCTTGCGCGACGCGCTGTCGGATCCCGCGCTGGGCCGGTTGTTGCCTGAAGCCGATGCGCCGGCCTGGATCGCGGCGATCGCCGGCTTGCTCGGCGACCGCGCCGCCCTGCGCGAACGCGGCCGCGCCGCGCATGCGCATGCGCTCGCTCACTGCTCGTGGCGCGGCATGGCCCAGGCTTACGCCGAGCGCCTCGATGCGCTGGGCTGAAGCCCTGCGCCGCGGCGGCCGCGCCGCCGGCTGGCTGCTCGGCCTGGCCGCGCTGGCGCTGGTCGCGCAACAGGCGTGGTCGCGGCGCGCGCAGTGGCTGCCGCTGTGGCAACGCCTGGACGCGGCCGACCTCGCCCTGACCCTGGCGCTGTGCCTGGCGATGCAGCTCGCCTTCGCCCTGGCCTGGCACCTGTTCGCGCGCGGCCGCTGGGAACCGGACCAGCTCTACCCCGACCTGCTGCGCTGGGGCCAGAGCCTGCCGGGCAAGTACCTGCCCGGAAAGATCTGGCAGGGTGTGGCGCGCAGCGCCTTGTACGCGCAGGAACGCCGGCCGGCGCTGACCTTCGTGCTGTTCGTGCGCGAACAACTGCTGTCGTTGGGGATCAGCGCGGCCATCGCCGCCGCGGCGGCGCCGGCGGCGTTGTCGCCGCAACTTGGATCGGCGATGCAGGCCGCGCTGCTCGCCTTCGCGGTCGCAGTCAGCGTCGCCGCGCTATGGCGTCGACTGCCGGCCGCATTGGCCGCGCGCTTGCCGGCGCCGTTGGCCGGCTGGAACCAAGGCCTGCCCGAACGCGGCGTGCTGGCGCGGGTGTGGCTGCTGCAACTGCTCGCCTACGCGGCGATGTGCGCCGCGTTCGCGGTACTGGTGTCCGGCTTCGGCTTGCGCATCGACTGGCTGCAGGCCGCGGCCGCGCTGTGTCTGGCCGGCCTGGCCGGCGTGCTGGCGGTGTTGGTGCCGGCCGGCCTCGGCGTGCGCGAAGCGGGTTTGTTCTGGTGCCTGGCGCCGCTGGTCGGCGCCGGCAACGCGGCGATGCTGGCGCTGGCCTGGCGCGTGGCGATCACCGCCGGCGAGGCCGCGTTCGCCCTGGCCGGGTTCGCGCTCGGCGCGCTGCGTCGGCGCTGAAACGAAAGAAGCCGCGCCCACGGATGCGGACGCGGCTTCGGTTCGGTCTGGGTTACGCGGACCGCGCGATCAGAACTCCTCGGCGATCGCGTGGCCGACGAACAGCGGCGGATTGGCGCCGTTGCCGCTCTCGCAGGTCACGCCGTAGTTGATCATCAGCGACAACAGGTTGCGCGACTCGACCTTGAGCACGTACAGGCCGTTGACGCCGCCGTTGCGGGCGCCGCGATCGCCCAGATACACCTTCTGGAACGAGTTGATGTTGTTGCCGCCCGCGACCACGTTGCCCTGCGGGTCCTCCAGCCGCATTTCCAGCTGCGGCGCGCCGGTGCCGTCGATGCGGCAGCTGACGTAGTCGGGCGCTTGCAGGTACAGGCCGAAACGGTCCTGGCCGCTCAGCAGGCCGAGCAAGGTGCCCAGCGCGCTGGAGCTGGAGGTGCCGATCTTCTTGGAACGGTCGTCCTGCGGGTCGGCGGTCTTGGCGATGCGGAAGTCGCCGCCGAAGCCGACGTTCTCCTGCGTCGTGCAGTACGCGGCGAACGCCGGGTTGGCGCTGGCCGTGGTGCCGCGGAAGGTCGCCTGCACATTGCTGTAGTCGCCGGCCGGCGCGCCGGCCGCGGTGAACACGTCGAGCACGCGCACGGTCTCGTTAGCGCTGAGGTTGACGATCTGCTGGTTGCCGAGCTGCGAACCCGACGAATCGCGCAGCTGCCAGGTCACCTGGGCCGCTTCGCCGAACGCGCCGACGAAGCAGTTGCTCTGGTAGCCCGGCGCCGCGGCCTGCCGGCGCAGGCCGGTGACGACGGACTCGTTGGCGCCGCTGACGAAGGAGCCGACCTTGAACGCTTCCACCGAGAAGCCGGCGCCGCTGAACGACTGCACCCGGCTATAGCCCGAGATCGGGATGTTGGCCGCGCTTTGTTCTTCGAACGCGACCTGGCCGTAGTTGCTGCTGGCGCTGACCGGCACCGCGCACAGGTCGGCGAGGTTGCCGGAGACCACCGCATTGGGCGCGATGCTCAGCGTGGTGCAAGGCCGCTCGCCGGCGAACGGGGTTCCAGGGGCTCCGTAATAAGTCATCTTGACGCTGGCGGTCGCGGTGCCGGCGTTGCGCACGAACACCGTGGAGGAGTAGGTGCTGCTGTTCACGACCAGCGGAAGGCGCAGGATCGTGCCGAAACCGTCGGCGGTTTGCGCCAACGCATTGCCGCTCAGCAACGCCGCGGCCAACAGGCAATAAGTACGACGGGCTTTCATAGCTCAGTCCTCTCTCGTCCATAACAAGGCCACGGGCGAGCGCCCATGGGAGTTCGCTCCGGCCCGAAGCGCTGGAGGCCGGAACACGGACAACGCGCGATGCGTTGCGTTACTGCGGGGCGGCCGGCGCTACTGGTCGATCAGCCGGTCGGGGAAAGGTTGCTTGCCGGCGAGAACGGCGGCGATTTCGTCGCGGCCGATGCCGTAGATCTTGGAAATCGCCTCGGGCTGCTCGCGCATCTGCTGCAGGCGCTGGCGCTTGAGTTCCTCGCGCGCGCCGGCCGACAGCGCCAGGCCCTGGTTGTAGACGATCTCGTGCTGCTTGCCGTCGGGGCCCTTGAACGTGCGCGGCGGCTGCGCCTGCGGCGCGGCGCTGCGGGTTTTCTCGGCGATGACGGCTTGCTGCTGTTGCGGCGTGAGCTGCGGCGCTTCGCCGATCTGCGCCGCGGGCGCCGCGCCGATGCCGTCGTCGGCCACCGCCGCGGGCGCGGCTTGCGGCGCGGGCGCGCGCGGCGCGCTCCAGGGCTTCCAGATGAAAACGCCAAGGATCAAGACGGCGCTGCCGAGCAGCGCCACGGGAAGGCGCGAAGACGCGGCCATGATTCCCCCTGCTTTTTTTGTCGGACGGTGTGTCGCTACAACGTTCGAGGTTGCGATGCCGAGTCCATCATCGCAGAAGTCGGCCGCGCGATTTTCTCGCTTTGTATCGCTTCCTAACCATCGATAACGTGACAAGGGACGGCAAAGCGGCCGCTGAAAAACAGGGAATTCGCTTACTGCAAAGCGCAACTCATTCGGACTGAGGACCGCATCGTTACGTCGATGCAAGCATGGGTGAGGCAACGTGAGAAACGGCGTAGCGCGGATTTTCCGCGGTTTTTCGCCGTGTTCGCTTGACCGAGCCGCGCGCCGCAACGCGTTGGGAATTCTTTGATGGATGCGTCGCGGCGTGTACGCAATGCTGCGCCTTGCGCGCGCGAACGCTGTCGCGAACGCGCGCGCGCCGCCGATCCGGTTCGGCGCCATCGTCGCCGCCGACCCGGAGATTGCGACGCAGTCGGCGCCTTGCTAGCATCCGGCGCCGGCCGCGCGCCGGTCCCCCAGCGCCGGCCATCGGCGCATCACGGCAATGGACGCCGCCCGAACGCACCGCCCCGCAGCGCCGGCGTCCGCCTCCAGCTCTAAGGACAGACATGGTTTCGATCATCGTAATGGCCGTCTTCGGCGGCCTGTGCGGCCTCGGCTTCCTCGCCGTCATGGCCCTCATCGCCAAGAACGGCAAACATCAGTTCGACTACGTCGAATTCGCTTACGACCAGGACGTCTACGCGCTCGCCCAGGGCTGGGCCGGGCGCAACGGCTATGCGCTCAAGCGCAGCGAAGGCGAACGGCGCGTCTACCAAAAGGGCACGGGCTTTTTGACCGCGCCGATGTTCCTGGAAGTCGACCGCAAGGACGGCCGCTGGTCGCTCAAGAGCTACGTGCGCATCAACGGCCTGGTGACCCAGGGCGATGTCGGTCTGTCCGGCGACGGTTTCCTGGTCAAGGTGCCGCGCTCGCTGGCGAAGAAGGCGCAGAACGAGCTCTACACCGCGCTGGCGCTGGCGCCGCTGAAGTAAGCCCCGGGGCGCGGCGCGCGCGATGCGCGGCCGCGCTCAGCGTTGCGGGTACCAGCGCAACGCCTGCGCCTGGACCCGCTGGATCCAGTCGTTCTTGCACTCGCTGTAGGCGTGCGAATCCATCGGATGGCGGTCGCGGCAGCGCTGTTTCAGCGCGTCGTAGTCGGCGGCGATGTCAGGATGCGCGCGCAGATAGTCGCGGAACGCCAGATGCCGGATCGCCTCGGCCGAGCCGGACGCATAGCAATGCGCCTGCACCCGCCGGCGGCCGCCGTCGGGGTCGGACAAAGTGCAGTAGCGCCGCCCCGGCAAGCCGTATTCGCCCCACCACTGGTAGCCCAACGCCTCGACTTCGCCGCGGCGCGCATCGAGCTCGGCCAGATCGCGCACCAACGGCATCAGGTCGAGCACCGGCTTGGCGCGGATGCCGGCGATCGCGGTCGAGCCGATGTGCTCGACTCCGATCAGCGCCGGCCCGATCGCCGCCGCCAGCGCACGCGCGCGCTCGGCCGCGGCCTGCGCCCAGCGCGGGTCGTGCGCGACCAGTTCGACTTCGATCGGCGGCGGCATGGCGGCGCTCCCGGCGCGCGGCGGAGCCTGGATTTCAAGCGCCTACGGCGTCCGGGTCAATAGCCGGACGGCGCGGCTTCGCGCTCAGCCCGATCCGGAATCGCCGCCGTCGTCGCCGTAGAAGACCGTGCCGATGCGGATCCGCTCGCGCCCCTGCGCCTTGCGGTGGCGGTTGGTGTCGCGCAGCGAGTACACGCAGCCGCAGTACTCCTGCTGATAGAAGCGCTCGCGCTTGCTGATCTCGATCATGCGCTGGGAACCGCCGCCCTTGCGCCAGTTGTAGTCCCAGTAGACCAGCTCCGGATAGCGCGCCGCGGCGCGGTGGCCGCAGTCGTTGATCTGCTCCATGTTCTTCCAGCGCGAGATGCCCAGCGAACTGCTGATCGCGGCGAAGCCGTGCTCGTGCGCGTAAAGCGCCGTGCGCTCGAAGCGCATGTCGAAGCACATGGTGCAGCGGATGCCGCGCTCGGGCTCGTTCTCCATGCCCTTGGCGCGGGCGAACCAGTTATCGGTGTCGTAGTCGGCGTCGACGAACGGTACGCCGTGCTGCGCGGCGAAGCGCACGTTCTCGTCCTTGCGCAGCTCGTACTCTTTGACCGGATGGATGTTGGGGTTGTAGAAGAAGATCGTGTAGTCGATGCCGGCGGCCAGCAGCGCCTCCATGACCTCGCCCGAGCACGGCGCGCAACACGAGTGCAGCAGCAGGCGCTGCGCATCGCCCGGCAGGGCCAGCTCGCCTCGCTGCACGCTCACCCGGCCGACTCCTGGCGCGCCAGCAACTGGATCACGCTGGAGAAATCCAGCCCGCCGCGGCCGGCGCGGCCGTTGAGCGCGTACAGATTGCGCGCCAGTTCGCCGAGCGGGATCGGCGAGCCGGCGCTCATCGCCGCTTCCGCGGCGAGGCCGAGGTCCTTGAGCATCAGGTCGTTGCCGAAGCCGCCGCTGTAGCCGCGCGAGGCCGGCGCGTTCTCGAGCACGCCGGGCCAGGGATTGCAGACTTCGGTGGCCCAGCTGCGGCCGGTGCTGACCGCCATCATCTTCGACAGCGCGGCCGGGTCGAGGCCATGCGCGGCGCCGAGCGCGAGCGCTTCGCCGGTCGCGGCCATGATGACGCCGAGCGCCATGTTGTTGCACAGCTTGGCGACCTGGCCGGCGCCGTTGCCGCCCATGTGGAACACGTTGCGGCCCATCGCCTCCAGCCAAGGGCGCGCGCGCTCCAGCGCCGCGGCGTCGCCGCCGACGATGAAGGTCAGCGTGCCCGCGGCCGCGCCGGCGGTGCCGCCGGACACCGGCGCATCGATCATCGCCACGCCGCGCGCGGCGGCCGCGGCAGCGACCTTCTGCGCCGACGCCGGCGCGATGGTGCTGCAATCGATCGCCAGCGCGCCCGGCGCGATCCGCGCGAGCAGGCCGTCGTCGCCGAGGTACAGGGCTTCGACGTGGCGGCTGGCCGGCAGCATCGAGATCACCGCGTCGGCGCCGCGCACCGCGTCGGCCGCGCTCGCCTGCGCGTGCGCGCCGAGCGCGACCGCCGCGTCGACCGCGGCCGGCACCAGATCGAACACGTGGACTTCGTGCCCGGCCTTGAGCAGGTTGGCGGCCATCGGGCCGCCCATGTGGCCCAGGCCGATGAAGGCGATGCGGCTCATGCGCGCGGCTCCGTGGCGGCGCCCAGGTCGGCCAGCGGATGCGGCCGCGCCGGTTCGGGCACGTGGAAGAAAGCGGCGGCCCAGTGCGCGTCGGCCTGCGCCAGCGTCGCCGGGTTCCAGCGCGGGTTGCGGTCCTTGTCGATCAGCAGCGCGCGGATGCCCTCGGCGAAATCGCCGTGCGCGGCGCAATGCAGCGAGACCCAATATTCCATGCGGAAGGTGTCGGCCAACGACAGCGACGCGGCGCGGCGCTGCAGTTCGAAGCCGAGCCGCGCCGAACCCGGCGCGCCGGCGGCGAGGGTCTTGCGCGCGTTCTGCAACCACGCGTCGTCGGCGTCGATCGCCTCGATGCGGCCGATGATGGCTTCCAGCGAATCGCCGGCGCACAGCGCGGCGACGGCGTCGGCGCGCTGTTGCAGCGGTCCCGCCGGGGCCGGTTCGGCGAGGCTTTGCAGCAGCACGGTCAGGGTCGCGCGGTCGCGCGCGGCGTCGAAGCTCCACGGCGCGGCGAGCGCGGCGTCCAGCGCCTGCGCGCGCGCGGCTTCGGGCAGGTAGTGATCGGCCAAACCCGCGCGGATCGCGTCGCCGGCGTTGAGCGGCGCGCCGGTCAGGGCGAGGAACAGGCCGGCGCGCTCGGGCACCCGCGCCAGCAACCAACTGCCGCCGACATCGGGATACAAACCGACGGTGATTTCCGGGAACGCCAGCTTCGAGCGCTCGCCGACCACCCGATGGCTGGCGCCGGCCATCAGGCCGATGCCGCCGCCCATGACGATGCCGTGGCCCCAGCACAGCAAGGGTTTGGGAAACGTATGGATGCGGTAGTCGAGGCGGTATTCGGTTTCGAAGAACGCCTCGGCATGGACGTTGCCGCGCGGATCGGCGAAATCGTCGCCGCCCCAGCGGCCGCGCGCCTGCTGCTCGCGCATGCCGCGGTACAGGCCGTGCAGGTCGCCGCCGGCGCAGAAGGCTTTTTCGCCCGCGCCTTGCAGCCACACCATCGCCAGCGTCGGGTCGTCGGCCCAGCGCCGCAGCTGCGCGTCGAGCCGCTGCGCCATCTCCAGCGACAGGCCGTTCAAGGTCGCCGGCGCGTCGAGCGTGGCGATGCCGATGCGGCCGTACGCGCCTTCGCGTTCTTCGAAGCGCACCGGCGCGGCGGGCGCGGCGTCTTGCGCTTCGGACTTGAGGTTCGCGTTCATGCGTTCTTCCACTGCGGCGCGCGCTTTTCCAGGAACGCGGCCACGCCTTCGGCCTGGTCGGCGCTGTCGAACAAGTCGACGAAGGCCTCGCGCTCGCGCACCAGCGCGGTCGCGTGCGGCTGGCTGCGGGTCGCCTGGACCAGCGCCTTGCACGCGGCGACGCTGGTCGGGCTCTGCTTTTCCGCTTGCTTGGCCCATTCCAGCGCGCGCGTCAGCGCCTGGCCCTTGGCCACCACTTCCTCGACCAGGCCGATGCGCAGCGCGGTCGCCGCGTCGATGCGTTCGCCGAGCAGGATCATGCGCTTGGCCCAGCCTTCGCCGACCAGCCGCGGCAGGTTCTGGGTGCCGCCGGCGCACGGCAGCAGGCCGACCGTCGCCTCCGGCAGCGCCAGCTGCGCCTGTTCCTCGACGATGCGCAGGTCGCAGGCCAGCGCGCATTCCAGGCCGCCGCCCATGGCGTAGCCGTTGATCGCGGCGATCGACACGCCGCGGAACGCGCTGAGGGTTTCGAAGGCTTCGCCGAAGCGGCGCGCGGCTTCGCGCGCGCGCGCCTTGTCGCCGTCGGCGAACTGCTTGAGGTCGGCGCCGGCGCTGAAGAACTTCTCGCCTTCGCCGACGATCACCAGCGCGTAGACCTCGCGGTCGGCGTCGAGGTCGCGGACCAGGTCGCGCAAAGCGGCCAGGCTGTCGCGGGTCCAGGTGTTGGCCGGCGGGTTGCTCAGCTCCACCACCGCGGTGTGGCCGTCGATGCGCAGCTTGAGGCCCGCGTAAGCCTTGTTCGCACTGGAACTCATCGCAATTCCTCGTCGCTGTTGAGCAGGTGGCGCGCGATGATCACGCGCATGATCTCGTTGGTGCCTTCCAGGATCTGGTGCACGCGGCAGTCGCGCAGCAGCCGTTCGATCGGGTATTCGCGCATGTAGCCGTTGCCGCCGTGGATCTGCAGCGCTTCGTTGCAGATCGCGAAGCCCGCGTCGGTGGCGAAGCGCTTGGCCATCGCGCACCACACCGTGGCGTCGCCGGCGCCGGCGTCGAGCTTGCGCGCGGCGGTGTGGACCATCTGCCGCGAGGCGATCAGTTGCGTGGCCATGTCCGCCAGCTTGAACTGCAAGGCCTGGAACTCGGCGAGCTTCTTGCCGAACTGGCGGCGCTCGCCCATGTAGCGGCGCGCTGCGTCCAACGCGCCCTGCGCGGCGCCGAGCGAGCAGCTGGCGATGTTGAGGCGGCCGCCGTCGAGCCCTTTCATCGCGATCTTGAAGCCGTCGCCTTCGCGGCCGAGCAGATGGCTCGCCGGCACCCGCACGCCTTCGAACGAGATCCCGCGCGTGGGCTGGCTGTTCCAGCCCAGCTTTTCTTCCTTGCGTCCGTAGACGATGCCCGCGGCGTCGGCCGGCACCGCGAACGCGCTGATGCCGCGCGCGCCGTCGCCGCCGGTGCGCGCCATCACCACCAGCAGGTCGGTGGACCCGGCGCCGGAGATGAAGGCCTTGGCGCCGTCGATCACGTACTCGCCGCCGTCGCGCACCGCACGCGTGCGCAGCGAGGCCGCGTCCGACCCGGCGCCGGGTTCGGTGAGGCAATACGAGGCCAGCTTGCGGCCGCTGGCCAGTTCCGCGCCCCAGTGCGCGCGCACCGCCTCGCCGGCGTGCGCGGCGAACATCCAGGTCGCCATGTTGTGGATGCTGATGAAGGCCGCGGTGGACGGATCGGCCGCGGCCAGCTCCTCGAACACGATCGCCGCGTCGAGCCGTGTCAGGCCCGAGCCGCCGGCGATCTCGTCGACGTACAGCCCGCAGAAGCCCAACTCGCCAGCCTGGGCGATGGCTTCGCGCGGGAATACGCTGTGCGCGTCCCATTGCGCCGCGTGCGGCGCCAGCTGCGCGCGGGCGAAATCGCGCGCGGCTTCGCGGTAGGCCGCCTGTTCCTCGCTGAGCCCGGTCGGCGCGGCCGCGTGGGCCTGCCAGTTCATGACCGCGGCCATTACTTCAGGCTGATCGTGGTGTTGACGCCATGGCCCGCGGTGTCGTCGTCGAACCAGCGCGCGGTGACGGTCTTGGTCTGGGTGTAGAACGCCACCGCCTGCTTGCCGTACGGGCCGAGGTCGCCGAGCTTGGACGCGCGCGAGCCGGTGAACGAGAACAGCGGCACCGGCACCGGGATCGGCAGGTTGATGCCGACCTGGCCGACGTCGATGTCTTCCTGGAAACGCCGCGCGGCCGCGCCGGACTGGGTGAAGATCGCGGTGCCGTTGCCGTTGGGATTGGCGTTGACCAGGGCGATCGCCTCGTCGAGCGTGTCCGCGCTCAGGATCACCAGCACCGGGCCGAAGATTTCCTCGTCGTAGATGCGCATGCCGGGCTTGACCGCGGAGAACACCGTCGGGCCGACGAAATTGCCGCGCTCGAAACCGTCGACCGCCGGCGCGCGGCCGTCGAGTTCGAGCGTCGCGCCCTGCGCCACGCCCGAAGCGATCAGGCCTTCGACGCGTTCGCGCGCGGCGCAGGAAATCACCGGGCCTACGTCGGTGCCGGCGTCGGTGCCGGCGCCGACCTTGAGCGCCTTCGCCTTGGCTACGAGATCGGGAATCCACTCGTTGGCCGCGCCGACCAACACCGCGGTCGACGCCGCCATGCAGCGCTGACCGGCCGCGCCGAACGCGGCGCCGGCGAGCGCGTTGAGGGTTTGTTCCTTGTTCGCGTCGGGCAGCACCACCGCATGGTTCTTCGCGCCCATCATGCATTGCACGCGCTTGCCGGCCAGCGAGGCGCGCCGGTAGACGTGGGTGCCGACCTTGGTCGAGCCGACGAACGAGACCGCCTTGATGTCGGGGTGATCGCAGATCGCGTTGACCGCGTCTTCGCCGCCGTGCACGACGTTGAGCACGCCGCGCGGGATGCCGGCTTGCAGCGCCAGCTCCGCCAGCCGCATCGTCACCATCGGATCCTGCTCCGACGGCTTGAGCACGAACGTGTTGCCGGTGGCGATCGCCATCGGGAACATCCACAGCGGAATCATCGCCGGGAAATTGAACGGGGTGATGCCGGCGCACACGCCGAGCGGTTGCAGCAGGGTGTAGGTGTCGACGCCGCCGGCGACGTTGTTGGCCAGTTCGCCGAGTTGCAGGTTGCCGATCGCGGCGGCGTGCTCGACCACTTCCAGGCCGCGGAACACATCGCCTTCGGCGTCGGGCAGGGTCTTGCCCTGCTCGGCGGTCAGGATCGCCGCCAGCTCGCCCATGTGCTCGCGGATCAGCTGCTGGTATTTGAGGAAGATCCGCGCGCGCGCGCCGATCGGGGTCTTGCGCCAGCTCGCGAACGCGCGCTGCGCGGCGGCGACGGCGGCGTCGATTTCCTCGGGCGTCGCCATCGGCACGCGCGCCAGCACGGCCTGGGTCGCGGGATTGACGACGTCGCGCCAGTGCGCGCTGCGCGATTCGACGAATTCGCCGTCGATCAGCAGCTTGACGGTCGCGACATCGGTCGCGACGCGGTGCATTTCGTTCATGTTGGTCTCCGGATCGCACACCCGCGAAGGCGGGCGATGCGCGAACGAAGACCGGGCGAAAGGCGGGCGCACGCGCGCCGCACCGCATCCGCTCGTCAGGTCGCCCGCCGCAACGCCCGAGGAGAACAGCGCGTCGCGCCGCGACGAGGTCGCGGCCGCTGCATGCTGTCCGCCACAGGCCGGTCTCCGGACTCGCGAGCGACGCGGTTGCGTCCCGCCGGCGCCTTCCCGCGCGTTCGCGCAGTGGCCGATGCCGGTTTTTCTCGCCTACCGTTGCGGGGGCAGTGCCGGGTTTGGACTCGCGTCCGCACCGGCTTCCCGTTTCACCCTGCGCGCTCGCCTGGAGCGGGCGGCAGGACACCTGTAGCGCGCCGAGTGTAGTGGTTCGGCGGCGGCAGCCACAAGCTTCGCCGCGGTATGGGCCGACGCGGTACGGCGCTTGCGCCTGCGCGCGCGCAGGCGTATTCGTGCACGCGCGTGCGCCCCGTTCAGCGCGCGAGCCGCGCTTCCAGTTCGGCGGCGCGCAGCGCGGTCTCGTCGACCCGGCACATCGCCGCGTCCAGCGCGGCGAGCGAGCCGTCTTCGCCGGGCGCGCAACGACGTTCGCGGCCTTGCGTCCACTCGCGTTGCCGGGTCTGCATGCGCGCCTGCGCGTCCTTCGGCAGTCGCCGCTTCAGTTCGGCGTAGACGCTGTCCAGGCGCTGCTGCTGGTAACGGTATTCGACCGCGGCGCAGTCCATCATCGCGGCGTTGGCGGCGGCGGCTTTCAGGCACAGCCGGTAGCCCTCGCGGGTGTCGGCCTCGCGCGGCGCGGCCGCGGCGGACTCGGCGCCGACGGCGTGCGCCGCGAACGCGGCGAAGGAAAACATCAGGCAAAGCGCAAGCGGTGCGCGGGCAAGCTCCATGCGGCGGTTCATCGTCGTCCTGGCGAATCGAGGAAGGGGACGTCGGGCCCGGCGCTGCGCGCGCGTTGCGGCCGCAGCGGGCGAGGTTCGACCGCGCAAGCCTAATCGCATGAACGGGCGCGGCGTAACCGTGCCCGCCGACGCCGCGGCGTCACTGCCGCCGCCACTCCGCGCACAGCGCGCCGGTCGCGCCGCCGACGAACACCGCCTCGCGGTCCATGCGCCCGTCGCGCCGCGCGACCCACACCTCGGCATGGCCGCCGGTGTCCTGGTTGTGGCGGCGCGCGCGCACCCGCGCCGCGGCGCGGGCGATGTCGCGGTTCGGGAACGCGATCTCGTGCGCGCCGTTGATGCGCAGCCGCCAGAAGCTCGACGCGTGCGGAACGACTTCGTAGATCGTCATCGACGTGGACATCGCTACTCCGGTTCGGGCCCGCGCTGCGGGGCGAGGCCACGCTAGCAAACGGCAAACGTGACGGATGTAGGAAAACCCCGATTCGGCGTCGGCGCGCGTCTACGCCGGCGTACACATCCGGTTACGTAACGTAGGCATCCGCCGACGTTCGCGTCGGCGTACCGCACTTTGCCCGCGGGCGAGTTGCGGACCTTGGAAACGGCCTGGAAATTCGCTCGCATCATCTACGGAGCGATAGGGACATGATCCGGGTGTTCATCGTCGACGACCAGCCGCTGGTCCGGCTCGGACTGCGCTGGATCCTCGGCGCGCACAGCGACATCGATGTGGTCGGCGAAGCCGGCGATCCGCACGAGGCGGTGCTGCGGATGGCGCAGTCGCGGGCCGACGTGGCGCTGTGCGGCTTCAACCGCCCCGACGGCGACGACCTGACCCTGGTGCGGCGCCTGCTGCAACGCGATCCGGCGCTGCGGATCCTGATCGTCTCGGCGGTCGGCGACGGGCCGCTGCCGCGGCGCCTGCTCGCCGCCGGGGCCCTGGGCTACGTGTCCAAGTCGCGCGACGGCGCGGTGGTGGTGCGGGCGCTGCGCGAAGTCGCCGCCGGCCGCCGCTTCATCGACGATTCGCTCGGCGGCCGGCTGCTGTTCGAATCCTCGCCGTTCGACCGGCTCAGCCCGCGCGAGCTGGAAGTCGCGCGGATGCTGCTGGACGGCCAGCGCAACCGCGACATCGCGACCGCGCTGCATGTCGCCGAATCGACCGTGCGCACCTTGCGCGCGCGGGCGCTGAGCAAGCTCGACGTGCGCGGCGAAGGCGCGCTGGTGCGGCTGGCGATGGATCACGGGCTGGTCGGGCGCAGGGCTTGAGGCGGCGGCGATGGGCCGCCGCCGTGGGCGTCGATATCGAACGACGGCGGCTCGGTCAGATCACCCGCAGCGGCACGTCGGCTTCCAGGGCGGAGAAGGTCTGAGTGCGCAACCTGCACGGCCCCAGCGCCGAGTCGAACACCAGCTTGTTGTTGCTGCCGACGAAGTTGGTGCTGTCCAGATAGGCGGTGATGTCGTGGGTGCCGGTGGCGCTCGGGCAGAACACATTGAGCGGCGCGCCGACCGCGAAGCGCACATCCAACAGTTCCAGCGTGTACACCGGCGGATTCGGCGTCGGCGCGCCGACGACCGGCACCGTCGAGCCTGGAGACGGCCAGATCGCGATGGGCCAGGACAGGGCCTGCGCAGCGGTCGAAGCGCAGCCCGTGCTGCCGCTGAACGAAGCGCCGGTGACGCTCGGGGTGCCATTGAGGACCGTCACCGACACGACCATGTCGCAGGGCAAGGTCCAACGCACATAAGAGAACTGGACCGGACCGCGGAAACGCACGTACCCCGTGTCCGTCCAGGCGAATCCGTTCCAGATCTGCAGGCTGGCGGCTTGCGCCGGCGCCCAGGCCTGGAACGCGAGCAACAGCACGATCGTTGCGGTAATGCGCTTCGATGCGGACATCGCCATCTCCTTAGCGTTTGAGTGATTACGGATGCGGCCGCGACGGCCGGCGCCGTATCCATTCCGACGCAGCGGGCGCGCAAAACGCGAACCCGCGCGCGCTCACGTTCGCTCACGCGCTCGCCCGCGTCGCCCTCGCCCGCGTCGCCCTCACCCGCGCGGATCGGCCCACGGCGCGGATTCGAACTTGCCGGCCAGATACTCGATCAAGGCCTGCACCCGCGCCGGCCGCGCGCGGCCCGGCGGCGTGACCACGTGCAGCGCGATCGGCGGCGGCGCCCATTGCGGCATCACCGCCTCCAGCGCGCCGCTGCGCAGTTCGCGCCAGACCAGGAACTCGGGTTGCAGCGCCAGGCCCAACCCCGCCAGCAACGCCGGGTTCAAGGCTTCGGCGTTGTTGACCCGCAGCGGCGCCGGCACGCTCAGCGAGAAATCGCCGTGGCGCGCGTGGTGGAAGCGCCAGGCGTTGCCGAAGCGCGAGTACGCGTAGGCCAAGGCGCTGTGCGCGGCGAGCTCGCGCGGATGGCTCGGCCGGCCGCGCGCGTCCAGGTACGCGGGCGCGGCCACCAGCACGATGCGCACGCCGCACAGGCGCCGCGCCAGCAGGCTCGAATCGGCCAGCGCGGAGATGCGCAGGGCCAGGTCGTAGCCGCCGCCGACCAGATCGGTGACGCCGTCGTCGAAATCGATGTCCAGCGCGATCTCGGGATACTCGGCCATGAACTGCGGCAGCAGCGGCGCCAGGTGGGCGATGCCGAACGACATCGGCGCGGCCAGCCGCACCCGCCCGCGCGGGCTGCGCGCCTGCGCGGTGACCTCGGCTTCGACCGCCTCGCCCTCGGCCAGGATCCGCGCCGCGCGCTCGAGCGCGGCGCGGCCGCTCTCGGTCAGCGAAATCCGCCGCGAGGTGCGGTGCAGCAGGCCGGTCTTGAGCCGGGTTTCCAGGCGCGTCACCGCCTTGGACACGGTCGCCTGCGACAGGCTCAGCTCCTCCGCCGCGCGGGCGAACGAGCCCAGTTCGGCGACCTTGGCGAAGATCGCCCAGGCTTCCAGGTCGGGCAGTCGGATCATGGTTCGATCATGTCCTTTTTGGAAACGATGGTTTTCTATCGTTTCTATTCTAAACCCAATCGCAGCGGCCTATCGTTTCCCCATCGACCGCACACACAAGGAAACGCCGACATGATCGAACTGCGCCCCTACGCCAGCCTCGGCGGCGAAAACCACGGCTGGCTCGACGCCAAGCACCACTTCTCGTTCGCCGGCTACCGCGACGCCCAGCGCATGGGCTGGGGCGCGCTGCGGGTCTGGAACGACGACACCATCGCCGCCAACACCGGGTTCCCGCCGCATTCGCACGCCGACATGGAGATCATCACCTACGTCCGCGACGGCGCGATCAGCCACCAGGACAACCTCGGCAACCGTGGCCGCACCGAAGCCGGCGATGTGCAGGTAATGAGCGCGGGCAGCGGCATCCAGCACGCCGAGTACAACCTGGAGTCGGGCACCACCCGGATCTTCCAGATCTGGATCATCCCCGACGCCCGCGGCGGCGCGCCGACCTGGGGCGCCAAGCCGTTCCCGAAGGACGACCGCGGCGGCCGCTTCGTGGTCCTGGCCAGCGGCATCGACGGCGACGAGGACGCGCTGCCGATCCGCGCCAACGCCCGCGTGCTCGGCCTGACCCTGGCCAAGGGCGAATCGGCCGACTACGCCTTCGACGGCCAGCGCTACGGCTATCTGGTGCCGGCCAAGGGCCGCGTCGACGTCGACGGCATCGTGGTCGAAGCGCGCGACGGCGCCGCGATCCGCGACCAGGCGCGCATCCGCGTGACCGCGTTGGAAGACGCCGAACTGGTGCTGGTCGACACTGCACCGTAACCCGCGTCGTCCAGCCTCGAAGCGCTGCACCCCACTCCTGCAACCTCCGCGCCGCCGATCCGCGGCGGCGCGTTCCCCTTCTTTTCCGTTCGATCACCGGAGCGATCTCATGGCCACTTTCACCACCCGCGACGACGTGCAGATCTATTTCAAGGACTGGGGCCCGCGCGACGGCCAGCCCGTCGTCTTCAGCCACGGCTGGCCGCTGAGCGCGGACAGCTGGGAATCGCAGATGTTCTTCCTGGCCGCGCACGGCTACCGCGTCATCGCCCACGACCGCCGCGGCCACGGCCGCTCCAGCCAGCCGTGGGACGGCAACGACATGGACCATTACGCCGACGATCTGGCGCAGTTGCTCGAACACCTCGACATCAAGGGCGCGGCGCTGTTCGGCTTCTCGACCGGCGGCGGCGAAGTGGCGCGCTACATCGGCCGCCACGGCACCGCGCGGGTCGCCAAGGCCGGCCTGATCTCGGCGGTGCCGCCGCTGATGCTGAAGACCGACGCCAACCCCGGCGGCCTGCCGATCGAGGTCTTCGACGGTCTGCGCGCAGGTTCGGTCAAGGACCGCTCGCAGTTGTATATCGACATCGCCAGCGGCCCGTTCTTCGGCTTCAACCGCGAAGGCGCGACGCCGTCGCAGGGCATGATCGACTCGTTCTGGATGCAGGGCATGTGGGGCGGGCACAAGAGCACCTACGACTCCATCGCCGCGTTCTCGGCCACCGATTTCACCGAAGACCTCAAGAAGTTCGACGTGCCGACCCTGATCGTGCACGGCGACGACGACCAGATCGTGCCGATCGACGCTGCCGGCCGCGCCTCGGCCCAGTTGGTCAAGAACAGCAAGCTGATCGTGTACCCGGGCGCGCCGCACGGCCTGACCGATACGCACAAGGACAAGCTCAACCAGGATCTGCTGGACTTCCTCAAGTCCTGATCGAAGCCCCCCTGTAGGAGCGGCGCGAGCCGCGACCGCGAAACCGCGCATACGCCGTATGCCGGAAGTCGCAGTCGCGGTTCGCGCCGTTCCTACACGGCCAGCCCAAGCCTGCGCATCACTTCCGGCCTACGACGCCGTCCGAACGGGCGTGCTAGCGTTCCGCGTCGCCGACCGTCGGAGCACGCATGAAGCTCAAGCCTCTCGCCCTGCTGACCCTGGCCGCGTGGTTCGCTGCCGCACCGGCGCTGGCCGCGCCGCGTTACGTCGCCGGCGAAACCCACCGCGTCGCCGTCCAACCCAGCGCCGCGGCGCGCGACGCCGAAGGGCGCGACCAGTTGCGGGTGACGGTGTGGTATCCCGCCCGCGCCGGAACCGTCGCGAAAGAAGTCGCGCTGGGCCCGCCGGACGCGCCGTTCTTCAAAGTCGCCGCGCTCGCCGACGACGCGCCGTTCGCCGACGACACGCCTTCGAACAGCGGTGGGCCCGGCCGCAAGCGCCCGGTCGTGCTGCTGTCGCACGGCTTCGGCGGCAGCGCGCGGATGATGGGCTGGTTCGCCGCGCCGCTGGCGCAGGCCGGTTACGTGGTGATCGGCGTCGACCATCCCGGCAACAACGGCGTCGACCGCATGACCGTGCCGGGCGCGATCCTGTGGTGGGAACGCGCCGAAGACCTCAAGCGCGCGCTGGCCGCGGTCGCCGCCGATCCGCAGTTCGGCCCGCACATCGATCCGACCCGCGTCGGCGCCACGGGCTTCTCCGCCGGCGGCTTCACCGCGCTGGCCCTGGCCGGCGCGCGCTTCGACCGCCAGCGCCTGCTCGACTACTGTCACGCCCACCCCGACGACGGCGTGTGCCGGCCGCAGCTCGAATTCGCGATCACCGAAGCCGATATGCGCCAAGCCTTGCAGCGCCCCGATGTGGCCGCGCTGGAAGCCACCGCCGGCGCCGACCATTCGCTGCCCGCGGTCAAGGCGGTGTTGGCGATGGCGCCGGCGCTGGTGCAGGCGTTCACGCCGGAAAGCCTGAAAGCCATCGGCGTGCCGGTGCGGATCGTCGCCGGCGAGGCCGACACCATCGCCTCGCTCGACAGCAACGCGCGTCCGGCCGCCGAGGGGATTCCCAATGCGCGGCTGACCGCGTTGCCCGAAGTCGGGCATTACGCGTTCCTGTCCGCTTGCATCGCGGCCGGACGCGAGAAGCTCGCGTTGTGCGCGAAGACCGGGCCGCAGGAAAAGGCGCATCGCACGGCGGTCGAGCAGGCGTTGAAGTTGTTCGCCAAGACGCTCGGCAAGCCCCACTAATCTCTCACGCAGCCCCCTGTAGGAGCGGCGCAAGCCGCGACCGCGACATCGCGCTTGCGAGGTAAGCCGAGTTTCGCGGTCGCGGCTCGCGTCGCTCCTACATAACGCGCCTCTCAGCGGGCGCGAATCGGCATCGCGCTGCGACGCACAACGCGCCCCTGCGTTTCGCATGAAATTGTCGCGATTCTCCCTTTCGTGATCGCGACACCGCGGTCGCGCCCGGCGGCGTGTTCGATTCGATGCGGCAACACCGCGTGCCTCGCCGCGAGCACGCTGCCATCCCACGCTCATGCAACCGAGCGCCTCGCGGCTCCGCCGTCGGCGCTCGCCGCCGACGTCCTTCAGTCCACCTCGACGATAGGAAGGACCATCGCCATGAAGACCCACCCCGCGCCCCAGGCGCCGTCGCCCTCCGCCTTCGACCTGCGCGCGTTCTGGACGCTGGCCGACGATCTGCAACGCCAGACCGTCGACCACGCCGGCGCCCTGTTCGCGTTCGTGGAAACCGCCGAACCGCCGCGGCTGTTCGCGCTGCTGGCGCAGTACCGATGTTTCACCGATTACTACATCGCCGACATCGCCCTGCTGATCGCGCGGCTGCCGCCCGGGCGCATGCGCAGTTTCCTCGCCGACATCCTGTTCGACGAACTCGGCAGCGGCGACGCCGCGCAGGCGCATCCGCAGCTCTACGACGATTTTCTCGCCAGCCTGGGCATCGATCACGCGCCGCGCGATCGCTTGCCGCTGGCGGCCAATCTCGCGTTGCTCGACGCGGCGCGCGCGCGGCTGGTCGCCGCCGACAGCGATCCGGCCTACGGCGTCGGCCTGCGCGGCATGGGCGGCGAATGCGTCTGCCAGGTCTATCTGGCGCGCCTGTACGAGCATCTGATCCGCAATCCCTACGTGCGCGAGCATCGCGAGCGGATCGACTGGACGTTCTGGGATCTGCACGTCGGCGAACACGACATCGCCCATCGCGAGAAGCTGCGCGCGCTGATCGGCGACGAGGTCGGCCGCATGGACGCCGGCAGCGTCGCCGGCCTGGAACGCGGCTACCGCGACAGCATGCAGGCCTGGCAATCGTTCTGGAACCACATCCACGCCGCGGCGACCGCGGACGACCCGGGCGCGGTCGCGCGCGGCGCCAGCGACGGCGCGTCCGCGCTGCCGGCGGCGGACGCGGACGCGCGCATCGCCCAGTTCCACCTCGCCATCGGCGTGCACGACCTGCAACAGGCGCGCGCGTTCTACTGCGACGTGCTCGGCGCCGGCCAGGGCCGCTCGACCAAAAACCTGATCGACCTGGATTTCTACGGCCACCATCTGGTGATCCACCAGGCGCCGCAAGAAGCGACCGGCGACGCCGCGTTCGGCTCGGCGTTCTACGGCGAAACGGTCAAGGTGCCGCATTTCGGCATGAACTTGAACTGGCGCGACTGGAGCGAACTGGCCGAACGGATCAAGCAACGCGGCTACGGCTTCATCGACCCGCCGCACGTGCGCATGCGCGACCTGCCGGGCGAACACGCCACCATGTTCCTCAGCGACCCGAGCGGAAACTCGCTGGAATTCAAGGCGTTCCGCAACCACGACGAAGTGTTCGCGACGATCTTTTCCGCGCACACGAGCGAGATCGACGGGCTCGAAAACCTGGTGAAAAAGGCCGCGGCGGCGTGAACCGCGCCCGCGGCCGGCGCAGACCGCGCCGGCCGCGGGCGTTGCGCGCTCAGCCCGCGGCGTAGCGGTCGACGACCGCCAGCGCTTCGTCGATCGTCGCCAGCCCGTGGCGCAGCTCGTCTTCGCCGATGTTCAGCGGCGGCACGACATGCAGGCGGTTGCCGGCGGCGAACGGCCACACCCCGCCGCGCTTGCACGCCGCGACCAGTTCGGCCATCGGCGCATTGGCCGCGCCGGCGGCGTTGAACGGCACCAGCGGCTCGCGCGTGGCGCGGTCGCGCACCAGCTCGATCGCCCAGAACGCGCCGAGCCCGCGCACCTCGCCGACGCTGGCATGGCGCTGCGCCATCGCCGCCAGCGCCGGGCCGATGATCTCCTCGCCGATGCGGCGCGCGCGTCCGATCAGGCCTTCGCTGCGATAGACCTCGATGCAGGCCACCGCCGCCGCGCAGGCCAGCGGATGCCCCGAATACGTCAATCCGCCCGGAAACGGCTTCCGGTCGTAGGCCTCGGCGATGCGCTCGCTGACGATCACCCCGCCGAGCGGCACGTAGCCGCAATTCACGCCCTTGGCGAACGTGATCAGATCCGGTACCACGCCCCAGCGGTCGATCGCGAACCATTCGCCGCAGCGGCCGAAGCCGGCCATGACTTCGTCGGCGATCAGCACGATGCCGTGGCGGTCGCACAGCTCGCGCACGCCTTGCAGGTAACCGTCCGGCGGCACCAGGATGCCGTTGCCGCCGACCACCGACTCCAGCAGGATCGCCGCCACCGTGTGCGCGCCTTCCAGCTCCAGGGTCTGGCGCAAGTGGGCCAGCGCGCGCTCGCATTCCTGCGCGGCATCGCTGGCGTAGAACGCCGAGCGATACGGATACGGCCCCCAGAAACGCACCACGCCGGCGCTGCCCGGCTCGCCGTTCCAGCGGCGCGGATCGCCGGTCAGCGCGAGCGCGCCGGCGGTGGCGCCGTGGTAGCTGCGGTACATCGCCAGCAGCTTGTGCCGGCCGGTGTGCTGGCGGGCGATGCGCACCGCGTTCTCGACCGCTTCGGCGCCGCCGTTGGTGAAGAACACCCGGTCCAGATCGCCCGGCGCGACCTCGGCGATCATGCGCGCGGCCTGCGCGGTGGCTTCGTTGGCGTGGTACGGCGCGAGCGTGCACAGCTTGCCCGCCTGCGCGCGGATCGCCTCGACCAGGGCCGGATGCTGATGGCCGAGGTTGACGTTGACCAACTGGCTGGAGAAATCCAGCCAGCGCGTTCCGTGCTCGTCCCAGAACCACGCGCCCTGCGCGCCGACGATCACCGCCGGATCGATCTGCGCCTGCGCCGACCACGAATGCAGCACGTGGCGGCGGTCGTCGCGCCAGGCCGCGGAGCGTTGCGGCTCGGCCTCGGGGGCCGGTTCGATCCGTTCGCCGATGCGGTTCATGCGCCTGCCTCCAATCCGGGACTGGCCCGCATCATCGCATCGCGGCCGCGGCCGCCGCACCCGCGCGCTCATGATTGTTGTCACAGGACGGCGCTGAAGACGACGCGCTAGATTCGCTGCACCGCGGCGACCGCCGCATCGATGCCACGCAGGAGCGGACCATGCGCATGGGATGGATAGGGATGGCGGCGGTACTGGCTTTGGTTCCGGCCTGGGCGCCGGCGCGCGCGGCGAGCGTCGATCTGTCGCGCCTGGACCGCGATGCGGCGGGCCCGCGCACGCAAGTGCTGGTGCTCGGCAGCGTGCACCTGAGCCAGGAGATGCCCAAGGAGTTCGATCCGGCCTGGCTGCGGCCGCTGCTGGACCGGCTGGCCGCCTTCCATCCCGACATCGTCGCGGTCGAAGCGATTCCCGGCGAAGGCTGCGACATGATGCAGCGGCATCCCAAGGCGTATGCGCCCGAAGACGTCGCGCACTATTGCCCCGACACCGCCGATGCGCGCGCGGCCTTGGGCCTGGACCGCCCCGAGGCGCTGGCGCAGATCGCCGCCGCGCTGCGCGACTGGCCGGCCGCACCGACGCCGGCGCAACGGCGGCGACTGGCGGCGCTGTTCCTGGCCGCGGGCGAGCCGGCCTCGGCGGTCGCGCAGTGGCTGCAACTGGAACCGGCCGAACGCCATGCCGGCGACGGCCTGGACGCGAAGCTGGTCGCGCGCCTGGGCAAGTACGAAACATCGCGCGACGAAAGCATCCAGATCGGCGCGCGCCTGGCCGCGCGGCTGGGCCTGCAACGGGTCTACGGCATGGACGACCACAGCGGCGACAACCTCGACATCGGCGACGGCCGCGCGTTCCTCGCCGCGATCCAGCAGGCGTGGGACGCGGCCGCGCCGTCGGTGCGCGACGCGCAGGAGCGGATCGCGGCGTTGAGCAAGGGGCAGGATCCGATCGCCTTGTATCGCTTCATGAACGATCCGGCGCGCTTGCAGAAGGCCGCGCTGGCCGACGCCGGCGCCGCCTTGCGCGACCGCTCGCCGGAGCGTTACGGCCAGCAGTACGTCGGCGGCTGGGAAACCCGCAACCTGCGCATGGCCGCGAACATCCGCGCCAGCTATCGCCAGCAGCCCGGCGCGCGGGTGCTGACCGTGGTCGGGGCGATGCACAAGCCGTGGCTGGATTCGTATCTAGGCCAGATGCAGAACACCGACATCGTCGACGTACAAAAGGTTCTGGCCGAACCCGCGCGCTGAGCGTTCAGTCGCGTGGCGGCGCCGGCACGCAGTCCCACCGCGCGTATAACGACCAGCCCGCCGCCGCGGCCAGCGCGATCGACGCGGCGTTGTCGAGCTGGCAGCGATACTGCGGCTCGCAACCGTGACGCAGGGCGTGGCCGGCGAGCGCCCGCACCACTGCGCGGGCGTGACCGCGGCCGCGCTGCGCGCTCAGGGTCAGCACGCCGAGGTCCATCAGCGCCGAATCGTCCCAGCGGTACATGCTGGCCGCGCACACCAGTCGGCCGTCGGCGAAGGCGCCGAACGCGGCGTCGTGGTCCAGCGCCACGGCAGCGCCGTCGAGGTCGTGTTCCGAGGCTTCGGCTTCGAAGCGCGCGAATGCGGCCGCATCGTCCGCGCCGAGCCGGCGCACGTGCGCGGCCGGCGTCTCGCGCGCGAGTTCGTCTTGCCGTTCGGCGGCGAAATAGAACACGCAGTCGGCGCCCCACAGCGGCGCGCCGGCCTGCGCCAAGGCGCGGCGCAGGCCGGCGCTGTCGATCGCCGCGTCTGGCGGCAACGCCAGCGCGGCCGCCAGCTCGGGCGTCAGCGCCGCACACGCGCCGGCGTCGGTTTCCAGCAGCGTCGCGCGGAAGCGCGGATCAAGGCTTTCGTCGACACTGACCGTCAGCGACGGGCCGCGCCGATGCGCACGGCCGCCGGCGAAGGCGGCCCGCCAATAGTCTTCGACGACGGACGAGAAAGCGGACATGCACGCGCACCGCGAGTGGGAAACCGGCCGCCATTGTGCGCCCCGCCCCGCGCGCGCGGACGCCGCGCGCGCGAGCGGCCGAATCCGGCCCAAGGTTCGTGCGCGGCTCAGTTGCCGCGCAGCTCGCGCCGCAGGATCTTGCCGACGTTGCTCTTGGGCAGCTCGGTGCGGAACTCGATCACGTGCGGGCGCTTGTAGCCGGTGAGGTTGGCGCGCGCATAGGTCTGGATCTGCTCGGCGGTCAGCGCCGGATCCGAGCGCACCACCACCAGCTTGACCGCCTCGCCCGACTTCTCGCTCGGCACGCCGACCGCGGCGACTTCGCGGATGCCGGGCATCGCCGCCATCACGTCCTCGACTTCGTTGGGATACACGTTGAAGCCCGAGACCAGGATCATGTCCTTCTTGCGGTCGACCAAAAAGATGAAGCCCTTTTCGTCGATCCGGGCGATGTCGCCGGTGTGCAGCCAGCCGTCGCGGTCGATGGTGCGCGCGGTTTCCTCGGGCTGGCGCCAATAGCCCTTCATCACCTGCGGGCCTTGCAGGCACAGCTCGCCGGGTTCGCCGACCGGCAGTTGTTCGCCCTGCTCGTTCATCACGCAGGCCAGGGTCGAAGGCACCGGCACGCCGATGGCGCCGCTGAACTGCATGCCCTCGACGATCGGGTTGACCACCGCGACCGGCGAGCTCTCGGTCAGGCCGTAGCCTTCGACCAAAGCCTTGCCGGTGACCTGCAGCCAGCGCTCGGCGACCGCGCGCTGCACCGCGGTGCCGCCGCCGAAGCACATGCGCAGCTGCGAGAAATCCACTTTGTCGAAGCCCGGCGTGTTGAGCAGGCCGCTGAACAAGGTGTTGACCCCGGTGATCGCGGTGAACGGCGTATGCGCGAGTTCCTTGACGAAGCCGGGCATGTCGCGCGGATTGGTGATCAGTACGCTGTGGCCGCCGGCCTTGAGGAACACCAGGCAGTTACAGGTCAGCGCGAACACGTGGTACAGCGGCAGCGCGGTGACGATGGTTTCCTGGCCCGGGCGGATCTTGTCGCCGAACCACGCCGACACCTGCTGCAGGTTGGCGACCATGTTGCGATGGGTCAGCATCGCGCCCTTGGAAACGCCGGTGGTGCCACCGGTGTACTGCAGGAACGCCAGATCCTGCGCTTCGACATGGACGTCCTTCCATTCGCGCTTGGCGCCGGCCTTCAGCGCGTCGCGCAGGCGCACCGCGCCTTCGATGCGGTAGTCCGGAACCATGCGCTTGACGTACTTGAGCGCGAAATTCATCAGCGTGCGCTTGGGTTGATCGAGCAGGTCGGCCAGCCCGGTGGTGATCACCCCGGTCAGCTGCGCCGCCACGCCCGAGGCTTCCACGGTCGCGCCGAAGTTGTCGACCACGATCAGCGCCTTGGCGCCGCTGTCGTGGATCTGATGCGCCAGCTCGCGCACGGTGTAGAGCGGATTGACGTTGACCACCACCAGCCCCGCGCGCAGCGCACCGAACAGCGCCACCGGGTATTGCAGGCAGTTCGGCAGCATGATCGCGACCCGGTCGCCCTTCTTCAGCTCCAGGTCGAACGACAGGTACGCGGCGAAGCGGCGGCTCAGCGCGTCGAGTTCGGCGAAGCTCAGGGTCTTGCCGAAATTGCTGTACGCCGGACGCGGGCCGAACTCGGCGACGGTCGTGGCCAGCACATCGTTGATCGTGCCCAGCGCGTCGGGATCGATCTGCGCGGGAATCGAGGGCGGATAGCTGGCGAGCCAGGAAGGGGATGAGTCCATGAGGGTTGCGCGCTCCGGGATGTGGCGGCCACGGCCGGCCGCCACGATAGCGAGCACGATAGCAAGCCGGCGCGCCCCACCGGCAGCCCGCGTGCGGCCCGGCCGCCTTGCGGACCCGGTCGGCCGGCTGCGCACCATTCGCCGCCGACGGCTGCGGTATGGCGGCGGCGCGCGCCGCCGTCAGTCGCCCTGCGGCGGCGAGGCCGGCGCGGCGTCGGGCGACAGCGCCTTGTAGGCCAGGATCGCCGCGGCCGCATTGGCGGACGTGGTGTAGTTGTTGTTGTCGGCGGGGTCTTCGGCCAGCGTTTTCGACCAGCCCAGGCGTCCGTTGTCGGTCCATATCCGGCAGGCCGCGCTCTCGCCCTCTTCCGGATCGATACCGTGCCCGTACAGCCATTCGCCGAGTTCGCGCGGCAACCAGCGCGGCGTGCCCTCGGAAAACACCAGCACGCCGCTCGGCCTGGCCTGCGGGCGCAAGCTGCGGGTCGTGTTCAAGGCCTCAGTCAGCGTGTCGAGATAACCCGGCCCGGCGCCGTTGGCCAGCCACGTCGCCGCGGTGCAGTTGGAATACACGTGCGCCAGCGCGATCACGTCGTCCAGGGCCAGGCCGATCGCCACGCAGCCCGACAGCCCGGCGGTGTTGAGGCCGACCAGATGGCCCGGCGATTTCGAATCCGGATTGGTGCCCTTCACCGCGATCCACTGGTCCAGGCCCACTCGTATCAGCATCGTTGCGCTCCTCGCGGCCGACGCGAAGGGGCCGACCGATGCCTATCGGACGCAGCGGTGCGCGCGTTGTGAACGCGCGATGCGCTCAGAAACAGGCGTCGAGAAACTCCGCGGCCCGGTCCGACAGGCCGACGATCTTGTCGGTGGCCTGGCGATAGAACTTGAAGTTGAGCTCGGTCTCGGGCTTGCCGTCGTCCCAGTCGGCGTGCGGCTTGAGTTCGGCGCGGCCGAGCGAGCGCCGCGCCAGTTCGATGCGGCCGATGCGCACGTCGACCCGCGGCGTCTGCCGCTCCAGCTCCGGCCGCAACGGCACCGCGGCGGCGGCGGTCACCGTGCCGCGCGCGAACAGGCCGCGGCCGCCGGAGTTCTCGCTGGCGAACAAATACACCGTGTCGCCGGCCGCGATGCGCTTGCCGCCGTACATGGTCTTCTGCGCCGCGAACGCGAACTCGCGCGCGCCGGTGTCGTCGACTTCGGTCTTGATCGCGTAGGCCGCCATCTGGATCGCGCTCGGGCTGGGCGCGCCAGGGTAACCGCATGTTGCGCAGCGGCATGAATCCGCGCGCGGGCGACCGCTCAGTTTCGCTGCGCTATCATGCGCCGCACGCAACGGAGACCGACCCCGGACATGTGATCGAGCGCATCCCCTCCAGCCCCCGCGGGCCCCGCGACGACGCGTCGCGGCGCACGGCCCCGGGCCTGCCCGCCGCGCGCAACGCGCGGCCCCGAGTGGAGAGCGCCGGTCATGGCCGAAGCTTACGTTCGCGTTTCGCATCTGCATTTTTCCTGGCCGGACGGGAGTCCGGTGTTCGCCGACCTGTCGCTGCGGCTGGGCCCGCTGCGCACCGGCGTGGTCGCGCCCAACGGCGCCGGCAAGAGCACCCTGCTGCGGCTGCTGGCCGGGCATCTGCAACCTTCGGCCGGCCGGATCGAGGTCGGCGGCCGGCTGGCGTATCTGCCGCAACAGGCCGCGCTGCCGGGCGAGGCCACGGTGGCCGACGCGCTCGGCGTCGCCGCGCGTTTGCGCGCGCTGGCGGCGATCGAGAACGGCTCGACCGATCCCGCGCTGTTCGACGCGGTCGGCGAGGATTGGGACCTGGCCGAACGCAGCCGCGCGGCGCTCGCGCGTTGCGGCCTGGACGACGTGCCGCTGCAGGCGCGGCTCGAACGTTTCAGCGGCGGCGAACAGGCCGCGCTGAACCTCGCCGCGCGCCTGCTGCAACAGCCCGATGTGCTGCTGCTCGACGAACCGTCCAACCATCTCGACCGCGCCGCGCGCCAGCGCCTGTACGCGCTGATCGACGAGTGGCGCGGTTGCCTGCTGGTCGCCAGCCACGACCGCGCCCTGCTCGAACGCATGGACCAGATCGGCGAACTCGCGCCGGCCGCGCTGCGCGTATACGGCGGCGGCTATGGGTTCTATCGCGACGCCGCCGCACGCGAACGCGAGGCCGCCGAAGATCAGCTGCGGCAGTTGCGCCAGCACGACCGGCGCGAGCGGCTTGAGCGCCAGCAGGCGCGCGAACGCAACGAGCGCCGCACCGGCAACGCCCGCCGCAACGCGCCGGACGCCGGCCTGCCGCGCATCGTCGCCGGCAATCTGCGCCGCGCCGCGCAGGTGTCGGCGGCGAAATCCGAAGCCGTCCACGCGGCGCGCGCGGACGCGGCGCGCACGCGCATGAGCGAAGCCGCGCAGGCGCTGCGCGAAGCGCCCGCGCTGGACCTGGACCTGCCGGCCACGCGCGTGCCCGCGGGCCGCACGGTGCTGCGCGCGCAAGGGCTGCGCTACGCCTGCGACGGACGCGAGCTGTTCGCCGCGCCGGGACTGGACCTGGACATCCGCGGCCCCGAGCGCATCGCCCTGGGCGGCGCCAACGGCGCCGGCAAGTCGACGCTGCTGCGGCTGCTCAGCGGCGAGCTGAGCCCGCAAGCGGGCGAGCTGCGGCGCGGCGAAGGCCGCATCGCGGTGCTGTCGCAGGGGCTGGACGCGCTCGACCCCGCGCTCAGCGTCGCCGACCATCTGCACCGCGCCGCGCCCGACCTGCCCGCGAACGAGCGCGCCAACCTGCTCGCGCGCTGGCTGTTCCGCGGCGAACGCATGCAGTTGCCGGTGGCCGCGCTGTCCGGCGGCGAGCGCCTGCGCGCGACCCTGGCCTGCCTCCTGCATGCGCAGCCCGCGCCGCAGTTGCTGTTGCTAGACGAACCCAGCAACCACCTCGACCTCGACGCGACCGCCGAGCTGGAACGCGCGCTGCGCGGCTACCAGGGCGCGCTGGTCGTGGTCAGCCACGATCCGGCCTTCGTCGAGGCGCTGGCGCCGACGCGGCGGCTGGAACTCGCGGACGGGCGTTTGCGCGAGGCCGGATAGACGCCGCCGCGGCTTACTTGCGCGGCGGCGCGGCGTGCTTGCGCAGCATCGGCGCGGCGCGCTTGCGCGGCGACGGCGCGAACGCGGCGCGGATCGCCTCGACCTCCACGCCGCGATAGATCGTGCCGTGGGTCAGGTCCGGCCGCGGCTGGTACGACCACAGCAGCCCATCCGGCGCCTGCGCGCGCAACAGGTCGGCCAGCCGCTGGGTCTGCGGCGCGATGTTGTCTTCGTCGGCCGAATACAGGCGCAGGCGGCGTCCCGGCAGCGCGCGCGCGTGGCCGCGCAGCAGCTGCGGCGCCTGGGTCAGCAACGCGTCGCGGTTCCACCACAGGCTCGGGCTGATCGCGATGTAGACGTCGAACAACTGCGGTTCGCGCAGGAAGGTCTCGGCGACGAACAGCCCGGCCAGCGATTCACCGACGATGCCGTCGTGGCCGTCGCTGCGCAGGCGCTGGCGCACCTGCGGCATCAGCTCGTCGCGGATGAAGGCGCGGAACTGGGCCGAACCGCCCAGACGCGGCGCCAGCGCGAGTTCTTCGGCGACTTCGGTCGAGCCGGTCATGTCGCGCTTGCGCTCGGTGTTCTCGATGCCGACCACGAACATCGGCGCGATCGCGCCGTCGGCGATGGCGCGGTCGACCGTCTGCGCCACGTGCGGGAAGTCTTCCTGCAGGCCGCCGTCGGGCATGTACAGCACCGGATGGCGGTCGCGGCCCGCGGCGGCGTAGCCCGGCGGCGCGTAGACGTTGATGCGGCGGGTCTCGCCGAGTACTTTGGATTGAATCGTGAACGATTCGTAGCGTTCGCCCGCGGCCGGCTCGGCCGCGCCGGCCGGCGCGACCAGCAACCCCAGCAGCATCGCCGCCGCCGTGCGCCGAAAACCAGTGCGCCGAAAACCAAAAGGAAGCACTCGCAAATTCCGCTCCATCGCGCGACCGCAACCGCCGCGCCCGGCGGCGATGCTAGCAGGCCCGCGCGGACCGCCGCCGCAGCCCGCCGACCGTTCGCACGGCCGCAGCGTGCGCGGCGGAACAGCGGAAAGCCAACCCAGCACACGTTTGCCCGCGCGCCCGCCCCGGGAAGCGTGATCCCGACGGCAGAAGCCCCGCGGCCGGATCGATAGCCTGCTGCCATCCCCACACTCCACGCGGACGCCGTATGGTCGACATCCACTCGGTCTGGCCATATTTCGCGATGATGCTGGCCTGTTTCGCGCTGGCCAGCCTGCCGTGGTTCCGCAGCGCCGACCCGGCCGGGCACGGCAGCGGCCGCCGCACCGACACCCTCGACGGCCTGCGCGGCTTCCTCGCCCTGAGCGTGTTCGCCGTGCACGCGATCGTGCACTACGACTTCCTGCGCACCGGCGTGTGGAAGCCGTCGTCGGCGCAGTTCTACAACGTCGCCGGCGTGGTGTCGGTGGCCTTGTTCTTCATGCTCACCGGCTTCTTGTTCTGGAACAAGCTGCTCAAGTCCGGCGGCCGCCCGGGCTGGAAGGAGCTCTACATCGGCCGCGTGTTCCGGCTCGGGCCGATGTACGTGGCCGCGGTGGCGACGATGATCGTCATCGTCGCCTACCGCACCGGCTTCGAATGGCGGCAGCCGCCGTTGCAGGTCATCGCGCAGGCGCTGGCGTGGCTGGCGCTGGGCATCGTCCCGCCGCCGCCGGCGATCAACGGCTACGCCGACACCGGCACCATCCTCGCCGGCGTCACCTGGACCCTGTTCTTCGAGTGGGTGTTCTACTTCTCGCTGCCGCTGTGGGCGTTCTTCGTGCGCCGCGGCCGCCATCTGGCGTTCTCCGCGAGCGCGGTCGCGGCCTGTCTGCTGGTGATCCTCGCGGCGACCTGGAACGGCGGCTTCGTGCCCGGGGTCAAGCCGCGTCCGGTGCTGCTGCTGGCGGTGCTGGCCGAACTGATCGGCATGATCGCGACCGGCATGCTGGTCGCCTCGCTGCTGCACGAACGCATCGGCGAGCGCTGGCAGTTGCAGCGCAAGCGATTCGGCGCGCTGGCGCTGCTCGCGATCGCGCTGGTGTTCGCGGCGATGCTGAGCACGCGCAACATCGGCATGCTGCAATTGCTGGCGCTGTGCCCGCTGACCGGGCTGTTCCTGTTCGTGCTGTGCTCGGGCAACAACCTGTTCGGCGCGCTGTCGTGGCCGGCCTCGCGCCGGCTCAGCAACATGAGCTACAGCATCTATCTGGCCCAGGGCCTGGCGATGGTGGCGGTGTTCGCCGTTCCCGGGGTCAAGGACTACGCGCTCAGCGGCACGCTGCCGTTCTGGATCGTCAACATCGCCTGCGCGCTGGCCTTGTGCGCGGCGTCGCGGCTGACCTATCGCTACATCGAGGAGCCCGGCATCCGCTGGGGCAAGCGCGTGTCCGATCGGGTGCGCAGCAAGCCGCAACAGCCTGCGGCGGTCGCCGCCGCGCAGTAAGGCCGGGCGCGCTTTGCGCTACCGGCCGTCCCGGCGTGCGGCTGGCCGGTCGCGTCGCCGTATCGCGTGTTGACCTGAGCGACCACACTCCCTCGGGGCCTGCGCCATGCGTTCCGATCAAGCCTTGAAACTGCTCTTGGCCGACTGCAACGGCTTCCGCTTTTCCGACAAGAACACGGCCGCGGCCGTCGACAAGCAACTCACGCCGGAGCACCGCACGCAGTGCAGCGCCGGCAAGGCGCTGGCCAAGGACAACAACTACCCCAAGGACGGTTCGCCCGCGGACGCGCTGGAGCGGCTGCGCGAACGCGCGGTCGCAGCGGTGCTCGCCGCTCCGGAGAAGGATCGCGACAAGCTGGCCCGCGAGATCCTGGATTCGGCGAGCTTCCCGACCCCGAACAAGAAGCTCAGCAAGGAACAGATCGAGGAGAAGCTGTGCCGCGCCTACCGGCCCGATGAGCGCAACGACGGCGATGCGGGCCGCCTCGCCGACAGCCCCGTGTTCGCCGCGCACCCCATGTTCAAGCCGCGCGGCACCGAGCCGGCGGCGGTCAGCGCCGAGGAATTCGCTGGCTACACCGGCGAGCAAAAGCTCGACGCGATTTCCCGCCACAACCTGCAGGGCATGCGCGAGGAGATCCGCCTGCTGAAGGCCGAGTTCCAGGGCAACGACGGGCTGCGCCCGCATCTGGCCGCCGTCGACAAGGCCCGCGACGCGGTCGCCGAGCGCTACGCCGGCGCCGTCGTCGCCCACGCCTCCAACCGGCATATCGAAGGCCAGTTGCTGTGCACCCGCGACCGCCAGGAGATCCAGGCCGCATGCGCGACGCTGAGCGGTTCGCGCGAGAAGATGGACAAGGCCAGCAACACCGCAGCGATGAACACCAATCACCTGGACTCGCACGATTTCGTGTTCTTCAACGTGTATCCGAAGATGGGCCAGGAGCTGACCACCTCGATGCTCAACTCCACCCGCTACCTCAAGGCCGATCCCGGGGTGGAACGCTCGGCCACCGCGGCGCAGGCGCAATCGTTCGTGCTGGGGCTGGACGACCTGGCCAAGCCCGGCCGGGTCTGCGCGATCGCGCTGCGCGATCCGGCCTATCCCTGCGGCGGCACCGACGACGAGCAGGCGCGCGCGCGGCTCGCCGGCGGCAGCGCGCATTTCGGCCGCGACGGCGTCTCCACCCTGGGTTCGCAGGACAAGTGCACCTTCACCCGCCGGTTCGGCGCGGTGGAGGACCGCTACCACACCAGCGAGCGGGTGTTCTCCGGCAAGCACATGCACGAAGCGCTGACCGCCAACGTCGAGCTCGGCATGCTGCGCGCGTTCAAGGGCCTGCATCAGGACCAGGCCGGCAAGCCGGCGCCGGCGAGCCCGGACGACTCGCCGCTGTACCGGTTCCAGAAGACCGTGCACACCGCCACCACGCCCGCCGCGAACGAAACGCCCGAGCAGGCCGGGCAGCGCGACAAGGCGATGCTGGCGCTGATCAAGCTGTACCAGTATCCGCAGCTGATGGTGTCCGGGCCGGTGGCGCTGCAGGGCGTGCCGGTGCACCAACCCAAGGACGCAGTCGCGTGGAAGGACAGCCAGGCGGAGCAGCCTGCGCAGCAGCAGCAACCGGAAGCAGCGCGGGTCGCGCACGCGCGGCACTGACGACGGTTCGCGCCGGCGCGGTCCACGGCCTGCGCCGCGCGGACGCGAAAACGAAAGGGCCGGCTTGCGCCGGCCCTTCGTCTTACATCTCGATGCAGTCGAACTTCACGTCCGGATCGACCTCGGCGTCGTAGTCGACGTCGGCGCGGTCGAAGCCGAACAGCTTGAGGAACTCGTGCTTGTAGCCGGCGTAGTCGCTGAGCGCGAACAGGTTCTCGGTCGTCACCTGCGGCCACAGCTTGCTGCACTCGGCCTGCACGTCCTCGCGCAGCTCCCAGTCGTCCAGGCGCAGGCGGCCCTGCTCGTCGGTCTGCGCCGGGGCGCCGTCCTCGCGGTACATGCGCTCGCGGTACAGGCGGTCGAGCTGTTCGATCGGGCCTTCGTGCAGGTCTTTTTCCTTCATCACCTTGAACACCAGCGAGATGTACAGCGGCAGCACCGGGATCGCCGAGCTGGCCTGGGTCACCACCGACTTGAGCACCGCGACGTTCGCCGTGCCGCCGCCGTGCGCGCGCAGGCGCGCGTCCAGGCGCAGCGCGGTCGCGTCGAGGTCGGCCTTGGCCCGGCCCAGCGCGCCGTGCCAGTAGATCGGCCAGGTGATCTCGGTGCCGATGTAGCTGAAAGCGACCGTGCGCGCGCCCGGCGCCAGCGCATCGGCGCGCTCGAGCGCGTCGATCCACAGCTCCCAGTCCTGGCCGCCCATCACCGTGACCGTGTCCTCGATCTCCTGCCCGCTGGCCGGCTCGATCGTGGCCTGCACGATCTGGTCCTTGTTGGTGTCGATCGCCGAGGAGGTGTAGGGCGCGCCGATCGGCTTGAGCGCGGAACGCTTGACTTCGCCGGTCGACGGCAGCTTGCGCACCGGCGAAGCCAGCGAATAGATCACCAGGTCGACTTGCCCGCCCATTTCATTCTTGATGAGCTCGATCGCCTGGGCGCGCACTTCGTCGGAGAACGCGTCGCCATTGATCGAACGCGCGTACAGTCCTTCGGCCTTGGCGAACCGGTCGAACGCGGCGGAGTTGTACCAGCCGGCGGTGCCGGGCTTCTTGTCGCTGCCGGGCTTTTCGAAGAACACGCCCAGGGTGTCGGCGCCGAAGCCGAACGCCGCGGAAATGCGCGCGGCCAGGCCGTAGCCGCTGGACGCGCCGATCACCAGCACCTTCTTCGGGCCGTCCTTGCGCACGCCGAGCTTGCGCGTGGCCGCGATCTGGTCGCGCACGTTGAGCTCGCAGCCCACGGGATGGGTGGTGATGCAGATGAAACCGCGGACCTTGGGATGGATGATCAATGTCGAATCTCGTCGGCTGGGGCGAGCATTTTAGGCGCTCCGGCGCCGTTGCCGGAATCCCGGGGCGGCCATACGCCCGGGTACAGGCATAAAAGCGGTCCGCGCGGGCGCTGGCCCCGTTCATCCGCAGGTTTGGACGCGGCCGATCCGCCGCGGGCGCCGGGCCGCGGTGCCTCGCACCTGCGCGCGACGGCGGCCGATCGGCGCGCTGCGCGCGGCCGCGCGCTGCGGCCCGCGCGGCGCATTGCGCGGCGCGCGAACCCGCCGCCGCGTGATCGAGGGTTAGCGACCGCATTTGTTTGCCGGCAATCACAAACGGCCACACGGGTTCGGACGTACTTAGTACCGCCGCACGCCGCTCGCCAACGCGTGCGTTCCCGTTCGCAAGGCCAGCCGGGCCTGCGCGCCGCCGCGGCGCGCGGCGACGGCGGCGCTTGCGCACCCGCACCGCCGCGCGCACCCGGAGGCGCCCGCCATGAGCCAGCATCACGCCGCCCAGTTCGAAGCCCTGGCCGACCTGTACGAAGACCTGTCCGACTGGCCGTTCCGCCGCTACATCGAAACGCCGAGCGTGCTCGAACGCGTCGGCGACGTGCGCGGACGCGACCTGCTGGATTTCGGCTGCGGCGCCGGCACTTATGCGCGCCGGTTCAAGCGCGCCGGCGCGCGCCGCGTGGTCGGCTACGACCTCGCCGACGGCATGCTCGCCAGCGCGCGCCGCCGCGCCGCCGACGAAGGGCTGGAGATCGACTTCGTCGCCGCGCTCGCGCCGGAGCTGGACGGCGCGTTCGATCTGGTGGTGGCGGTGTACGTGCTGCCGTACGCGCAGACGCTGTCCGAGTTGCGGCGCATGTGCGCGCAGATGCTGACGCCGCTGCGCCGCGGCGGGCGCCTGATCACCTTGCCGATCCATCCCGATTACGATCCGGCGCCGGCTTACTACGAACCGTTCGGCTTCCGCATGACCCCCGAGCGCGCCGAGGCGGCGCACCGCGACGGCGCGCGCATCCAGCTCGACCTGTTCTATCAGCAGCGCCACGACGCCAGCGTGCACGCCTGGTACTGGAGCCGCGCGGCGATCGACGCTGCGCTGCGCGGCGCCGGCGCGGACGCGGTGTCGTGGCACGACCCGCAACTGCGCGCCGCCCCCGACGCGCCGCCGGAACTGGCCGCCTACGCGCGCCGCCCGCACGCGGCCATCGTCGAATGCGTGCGCGGATGAACCTTGGCGCAGGAGAGCGGGCATGAGCATCAGCATCCAGGCCGTCGATGCGCTGGAACGGATCGGCCGGCGCGAGTACGAGGCGCTGTACGCCGCCAGCCGCGCGTCGCTGTTCTACGACTGGCGGTTCCTGCACGCGGCCGAGCGCTCGCCGTTGCTGCCGGTGGAAAAGACCGTCTACCTGTGCGCGTACGACGACGGCGAACTGTGCGGCGTCCTGCCGGCCTACCTGCAACGCCTGGCCGGCGTCGATCCGCTCGGGCTGCTGGCCGCCAGCGCCGGCGTGCGCGACGGCGGCGGCGAGCTGGGACTGTTCAGCCACGTCATGCATTGCTGGGACACCGGCGTTCCCTGCCTGGAAGCCGCGTCCGGCGCGCGCGAGCGGCTGTTGCGCGCGCTGCTGGATGCCGCCGCGCGCGAAGGGGCCCGCTACGCCGGCCTGCTCAATGTCGAGGATCCGGCCTTGTTCGCGCCGCTGCGCGCCTGCGGCCTGACGCCGCGGCCGTTGGTCGAACGCTACGACCTCGACCTCGCGCGCTTCGACGACTTCGAGCAACTGCTGCGCGCGCTGCCGAGCGACGGCCGCGGCGAGATGCGCCGGCAACTGCGCAAGTTCGAGGCGTCGGCGGCAAGCGCGCGGGTGCTGGCGCCGCCGTTCGACGACACCCTGGAAACGGTGTGCGGCCTGTGCTTCGCGACCACCGCGCGGCGCGGCACGCCGCATTATTTTCCGGCCGCGCCGCTGGCCCGCTTCGTGCGCCTGTGCGGCGAGCTCGCCCGGGTGATCGTGATCGAATCCGACGGCGCGCCGATCAGCGGAATGATCTGCTACCAGTCGCGCGACGCCTTTTACCTCTGGTCGGCCGGCGTCGTCTACGACCGTTGCGACTTCAGTCCCTACACCGTCGGCTTCGCCGCCGCCTACCGGTACGCCTTCGCCGCAGGCCTGCGCCGGGTCGAAGGCGGCCGCCTCAACGAACGGATCAAGCGCCGCCTCGGCCTGAGCCCGTCGACGCTGTACTCGGCGCTGGCGCCGCTGCCGCGCGCCGGCGCGGTCGCGCGCACCGCGCCGCATGCGCGCGCGTCGGCCGCGACCGCGTCCGTCGACTGAGCCGGCACACTCCGCAGGAGCGACTCATGCAGCACTATCGCGAACACATCGGCGCCGACGATTTCCGCACCTTCCCGCGCCAGCTCGACGGCAAGGCGCGTTCGCGCCACCACGCCGAATACGCCGGCTGGCATCGCAGCGCCTGCTGGAACGGCCGCCGCTTCGACCGTTTTCCCGAGTACATCGTGCGCGCGCAGTCGCTCGACGACGTCGCCCACAGCATCGACTTCGCCCGCGCCCACGGCCTGTCGGTCAGCGTGCGCGGCAGCGGCCACAGCTACGCCGGCTGCTTCCTGCGCGATGCCGGTCTGCTGCTGGACCTGTCGGCGCTGGACCGGATCGAAATAGATGCCGAAGCGGGCACCGCCAGCGTGCAGCCCGGGGTCGGCGCGCGCCGGCTCAGCGCCGCGCTGGCGCCGCACGGGCTGGCGTTTCCGACCGGGCACGGCGGCGAGGTCGGGCTCAGCGGCTTTCTGCTCGGCGGCGGACTCGGCATCAACTTCCGCGCCTGGGGCGATATCAGCGCGTTCAGCGTCCGCGCCGTCGACCTGATCGACGCCGACGGCGCCTGTTGCGCGCCAGCGCCGAACAACACCCGGAGCTGTTCTGGGCCGCGCGCGGCGGCGGGCCGGGGCTGTTTTTCGCCGCGGTCCGCTTCCACCTGCAATGCCGGCCGCTGCCGGCCTGCATCACCTCGTGCGCGTATCGCTGCGAATTGGCGTGCGTCGGCGAGCTGATGGACGAGATCGAACGCAGCGCGCCGCCGCCGGCGTTGCAGGTCATGCTCGCCCTGGTCGCCGACAGCGGCGGCCGCTACGCGCTGCTGACCGCCTTGGCGTTCGCCGACACGCCCGCACAGGCGCAAGCGCTGCACCGCGCCTTGTCTTCGCGGCTGCCATCGGCGCTGGCCGAGCCCGTCGACGTCGACGAACCCTCCGGCTTCGAATCGATCTACCGCGGCAGCGACGCGATGCTGAGCGCCGGGCGCTACCGCAGCGACAACATCCTCACCGATCGCGGCGCCGACGCGGCGCGCGTGCTCGCCGCGCATCTGCCGCGCAGCCCGTCGCCGGCCAGCCTGCCGCTGCTGATCTGGCGCGGCGAGCCGGCGCTGGCGGACGCGGCGTTCTCCGCGCGCGGACGCTGGTTCGTCTCCACTTACGCGCAGTGGCCGCACGAGCGCGACGACGACGCCAATCGGCGCTGGCTCAAGGCGCTGTACGACGAGCTCGCCGGACTCGCCAGCGGCTGCTACGTCAACGAGTTCGACCTGGAAGAACGCTCGGCGCAGGCCGCGCGCTGCTTCGCTCCGGCGAACTGGGCGCGATTGCGCGAGCTGCGCCGGCGGTACGATCCCGGCGGCGTGTTCTACGACGTGCGCATCGACCGGCGCTGAGCGCGCGGCCCGCGCACGCGCATCACTCGCGGCGCTTGCGGCTGCGCTTGCCAGCGCCGGCAGCCGGCGCGGCGTCCTCCGCCGGCGGCAGGCCTTCGCCGAGGCGCTCCATCCACGCCAGCGCGTCGACGTAGCCGAGGAACTGCTGCAGATACTCCGGCGACAGCGACTGCATCAGGTTCAAGGCGCGGTGCACCAGGCGCCCGGAATTGAGCGGGCCGGCGTCGGCCGGCGCGCGTTCCAGCGATCGCCGCACCTGCCGGTCCAGGCTCAGGCGCGACCAGCGCGCGCGGAATTCGTCGAGCGCGGCCAGTTGCGGATACACGGCGAGTTCGCCGTCTCCAGCGCGCTCCGCCGCGGCGCGCTCGAGGCGTTCGACCACCTCGGCCAGGGTTTCCGCGACCGGCGATGGCGGCGGCGACACCTGCAACCGGCGCAAATCGTCGGCGTACGCGCCGATCAGCGAATACACCCGCCCTTCCAGCACCCGCCGCAGTTCGCCGTGTGCGGCGGCCGCGCGCCGCGCCAGCGCGTCGATGCGATGGAAGCGCATGCGGTCGAGACGGTCGGCGCCTTGCGCGCGCCAGGCTTCGATCGTCGCGCGCGGGTCCGGACCGTCGGCGCTGGCGCGCCGGCCGTCAGCGCCCATGCGCAGGCGCGCCCGGCTGGGCCGGCTTCGGCATCGGCGCGATCTCCACGCGCCGGTTCTTGCTGCGCCCGGCTTCGTCGGCGTTCGAGCCGACCGGCTGCTGCGCGCCGAACGCGGCGGCGAACACCGCGTTCTCGGCCACGCCGGCGGCGATCAGCGCGCGGGTCACGGTCAGCGCGCGCTGCGCCGACAGTTCCCAGTTGTCGGCGAACTGGCGGTTGCTTTCGAGCACCTGGCGGTCGTCGGTGAAGCCGCTGACCATGAGGATTTCGTCGCGCGAACGCAGGTAGTCGCTGAGCGGTCCGGCCAGGGTCTTGAGCAGTTCGCGGCCTTCGGGCTGCAATCGGTCGGAGTTCAGCGCGAACAGCACGCTGCCGCTGATGCCGATGCGGCCGTCGACCAGGGTCACCCGGCCGCTGGCCAAAGGCGCGGCGAGCGCGCGTTCCAGCGTCTGCCGCCGCTGCGCCTCGATCCGGCGCTGCTTCACTTCCTCGTCGAGCCGGCTCGACAACTGCATCTGCGCGCCGATCACCCCGACCAGGATCAGCACGAACACGCCGAGCAGCACCGACATCAGGTCGCCGAACGCGGCCCAGACCGGCGCGGCGGATTCGACGCCGGCGTCGAGGTCGCCGTCGATCTCCGCGCTCATGCCGCCTGCGCCCCGGCGCCGGCGCTTTCGTCGACGCGGCTGTCGGCGCGCTCGTCGCCTCGTTCCTCGGCCAGGCGTTGCAGTTCTTCGATGATCTGCTTCTGGCTCAGCACGCTCAGGTCGACCACCTCGCGCGCCTGCGCGACGTAGTACGCCAGTTGCTCGTCGCTGCGCGCCAGCGATTTGTCCAGCGCGGTTTCCACGCCATGCAGGCGCTCGGCCAGGCGCTCGTTGGTTTCGCCGAACTGCTGCACCACCGTGGCGAACGCTTCGCCGAGCCCGGCCACTTCGACCGCGCCCGCGCTGAGCTGGGCGGCGGCGCTGTCGAGCTTGCCGGTGTCGCTCTCGATGCGTTCGTTGAGGCGCGCGCCGGCGCGTTCGAGCAATTCCGCCGACGAGGCGACCAGCGCGTCGACCGCGGCGCGTTGTTCGCCGCTGGCGTGGTTGACCGCGTCGAGCAGGGTTTGCAGCGTGGCCAGCAGGCGGTTGCGTTCCTCCAGCATCGCGGTGTCGCGGACCATGCTGTCGGAGAGCTTCTGGCGCAGCTCGGCGACCACTTCGGCCGCGGCCTTGGGCGCTTGCGCGGCGGCGTCGACCAGGCGCGAAATCTCGGCGATGGTGTCGCGCGCCTGCGCCTGAGACTGCTCCGACACGTCCTGCGCGGTGCGCGCCAGGGTGTCGCACACGTCCTGCTGGCGGCTGGCGGCGGCGTCGCCGGCCTGCTGCCAGCGCTGGCTCAACTCGGCGGTCATCGCGCCGAAGGCCGCAGTCCAGGATTCCAGGCGTTCGCGCTCGCGCGACTCCAGCGCCGACTGCAATTGCGCCTGCGACTGCTGCACGATCCGCACCAGCTCGGCGGCGTGCGCTTCGAAGCCGGCGACCACGCCGGCCGCGGCCTTCGGCGCTTGCGAAGCCGCTTCGACCAGACGCGAGATCTCGGCGATGGTCTCGCGCGCCTGCGCCTGGGCGTGGCCGGACATCGTTTCCGACGTGCGCGACAAGGTTTCACAAATGTCCTGATGACGGCCGGCGTTGCGGGTTTCCGACTGTTCCCAGCGTTCGCCCAGCGCCGCGGTCATACCGGCGAAGGCCTCGGTCCAGGCCGACAGGCGTTCGCGGTCGCGCGACTCCAGCGCGGTTTGCAGATCCGCGTGCGAGCCTTCGACCGTCTTCACCAGGGTCGCGGCGTGGCCTTCGAATGCGGCCGCGGCGGCGGCGAGCGCCTCGCGGTTGCGCTCGGCCAGCGCTTCGTGCGCGCCGTTCTGGCGCGTCAGCGCCTGGTCCCAGACCTGCGCGCTGCGTTCGGCGCTGCCGTCCAGGCGCGCGGACACGTCCTTGAGCAACGCGGCCGTGCCTTGTTCGAAGGTGCCGGCGAAGCCGTCGAGCGCGCCGCGCAGGTCGCGCAGCAACGCTTCGTTGCCGCTGCGGTGATCGGCCAGCGCGCTGGTCCAGCTGCCGGCGGCCGCGGCCGCGGCCGCGGCGAAACCGGCCGAGAGGCCGTCGAGCTGCTGCTGCACCGCCGCGCCGACTCGCTCGTGCAGAGCGGCGCTGTCGCGCGCGACCGCGGCCATGGTCGCGTCCACCGCCGGCTGCAAGGCCGCGCCGGCGGCGCGCGCGCCTTCGCCGATGCTGTCCTTGAGCGAGCGTTCGACCGATTCGGCCAGGCGCGCGTAAGCGGCTTCGGTGCGCTGGTGGAAGGCCTCCTGCTGCTCGGCCTGGCGCGCGTGCGCGGCCTGGCTGTGGCGTTCCAGCGCGGCCATCGCCGCCTGCAACTGCTCGACCAGCGCCGGCAGGGTGTCGCTCTGGCGCTGCATCAGTTCGAACGAGCGCTCGCGCTGGCGCGCGCGCGAATGCGGGCGCAGCGCGCCGGCGATGGCCGCGTCCAGGCGCTGCACCGCGCTCGCACGCTCGCGCCGGCACAGCGCGGCGAGCAGGCCGAGCATCGCCGACGCGGCGACGCCGGCGATCGAGGTGCCGAAGGCGAAGCCCAGGCCCGCGACCGGCGCGGCGATGGCCTCGCGCACCGCGCGCAGGTCGCTGGCGCTCTCCAGCGCCAGGCCGGTTCCGCGCAAGGTCACGGTCATGCCGAGCAAGGTGCCGAGCATGCCCAGCAGCACCAGCAGGCCGACCAGATACGGCGCCAGCGCCGGCGCCGGCAGCGCCGCGCGCTCGCCTTCGATGCGCAGCCGCGCGGCGTTGCGCAGCGAGGGATGCAGGCGCTGCAGCCATTCGTCCAGACGCTCCGGCGCCGCCGACAAACCGTCGAGGGCGCGCTCCAACGTCGCGGTGGCGCGGCGGTAGCCGAGCAATTCCACGCCGCCGGCGAGGTAGCAGGCGCCGATCAGCGCCACCACCGACAAGGCCAGCGCATGCGCGCCGAGATAGCCGAAGGCGACCCAGACCACGGCGGCGAGGCCGGCGATGAAGACCAGGGGAAACAGCAGATTTCGCGACAACGGGGTTTTCGTGGGCATGTCAGTCGGGTGCGCGAGCGCGCAGTGCTGCGAGCAAGCCTTGTGAGGGTTGTAGACGAACGTCGAGTTCGGCGAGCAATGCGTCGTGCATGTCGCGGCGGAACGGCGCGAGCCAGTCGTCGGGCGCCGGCGCCGCATCGCCGGCGGCGGCCTGCGCGTCGTGGCGCAGGCGTTCGAAGCGGCGGCCCAGCAGCGCCGGCGCGGCCGCCAGCAGGCTGCGTTCGCGCCGCGCCAGCGCGCGCTCCATCACCGCGTCCATTTCGGCCAGCTTGGCCAGTTCGGGCGAGGCGCTGGTCAGGCGCTCGCGCAGGCGTTCGCGCAGGCGGCCGGCGCCGGCTTCCAGGGTCTGTTGCAGGGCCAGATAGCGTTGGCGGAAGAACGGAAAATCGTCGGCGTCTTCGCGCGCGGCGGCCGAGCGCGCCGGCGCCTTCGCCGACGCCGTCGCGGCGAAGGCGCGGTCGCCGGCGATCGCCGCGGCCAGGACCTGGCGCACGCGCGCGCATTCGCGCTCCTCCGCGGCCACCGGGGTGGGCGCGCCGAAGCCGGGCACGAGCGCGGCGCCGTCCAGAGCCGAAGACAGGGCCAGGGACTGCGTCCATTCGATCCATTGGCTGAGCCGGTCCGACAACGGCGGCGCGCTGGGCGCAACGTCCACGTCGGCGAGGCGAGCGAGCAGACGGATCAAGGTCGGAGCACGGACCGCCGCCCGTCGGGGAGATTCCACTATCAACAAACTGGTCTGGGCAAAAGTTCGCCATTTTACACGCCGTGCGCGACCGGCCGGCATTCGCCGCAACGGCCGGTTCGGCGGCCGGTCATCGCGGCTGAATTGAATTAACCGCGCCGACGCATCGACGCGACCGCCCCGATGTGCTAGCGCCAAGGGCACGCGGGCCCAGTTGCGCGAAGCGCCACCGCGTTCGCATTCGCGCCGGAACCGGCGGCCGCACTCGGCCGATATCCGCATCGGCGCCGCGCAAACCGGTCAAGACGCGGCGCCCGCGCGCGGTCATCGTCGGCAAGCCCCGCAAAGGCGATCAGGGCCGTTGCCGTTTCCCCTGGCATGGATGCCGAACCCCGTCCGCGCGCCGCGCCCAGGCCCGACACGACGCGTCCGCGTTCCTCCAACCGAACAGGTCCCCCGATGCGCTCGCTCCTTTCCCCTCTCGCGGCGCTCGCGCTGCTCGCCGCCGCCGGCCTCGCCGCGCCCGCCTGCGCCGCTCCGCCCAGCGGCCAGCTCGTGCGCAGCTTCTCCGACGCCGCCGGCGGCAAGCGCAGCTACTACGTCGCGCTGCCGGCCGGTTACGACCCCGCGCGGACCTACCGGCTGGTGCTGGTGCTCGCCGGCACCGCCACCACCGGCCAGGAAATGCACGAATGGTTCGGCCAAGGCTGGAATCCGGACACGCCCGGCCTGGAGCGCCTGATGGCCGACACCGTGTTCGTCTATCCCGACCAGCGTTATTCCTGGGACGGCGACAACGGCTGGGCGCTCGGGCCCAACGCCGCGCCTTACGATGGCTGGCACGACCTGCGCTTCATCGACGAACTGCTGACCTGGGTCGAGAGCGACTACTCGATCGACACCGCGCGCGTGTTCGCCACCGGCCACTCCTGGGGCGGCGACATGACCGCGGTGGTGGGCTGTTACCTCGGCGGACGCTTGCGCGCGATCGCGCCGGTCGCGGCCAACCGCCCGTTCTGGTTCGGTTCGCCGCCCAGCGCCAAGGACTGCACCGGGCAACCGGCGGTATGGACCTTCTTCGGCCTCGCCGACGACCACTTCGGCGACAGCAGCCCGGACGGCCTGTTCGGCATCGAGCAGAACGATTTCTGGACGAAGAAGCTGGCGTGTTCGAACGACTACGACACCAGCGGCGAAACCCGCACTTATCGCGGCTGCAAGGCGGCGGTGAAGCTCACGCTGTACGCCGGCGGCCAGTATTCCGGCGGCGGCGGGCTGCGCGGCCACCAGCCGCCGGACTATTTCCTGGCGGCGGTGTCGGACTGGTTCTCGTCGTTCTGAATGCGAAGCGGCGCCGCGCGGGGGGAATCGCGCGGCGCCGCTTCGGTTGCGGCCGGGCTTGAGGCCGGCTTGAAGCGCGCCCGCTCAGGGCGCGCACTGCGCCGGCGCCGGGCGCCAACCCAGGGCGCGCGCCGGCAAGTACAGCAAGGACTGCAGGAACGCGAACACCGCGCCCAAGGTGATGCCGAGCAGACGCAGCGGCAGCGCCAACAGCCAGACCACCGGCCACAGCACCAGCGCGAGCAGAGCCAGCGGCCAGCACAGGACGAACAGCAGGCACCAGGCGAGCAAAGCGAGCAGCGTCTTCACGATCGGGTTCCCTCAGGGGTGGACGGCAGCGCCGGGGGCGGCGCAGGTTCACCCTGCGGCCGCGCCGCGCGCGCGGCAAGCGGCTTGCGACGAAACCCGCCCGGCGGCGACGGAACCGCGGTCGCGGCGACGAAACCGTTGCCGCCCGCCCGCATCGATTCGCCCCCGCCCCGGCCCGCGGCCGCTCGCGCCTCCGGTATGCTCCCGCTCACCGCCGCCGCCGCGTACGAGGAACGACCGTGACCGATGCCGTCTCGATGGTGTTCTTCCCGCCGCAAGCCGGCGGCTTCGACCTGGAGTGGGCGCGCGCGACGCTGTCGGCGAAGGGGCTCGACGTCGAAGCCACGCCGCGCGGGCTGGCGGTGAGCTGGGTCGAGGAACGCCCGGTGCTGCGGGTGGTGCTGGCCGACGGCGCGCACGTCGCCGCGGAAGCCGCGGAAATCGGCGCCGGCAGCGCGTTCGAACAAGCGCTGCGCGCCTGCACCGCGCGCTTCGAGATCGCCATCGACGATCTGGACGAAGCGCTGGACGAAATGAACACCCTGATCGAAGTGCAGGCGACCTTGCAGGAAGGCACCGGCGGGGTCCTGTTCAATTCCTGGAACGGCGAACTGTCGGCCTGAGCGCCGCGCCGGCGCCGGCGCGCGGTTCGCCCGCCGCGCGCGGCCGCGCGCACTTGAGCGCGCGCGGCGCCGATGGCAGCATCGCCGCGGTGAACGACCTGCCCGCCGACCCCGTCCATCTGCGCGACCTCGCCCGCCTGCGCCGCGTACGCGACCGCATCGACCGCGACTACGCGCAGCCGCTCGACGTGGAAGCGCTGGCGCGCGGCGCGCACATGTCGGCCGGGCACCTGAGCCGGCAATTCCGCGCGGCCTACGGCGAGTCGCCGTACTCCTATCTGATGACCCGGCGGATCGAACGCGCGATGGCGCTGCTGCGCGCCGGCGGGCTCAGCGTCACCGAGGTCTGCTTCGCGGTCGGCTGCTCGTCGCTGGGCACCTTCAGCACCCGCTTCGCCGAGTTGGTCGGCGTGCCGCCGAGCGTCTACCAGCGCGAGGCCGCGGCGGCCACCGAGGGCATGCCGGCCTGCGTCGCCAAGCAGGTGACGCGACCGGTCAGGAATCGAGAAGCGCCCGCCGGTTAGGCGGACGTAGCATGACGTCTCCCGCCGCCACCCACAGGACACGCCATGAACCTCAGCATCCATTCCAGCTTCCTCCCGCACACCGACCCGGAGGCCTCGCTGGCCTTCTACCGCGACGCGCTCGGCTTCGAAGTGCGCAAGGACGTGGGCTACCAGGGCCTGCGCTGGATCACCGTCGGCCCGGCCGGCCAGCCCGACACCGCGATCGTGCTGTATCCGCCGCAGGCCACGCCGGGCCTGACCGAGGCGGAAAAGCGCGCCATCGCCGAGATGATGGCCAAGGGCAGCTTCGCGATGCTCAACCTGGCCACGCCCGACCTCGACGGCGTGTTCGCCAAGCTGCAGGCCGGCGATGTCGAGATCGTGCAGGAGCCGGTCGACCAGCCCTACGGCGTGCGCGACTGCGCGGTGCGCGATCCGTCCGGCAACATGATCCGGATCCAGGCCGCCGCGCAGGGCTGATCCCGTTCCAGGCGCGCGGCCTCGCCCGCGCGCGCAGCGTCCCCGCGCGCGCCTCCGCGCGCGGGGACCGCGTCGCGGCCGCCGGCGCCTGGCCGCGCGGCCGCCCTCGTCCTTCATCGCTATCGTCCTTCATCGGCAACGGAGCGCGTCATGCATTGGAATCATTGGATCCGGCAGTTCCATCGCTGGACGTCGATCGCGTTCGTTCTCGCCGTCGCCGCCAGTTTCATCGCGCTGGCGCAGGAAAAACCGCTGGTGTGGGTGTCGTACGCGCCGTTGCCGCCGTTGGTGTTGCTGGTGGCGACCGGGCTGTATCTGTTCGCGCTGCCTTACTTGTCGCGTTGGCGCGGCCGTCGCGACGCGCGCGCTTGATCGCAGCGGCGAATGCCGTCGTCGCTTCGTCGCATCCGGATCGAAATGCGGCCGCGCGCGACGGCGCCGCGCTCCGCCGCATCCGCGCGCCGCGAAAGCCATCGCGAAGCGGCGCACGCGTTGAAAGTTTGACCGCATCGCCATCGCCGCCGCGCGCGCCGCGGAACGTATACCCGTAAACGATCCTGAATCTGCGCGGCGGGTTTGCACTTCGCCGGCGCTTACCTCGGGTTTTCCCCAGTTCACCGCTGCGCCGCCCGCTTTCATGTTGGCAGCCATGCCGATGCGCGATCCGCGCTCGCCGGCGCCGCCGCGACGCGCGGCCTCGCGCCGCGGCACCTCCCCTCGAAACGACGATCGAGCGAGCATCCCCATGAGCGTCCCCGCCCTCAACCTGCAGAACAAAGCCGTCGCCTACGTACCGGGCAACGGCGATTACAAGTCGCCGACCAAGGCCGAGCTCGAAGAACTCGCCGACAAGCTGCACGACGTCGGCGAGAAGAAAGCCAAGAAAGACGACTACGACCGCCGGCTCGAAGCGCTGGCCAGCGAGTTCCTGCCGACGCTGAGCCCCGAAGACCGCGGCCGCTTCATCGGCACGGTCATGGAGAAGGACAAGGGCGCGCTGGATTCGTGGCTGCAGAAAGACCGCCTCGACAAGCTGGTCGACAAGGGCCGCATCGACGACAGCGACCGCAAGCGCGTGCTCGACGGCGTCAGCCGCGGCTTCGGCGACGACCACATCCCCAAGGACAAGGCCGCCGAATTCATCGACGCCAGCCGCAAACCCGAGCCGCCGAAGGACGAACCCGCGCCGAAGGACGACAAGCCGTCCGAAGCGCCCAAGGACATCCTCGCCGACGGCTACCGCCAATTCGGCAAGGACGACCGCGTCGTCTACGAGGACATCAAGAACGTCTCCTATCCGGGCGAGTACAAGGACGGCTGGCTGCGTTTCGAAACCAAGGACGGCGGCAAGTTCGCGGTCGACAAGACCAATGCGCCCGACGTCTACGCGCTGGCCGAACGCAGCTATCTCGACGTCGGCCAGCAGACCATCGACAACGCGCGCGACCGCGCCAAGCTCGATCCGACCGCCAAGACCGACGTGTTCTCGCTGGAGACCAGCGAGGAAGTCGACGGCCACAAGCTCAAGGTCGGCGACGCGGCGATGAAGCTGATGATCGACGAGATCAAGGGCAAGAAGGACTTGTTCGACGGCAGCCCGCAGGCCGAGTTCCTGCGCATGGTCGAGGCGCGCAGCGCGGTGACCAACGGCAAGTTCATCCATCCGGTCTACGAGAACCGCCACATCAGCGTCGGCGGCCGGACCAAGACCGAGACCGAGAACCTGCTCAAGCTCGAGCCGGTCGACATGAAGGAGATGCTCGACGAGGGCAAGATCAACCAGCGCCTGGACGCTCTGATGCGCGACGAGCAGGTCTCGGCGCTGTACCAGAAGAGCCTCAAGGAAGCCGTCGGCAAGGTGCCCGAGGAGGAACGCAAGTCGATGGCCGACAAGCTGGCCAAGGTGGTGGAGAGCCCCGACTACGTGCAGGAGATCGGCAAGCTGCCCAAGTGGGATCAGCCGCGCGCGCAGGCCGACGTCGAAGATGCGATCTCGCAGTTGGGCCTGCTCGATTCCGACCGGGCCAAGTCGGCCGGGCAGAAGTTCGCCATGAACGCGCTGGCGCGCGACATCGACGCCGGGCTGGCCGACGACTCGTTCACTCCCGAAGCCGAAGTCGACGGCGTCGAGGCGGGGCTCGGCGCGGTCACCAACGCGATGGAAAAGGCCAAGCTGCCGGTCGACCTGACCGAGCAGATCAAGGAATTCCTCGGCAAGGGCGGCGACGACGCCAAGCGCGACTTCGCCAAGGTGACCGCGCAGCTGCGCAAGGAAGGCTACGCGCCGGAAGACATCGACAAGGCCTTCGCCAACGTCGACTTCGCCAGCGACAAGAAGGACAGCATCCGCAACCTCATCAGCAATCTCGACAACAGCGGCCTGCTGCCGTCGGTGTCGGGCGCGATCGGCATCGCCTCGACCGTGCGCGGGCTGGTCAAGGACGGTCTCGGCGAGACGCCCGAGGAAAAGCTCGCCGTCGCCGGCGGCATCATCGGCATGGTCGGTTCGCTGCCGGACGCGAAGAAGCTGCTGTCGAACCTCGGCAAGGGCATCGACGGCTCGTCGCTGGATCTGCTCGGCGTCGACAAGCAAGTCAAGGAAAGCATCGGCGTCGACACGCGCTACGGCAACCAGGCGGTGTCGGCCATCGGCGGCAACGTCGCCGACACCGACATTCCGCCGACCGACATCGCCAACCGCGACCAGATCGTGAAGGGCATCGAACAGACCGCAGGCGATGCGGCCAAGGGCAATCTCTCGCGCATTTCCGCATCGACGCTGAAAGTGCTGTCCGACTATTCGGGCAAGGCCGGCGGCGTGCTCGGCGTGGTCACCGGCGGCATGGAGGCGGCGGCCGCGTTCAACGGCGACAGCTCGCCGGCGGAGAAGGCCGAAGCGGTGCTCGGCGTGGTGTCGGGCACCCTGGAACTGGCGCCGGACGTGCTCAAGGCCGGCAGCCGCTTCGTCGCCGCGGTCGGCGGCCAGGCCGCCGGCGCGGTCGCCGAGCGCGTGGTCGGCGCGATCACCCGCGGCCTGGGGCCGGTCGGCATGTTGCTGAGCGTCGCTTCGGAACTGGTCTCGGTGTTCGTCAACAACGCCAAGGACAAGAAGGAAGCCAGCGAGCAGTACGACTGGTTCAAGAAGCTCGGCGACGACGGCGTGACCCACGGCGACTGGAACCTCAAGTACGACTACGCGGTCACCACGCTCAACAGCTTCGGCAACGCCCGCGACTACATCCACAACCTGCGCGAACTGCGCGGCGCCGACTGGGGCGGCCGCCAGGCGCCGGGCGACCGCAGCATCTTCGACTTCCACCGCGAGGAGTTCGCCGACTTCAAGGGCAAATGGGAGAAGGACCGCGGCGCCACCACCTACGTCGAGTTCCTCGATGCGGACAAGCGCAAGGCCGACTTCAAGCGCGAGAAGGACAACATGGACGAGGTCAAGGAGTACATGGACAAGCACCCGACTTATTTCCCCGGGTACAACGATTGGGTGCTGGATCTGTAAACGCAGGCGCGACGACGCGGACAGCGGCGCCGGCCCGGGCGCCGGCGCGCTGGTGCGAATCGTGCGTTTCCCGCTCGCTCAACGCGGACCGTCGATCCGATAGGTGGCAGTCGCAGTAGCCAGAATCCGGCCGGCTTCGTCGCTCAGGCGCGCGCGCACGACGCACAACGGCCCGCGCCAGCGCTCGATCCGGCCGTAGCCGAACAGGCGGCCGGGTCGCGCCGGCAGAAGAAACGCGTGGTCCGATCGCATCCGCACCGTCTCGTGGCCGGGCGCCAGCTCCGCGCCGATCGCCGGGCGCATGCAATCGTCGAGCATGGCCGCGATCGTGCCGGGCGGGATGCAGCCGAGCGGGTCCGTCGGTTCCGCGCCGACCGCGAAACTCACGCTGACGCTGCGGTCGGTTTCGTTGTGGGCATCCAGGCGCCAGCCCAGCGTCCGCGCCGCGGCCGGCAGCGGCGCGCGCCCTTCGAGCATCGCCCACAGCGCATTGTCGCGACGCATTCGCGGTCTCCTGTCGGGCTCGCGCCCGCAACGCCGGCGCGCCAGGCGCAGCGCGCCGGCCGGGGCCGCCGCCGCGGACGCGGCTGGACGGCCCTCGTGCGGCTACAACGTCGGTGCGCGGCGTTCGTGAAGCCGCGCCCTGACGCGGCGTTCGGTACGGAAGGTGAACGCGTGTGACGCGCGGCCGCAGACGAATGCGCGCGGCTGCGCACATGCCCCGCGCCGCGCGGGTTTGCGTGATGCGCGACGGCAAAAAACTGCGAGCGCGTGCCAGTGCGGCTTCGCGCGGCCTTGAACACGGCTTGCGTCCAATGAGCCTGCGCGCCGGCCCATGCATGACCTCCCCCATGCGGCAAGGACGCGCGACCGCGCGGCGGCGCGCGGTGCCGCGATCCGGCGGCATCGCGCGCGCGCCGTCCGCCATCCCCCTCGAGGACACCGCGATGCCCGTCGCCGCATTCCGCCCGTTCGTCCGCGCCGCGCTCGCCGCCGGCGCGCTCGCCGCATCCGGCGCCGTCTGCGCGCAATCGCTTCCGTACGCGCCGGTCGACGACGCCGGCAGCGGCACGATGGCGGTATGCAGCGCCACCTGGTACGGCGCCGAAGGCGAGATCCCGGAAGGCTGGCCGACCGCGAGCGGCGAACCGTTCCACCGCTTCGCGCTGGCCGCCGCGCACAACTCGCTGCCGTTCGGCACGCGGGTGCGGGTCAGTTACCAGGGCCGCTCGGTCGAGGTGCGGATCAACGACCGCGGCAACTTCGGTTGGCCGATCTGCATCGACCTGACCTACGGCGCGTTCCTGCGCATCGCCAATCCGGACCAGGGCGTGGTCGGCGTCGATTATCAAGTGCTGTAAGCGCGGTTCTCGCGCCGGCCGACACCGGCGCGCACGCATCGCCGTCCGCCCGCGCGCAATGCGCGGGCCCGCGCCACGGCGACGGCTCGCGGGTCGGCATCGAGGCCCGACGCCGGGCGCTTCGATCCGAACCGAAAACGTCGGATCCGATCGTTCCCGATGGCCCATCCGACCATCGATCCCGAAGCGCGCACGCTCCGCGACGAAGGTCCGGGCGAGCGTCCCCGCAAGATTCGTCTCGGCACGCCGCAAGCAGCGCGCCGAGGTAGGGAGAATCCGCGCGCCGCGCGTTATATCAACAGCGGACGCACTCGCTCCGCGAATGAATTGCGCCATTCAGCGATGGCGCAAGGGGACCGACACGACACGCTGAAACGCTGCACACCACGACGGGCAATGCGCTGCCCACTTGCATGATTCCTACGGAGATTCGATTCATGTCGATGAAGCGCAACCTGCTGGCCAGCGCAACCTTGTTGGCCATCGCCGGCACCACCGCCACCGCGGTGCTGGTCCACGAAACGCCCGCGGCCACCGCCGCCCACAGCGCCGCCGGCGCGCCGTCCCAGGCCTCGCCGGCCGCGGCGCCGGCGCATGCGTTCGCGGGCATCAACGCATCCGCGCCGCAGCTCGATTCGGTCAAGCAAGCCGCCGTCGCCCGCGCCGAGGCGCTGCTGCGCCAGCGCAAGACCGCGCTGGCCGCGGCCGCGGGCCGCAACGCGTCCGCGCAATCGCTCGCCGCCGAAAGCTATACGCCGCGCGATGCGATCGTCGAAGCCGACGGCAGCGAGCACGTGCGTCTGGCGCGCAGCTATCGCGGCCTGCCGGTGGTCGGCGGCGATCTGGTCGTGCACTCGCGCGACGGCCAGTGGCTGTCGTCGAGCGCGACCCTGGACCTGCAGGTGCCCGACGACGCCGCGCTGCGCGGCGCGCCCACGCCGAACATCGCGCCGGACCGCGCGGTCGCCGCCGCCCAAGCCAACTTCGCGACCGCACCGCTCGCCGATCCGGCCCTCGACACGGTCTACTTCGCCGACGCCAACCGGCCGAAGCTGGCCTATCAGGTGCGCCTGACCGGCCTCGGCGACGACGGCATTCCGGTCGACGACCTGATCTACGTCGACGCCGACAACGCGCAGTACCTGGGCCGCAAGAGCAACGTGCTGACGGTGGCCGCGCAAGGCGACGCGTTCACCCTCAACCGCGGCAAGGTCAAGCTCGACACCAGCCAGGTCACCGCCGCGGAAAACCCCGGCGGCGCCGCGGGCTTCCTGCTCACCGACGAGAAGCGCGGCAAAGGGCAGACGCGCAACTTCGAAGGCAAGGACACCTCCGATCTTGCCCTCGCCCTGGCCTCGCTCGGCTTCGGCGACAAGCCCGAAGGCGTGCCGTTCTACGATGCCGACAACCTGTGGGGCGACAACCAGGTCGACCTGAGCCAGCGCATCGGCGGCGAAGTCCACTACGGCGTGGCCAAGACCTGGGACTACTACCTCAAGCAGCACGACCGCCACGGCATCTACGACGACGGCGCGGGCGTGACCGCGGTGGCCAACATCACCTCGTTCGTGCGGGTCTTCTCCGGATCGACCGACAAGACCAACGCGTTCTGGTACACGCCGCTGAAGTCCATGTACTACCTCAACGGCGAAGCCGGCGTGTCCAATCCGGTCATCGCCCTGGACGTGGCCGGCCACGAGATGTCGCACGGCGTCGCCGCGGCGACCGCCGCGTTCCTCGGCAGCGGCGAACCGGTCGGCCTCAACGAAGCCAACTCGGACATCAACGGCACCCTGGTCGAATTCTTCGACAACAACCCGAAGGACCCGCCGGATTATCTGATCGGCGAGAGCGTGATGCAGGACGGCAAGCCGTTCCGTTACATGTTCAAGCCGAGCCTGGACCGCCGCACCGTCGTCTACAACGGCAAGAACGAGGAGATCGGTTCGTACGACTGCTACCCGCAGGGCGGCTTCGACTATTCCTCGACCGACCGGCTGGCCCAGGTGCGGGTGGACTCGCACTTCACCTCGGGCATCGGCAACCACTTCTTCTATCTGCTGTCGGAAGGCGCCAAGGTGCCGGCCTCGCACAAGAAGACCCTGGCCAAGGACGATCTGGTCTGCAACGGCAACACCAAGCTGCTGGCCATCAGCAACAAGACCGCCGGCCAGATCTGGTACCGCGCGCTGCGGCTGTACATGACCGAGCAGACGAACTACCCGCTGGCGCGCGAAGCGACCCAGCAGGCGGCGGCGGACCTGCTCGACCGCGGCCTGCTGAGCAAGAAACAAGCCAATGCGGTGGCCTGCGCCTGGGAAGCGGTCAGCGTGCCGCTGCCCGCGGGATCGGCGCAGCCCGCCTGCGGCTGAGAGACGACGACCCCCGTTGTCGCTTGACTTCGCCCCCGCGTTGCGGGGGCGTTTTTTCCTGTCCGCGCTCAGCTCAGCGGCTGCAACAGCAGCATCAGGCACAGCGCCCACATGAACAAGGCGATGCCGCCGTCGAGCACCCGCCACGCGCGCGGGTTGCGGAACACCGGTTGCAGCAGGCGCGCGCCGAAGCCGAGCGAGACGAACCAGACGATGCTCGCCGCGCAGGCGCCGATCGCGAACGCCCAGCGCAGTTCGCCGGCGTAGCGCGTGGACAGGCTGCCGAGCAGGATCATGGTGTCCAGGTACACGTGCGGGTTGAGGAAGGTGAAGGCCAGACACGTCAGCACCGCGGTGCGCAGGCTCTGCTGCTGGGCGTTGCTCGCATCCAGCCCGCTGCTGCCCTGCCAGGCGCGGCGCGCGGCCAGGAAGCCGTAGACGCCGAGGAACGCCGCGCCGCCGAAGCGCAGCACTTGCAGCAGCGCCGGCCAGGCCTGCACCAGCGCGCCGATGCCGGCCACGCCGGCCAGGATCAGGGCGATGTCGCTGAAGGCGCAGATCGCGACCACCGGGCCGACGTGGCGCTGGGCCAGGCCCTGGCGCAGGACGAAGGCGTTTTGCGCGCCGATCGCGATGATCAGGCCGGCGCTGGCGAGAAAGCCGGCGAAAGCGGCGGCGGTGAGCATGGCGAACTCCAGGACGGGACGGTAAGCGGGGGAGGCGGCATGGTGCCGCCCGCCCCTGCTTAAGGCCAGCTAATTTTCCTTTACAGTGTCAAGAATCTCTAATGACGGCCGCCGGCCGGGAGCGCCGCATGGACCTACTCCATCCGCAGCTGGCCGCGTTCGCCGCGGTGCTGGAGGAAGGCAGTTTCGAGGCCGCCGCGCGCCGGCTGTCGGTCACCTCCTCGGCGGTGTCGCAGCGGATCAAGGCGCTGGAGGACCGCCTCGGCCAGGTCCTGGTGGTGCGCCAGGCGCCGTGCCGGCCGACCCGCGCCGGCGAACGGCTGCTGCGCCGGGTGCGGCCGATGCAGGCGCTGGAGGCCGAGGCGCTGGCCGATTTCCTCGCCGAGGACCGCGCCGCGGCGGCGACCCGGCCGGTGGCGATCGCGGTCAACGACGACTCGCTCGACACCTGGTTCCTGGCGGCGATGGCGCAGTTGCACAGCCAATACGGCTATCTGTTCGACGTGCGCGTGGACGACCAGGACCACACCCTCGACCTGCTGCGCAACGGCAGCGTGCTCGGCGCGGTCACCGCCGAGGCCAACGCGGTGCAGGGCTGCAATGTGCATCCGCTCGGCACGATGCGTTACCGCGCCATCGCCGCGCCCGAATTCGCCGCGCGCCATTTCGGCGCCGGCGTCGACGCCCACGCGCTGGCGCAAGCGCCGATGATCGTGTTCAACCGCAAGGACGAGCTGCAATGGCGCTTCGTCCGCCGCATCACCCGTGCGCGGCTGCACCCGCCGATCCATTACGTGCCGACCTCCAGCGGTTTCGTCGAAGCCGCCGCGCGCGGCCTGGGCTGGTGCCTGGCGCCGGAGCCGCTGGCCGGGCCGTACCTGCGCAGCGGCCGGATCGTGCTGATCGACGCCCAGCGCCATCTCGACGTGCCGTTGTACTGGCAGCACGCGGCGGTGCGCTCGAGCGTGCTGCAGCGCATCGGCCAGGTGCTGCGCGAAACCGCGGCCGAGGCGCTGCGGATTGAGGCGCGCTGAGATAGCGCGATGCTGAGATAGCACGATCCTGAAACACCGCCGCAAGCCCGCATCGCCGCGCGCACCCGCCGAAACCGACGCGCGCATACTCCATCGCATGTCGCCGGATCGTCGCAAGCGGCCGCTGCCGCGGCGCGCTCGCGCCGGCCGCCGTTCGAGCGGACAGATCCGGCAAGGTCCGCGACCCGATTCCAGGTCAACCCCGCGCTCCCTGGCGCGCTTGTCAGTTTTGCGTCAGCGCCGCGACCGTTAAGGAATGCTACTGTCGCCGGCGGTATACCCGCACGGCGACTCACAGGACCATGACCATCAGCCCGTTCGCCGTATTTTCCAGCGTTTCCGCCGGCGCATTGCGCCGCCTCGCGCCCCTCGCCGCCGTCTGCCTCGCGCTCGCCGCGTGCGGCGGCAAGGCCGACAAATCCGCCGCCGGCCAAGACCGCGCGGTCGAAGTCGGCTATGTGGTGATGCAGCCGACCACGGTCGCGCTGACCAGCGAATTCAACGGCCGCGCGGTCGCGTTCCAGAGCTCGGAAGTGCGCCCGCAGGTCGGCGGGCTGGTGCAGCGCCTGCTGTTCGAAGAAGGCAGCCTGGTCCGCGCCGGCCAGCCGCTGTACCAGATCGACCCGAGCCTGTACCGCGCCTCCGCCGAACAGGCCGAAGCCGACCTCAAGAACGCGCGCGCCGCGCTCAAGGCCGCCGACCTGCTGGCCCAGCGCAACAAGTCGCTGGTCGCCACGCAGATGATCAGCCGCCAGGACTACGACAACGCGGTCGCCGCCGCCGACCAAGCCCGCGCCAACGTGGCCCAGCGCGAAGCCGCCGTGTCGACCGCGCGCATCAACCAGCGCTTCACCACCGTGCCGGCGCCGATCGACGGCCGCATCGGCCGTTCGCTGGTCACCGTCGGCGCGCTGGTCACGCCCGATCAGGCCGCGCCGCTGGCGACGATCCAGCGCCTGGATCCGATCTACGTCGACGTGCAGCAATCGGCGCAGCAGTTGCTGATGCTGCGCGAGCAGTTGTCGTCCGGCAGCGTGCAGGCCAGCGCAACCACCGCGCGCATCGTCCTGCCCAACGGCAGCGCGTATCCGCAGCCGGGCACCTTGCAGTTCTCCGAAGTGCTGGTCGACGAAGCCACCGGCACCGTCACCCTGCGCATCCGCGTGCCGAATCCCGACGGGCTGCTGTTGCCCGGCATGTTCGTGCGCGCGCGTCTGGCCCAGGCGACCCAGGCCCAGGCCTATCGCCTGCCGCAGCAGGCGCTGGTGCGCGGCCCGACCGGCGACGCCTTCGTCTGGGTCGTCGGCGCCGACAACAAAGCGGTGCAGAGGCCGATCGGCGCCGACCGCGTCGACGGCAGCGACTGGATCGTCAGCACCGGCCTGAACCCGGGCGACAAGGTCGTGACCCAGGGCATCGGTTCGCTGCGCCGCGACGCGACCGTGCGCGCGGTGCCGGCCTCGACGCCGCAGAAACTGCAAGCGCCCGACGCCGGCGCGGCGGCGCGACCGACGAAGCAAGGCTGAGGCGCGCGCATGATTTCCCGCGTTTTCATCGAGCGTCCGATCTTCGCCTGGGTGCTGGCCATCGTGGTCATGCTCGGCGGCGCGTTCGCGATCCGCAGCCTGCCGATCTCGCAGTACCCCAACGTCGCTCCGCCGAACGTCAGCATCCGCGCCAACTATCCCGGCGCCTCGGCCGAGACCATCGAGAACAGCGTCACCCAGGTCATCGAGCAGACCCTGACCGGCATCGACGGCATGCTGTACTTCAGCTCGACCTCGACGTCGCGCGGCCAGGTCACCATTTCGGTCACCTTCGACACCAGCGTCGATCCCGACATCGCCCAGGTGCAGGTGCAGAACCAGGTCCAGCAGGCGATCGCGCGGCTGCCGCAGCAGGTGCAGCAGCAAGGCATCGTGGTGCGCAAGGCCAACCCCGACGACCTGATGCTGGTGGCGATCTACGACGAGAACAACCTCGTCACCAACCGCGACATCGCCGACTACCTCACCACCAATTTCCAGGACCCGATCTCGCGCATCGCCGGCATCGGCGACGCCAACGTCTACGGCAGCCCGTACGCGATGCGGGTGTGGCTGGATCCGAGCAAGCTGGCCTCGTTCCAGCTGATGCCCAGCGACGTGGTCGCGGCGATCCGCAGCCAGAACGCCGAAGTCGCCGCCGGCCAGATCGGCGACCAGCCGCAGCCGGCGACGCAGATGCTCAACGCGCTGGTGACCGCGCAGACGCGTTTGCAGACCGCCGACCAGTTCCGCCAGATCGTGCTCAAGACCCAGCCCAACGGCGCTTCGGTGCGCCTGCAGGACGTGGCCCGGGTCGAGATCGGTTCGGAGAACTACAACTCCTCCAGCCTGCTCAACGGCCATCCGGCCGCCGGCATGGCCCTGCAGCTGGCGCCCGGCGCGAACGCGCTGGAATCGGCCGAGTTGGTGCGCGCCGAAGTCGCGCGGCTGGCGGCGAACCTGCCGCAGGGCTGGAAAGTCGCCTACCTCAACGACGCCACCGACTTCATCAAGCTGTCGATCAGCGAGGTGGTCAAGACCCTGATCGAAGCGATCGTGCTGGTGGTGATCGTGATGTTCGTGTTCCTGCAGAGCTGGCGCGCGACGCTGATCCCGGCGATCGCGGTGCCGGTGGTGCTGCTGGGCACGTTCGGCATCATTTACGCGGCCGGATTCTCGATCAACACGCTGACCTTGTTCGGCCTGGTGCTGGCGATCGGCCTGCTCGTCGACGACGCCATCGTCGTGGTCGAGAACGTCGAACGGCTGATGCACGAGAACCCGAACATGACCCCGCGCCAGGCCACCATCGCCTCGATGCGCGAGATCAACGTGGCGCTGATCGCGATCGCCCTGGTGCTGTCGGCGGTGTTCCTGCCGATGGTGATGTTCGGCGGTTCCACCGGCGTCATCTACCGCCAGTTCTCGCTGACCATCGTGTCCTCGATGGCGCTGTCGGTGCTGGTCGCGCTGGTGCTGAGCCCGGCGCTGACCGCGACCTTGCTGAAGTCGCCGCATGCGCTGGCGGCGCAGGGCCCGGGCTGGTTCGCGCGGCGCGCGCCGAAGCTGGCGGCGCTGCCGGCGCGCCTGGGCGGCGGCTTCAACCGCGCGCTGGAAGGCGCCACCGACCGCTACCTGCAAAGCGTGCAGTCGATCTTCCGCCACCGCTGGCTGGCGCTGCTGAGCTACGCGCTGATCGCGGCCCTGCTCGGCGTGTTGTTCCTGCGCCTGCCGACCGGCTTCCTGCCGTCGGAGGACCAGGGCCGGGTCAACGTGCAGTTCCGCCTGCCCGGCGGCGCCACGCTGGGACGCACCAGCGAGGTCCGCGATCAGGTCAACGCCTACCTCAGCAAGAACGAATCCGAACTGATCAGCGCCGCCTTCATCGTCGCCGGCGGCGGCGGCCCGACCGCGTCGCAGAACTCCGGCCAGGGCTTCGTCAGCCTGGTCGACTGGTCGCAGCGCGAGACCGAGCGCGGCAGCGCCGATGCGATGATCGGCCGCGTCGCCAAGGCGCTGAGCGGGCTGCGCGACGCCAGCGTGTTCGTGCTGGCGCCGCCGCCGATCCGCGGCTTCGGCCAGACCAGCGGCTTCACCCTGGAATTGCAGAACACCAGCGGCATGTCGCGCGCCGACTTCGCCGCCGCCAGCGACAAGCTGATCGCCGCCGCGCAGCGCGATCCGCTGCTGGGTTCGGTGCGCCCGTCGCTGCTGCCGGACACGCCAACGCTGCGGGTCAACAGCGACGCGCAGATGCTGTCCAGCCTCGGCTTGACCCAGGACTCGGTCAACTCGACCCTGTCGACCGCCTGGGGCGGCACCTACGTCAACGACTTCATCGACCGCGGCCGGGTCAAGCGCGTGTACGTGCAGGGCGACGCGCCGTTCCGCAACGAACCGCAGAGCCTGTACCAGTGGCATGTGCGCGGCGCCGACGGGCAGATGACCCCGTTCTCGGCCTTCGCCACGCTCGGCTGGGCGCAGGCGCCGACCGCGCTGCTGCGCTTCAACGGCGTGCCGGCCAGCGAATTGCAGGGCACGCCCGCGCCCGGCGTCAGCAGCGGCACGGCGATGGCGCGGATGGAAGAACTCGCGCGCGCGATCCCCGGCGTGAGCGTGGCCTGGTCGGGTCTGTCGTACCAGGAACGTTTGTCGACCGGCCAGGCGCCGCTGCTGTACGCGCTGGCGCTGCTGCTGGTGTTCCTGTGTCTGGCCGCGCTGTACGAGAGCTGGTCGATCCCGATCGCGGTGCTGCTGGTGGTGCCGCTGGGCCTGGTCGGCGCGGTGCTGGCGGTGACCTTGCGCGGGCTCGAGAACGACGTGTATTTCCAGATCGGCCTGATCACCACGATGGGCCTGGCGGCGAAGAACGCGATCCTGATCGTCGAATTCGCCGAGCAGGCCGAACGCCGCGGCAAGGGCACCGTGGAAGCGGCGCTGGAAGCCGCACGCCTGCGCCTGCGGCCGATCCTGATGACCAGCTTCGCCTTCATCTTCGGCGCGCTGCCGCTGGCGCTGTCGACCGGCGGCGGCGCCAACAGCCGCATCGAGATCGGCACCGCGGTGGTCGGCGGCACGCTTACCGCGACGGTGCTGGCGGTGTTCTACATCCCGCTGTTCTATCTGCTGGTGCGCAAGGCGGCGCAGAAGCTCGGCGGCCTGCGCCACCGCGGCGGCGAAACCGCGGGGCACTGATCGCGCCGGCGCGGCTCGGTCGACGACAGCGGCGGACGAGCGGGCGCGCGGGCGACGCAGCGCGCGCGATTGCGGCAGGCCGGTTTTGGCCCGATTGCGTTCGCCCCTGGCCGGCGTCCTGCCCGGCCGCGCGCGAACCCGCGATCGGCGTTCGCCCACCGGCAACCTCGAGTGGCTAGAATCGCCCGGCATCCGCAGGCCGGCCGGAGGCCGCAGCCGTGCGCGCGATGCGCCATCCCCCGAAATCAAGGACGTTACTCATGAAGAATCAGATCGCTTCGCTGGCGCTGTTGCTGTCCCTGGGCGTTTCCGCCGCGCTGGTCGCGACGCCGGCCCGCGCCATCGATACCGGCGAAGTCGTCGAGACCGACGGCAAGATCTCGATCACCGGCACCAACCTCGTGCGCAACTTCGTCGGCACCGGCGGCGAACTGGAGATCACCGGCGCGGGCAACCGCATCACCGTGACCGGCCCGCTGTCGTCGGTCGTCATCGAAGGCGCCGGCAACACCGTCAGCGTCGATTCGGTCAAGCGGGTCGAGATCACCGGCGCCGACACCAAGGTCTATTACAAGTCGGCGCCGACCAAGACCGGCCGCCCGGCCAGCGAGGTCATCGGCGCCGGCAGCGGCGTGTCCAAGCGCTGATCCCGCATCGCGCCGCCGCGTGCGCCGATGCGCGCGCGGCGGCGCTTCACCGGCTCGGACGCGCTAGCGCGCAGGCGCGTGCGGCGCGCGCAGCCACGGCGGCGCCGGTTCGAACTCCTGCGCCAGCCGATCCACGAACGCGCGCGTCTTCGCCGGCACCAACCGCCCCGGCGGCAGCACCACATGGATCGCGCCGTCGTAATCGGCCCGCCATTGCGGCAGCACCCGCACCAGCCGGCCGTCGGCCAGTTCGCGGCCGATCAGCCACTCCGGCGCGGGCAGGATGCCGGCGCCCCGCACGCACGCGGCGAGCAGGCCCTCGCCCTCGTCCGACACGATCGCCGCATCGATCCGCTGCACGCTGCGCTGGCGGCCCTTGATCAGTTTCCAGTCCGGCCAGAACCGCGCCTTGGGCATGCCCAGACAGGCGTGCTGCCTGAGTTCGTCCGGCCGTTGCGGCGCGCCGCGCCGCGCGAGATAGGACGGCGCGGCGCACAGCATCGTCTCGAACCCCGCCAAGCGCCGCGCGACCAGGCCGCTGTCGGCGAGTTCGCCGATGCGCACCGCGGCATCGAAGCCGTCGGCGACCAGATCGACGAAACGGTCGCTGTGCGAGAGCTCCAGTTGCAGCTTGGGATAGGCGGCGAGGAAATCCGCCAGCCACGGCGCGATCCAGCGCTGCGCGAACGCGGCCGGCAGCGCCAGCCGCAGCAGTCCCTGCGGCGCGGCCGCGGCTTCGGCGGCCTCGGTGTCGGCCGCCGACAGCTCGCCGAGAATCGCCCGCACCCGCTGCAAATAGGTCGCGCCGACTTCGGTCAGCGTCACCCGCCGGGTGGTGCGCGACAGCAGCCGCACGCCGAGCCGCGCTTCCAGCGCGTCGATGCGCCGCGACACCACCGAGGCGTCGCGTCCCAGCGCGCGCGCGGCCGCGGCGAAACCGCCGTGTTCGGCGACCGCGGCGAAGGCCTCGATCTGTTGCAGTTCGCTGCCGGTTCGTTCTTGCATTTTATGCAGGAGTCTCTTGGGGCCGACGGCGATTATCGCCATCGCTTGCAGCAATTACAGTGGCCCCGCTTCGCCGCCGGCGCAACCCGCGCCGGGTCCGGCGCGGCGCCCTCCCCCACTGGAACCGCAGCCATGTCCCAACGCGACGCCGTCTTTCCCGCCCGACGCCACGACCTGTATCGCCAGCACCGCTACTCGCCGGCGATCCGCAGCGGCGGCTTTTTGTTCGTCTCCGGCCAGGTCGGCGTGCGCGAGGACGGCACGCCCGAACCGGACTTCGCCGCGCAGGTGCGGCTGGCCTTCGCCAACCTCGCCGAAGTGTTGGCCGCGGCCGGCTGCGATTTCGACGACATCGTCGACGTCACCACCTTCCACACCGACCCGGAACATCAGTTCGACGCGATCCAGGCGGTGCGCGCCGAGGTCATGGGCGCCGAGCCGTATCCGAACTGGACCGCTGTCGGAGTGAACTGGCTGGCCGGGTTCGACTTCGAGATCAAGGTGGTCGCGCGCCTTCGCGACGGCGCGGCCTGAGCGCGGCGCTGCGACATACTGGCGGGCCCTTGCCTGCCTGCGCCGAACCGATGCCGCCACCGCCTTGCGCCGATGAACCGCCGCGCTCTCTGCTGTCGAAGCTGTGGGCCAAGGCGACCGGCGGGTCGCCGCAGCCGCCGCAGCCGGGCGGATCGACCGGGCGGGCCGGCATCCATCCCTGGCTCGGCGTCGGCGAACGGTTGAGCGCCGAGGTTTCGGCCGACGGGCGCGTGCTCGCGCAGTTCGAACACACCGCCCAGCATCCGGGCTTGAGCAAACGCCCGACGGTCGAAATCGCGCTGCCGAACGGCCTGCGCAAGCTGCGCCTGCGCGGCGCGCTGACCGCAAGCGACGGCGGCGTCGCCCGCTTCGACCGCCGTTGGACGGTGCGCGACCTCAGCGTCCACACCTCGCCGTTGTACGACGGCGGGCGTCCGCTGGCCGAACGCGTGCGCGTGTTCGCCGACGCCACCGGGCTGGCCCGGTTCGCGCCCGCGGACCCGGCCGCCGACGCCGATGCCGCGTTCGCCGAGGCCGAACGACGCCTGGGCCTGCGCTTGCCGACGGCCTTGCGCGAACTGCTGTCCGCGGGCGGGATCGAGATCGAACATTCCTATTTCGTCGCGCCGCAGCGCCTGCGCAGCGCCGCCGAACTGCTGCTCGGCGAGGGCGGCTACGCCGATCTCGACGCGGTGCCCGACGCGGTGCGCGCGCGTTACCGACGCAGCGTGGTCGCGTTCGTCGAAATCGGCGACGGCCTCGGCGCGCTGGCCTGGGATCCGGCCGGCGCGGTCGCCGGCGAAGCCAGCGGCAGAGGCGGCGCCGCGGGCGATGCGGGCGCGCAGCCCGGCGAGCCCGGGCAAGGCCTGTGGTACTGGCTGCACCAGGGCCATCTCGACGAACCCGCGTTGCTGCTCGACGACGGCGACCGCCCGCGCACGCACGAGGCCGCGCTGATCCATCCGTTCCAGCGCCTGGCGATGTCGCCGATCGACGACCGCGAGTCCGACGACGAACTCATCGTCGACAGCGCGCATCCGCGCAACCTGTTGCAACTGCACTTCGAAGCGCCGCGCAAGCCGCGGCTGTGGCTGCGCAGCTACGACTATTTCTTCAGTCTCTACTGAGCCGGCGCGTACTACGCGGCGCGGGTTCCAGGCATAACGCTGCCGGACGAGTGCGGATCGGGACCGCGCCGCTGCGCTCAAGCCTTGGCGGGATCGCTGTCGCGCGCGGTTTTTGCTTCGTCGCCGCGGGCGCGCGCGATGCGATAGCCGACCACCGCCAGCGAAATCAGGGTCGGGAACAGCAGCGATCCGACCACCCGGCCGATGATGTAGCCGGATTGCTCCGGCGGCAGCGCATTGAGTTCGACCCAGTCCATCCGCGAGAACAGCCAGGCGAGTATCGCCGCCGACGACAGCAGCACCGCGATCAGGCCGGCGACCTTGGGGCCTACGGCGCTGGGCCGGCGGCCGCTGACTTTGGCTGCGATGAGCTTGCCGACGTAGTAGGCGAACAGATGCACGAGCAAGACCACGAGGTTGGCGACAACGGCCATGAGCGGCCTCCCCAGGCCATCGAAGCCCGGTCTGCGGCAGCCGGGCGTCAGGCTTTGTAACCGACCCAGCCCCTGAAGGTAAACGCCGCGTAGAACAGCTCGACCTCGGCGAACCCGGCCTCGCGCAGCAGCGCCTCGTCGCGCTCGGGCGCGAGCACGGGCAGGCGCTCGCGGATCGCCGCGATCGAGCTTTCGGCCTGCGCCGCCGGCACCCCGGACGCGACCGCGAACGCGGCGTTGCGGGTCAGCCAGCGCGTGGCCTGCGCGGCCGCGAAGCTGTGGTGGGCGACCACCAGCGGCGCGCCGGGTTTGAGTCGGCGCTGGAGCTGGGCCAGGGTCGCGCGGCGCTCGGCTTCGGGCAGGAAGTGCAGGGTCAGCAGGCACGCGGCGGCGTCGAACGGGCCGTCCGGCGCGCTGTCGATATAGCCCTCGTGCAGGCGCGCGCGCGGCGCCAGCGGGCCGAGCGTCGCCGCGGCCAGCCGCAGCATTTCCGCCGACGGGTCGACGCCGTCGAAGCGCCAGCCCGGCTCGGCGCGGGCGAACGCCGCCAGCTCCATGCCGCCGCCGGCGCCGAGCACCAGCACCCGGGCGTCGCGCGGCGCGCGTTCGGCCAGCAGCAGGCCGGCCAGGGTGTGCAGGTCGCGCAGGCCGGGGACGACGCGCGCGGTGCGCTCGGCGTAGCGGGCGACCGCTTGCGGGTCGTGGAACGGGTCGGACGGGTTCATCGCGGTCTCGGTGCCCGGCCGGGCCGGGGTGGGAAGGCGGAATATCATGTAACAATTAATGTTCCATGTCGACCGCGGTGTCAAGAACGCCCTCGGACGGCACAGTGCGAACTCCCCTGCACCCGTCGCCGCGGGCGAACGACGCCGTAACCAGCGACGTTGCGGCCAATCCAGTCGAAGCGCGCCTTGCGACGCTGTGTGCGCGGGTTCGCGCAATCCACGCGTGCCGATTCCGGGCTGCACGAGCGCGCCCGCGGGCGACGGCGCAACGCGCAAGGGCCGGCGAACGCGAAACAACGACTTGCGCGCAAAGATTCCCGTTTTATACCCGCGACCGGACTGGAGGCCGGCGCCGCCGCGGACGTACCGTGGAACGCGCACCCCCAAACGACAGGAGTCGTCATGTCACCGTTCCGCGCCCGTTTCGCCCTGTGCTGTTTCGTCGCCTCGATGACGCTGTCGCCGCTGTGCGCGGCGCACGAAGTGGTCCCGCCCGACTGGTGCGTGCAGGAAGGCCGCGAGCCGAAGATCGTCGCCAATTTCGACATGAACGGCGATGAGCTGGCCAGCTACGCGCACAAGTGCGGCATCGTCGAGCATCAGCAGCAAAAGGATCAGTGGGGCGTCGCCAGCCAGGCGATGCTGATCTACTGCGAGGAGAAAGCGCCGAAGCAAGGCGCGGTGCCGTTCATGTCCGGACCCGAGACCTATCTGTCGAAAGCGCACCACGCCGCCTACCGCATCGACCAGGGCATCCGCGGCGTGTGCACGGTCTGCCCGCCGCCGACGAAACCGTGACGCGAAGGCGGCGCGGGCCGCAGCCTGCATGCGGCCCGCCGCCGTTCGGCGCCCGCCGTCGGCGCGCCTACACCAGCGCGTCGCGGCGGGTGTAAGCCAGCACGGTGTCGACCCGCGCCTGCAACTCGGCGCGCGCCTCGGTCGACAGGCCGTCGCATTTGCCGAGCACGAAGTAGGCCGAGCGCAGCACGTCGCGCCAGCGCGGGTTGCGCGGCAGGCGCGACACCGCCAGATAACGTTCCAGCGCGCGCGCGCGCAGCCGGCCGTCGTCGATGTTGACCCGCCAGATCCGGCTTTTCTCGGCCAGTTCCAGGCGGCTGGTGCCGGTGCCGCGCTCCCAGGCTTCGATCGCGCCGAGCATCAGCTCGACCAGGGCGCGGCGGAAGCCTTCGCGCACCGGCGCTTCGGCGTCTTCGTCGGGCGCGGCCGATGCCGCGGCGACGTCGCCTGCGATCGGTGCGGTCGAAGCGGCGCTATGCGCCGGATCCGCGTCGGCGTGCGGCGACAGCAACACCAGGCCGTTGCCGCCGGCCCACGGCGTCAATCGCGCCGCCAGTCCGGCGCCGCGTTGCGAAGCGATGCGCAGGCTGTGGCCGGCGCTGTCCTGCATGTGTTCCAGCGCCGACGCCAACGCCGCCCAGCCGGCCTCGTCGAGCGCCGCGGCGATCGGCTGGCCGGCGCTGACCGTGTCCTCGCCCGCATCCAGCCACTGCCGGCCGGCGCGGTTGACCGCCAGCACCTGGCCTTCGGCGTCGAGCAGGCACAGCGGTTCGTCGCGGCTGTCCAGCAACGCCTGCAACAGGCTGCGGTCCTCGGCCAGCGCGTCGGCTTCGCGCCGGTAGCGTTCGAGCTCTTGTTCGTGGCGCACCTGCCGCGCCTGTTCGCGCAGGCGCTCGCGATGGCGGCGCTGCTTCAGCGCCAGCCACACGCCCAGCGCCGCCGCCGCGGCCAGCGCCGCCAGCAGCCACAGCAACAAGGTGCGCTGATGGAAACGCGCGCGCTGCAGGTCGGCTTCGGTTTCCAGCGCGGCTATGGTGCGCTGCTGCTCGGCCGCGTCGAAGCGCGCGCGCAGCCAGTCCAGTTGCCGGTCGTGCTGGGCGCGCGCCAACGCCAGCGCGCGGGTGTGCGCATCGCGCAGGGTCGCGTTGGCGGCGACCGCATCGCCGGCGTTTTCCTGCGCGGCGGCCAGTTCTTCCAGCAACGGCACCCGCATCGGGTCGGTGTCCGGCGCGGCGGCCAGGGCTTCGCGCAGGCGCGCGGCGGCTTCGTCGACGCGGCCCGACAGCCGCGCGGTGCGCGCCAGCTGCAATTGCAGCGCGGCCGGCAGCGGCAGCTTCCAGGTGTCGGCCAGGGCCAGCGCGGACGCGCTCCAGCGCTGCGCCTGGGCGACGTCGCCGGAGGCCAGCGCGGCGCGGGTCAGGCCATCGTGCGCGCGCAACTCGTACACCCGGTTGCCGGCGCTGCGGTACTCGGCCAGCGCTTCCTGCAGCCACGCCGACGCCTGCCGCGCGTCGCCCTGGTCCAGCGCCACTTCGGCCATCGTCTCGAGCACGTGCGCGGCTTCCAGCGCGTCGCCGCGCTCGCGCAAGGCCGCCAGCGCATCGCGGTAGAAGCGCATCGCCTGGGTCTCGTCGGACAGTTCGCGGTAGACGTCGGCGAGGTTGTTGAGCACCGCGGCGGACACCTCGCCGCGCTCGCGCTGGATCGCCAGGCTGGCGGTCAGGCTGCGCAGGGCGCCGCGGAAATCGCCGAGCCGGCGCTGCGCGGCGCCGACGTTGCTGAGGTCGCGCGCGGTGCCGGCGCGGTCGCCGGCGCGCTGGGCCAGCGCGACCGCGCATTCGAAGCGGTCCAGCGCCTGGGCGATGCGCTCGCGGCGGAATTCCAGGATGCCGCGCCGGCGCACCGCTTCATAACGCAGCTTCGGCTCGGCGGCGCGTCGCGCCAGCGCGTCGGCGCAATCGAGCGCGCGCTCGGCCTGGTCGAAACCGCCGGCGTCGGCGCGGGCCTTGGCCAAATCGAACAGCGCCTGGATGCCGGCGTCGCCGGCCGGCGCGTCGGCGAGCAGGCGCGACTGGCACAGGCCCGGATCCGGCAGCGCGCGCGTGGGCGCGGCGCAATCGAGCGACCATGCGGGCGGCGCGAGCAGGGCCAGACCCAGCAGCGCAGCGGCCCGCGCATTGCGGAACCCTGCGCCGCGCCGCGGCCGTTGCATCGACACGTCCTTGTTGGTCATGAATCGCACGGCGCCCCGGCGGCGCACGGCGGCAGCGGCCGCGGCGGCGGAGTCTTGGCGGTCCGATAGCGGGAGAGTGGCTTGAGCTTAGCCGCCAATCCATCGGACCGGGAGCGGCGGTTTTGCGGACTGCGGCACAAAACGGCGGATGCCGAAACGCGGCGTCGCGGCTGCGTTGGTGCGCGACCGCTGCGGCGCGCGCTGCGGCCCAGAGCGCCGCAGCGCACCGCGCCGCCGGATGCGCGCCGCCGTGCGGCGGCGCGCCTGGGTCGGATCGGCCGCGCCGAGCCGGCGGGCCGATCGATGCGATCGCCGCGACCCGATCAGATCTTGGTGATCTTGATCCAGTTGATGTTCCACCCGCCGGCCTGCGCGAACACGCCGAGGTTGTAGGTGCCCGCATTGACGTTGACCGTATGCGACACCGTGGTCCAGTTCTGCCAGCCGCCGGTGTTCGGCACCTGCACCTGGCCCAGCACCACCGCGCCGGCGTTCAGGTCCAACGACAGCGCACCGCCGTTCGGGCTGGCCACGCGGTACTCGATCCGGTAGTTGCCGCTGCTGGGGAAGTTGACGTTGTTGTACGCCATCCAGTCGTTGGTCTCGATCCAGCCGACGTTGTAGCCGCCTTCCGAACACGCCTCGACCTGCACCCCGCTCTGCGCGCTGAAGTTCTCCGCTTCCACCGTCGTCGTCGTGCCCGGGTTGCTGCCGCCGCCGCTGTACACGCGCACGTAGTCGACGTGCATCTTCGCCGGCAGCTTGCTTTCGTCGACGTTGAAGCCCGGCCAGTTGCCGCCGATGGCGAAGTTCAGCAGCACGAAGAAGTCGCGGTGGAATTCCTCGGTGCCGTTGACGCTGTTCTGGATGCTGGCCTCGTGGAACTTGTTGCCGTCGACGTACCAGCGGATCGCGTTGGCGTCCCACTCGACCGCGTACACGTGCCAGTCGGCGACGTTCAGCGCGGTGTTGCCGCCGTACTGGGCGTAGTTGCCGTTGTGGTCGCGCCAATGGATGGTGCCGTAGGTGCGGTCTTCGTTGTTGACGTGCTCCATGATGTCGATCTCGCCCGAATCGGGCCAGCCGACCTGCGGCAGGTTCGCGCCGAGCATCCAGAACGCCGGCCACGCGCCCATGAACGAGGGCAGCTTCATGCGCGCCTCGATCTTGCCGTAACGGAAGGTGCGCACGCCCTGGGTCTTCATCCGCGCCGAGGTGTAGCGGAAGCCGCCGAAATCCTCGCGCTTGGCGGTGATGACCAGGGCGTTGTTCTCGATCCCGGCGTTCTCGCGCCGGTAGTACTCCAGCTCGTTGTTGCCCCAGCCGCTGCTGCCGTTGCCGGTTTCGAACACCCAGCTCGGACCGATCGAGCCGTTGAACTCGTCGCTCCACACCAACTGCCAGTTCTGCGCGTACGCGCCGCCGGCGAACAGGGACACGGCGAGGAACGCCGCGATACGCATCAACTGCTTCATGATCTTCTCCTCGTGGGGATTGCGAACACCGCACGCAGGCGGGACACGACGCCGCCGCGCGCCGCGTGGTCGCGGCGCACGAACAGATCGGAAGGATTTCGCGATGGCGGTTCCCGCCTTCTCCGGCGACGCTGTCCCGAACGCGCTGGAGGACGCCGATCCTAGGCGAGCGCGCGGCCGCATGCGCGGACCGGTCCGACACTTCGCCGGCTTTCGCGCGGATGCGTGACGCGCGCACGCTCGGCGCGTGAGGGCGATTGAGTTGCGCGGCCGCGATTGTTGCTGAGCGGCATGAGCGGGCGCGGCGCGTTGCGGCGAGGCCGCCGGCCGCGCGGGCGGGCCGCTCCGAGGCGTGGATACAGTATTCGCGGCGCGGCGGCGGACGGCGGACCCGCTCGCCGGCGCCGCGGCGCGATCGGCGGCGCATAACGAAAAGGGCGCCGACCGGCGCCCTTTCCGCATGCTTCGATCCGCGCCGGCTTACTTCGCCTTGAGGATCTCGAACCCGCTCACGTCCACGCCGAGGTTGAAGCCGCGGCCGGTGCCGCTGACCGCCAGCGACACCTGGCCCTTGGTCATCGCCAGGGCCTCGCCGCTCTTGACCACGCCCGCGTTGGCGCCTGCGGTGACGTAGGTGCCGAAGATCTCGCCGATGTTCTGCAGCTTGGTGAATTCGCCCTTGCCGTTTTCGATGCTGTACTTGCCCGCGGTCAGGCCGGCGCCGCGGATATGGATGCGCACCTTGGTGCTGGTGCCGTCGTCGCAGCGGACCGTGCCGCTGCCGTTGATGTGCTTGTAGATCACGGCCCAGCCGGAGGTGTTGAAGGTCATATGACACTTGGTCTCCGCACCGGCGGCGCGGGCCGGCTGTAGCGCGGCGCCGCCGGCCAGGGCGAATGCCAGAACCGCGATGCCTGCAATGCGCATGCTCATGTTTTTTCTCCTTGATGGACCGTCTAGTCCGATGAGGCGCCCGCTGCCGGCGCGCCCGAAACTGTGCCCGTACAAGCTGGAGCGGGCGGCGTTAGCGCGGCGCGAAAAAGACCCGGCGAGGCTGAATCGTTGGCAGACGGCAAACCCGCGGCCGGCGGCGACCCGAACGGCGCCGGAACCGGCGCGGCGGCGCACGGACCGTGTCGCCGCGCCGTGAACGTCGCCGAGCCCGCGCGTTGCGCGGTGCGCGCGGCCGCGCGTCGTCGGCGCTGCGCGGCCGGGACCGCGTGCGGCGATTGGTGCGCCGCGCCGGCATTGCCCGATAATCCGCCGTCCCTCTCCGACCCGCGACCCGCCGATGCGCCTGCTGCTTTCCGTCTTGTTGCTGTGCGCGGCCGCGATCGCGCCGTCGGCGCGCGCCGCCGAATTCGCGCTGGCGCAGCGCTGGATCCACGGCGCCCCCGGCGAACCGGCGCTGCAAGTGCAGGCCGCCGCGCCGGGCCTGTGGGTGCTGCGCCAATCCAAGGCCAGCAACTTCGAGGCGCCGTTCCTGTACCTGATCGCCGGCGAGCGCGGCGCGCTGCTGCTCGACACCGGCGCCGAACCGGCCGGCGGCGCCGACCTGCCGCTGCGCGCCACGGTCGACCGGCTGCTGGCGCAGTGGCAGCGCGAACGCGGCCTGGCGCCGCTGGCGCTGACCGTGGCCCACACCCATGCCCATCGCGATCACATCCACGGCGACGCGCAGTTCCGCGATCGGCCCGATACCCGCATCGTCGGCCACAGCGCGGCCGAGGTCGCGGCGTTCTTCGGCCTGGATCGATGGCCGCAGGGCGAAGCGGCGTTCGAACTTGGCGGCCGCCGCCTGACCGTGCTGCCGCTGCCGGGCCACGAGGCGGCGCACATCGCCGTGTACGACCCGGCCAGCGCGAGCGTGTTCAGCGGCGACGCGCTGTATCCCGGCCTGCTGACCGTGCGCGACCTCGCCGCCTATCGCGCCAGCGCGCAGCGGCTGGCCGCGTTCGCGCGCGCGCACCGGGTCGAACGCGCGCTCGGCGCGCATGTCGAGATGAGCGCGCGACCTTACCGACTGTATCCGCTCGGCAGCGCATCGCAGCCCGAGGAACACGCGCTGCCGCTGGACGCGGCGGCGATCGCGCACTGGGCGGACGAAACCGCGCGCCTCGGCGATTTCCTCGGCGACACCACCTTCGCCGACTTCGCCTTCGCCCGCGTGCCGCAGGCCGGCGAATTCGCCGATCCGCCCGGAACCCACGGCATGCTGGTGGCTGGCACGCAGGCGGTGTACCTGTCGCATCTGCCGATGTTCCACCGCCCGCACGATTACCAACTGATCCTGCGCGCGCAGCTGCCGGACGACGTGCTGCGCCGCTATCGCGACGACGCCCGCGCGCATCCGGACGAGTACTACACCCTGGTTCCCAGCGAGCGCTGGGTGCTGCCGCAGACCATCCGCCCCGACGCGCGCTTCCGCGCCGATCTGTATCGCGGCCATTTCGAACGCGGCGGCGTGCGCATCGCCGAGAACCTGGACGTAAAGGTCGCGCGCATCGTCCACTTCCGCCGCTTCGAACCCGGCCGCCAACCGCGTTCGGCCGAGTGGATCGCGTTCGGCGAAGGCCGCGAGCGTTTCCTCGCCCATCGCATCGAAACCCCACCGGACGTCGACCAGATCGTGCGCATCGACGGCGCGCCGCGCGAAGGCGCGCTGCTGCGTCGCGACCGCGGCGCCGGCGCGGCGGCCGCGGGCGAGCGCATCGGCGGCGTGCGGGTGCTGCGTCCGCTCTACACCGAGTACGGCGATATGGCCGAGTGAGCGCGGCTGCATCGACGCGGGGCGGCGCGACGCATCGCCGACCCGGCAGCCACACCCTTTCATGAGGAACGACCCGACCATGCCGACGCCGAACGACGCGCTCGCGACCGCCTACTTCAAACGCCTGGACGCCGCGCGCTTCGAAGCCACCGCGCGCGTCGGCGGCGGCTGGAACCCGGCCGAACAGCACATCGCCCCGGCGCTGGGCTTGCTCGTGCATGCGATCGAAAGCGACCGCGACCGCCGCGGCCAGGGCCATCTGCGCGTGGCGCGGGTGTCGTGCGAGATTCTCGGCACCCTGCCGATCGCCGCGGTCGACATCGAGGTCGCGGTGTTGCGCCCCGGCCGCACCATCGAACTGGTCGAAGCGACGCTGAGCCATGCCGGCCGCGCCGCAGTGCTGGTGCGCGCGTGGCTGATGCAGGAATACCCGGCGCCCGCGCTGGCCGGCGCGGCGTTCGAGCGCATCGCCGGGCCGGACGCGCTGCCGCCGTGGTCGCTGGCCGAGCTGTGGCCCGGCGCGTTCGTGCGCAGCGTCGAAGCGCGGCGCGCGCAGCGCGAACCCGGGCGCGCCGCCAGTTGGGTGCGCACCGACGTGGCCTTGATCGAAGCCGAAGCGGTCAGCCCGGTCGCGCGCATGATGGGGCTGGTCGACGTCGCCAACGGCCTGACCCCGCGCGTGCACGCCGACCATGCGGCGTTTCCGAACCTCGACCTCAGCGCGCACCTGTTCGGCGATCCCGATCCGGACTGGATCGGCCTGGACACCACGGTGGCGTTCGGCGGCAACGGCCTCGGCCTCACCCACAGCGTTATCCACGGCCGCGCCGGCGCCATTGGCGTGGTGTCGCAATGCCTGACGGTGCGGCCGAGGTAAGGCTGCGGCGCGGCGCGCGCATGGCCCGATTCCATCGACGATTGGCGTTCGGGCCGCTTTCGGCCGCGCCGCGGCGGGCCGAGGATGGCGTCCCCGCCCCGTGCCGACCGAGAGTCCTGCCATGTTCGCGCTTCGCCTCGCACTGCCGATCCTGTTCGCGCTGCTCGCCGTGCCCGCGCACGCCGATTCCAAAGTCGGTTCGCTGCGCCTGTACGCCTTCGATTGCGGCCGCATCGTCCTGGACGACCTCGGCGCGTTCGCCGACACCGGCGAGTACGACGGCCAAGCGGGCGAACTGTCCGCGCCGTGCTTCCTGGTCCGCCACCCCAAGGGCGACCTGCTGTGGGACGCCGGCCTCGGCGACCGCTTCGCGGCGACGCCGGGCGGCACCTCGTTTCCCAACGGTTCGCGCGCCGTCGTCGCCCGCACCCTGCAATCGCAGCTCGAAGCCATCGGCCTGCGCGCAAGCGATGTCGAGTACATCGCCTTCTCGCACTTCCACTGGGACCACACCGGCAACGCCAACGATTTCGCCGGCGCGACCTGGCTGCTGAGCCGGCGCGAAGTGCAGTCGCTGGACAGCCAGCCCGCGCCGGGCCGCATGGCGGTGGACAACCTGTCCGCCTACAAGCAGGCCAAGGTCGAACTGATCGACCTCGACCGCGACGTGTTCGGCGACGGCAGCGTGCGGATCCTGCGCGCCAACGGCCATACCGCCGGCCATCAGGTGCTGATGCTGCGTTTGCCGAAGGCCGGCACGGTGATCCTGTCCGGCGACCTGTTCCACACCCGCGAGAATTTCGAGCAAGGGCGGATGCCGGCGTTCAACTACTCGCGCGGCGAGACCCTGGCTGCGATGGACCGGGTACGCCGGCTCCTCAGCAATACCCGCGGGCGGCTGGTGATCCAGCACGACCGCCGCGATATCGACGCGTTGCCCAAGGCGCCGGGCTATCTCGAGTAAGTCGGCACGGGTTCGCGGTGTTCGCTAGCGTTCGCCGTCCGCGGTCGGCATCAGCGAACCGGCGAACACCCATTCGCCCGGCGAGGGATCGGGATCGTCGGGGGCGTACGGATCGGCGACGTACCGCAGTTCCATGCCGGCCTCGCGCAACGACGCGTCCAGGCCTGCGCGCGTCGCGCCCCAGCGGAACGGCTCGCCGGCGCGGCGCAGCCAGCCGCCGACCCAAGGCCGCTGGCGCGCGAAGCACGGCGTCGCGTCGGCGCGCAAGGCCATCGCGGTGGCGATCAGCTGCGCTTGCGGCAGCGTCCGCGCCAGGCCGCGCATCAGCGCGCGCAGGTCGGCCGGCGCGAGATACATCAGCACGCCTTCGGCGATCACCAGCGTCGCGATGCCGGCATCGAACCCCGGCATCGCGCGCAGCACCGCTTCGATGGGTTCGCGCGCCAGATCGGCCGCGACCAAGGTCAGCCGCGGATCGTCCGCGCCGATCTCCGCCAACGCCGCGCGCTTGATCGCGACGCCGTGCGCGCGGTCGATCTCGAACGCGCGCAGCGTCGGCGCCCGCGCCAGCAAGCGCAGCGACAAGCCGTCGAAGCCCGCGCCGAGTATCACCACCTGCCGCGCGCGGCCGGCGCCGGGCTGCGTACAGGCTTGCAGCGCCCAACGCCGGATATGCCGCTTGCGCCAAGCGTAATGCGCGCCGATGCCCGGCAAGTACAAGGTTTCCGCCATCCGCAACAACAGCCGGCCGAATGCGTGATCGACCGCCCGCAGCAGGCGCCGGCCGGCCGCGCCGCAGCCTTGCAGGCAGGCGCGGGCCAAGGCCGCGTCCTGCTGCGCATCGGGGTCGCGATCGTTCCGCGCCTGACGCACGCAAGCGGCGGCGAGCAGCATCGACGTGGAGATGCGCTGCATCTCAGGCCTGCAACAAGGCGAGGTGATGGCGATACCAATCGCTTTGCCAGCGCCCGTGCGGATCGTACTCGCGCTTGGCGCGCAGGAACTCGCGCAAGCGCGGATGCGCCGCCTCGACCTGCGCGCGCGTGGCCCAGCGATGGTAGGTGAGGTAGTAGCTGCCGCCGAACCCAAGCGCGTCGTCGATCAGCGCGCGGAACGCCTGCGCGGCCGCGTCGACGCCTTGCGGGTCGTGGCGCACGTGCAGGTTGAAGATGATGCAGGCCCAGTCCTCGCGCGCCCAGGCCAGCACGCTGGTCGGATCGCGCTCGATCAGGCGCACGGTGCCGTAGATCGGCTGGGCGCGATGCCGGCGCAGGCTGTCGGCGGCGCGCGCCATGAACGCGGCCAAGGCGGCGCGCGGCACATACAGCTCGGTGATCATTTCCGAACCGCAATGCCCCAGCGAGCGATCGACCGCGGCGTGGTAACCGTCCAGGTACACCCCGCTCTGCTGCGCGTCGCTGGCGTAGTGCTGGCCGTCGGTGGCCAGATAGAAACCGGCGTATTCGGTGAAAGCGCGCGAAGGGTCGTGATGGGCGAGCAACAACAGCCGGGCGAAGTCGTCGGCGTGCAGATGGCGCGGCGCCAACGCAGCGGCCTGCGGCGCGGGCCGGTAGCACGACAACACGCCCAGGTCGAGGAAATCGTCGCTGCGCGGATCGATCGCGAACTGGAAATCGCCGTAGGTGCAGCCCTGCCCGATCGCGCGGGAAAACTCCGCGTGCAGGTCGCCGACGCGCGCCAGAGAGACTTCGCGGCGCAGCGTTTGCCGCGGAGTCAAACGCAAGGTCAGGCTCGCGATCGCGCCGAACAGGCCGTAGCCGCCGACCGCCAGCGCGAACAGTTCCGGACGCTGCTGCCGGCTGGCTTCGATCAAGCAACCCTGCGCGTCGATCAGCGTCAGCGCTTCGATGTCCTCCACGAACGGCGCATACGCCAGCCCGCGCCCGTGGATGTTCGACGCCGCGGCGCCGCCGAGGCTGAAATCGTCGGCGCCGGTCTGCTTCTGGCGGATGGTCCAGCCGCGGGTGTTGTCCGCGCTCGTCGCCAGCCACGCCAGCACCGCCGGCCAGCGGATGCCCGCTTCCACCGTCAGCAGGCCGCGCGCGTCGTCGAAGCCGAGCACGCCGTTCAAGCCGGCGGTGTCGAGCACCCAACCGTGGTCGAGGAACTGCTGGCCGCCCATCGCGTGCCGCGCGCCGGCCGCGATCAGCGGCTGCCCGGCCGCCGCGCAGGCGCGCACCGCGGCGCAGGCGGCGTCGAGCGTGGCCGGCCGCAGCACCCGCGCGCGGGTCGGATTGAGCCGCGCGTGGACATCGTTGAGCGATTCGAGCGGAACGGGCGCGGACTGGGCGGTGGCGAGCATGGCGGCGGGCCTGGGCGGGATGGCCGCACCGTACCGGCCGGTATCGCTACCGGCTATTCGTTCGGATCGGGTATCGGAATATGATCCCCGGTGTCCCGCCGACCGGAACCCGCGCCGCCATGATCGAACGCGAACGCCTGCTCGCCGCGCTCAAGCGCATCCTCAAGGAGCGCGGCTGGCGCTACGCGGATCTGGCCGCAGCGCTGGGCGTGTCCGAACCGACGATCAAGCGCACCCTGTCCAACGGCCGCATGAGCCTGGAGCGGCTGGAACAGATCTGCGACGCGCTCGACATCGACTTCTTCGAGCTCGCGCGCAACGCCCGCGGCACCCGCGAATCGCGCCGCCACCTGAGCCCGCTGCAGGAAACCGCGCTGGCCGCCGAGCCGCGCCTGATGACGGTGTTCCATCTGCTCTGCCAAGGCTGGCGCACCGCCGCCATCGGCGAAGGCTACGGCCTGCGCAAGACCGAACTGGTGCGGCTGCTGGCGCAGCTCGACCGCCTGCGCCTGATCGAACTGCTGCCCGGCGACCGCGTGCGCCTGCGCGTGCCGCGCGATTTCTCCTGGCGCGACGACGGCCCGGTGCGCGCGCGCTATTTCCAGATGGCCAGCCGCGAGTTCATCCACCACGCGTTCGACGCCGGCGGGGATTTTCTCGCTTTGGAAATCCGCGAACTCGGCGAGGCGTCGGCCGCGACGCTGCGGCGCAAGCTGGAAAAACTGGTGGCCGAGTTCAAGGAAGCCGCCGAACTCGATGTCGACCTGCCGCCGGAGCGGCGCCGCAGCGTCGGCATGCTGGTGGCCAGCCGGCCGTGGGTGTTCTCGCTGGTCGACAGCCTGCGCGAGAGCGCGCCGCCGCGGCGGCCGCCCGCGCGCGGCTGAGCCGCGATCGCGACGAGCGCGAGCCGGACCGGCCGATCGCGACGCCTCAGACCCAGCCCTGCTCCACCAGCTCGCGCTTGAGGTAGGCGTAGTAGATCGGCGCGGCCACCAGCCCGGGCATGCCGAACAAGGCTTCCATCGCCAGCATCGCCAGCAGCAGCTCCCACGCGCGCGCCTGGATCTCGCCGCCGACGATGCGCGCGTTGAGGAAGTATTCGAGCTTGTGGATCAGCACCAGGTACAGCAGCGCCGCGGCCGCGACGTAGATCGACACCGACAGGCCGGCGACGGTGATCAGCGTGTTCGAGATCAGGTTGCCGACCACCGGCAGCAGGCCGACCACGAAGGTCAGCACCACCAGGGTCTTGGCCATCGGCAGGTGCACGCCGAACAACGGCAGCACGATCAGCAGGAAGACCGCGGTGAACACGGTGTTGAGCGCGGAGATCTTGATCTGCGCGAACACCACCCGGCGGAACGCGTCGGACAGGCGCGCGGCGCGGGCCAGCAGTTCCGAGCCCAGCGGCCCCAGCTTCAGCGGCTGCAGTTCTTCCTGCAGCGCGATCATCGCGCCGAGCACCATGCCGATCACCAGCCGCGCGCCGAGCTGCACCGCCTCCGCGCCGACCAGGCTGAGGTCGCCGCGATGCTCGTCCAGCCACGCGCTCAGCGCGTGCTCCAGCTCGCTCAGGTCTTCCGGCAGATACGGCCGCGCCCAGGCCGGCACCTGGGTGCGCGAGGCGTCGATGATGTCCATCAGCCGCGCCAGCAGCGCCTGTTCGCCGCCGGTGTCGGCGCGGAAGAACGCGATCAGGCCGAGCGTCGCCAGGGTCAGGCCGCCGACCACCAGCGCGGCGATCAGCACCACCGCGATCAACCGCGCCCACTGCCCCTTGACCCGCCGGTCGACCAGGCGCGCGAGCGTGTGCACGAGCTGGAACACCAGCAGCCCCGACAGCAGCGCGCTGAGCAGGCCGAACTTGAGCACCAGGAACAGCGCCGCCGCGGCGAACAGCCAGGCCGCGATGCGCGCCGGCGGCGCTTTCAGCGATACGGGCGCGGAAGCGGGGCCGGGGGCGGGCGCCGCGGCAGGTTCGACGTGGGGATCCATTACGACGTTCCTCGGACTCGACGCGGCATTGTAGTGGGCGCTCGTGCGGTTTTTCCTCCGCCTTCGCGCCGGCGGCGCGGCCGGTCGCTGCGGCCGCCCGAACGCCGGCCGCGCGCAGCGGCGGGCGCGCGCCGGCCAAGGGGTTCGGGATCGGCGCAGGCCTGCGTCTGTACCCAAAGAAGGATCTCCCGCCAACGCACAGGAGCCGCACCATGTCGCGCTATCGCCACACGCTGTCCGCCCTCGTTCCGTTCGTGCTCGCCCTCGCCGCCGCTCCGGCGGCCGCCAGTTCCGTCCAGGTCTGGGACGCGACGACCTCGAACTGGTCCAACAACGGCGTCGCCCACCTCACCGGCCCCATCGTCCTGGGTTACCTCGGCGTGCAGTGGGCCTGCGGCGCCGACTGGACCGTGACCGTCTCCGCCGGCGTCGCCCAGGTCACCGCCGCCTCGTTCTCCGGCAGCAGCCTCTGCGGCGGGCTCGCGCCGTCGCTGCTGCCCTGGCCGGCCACGCCGGCAGCCGCGGCCTACGCCGGCGCCAATCCGCCGTTCCCCGGCGCGCCGACGCTGACGCCGACGCTGTGGAGCCTCGCGATCTCCGGTGTCCGCCTCAGTTTCTCCGGTCCGCCGAGCTTCTACTGCCCCAACACGACCGGTACGAGCGCGATCAACGGCGTGATCGACGTCGCCGACCAGGCCGGCGCGCCGCCCGCCGCGCCGACGGCGAACCGCTTCGTGTTCCGCAGCATGCTCGGGCCCTGCGCGCTGCAGACCCTCAGCCCGAACGCGCTGGTCGCCGACCCCGCGCTGCGTATCGTGCCGTGAGCCGACGCTGCAACGACACCGGCGGCACCTGACGTCGCAGCGCAGGCATCGAAACCGCCGCCGCTCGCCACGTCGCGCCGCGCGCACCCACGCGCGCAGGCGCGCCGCGGCGGCGACCTTTGCCGAACCCGCCCGTTGCGCAGCGCCGGCGATGAACGGCGCGCGCATCGGCCCGCCCGAGCGCGCAAAGCGACGGCCGGGATGACGAAAGTCATGGACTTCCGCGCCGAGGACGCGCTGGCGCACAATGCGGTCGCTGCCGTATCGCCGCGCCGCACTCGCTGCGCCGGCCGGGCCGCGTCCGCAGTCCTCCCAGTGTCCGCCACGGAACCACGACCATGTCCCTTCGCCCCAACCTTCTTTCCCTCGGCCTGGCGTTGGCCGTGGCCGGCGGCCTGGCCGCGTGCAAGCCCGCCGCCAACGAAACCGCCGCGGCTCCCGCTGCTGCGGCGCCGGCGGCGCCCGCCGCGGCCGCGCCGGCCTCCGGCGTCGACCTGGCCGGCATGGACAAGTCGGTCAAGCCCGGCGACGACTTCGACGCCTTCGCCAACGGCGGCTGGCGCAAGAACTTCGAGATTCCCGCCGACCGCTCCAACTACGGCGCGTTCACCGTGCTGCTGGAAACCGCGGAGAAGCGCAACGCCGAACTGATCGCGCAACTGGCCGCGAGCAAGCCCGCCGACGGCAGCGACGCGCGCCGCATTGCCGATTTCCACGCCGCCTACATGGACGAAGCGGGGATCGAGAAGCGCGGCCTGCAATCGCTGCAACCGCAGCTCGACGCGATCGGCGCGATCGCCGACCGCGCCGGCCTGTCGCGCGTGCTCGGCGGCAGCGTGCGCGCCGACACCGACCCGCTCAACGCCACCAACTTCCACACCGACAATCTGTTCGGCGTGTTCGTGGCCAAGGCGCTGGAAGAACCGGCGTATGTCGCCACCCTGATGCAGGGCGGCCTCGGCATGCCCGACCGCGAGTACTACCTGTCGTCCGACAAGGAGATGGCGGCCACGCGCGCCGCCTACGAGACCTACGTCGCCGCGCTGCTGAAGCAGGCCGGCATCGCCGAGCCCGAAGCCAAGGCCAAGTCGATCCTGGCCCTGGAAACCAAGATCGCCAAGGCGCACGCGCCGGTGGTCGAATCGCAGAACGTGCACAAGTCGAACAATCCGTGGGACACCGCGGCGTTCGCGCAGCGCGCGCCGGGCATCGACTGGGCCGCGTTCTTCGACGCCGCCGGGCTTTCTTCGCAGAAGACCATCGTCGCCTGGCAGCCGGGCGCGATCGGCGGCATCGCCCGTCTGGTCGGCAGCGAGCCGCTGCCGGCGTGGAAGGATTACCTGACCTTCCACGCGCTCGACCACGCCGCCTGGAACGAGGCCGTGCGCGGCCCGGGCGAACTGCCCAAGGCCTACAGCGACCTGGCGTTCGGCTTCCACGGCACCACCCTGGCCGGCACCCCGCAGGCGCGCGAGCGCGGCAAGCGCGCGCTCGACGCGACCAGCGCCGCGCTCGGCGACGCGGTCGGCAAGATCTACGCCGAGAAGTATTTCCCGGCCGCGTCGAAGCAGAAGGTCGAGGAGATGGTGCGCAACATCCTCGCCGCGTTCGACGAGCGCGTGGATTCGCTGACCTGGATGACCGCCGAAACCAAGGCCAAGGCGCGCGAGAAGGCCAAGTCGATGCGGGTCAGCGTCGGCTATCCGGAGCGCTGGCGCGATTACTCCAAGCTGGAGATCCGCGCCGACGACGCGCTCGGCAACCGCCTGCGCGCGGAGCTGCAGGAATACCGCCACCAGATCGGCAAGCTCGGCCAGCCGGTCGACAACGGCGAATGGTGGATGACGCCGCAGACCGTCAACGCGGTGCAGCTGCCGCTGCAGAACGCGATGAACTTCCCCGCCGCGATCCTCGACAAGCCGTTCTTCGATCCGGGCGCCGATCCGGCCGCGAACTACGGCGCGATCGGCGCGGTCATCGGCCACGAGATCAGCCACGGCTTCGACGACACCGGCGCCGAGTTCGACGGCACCGGCCGCCTCGCCAACTGGTGGACGCCGGCCGACACCCAGCACTTCGACGAGGCGACCAAGAAGCTCGCCGAGCAGTACAGCGCCTACGAGCCGCTGCCGGGCCTGCACGTCAACGGCAAGCAGACCTCGGGCGAGAACATCGCCGACGTGTCGGGCCTGACCATCGCCTACATGGCCTACCGCAAGTCGCTCGGCGGCAAGGAGGCGCCGGTGATCGACGGCCTGACCGGCGACCAGCGCTTCTTCCTGTCGTACGGCCAGACCTGGCGCAGCAAGATCCGCGACGCCGCGCTGCGCCAGCGCATCCTCACCGACGGCCACGCGCCGGCCGCGCAGCGCGCGCAGACGGTGCGCAACATCGATGCGTGGTACGACGCCTGGGGCGCGAAGCCGGGCGAGAAGCTATATCTGGCGCCGGAGCAGCGCATCAAGATCTGGTGACGCGACGCGCCCTGCGTTCCCGGTCCGCGGCGGAACACGCCGCGGGCCGCGGGCATGCGGCGCCCGGGCCCTGTCGTCGTCGCAACCGCCGCCGTCAGGGCCAGTTGTCTAGCGCGAAGTAATAGGCGTTTTCTTCGCCGCCCGGTTCGAACTCGTAGCGGTCGCAGCGCCCGCCGCCGGGCCGGTAGTCGCACATCGATTGTTCGCGCAGGCGCAGGTTGCGGCCCGCTGCGACGTATTCGCTGAGCCAGCGTTTCTGCAGACTGGTCCGGAACTCGCGGTCGGCGGGTTCGGTCTTGCGGCCGACCACGCTGATCACCACCGGCGCATCCGAGCTGGCCGGCGCAGCCGAGAATTCGAACGAGGGCCCGACGCCGCCGCGCGGGTGCACCACGAATCCCGCGAACGGCGTGCGCGCATCTGCGGCCGCCGTGGGCTGCGACAAGCCCGCGCCGATCGCCAACAGCGCAAGTCCCAGCATCGGTTTCATCGCGGCTCCTCGGATTGCGGCGCAAGCGCGCCGTGGGACGGTGAAGGTCTCGCGGCTTCGGCGATGCGTTCGAGCACGAAGGCCGCCCGTTCCGCCACCGGCACCTGCGGCAACACGCACAGCCGGTAACCCTGCGCGCGGTAAGCGTCGACGGTGGTCTCGAACGAACGCATCGCCCGCTGGAAACCGGCGCGGCGTTCGCCCGTACGCGCGTAGATCTGCGGCCAAGGTTCGGCCACGAACACCGTCGGCGCGTAGCGCTTGCGCAACGCCGCCGCGGCGTCCTGCGGCGCGACCGCGATGTCCATCGAGCGCATCCACGCCAGGCATTCGCCGATGCCGCGGTCGAAGAACACCGGCCCGGGCAGCGTCGCGGCGGCGCGGTGCGCGCGCAGGTTGCGCGCCAGCAGTTCGCGCATGAAGCCGGCGCGGTCGGTCCAGGGCAACAGGTTGCCGCCGCGCTCGCGCTGTTCTTCGACGATCGCCAGCGCGGCTTCGGCGACCGTGGCGTAGCCCAGGCGCGCCAGTTCGGCCAGCAAGGTCGTTTTGCCTGCGCCGGAGGCGCCGGTGATCAGATGGAAATCGCGCTCGGCGACGCTGCGGCCTTGTTCGCCCGCCCGCGCTGTCGCAGCTTCTGTCGCACCCGCCATTGCAGCATCCATCGCACGCTCCGGCGCATGCGCACGCGTGCGAGTGTAACCGGCGCCTAGGCCATGCCCGGCACCAGGATCGACGGCAGATCGCTGTCCGGATGCGCGCGCAGCAACTGATAGGCGATGCCGCCGATGCCCGGCAGCAGCGCCGGCGAGAACACTTCGCGCGGGCCGCCGGAGTACGGCCCGTGCTGTTCCAGGCCGGTGACCAACTCGGCCAGCAGATCGGTCTTGGTCACCCCGGCCGGGCCGACGCCGGCGTCGATCGCCAGCCCCAGCAGCTCGCCGTTGCCGGCGTCGCCGTGGCAGACGCAATGGTTCCAACCGAGCCCCGCGCGCCAGGTCGCGGCCGCCGCCGCGCGCAAGGTCTCGCGCGTGCCCGGCTGCTCGAACGCCGGGTCCAGATCGACGCGCGCCAGACCGATGCCGACCGAGCCGTGGCACCACGCGGTCGAGGCCGGCACGCCCGGCAGCATGCGCAGGTCGCGCCAGTTGCCCAGGTCCGGATCGAACAGCGAATCCTCGAACGCGAACGCGCCGCGGCCGGCGGCGTCGTGGCGTTCGTGCCCGCTCGCGCGCGCCAGATGCAGCAGCGACCAACCGATGCCGGTGGCGCCGTGCGAATAACCGCCGAGCCCTTGCGGCCAGCGTTCGTGCGTCCAGTACAGGCGCTCGCCGTCGCGCTGCGCGCGTTCGGCGAGGCGGTCGCCGGTTTCGCTGGCGAGATCGACGTAGGCCGTGTCGCCGGTCGCGCGCGCCAGCATCAGCAGCGGCACGATGGCGCCGGCGCTGCCCATCAGCAGATCGTTGAGCGTATCGGCCGCGACCGCTTCGGGTACGTCCTCGGCCAGCGCGCGGGCGCGCGCCAGGCCTTCGCCGCCGTCGAGGCCCCAGCGCGCCAGCGACAGCCAGGTCCAGATCTGCGCGCCGACGCCGAAGTACGCGCCGGGCGCGCGCGGCCGCAGCTTCACGCGGTCGCGCCGCTGCTCGGCGCGGCGCGCCTCGGCGAACTTCAGAGTGCGCACGCTGGCCGCGAACAGCTCGTGCATGCCCGCGACCGCGTCGGCGCGACCGGCCGCCGCTTCGCGCAGGTACGCCCCGGCCAGCAAGGCCATGCCCGACACGCCGTTGAAGATGTCCGAGTTCAACGGCTGCACCGCCCAACCGGCGGGACTGTAGCTCGGCGCGATCCAGGCGACGCTGCCGTCGGCGCCGAACAGGGCGTGCTCGATCATTCGGCCGAGGATGCGCGCGGCCTGCTCGCGCCGGCGCCGGTCCAGTGCGTCGGCGCGCGCGTCGACGCGCAGCTGCGGCGTGTCTTGCGTCCAACCGTCGTTGGCGTAGGCGCTGATCAACGAAGCCGAGATGAAACGCCGCTCGCGCTGGAAATCGGCCTGGCGCCAACGCTGCAAGGCGGCCTCGGCCAGATCGCACGGCGCCAGCCACGCGGTGCCGCGCGGCCCTTGCAGGCGGCCGTCGCGCACGGTGGTGGCGAACAGCGGGATATCGCCGTCGATCAGGTCGTCGATCTCCGCCTCGATGACTTCCGCATCGCTCGGCGCGATCGCCACGTTGGCGGCCATCTTCGCCAGCAGCTCGTGCGCGGTGCGCCGGGCCTTGGCCTCGTCGTGCAGCGACACCGGATGCCACAGCATGCGGCCGATTTCGGCATAGGCCTCGCTCGCGCGCGGCACCACCCGCACGCGGCAATCGGCGAAGGCCTGCAACTGCGGCAGCAGGCGGCCGCCCGCGTCCATGCGCTGCAAGGTCGCGACGGCCTCGTCGAAACCCTGCAACACCTGCGGCCAGTAGCGATGCAGCAACGGCTCGGCGCTGGGATGGTTCTGCGACACCGGCGCGGTCACCCACTGCTTGCCGATCCGCGCCTGGTCCGAACCCGCGCCGACGATCCCCGGCACGCTCATCTTCGGCTGCTGCCCCGGCAGCATGCCGGCGGCGGAATTGTCGACGCCGCGCCACCCCAGGCTGCCGCCGCGGGCCGGCAACAGGCCGATGTTGAGCACGGTGCCCGACGCCAGGTCGACGGCGCGGTCGTGCGCCTCGCCGAGGCCCGAGGCGAGCACGGGCAGCTTCGGCGTGAACAGGGTTTCGCAATCGATCACCACCGGATGGCCGCCGTGGGCGATCAGGTTTTCGGCATGCAGGTCGGTGCCGCCGACCGCGCGCATGACCGCGAGCCAATGGCCGATGCCGAGATAGAAGCTGCGCAGTTCGTCCTCGCCGTCGGCGTGGCGGTGGGCGACGAATTCGCTCCAGCCGTACTCGCCGCGGTCGACGACGCGCGGCACCCGGATCGGCATCGCTGCGCCGTGCTCGTGCGCCAGCGCATCGAGGAAACCGCGCAAGGCGGCGTCGACCGCGAGCGAACGCGGCTTGTACAGCAGCGCGCCGCCGGCGCATTCCACGACCGCCACCGACAACCCGCCGCAATGGCTGTCGCCGGCGCCGAAGCGCAGCGAGCGCAGTTCGCCCGGCTCGCGCGCGCACAGCGCGCGCACGCGCGAACGGTCGTCGGCCCAGCGCTGCGCGAACGATTTCGACGCCGCGCAGCGGTTGTCGACGATGCGCCGCACGCGCGCCATCAGGCCCGGATAGTGCGGGCTCAGGCCGTCCCAGAAATCGCGCTGCGCCGCCGTTTCGAGGAAACGTTCCCAGCGATCTTCGGCGCTGCCGTCCTCGCCGAGGCCGCCGGTCACCCGCGCGGCATTGAGTTCGAGCAGCAGCAGCCGGCCGAGCTTGGCGTGCAGCACCGCGGTCAGCGACGCGCGCGTGGCGGCCAACACCGCCTCGCGTTCGCGTTCGTCCAAGCCGGGAATGCGGCGAAGCTGGGCTGCCAGGCCGTCCAGCGCGGACGAACTCAGGCAGCCCAGCGATGCTTCGAAACCGCGCGCGTCCGCGACGGACGCCATGTCAAACCCGGGCGCGGCGAGCCGCGACGATCGAGCCGGTGTACTGCCCATCCGTGGCCATGCAACGCCCTCCGGTCTTGATGTCGGTATCGAAGCCTTTAGCTCAGCAGCACTGGATCGTGCCGCAGCCGGTGCAACCGGAAGTCAGAAACGTGGGGCCGATGGCGTCGCCGGAAAGATCGGCTTCGGCGAACTCGCCGCCGATGAACAACGGGCCGGCGGGATTGTGCTCGCCCGCTTCGCTGCGCCACGAGGCTACCTGGTCGTGATCGTTCATAACACGCTCTCCTTTATTGGATTCGGGTACGTTACGAGGACACTTCACTGTGCCTAAAGACCCCGATAGGCGTAGCAGCCATAGGCTGCGATCCTGCGCTTTCCGCCCGTGCCGTCCCAGACACCGCGACAGCCTTGCACCCGGGCAGCGAGCAAGTCAATGCGAACCGGCCGCGGTTCTGTGACGGCCGGCAGAACGCCGCGTGCGCGCCGCACGCTCCCAACCTGACTGCGCGCGCCTACGCCGGCAGCGCGCTGACCATGACGTAGTAACCGTCGGGATCGCGCAACGCGAACTCCTGCGTTCCGGTCGCGGGATTCGAATGCGGCTCTTCGTCCAGCGCGGGAACGAGCGTTCGTGCTCTGCGCAGCGCCGCTTCGAAATCGTCGACGCGGAAGAACAGCAGCAAGCCGTTGCCGGCTGCGCGCGCGCGGCGTCGGCCAAGGGCGGATGTTCGTGCGCGCCCCAGCGGTGCAGGCAGATCAGCACGGTGCCGTCGCTGTCGAGGATCTGGCCGAAGTAATCGTGCGCCGGTGCGGTCGGATCCTGGCCGAACAGGGTCTGATACCAACGAAAGCTGCGCGCGACGTCGGCGACGCCGACGATGGTCCAAAGACGCTTCATCGAATGCTCCCGCGCCGGTGCCGGACCGTGGCCGCCAGCGGCGCCTTGATGCGACGCATCATGTGCTAGCGTCGCGTGTCCCGAGCGCGGAACCCGCCGTCGCTTCCGCCCGGTTCGCATCGTCGCGAGCCGGCATGGTCGCGCGCAGCGTCGCGGCCGGCAAGGGCTCGGCAGGCGTTCGCATCGCGGCGGCGTTCAACGGAGGACACGCGCATGAAAGGCAGCCGCATGAAAGGATGGATGGCAAGGCGCAGTACGCTCGTTCTTTTCGCCCTCGCGCTCGGCGCGGCCGCGCCGGTCGCGGCGGAACCGACCTACGAATGCAACGCGCAATCGGAAGGGCATTTGTTCCAGGTCGCCTACGATCATCCGGTCGACCCGGGTTCGTTCTATCAATGCCGCGGCGGCGCGTGGCGCCTGATCGGCATCTGCAACCAGAGCACCGGCTGCCCGACGCCGCCGGACCCGAACGGGCCGATCGTGGAAATGTAACCGCGCGTTACCCGACGACGCGCATCGCAGTCCGCAGGCGGGGCCCGTGCATGGGCTCCGCCTTTTGTTTTTCGCGTCGATCCGCGCGCTTTCGCGCCCACGAACGCGCGCCGGATGAACCGCCGCGACCGCGTTCACGCCGCGCGCTTGCCTGCGCGCGCGCATCGCCGCTCACCCTTCCTATCGCTTACTCACCGCACGCGTTGGATCACGACATTCGCGGGGAGACCGTGGTGTTTTCGAGAGCGGCACGCCGCTCCCACTTCCGCCTGCCGGCATCGCGGCGGCGCCGGACACCCCACCCCACGGAGATCGTTCATGTCTGCAAGGAATCTGCTTTTGGCTCTGTTGCTCGGCGCGCCCGCCGCGGTCTGCGCACAGGGCTCCTATCCCGCGCCCGGCGCATTGATCGTGCTCGACCAGGAAGGCGGCTCCAACCTGCGCGGCGCGCTGTACGCGATCGAGCCGGTCAGCGGCTACCGGCGCGTGCTGTCGGATTTCGGCAACGCCAGTCAAGGACCGGTGGCGATCGCGCCGAGCGGACTGGCCCGGGTAGCGGCCGGGTTGTGGGGCGGCAACGACCGCTGGATCGCGACCGACGCCCGCGGCGGCACCGACCAGCGCGGCGCGCTGTACGAAGTCGACCTCAGCAACGGCACGCGCACGACCCTGACGGATTTCGGCGACGCCTCGCGCGGGCCGCTCGGCCAGCAACCCGATGCGGTGCTCTATGTCCCGCCGGTGCTGCTCGGCCCGCTCAGCGGTTTCTTCGTGCTCGACCGGCGCGCCGGCACCGACGGGCGCGCGGCGCTGTTCAAGCTGGAATCCAACGGCCGCCGCAGCGTGTTCGCCGACTTCGGCGACGGCCGCGGCGCGCGCGCCGCGCAAGCGGTCGCGTTCGCCTGGCGCCCCGGCGCGCTGGGCCTCGGCGGCAAGATGCTGGTGACCGACCTGACCACCGGCAGCAACGGCAAAGGCGCGCTGCTGACCGTCGATCCGATCAACAAGCAACGCTCGGTGCTCAGCGACTTCGGCGACGCGCAGCAGGGCTGGACCGATCCGCGCAGCGGCAGCAGCGGGCCGAACTCGGTCATCGCCGGCAACGACGGCAGCGTCTACGTCCTGCTGTCGCGCGCCGGCACCGACGGCCGCGGCGCGCTGGTCAAGGTGGATGCGGCGTCGGGCTACCGCAACCTGGTCAGCGACCTCGGCGCCGACGGCCAAGGGCCGCTCGGCGCGGCGCCGGTCGCGATCCGCTGGTCGAAGGATCAGCAGGTGATCTACGTGGTCGACGCCAAAGCCGGCGTCGACGCGCGCGGCCTGCTGTTGCAGGTCGATCCGCTGACCGGCGCGCGCCGCACGGTCAGCGATTTCGGCCTGAGCGGTTACGGGCCGCTGGGCAAATCGCCGCGCGCGATCGATACCAACTGATGCGGGCCCGTTGACGCCGTTTGCGGAACCGGTGAGAGCCTCGCGAATGCGGGGCTCTGTCGTTTCGCGCGCCGGCGCGCGGCCAATCGCTGCGCAGCGCTGCGCGTTATAGACTCGCCTCCCCGCCTGCGCCGCAAGGACGTTCGCCACGATGCTCCATCACCTCTCCTTCGGCGTGCGCGACCTCGCCGCGGCGTCCGCGTTCTACGACGCGACGCTCGCCGCGCTCGGCTATCGGCGTGTGTTCTGCGGCGACAGCTCGGTCGGCTACGGCCTGATCGACGGCCAGGACCTGCTGCTGTTGAATCTCGACGACCGCGCCGCCGCGCCCGGCGACGGCTTCCACTTGGCGTTCGCGGCGCCGTCGCGCGCCGCGGTCGACGCCTTCCATGCGGCCGGCGCGAACGCCGGCGGACGCGACAACGGCCAGCCCGGCTTGCGGCCCGATTACGGCGCGCATTACTACGCGGCCTTCCTCATCGATCCGGACGGCCACCGCGTCGAAGCGGTGACAACCACGCCGGACGCCGGCTGAATCCGCAGCGCGCGGTGTCCACGCGCGCTGCCGGCGTTATCCGCACAGCGGCGTACACCGGCCGCGACGCGATTGCCGGTATCATGCCGACGACGGTTTTGCGCGTTGCAGACGTCGCCGGAGCCGGCCATGCCAACCAACATCCCGTTCTTTTCCCGCCCCCTTTCGCTGAGCCTGCGCATCGCCTGGCGCGTCGGGCTGAGCGTGACCTTGCTGATCCTGGTCATCATCCTGGTCGTGTGCGTGTCGATCTGGAAGGCCGACCTGCGCATGGTCTATCGCGATAAGGCCGAGGACTCGGCCACCGCGATCGAGCGTCGCGACGGGCGTCTGGTGCTGGATCCAGCGCGCTTGCCGGCGCGCCTGCGCGACGCGCCGGACGTCGCCTGGCTCGCGGCCGCGGACGAATCCGGCCACAGCCTGACCTGGGGCGCGCTGCCCGCCGAATACCGGTCGTTGATCCCGGTGTTGCCGCAGCTCAGCGATTCGGACCTGCGCAGCACCGATCCGCGGCTGGCGGCGACGCTGATCGTCGAGGAGCGCCCCTGGGGCCGCCTGCACATCGTCGTCGGCGGCGTCCCGGAAGAAGGCGTGATCGGACTGTACACGCCGCTGTTCTACTTCGTCAGCCTGTGGCTGGCGCTGCCGGTGGCGGCGGCGATCCTGTTGCTGGTGCCGTGGATCGTGCGCCGCGGCCTCAGCGGCATCGGCAAGGTCGCCGAACAGGCGCGCAGCGTCGACATGAACCGCCGCAGCCGCCATCTCGACGCCGGCGCGGTGCCGTCCGAGCTCAAGCCGCTGATCGATTCGTTCAACCAGGCGCTGGAGCGGATCTGGGATGCGGCCGAAGCGCGCGACCGCTTCCTCGGCAACGCCGCGCACGAATTGCGGCTGCCGATCGCGATCGTGCGCGCGCGCGCCGGCGCGCTGCCCGCCAGCGCGTCCAAGACCAGCATGTTGAGCGACATCGCGCGGCTTGAGAACATCTCCGAGCAATTGCTGGACCTGCAACGCGTGGACCGCGGACTGATCGCCAACGACCGGCTGGATCTGGTCAAGGTCTGCCGCGACGTCGGCGAAGACATCGCCCCGCTGCTGGTCAAGGCCGGCTACGAGTTCTCCTTCGACGCGCCGGAGCATCCGGTGGTCGTGTCCGGCGACGCCGGCGCCTTGCAGCGGGTCGTCATGAACCTGCTGCAGAACGCGATGACCCACGGCGGCGGCGCCGGCGAGATCGCGCTGAGCGTGTCGCCGCAGGCGCGCATCAGCGTGTCCGACGCCGGCCCCGGCATCGCCGAGGAAGAACACTCGCAGATTTTCTCGCCGTTCTACCGGCTCAATCCCGAAACCCAGGGCAGCGGGCTGGGCCTGCATCTGGCGCGCGAGGTGGTGACCCGGCACAAGGGCAGCATCCGGGTATCGCGTTCGGACCAGGGCGGCGCGCGCTTCTGCGTGCAGCTGCCGCTCGCTCAGCCGCAGACGGAAACCCCCTGACATGCGCATTTTGTTGGTCGAAGACGATCAAGGCCTGGCTCAGGCGCTCAAGAGCGCGCTGGCGGCGCACAGCATCGTGCTCGATGTCGCTTCAGACCTGGCCCAGGCCCGGCAGGCTCTGAGCCAGGCCGACTATCGCGTGCTGATCCTGGACTGGCAGTTGCCCGACGGCGAAGGGGTTTCGCTGATTCCGCAGGCGCGGCGCGCGCTGCCGGGCGTGCCGGTGCTGATCCTGACCGCGCGCCACCACGTCGACGACCGCATCCAGGGCCTGGATGCCGGCGCCGACGACTACATCACCAAGCCGTTCGACGTGAACGAGTTGCTGGCGCGGATCCGCGCGGTATGCCGGCGTCCGGCCCAGCACCAGATCCCCACGATCACCCTGGGCGCCTTGCAGTTCGATTTCGCCAACCGTTGCGCGAGCGTCGACGGCGTCGATCTGGCACTGCCGCGGCGGCAGTTGCTGGTGCTGGAAACGCTGTGCCTGCGCGCGGGCCGCACCGTGTCGCGGGCCAAGCTGCAGGAAGCGGTGTACGGCTTCGACGACAACATCGAATCCAATACGCTGGAATCGCATATCTCGCGGCTGCGGCGCGCGCTGGCGCCGGCCGGGGTGGAGATCCACGCGATGCGCGGGCTGGGCTATCTGCTCCAGGCCACCGACGAAGCCTGACGCGCGCGTCCGCGAGCGCGCCGCCGCTGTCGCGCGACAGCGGCGACGCGGACCGGTCAGCCGCCGGTAGCGACGTTGCCTTGCTGCATCGCCGCGAGCAGCGCCGCGGTCATTTCGCGCCGCGACAACTTGCCGTCCTTGTCGGTGTCGAGCTTGTCGAAGTGTTCGACCAGCGCCTCGTGGATCTTGGCTTCGTTGCGGTCGATGCCGCCGTCGCCGTTGACGTCGGCGGCGGCGAAGCCTTTGTCGAACTCGATGCGTTGCTTGGCGATCCGCGCGGTCATGAACGCGTCGAACTCCTTGCGGGTGATGACCTGGTTCTTGTCGCTGTCGACCGCGGCGAAGGCGCTGTCGATGTAGGCGCGCTCCAGATCGGACTGGGCCGTGGTGGCGGCGTTGGCGGTGGCGGCCAGGCTCAGGCCCAGCATCAGTACTGCGGATCGCTTCATGTGGGGGATGCTCATCGGGAGGGAGTTATCGGTCGCGCCAGTAGTTGTTCTGGCGGCGTTCGCGTTCGCGCCATTCCCACTCGCGCCGCTCGCGTTCGCGGCGTTCCCATTCGCGCTGGCGCGCGTCTTCGCGCCAGCGGTCGCGGCGGTCGTCGTGGCCGCTGACGCCGCCGATCGCGCCGCCGGCCAACGCACCGCCGGCGGTCGCCCACGGATCGCCGTGCGACAGCAGCGAACCGGCGACGCCGCCGACGATCGCGCCGGCGAGCGCGCGCCGTTCCTGTTTGGTCAGCGCATCGGCGTTCGGCGCCGCGGCCAGGCCGGCGGCGATGGCCAGTGCGGCGGCGACGCCTTTGAGTGAGGCTCCGGAAGCCTTGTACATGGTGTGCTCCTTCTCTTGGATGGAAAGGCGCGCCCGCGACGGGGCAGAGGTCGCGGGCGCCGCAGCAGCGGTGCGTCCACGCAAGCCGTTGCTGTCGAGCGCACTGTAGGAGCCGAAGCTTGTATCAAGCTTGCGGCGCGCCGCGGCCGCATCGCCCGGTCGTGCGGCGTTCATGCAACGCACGCAGCGCGCGGACGCAGCAACGCGCACAAGCGAACGCAGCGCCTTGCGGCGCCGGTTCGCTGTATCCGGATCGTTGCGATTTTCGCGAACGCGCGCGCTCGCGCGGACCGTCGCGCCTGGATCAGTCCAGGTATTCGCCGCCGTTGGCGCCGTCGCGATGGCGCAGGCGCGCGCGCTCGAGCCAATGCGGCGGCAGCAGGCGCGCGTTGATGCCGCGGCGGCCGCGGCGCGGATCGCGCGGCACCCAATGGGTCAGGCAACCGCAGACGCTGCAGCGGTGGAAGTCCACGCGCTGGCCGTTGCAGGCGTAGGTGTCGGTGCGGGCGCCGGCGGCGACGACGATGTCGTCGGCCGTGTAGTAGGCCCACAGCGCGCCGTAGCTGGCGCACAGCGAGCAATTGCACGCGGTGACTTCGCTGGGTGGCGAAACCAGGGCGATGCAGACGGCGCCGCAATGACAGCTCGCGAGCGGATGCTCCAGGCCGGGCGCAACGCGCAGGCCCGATTCGTACGTGCGCTGCGGCGCCATCGCGATGGAAAAGCGGCTCGGCGGAGAGGGTTCGTGTCGGGTCGTCATAGTGCGGCGAAGCGGATCGGTCGATTGCGCGCCGGACTGCGGCCTTGGAATCGGTCGCAGTCCGGCGCGGTCACTATAGAAGGCCAAGCTTGCGTCAAGCTTGCGCCCGCCTCGCGCGCGGTCGTCCTGCAGCGCTCAGACTGCGTCGCCGCGCGGCGCTTCGTCCGCCGCCGGCGCCGGCGCGAGCGCCGGCGCATCGGCCGAGGTCACCCGCCCGACCCACAAGGCCGAGCACAACGCCAGCCCCGCCGCGATCCAGCCGACCGCGCCGTAACCGGCGATGTGTCCGCTGGCGTCGGTGGTCAGCATCAGTCCGCCGAGCCAGGCGCCGAAGCCGGTGCCCAGCGACATCACCGCGCTGTTGGCGCTGAGGTAGGCGCCGCGTTGCTCGGCTTGCGGCACCGTGGTCTGCAAGGCCTGCAGCGGCACCATGCGGCCGTTCATCGAGACCATGAAGATCGGAAAGAACAGCAGCATCGCGATGAACCCGACCGCCGGCAGATGGGTCACGAACAGCACCGGCAGCAGCGACACCACCACCGCGATGCGGTACACCCGCTGCTTGCCGTGGCGGTCGGCCAGGCGCCCGATCAGGCGCGAGGTGAAGAACGCCGCGACGCCGCCGGCCATGTACATCCACGACAGTTGCGAGGGATCGATGCCGTGGTTGGCGACCAGCATCGGGGAGATGAACGGAATCACCAGCATCTGCGAGGTGGTCAGCATCAGCGTCAGCGCGAACGCGTTGAGATGGCGCGGATTGGAGAACAGCCGGAACAGGTTCGGCAGCGCCTGCGCCAGCGATTGCGGTTGCCGCGCCAGATGCTGGTTCAACGGCGGCACCACCCGCGCGCCGGCCACCCAGATCAGCAGCGACAGCGCCACCAGCAGCCAGAACGGCGCCGACCAGTGGAAATGCGCGCCGAGCAGCACGCCGACCGGAACGCCGATGACCGAGGCGACCGCGAACGAGGTCATCACCGTGCCGGTCGCGGCGCCGCGGCGCTGCGCCGGGATCACGTCGGCGATGATCGCCATGATGATCGAGCCGAGTACGCCGCCGCTGAGGCCGGCGAACGCGCGCGAGGCCAGCAGCAACGGATAACTGTCGGCCAACGCGCAGGCCAGGTTGGACAGGGCGAACAGCGCGTACATCGCCAGCAGCAGCTTGCGCCGGTCGAAGCGGTCGATATAGGTCGCGGCGAGCAGGCCGGACAAGCCGCCGCACAGCGAATACGCCGAGACGGCGGCGGCGAACTGCGCCGGCGAGATGTGCATGGAGCGCATGATCTGCGGACCCAGCGGCATCATCACCATGAAATCCATGATGAGGGTGAACTGGGTCAGCATCAGCAGCCACAACAGGCGCCGCTCGCGTGGGGGTTCGATCGAGTACATGGGAGTCCTTGCGGTCGCGGCGGGCGCGACGGTGGGAGAAGGCTTCAATCGTCGAGGGATTCGTGCACGCCCTGCGCACCGCGCTTCCAGTAGCCGGCGGCGTGCAAACGCGATTTGTCGACGCCGCGTTCGTTCAACAGGTGCTGGCGCACCGCGCGGATCGCGCCCGATTCGCCGGCGGCCCAGACATAGGCGCTGTCGTCGCGGCCGCCTTGCGGCCACGCCAGCGCGCGCACCGCTTGCAGCAGCGGCGATTCGGCGCCGCTGTCGGCGCCGCGCCGATAGCACCAATGCACCTGCAATGCGGCGGCGGTGGCGAACTCCAGACGCGCGTCCGGGTCTTCGACTTCGAGCACGGCGACCGCGCGCGCGCCGGCCGGCAGTTCCTCCAGGCGGCGCGCGATCGCCGGCAGCGCGGTGTCGTCGCCGATCAGCAGGTGCCAGTCGAAGCCGGCCGGAATCACCCGCGAACCGCGCGGGCCGCCGATGCCGAGCTGGTGGCCGACCTGCGCCTGCCGCGCCCAGTCGGACGCGGGCCCCGCCTCGTGCAAGGCGAACTCGAGTTCGAGCTCGCCCGCTTCGAGATCGAAGTTGCGCGGCGTGAAATCGCGCATCGTCGGCCGCGGCGCGTCGTCGGCGTAGACGAAACCGCTCGGCCCCAGCGTCGGCAGCACCGGGCTTTCCTGCCCGGGCGCGGGGAACAGCACTTTGACGTGATCGTCGAACGAGGCCGAGACGAAGTCGGCGAGCGAATCGCCGGCCAGCGCGATCCGCAGCAGATGCGGGGTGACCGCCTCCACCCGGGTCACGCGCAGCAGGCGCAGGCGCAAGGGATGGCGGACGCGCACGACCGCCAGGTCGCTGGGTTCTTGCATGGGGGGCCGTCCTGTTTCTTGTTTTTATCGATGCCGCCGCATCGCGGCGGTTCGCGCGGGGGCGCGGCTGCGCTCAGTCCTTGTCGCCTTCGATCTCGCGCGTGGCGCGACGCAGGATCTCGGCGATGCGGCGCTGCTCGTCGGCGGGCACCTCCTCGCGGCGGAACAGCGCGGTCTTGAGCGCGCGCCGGGCCTGGATCAGCTCCGGCAGCCAACCACCTTCGGCCGGATCATTCGGGTCCTCGCCGGCCAGCGCGCGCCGCACCGAATCCATCTTGCGGGCGATGTGGCTGAGCTTGGCCAGCATCATGTCGACGCGCTCGCGATTCGCGCGCAGGTGCTCGGCGCCCGGCTCGGCCAGCGCGTAACGCTTGCGGTTGCCTTCCAGCTCGACGGTGACGTAGCCCAGTTCTTCCAGGTAGGTCAGCGCCGGATAGACCATGCCCGGGCTCGGGGCGTAGAACCCGTTGGAACGCGTTTCCAGGGCCTTGATCAGTTCGTAGCCGTGGCTGGGCTTGTCTTCCAGCAGCGCCAGCAGCAGCAGTTGCAGATCGTCGGAGCTGAACTTGCGGCCGCGCGAGAAGCCCTCGCCGTCGTCGAAACCGCCGGGGAAACCGGGGCCGCCCGGACCGCCGGGGAAGCCGCCGCGGCGCCCGCCGCGACCGCCGCGCGGGTGATGGCCGTCGCCGTGCCGGTGCAAATGGCTGGCGAAACGCTCGAAGAAGGAAAACTCGTCGCGGCAGTGGGCGCGACCCGGGTCGAACACGAAGAAACGACGCATGACGTACCTCTGACCTATCGTAAGATAGGTCGTAAGATATATATCGTAAGATATGAAAGCAAGCCCCGAGCCGACGAACGGCGCCTCCCGGGCCGGGCCGCTTTGAGATTCCCCTGGGGCCCTGCGCTGCCAGCCGGCCGTCCCGGCAAAGCCCCGCCGCCTAAAATGGCGCGGCGCTCGCCTTTGCGGACCGGTGGATGAAGTACAGGCATTTCTTGTTCGACCTCGACGACACCCTGCTCGACTTCGGCGCGTCGGAACGGCTGTCGTTCGCGACGATGCTGCAAAGCTTCGGCGGCGAAGCCGGCCCCGCGCTGTTCGCCGACTACCAGCGCGAGAACGCGCAGCTGTGGGCGCAGTTCGAGCGCGGCGCGATCGGCAAGGACGCGCTCAAGGTCGAGCGCTTCCGCCGCGTGTTCGATCTGCACGGGCTTGCGATCGATCCGGCCGCGGCCAGCGCGTGCTATCTGGAATCGCTGGCCGAAACCGTGGTCCTGGTCGACGGCGCGCGCGCGCTGTGCGAGGCGCTGGCGCAAGTCGGCGAAGTCGGCGTCATCACCAACGGCATCGAATACGTTCAGAGCAAACGCATCGGCAGTTCCGGCCTGGGCGACTGGATCGCGTTCGTGTCCACCTCCGAAGCCTGCGGCCACGCCAAGCCGGACGCGCGCTTCTTCGAGTACGCGGTGCGCAATTTCCGCGATTACGACCGGTCCGCGACGGTCATCGTCGGCGACCGGCTCGATGCCGACATCCTCGGCGCGAACCGCTTCGGCATCGACAGTTGCTGGTACAACCCGCTGCGCCTGGACAACCCCGGCGAGGCGGCGCCGACCTACGAAGTCTCGCACCTCGACCAGATCGTCGCGCGGCTGGCCGGGTAAGCGCGCGAACGGCTCAGCGCGCGACGGGCACGCGGTCGGCCAGCCCCAGCTCGTGCGCCATCGCGATCAGCGCGTGCAGGCGCGCCGGGACGAACCGGTGCCCGGAGTAGTACAGCCTGAGCCCCTCGTAGGGCGGACACCAGGCGTCGAGCACCGCCACCAACGCGCCCGATTCGAGTTCGTCCGCGATGAACCATTCCGAGACGAAGCCGATGCCGAGCCCGAGCAGCACCGCGCGCTTGATCGCCGGCAGCTCGTTCAACACCATGCGCGCGGGCAGATCCATCTGCAGCTTCCTGCCCTTGCGCTCCAGTTCCCAGTGATAGACGCCGCCGTGCGACATGCGCATGCCGATGCTGCGGTGCTTGAGCAGGTCGCGCGGCTGCGCCGGCGTGCCGTGCTCGCGCAGATACGCGGGCGTCGCCACCACGCGCATGCGCAGGTCGCTGGTGAGCCGCACCGCGATCATGTCCTGCGGCACGAACTCGGCCAGGCGGATGCCGGCGTCGTAGCCCTCGGCGACGATGTCGATCGGCCGCGATTCGCTGACGATGTCGATGCGCACGTCCGGATAGCGCCGCGCGTATTCGCTGAACAACGGCTCCATCAGCAACGACACCGCGCCCTGCGGCGCGTTGATCCGCAGCGTGCCGGCCGGAACGTCGGGCCCGAGCGCGGCCTCCTCGTTGGCGCGCTGGATTTCGGCCAGCGCCGGCGCCACCCGCTCGACGTAACGGCGCCCGGCCTCGGTCAGCGCCACGCTGCGGGTGGAACGGTGGAACAGGCGCACCTTCAGCCGCGCCTCCAGCCCGGCGACCGCGGCGCTGACCGCGGTGGCCGACATCCCCAGCGCCTGCGCGGCGCCGCGGAAGCTGCTGCGCTGGGCCACCGCGAGCACCACTTCCAGTTCGGTCAGTCCGGTGCGATGCATCGATTGTCCTGATTATCCGGATGAAGCGTACGCGATAAATCGTCTTATCAGGACGCGACTGTACTCCTAGACTGCGCCGCATCGCCACTCGTCCAGGAGACCCAGCATGCAACGCATCGAGCACATCTACATCGACGGCCAGTTCGTCGCGCCGCACGGCGAGGAGTGGTTCGACCTGCACGATCCGAGCACCGAGCGAGTCATCGGCCAAGTGCGGCTCGGCGACGCCCACGACGCGCAGCGCGCGATCGCCGCAGCGAAGGCGGCGTTCCCGGCCTGGTCGCGCAGCAGCCGCGAGGAACGCGTGGACGCGCTGCAACGCATGCACCGCGCCGTCGCCGCGCGCGAAGACGAGCTGATGGAAGCGGTGATCCTCGAATACGGCGCGCCCACCCAGCGCAGCCGCTGGATGGCCACCTACCCGGCCGACGTCATCGCCCAGGCCATCGAGGCCTTGCAGGCCTTCGAATTCGAAGAACAGGCCGGCAGCGCGCGCGTGGCGATGACGCCGGTCGGCGTGGCCGGGCTGATCACGCCGTGGAACAGCAACGCCGGCTTCATCTGCAACAAGCTCGCGACCGCGCTCGCCGCCGGCTGCACGGCGGTGATCAAGCCCAGCGAGATGAGCGCGCTGCAAACCCGGGTGGTGGCCGAAGCGCTGCACGAGGCCGGCTTGCCCAAGGGCGTGTTCAACATCGTCAACGGCCGCGGCGATATCGTCGGCGAACAGATCGCGCGCCATCCGGACGTGGCCAAGATTTCCTTCACCGGCTCGTCCGCGGTCGGCCAGCATCTGGTCGCCGCCGGCGCCGCGAGCATGAAGCGGGTAACCCTGGAACTGGGCGGCAAGTCGCCGACGCTGGTGCTCGACGACGCCGACTTCGCCGCGATCATGCCGCTGGTGTTGATGGCCGGTTTCGCCAACAGCGGCCAGGCCTGCATCGCCGGCACCCGCATCCTGGTGCCGCGCCACCGGCTCGCCGAGTTCGAAGCCGTCGCCCGCCATGCGGTCGCGCAGATCAAATCCGGCGACCCGCGCCAAGCCGACACCGACATCGGCCCGATGGTCAGCGCGCGCCAATGGCAGCGCGTGCAGGGCTACATCCGCCTCGGCATCGAAGAAGGCGCGACCCTGCTCGCCGGCGGCGAAGGCCGGCCCGACGGGCTCGACGCGGGCTGGTTCGTCAAGCCGACGATCTTCACCGGCGCGCACAACGCGATGCGCATCGCGCGCGAGGAAATCTTCGGGCCGGTGCTGACCATCATCGCCTACGCCGACGAGGCCGAGGCGATCGCCATCGCCAACGACACCGACTACGGGCTCAGCGCGCTGGTGCTCGGCAGCGACGTCGACCGCTGCGAACGCGTCGCGCGGCAGATCGACGCCGGCCGCGTGCTGGTCAACACCCTCGCCCACGAACCGCGCGCGCCGTTCGGCGGTTTCAAGCATTCGGGGTTGGGACGCGAGATGGGGCGGTGGGGGATCGGCGCGTATCTGGAGCCGAAGACCTTGCTGATCACGCGTTGAGCCGGCAACGCAATCGCAGACGCCGAACGCGACCTGTGTAACCGTCCGATCAACAATCGTTACTGAGGCGCGCAACCGTCGGGTGTACGCTGCCGGCTCAACGTCCATCGCGCTGCGGTCCGCGCACGCTAGTGCATCGCCGTACGTGCGGCGACGCACGGCACGCGGACGCAGCCGCAGGAGCCGATCGCATGAACCGCCTCGCATTGAAACTCGCACTGAAACTCGCGCTACTGGCGTTGTTCGCCGTGCTCGCCTTCGCCGCCCACGCCGGCGCCCGCAGCGACACCGTGCGCGTCGCCGTCTACCGCGGCCCGGCCTCGTGCGAGAACTGTTCGGAAACGCTGCAGCGCGCGATCCAGGCGCTGGGTCCGCAGTACCGCGTCGACTTCGTCGGCGCGGACGAACCCATCGACATCACCCCCGAGAACCTCGCGCGCTACGACGTCTATGCGCAGCCCGGCGGCGGCCAGGACATTCCGGCGGCGTTCGCGAGCCTCGGCGACGGGCGGGTCGATGCGATCCACGACTATGTCGCCGGCGGCGGCCGCTACCTCGGCATCTGCATGGGCGCCTATCTCGCCAGCGGTTCCGGGCTCGGTCTGGTGCCGCACGAACTGCAGTCGGAAGTCGGGCGCCCGGGTTTCGAAGTCGACGGCAGCGAGGACGCGGTCGTCGCCGTGCGCTGGCAGGGCCGCGCGCAGACGGTGTTCTATCAGGACGGGCCGTACCTGCGGCGCGCGCCCAAGGACCCGGGCTTCCGCACGATCGCCACCTACGCCAACGACGACATCGCCGCGGCGCGCTATACGCTCGGCCGCGGCGTGGTGGTGCTGAGCGGCCCGCATCCGGAAGCCGACGAGAGCTGGTTCGAAGAGGCCGGCCTGCCGCTGGAAGACAGGCCCGACGGCCGGCTGCTGCGTTCCTTGCTGGCCGCCCTGGGCCGCTGACCGCGCGCGCCGGACGCTGGGCGCTGCCATCCCGCCTGCGTCGCTGCGCGCGGCGGCTCGACGATTCGTCGCCGCCCCCACGGGCGCCCGTCGCCGCGCGCAACCACGCCTCGATACTCTTTCCGGGTCCCTTGTCGATTCCGGCACCGGCCGTTCGTCTCTATCAGACAGGCGGCCCGTCGGCCCGTCCGCACCGCCCCACCGCGCTAGTCTTCGGCGGCGGGCGCGCAACGCGAAGGCCGACCGCCGCTTTCCGCCATCCGCGCCGCGCGCGGCCACGACGCTGAACCGACCGGAGCCCGAACCATGACACCGACCATTACCGCTTTCGAATCCTCGCCCGACCGCGGCCGCGGGCTGGCGCGCGACATGCGCGTGCGCTGGGCGCTCGAGGAGGTCGGCCTGGATTACCAGGTCCGCCCGCTCTCGTTCGCGCAGATGAAGCAGCCCGAACACCTGGCGCTGCATCCGTTCGGACAGATCCCGACCTACGAGGACGGCGAACTGGCCCTGTTCGAGTCCGGCGCGATCGTGCTGCATCTCGCCGAACGCCATCCCGGTTTGCTGCCTGACGATCCGAACGCGCGCCTGCGCGCGATCGCCTGGATGTTCGCCGCGCTCAACACCGTCGAGCCGCCGGTGTTCGAGCGCGCGCTGACCGAAGTGCTCGAACGCAACGAGAGCTGGTATGCCGCGCGCGCCGCGCTGCTCGACGAACGCGTACGCCGGCGGCTCGGCGAGCTGTCGCGCCGCCTCGGCGACGCGGACTGGCTGGACGGCGAATTCAGCGCAGGCGATCTGTTGATGGTGACCGTGCTGTTGCGGCTGGAACGCTTCGGCGCCGTGAACGAGTTTCCGAACCTCGCCGCCTACGTCGCCCGCGCCGTCGCCCGGCCCGCGTACCGGCGCGCGTTCGATGCGCAGTTGGCGGCGTTCCTTGAGGCGCAAGCGGCGGGTGCAGCGCCGTAGCCTCGCCGAGACCGCCGTCGGCCCGCTTCAGTACGCCAGGTCGAGCTTCAGCCACGCCGAGCGTCCCGGTTCGTTGATCCGGACCGGATCGGCCGGATAGCCGAAATCGGCGCTGCCGGCCAGATTGAGGTGCTCGCTGTAGTTGCGGTCGAACAGATTGTCGATGCCGGCGCTGACCCGCAGCCTGTCGTTGAAGCGATAGCCGCCGTTGAACGAAAACACCGCGAAGCCGGGGTTGCGGCCGATGTCCTGGCCGACCACATTGCCCTGGCCGACGGCGACCCGGTCCTGCCTCGCCGCAGCCCGCAGCAAGGCCCCGAAGCTCCAACGCCGGTCGTCGTAGCTCAACGACAGCTTGGTTTCCAGCGGCGGCATCTGCGGCAACGGCCGGCCGTCGCTGCGGTTCTCGCCCCTGGCATAGGCCAGCGTCGCGCCGAGCTTCCAATGCTCGACGGGCCGCCAATCCGCGCCGATCTCGGCGCCGCGGATGTTCGCATCGATGTTTCGCGCCCGGCTCGTCGGGCCCATCATCCCGCCGGGCGCGTAATCGAACAGGATGTAGTCGCCGATGCGCCCGGTATAGGCCGAGGCCCAGGCGTCCACGCGCTCGCTCTTGTACTGGAAACCCAGGTCGAGCTGCGTCGTCTTCTCCGGCGCGATGCCGGCGAACGCGTTGGACGCGCCGGCCGGCCCCAGGTTCGGCGAGAACAGTTCCCAGTAATCGGGCATGCGTTCGACGTGGCCGAGGCCCGCGTACCAGCCGCTGCGGCCGCCAGCGGACTCGCGCTCGTAGCGGACGAATCCGCTCGGCAAGGTTTCGCGGCGGGTCTGGCCGAACGTAGGATTCGGCATGGCCATCATGCCGGTCGCGGCGCGCTCGTCGCGGGCCCGCGCGCGATCCACGCGCGCGCCGTAGACCACGCGGTTTTCGGCGTTCGCGCGCCAGCTCGCCTCGGCGAACAGGCCGGCGTTGGAGAAACGCGCATCGCCGCTCCACGGCTGGGCGCGGTAGGTCTCGCGCCCCATGCCGCTGCGCTCGCGATGACGGCTCTCGTAGCCGTCGACGCCGGCGGTCAGTTCGAACGCGGTCCAGCGCCAGGTCGCGGCGGCGCGGCCGCCGACGGTGAGCCGGTCGACGTTGGCGGCCATCGGCATCGGCATGGCGCTCATCGGATTGGGATCGCGCAGGCTGTAGTTGTCCATCACATGGTCGGCGTAGTTGTAGTACGCGTTGGCTTCGACCGCATCGAGCGCGCCGCCGAGCCGTTTCTTCTCGAAACGCGCGCTGTAGCTTTCGCGCTTGAACTGCGAACCGTCCATGCCGCGGCCGGCATAGCGCGCTTCGCCGTCGCCCGCGCCGGCCGCCAGTTCCAGCAAGGTGTCGGCATCGGGCGTCCAACCGAAGGCCGCATCGGCGTTCCATTTGCGCCACGAAGAAGGAACGCGGTGGCCGTCGCCGTCGTCGTAGTCGTCCGCCTCGGAGCGGTTGGCCGACAGGCGACCGTACATGGACGCATCGCCGGCGCTGACGTCGAGCCGCTGGTCGTTGCGGCCGTACGCGCCGGCCAGCAGGCTGCCGCCGATGCGCAGGCCCGGGCGCTCGAACGGTTCGGTACGGCGCACGAAGCGCACCGTGCCGGCCGAAGCGCCCGGCCCCCACAACACGGTCTGCGGCCCCTTGACCACGATCACGCGGTCGTAGGTTTCCGGCGAGACGTAGGACAGCGGATTGTCCATGCGCGCCGGGCAAGCGCCCGGCATGCTGCCGTCGTTGGTCAGCAGGTTCAGGCGCGAACCGAACATGCCGCGCAACACCGGATCGCCGTTGGTGCCGCCGTTGCGGATCGCGGCGAAGCCCGGCACGGTCTTGAGGTAGTCCGCTCCGTCGCTCGCCGGCACCGGCTGGCGCGGCAACTTGGGATCGAGTTCGAACGTCAGCGGCGACACCGGCGCGGCGGTCACCACTACGGCGTCCAGGGTCGGCGCGGATTCGTCCTTCGCCGCGGTCTCGGCGGCAAAAGCCGCGGTGCCGATCAGGGCCTGGGCCACGCAGCAACTCAACGCCAGGATTCGTGGGGTCATAAGGTTCTTCGCAAGCGCACGCGACCCGCGGCGGCGCCGCGCGGTGCCGGAGTTTCAGGGGCGCCGCAGCGTCTGCGGCTCTCGGATGCCGGCGCTGCCGCCGGCGAGCGCATAGAGTAGAGGCGCTCCAGCGCGCGGCGCGGGAACGCGGGCGCGGCAGAACGCCGCACCCGCTGCGTTGCCGCCGCTGACCGGCATCGTCGCCGAGGCGAAAGACCGGGCCGGGTTCGCAACGTAGAGGACACGAACCTCGCCGCTTCGCTGCAAGAACATGAAACCCGGAACGCGGCCGGCGCCGAGCGATGCGGATTAAGGCTCCGGCCGCAGCGAACGGTCGCCGAAATGCGCACGCGGCGCCCAAACAACGGCCCGATAGTGGGATCGGCGTTCGCTCCAGCCCGCGCGCATTGGTGCTAGAACGGCGATGGCGATCGGCGTCGGCTACGTCCGCGCAATCGCAGCGTATCGGCGGGCGTCGACGACTCCCGACAACCGTAGCGTTTCCATCGGCTGTCGCCGTTCGCCCCGCTCTGCGCCGTCGCCTCGAACGTGCGTGTGAACGCGCACGAGCGCGCAAACCCAATGCGCATCCCCCTAGCGTGCAGAAGGATCCGCCGCCATGCCGCAATCGTCCGTCCCCGGCCGTTTCGCCGCCGCCCTGCTCGCGCTGTCCGCCGCACCGGCTTACAGCGCGCAGCCCGCTGCCACGAACACCGACGTCCCGTCCGCCCGCGCAACGCCGCAATCGCCGTTGAGCGCGGTCGAGTACGAGCAGCGCAAGAACCGCATCGTGCAATTCTTCGAGCAGCAACGTTCGGCCTATCGCGCCGTCGCGACCACGCGCACGAAATCCGGCCAGATCATCGACTGGATCCTGCCGCAATCGCAGGTCGCCGACGGCGTCATCGCCGCGCCGCCCGACGACGGCGACGGCCTGCCGCCGAAGGGGCAGGCGTATCAGGCTTCCTCGCTGGCGGCCAAGGCACCGGGCGCGCCGAACCGTACGGCGCAGACCGAAGTGCAGCTCGACGCGGGGATGCGCGGGCCGAAGGGCACCGTGCCGGTGGTGCGTTTCGATGTCGATGCCTATCTGCGCCAGGTCAAGAACCTGCCGCTGGATCCGCGCCAGATCGTCAGCAAGGCGCCGCCGGCGCCCAGCCCCGCGTCGAACAATCGCTATTACGTGGTCTGGCACCGCTTCGCCGATGTCTACGGCACCTCGGGCTACATCAACATCTGGGACACGGCGGGGCCGGTGTACGGCGAAACCTCCATCGCCCAGACCGCGGTGATCCGCGGCGCGCCGATGCAGGCGATCGAGGCCGGCAAGATCGAGCACGTCGCGTTCGCGCCGGCTTCGCAACCGGTGTTCTTCACCTACTTCCGCACCAACGACGACGCCTCGGGCGATTGGGTCGGCGGCTACAACGCGCTGGTGCGCGGCTGGGTACAGGTGTCGCCGACGGTCGCGCCGGGCATGTCGCTGGTCGGCTGGTCCAGCGTCGCCGGCGGCCCGCAATACGACCTCGATCTGGAAGTGCGCTTGTTCAACGGCAACTGGTGGGTCAAGGCGGCGGGCCAGTGGGCGGGCTACTACCCGTATTGCATCGGCGGCGGCGGCGCGCCGCCGTGCCCCGGCGGCACCTTGTTCTCGGCCGCCGGCATCCGCGACAAGGCCGACCGCCTGGATTGGTACGGCGAGATCTACGACAGCACCGCGCCGGCATCGACCTCGACCGACATGGGCAGCGGCGCCTACGCCAACGCCCAGTTCGGCCACGCCGCGTACTTCCGCAACCTGACGTATTTCTGGTCGGCGGACAACTACTGGTGGTGGGACAGCGGCTCGCTGTCGGTCACCGATGCCGCGTGCTACAGCGGCCTGGGCCCGTATTTCCATACCGACCCGATCTGGCGCAACTGGTTCTACTACGGCGGCCCGGGACGCGAAGGTGCCGGCTGTCTCTAAGGCGCTGCTGCTGTCGATCGCGCTGATCTGCGCCGCCTGCGGCCGCGAAAGTCCGCAGGCGGCGCACGACGCGTCGCGCCGCCTCGGCGCGGCGTGTTCGGCGGATGCGCAATGCGGTTCGGGTTTCTGCGACCAACGGACGTGCGTCGCGCCCAACGATCTATACGGCCGCCGCTGCCGGCCCGCGCCGCACGCAGCGGGCGCGTTGCGCGACGGGAAATTGAACGCGTGCGGCGCCTACGTTTGCGAAGGCGAACGCTGTCGCTCGTGTTCCTCGGCGCGCCAGTGCCGGGACGAGTACGGCGCGCCGGCGTGCAAAGCGGTGAAAGGCGAGCCGGGGCTGCGCTGCGGACGATGAACGCAGGCCGGGCCCCGGAATGATCCGGGGCCCGGCGCTGGGAGGCATCGCCGCGAATCCGCAAGCGGCTGCGCGGCGTCATGCATCGCGATGCGGACGGTTTACGGGCAGATCGGGTTGCACTGCTCCACTTCCGCGTAATAGTTCTCCGAGCGCGGGGTGAAGGTGACCGGATAGTTCGGCGCGGACGCGTCGTAGTTGCTGACGCCGTACCAGATCTTGCGCTGGTTGTTCGGGTTGGTCATGCGCACGCTGTTGACCGAGGCCGAGGCCAGCAGCGCGCCGGTCGCCGCGTCCTTGAGCGTGGCCGAGACCGAGCAATACGGCTTCAGGCCCGGGCCGCAGCTGGTGGTCACCGAGATGCGCACGGTGCCGGTGATCTGCGTCTTGGCGACGTTCTTGCACGCCACCATGCCCGCGGTCGGGCCGTAGGGGTCGCCCCAGCTGTACGCGAAGATGCCGAACTGGCGGTTGTCGGCGGTCGCGCCGACGCAGGTCGGGTGGTACGGCGGGCGCGCCGAACCCAGCACGATGCCGATGCCGCCGCCGGTCGCGTTGGGAGTGAACTGGCCCGAGGAGGTGAAGGCCTGATCGCCGGACATGGTGCTGACGAAGACGTTTTCGATGCCGGCCTGGAGCAGGTCGGACGCGGCGACGTCGACTTCGACGGTCTGGTCTTCGTACGTCGCCCGCGCCGGCTTGATCCACCCCCGGCTGGCCAGCTGCGAGGCGCCGCAGACCGGCGTGCAGAACGCCGGATTCAGAGTGAAGGCGGGCGTCGCGGCCGCCGCGGTGGAACCGGTCAACTGGACCAGGCCGAGCGCGGCGAGCAGAACCGCGCTGGTTGCCGAAAACCATTTCATGATGTCGCTCCTGTCAGGGGTATAGGCGAGAGACGGGGCGGGGCCTGGACGATGCGCGAGCGCATCGCGGGCGTCGCGCCGGCGGCCCGGCTGCGATGCAGCGGGCGTTCGGGTACTCGCAAAAGCCGCGCGGTTCGGCTCATCGGTTTGCCGGGGCGCGATCGGCGGCGCAGGCGCGGCCGCTGCGGTCTTTCGTCCGGCCGGATCGAATCGCGGCGGTCGTGAGGGCGCTCGCACAAATGCGGACCGACCCGGCTCGGCGTCGGCGGACCCGATGGACAGGCCGCGCGCAGTCGACCAAGCTCGATGCGCCGCCGGCCGCCGGCCGCGGCTTCGACACGCCCGGTCCTGGGCCTCTAAGGAGAGAGAAATGACGCGTACCAGCAAGCTGGCAGTGTGTGCTTTCGTGTTCGGCCTGAGTTTCGCCACCGCGGCGTTGGCCAGGGATTGCGTAGTCGAATGCAAGCGCGCCGCCATCGCGCAGTGCCTGCTGACGGCCCCCGAGGGCGGCGAAGCCGCCTGCTATGCGGCGGACTACAGCTACTGCCGCGAGCTTTGCGGCGTGAATCCGCCGGAGCACTGAGCCTGTCCGGCGCCTCATCCTCGCGGATGGGGCGCCTTGCGCGCTCCGCGCGCTCCGCTGGTCGCCTCGCGCGCCGGCCGCCGAAGCATTTGTGACCCTTATCACTGACGACCGTCCTCGCCGCCCCGAGCCTGCAAGCGCAGCCGCGGGCTGCGGCACAAGGACGAACCGCAACCACGGCCCGAACCGGCCCGGCGGCGCGACCTTGAGTCTTCTGCGACCAAGGGAGTCGAATCATGGGTAACGAGCGTCCCGCAGTGATCAAGACCGTGCTCCAGAAGGGATCGGCCATTCCGGCCAGCGACGCCTTGCGCGCCAACAGCGCGTCGGCCGCCGAGTTCAAGGCGACGATGGTCGAGCTCAACGCGCCGACCGCACAGGAACAGGCGTTCCTCGACGAGTTCGCCAAGTAAGCGGCTTGCGCCGCCGGCGCGCGGCGCGGGTTGCCGCGCCGCGCGTCGTTCGCCAACGAACCGGAGCGCGGGCATGATTCCGTACGAACGCGAGCGCAGTCTCGACGAGGCCGACCGCATCATCCGCGCCTGCATCGCGCGGCGCGGCTGGAGCATCGATACCGACCGATTGGGCGAGGGCCTGGTCGCGGCCAAATGCTTCCTGCTCGACGCCGGCGGCGAAACGCTGGCCTTCGGCGGCGGCAAGGGCGCGCCGGACGCGGCCTACACCGGCGCGGTGTACGAAGCGGTCGAACACTACTACTGCAAAGCCTCGGTGCTGCCGCAACAGTGGGACTACCCGAGCGCGCGCGCGATCGCCGACGACCCGCGCTACGCAGCGCTGCCGTTTCTGTCCGAGTTCGAACGACAACCGCAGCGGCGCCTGGCCTGCCGCGACTACGCCGCGTACTCGGGCGAGGACGCGCTGCCCGTGCCGTTGTTCCTGAGTTTCCCCGACTATCCCGGCGGCGTCCGCGCGGCCGATCCGCGCGACGATTTCGACTACACGCGCGCCTTGCGCTTCGGCAGCAACAGCGGCACCGCGATCGGCGGCAGCTTCGCGGAAGCGGCGCTGCACGGCATCGGCGAGATCGTCGAGCGCGACGCCTGGTCGTTGTTCCTGATGGCGCACTACCTCGGCGGCGACGGCGTTTACGGGCGCTGGATCGACCCGGCGTCGCTGCCGGACGAACTGGCGCGCACGCACCGCACCGCCGAGCGACGCGTCGGCTGCCGGGTGCGCCTGATCGACATCACCAGCGACCTGGCCTATCCGGCCTTCATCGCCGTGCCCGAACGGCGGCTCGAGGACGAAGTCGTGTTCTCGCACGGCTGCGGCGCTTCGCCGTATCCGCAACACGCGGCGCTGCGCGCGCTGAGCGAGCTGGTGCAGTGCGTCGACATCAAGCGCGACACCGAGCATCTGGCCGGGCTCGACCGGCTCGCGCTGGAGCTGCTGGCCGCGTACCCGCGCCTGCGCGACTGCGCGATGGGCGGCATCGATCCGCGCCGGCTGCATCGCGCGCACTGGGATTTCGCCGAGCCCGCGCGCAAGACGCCGCGGCAGCTGCTCGCGGAGGTCGTCGCCGATCTGCGTGCGCGCGGTCTGATCCTGTACCACGCGGTCAATCACCGCGAGGCCGACGATTTCTGGGTGGTCAGCAGCCTGTCGCCGGAACTGGAACGTTTCTTTCTGGTCAGCACCGGCGTGGTGATGGCGCCGGGACGGCGCGGGCGCGAATTCCTCGAACGGCTCCGTCGCGCCGCCGCGGCTTAGGCGCGCAACGAACCGGTTAGCCGCAGGCCGCGGGCGGGTAGCGATCGTCCGCGTCGCCGTTGCGCGTAGACAGGATGGGCGCATCGGCGGCGGTCTTCCAATCGGTGCGCGGCCACCAGCGCTCGCCGGCGCCCGCCACCGCCGCGGGCTCGGTCGGCTGCCCCGGCCGCAACACCAGCACCTCGGCGTTCTGGCAAGCGGCCGCGCGCAGGGTGCGCTCGACCGGTTCGGTCCAGGCATGCGGCGCCAGACTCATGAGCGCCCAGTGCACCGGAATCAGGCGCCTGGCGCGCACGAGCTGGTGCGCTCGCACCGCCAGCTCCGGGCCGAAGTGCGCGTCGGTCCAGTGCTCGTTGTATTGGCCGCTGTCCATCAGCGAAACATCGAACGGCCCCAGGCGCTCGCCGATGGCTTTCAAGCCTTCGTGGAAGCTGCTGTCGCCCGAGTACCAGACGCGGTGCGCCTTGCCGATCAGCGCATAGCCGGACCACAAGGTCAGATTGCTGTTGCTCGAGCGCCGTCCGCTGGCGTGGCGCGCCGGCGTGGCGACGATGTCGAGGCCGCCGATGTCGGCCGATTGCCACCAGTCGAGCTCGCGGATGCGCTCGGCGGCGATGCCCCAATGCTGCAGATGCGCGCCGACGCCGAGCGGCACCAAGAAACGCGTCGGCCACGCGCGCATGGCCTGGACGGTCGCGCGGTCCAGATGATCGAAATGGTCGTGCGAGATCACCACCGCATCGATCGCCGGCAACTCGTCCAGCGCGATCGGCGGGGCGAACCACGGTTTCGGGCCGAGGAAGCCGAGCGGCGAGGCGCGCTCGCCCCAGAACGGATCGACCAGCACGCGCACGCCGTCGATCTCGACCAGGGTCGAGGAATGCCCGAACCAGGTGATGCGCAGTCCGGACGCGGGCGGCTCGGCCAACGCGGCCGGGTCGGTCTTGACCGCAGCGACGGGCTGGAGCGGAACCGCTTCGGCGCTGCCGTCCGCGAATACCGCGTCTTCGAGCGCGGAACGCAGGTCCAGCCATTGCGGCTGCGGATTGCGCAAACGCCCGTCGCGCCATTGCGGCGAGGCTTCGATCCGCGCTTGCCGTTCGCCGGTCGGAACCGCGCCGAAGCCCGGCGTCCTCGAGATGCCGAAGCCGGCCAGCGCGAGCAGCGCCGCAGCGCCCGCCAACCCGACCAGAAGACGTGCCAGACGCTTACGCATCGATGCCGTCCCCGCGCCAATGCTTGATCCGGCGATTGTCGAAGACGCGCTGCGCAGCGCCGTGCCTGGCGACATCGAGCATGCACCGCGCCAGCTGCAGGCATTCGACGCTGACCTGTTCGCTGAAGCGGTCCAGCACCCGCGCCAGCGGCACCAGCGCGCGCGCCAGCCGCGGCGGGCGCACCGAACCGCCCGGCTCGCGGATCATCGCCGGGCGGAAGTGGAACGCGTTCGGGGTCAGCTCGGACAGCAGCCGTTCGGTGCGTCCCTTGATCCGTCCGTAGTAGACCTTGCTGCGCTCCTGCTGATCCGCGCGCGAACCGCTGAGAAAGCAGAAACGCAGCTGCGGATTGCGCGCCAGCAAAGCCTTCGCGGCCGCCAGCGCATAGTCCACGGTGATGCGCACGTACTCGTCCTTGCCGACCGCGGTCTGCGAAACGCCCAGGCACCAGATGCAGGCGTCGACGATCAGGTCCTGCTCGGGAATACGCGAGTAGTCGGTGAAATCGGCGATGCGGATCTGCTTCAGCTTGGGATGCGAGAGCGTCAGCGGACGCCGCGTCAGCACGGTGACCTGGGCGACGCCGTCATCCTGCAGCGCCTGCTCCAGCACCGCGTTGCCGGCGAAGCCGGTCGCGCCGGCGAGAATCAGGCGGATCGGCGCGGCGCTCATGCCGCCTTCCCGTCCTGGCCGACCAGACCGAAGCGGATCAGGCTTTCGGCGGTCGCCACGATCGCTTCTTCGCGCGGGCGCGGCACCCAGCCGAGCAGGCGCATGGCTTTTTCGCCGCTGGCGTTCATGTTGCGCCCCAGCAGGCTGACCGAGCCGCGCATCGCCGGATCGGTCAGCGCGCCGAGCCGCACCAGCCAGTTCGGCAGCACCCGCGTCGGCACCTTGCGCGCGGCCGCGCCCATGCGCGCGCGCAGCACCGCCGCGACTTCGCCGAGCCACATGCTGTCGCCGGCGATGGCGATGAAGCGTTCGCCGTTCGCGGCCGGGTCGATCATCGCGCGCACGTGCAGGTCGGCGACGTCGCGCACGTCGACGAAGCCGCAATTGATCTTGGGGCTGCCGGGCTGGCCGTCCATCAGGTTCTTGATCAGCCGGATCGAGTGCGAATAGTCCGCGCCCAGCACCGGGCCCAGCACCGCGGTCGGATTGACCGCGGACAGTTCCAGGCCGTGGCCTTCGCGGGCGATGAAGTCCCACGCCGCGCGCTCGGACAAGGTCTTGGATTTCTGATACAGCCACACGCCGGGCGCGCTGAGGTCGCTCCAGTCGGTTTCGACGAACGGGCGGTCCAGTTGCTTGTGCCCGGCGCAGATCGCGCCGAACGCCGAGGTCAGCACCACGCGCTTGACGCCGGCGTCGCGCGCGGCGCGCAGCACCCGCAGATTGCCGTCGACCGCCGGCCGCACCCAATCGTCCTCGTTGGCCTGCTCGCCGGTCGGCGTGGGCGACGCGCCGTGCAGTACGTAAGCGCAGCCGGCAGCGGCTTCGGCCCAGCCCGCATCATTGCCGAGATCGGCGACAACGAAGCTCAACCGCTCGCCCGCCTCGACCCCGCCCGCGCGCAGGTGCTGGCGCACCTCGTCTTCGCGCGCCAGCGAGCGCAGCGTGGTGCGCACCCGATAGCCGTGGCCCAGCAGGGCCAGGATGCAGTGCTGGGCGATGAAGCCGGTGCCGCCGGTCACCAGCACGGTCAGATCTGCGTTCGACGTGTTCATGCGAGCTCCCTCGCCCTGCCGGGCCGGAACGGTCCGGGCGCCTGGGCGGGCAATGTCTACATATGTATACATAGCTTGCCGGCACAAGTCTATAGCCGTAGACTTAACCGCATGAAGAAACCCGCCAAAGCCGCGCCGGCGCGTCCGGCGCGCACCCGTTCAGCGCCCGCGGCGACCCCCGCCCCGGCCCGCCGCCGCGACGCCGCCGCGACCCGCGCGGCGATCCTGCAATCGGCCCGCGAGGCCTTCGCCCGCGCCGGCTACGACGGCGTCGGCGTGCGCGAGATCGCCGCCGGCGCCGGCGTCACCGCGATGCTGGTCAACCGCTATTTCGGCGGCAAGGAACAACTGTTCGCCGAAGTCGTGGAGCAGACCATGACCTCCAACAGCCTGATCGCCGGCGGCATCATGGACGTCCCCAACCCCGGCCACGCGCTGGCGCAGGCGCTGGTCGAGATGACCCGCGCCGATGCCGCGCCGCTCGACGGCTTCCTGATCTCGTTCCACTCCGCCTCCAGCCCGCGCGCGGCGCAGATCGGCCGCGACATGATCGGCGCCCATCACCACAAGACCGTGGCCAAGACGCTGCGCGGAACGCTCGCCGGCGAACGCGCGGCGCTGCTGCTGGCGGTGATTTCCGGGTTTCAGATCATGCGCCAGATGATGGCGCTGCCTGCGTTGGCGAAGGCCAACGAGGACGATCTGGTGAAATTGCTCGGCGGCGTGTTCGACCGCTTGATCGCCGCGCCCGAACGACGCGGCGACGATCGTGTAACTCAAGTCACGTGACTCGATCGACACTGCGCGGCAAGCTCGGACGAAAAGGCACACTGAAATTCACAATTGAACAAACCGGCGCCGCGACAGCGCGAACATGCCGATTTTTTTGTCGACTGCGGGTCCGTGCGGACCCTACACTCGCGACCGTCGACAGATCCTTTCCCTGCATCGCCGGTCGGAGAGCAATACGATGGTCGCTGCGTCCCGAATGCCGTTCCCGTTCGCGATCGCCTTGCTCGCGCTGTGCGCCGGCGCGCCGCTGCACGCCGCGTCGCGCGCCGGCCCGGATCCGTCCGAGGATCCGGCGATGCTCGACGCGGGCTATCAGCGCTTGCATCCGGACCTGGAGTATCGCCAGCTCGGCATACGCGCTTATCGACGCGGCCAGCTGGAAACCGCGCTGGCGCGCTTCCGCCACGCCGGCTACTACGGCGACAAGCCTTCGCAGGCGCTGGCCGCGGAGATGTACTGGAAAGGCGAAGGCGCGCCCGCCGACCACGCGACCGCCTACATCTGGATGGACCTCGCCGCCGAACGCGGCTATCCCGACTTGGTTCAGCTGCGCGAACGCTATTGGGCGGCGATGAGCGCCGACGAACGCAAGCTCGCGTTGGCGCAAGGCCCGGCGCTGTACAAGATCTACGGCGACCCGACGGTAAAGCCGCGCTACGAGCAGGAACTGCGGCGGCAGCGCAACCAGCTCACCGGCAGCCATCTCGGCATGGACGTCGGCCTCGGCGGCGGTCGCGCCGATCAACCCGACTATGGCGACCGGATTCCGCCGACCGGCTTCTACGTCGAGGCGAACTGGGACGCGAAACGTTACTGGGCCGACCAGGACGCATTCTGGCTGCGGCGCTCCGGCAGCAAGGTCAACGTCGGCGCGCTCGAACATCTGGGCGATGCGCAGACCGGCGCGCAGCCCGATGCCGGCGACGCGGCGCAGCCGCCGCGCGAAGGGGCGAAGACCGAGCCGGCTCCGCAACCGGACGAACGCAAGTTCTGAAGCGTCCGCGGCGATATGCCGCCCGACCGGCGCGGGAACGGCCAGCGGCGCATCGCTGAGCGCCGCCGGCGCGCTCAGCGCAGATAACGCCGGCCGTCCGCATCGGCCTGCTCGCGCAAGTCGCTGACGCAGCGGTTGTCGTACGCCGCGCTGCGCGCGTAGCGCGCGTAGGCTTCGCGCGCCTGCGCCGCGTCGCCCGCGCGCGAGTTCGCCAGCGCCAGCCCCGCGTCGATGCCGTGCAGGTTCCAGCGCACCTGCATGCCCGGACGCGACGCCAGCGAGCGCGCGGCGCGGTAGTAACGGATCGAGCGCTGCCACTGGCCCTCGCGCAGATACCACTCGCCCAGGCCGCGATACATCGCGACTTGCGAACCCGGCTCGTCGACCAGCGCTTGCCGACGCTCGACCTCGGCCACGACCGGCCGGGCCAGGTCGGCGCGGCCTTCGCGCAGCAGCGCCACGGCGTACTGCGCCTGCACGCCGATCGTCCACGGATGCCGCGGCCCGAACACCCGCTGGCGCGCATGCAGCCCGCGCGCGGTCCAACGCGCGGCGTCGGCGTTGTCGCCGGCGCACAGGTACAGCAGGCCCAGATGGTCCATGTAGGTCGCGGTGGTGCCGTGATCTTCGCCGAGCAGGCCGAGCAGCGCTTCGAGTTCGCCGCGAAAGCGCGCGGTGGCTTCGCGATGGCGGCCCAGCGCGCTCAGCGCCACCGCGACGCGGATCCGCGCGACCGCCGCGTTGCCGCTGCGCGGCCCGTACGCGGCGATCGCCAGACGCTCGGCGCGCTCGCCGCTGCGCAGACCGTTCGCCGCATCGCCGGTCGCGACCTGGCACAGGCTCAGGTTGTTGTAGGCGTCGCTCAGATCGCCCGCAGCGGCCGCGCCCGGCCGCGCCAGCAGTCCTGCATAGATGTCCGCGCACTCGCCGAACCGGCTGCGCAGCATCGCATTCCAGCCGCGCGCGAGCTCGATCCGCCATTCCAGCGGCGAAGGCGCGTCGGCGCGGTACGGGAAGCGTGCGCGCAAGCGGTCGAGCGCGTCCTGCGCGCGCTCCGGCAGGCCGCGGTACATGTCCACTGTCGCCCGCAACAGCCGCGCCTGCGCGAGCGCGCGCGGGTCCGGGCCCGGCGCCAGCAGCGCGACCGCGCGGTCGGCCGCGGCCGCGGCCGCGTCGTAGCGGCCGCGCGCGAGCAGGCTTTCGCCGAGCGCGACCACGACCTGCCCGGCGACGCCGGGATGGTCGCGAAAACGCGCCTGCGCGCGCTGCACTCCGTCTTCGAGCTGCGCCGCGATCGGCCGCGCGTCGCCGCTGCCGGCGAAGGGATCGCTGGCGCCGAGGATGTCTTCGCTGAGGAAGCGGTTGATCGCCGCCGTCTCGTCGCGCGCCTGCGCCAGGCGCCGCTGTTCGGCCGCCGAGTGCAGCATGAACGCGCCGGCCATGAGCAACAGCGACAACGCCGACAGCGCAGCGGAAGCGACGCCGAGCGGATGCCGCTGCGCCAGCCGGCGCAGGCGATAGAGCGGGCCGCCACGGCGCGCGCGCACCGGCCGCCGCTGCAGGTAGCGCAGCAATTCGTTCTTCAGCGCGGTCGCGGTGGGATAGCGCGCGCCGGGCTCCTCGTCCATAGCTATCGCGACGATGGCGCGCAGGTCCGGCGACGGCGCCGCACGCGCATCCGCGCGCAGCACCGCGTCGAGCAGGCGTCCGAGCTGCCACACGTCCGACGCGGTGCCGACCGCTCGCCCGTCGCGTTGTTCGGGGCTGGCGAAGTCGGGCGTGAATGCGGCGGCCGCATCGCCGTCGTGGGCGAGGCCGGCGATGCCGAAATCCAGCAACCGGGCCTGGCCGCGCGCATCGATCAGGACGTTGTCGGGCTTGATGTCGCGATGGATCAGCAAGCGGCCGTGGGCGAACTCGACCGCTTCCAGCACCGGCAGCAGCAGCGCTACGCGCGCGCGCTCGTCGAGCGCGTGCGCGCGGGCGTGGCGGTCGATCGGCAGGCCTTCGACGTACTCCATCGCGAACCACAGATGGCCCCCGTCGGTGCGGCCGCCGTCGGCCAGACGGGCGATGTTGGGATGCGACAGCCCGGCCAGGAACTGGCGTTCGCGGCGGAACAGCGCTTCGCTGTCGGGCGACGTCGCTGCATCGGGCAGCAGCTTCAGCGCGACGCGCTGTTCGAATTCGCCGTCGCCGCGCTCGGCCAGGTACACCAGCCCCATGCCGCCGCGGCCGAGTTCGCGCACGATCCGCCACGCGCCGACGCGGTCGCCGGGCCGCAATTCGGGAGCGAAGCGCTCGCGCAGCAGCTCGCCGAACAGCGCGCCGCGCAACGGGCCCTGCGGTTCCAGCAGGCGGTCGCGCAGCGACATGCGCGCGCGCTCAGGCCGCCTCGTCCAGCAGCGTCCGCAGGCGTTCGCGCGCGCGCTGCCACAGGCGTTGCGCCGAACGCAGCGGCAGGCCCAGCGCGAGCGCGGTCTCTTCTTCGCTGAGGCCGGCGAACAGCCGGAATTCCACCACCTGCGCCAGCCGCGCGTCGTCGTCCGCGAGCTGCTTGAGCGCGGTGTCGATCATCAGCATCTCCTCGGCTTCGGCGTACGCCGCGCGCGCGGCGTCCAGATCGGCCTTGCCCAGGGTGGTGTGCGGCTGCGCGCCGCCGCGCTTGCCGGCGACGCGGTCGCGCGCATGGTTGATCAACAACTGGCGCATCGCCATCGCCGCGATCGACAGGAAGTGCGCGCGGCTTTCGAAGCCGCCGGCGCCGCAGCGGTCCAGGCGCAGATAGCAGTCGTGCACCAGCGCGGTGACGTCCTGCCCGCCCGACCCGGCCGCGGCGCGCCGCGCCAGCCGCTTGAGGTCGGCGTACAGCAGATGCACCACGCGGTCCCAGGCTGCGGAGTCGCCACAGCGCGCCTGCCCGAGCAGGACGGTGATTTCGCCCATGAATGAAGCGCCTCGTTGGATTCTTCGCGACGCCGGCGCGTGGGTGGCGCACGCAGCAGCGGCCGCCCCCTGCGGCGCGCTGCCCGGCTTCGCATCGCGAGGACCAAAGTGCCATCGGCACCGATCCGCACGCGCCGATTCTTGGCGCCGGACGCGGCAAAAGGCAAACGCGCATCGCAAATTCCCGTGATGCGATGCAACAGACGGCGATCGCGTGGCGGAGTTCGCCGCCGCATCGGGTGAATTGGATCAGACGCGCAGGCTGCGCGGCCGGAATGCGCTCCGGTCCTGAGCGGCGGACGTCGGCGGCGCGCTGTTGCGCCGCACCAGAAACTTCCCACTTCGGAGAGCGAATGATGAAAGTCGGTTACATGAGGACGGCCCTGCTGGCGCCGGCCATCGCCTTGGCCCTGTTGGCGGCGGCGCCGCTGGCCGCGTCGGCGCAGAGCGCGGACGCGGGCAAGATCGCGCTGCGCGACCAGTCCACCCTCGGCCTGCGCGCGGCCGCCGAACTCGGCTTGCGCACGACGATGCAGGACATGGCGCGCGGCCACGCCGCCGGCGACCGCCTGCCGGCCGGATTCCCGCTCGCCGCGGCGACCTACGGCGACCTGCGCGCGCTGACCCTCGGCGCCGGCTTCGAGATCCACACCGTCGATCCGGCCGCGCTGATGTACGCCAAGGGCGACGCCGACCTCAGCCGCATCGCCCGCGGCACCAACACCTGGAAGTTCGTGGTCCTGTCCGCCGGCAAGCCGGTCGGCCTGCTCGACATGGACCGCATCGACGGCCGCTGGCAGGCGGTCGGCGCCGGCGGCTCCGCGCTCGCGGCCGACCTGGTCGCGGCCGCGCCGGCCACCGGCGACGGTTCGTTCCGCTTCGTGCGCATCTACCAGGCGGCGTCCGACCTGATCGAAGTGCGCGGCGCCGGCCAGCGCGCGCGCTTCGTACCGATGCCGTCGGCGCGGCGTTCGCTGGCGCTGCCGGCGCTCGCCGCCAAGAGCGCCGCCGCCAGCGCGGCGCTGGACAGCCAAGACCTGCTGCCGGCGCTGCAAGCGGCCGTGCGCGGCAACCTGCAGCGCGGCCAGCGCTGACCGAACGTAGCGAACTGCGGAGCCTTTCGATGAACCTCAAGAACAAACTCTCCACCGCCGCGTTGCTGGCGCTGTCGGCGCTCGGCACCGCCTCGGCCGGCGCGCTCAACGTTCCGCTGTACATGCAGGAACACAGCAACTGGTGCTGGGCCGCGTCCGCCTCGATGGTGCTGGGCTACCACGGCAAGTCGGTGGCGCAGTGCACGATGGTGAACTACTCCTTCAACATCAACTACGCCTGCGGCAACAACACCTTCTACTGGAACAGCAACGCCAACCAGGGCAACTGGAACTACTACGTCGACGATTCGATGAACTACTACTGGGGCGGCCAGCGCTTCTACCAGCAGAACGGTTCGCTGACCCAGGCCAGCCTGAAGGCGCGCATCGACGCCAACAAGCCCTTCATCATGTCCTGGCGCTGGAGCAACGGCGGCGCCCACGACGTGGTGGTGACCGGCTATTCGGGCAACTACGTGTACTTCAACGACCCCTGGGACGGCAGTTACTACCGCACCTATGCCGCGACGGTGTCCGCGTCGGACCGCAAGTGGGAGGATTCGCTGCTGCAGTACTGATCCGGCGGCGCGCGCGCGTGGATGGACGCGCGCGCGCCGGCATTCCGAGGGGGCGGTCGCCACGAGACGGGCGGCCGCCCCGCTTTTTTTTGCGCGTCCGGCAGGTTCCGGCGCAGGGGTAATACCAATAGGTTATCGGCCGCGCCGCCGTCAGCGCCTACAACTACGCCATCCCGACACAGGCCTTCGCCGATGAACCTCGCGTCCGCGCGCCGCTGGACTTCCGCGTTGTTCGCCGCCCTGCTCGCGGCCGGCGCCGCGCACGCCGCGCCGCCCGCGCCCGCGCCCGAGGTCGTGCCGCTGTGGCCGCAAGGCCAGTGGCCGTCGCCGGTGCGCGGCCCCGAACGCACCGGGCGCGAGGGTAGCGCGAACGGCGCGGTATCCAACATCGGCGAACCGCGCCTGGAGATCTACCGCCCCGAACGCCCGAACGGCAGCGCCGCGGTGATCTTCGGCGGCGGCGGCTATTTCCGCATCCAGATCGGCGGCGCGGCGCGGCCGACCGCGCTGTGGCTGCAATCGATCGGCGTGACCGCGGCGGTGGTGTACTACCGTTTGCCCGGCGACGGCTGGAGCCCGGTGTCGCCGTTCCAGGACGGCCAGCGCGCGATGCGGCTGGTGCGCGCGCGTGCCGCCGAACTCGGCGTGGACCCGCAGCGCATCGGCGCGATCGGTTTTTCCGCCGGCGGCAATCTCGCCGGCATCACCGGCACGCGCTACGACGAACCGCTGTATCCGCCGGTGGACGACAACGACCGCGTCTCCGCGCGCCCCGACTTCCTGGCGATGATCTATCCGGTGGTGTCGCTGCGCGCGCCGCTGGACAAGACCCGCTCGCGCCGCGAACTCGCGCCGCAGGCGGATGCGGTCGAAGCCTATTCGGTCGAAGCGCACCTGCGCCGCGACATGCCGCCGGTGTTCCTGGCACAGGCCGCCGACGATCCGATCGCCGACATCGGCCACAGCCTGGCGATGTTCCAGGCCGCGCATGCGGCCGGGGTGCCGGTGGAACTGCATGCGTTCGAACGCGGCGGCCACAGCTGGGGGTTGGGGCCGCCGGGCAGTCTGGTCGGGCAATGGCCGCGGCTGTTCGCGCAGTGGGCGCGCAGCCACGGTTTTCTCGGCGCAGCGGCGCAGACGGCGCAGACGGCGCAACCGTCCAAACGCGCGGACGCAGCGAAGCCGGCGCGCGACGGCAACGCCGAAGGCGACTGACCGACACGACACACCGGCATCGGCTGCGCCGAGGCCTCCGCGACACACCGCGATTGTGGGGAGACATCGCCATGCATCACCGCCACCGGGCCGCGTTCGCGCTGGCCTTCAGCCTCGCTGCGTCTTCGCCGCAGGCGTTCGCCGCAGACGCGGCGAGCGATGCCGACCTGCGCGCGCTGGTGCGCGCGCAGGCCGAGCAGATCCGCGAACTCAGCCGGCGCCTGTCGGAGCTTGAGCGCAAGCAAACCGGCGGCAGCGCCGATCCCGCACAAGCCCAGGTCGCCGCCGCCGTCGCCGACACCCGCGAAGACGAACTGGCGGTGCTGCAAGCGCAGCTCGCGCAGCAGGCCGCAACCGGCGGCGGCAACGGCGACGGATCGCGCATGAGCTGGCGCCGCGGCGCGCCGGAATGGCGCAGCAGCGACGGCAACCTGCGCTTCCGCCCGCGCGGCCGCCTGTTGCTCGATCAAAGCTTCACCCGCGGCTCCTCGTTCGCCGCGCGCAATCTGTCCGGCAGCGACCTCGCCAGCGCGCGCCTGGGCGCGGAAGGCGCGTTCGGCCCGCTCGGCTACAAGGTCGAAGCCGACTTCGCCGGCAACGCGGTTTCGCTCAAGGACGCCTACCTGTCGTTCGACACCGGACTCGGCGGCCACGAGGCCGAGTTCTATCTCGGCAACAAGCTCAAGGACCGCAGCATCGACGGCGCCACCAGCGGCGTCGCCACGCCGTTCATGGAGCGCAACGCGGTCGCCTCGGTCGGCGGCATGCAGAGCGGCTACTTCGGCCTGGGCCTGACCGCCAAGCTGTTCGGCGAGCGCTGGCACGCCAGCGTGGCGGTGACCGGCGACGATGCCGGCAACGCCGGCGACAGCAGCGACACCGTCGCCTACCTGACCCGCGCGCACTGGAACCCGCTCAAGCGCGGCGACGGCTTCGTCCATCTCGGCGGCTGGTACTGGTACGAGAAACTCGGCGCGGACGTGGTCAGCATCAACAAGACTTCGCCGATCGCGCTGGGCTGGAACGACCAAGTGCGCGTGTCGGCCAGCAGCATCGCCAACGTCGACCGCGACCGCGCCTGGGGCCTGGAACTCGGCGGCGTGTACCGCAGCGGCTGGCTGTTCGGCGAGCGCACCGAGCGCACGATCGAATCCGACAGCGTCGGCGCGGTGCGGCACAAGGCCGAGTCCGTCTACGCGGGCTGGCTGCTCACGGGCGAAAAACCCGGTTTCAGCGCGCGCTCCGGGGTGTGGACGCCGACCCGCGTGCTGCGCCCGGTCGAAGCCGGCGGCTACGGCGCGCTGGAGCTGGCGGTGCGCTACGACCGCTACGACTTCACCGACGCCGCACGCGGCGGCGAAGGCGACGCCTGGACCCTCGGCGTGAACTGGTACCTCAACGACTGGTCGCGGCTGATGCTCAACTACGTGTTCTGGACCACCGACAACAAGGTCGGCGCGTTCCAGGGCGCGGACTCCGGGCGCACGCTGGGGGTGCGGGCGCAAGTCGCGTTCTGATCGCCGCGGTTGCGGGCGGGCCTTCAGGCCCGACGCTCTCGTTCCAGATCGCGATACGGCCCGAGCGGAAGGCGTCGGGCCCGGAGGCTTTCCCGCAGTGTGGGCGAAACGCCCGACCCTGCACTTGTGGCTCGGCGCCGTTGCCGGTTCAATCGATCCGGTCCGATACCTCCGTCGACCGCCCGAACCCGGTGACCGCATGAAGCCTTCGCTCCTCCCGCAGCGCAGCGCCCTGGCCGCGCTGGCGCTGCTGATCCTGCCGCTGACCACGCTGGCGCAGACCGCGCCGATGACCCCGGACATCACCGGCAAGGAATTCGTCGCGCCCACCCAGGGTTACGACTACGACAAACGCGTCGTGATGATCCCGATGCGCGACGGCACCAAGCTCTATACCGTCATCGTGGTTCCCAAGGGCGCGAAGCGCGCGCCGATGCTGCTCACGCGCACGCCTTACGACGCCGCCGGCCGGGCCAAGCGCCTGGATTCGCCGCGCATGATCGACATCCTGCCGCAAGGCGACGAGGTGTTCGCCCAGGCCGGCTACATCCGCGTGTTCCAGGACGTGCGCGGCAAGTACGGCTCGCAGGGCGATTACGTGATGACCCGTCCGCTGCGCGGGCCGTTGAACGCGAGCAAGGTCGATCACGCCACCGACGCCTGGGACACCATCGATTGGCTGGTCAAGCACGTGCCCGAATCCAACGGCCGGGTCGGCATGCTCGGTTCGTCGTACGAAGGCTTCACCGTGGTCATGGCGCTGACCGACCCGCATCCGGCGCTGAAGGTCGCCGCGCCGCAGAGCCCGATGGTCGACGGCTGGATGGGCGACGACTGGCTCAACTACGGCGCGTTCCGCCAGGTCAACTTCGGCTACTTCGTCGGCCAGCTGAGCAAGCGCGGCAAGGGCGGTTCGATTCCGAGCGCCGGCTACGACGACTACACCACCTTCCTGCGCGCGGGCTCGGCCGGCGACTACGCGCGCGCCAACGGCCTCGAACAGATTCCGTGGTGGCACAAGCTCACCGAGCATCCGGCCTACGACGCGTTCTGGCAGGAGCAGGCGCTCGACCGCACGATGGCGTCGACGCCGCTGAAGGTCCCGACGATGTGGTTGCAGGGGCTGTGGGACCAGGAGGACATGTGGGGCGCGAACCATGCGTATCAGGCGATGGAGCCGCGCGATACGGGCAACAACCTCAACTATTTGGTGATGGGCCCGTGGCGGCACAGCCAGGTCAACTACGACGCGCGCAATCTCGGCGCGATCAAGTTCGACGGCGACACCGCGCTGCAGTTCCGCCGCGACGTGCTCAAGCCGTTCTTCGACCAGTACCTGGTCGAAGGCGCGCCGAAGGCGGACACGCCGCCGGTGCTGATCTACAACACCGGCGAAGACCGCTGGGACCGCTTGCCGAGCTGGCCGCGCAGCTGCGCGCAAGGCTGCGCGTCGGCGGCCAAGCCGCTGTACCTGCGCGCCGGCGGGCAGTTGTCGATGCAGCCGCCGCGCGCCGGCGAAAGCGAGTTCGAGGAATACGTGTCCGATCCGGCCAAGCCGGTGCCGTTCGCGCCGCGCCCGGTGCGCTTCGGCGACCGCGACATGTGGACGACGTGGCTGGTCAAGGATCAGCGCTTCGTCGACGGACGCCCGGACGTGCTGACGTTCGTGACCGAACCGTTGACCGAACCCCTGCGCATCGCTGGTACGCCGCAGGTGAATCTGGTGGCTTCGACCAGCGGCAGCGACAGCGACTGGGTGGTCAAGCTGATCGACGTCTATCCCGAACAGGTCGCCTCGGCGCCTGACATGGGCGGTTATCAATTGGCGGTGTCGCTGGCGATCTTCCGCGGCCGCTACCGCGAGAGCTTCGAGCAGCCCAAGGCGATCGCACCGGACCGGCCCCTGCCGTACCGCTTCGCGCTGCCGCAAACCAACCACGTGTTCCAGCCCGGGCATCGGGTGATGGTGCAGGTGCAGTCGACGCTGTTCCCGCTGTACGACCGCAATCCGCAGACCTTCGTGCCGAACATCTACTTCGCCAAGCCGGACGACTACCGCAAGGCCACCCAGCGCGTATGGCATACGCCGGAGACGGCCAGTTCGATTTCGCTGCCGGTGTACTGAAGCGCCGCATCTTCGGCACAGCGGCCCACGATCGTATCCGCCGACGACGACCAGCGTCGTCGGCGGCGCCCGCAGCCGCGCGGACAGGCGCTCGCGAGACTCGCGCGGCCTAGATCGCGACGCGCGAAATCGTCAGATCCGCACAGGATCCGGCACCGATCGGGGACAACCCGATAAACGCAGCCCCCGCGATAACGCGACGCCGCTCCCAAGTCGGCGGCGACATGACAGCTGCCACTATTGCCGTCGCGCAATGGCGTGGCACTAGAGCGCCAGTTGCGGCATCGCCGCTGCTGTCCTCGGGGAACGCTCGACCGTATACGCCGGTTCGGACCGGACGCGGCGAGCGCATACGTACCGGCGCGCGATGCATCCGCATGGCGCAGGCAGCGGGGCCGTCTCTTCCCGTCACCAGCCGGAACCGAACCGTGGCCATCCTTCCGCAGCATCCGTTCACTCGTACCGCCCTGAAGTGGGCGCGCTGCGCCGCGCCGGCGTTGATCCTCGCCGCGGCGTTCGCTCCAGCCGCACACGCGCAAGCGCAGGCGCGCTACGGCGCCGCGGGCCAGGCCCACGCCGGCCTGCTGTGGCCGGGCGATCCGCCGGCGCCGATCTGCGGCGACACCGCCTTGCTGAGCGGCCCGGCGACCGCGCCGGCCGGCGCGGTGGTGGTTCCGGCCGGCGACAACAGCGGCTTCGACTTCAACCGTCCCGGCGCCACGTTCTGGTTCGAACCCGGCGTGCACACCTTCGCCGACGACGCCTACGGCCAGATCATCGCCCGCGACAACGCCACCTACGTCGGCGCGCCGGGCGCGGTGCTGGACGGCCGCAACATCAATCTCTATGCCTTCACCGGCAGCGCCCAGCACGTCACCGTGCGCTACCTGACCGTGGTCAACTTCGGCCGCGGCGCGGACAACAACAACGAGGGCGTGGTCAATCACGACGCCGGCGACCACTGGCTGATCGAGTACAACACGATCCAGGACAACGACGGCGCCGGCGTGTTCCTCGGCAGCCACAACGTCGTGCGCTACAACTGCCTCAAGGACAACGGCCAGTACGGCTTCAGCATGTACAAGCCGCCGGTCGAAGGCGATTCGGCGATCAAGAACATCGTCCTGGACCACAACGAGATCGTCGGCAACAACACCGACGACTGGGAAACCCGCGAGCCCGGCTGCGGCTGCACCGGCGGCGGAAAATTCTGGGACGTCAACGGCGCGCGCGTGACCAACAACTGGGTCCACGGCAACAAGAGCGTCGGCCTGTGGGCCGACACCAACAACATGGACTTCCTGTTCGAAGGCAACTACATCGCCGACAACGAAGACGAAGGCATCTGGTACGAGATCAGCTACAACGCCACGATCCGTTCCAACACCTTCCTGCGCAACGCCTGGGTCAAGGGCGCGCGCAACGGCGGCTCGCCGGCGCCGGCGATCTACCTGTCCGAATCCGGCGGCGACGCGCGCCTGCCCAGCGCGGTCTCGGGCGCGGCGTCGATCCGCATCTACGACAACTACTTCGAAGACAATTTCTCCGGCGTGTCGATCTACGAGAACGCCAACCGCTTCTGCAACTCCAACGGCAACACCAGCAAGAGCTATTGCACGCCGTTCGTCGCGCCGACCCAGATCGCCGGGCCGCACGACTACGAATACACCCACCCGATCAGCGCCACCCACCCGTGCTACACCCAGGTCGGCCAGGAGCCCTACCTCACCGATTGCCGCTGGCACTCGCGCGACATCGAAGTCAGCGCCAACGAGTTCTACTTCGACCCGGCCGTGGTGCCGTGCGGAACCTCCGGCTATTGCGGCGCGCAGGCGCTGATGGCCACCGGCGCCGACAACCTGCCGTGGTCGCCGTACACCGTCACCGGCGTGCAGAACCAGGTGATGTTCGGCGCCAACAACCGCTTCCACAACAACCACTACTACGGTCCGTGGAAGTTCGCCACGCGCTGGGGCGACCGCATCGGCTTCGGCAACTGGCAGGCCGCGCCGTACAACCAGGACGCCGGCAGCACCAGCGACCAAGGCAGCGGCCCCGGCAATCCGAACCCGCCCGGCAATCTGATCGATGCCGATACCGCGCTGCTGGAAGCGTCGATCGGCAACTGGAGCGCCTGGTACAACACCGAGCTCGCCCGCGTTTCCGAGCAGGCGCACGGCGGCGCCTACAGCCTGCGCGTGAACGTCGTCGAGTCCAACTGGGGCGTGGAAGTCGCCAACTATCCCGGCTACAGCACCGGCGCCGGCGACAAGCGCTTCAGCGTCTGGATCAAGGCCGGCGCCGGCGCGCCGAGCAACGTGCGCGTGGTGATCGAATGGCGCAACGATGCCGGCTCGACCCTCGGCAGCGGCACCGTGCCGTTGGCCGTGCCGGCGCAGGCCGAGGGCTGGCAGAAGATCGAGTCGGTGCTGCCGGCGCCGGCGGCCACCGCCAGCGCGCGCATCCTGTTGCTCGGCACCGGCGCGAGCGGCGCCTCGTTCTATCTCGACGACGCCGTTTTGGAGAACGCGCCGCAATGAGGCGGCGACCGCGCAGCGCCCCTGCCTGAGGGGCGCTGCGTCGGATCATCGACGCGGCCCGCCGCCGTCAGCCGAACGCGAGCAGGTGCCGATGCGGGAAGTTCGAGCGTCCCCAGTGCGAGACGTAGCCATGCGGCGGCGCGAGCACCACGCTGAACTGGCATTGCGGCCGCAAAGCCTGCAGCGCCCGATACTGGGCCTCGCTCAACTTCGCGTTGCGCAGGCGCAGGCCCCAGCACCGCTCCATCGTCGGCGACCGCATCAACCGCTCGTAGTCCTCGAACGGAGTCGAGCTCCAGTCCGCCGGCTGTTCTTCGATCGAAAGAAACGGCGCGAGCGAATCGGCGAAGTCGACGAAGCGCAGCGACGGCAAGCGCCGCGCCTGAGCCAGCCGGCCGATGAAGCCGCGCGTGCGGAAATCGCCGCCGGTGCGGACGAAACCGAGCTCGGGCAGGTCGAGGTCGAAGAATTCCGGCTCCGGCGCCTGCGGAAGCGTGAGCTTGCGCAAGGCCGGCATCAGCGCCAGCAAGGCCGGCAGCTGATCGTCCTCGACGACCGCTTGGTTGTGGTCGCCGGGATCCGATTCGGCGATCTGCAGGTCCGTCAGCCGGGCGAAGCGCGGCGCCGCCGCGATCAGCCCGGCGAAGTCCCAGGTCTTGAGGCCGTTGGCGCCTTCGTCGGGCCCGGCGATGCGCAACTGCGCGATGTGCGCGGCGACCTGCGGCTGCGCCAGCGCCGCCGACGCGATGGCCCAGCCGTCGTGGTCGTCGCCGTAGTAGTCGACCGCGAGCGCGCCGCCCAGATCCGCAGCGACGAGTCGGGCGCGATGGTCCGGATAGTCGAACTGCGCCGCAGCATCGTCCTCGCCGTCGTGATCCTGCGCCGCGCAGTCGTTGAGCGCTCGCTGTGCGGCTCGGATCGTTTCCAACGCCTGGGCCATCGTCGTCATTGCGGCGCGTTCCGTATCGACAGGGAGAAGCGCCGGATTCTAGCGTTTCCGCAAGCGCCGTCCCGGCCTGCTCAGTAATCCCAGATGATCGGCACCCAGCGGAACGCATCGCCGTCCGCCGCGACCCGGCCCAGCGACGGGAACGGCAGGTGCGCAGCCACCAGCAACCCGCCGGTCTGCACCAGTTCGCGGAACAGACCCAGGCGCACCCGCGCCGATTCTTCGGGGTCGTGTTCGAAACCGTTTTGCCAGTCGGGGTGATCGAAACCGACCGGGAACATCGCGTCGCCGGCGAACATCAGCCGTTCGCCGTTGGATTCGAGGTCGACCACGCTATGCCCCGGCGTGTGGCCGCCGGTAAGGCGCACGACCACGCCGGGCGCGACCTCGTGCCGGTCCTGGAAGATGCGCAGGTTGTCGCGGTACTGCTCGTAGAAGCTCTTGGCGGTCGAGCGCAGCACGCCCGGCACCGGCTTGGGCATGACCGTGTGCGAGAAATCCGGCGAGGTCCAGAACTCGACCTCGGCCGCGGCCACGTGGATGCGCACGTCCGCGCGCAGGCGCTGCTTAACCCCGTCGACCAGCAGGCCGCCGACGTGATCCATGTGCATGTGGGTGATGATCACGTCGGTGATCGACTCCAGCGCGATGCCGGCCGCCTGCAGGCGCTGCGGAAACTGGCCCGCGCGCGGGAAGCCCGCGAACTGGCCGCCCAGGCCCGCGTCGATCAGCAGGGTCTGCGCGCCGCTGCGCACCACCATCACGTTGAGCGGCCAGTCGAACGCGTCCGGCGGCATGAAGTTGCGTTGCAGCCAGTCGGCCAACTCGGCGGGATCGACGTTGGTGGCCATCGTTTTCGTCGGCAACGGCAGCACGCCGTCGCTGACCACCATCGCCTCGATGTCGCCGATTTTCAGCGCGTACCGGGACGGTACCAATTCGTTGTAAGGCTGCGCATCGGCAGGAACGGCGTTGTCTGCGGAAAACATGGCGAATTCTCCCAAGGCCGGCCCGCGACTCGCGGCGGACCGGCCAGGCACTCGAAGGAAAGACGCCGGACGCTTGCGCGGTGCCGGCACGGGGCACGGTTCCAGCCGTGCGTCCCGCAGACTAGACAGGCCGGACAGGCGGCAGTAGAGACGCGAACGGGCTCACAGCGGTTCCCGATATGCACCAACGCGCGCGGCGTCGCGCCGGCTGCCGGAGATTCCTGTAATAAAGGCCTTCCGGCTCGGGTTCCAGAAGCCGCGGGGCGGTATTGCTTGACAGGCCGATGGCTATGGCCGGACCCTTGCCGGCATGACTATCGATGTCGACAAGCTCAGCCTGCGGGAATTGACCGCTCTTTTGACCGCCGCCGAGCAGCGGAAAAAGTTGATATCCAGCCGTCGTCCGATCGCCGTAGTGCGTAGAAAGGCGGCCGCGCTCGCCGCCCAGTACGGTTATACGATCGAAGATCTGTTCGGCGAACAGCCGGCGGCCGAAAGTGCAGGCAAGAAGCGCAGCCCGAAGCGCAAGTCGGGCAAGGTGGCGCCGAAATACCGCGACCCCGACAACAAGCGCAATACCTGGTCGGGCCGCGGTCGGATGCCGCGGTGGCTGATGCAGAAGACCAAGCACGGCCGCAGCGCTACCGATTTCCTGATTCCGGGCCTGGCAAGGCCGACCGCGCGCAAGAACAGTGCGATAGGCAAACGCACGCTCGTCAAGAAGGTCTGACGCAGCACCCTGGTTGCGCGAAACAGGCCGGGCGAGCCAGCGCGCGAGGCTCGCTATTGCGCACGGGCGCGGGCCGCCAGCAGCACTTCCTCCAGAATCTGCGCACCGAACACTTGCGCTACGTGGCTCTGCCACTTCTCGCTGCGCAGGAACCGCGGATACGGCACGTCGTTGCCACCGAACGAGTCCGGGGTCCCGCTGTCCTTGGTAAACCGGATCCTGGTTGCGGCCAGCTCGATGCTGTAGTTCTCGTTTCCGGATCGCGCGTGCCAGCGATTCATTACCGCTCCAGTTTCGAACAGCGAGCGCAGCCGCGTCTGGAATCGGAACGAAGCGACGCAGGTTCGACCGCGGGCAGCGGCCGAGCGAGGACAACCGGAACTCCACGGCCCTGACGGCCCCACGTTGCCCGCGGCCATCCAGGGCTACCGCTGCCACGAGCGGGTATCATCGCCGCAGAACGCTCGCTGTCCGGCCCTTGAGTTCCCAACCGCGCGGAGAAACGACATGAGCCCCAAGCCCACCGGCCATCTGGACGGCAACGACTTGATCATCGTGCGCAGCTTCTCCGCATCCGTCGACGAGGTCTGGGCCAGCATAACGCAGTCCGAAAAAACCGCGCTCTGGTTCGGGCGCTGGGAAGGCGAGGCGGGACCCGGCAAGACGGTGCGGCTGCAGATGCTGCACGAGAAAGGCCAGCCGTGGTCGGACCTGAAGATCGAGGAATGCGCTGCGCCCCACCGTCTGGTCGTCACCATGAAGGATGATTACGGCGACTGGCGCATCGAGCTGACCCTGACCCAGGCCGGCTCCGGCACGCAGTTGCGCTTCGTGCAGGTCTTGAGCGATCGGGCGATGGCCGGCGAAGTCGGGCCGGGATGGGAGTACTACCTCGACATGCTGGTTGCCGCTCGCGAAGGCAAGCCGTTGCCGTCGTTCGACGATTACTATCCTGCGCAGAAAGCGCATTACTCGGCGGGCGCATAGCCGATCGCGCAGGCCCGGCCGCGCTCACGCCCGCGCGGGCTGCGGCGCGTGCTCGAAACAATCGATCAACAGTTCGGTCAGCACCCGCACCTTGCGCACCGGATGCGGTCCCGGCGGGCGAACGACGTAAACGCCCGCCTCGGCCGGCGGATGCCGCGTCATGATCGGAACGAGCGCGCCGGCGGCGATGTGCTCGTGGACGAGGCCGTCGGGCAGCATCGCGATGCCCAGTCCCGCCAGAGCCGCCGCAACCAGCGCCGAACCGTTGTCGGCCTTGAAGCGCCCGCGCGGATGCACGGCAACGATCCCGTCGCCGTCCACAAGCCGCCAGGCTTCGGTTCCCTGCATCAGGGCCTCGTGGGCGGCGAACTCCTCCAGCGTCTGCGGAGCGCCGTGCGCGCGGATGTAGTCGGGACTCGCCACGAGCACGCCGCGGATCGGCCCCACGCGCCGCGCGACCAGATTCGAGTCCGGCAGATGGCCCAGCCGGATCGCGCAATCGAATCCTTCCGCGATCAGATCGACGAAGCGGTCGCTGTATGCGGTGTGGATATGCAGGTTCGGATAGCGATGCGCCATTTGCGCCAGCACGCCGGCGAAGTGGGTGGGCCCGAACGAGAGCGGCGCGGAGATGCGCAGGCGGCCGCGCAGATCGCCGTGCGGCGAGATCGTTTCCCGCGCCAGCTCGATTTCCCGGCACGCCTTGGCGGCATGGTCGCGGAACGCCAGCCCCGCTTCGGTCAGCGCGGCGCCGCGCGTGGTCCGCGCCAGCAACTGGATCCCGAGTTCGGCTTCGAGCCGCGCCAGGCGACGGCTGACGATCGACTTGGACACGCCGAGCCTGCGCGCCGCGGGCGAGACGCCCCCGGCATCGGCGACTTCGACGAAGGTCTGCAGATCTTCGATATCCACGGCGGCGTTCCCGGAAGCGCGACACAGCCTGACACAAAGCGCGCCGGTCCGGCGTTCCCGATCGCGCGACACAGCTCGGCGCGAACCGGCGCTACCGGCGCCGCAACGGGGATGACAAGGTGATCGCAGCGACGGCGCTGCGCGGTGCGCGCGTCGCCGCCCGCTCCCCTTCCCTTCGTCAGCCAAGGATTTCCATGACCGTCCGTAACGGCCTCGCGTCGCTGCTGCGCCCCGAAGACTCCGTCCTCGTCCTGATCGATCATCAGCCGTATCAGCTCGCGAACCTCAACAGCCACGAACCGCAGATGGTGGTCAACAACGCCACCGCGTTGGCCAAGGTCGCCAAGGCGTTCGGCGTCCCGACCGTCCTGACCAGCGTGGTCGCCGATCGCGGCGGCCTGATCTTCCCGCAGATCACCGAGGTGTTTCCCGAGCAGGAGGTGATCGACCGCACCTTCATCAACACCTGGGAAGACCGCAAGGTCGTCGCTGCGGTCGAGGCGACGGGCCGCAAGCAACTCATCATCGCCGGACTGTGGACCGAGATCTGCGTCGCGATGCCGGCGATCCAGGCGCTCGGCGAAGGCTGGGACGTCACCGTCGTGACCGACGCCTCCGGCGCCGTGTCGGTCGAGGCGCACGAAGTCGCGATCCAGCGCATGATCGCGGCCGGCGCGAACATGATGACCTGGCTGGCCGTGGCTTCGGAATGGCAGCGCGACTGGGCGCGCAGCGAACACACCGCCGAACTGACCGAGGTGCTCAAGCAGCATGCGGCGGGCAGCGGCATCGCCTATCTGTGGGAGCAGCAGCTGCTCAATACGCCGGTCCCGCGCGGCGCCGCCTGACCCGAGCGCGCCGCAGAGCTGCGGGCGATGCGTGGCTCCGCGAGGGCGACGCATCGCCCCAGTCGCGCCGCTTTTCTTCTTTCATCGAGAGATCCCGATGTCGATAGACCGCTTCCCCGTGGGATTGGCGATGGACGTTTCTTACCCGACCTTCGACGTCGCCCTGACCTTGCTGTCCGCCACCCGGCTACGGTTCGAAATCGAGGAAGGACCCTACGCCCGAACCGAAACCGTCGATACGCACGTCGTTGCCTTGGGCAACGGCCTGTTCGCCGTCAGCTGGCAAGAACGCGACGGCGCGACGGTCACCAACGTCCAGGACTACGACCGTGGCGTCGTCCACTCGCATGCGACGCTGGCCGACGGCCGCTTCATGCGCATGTCCGGAACCTTCGCCGTGACGCATCCGGCCGACCGGCCCGTGGACGATCGCCCTCAGCGCAACAAAGCCTTGGTGCTCGACGCGATGACGGCCCTGTTCCAGCGTCGCGACGCTTCGGCCGTGGACCGGCTCTACGCGCCCGGCTACATCCAGCACAACCCCGAGATCCCGCAGGGCCGCGACGCGTTGCGCGCGCTCGTCGCCGGGCTGTCGCAAGACGTTCACTACGAGCCCGGCCTCATCGTGGCCGAAGGCGATCTCGTCGCGATCCACGGCCGCATCCGCGGATGGTCGGACGCACCGCAAGTCGTGGTCGACCTGTTTCGGATCGAGAACGGACAGCTGGCCGAGCACTGGGACGTGCTGCAGAACGAGACGCCGGCCGGCGCCGCCCTGGGCGGCAAGGCGATGTTCGATCCCGAAGAAGCGCGCTCGTACGGCCGCGAGCGCGCCGCGCCGGCGCAGACCGGACGCTGAGCCGCGCGGCCTGCGGCCTCGCCGCTAGGCCCTAGGCCGCCGGCGCGACCGCGACCTGCGCCGGCGCGAGCAGCGCCGACACCTCGCGCGGCAGGCGGTCGAGCCGGTTCTTGTCCCACACCGGCAGGCCGGGCAGATGCTCGGCCTGTTCCGCTGCGCCGGTGAGCAACGCGAACAGCGGCGCCGGCGCGGCGGCGGACACGAGGTCGCGGGCTTCCTCCCAGCTGAAGCCCGGAAGATTGAAATCGCACAGGACCAGATGCGGATCGTAGTCGCGCAGCGCGGCGACCAGCTCGCCGCGCGTGGCGACCCGCCGCCGCGTCCACGGCACCGTCAGTTCGCTCAATGCGAACTCGGCGAGTTCCACGTCTTCTTCGGCGTCGTCGACGAACAGCAGGCGCCAGGCCATCGGGGCGGTCTCAGTTGGCGTCCAGCGGCTCGTTGAGCACGGCCCAGAACCGGCCCAAGGTGCGCACCGCATCGAAGAACTGGTCGACGTCGACCGGCTTGACCACGTACGCGTTCACGCCGAGGTCCCAGCTGCGCACCAGGTCGGCCTCCTCGCGCGAGGACGACAGGATCACCACCGGCAACAAGCGCAGCTTTTCGTCCTTGCGCATCTCGGCCAGCACTTCCAGCCCGTCCAGGCGCGGCATCTTGATGTCGAGCAGCACCACCGACGGATCGCCGTCGCTGCGGCCGGCGAACGCGCCGCGACGGTACAGGTAATCCAGCGCTTCCACGCCGTCGTTGACGTGGACCACCGGGTTCAGCAGGTTGGCGTCGCGCAAGGCGTCGATGGCCATTTCGGCGTCGAACGGACTGTCTTCGGCCAGCAGGATGGTGCGCAGTTCGGTCATGAAGGCAGTCGTCCGTTGTGAGGTTGGTCGGAAGCGGGCAGAAGCAGGAAGAACGTCGCGCCCTCGCCGGGCCGGCCTTCGGCCCAGACGCGGCCGCCGTGGCGCGACGCGACGCGGCGCACCGTCGCCAGGCCGATGCCGGTGCCGGGGAATTCGGTGGCCGAGTGCAGCCGCTGGAACACGCCGAACAGCTTGCCGGCGTAGGCCATGTCGAAACCGGCGCCGTTGTCGCGCACGGTGAACAGATGATTGCCTTCGGCGTCGTAGGCGTGGCTCGCCTCGATCGTCGCCGGCTGGCGCTGCGCGCTGTACTTGACCGCGTTGCCGAGCAGGTTCAGCCAGACCTGACGCAGCATGTTCTCGTCGCCGACGACCACCGGCATGCGGCCGATATGCCACTCGACGATGCGCTCGGGCTGGTCGAGCTTGAGGTTGGCGTCGAGCATCGCGCGCGTTTCCTGGATCAGCGACTGCATGTCTACCGACTGCAGGCGCAGCGCGCTGCGGCCCAGGCGCGAGTAGACCAGCAGGTCGTCGATCAGATGCGACATGCGCTTGGCCGAGGTCGAGATCACCCCGAGGTAGTGCCGGCTCTTTTCGTCGGCGGCGTCGCCGAGATGGCGCTGCAGCTTGTCGGCGAAGCCGGCGGTGTGGCGCAGCGGCGCGCGCAGGTCGTGCGAGACCGAGTAGCTGAAGGCTTCCAGCTCGCGATTGACTTCCGACACCTGCTCGATCTTGCCTTCGAGCTGGCGGTTGAGTTCGTGGATGCGGTTCTCGCTGGCGCGACGGGTGCTGATGTCGGTCGCCGCGATCATCGCCGCGCGGCCCTGCTGCTCGCCCAGCGGCATCCGCCGCGCGTTGATCAGCATGGTGCGGCGCACGCCGTCGGCGGTGGTCTGCCCGCACTCGTAGTCCCACATCTCGCGTCCGCGCGACAGCACGTCGCCGAGCCGGCGCACGGTCTCCTCGTCGGTCCAGGCGTCGCCTTCCAGCTCGGCCAGCCTGCGGCCGTGCGCATCGGGCGGCAGCCCGTACAACTCCGCGAACGCGGGGTTGAACAGCACCAGACGGAAATCGGCGTCGATCACCGCGATCGGCTCGCGCACCGTATCGAGCACCAGCCCCGCGTACGCGCTGGCCTGCGCGGCGTCGCGCTCGGCGCCCACGCGCCGGCGCAACTGGCGCACGGCATAGACCGCCGCCGCGCCGAGCAGCAGCACCTGGGCGGCGACCGCGAGCCAGCGGGTCAGCTCGGTCAGCGAAGCGCGCTGCCGATATTGCTGCTGGCGTCGCGCGAGCAGGCCGCGTTCTTCGGCGATGACCTGGGCGATGAGATCGCCGACCGGGAACTGGCGCACCGCGGCGTCGACCTCGGCGCGCGTGGACGCCGCGCCCGCCCGCGTCAGCGCATCCATGTTGCCCAGGCGCAGACTCACCTGGTTCTGCAGTTCGCCGAGCCGGCGCTGCTGTTCCGGGTTGTCCTCGGTGAGGCGCTGCAGCGCGGTCATCGCGCTGCCGATCTGCCGGCGACTGGCGGCCAGGCGCTGGCGCAGGCGCGGCGTGTCGACGCCGGCGGCGAGCGACAGCGCGGCCGCTTCGGTGTCGCGCACATGCAGCGCGAGCGACTGCGCCTGCGCATCGACTTCCAGGGTGTGGCGGACCAGGTCCGACGAATGCTTGGCCGCCTCGCCGGCGCCGCGCAACACCAGCGCCGGAACAATCACGGTCAGCCCGACGACGAGCGCAAGAGCGCCCGCCTGCCAGGCCGCGACGGGGTGTCGTTGGGTGGCGCTCACGTGTCAGAGCTTCCGCCTGGAGCACGCTGCGCGCTGCATGCGTCCCTCCCCAGGGCATAGCTTTCAATGATGAAGTCAAGCCGGAGGTGTGGCAATAGCCCGGATTTGGCCGCACGAGCCCATGCGGCACGGCCGACGCCGCAGATCCGCGCAAGGCGCGGCTCCGCCGGCGGCCGGCAAGAGCGCGGCCTGTTCGAGGGTCGCGCTGCACGCGAGCCGAGCGGCTTGAGTTCCGCCTGCGAATACGGCAGCGCGCCGGGGCGGCGGCAGGACGGGCTTCTGCGTACGCCGGCTTGCGCAGGCACCCGTGCAGCGATTGTGTCCGCCGCTTGAGCGCGTCGATACGTGAATCAGTCAGCTTGGCGATGTGCGCGCATTCGCGGGAGCGCTGCGCGAAACCGCGATGCGAGCGCGGCGCGCCGGCCGCCGCCGACAGCGGTCGAACGGCTCGATGCGAAAAAAACGGCGCCCACCAGGGGGCGCCGCGCAGGAGCGGGTCGGCGGGCAGGCTCAGCGTCGCCCTGCCCGCGACTTTTCAGCGGCCGCTCACGGCAAGGCGTTCAACGTCGTCCGCACCGGCCGCGAGAAGTTGAAGCCATCGTGCTTGTCCCAATTGACCGACCAGGTCATGACGCCGCGGAAGGTCGGATAGGCCTGCTGCGGCCGGATGGCCCCGCAATTCTGCAGCCGCGTCAGGCAGTTCAGCGCATTGGCGATCGTCGCCTGCGACGCCTGTCCGCTGTTGGCCGAGGACGGCCCCGAAGGCAGGCCGAGCGCGACCTGGTCCGGCCGCAGGCCGTTGAAGACGACGCCGGTGTTGTTGTTGGTCCGGAACCCTTCGATCAGCATCAGGCTGGCGCCGACCAGCATGTCGACCGAACCCTCGGCCAGGCCGTTCTGGCTGTACGGCGTGTAGAGCGCGCCGTTGTTGTAGTACTGCACGTGGATCAGGTCGAGCTCCTGGCGCAGTCCGTCGATGATCGGCAGATACGCGCCCCAGATCCCGCTGTACGCGGTAAATCCGCCCTGCACATACGGATGCTCGGGCGCCATCGACAGGTAGAACGACGGGCCGATGCGCGTGTTGAGCTGCTTGATCGCCGTGACCAGGTTGGTCTGCACCGCCGCGCCGTGGTAGACGCCTGCGCCGCTTTCCAGGTCGATGTCGACGCCGTCGAACCCGTAGTAGCGGATCAGGTCCTCCATGCTGTTGACGAAGTTGGCGACCTGGGTGGCGTTGTTGAGCGTCACCGTGCCGTTCTGGCCGCCGAGCGACAGCACCACCTTCTTGCCGCGCGCGCGCGCCGCGGCCACGTCGGCCTTGAACTGCGCTTCGGTGCCGGCGCCCGGATCGACCGTGAAGCTGACGGCGCCGTTGCCCGCGTCGTCGCCGAACGCGACCACGATGACGTCGAAGTCGTTGGAGACCTGGCTGATCGGGAAGGTCGCGCCGGACGGATTGGTGAAGTTGTGCCAGTACCCGACCAGCGCATGCCGCGGCAAGGTGTTGTCGCCGCCGCCGGCACTGGTGGTCGCGCTGATCTGCGTGCCTTGCGCCGAAGCGTTGCCGGCGTTGTCGCGGGCGCGCACGCGGTAGTTGTACGCAGTGGACGCGGCCAGCCCTGTGTCGCTGAAGGACGTGCCGGAAGGCGAACCGACCAGCGTGCCGTTGCGGTACACGTCGTAACCCGCGACGCCGCTGCCGCCGGCGTTGTCGGTCGAAGCGTTCCAGCTCAGGTTGACGCTGGACGAGGTCACCGACGCCGCGGCCAATCCGGCCGGCACGCTCGGCGGCGTGGTGTCGGGCGTTCCGGCATTGACGGTGATGTTGGCCGCCGCGGAGGTCGTGGTGGCGCCCTCGTTGTCGGTCGCGACCGCGGTGATCGCGTAGCTGCCTGCGGCCGCATTGGCCCAGCTCGCGCTGTACGGAGCCGTGGTATCGACGCCGAGCGAGGTGCTGCCGCGGAAGAACTGCACCTGGGCGACGCTGCCGTTGGCGTCGGCCGCATTCGCGGTAACGGTGATGGTGGCGCCCGCGGTGAAGCTCGCGCCGTTCGCGGGCGCGGTCAACGCGACCGTCGGCGGCGTGTTGCCGCCCGCGCTGCACGCGCCAAGATCCTGGTAGTAGCCGCAGCTGGGGCAATGCGTGGGCGGCGTGTTCCAGATCGACATCGTCGCCTGGTACAGCCGCCCCTGATAGACGAGCTTGCTGCCCGCGTTATAGATGGTCGCCGCGTTCCATTCGGCGATGCCCGCGCAGCTGACGCTTTGCGCGTGCGCGGGCGACAGCCCGGCCGTCAGCAAAACGCCGGACAGCAAGATTCCTGCCACTCTGATGCTCATTAGATTCGTTCTCCGGATGCCTGGTGGATAGGGAAGGAGGCGGGCGCGCAAGCGCCGACCTTTTCAGGCCATGCACGGCAGACGTGCTGCGGTGCGGCTGTTCCCCCCAGAGAACAATGCGAACGGGTATGCGGTCAGTTGCTGATCCGCGCAGTGCGCTGCATGCATGTGCGGCGCTATCGGGCGTTGCCGACTTTGGTGGGCGGCGGCCTGCGTGTCAAGTTGCCTATTTCCGGTCAAGGCGGCGACTGTGAAATTCCCGGAAAATCCGCGCGCGCCGAGGGGGGACGAAGCCGAAGGCGCCTTACCGGGAGGCCGGAAATCCGGGCGCGTTCCCGATCCAGAGCCCCAGGCCGAGCCGCGAAAGCGCGGCGCCCCATTCTCCCTGCCGCGAAGCCGCGAAAGCGAAATCGCATCCGCCGAGCGACGCGAGCGTGCGCTTTGCCGTTCGGCTACCTTATGAGCCCTTTCCATGCCCCCTTCAGGCGCCGACGCATGCCGGAAACTTCGTTGATTGCTCCGAACAGGCGGCGGCTCGTCTTCTTCGTGTTGTCCGCCGCACTGTCGCTCGCAAGCTGCGCGAAAACGAACGCCCCGGCGAAAGACCTGGAGGCGGAGGTCGACGCGGCCGCCACTACATTGATCGGGCAACCCTTGCTCCATTCGGCATCGATCGGCGTCGTGTACCGGGGCAGGGAAATCGTCGTCCACCGCGGCGACATGCACGCCGGCAAGCCGAGCCCGCCGACCGACGCGACCCTCTACGAAATCGGATCGTTGAGCAAGACCATGGCCGGCGGCCTGGTGGCCAAGGCCGTGCTGGAGCGCAAGCTGAGTCTCGATGACGACGTCCGCAAGTATCTGGGCGAGCCCTATCCGAACCTGCAATACGACGGCGAGCCCATCCGCATCCGCCACCTGCTGTCGCACACCAGCGGCCTGCCCAGCATGTTGCCGGAGCGCGCGAACGCGGCGCTCGCGGACTTCACCGATCACGCTACGCCCGGAAAGCTCAACGCCATCTACGCGAACTACGGCAAGGCGGAGTTCCTGAAGGATCTGCACGATGTCGACATCCCGCGGATGCCCGGAAGGAAGTACGCCTATTCCAGCGCCGGAACGGAACTGACGGCGCATGTGCTCGAGACCGTGTATCAGACCGACTACGAGTCGCTGCTGCGCGATTTTCTGCGCGACTCGGCGGCGATGACGGACGTCGGGATCAGACTGCGCGATGCCGACGCGGGCAGGCTTGCGGTCGGCTATCACAGCGACAACCCAGCGGCGACCACGCCCATGCCGCAATTGCCGTGGGGCGCATCCGGGAATGTCAAAGCGACCGTCCCGGAAATGATGAAGTACCTGAAATTCCAGTTGGCCGGCGGCCCTGTCGCGACGGAATCGCATCGAACCCTGGTCCGATTCGATTCCGACTTCAGCATCGGCTACTTCTGGAACATCGTCGGCGGCGACCGCCTGAAGGGCGTCTACTACGCCCATCACGGCGGCGTGCCCCGGTCGCAGTGCTACATCTACATCGTGCCGAAATACGATCTGGGCCTGTTCGTCATCACCAACCAAAGCGGCGACCAGACCGCGAGCGCCATGGAAGCGGCGATCGACACGCTCGTGGAGAGAATCGCGGCGCGGGAGGACGTCGCCGGTCAGGCGGCGGGACGGTCGCGAACGCCTTGATCGAGACCGCTACTTCGCGCAGATGCGTCGTCGCGACGCTTCGATCCCTGCCCAGGGATCGCATCGCCGTTCTCTGTGCTTGAGCCGTTTTCGCCAGTTGCGGAAGGAATCGTCATCGGCCCGAGGTCCATCACTTCCTGGCGATAGCGCGACCGAAGCGACGCAGTCGTTCGGCAATGAACTCCGTGGAATCCTGCGAAGCGCGAGATCCGGAGCGCGAAATTCAACGTGTCCGCTTCGACCGCGACGATGCGTTTTTTAGCGTCCCAATCGCGCGTTCCGAACTCCCTGAATCGATGCCGTCCATCGAGTTAACTAGAAATTAACGCGATGCCCGACGGCGTCTTGCTGCGGCAATTGCCGGTGATACAACACGCCCACCCCACACCCACGCAGATCCAAGGAGGCAGGCCGAATCGGACCGATGCAGCGCAGGCCCAGCAACCACACTGCCCACTAGAAGGAACTTCCGACAATGCACACCAAAGCGCTCGTACTGTGCGTAGGTTTTCTGAGTGTCTTTACCGCTCATGCCGAAAGGGTGTACCACAAGGTCGATTCGCCCGGGCCGGTAAAATACTGTTGCTCCTCATGCATTCAACACAACTCCGACGGCTCGTGCACCAGTTACTCGCAATGCGAAACCGGAACCACCGGCCTGGGCCACTGCCCTTTGATCGTCAAAACGGGAAATCCGTTATCGCCTTCAAAGCAAGCCGATATCGGGACCAGAAATCTGGCCCCTGAGATCAAGCCCGAGCAAGCCCCCAAGGACAAGCGCGAAGGCCTAGGCCGGTAGATTCGCCGCACCCCGATGCATGTCTGGGTCAGTCCGGGCCCGACGAAGGCTCGGACTGACGAGTGCGCCGCGCGACGGCCACGCGTCGCCCGGAAGCGAGAACGCTTCCGGGCCCGCGCACTGGCTAGTAGACCAGATACTCCAGACGCTTCGCGCTCAACTCCGCAGACGATTCGTTGCGCACGTCGGCGCTGAAGCCTTGCCCCGTCAGCGTGCCCTGGTTGATCAGGAAGCTGAAGATGCTCGAACCCTGGCCTTGAGCGTTCCTGGGATATTGCGCGTTGCCGTGGCACCCCATGCAGCCGCCCATCACCACCTTGTCGGTGTTCGGAGGCAAGGACTTCACGCCCAGAATGCTCGGCAACCCGCGCTTGGCCAGCAGGGTGAATTGCTGCTTGTCGGGATCGGGATCCTTGACTCCGCCCTTGAACAACTGGATGCCGGGCTGGCTGCTCTCGATCACGATGTTCGCCAGGTAAAAGTCCTGGGTCAGCGGATCGGGCTTGGCCGGCGTGACGGAGGTGTCCTCGTTGGTCGGCAACACCTGCAGCCCCACCAGACGGTAATACCGCCACACCGAGTCCTTGAACGCGGGCGTGCTGGCCATCGCTTGCTGGACTTCGTTGTTGACCTCAAAGACCGCGCTGGTCGCCACCGGCGGATTCTGCACCTTGATCGGACCCGAAAACCCGTTGGGGATGGTGTATTTGCCGGGAACGACGGCGTAGCCGTGAGCGCTGTCCACCGGGCCCGCCAACGGCAGTTCGACCAGGGTCCGGTTGGATCCGGAATTGAGGATCGCCGACGGCCGCGTCGCCGGCGGCACCGATGCGTCGTACTGCATCTCGTTGTAGAGGTTGATGAGATACAAGCCGGTGTCTTGCTTGTCCGGCGTGGTCAGGCTGTCTATCTGTTCGAAGGTGGTGTAGACGAACGTCGGGTAGTTTTCCATCTTGCGCAGGATGTGCAGGCCGACCAGGCCGAACGTGGCCACGCGCGCCTGAGTCACCCCATTTTCCTTGTAGTAGTACAAGGCTTCGGCCGTGTGATAACGGCCGGACGCGATCAAGGCCGGCGTCATTTCCCGCCATGCCGATTTGACCTCGACGGACTCTGCCTGGTTCGTCCCGTTGGGAGGCAGTTCCAGCGAGGCCGGGGGCTTGTCGGCGTTGTAGATGGATTTGATGTAGTCGTATTCGACCGGGTTCACCTTGGCCTGGAACAGGATGATGTGATCGTCCTGGGGGTTGGCCGACGGCGTGCTGCCGTTCTTCGGGAAGAAGATCTGGTTCTGGCCGATCTGGGTGTTTTCGTCGAGATTGTTGAACCGGGCATCGGTCGAGGCGACCTTGAGGTTGCCCTGGAAGACGTACTCGGGATCCAGCGCCGCGAGGTTCCCTTTGGGAGCCGAACCCGCGGGGAACAGCTCGGACCGGTGCGCGAAGGTTTCCCAGACCAGCTGATTGCTGCTGAAGTTGGAAGCGGCGCCCGTGCCGCTCTGGTAGAAGTCGCTGGCGCCGGATGCGGCGAAGTTGCGGCCCGGATCGATGGTCCCGCGCACGACCGGAGACTTGCCGGCGGCATCGACGCCGTTCTTCTGCGCCGGTGAATTGAAGTGGATGAACTGACGCCAAGCGAAACGCGCGTACTGCGCGTGGGTGATGTTCGGGTTGTAGGGATCGTAGTTGTACGCCGGCGGCGCGGCGGGCAAAACCGCCGGCGTCGCGGTCAGGTCGGCCGCCGTGATCGGCGCGCCGCCCGGAAACGGCGTCGTCTGGTCCTTGGAGATCGCTGAAGCGGCGACAGTGGGTTCGGTTTTCGTACACGCTGCGGACATCGCCAGCGCACTGGCGAGTGCGCCGAACATAATGATCCTGGTCTTCATTGCCGCACTCCGTCGTTGTTGCGCCGCGCGGTGAATCCACGCGATCCACCGCGGCTGCCATGGGAATTCATGAGCGGTCATGCCGCCCCGCTTCGATCGGAAACGGGGCGGAAGCGGGTCAGCCCACGTACTGGTACCACTGGATAACGAAGCTGGTGTCGTTGTAGTCGTTATCGGCGCCGTCTTCCGTTACGTACAAGGTGCCCCCACCGAATATTTGGTCGACGATGAAGAACACGACGGGAGTGCCCGCCGAGACCTTCGGAGGTTGCGACCCGCTGCTGCCGAACTGGACCTTCATCCCGTCCGCCATGGTGAACCGGCCGGCGCCGTTCTGGAGGAAGCCGACGTTGACGCCGCTTCCCGAGATCGGAAACTTCGCCTGGCTGCCGTCCAAGGTATAAAAACTGATGGGCTGGTTGTTGGCGTCGATGATCTGGACGTATTGCGTGTATTCGGCCTGATGCATCGCCGTGAACGTCACGAGCTTGCCGGACGGGATGTAGCCCAGGGATTGGGGAGCCGCCCATTGGATGCCTGCCATACTGGAATCTCCTTCGTAATGATTGGCCTCCAGGACCGGGAGGCGCCGCTGCTGCATTCGCCGGCTGCACGGAGCCAGCGGCTCCCGTCGAAACACGCGCCGTTTGCGCGATTCGACGGAAGCACCGTCGTCTTAGGGGTCAAGCGTCTGCGTCTTGGCGCATCGCCAGCTACTACGCTGTCGAGCGGAAGCGGCGGCCATTTTTTTCGATCGATGCTTGATTCCTCTCACAGAATTCGGCGGCCATTTCGCGCCAATGCGACTTCGCTCGCAAAAGCGTCGGCAACCAGCGAGCGACGCGTTTCATTCGTGCAACAGCCGGATCGGCGCTGACGTTTCGGGGAAAAGCCGATTTGCCCTGAAGCCAGGCAATCGCAAGACCATTTCTCCAGTGAGCTCTGCAACGGGATAACCCGGCCCGAGCGGATATTCGGCACGACCGCTGAAATCCAGAAGGCTCGGCGTGGGGCGCGGCGAATCCGCGACTGAAACGACAACGCAGGCAGGGATGGAGCGCCCGCAACACGCCAGAGAGCGGCGTTTTGCCGAAAGGCGCGAGACCTCCGGCGCTGGTGGAACCCGGGCAAGCCGAATCCGACTTTCTCGATTGCCCAGGATTACTCGGAGATAGCCCACTCATGACGACTCGCCTTGCAGCCCCGCCCCCCAAGGGCTAGATCCGGGCAACGGCCAGCGACAGCCCAGCCCGCCGGGCCTGGATTTGCGACGGCTTCGGCGCTTGGCCTATCATTCGCGCGCCGCGCAGCCTGCGCGGCGCAACCACGCACACGTGCCCGGCGGCCTGAGGCCCGAGCGGCAGACGGCGCTTTCCCCCCGGAGCCCGTCATGCGTCTGTCCCTTTCCCCTCCGCTTGCCGCGAACCTTTCCCTGGCGCCCACGACGCACGCACGAGCGCGCGTCGCTGCGAACGCGCGCCGCGGCGGCGTACTCGCGCTCGCCCTGGCCGCCGCAATGGCGCCAAGCCCGCGCGCCCGCGCCGCCGAGGCAGAAGCCGAAGCGACGCCCGCCGCCGACGCCGCGGCCGGCAAGGCGGTGACCCTGGACGATGTCGTGGTGCAAGGCCAGCGTCGCCGCGAAACCAGCGCCGCGCTCAAGCTCGATGCGCCGACCCTGGAAACGCCGCAGGCGGTGTCGACCGTCACCCGCGAAACCCTCGACGCGCAAGGCGCGCGCCGTCTGCCCGAAGCGCTGCGCAACGTCGCCGGCGTCACCAGCAACGACGTTTACGGTTTCTTCGACGGTTTCAACCTCCGCGGCTTCAACGCCTCGGCCGATGCGACCTATCTGGACGGCCTGCTGTGGTCGAATGCGATGGCGACGACCGAGCTCAGCGGTCTGGATCGCCTCGAAGTGGTGAAGGGGCCGGCTTCGGGTCTGTACGGGCAGGGGCCGCTGTCGGGACTGGTCAACCTGGTCAGCAAACGGCCGCAAGAGCAGCGCTTCGCCACGGTGGATCTGGCCGCCGGCTCCTACAGCCTGCGCGAAGTCGGCATCGACGCCAACAGCCCGCTCGACCGCGACGGCCGGGTGCTCGCGCGCTTGAACGCCATCTACCGCGACCAGGACTTCTTCGTCGATTTCTCCGGCGCGCAACGCAAGTATCTGGCGCCGTCGCTGACCTGGAACATCGGCGAAGCGACTTCGATCACCTTGCTCGGCACCTGGCAGCGCGACCGGATCAATCCGTGGTCGCCGATCCCCGCCTACGGCAGCGCGCTTGCGAATCCGAACGGCCGCCTGCCGCGCCACCGTGCGATCAACGAGCGCGACGCGCCGGCGGTGCAGAGCCGCGATTACGACGCGCTGGGCTACAGCTTCGAGCACCGTTTCAGCGAGCGCCTGGTACTGCGCCAGTCGGTGCGGTATTCCGAGTTCCACGACAGTTGGGACCATTGGCTGTTCGTCGCCGGCGTCAGCCCGGACCTGCGCACGTTCGGGCGGTTCTATTACGGCCCCTACGATGAGCGCGGCCACGACCTGCGTTCGGACACCAGCCTGAGCGGTACGCTGCGTACCGGCGCGATCGAGCATCGCTGGCTGCTGGGCTACGACTACAGCGAGCGTCGTTCCTATTACACCGATACGTTCGATCCGGGCCCCTACGATCTGGATGTGTTCGCTCCGGTGTACGGCCGCACCGGCCTGCATCCGGCCTTCATCAACGGCGCCCGTACCGATCAGGCCATGCGCCAGCGCGGCGTGTACCTGCAGGATCACGCCAAGCTCGGTGCGCGCACCACCTTGACCTTGGGCGGACGCTGGGACGTCGCCTCCAGCGGCGTCGGCCCCGGGCGCGCCGAGGACCGGCAGTTCAGCCCGCGCGTCGGCCTGACCTATGCGCTGCGGCCGCAGTTGGCGCTGTACCTCAATCATTCGCGTTCGTTCGCGCCGCAAGCCAATTACCGCAGCTTCGACGGCAGCGCCCTGCCGCCCGAACGCGGCGTCAACAACGAAATCGGCCTGAAGCTCGCGCCGCACGACGGCCGCATCAACGCGATGCTGTCGGTGTTCGAGCTGACCCGCCAGGACATGGCCAGCGAAGATCCGCAACATCCCAACTACTACATCACCCGCGGCGAACAGCGCAGCCGCGGCGTGGAGCTGGAAGGGCAATGGCGGCCGCGCGCCGACTGGGAGTTGAGCTTCGCCTATGCCTGGACCCAGGCCGAAATCGTGCGCGATCAGACTCTGCCTTCGGGCGCACGGCTAGCCGGCGTGCCGCGCCACAGCGCCAATCTGTGGGCGCGTTACACCGTGCCCGCCGGTCCGCTCAGCGGCCTGGGCATCGCCTTGGGCGCGCACGCCGAGAGCGAGCGTCTGGCCAACAACTATGAGCCGCTCGATCCGGTATACCAGCGGCCGTTCCGCCTCGACGGCTACACCACCTTCGACGCCGCGCTCTCGTACGAAGCCGCGCGCTGGGATGCCCGCCTGAACTTCAAGAACCTGTTCGACAAGCGCTACATTCCCGGCGGCGCCAGCAGCGACCGCACCGCTTTCGGCGAGCCGCGAACGGTGCTGGCCAGCGTGCGGTGCAAGTTCTGAGGACCGCGGCGCCGGCGCGTTGTGCCGGCTCGCCTCGCGTGTCCGGCGGGCGCCCGTAGCTCCATGATCGCGATCGCCCCAGCGACCATCGATGCTCCGCGGCGGCGCGAGCGCTTCGGCTCCCTGCTCGCCTGCCTGCGGCGCGCGCGGCACAATTCGACCTTCTGCGCCGCTTAGTCCTGCTCCAGCTCAGCAAGATCGGTCGGGCGCGGCGCGGCCAGGAGGAGCAGGATAGCCTGGCCACTCCGGAACGGATGACCCAGGCGAGCCATGAAAACGGCGACGCAAAATTACTACTCCCGAATGCGCAACGTGCTGGCGCACATCGATCGGAACCTCGATTCCGACCTGGATCTGGACGCGGTCAGCCGGGCCGCCGCCTTCTCCAAGTTTCATTTCCATCGCCAGTTCGCGGCCGCTTTCGGGTTGTCGCTGCACCGTTATGTCCAGCTCATGCGAATGCGGCGCGCCTCTCAACGACTGACGTCCAGTGAGATGCCGAGCGTTACGGATATCGCGATGGAAGCCGGTTACGACGCGCCCGAGGCTTTCGCCCGCGCCTTCAGGCAGCGGCTCGGGCAGTCGCCGTCATCGTTTCGGAAAGCCCCCGACTGGGGCGTGTGGCTCGCGGCCTTCGGCCCCCTCGACAACGCAAGGAACAAGCTCATGCATATTGTTTTCGATCGCAACGACGTAGTGGTCCGCGAGGTAGCAGATACGCCGGTGGCGATGATCGAACATCGCGGCGACCGGAGCGCCATCGCCGAAACGCGCGAACGTTTCATGCGTTGGCGCAAGAGCGCCGGCTTGCCGCCGGAGTCGAGCCCCAGCTTTATGGTGTTCCGGTCCGAACGAACGCCTGCGGACCCCGCCGACTACAGCATGGACCTGTGCGTTGCGACGGACCGGCCCATCACGGCGAACGATGCCGAGGTGAAACCCGGGACGATTCCGGGCGGCCGCTGCGCCGTGCTGCGCTATCCCGGCAACACTGACAATCTCGAACCCGCCGCGCTGTATCTCTATCGCGACTGGCTTCCGGCCAGCGGCGAAGAAGCGCGCGATTTTCCGCTCTATTGCCGGCGCCGGCTCGCGCCCATTCCGGGGATGTCGGCGCATGAGGTTGTAGTGGAACTGTTTCTGCCGCTGAAATGATTGGATAGCTGGCGTGAGCCACTGCGCGGAGCCTCGCGTTGTTTCGAAGCCTGCCGTCGTACGCACCAAAGTGACCGGCTGCCGATGGTCTTTCGCAGCGTGGACGCCGGCTGTTTCGGCGCTGTGCGGCAGGCGGTCCGGCCCGGCAGTCGACTGGCTGGCGCTTGTGAAATCCGTGTGCGACCCGACTGCGCGCCTGCGCGACCTCCCCGTTTCGGACGCGAAAATCCGGGCTTTCGCGAACACTAGCGGCAAGCCGGTCACAGACAAGGCCCCGCAGGGCGCCCAGTATCTTTGGCGCTCCCTCAGAGCGCCATCGCCCTTATGAAGGTGCCGCAATCATGCGCAGAAAACCGAACCCACCGCAGCGCTCGCGCCGCGCCGGCAAGCCGTTGTTCGCCACGGCATGCGCAGGCATCGCGCTCGCATGCGCCGTCGCCTCGCCTTCCGTATTCGCATATGGCACGTGCACGGCCTACATCAATGCCGATGGATCGGTGCAGGCGCGACGCGGGGAAACCGACTGCTGGATCAACAACCCGGTTCACGTGAGCGCCGGGGTCTACAAAGTAGGCGTGAATCATCCGATCGAAGAGACGACCGATCCGGCGACCGGCGCAGTCTTGTACACGCTTCATGCGAGCATCTGCACGGTGACCGCCGGCAACGGCAGCGACGCGGCGTCGACCGTAAAGATCTGGCCCGACCTGAAGCCTACGACGGCTCCGCGAGTGGTCCCCCCAGGTCACAATGGCACTGTCACGTACACGGTACGCACCCATGCGGCCGTCAACGCATCGCCGCTGGCGCCGACGGATCTGGATTTTTCCCTGTCTTGCGTCAACTAGATCAGGCCGGCAAGACCACGCCCTTCTCTTTGAGCAAACCCGAATGAACAGCACTGACGAAAGCGCGAAACTCGCTCGCGCGCATCGATGGTTCGACTTGAAAATCCCCGCCCTGTCCTTGTTGGCGCTTTTTCTCGCAATCGATCCGCATACGGCTCATGGCAAGTGCGTCGGCTACATCAATTCGGACGGCTCGCTGCAAACCTCCACGGGCGAAAGCGACTGCGGGATCGGCGTAGCGCCGTCGCGCGTAAGCACCGGCGTCTACCGGATCGGAGTCGGCTACCCGCTCGACAGTGAGATCGACGAAGAGACCGGCGTGTACACCTACATCTTCACCCAAGGAATCTGCACTGCGAGCATCAGCGACGACGGATCGGCCGCGTCCAGCATTTCGATCTCGTCGACCGTCAAGCCGGACCATCTGCTTCATGAGGTCCCGGAAGGATCCAACGACGTGATTTTCTACACCGTCCGGACGTTCTCCGCCGTCGACGGGCTGTCTCTGGTACCCACGGATCAGGACTTCACCATGGCGTGTCAAGACTGGATGCCCTATGTGCCGATGCTTACCGCTCGATAGGCAATGGGAGCGCCAGTGCGGAGTCGGCCCTAGGCCGACAAGGATCGTTACGGAGTCCGGCATAACGCGATTCCGCGTTATGCCTGCGTCCCGCACGCGGGTTTCGCGGCCGACCTCGAGCATGTCGTCGGCTTTCAAGGCGAGCCGGCCGCTGAAAACGCATGCCGCCGCTACGTCGCGGGCCTTTTGGAAGTCCGCGGGAACGAAATGCCCCCGCGGGCTTCCGCTCAGCCGGGCTTGCGCCCCGCGATCAGGGAGGAATGCCGCAACGCCGCTTGCAAGCCTTGTATTCGGCCACGCACGCAGGACTGGAACCACAAGCGAAGTAAGTCACTTCGCACCGGTTTTGACAGACTTCCCATGGATTGAGGGGACCATCGGCGAACGCACTCAGCGAGAACGCAGCGCCGCAACAGAACGCCGCGAGCGCGATCAAACGCGGCAACTTTCGTGTGACTTTCATGTCGATTCCCATCTTCGCCCGTCATTGGGCATGGATAGGAGTACCAATAAATCGTTGCGCGCGCCATGATTCCATAGCCCCGCCGCCGACTGAACAGGTCACTGCCAAGGGACGCTTCTACACAAACACGGCAGACTGGTTGCGCCCTGAGTAGGCCAACAATTCATTCGACCTCAGATATCGGACATGGCAGTCCACCAACAACCAAACGAACTCATCGAGAGCCTTGGTCGCGCTGCTTGAGTACGTTTCGGACGCCTCCGTATATCTGGTTGCGCCTTGCATCGACCATCCGTCGTCCATCGAATACATGATCGGCAAACTGATAGAGAAGTCGCCAAGGGTGTTTGTCTGGCGCTGGGTTCCGCAGACATTCGGAGACGCCCTTAATTTAGTGCCTCACCGCTGAAGCCCGACCCTCGCACCGCTGTCAAAGCTGGGGCACCACGTTCCCCGGAAACCGCGAAAGCACGGCGCAAGATTTTTCGACGCATCGCGGCGATCGCGATCACGACGAAAAACGCGGGGTCGCCGCAGCGGTCAGAATCGAAGCCGCGGCCGCGCAGGCGCCGCCGCGGCGCTAGGGTCGCTCCTAGCTTGCGCGCGCCGAATTCCCTATTAAGGTTTACGGCAAACCCCACTCGCGCCCGCGTCCATGACCGACCCCACCCGTCCCGTCGCGCCTCCGCCGATCTTTCCGCTGCCCACCGACTCCAGCTACGACGCCGCGGTGCTGGCCGAAGCCAACCGCATCGTCTCGGCCAACCAGTACTGCGGCCGTACCGATGTGGAAGGCATGGCCTACGCGGTCGCCGACTACGCGCGCCAGCATCCCGAACAGGGCCAGCAGTTGCAGGACGCGGTCGGCTCGCGCCTGCTGCCGATGGATCAGCTCGCCCTGACCAATGCGGTGCAGACCGTGCAGCGCCTGGACGGGGCCAAGCCGGTCGGCACCCAGCACGGCGTCGCCGTCGACGTCACCCCTGGCGACAGCGAACGCAGCGTGCTCGACAAGGGCTACCGGCAGATGGCCGCCGACGCCGGCCTGTCGCCGCAGGCCGCCGACGAGTTCGCGCGCCGCGCGGCGACGCTGGACGACGGCAAGCTGCACGCGCCGTCAGCCGATCCGCAGCAACAGGGCGCGGCGATCGATTTGTCGGCCGCGCGCGACGGCAAGATCGAACTGGCGCCGACCTCGGCGCAGTCGGGCCTGCTCAAGCTGCTGGCCGCGCAGGACCGCTCCAGCCTGGATCCGACCACGCCGAACGGCGCCGCCGCCGGCATTCCGTTCATGAGCAACGGCGCGGTGGGCGGCGCGCCCGGCAACGGCGCGGTCACGCCGGAAGTCGCCGCCGAACTGCTGCGCAACATCTCCGAAGGCAAGCCGCCGTTCCGCCCCGAACTGGGCCAGGTCGGCCCGGTGTCGTGGTTCGTCACCGAAGGCAACCCGCACGTCGGCGTCGGCAACGACAAGGGCGTGGTGGTGCCGGTGGAAGTCGCCAACACCAGCGGCAAGCCGCCGCTGCAGTTCGGCGAGCGCGAACTGCTGGAGATCTACGACCGCAAGCACGCCGCCGCGCATGCCGAGGTCGAGAAGCAAGTGCGCGAGAAGGCCGGCAAGGGTCCCGACGATCCGCTGTCCAAGCGCAACCAGAACACCATCGAACGCAGCGCCAGCAAGATGGCCGAGCGGCAGATGTGGACCGAAGTCGGCGAAACCGTGGCCAAGTCCGAAAGCGGCGTCGGCAAGGTGACCCTGCAAGACAGCATCTTCTCGCGCTCGTCCAACGGCGAATTCACCCTGACCAGCCGCGCCGAGAACGTGCGCATCCAGGGCGGCGCCCAAGGCCTGCTGGATGTGATCAAGAACAGCGGCGCCAAGGTCGAGCCGGACGTGCTCAAGTCGGCCAACGACCTGGCCGCGCGCGAAGGCTGGGCCGGCAAGGTCGAAGGCGCGTTCCGGGTCGGCGGACGAGTGCTGATCGTGGTCGGCGTGGCCGCCGACGCGTACCGGATCTACACCGCCGAGGACAAGGTCAAGACCGTGGTCGAAGTGGCCGGCGGCTGGGCCGGCGCGGCCGCCACCGGCGGCGCGTTCGCGTCCGTCGCCGCACCGGTCAACGCCACCGGCCCGTGGGGCTGGGCCGCGTACGGCGTCGGCACGCTCGCGGCCGGCGCGGTCGGCTATATGGCCGGTTCGGAAATCACCAAGACCGTTTACGAGTTGGTGGTGGAAGGCAAACCGATCGAAGTCGGCGGCTGACGGCGCGACTCGCGCCGATCCGGTACCGACTCCATTCCGGCAAAATGCAGGCCATGAACGCAGAACATCGATCGCACATCCTGCTGCGCGGCCCGGTCGGCCGCTGGCAATCGGCGCTGGGCACGGCCGCCGGCCTGACCGGCGATCGCATCGAATTCCACGACGGCGGCCGCGGCGTGCTGCACAGCTGGTCGCCGGCGTTCGGGCAGGAAGCGCTGCCGTTCGAATGGCGGATGCAGGCGCCGGGGCATTTGTTGGTGCGGCAGGTGTACGACGACGGCGATGATGAAGTCGAAGACTGGACCGCGCTGGAGCTGGAATTCCGCGAACGCGGCAGCGATCTTGGGGCGCAGATGGTGCTGGCGGAAAAGGGCGCCGAGGGCTTTTGGTTGATGCTCGATCCGTTGGCTTGGGTCGGGCCGCCGCATGGTTAGAGCAAAGGACTCATAATCCTTTGGTTCAGCGACATGGTGGGCCCACCAGGACTCGAACCTGGAACCAAAGGATTATGAGTCCTCTGCTCTAACCATTGAGCTATAGGCCCGCAAGAGCCGGGATTCTAAAGCAGCGCCGCGGTCCAGTCAGCCCGGGGAGCGAAGGTCTCGCGGCCGGCCGAGGATGCGCCGAGCCGCCCACGTCGGCGTGGGGACCGCACCGCACGCCACCGAACTGCGAATCCGCTCGCCTTTATACGATTCCCGCGACCCGACTTGCCCAGCGCCAGTCGCATTTTTCGTGCACCCGCCTCGGGCAGCATGGCTTCGACACGCGCACCAGACGCGTGCCTGCGCCGGCGGCTTTCCACGCCGCGCGGCGCTGCGGAACGCGACGGCGGCGACGCCGCGCGGGCCGCGCACTGATGGGGGGCTCACGATCCGGACTCGCCGCACTGTCGGCGGGCGTCCGGTGCCGCCTGAACCATCAACGAGGTTTCTATGTCGCGTACGACTCCGTTCCGCTTCCACGTCCTGGCCTTGGCCCTGCTCGCCTGCGCCGCCGGTTCCGTTCAAGCCGCCGATTACAGCAACCTCGCTCCCGACGTCGCGGCCGCCGCCGCACCGACCGCGGTGCCGCCGTTCAAACACCCCGGCCTGCTGATGACCCAAAACCGCCTCGCCAGCATCCGCACCGCGGTGCAGTCCGGCAACAGCAGCGCGATGAAGACCGGCTTCAACCGCCTGCTGCAGGACAGCCGTGGTTCGCACACCTACGCGCATCAGGCGCTGGCGACGGTGGAAGTCGTACGCGCGGCAGGTGGGCCGCAAGAGGGTCGCTGGAAGAACGATGGGTTCGCGGCGTACTTGAACGCGCTGCGCTGGGCCGTGACCGGCGATACGCGCAATCGCGACAAGGCGATCCAGATCCTCGATGCGTGGTCGGGCAAGTTCACCGGTTTCACTCTCGCACCGGGTACCGACGCGCCGCAGGCGTGGCTGGAGGCGGCGTGGGGTTTGCCGGTGTGGGCGAGCGCGGCGGAGATCCTGCGCCATCACGACGGCGGCTCGGCGGGTTGGCCGCAGGCGTCGCAGGATCGCTTCAACGGCTACATCAACAAGCTTTACGGGTACGCGAATCAGGCCTCGAGCCGGACCAACAACTGGGGCGTGTCCGGGGCGTTGGCGATGATGGCAACCGGCGTGTATCAGGACGACGCCAATCGTTACAACGCCGGGCTCAACCGGATCAAGCAGCTGCTCCCGGGCATCGTCTACAGCAGCGGCGAAGTGCAGGAGTTGGCGGCGCGCGATTGCCACCATCCGCAGTATTCGCTGGCGGCGATCGCGCAGGCGGCGGAAATGGCGACGATCCAGGGCGACACCAGCATCTGGCTGCTCAAGGTCGGCAACGAGGCGCAGCCGCGCTTCTCGCGCGGGCTGGAGTACATGGCCAAGTCGATCCTGTACGGCGAAGGCGTGCGCGATTGCCGCTCGAACGGGCTGTATCCGGGCTACAGCGAGATCGCGGTCAACGGCTACATGAATCGCGGTACGCCGATTCCGAATTTCCAGAACGCGACCAAGCGCGGGCGGCCGGACGGCAACGCGGCCGAGTTCATCGGCTGGTCGGCAGCGACGCACGGGCGCGACGACTTCTGATCGTCGCGCGCCTCGCGTGCGTCGGCCGCTGCGCCGACGCACGCGTCGCCGCGCTCAGCGCGCGGCGCTCATCGAGTACGGCAACTGCTTGGGATGGCTCGCCCACTCGCGATTCGGCTGCGCCTGCATGACGAAGCGCAGCTCGCCGCCGGCGAGGATTTCCTCGTGGCGCAGGAACGCGCGATCGAGCGGTTGGCCGTTGAGCGTGGCGCTGCCGATGTAGGTGTGGGCGGCGTCGAGCCCGTCGGCGACCACCGTGAAACGCTTGCCGTTGGGCAGGTTCAGCGTGGCCTTCGGCAGGAACGGCCGGCCGATGATGTATTCGTTGCTGGCCGGCGCGACCGGATAGAAGCCCAGCGCGGTGAACACGTACCACGCCGACATCTGGCCGAGGTCGTCGTTGCCGGCCAAACCGTCGGGACGCGGCGCGTACTGGCTGTCCATGATCTGCTTGAGCCGTTCCTGGGTGCGCCAGGGCTGGCCGGCGTAGCCGTAGAGATAGGCGACGTGGTGGCTGGGTTCGTTGCCGTGCGCGTACCAGCCGATCAGGCCGGTGATGTCTTCCATGTGGGCGAAAATCTTGGGATCGACCTTGGCCTCGAACACCTGGTCGAGCCGCGCGATCAGCTTGTCGCCGCCGCCGTGCGCCTTCGCCAGTCCGGCGACGTCCTGCGGCACGTACCACGAGTACTGCCAGGCGTTGCCTTCGGTGTAGTCGCTGCCGTAGCCGCTGGCGCTGGGGTCGAACGGTTCGCGGAAGCTGCCGTCGCGCTTGCGCGCGCGCATGAATCCGGTCTTCGCGTCGAACGCATGCTTCCAGTTGCCGGCGCGCTTTTCGAACCGCGCGGCGATGTCCTTGCGGCCCATCTCGCCGGCCATGCGCGCGATGGTCCAGTCGTCGAACGCATACTCCAGCGTCTTCGACGCCGCCTCGCCTTCTTCGTCGATCGGCACATAGCCCAACTGCTTGTACTGGGCGATGCCGTCGTACGGGTCGTAGTCGGCGCTGGCGACCATCGCGTCCAACGCTTCGTTCGCATCGAAGCCGCGAATGCCTTTCATATAAGCATCGGCGATCACCGGCACGGCGTGGTAACCGATCATGCACCACGTCTCCTGGCCGTGGAACGCCCACACCGGCAGGATCCCGTATGGGCTGTGCTTGCGCGAGGCCAGCAGCGAATTGACGAAGTCGTTGTTGCGCTGCTCCGGCTGCACCAGGGTCAGCAATGGATGCAGCGCGCGGTAGGTGTCCCACAGCGAGAACGTGGAGTGGTAGCGGAAGCCCTTGGCCTCGTGCACCGCGTTGTCCGGGCCGCGGTAGCGGCCGTCGCTGTCCATGAACAGGCTCGGCCCCATCAGCGTGTGGTAGAGCGCGGTGTAGAAGCTCTTGCGCATCGGCTCGGTGCCGTCGGCGTCGATCGCCGACAGAGCTTCGCTCCAGCGCTCGCGCGCCTGCGCGCGCACGCGGTCGAAATCGAAACCGGGCACTTCGGCGTCGAGGTTGGCGATGGCGCTGTCTTCGCTGACCGGCGAGATCGCGACCTTGACGATCAGTTCCTGGCCCGGCGCGTCCTTGAAATCGAGGCTGGCGACCACTTGCCGGCCTTCGATCTGCGCACGCTGGGTCGGGTCTTTCTCGCCCGGCGGCGGGAAGCCTTTGTAGACGACATCGGCTTCGGTGTCGTGGAACGCATGGCCGCTGACCGGCCGCGAGAAGCGCATGGCGAAGTACAACTGCCGCCCCGGCGCCCAGCCGCGGGTTTCGCGGAAACCGGTGACGGTGCCGTCGGCGCGCAGGCGCACGCGCGACCACTGCACCTTGCCGGGGTAGTCGTACATGCTCGTGCGCAGGTCGATCAGCACGTGCGCCGCCTGCCCTTTCGGATAGCGGTAGCGATGCACGCCGACGCGCTCGCTGGCGGTCAGTTCGGCGCGGATCTTGTAGTCGTCGAGGGTGACGGCGTAATAGCCCGGCTGGGCGATTTCGTCGTCGTGGCGGAACGCGGAGCGGTAGCCGCTGCGCGGCGTCGCCGAATCGCCGCGTTCGAGCTTGACCGCGCCGGCGATCGGCATCACCAGCACGTCGCCGAGATCCGAATGGCCGGTGCCGGAGAAATGCGTATGCGAGAAACCGACGATGGTCTTGTCGCCGTGGCGGTAGCCGGCGGCCCAGCCGTAGGCCTCCTTGCGCGGCTTGATCTCGGTGTCCGGGCTGAGCTGGACCATGCCGAACGGGACCGTCGCACCGGGGAAGGTGTGGCCCTCGCCGCCGGTGCCGATGAACGGGTCGACCGCCTCGAACGCGCGGCGGCCCGCGTCGGCCGACGGCGCGGCCGGCGCGGCGAAGCTGGCGGCGAACAGCGCCAGCGCGGCGGCCAGGGCCGGCCAGCGCAGGATGAAGGCGGGCGGCGGCGCGGCCGGATCGGGGCGGGAGGGGGTCGTTCGGGACTGGATCGGCCGGGCCATCCGGAGTACTCCGTCTGATTCGTGATCGGGGTTGGGAAGGCGACCGGCCGCAGAGCCGGGCCGCCACTTTTAGATCGTTCTAATTATCGGCAAGCTAGCACGCGCCCGGGTCGCGTTCATGCTGCATTGCAGAATGCAGCGACGGGGCCCAGGCCGCAGGATGGCGGCATTTAGAACGATCCAAAAGCCCAGGCCCGGCCTTATGAGCTCCGCCCGACCACCGCACCCGAGGTGCCCAAGATGAACGACGCGCCCGCCCCCCGAGGCAGGGTCACCCTGGCCGATATCGCCCGCGCCTGCGGCCTGTCGCGCGCGACCGTGTCGCTGGTGCTGCGCGGCAGCCCGCTGGTCCACGCCGACACCCGCGCCCGGGTCGAAGCCGAGCTCAAGCGCCAAGGCTACGTCTATCACCGCGGCGCGGCCAATCTGCGGCGCAAGGTGTCGACCGGCGTGGCCCTGGTCATCAACGACCTGTCCAACCCGTTCTTCGCCGAATTCGCCGCCGGCGTCGACGAATGGCTGGCCACCGCCGGCTACGTCACCCTGCTCGGCAGCACCAACGAATCGGTCGAGCGCCAGCAGGCGGTGCTGACCTCGCTGATCGAGCACGACCCGGCCGGCATCATCCTGTCGCCGGCCGAGGGCAGCGACGGCAACCGGCTGCGCAGCCAGGTCGGCGAACGCACGCCGGTGCTGGTGTTCAACCGCGAGCTCGAAGGCACGCCCTGGGATTTCCTCGCCCTCGACAACACCCACGGCGCGCGCCTGGCGACGCGCCACCTGCTCGACCGCGGCCACCGCCGCATCGCCTTCTTCGGCGGCCACCGCGATTCGTCCTCGTGCCGGCAGCGCCGCCAGGGCTATCGCGAGGCGCTGGCCGAAGCCGGGATCGAGCCCGAACCGCAGTGGCTGGTCGAATGCGCGCCCACGCGCCTGGAAGCGGCGCAGCAAACCGGCGCGCTGTTCGTGCGCGACCCGGCCCCGACCGCGGCGGTCTGCTACAACGACGCGGTCGCGCTCGGCCTGATGGCCGGCCTGGTCTCGCGCGGCCGCCGCGCCGGCGCCGACTTCGCCGTGGTCGGCTTCGACGACATTCCCGAAGCCGCGGTCGCCTCGCCGCCGCTGACGACCATCGCGGTGGATCCGCGCGCGCGCGGCCGCCAGGCCGCCGAGCTGATCCTCAAGCGTCTGCGCGAACCGGCCATGCCGCGCGCCCACACCATCGCCCCGGTGCGCTTGCAGGCCCGCAGCAGCAGCGAGGTTCACTTGCCCGGAGAGTCCGCATGAGCCGTCGCGTCATGTCCTACACCGCCGCGCTGGCGGTGGTGACCACGATCTTCTTCACCTGGGGCGGCCTGACCAGCCTCAACGACGTGCTGATCCCGCATCTCAAAGCCGTGTTCAACATGAACTACGCGCAGTCGATGCTGATCCAGTCGACCTTCTTCGGCGCCTACTTCCTGATGTCGCTGCCGGCCAGCCGGGTGGTGGCGAAGTTCGGCTACAAGCACAGCATCGTCATCGGCCTGATCGTCGCCGCGATCGGCGCGGCGATGTTCTTCCCGGCCGCGCGCATTCCCTCGTATCCGCTGTTCCTCGGCGCGCTGTTCGTGCTCGCCAGCGGCATCACCGTGCTGCAGGTGTCGGCCAATCCTTACATCAGCCTGCTCGGCGATCCGGCCGGCGCGCCGAGCCGGCTGAATCTGGCGCAGGCGCTGAACTCGCTCGGCACCACGGTGTTCCCGACCTTCATCGGCCCGCTGATCCTGTCCGCGGCGGTGCTCACCGACGCTCAGTTGAACGCGATGTCGGTCGCCGAAAAAGCCGCCTACCGCGCGCACGAGGCCGCGGCGGTGCAGATGCCGTACATGATCATCGCCGGCTGCCTGGTGCTGCTGGCGGTGTTCGTTTACGCGATGCGCATCCCGCCGCTGACCGAATCCACCGAGAGCGCCGACCCGGCCCACCACAGCTTCGGCGAAGTGTTGAGCCAGCGCCATCTGCTGTTCGGCGTGATCGCGATCTTCGTCTACGTCGGCGCCGAGGTCTCGATCGGCAGCTTCCTCGTCAATTATCTGTCCGAGCCGCAGATCGCCGGCTTCGATCACGCCACCGCCAGCAAATACCTCGGCCTGTACTGGGGCGGCGCGATGGTCGGCCGCTTCGTCGGCGCGGTGCTGCTGCGCTTCCTCGACGCGCGCAAGCTGCTGGCGGTGGCCGCGGTCGCGGCGATCGCGCTGCTGGCGCTGACCATGGCCACCCAGGGCAACGTGGCGATGTGGACGGTGCTGTCGATCGGCCTGTTCAACTCGGTCATGTTCCCGACCATCTTCACCATCGCCATCGAACGGCTCGGGCCGATGACCAGCAAGGCGTCGAGCCTGCTGATCATGGCCATCGTCGGCGGCGCGGTGATTCCGCTGCTGCAGGGCGTGTTGTCCGACCGCATCGGCATCCAGCACTCGTTCGTGATTCCGGCGGTCTGCTACGCCTTCATCGTCTGGTACGGCCTGTCCGGCTCGCGCATCCGCGCGGGGCAAGGCCAGCACGCCAGCGCCCAAGCTTCGGGAGTGATGCATTGATGTCCGCCGTACCCCCTTCGCCCGGCGCCAGCGCCAGCGGCGCGAACGCCGCGATCGTCTGCTTCGGCGAAGCCTTGATCGATTTCCTCGCCCGTCCGGCCAGCAGCGCCGGCGAGCCGCGCCATTTCGTCGAATACGCCGGCGGCGCGCCGGCCAACGTCGCGGTCGCCGCGGCGCGGCTCGGCGCGCATGCGCGCTTCGTCGGCATGCTCGGCCAGGACATGTTCGGCGACTTCATCGCCGAACAGCTCAACGGCTATGGCGTGGACACGCGCGACGTGCGCCGCACCAGCGAAGCCAAAACCGCGCTGGCCTTCGTTTCGCTCGACGGCGACGGCGAACGCAGTTTCAGCTTCTACCGCCCGCCCGCGGCCGACCTGCTGTTCCGCGACGGCGATTTCCGCGCCGACGGCTTCGCCGACGCCGGCGTGTTCCACGTGTGCTCGAACAGCCTCACCGAGGAAGCCATCGCCGCTGCGACGCTGGCCGGCATGCGCCGCGCGCGCCTGGCCGGCGCGCTGGTCAGCATGGACATGAACCTGCGCCCGTCGCTGTGGCCGGCCGGCTTCGACCCGGCGCCGCGGCTGCTGGCGGCGCTGCTGGAAGCCGACCTGATCAAGCTGTGCGGCAGCGAGTTCGAGTTCCTCGCCCGCCACCTCGGCGGCGAGGAAGCCGCGTTGCAGCGGCTGTGGCACGGCTACGCGACCTGCGTGCTGATCACCGACGGCGCGACCCCGATCCGCTGGTTCACCCGCACCCGCAGCGGCACCGCCGCGACCTTCAAGGTCTCGCCGAGCGACACCACCGGCGCCGGCGACGCCTTCGTCGGCGGCCTGCTGCGCCGGCTGGTCGCGCTCGGCGTGAGCGCGGCCAATTTCAACGACTTCCTCCAGCGCGAAGACGAACTTATCGAGGCGCTGCGTTACGCCGCCGCCGTCGGCGCGCTGGCCACCACCCGTCACGGCGCGTTCGCGGCCATGCCCAGCGCCGCCGATGTCGAACGACTGATGCAGGAACAAGCATGAACCTCCCGTCGCACCCGCTGCCGAATTTCCGCGAGCCCGACGCGCTGCTGGCGCACATCCGCGACACGATGGCGTTCTACGATCCGGTCGCGCTGGACGCGGACGGCGGCTTCTTCCACTACTTCCGCGACGACGGCTCGGTGTACGACGCCTCGCACCGGCACTTGGTCAGCTCGACCCGCTTCGTCTTCAACTATGCGATGGCGGCGGTGGAATTCGGCCGCGACGACTACCGCGAACGCGCGCGCCATGGCCTGCGCTATCTGCGCGAAGCCCATCGCAACCCGCAGACCGGCGGCTACGCCTGGACGATCCGCGACGGCCGGCCGGAAGACCGCATGAACCACTGCTACGGCGTGGCGTTCGTGTTGCTGGCGTATTCGTGCGGGGTCAAGGCCGGCATCGCCGAGGCTGCGGCGTGGATGGACGAAACCTGGGACCTGCTGGAAGCGCGCTTCTGGGAGCCCGAGTTCGGCCTGTACCGCGACGAAGCCGATGCCGACTGGAACTTCACCGGCTATCGCGGCCAGAACGCCAACATGCACATGTGCGAGGCGATGCTGGCGGCGTACGAGGCATCGAACGATGCGCGCTACCTCGATCGCGCGCTGACCTTGGCGCAGAACATGACCCAGCGCCAGGCGGCGCAGGCCGATGGCCTGGTGTGGGAACACTACGACCGCGACTGGAACATCGACTGGGATTACCACCGCGACGATCCCAAGCACCTGTTCCGGCCTTGGGGCTTCCAGCCCGGCCACCAGACCGAGTGGGCCAAGCTGCTGCTGATCCTCGACCGCCACCTGACCGCGCGCGGCGACGCGCCGGCGTGGCTGATCCCGACCGCGCGCCATTTGTTCGACACCGCGGTCGCGCGTTCGTGGGACGACGAGTTCGGCGGCCTCGCCTACGGCTTCGCGCCCGACGGCTCGATCTGCGACGACGACAAGTACTTCTGGGTCCAGGCCGAATCGCTGGCGACCGCGGCGATGCTGGCCGTGCGCACCGGCGAGAACCTGTACTGGCAGTGGTACGACAAGCTGTGGGCGTATGCGTGGCAGCACATGGTCGACCATCGCTACGGCGCGTGGTACCGCATTCTCGACCGCCGCAACGGCAAGTATTCCGACGAGAAAAGCCCGGCCGGCAAGACCGATTACCACACGATGGGCGCGTGCTACGAAGTGATCCGCTGGCTGCGCGGCGCGTAAGCCCGTGACTCCCCTGTAGGAGCGGCGCGAGCCGCGACCGCGACAACGCAACTACGCCGATAGTTTCGAAGCGGTTGCGTTGTCGCGGTCGCGGCTCGCGCCGCTCCTACAGGAGGCGCCCGGAGCTTCGCGCATTCATGTGCCGCTCGTCGGGAGCGCCTCGCGTCATCCCGCGTGGCTGACAGACGTACGCGGCCGCGCAACATCCGCCCGCCTATGCTGGCCGCTCCTTTTCCCGGAGCGCTGTCATGGACATCCAGCAGATCGCCAACCGCTACGTCGAGCTGTGCCGCGCCGGCAAGCACGAGCAGATCCAGGACGAGCTTTATGCCGACGATGCGGTCAGCATCGAAGCCGCCGGCAATCAGGACGGGCCGCTCGGCAATGTCGAAGGTCTCGATGCGATCCGCGAGAAAGGCCGCAAGTTCATGGACGACGTGGTCGAGATCCACGACAGCTGGTGCAGCGACCCGGTCGTCGGCGGCGACTGGTTCACTCTGGCGATGGGCATCGATGCGACCTACAAGAGCATGGGCCGCATGCCGATGGCCGAAGTCGCGGTGTACAAGGTCCGCGACGGCAAGATCGTGCACGAACAGTTCTTCTACGGCTGAGGCGCCGCGGCCGCGCGGCTCGGCGCGGACGCTCAGCCCACCACGAAAAAGCTCGGCAGCGCCGCGAAAAACAGCGCCAGCGCCGCCGGCAGCGACCACACCGCAGCCACCACCAGCGCGGCGTGCGCGGCCGGCCGCATCGGCAGGCCGTCGCGCAGGCGCTCGGCGATCGCGCGGCGATGCGAGTTGCCCAGCAGCACGATCGTCGCCAGCGGCTGCGCCGCGATGCAGCCGAGCGCGACCAGCGCCTGCGCAACGGGCGAGCGTTCGTCCGAGGTGACCAGCAAATAGACGACGCCGCAGCCCAGCGCCGGCACGACGAACAGCACCGCCGCGCCGGCGACGAACCCGAACAAGCTGCGCCGGCCTTGCGCGCGGTAGTTCAGCGCCATCATCAGCAAGCCGGCCGCCACGGTGCCGAACACGCTGCCCCACAGCAGCGCGCGCAAGCCGAACCACGGCCTGTCGCGCGTATCGGCGCCGACGGCGGCCTTCGGTGCGACCCAGAGATTTTCCTCGTCCATCCCGCTTCCTCCCCGAGCGATACCGGCGCGGCGGCGCCACGCAGCGGCGTCAGAGCTCCACGCCGAACCCGTAGATCGCCGTCAGCGCGATGAGCCCGAGCGCCGCCAGCTGAGCCAGCCCGCACAGCAAGCCGATGCCGGCCGCGGCCCAGTTCGAGCGCATCGGCAGGCCGGCCGCGAGGCGCACGGCGATCGCGTCGCCTTGCGGCGTTTTCTTCAGCCACTGGCTGACCGCCAGCAATTGCGGAACCAGATAGGCGACGCCGGGGATCTGCCAGGGCAGCAGAAACGACAGCGCCATCAGCGCGAGCGAGGCGACCAGGCCCGACCAGCGCGCCTTGCGCGCCAACCCGGGCTGGCCCAGCGCCTCGTGGTTCATCGCCAGCACCCAGCCGCCGGCCAGGGTCGAGCCCATGAAGGTCGCGATGTAGATCGCGCCAGTGCGGAACAAGGGGCGGGTCGTGTCGCGCTGCGCGTCGACGGCGAAGCTCGCCGGCGCTTCGTACGGGTTGTTCGACTCCATTCGCTCGCCTCCGCGGCCGTTCGCAAGCGGGCGCCGCAGCGCCGCGCACGGATATCGGCGCCCAGCCTAGCGCGAACGCTGCGCAGCGGCACCTGCGCCGCGGCGCCATCGATGCGTCGGCGGCGCTATCGGCACCGCGCATGCGTCAGCCATGCATTTCGAATGCATATGCCGGCCTAGGGGCCGGTGCCAAAACGCAACAGGCCCCGCGAGCGGGGCCTGTTGCGTGTACGTTGCGCGACCTAACGGATCAGTCGATATCGAGGAAGCTGCGCAGCTGTTCCGAACGGCTCGGATGACGCAGCTTGCGCAGCGCCTTGGCTTCGATCTGACGGATGCGCTCGCGGGTCACGTCGAACTGCTTGCCGACTTCTTCCAGCGTGTGATCGGTGTTCATGTCGATGCCGAAGCGCATGCGCAACACCTTGGCCTCGCGCGGGGTCAGGCCGGCGAGCACGTCGCGGACCGTCTCGGAGAGGTTGATGTTGGTGGTCGCTTCCACCGGGGACTCCACGTTGGTGTCCTCGATGAAGTCGCCCAGATGCGAGTCCTCGTCGTCGCCGATCGGAGTCTCCATCGAGATGGGCTCCTTGGCGATCTTCATGACCTTCCGGATCTTGTCCTCCGGCATGTCCATTTCTTTCGCCAGCTCTTCCGGCGTCGCTTCGCGGCCGTACTGCTGCAGCATCTGGCGGCTGATGCGGTTGAGCTTGTTGATCGTTTCGATCATGTGCACCGGGATGCGGATGGTGCGCGCCTGATCGGCGATCGAACGGGTGATGGCCTGACGGATCCACCACGTGGCGTAGGTCGAGAACTTGAAGCCGCGGCGGAATTCGAACTTGTCGACCGCCTTCATCAGACCGATGTTGCCTTCCTGGATCAGGTCGAGGAACTGCAGGCCGCGGTTGGTGTACTTCTTGGCGATGGAGATCACCAGGCGCAGGTTGGCCTCGACCATCTCCTTCTTAGCCTTGCGCGCCTTGGCTTCGCCGTAGGCGACCGCGCGGCTGATTTCCTTGAGTTCTTCCAGGGTCAGCAGCGAGCGGGTCTCGACTTCGATGGTGGCCTGCTGTTCGGCCACGATCTGGTCCTTGACGTCGCGCAGGCCCGACGACCACTTCTGCTTGCGCTTGAGCAGTTCGTCGACCCATTCCAGATTGGTCTGGTTGCCTTCCCAGGCGCGGATGAAGTCCTTGCGCGGCATCTTGGCCACGCGGGTCGCCAGATCGAGGATCTTGCGCTCGCGGTCCTTGATCGAGCCGACCGCTTCGCGCAGGTTGCGCATCAGCGTGTCGGTCAGGGCCAGCGGCAGCTTGAGGGTGATGAACACCGCGGCGATCTCTTCGCGCAGCTTGGTCGCGTTCTTGTGCGCCGAACCGTACTTGGCGTGCGCCTTGAGGAACTTGCCGTGCAGGTCGGCGATGGCCTCCATGCGCGAGGCGACTTCGACCGGATCGGGACCGGACGCGGTCTCCTCGGCGTCTTCGTCGCCGCCGGCGGCTTCCTCGTCCTCGTCCTCGTCGGACTCGGCATCGGCGGCGTCGACCGCCGGCGCCGGCGGCGCGGCCGGTTCGGGCTCTTCGTCGAGATGGTCGTTGAAGCCGACCACGATCTCGGCCAGGCGCTTCTTGCCGGCCTTGTGCAGCTCGTAGTCTTCCAGGATCAGCTGGATCGTGCCCGGGAACAGCGCGAGCGAGGCCTGGACCTGGTTCAGGCCCTCCTCGATGCGCTTGGCGATGGCGATTTCGCCTTCGCGGGTCAGCAGCTCGACCGTGCCCATCTCGCGCATGTACATGCGCACGGGATCGGTGGTGCGGCCGCCTTCGCCGTCGAGCGCGGTCAGCGCCGCCGCGGCTTCTTCGGCGGCGGTGTCGTCGACTTCGCGGTTACCGGTGTTGCCGTCGGCGAGCAACAGCGTTTCGGCATCGGGCGCGACTTCGTGCACCTCGATGCCCATGCCGTTGATCATGCCGATGATGTCTTCGATCTGTTCGGCGTCGACCAGATCGTCGGGCAGGTGATCGTTGACCTCGGCATAGGTCAGATAGCCCTGCTCCAAGCCCTTGGAGATCAGGAGCTTGATGTCGGACGGAGGGGGCTGACGTTCGTTGGCCATGGGCTGCGCCACCGCGCTAATGAGGGTAGGGGAACGCTCCAGTATAGCAGGTCCGGCGGTCGCGGCCCGGGCTGGGCCACGGGGGACGACGCTGGATCAGGACCGGAGCAGGAAGGTGACCGGGCCGTCGTTGACCAGGCTGACGACCATATGGGCGCCGAACCGGCCGGTTTCCAGTCCTCCCGTATGCCGTTGCCGGCAGGTTTCGACCAAACGGTTGAATAGCGGTTCAGCCAGCGCCGGCGCGGCCGCGGTGCTGAAGCCCGGACGCATGCCGCTGGCGGTGTCGGCCGCCAAGGTGAATTGGCTGACCAGCAACAGCCCGCCGCCGGTGTCGGCCAGGCCGCGGTTCATGCGGCCGGCCTCATCGGCGAATACACGGTATCCGAGCAGCCGTTCGGCCATCCGCGCGATCTGCGCCTCGCCGTCGCCGGGCTCGATCCCGACCAGGGCCAGCAGCCCGGGGCCGATCGCCCCGACCGTTTCGCCGTCGACCGTGACCCGCGCCTCGGTCACCCGCTGGATCAGGCTGAGCATCGCGCACCGCTTCGAAATTCAGGGATCGCCAGTGTACTGCCGGCAACGCGCCGGCTATGGCGCGCTTCGCCGGCCTGCGCGACGGCCGCGACGGGCCGGCGCCGCAGCCGCGGCGGCTACACTCGCCGGCATGAGCCCCGCCAGCGCCCGCGCCGCCGCCCGTGTCCTGTACTTCTTCGCCAGCCTGATCGGCCGCCTGCCGGGGTCGTGGCAGCGGCGCCTGGGCGACGCCATCGCCGCGGTCTGGCAACGCCGCGACGCGCGCGAGGCGCGGGTGGTCCGGGTCAACCTCGGCCTGGCCTACCCCGAGCTGCTGCCGGCGCAGCGCGAGCAGTGGCAGCAGGCGGTCATGCGCACCACCGCGCGCCAGGCGGTCGAGACCCTGCGCCTGTGGACCCGCCCGCACGGCGAGAACCTGGGCCTGCTGCGCGAGCAGCACGGCACCGAGCTGTTCGACGCCGCCCTGGCCGCCGGCAAGGGCCTGATCGTGGCCGCCCCGCACTACGGCAACTGGGAGCTGCTGAACCAGTGGCTGGCGATGCGCACGCCGCTGGCGATCCTGTACAAGCCGCCGGAATCGCCGGTCGGCGAGGCGTTCCTGAACCTGGTGCGGGCCGATACCGACGCCGAACGCGTGACCCAGGTGCGCGCCGAAGGCGCCGCGGTGCGCCAGTTGTGGAAGCGGCTCAACGCCGGCGGCGTGGTCGGGATCCTGCCGGACCAGCAGCCCAAGGCCGGCGACGGCGAGTTCGCGCCGTTCTTCGGCGTCCAGGCGCTGACCATGACCCTGCTCGGCCGGCTCGCCGAACGCACCGGCGCGCCGGTGCTGTTCTGCTATTGCGAGCGCATCGACCAGCACCCCGACGGCCCCGGCTTCGCCCTGCGCATCGAAGCGGCGCCCGCGGGCATCGCCGACGCCGACCCGGCGCTGGCCTGCGCCGCGCTGAACCAGGCGGTGGAGCGCATCGCCCGGCGCGATCCGGCGCAGTACCAGTGGACGTACAAGCGCTACACCCTGCGGCCGTCCGGCGACGGCCGCGACAATCCTTATCGTTCGATCGAGACGGACCGGCGCTGAGCCGCGGCGGCATCGCCCGCATCGCGGCGCCTGCATCGCGACGCTCGCGGGTCGCGGCGATGCGGCCGTTTCGGCAAACCGCTGCATCGGCGCCGCGCGCGCGGCCGCCCCGCTACACTGCGGAAGAACCTCGCCTTTGAGCACGATGACGTCCGCACGATGACGCCCACACCGCCCGGCTCCGATTCCGAACGCCCCGCGCCCGCCGACGCCGGCGCGCAGACGGGCGAAACGCAGCCGCAGGCCGCGGCGGAGGCCGTCGAGCGCGAGGCCGCCGCGCCATCGCCGCAGACGCCGCCCGCGCCGGAGCAAGCGCGCCGCGCCGACGGCAGCGACCTGCCGGCGCCGCAGCACGGCTGGCAACGCCTGCCCGCGCGCGCGATCCCGCTGTGCACGATCGACATCAGCCTGTCGCTGGCGGTGGTGTTCGCGATCGCCGCATTGATCGTCGGCGTGCTGACCTTCGGCCGCCACGGCGCGGTCGGCAGCGGCCTGGCCGGCGCGCTGTTCGGCGCCGGCATCGGCATGTGGATCGGCTTTCGCCGCTACCGCAATACCCTGTGGCGGCTCGACGCGCACGGCTTCGCGGTGCGCCGCGGCGTGGCCTGGCAGCGCGAGACCATCGTGCCGCTGACCCGGGTCCAGCACCTCGACCTCAAACACGGCCCGCTGCAACGCATGCGCCGGCTGGCGACGCTGGTGGTGCACACCGCCGGCACCCGCCACAGCTCGGTCGCCATCGACCACCTCGACGCCGGCGACGCCCAACGCCTGCGCGAACGCCTGGGCCGCCAGCTCGACCTCGAAGACGACGAGGCCCGATGAGCGCGCCTGCCGACGGCAGCGACCCGGACGCGGCGCGTTTCGCCGCCGCCGGCGAACCGGTCGCCGACCGCCGCCTGCACCCGATGTCGTGGCTGTTCGTGCTGGTCCAGCACCTGCGCCAGTACGTCGTGCCGCTGCTGATCCTGATCTTCCTCGGCCGCGGCGACCGCAACGAGCTGTACTCGCTGATCGGCATCGGCGTGCTGGTGCTGTTCTCGCTGTGGCAGTACTTCACCTACCGCTACGGCATCGGCGCCAACGGCCTGGTGGTGCGCAGCGGCTTGCTCAACCGCAGCCTGCGGGTGATCCCGTTCGTGCGCATCCAGAACGTGGGCCTGCACCAGACCGTGCTGCACCGGCTGTTCGGCGTGGCCGAGGTGCGCCTGGAATCGGCCGGCGGCAAGGAGCCCGAGGCGCAGATGCGGGTGCTCAAGCTGGCCGACGCGCTGGCCCTGGAAACCCTGGTCCGGCGCCGCGGCGCCGACCCCGCGCAGGCCGCGGAAGACCGCGCCGAGAGCCTGCTGCGGCTGTCGCCGGCCGAGGTGCTGCGGCTTGGACTGGTCTCCAACGGCGGCCTGATCCTGGTCGGCGCGGGCCTGGCCGCGGCGATGCAGACCGTGCCCGATTTCAACGGCCGCGTGCCCGAGCGGGTGCTGCGCAGCGGCGCGCGCTGGCTGTTCGGCCGGGTCGAGGGCTACCACCTCGATGCCGCGGGTTACGCGCTGCTGGCGGTCGCCGGCATCGTCTTCGTCGCCGCCGCGCTCAAGGGCCTGTCGATGACCTTGGCGCTGATGCGCTACTACGGCTTCGAACTCAGCGAACAGGGCCGCCGGCTGACCGCCGAGCGCGGCCTGCTCGCGCGCTGGCGCACCACCGTGCCGCGCCGGCGCATCCAGGCCTGGACGCTTGAGGAAGGCGTGCTGCATCGCCTGCTGCGGCGGCGCCGGCTGGCGGTGGATACGGTCGGCGCGAACGAACACGAGGACGGCCGCGCGCTGAAGGAACTGGCGCCGATCGCCGCGCCGCAGGTGTGCGACGGGCTCATCGCGCATCTGCTGCCGCACGCGCGCTGGGACGCGCTGCAATGGCGCGCGCTGCCGAAGGCCGTGTGGTGGCGGCTGTTCCTGCCCGACCTGCCGTGGACGCTGTTGGCGGTGTTCGCGGGGTACTGGCAACTGGGCCTGTGGAGCCTGCTGGCGCTGCTGTGGCTGCCGTGGGCGGCGTTCAAGGCGCAGCGCCGCGCGCGGCGCATGGGCTATGCGATGGACGCCGAACTGATCGCGGTGCGCGAAGGCTGGTGGCGGCGCTACTGGCGTTTCGCCGAACTCGACAAGCTGCAGGCCTTGCAGATCACCCGCTCGCCGCTGGACCGCCGTTGCGGGACCGCGACGCTGTGGCTGGACACCGCCGGCGCCGGCGCGCTGGGGCCGCCGCTGCGGATCCGGTTTTTGCCGGTCGACGAGGCGCGGGGCTTGTACGAGCGATTGGCGGCGTCGTTGGCGAAGCGGCCGTTGCGTTGGTGAGGGCGGCGGGAAACTGCGTCGTTATGGCGCGGCCTTCGTCGTCATCGCCTTGGCGCGGTCGCAGCTCGCGCAGCTCCTACAGTCGGATACGAAACCGGCCGCAGCCCCTGTAGGAGCTGCGCAAGCTGCGACCGCGAAAACTAAACAACGACGCCAACGCTATCGAGCGCCCGGCCCCCAGTAACCGAGCTCGCGCCGGATCTGCAACCCGCGCAGCCACGCCGACACCGGCTTCGCGCGCAGCTTGCCCAACGCCCCCGCCAGCAAATCCTCGGTCGCCGCGATCACCCGCTGCGACGAGCGCCCGTCGCGATACGGATGGATCGCCTCGGCATACGCATCGATCGCCGCCTGCAACTGCGGCGTCGGCGCGAACGCCTGCGCCAGCCGCGCCTCCAGTTCGGCCGGATCGTCGAAATCGATCATGTGCGGCTTCGGCGCGCGGTTGCGGAAGGTCACCACCGGCTTGCGCTGGACCACGAACTCCGACACCACCGACGTGGTATCGGCGACCAGCACGTCGGCGGCGCGCTGCGCGGCGATCAGCGCTTCGGTTTCGACGAAGGCCGCGTTGGCGCCGGCCAGCGAGCGGTAGCGTTCGAACAGCTCCGGCGCGCACTTGGGGTGCAGGGTCAGCAGCCAATAACGCTGTCCTTGCGCGACTTGCGCGGCGATCGCTTCGAACAAGTGCGGCGCCGCGCTCAAGCGTTCGGTGAAGGTCGAAGCGAACATCGCCACCGGCCGCGCGCCGGCCGGCGCGCGCAACGCCGCGGCCGCGCCGTCGTCGTCGCGGAACAGCGGATCGAGCTTGGGCCAGCCGGTTTCGACCACGGCGAAATGGCCGGCCTGCGCGGCCAGTTCGCGGAACGGCGCGGTGGTCGCCGGGCCCTGGGTGCAATACAGGTCGAACAGGCCGCGCACGCGGAAATGGCCGCGCGCGTCGGCGCGCTTTTCCACGTTGAAGCCATGGAACAGCTGGACCTTGGCGCCGGCCACGAACGGCGGCACCCAGTTGGCCGCGCTGAACACCGCGCGCGGCTTCAGCGCGACCGCCGCGCGCAGGCCCGCGCGGCCGGGCTCGAGCATGCGCACCGGCGCCGGCAGCGCCGAACCGGCGGCGCCGTCGGCGAACCAGGCGTGGGCGACGTGGCCGGCTTCGTGCAACGCCTGCGCCAGCGGCTGCAGGATCGGCAGCGCGTAGCGTTCGGTGGCGAAGAGCAGGTAGTCGGACATGGCGGCAGCCGGTCGGTGCGAGCGCTGAGTTTAGAGGAGCGTGAGCGCGCAGGCGCGAGAAGCGGGGAAAAGCGCGCACTTCGCACTGCCGCGCGCTCACTCCCGGCTCCAGCCCACGGAGTATCCTGAGCCCCGCCCGCCCCCGCCCGGACCGCCGCCATCGACCTGCCCCCGCCCGCGCCGACCGATTCCGCCGCCCGCCCGCGCGTGTCGGCCTGCATCATCGCCTTCAACGAAGCCGACCGGATCGGCGACTGTCTGGCCTCGCTGGCGTTCTGCGACGAGATCGTGGTGGTGGATTCGCAGTCCACCGACGCCACCGTCGCCCTCGCCCAGGCCGCCGGCGCGCGCGTGCTGCAACGCCGCTTCGACGGCTTCCGCAGCCAGAAGCAGTTCGCGATCGAACAGGCCGCGCACGACTGGGTGCTGTGCCTGGACGCCGACGAACGCGTCGGCGACGAATTGCGCGCCGCGATCCTGGCCGCGCGCGAACGCGGCTTCGCCGACGCCGCCGGCTATCGCTTCGCCCGCCTGTCGGAGTATTTCGGCCGTTTCCTGCGCCACGGCAACGCCTATCCCGACCGCGTGCTGCGCCTGTTCGACCGCCGCCGCGGCGGCTGGCGCGGCCAGCGCGAAGTGCACGAAGCCGCCAGCGTCGACGGCGCCGTGGCGACGCTGCGCGGCGACCTGATCCACTACCCGTACCGCTCGCTGCAACAGCAGTTGGCCAAGACCGAGCGCTACGCGCGGATGATGGCCGAGCACGAACACGCGCGCGGCAAGCGCGCGACCCTGGCCAAGCTGGTGCTGGCGCCGGCGTGGCGGTTCTGGCGCGGCTACCTGCTGCGCGGCGGCTTCCGCGACGGCTGGCACGGGCTGGTCTACGCCTATGTGCGCGCCAACTACGTGCGGCAGAAGACGATCATGCTGTGGATGCTCGGCAACGGCCAGCCGGTGGCCGCGCCGGAGCGCAAGGACGACGGCGCGGCCTGAGCGCGCGCCGCGCCGGCGCGGCTACTGCGGCCCGGTTTCGCGTTCGAGCAGGGCGAAGCCGTACAGCACGCCGACCGCGACCGCGTAGAACGACGCGATCAGTTGGTGGGCGAACATCGACTGGGTCAGGCCGCAGGCGATGTACACCAGCACCAGCACCAGACCGCCCAGCGCGCTGCTGCGCGCGCGGCCGTGGGTTTGCGCGCGCAGCAGGCGCGCGAACAGCGCCAGCGGCACCAGATAGATCGCCAGGATCGCCAGCAAGCCCGGCAGGCCCATGGTCGCGGCCCACTCGAACGCGTCGTTGTGGGAGTGGCCGAGCTTGCAGAAGCCGATCCGCGGCGCCGGCGGCGCGCATTGCGGCGTCGCCATGACCACGGTTTCGAAGCGGCCCACGCCGACCCCGGTCAGCGGATGCTCGGCGAAGCTCTCGCCGGCCAGTTCCAGCAGGGTCATGCGCGCGCCGAGCGAGGATTCGTGGTCGCCGCCGCGCTTGACCCGGTCCATGTCCGAGACCAGTTCGGTCAGGCGGATCTGCTGCGCCAACGGCGCGATCCAGTGGCTCGCCGCCACCATCAGCACCAACGCCGCCAGCACCGCCCACGACAGCTTGCGCGCGCGCCCGCCGCTGACCACCAGCGCCACCAGCAGCACGATCGCCAACGCCGGCCACACCCCGCGGCTGCCGCTGAGCACCACCGCGCCCACGCCGAGCGCGCAGGCCAGCGCGGTCCACAGCAGTTCGCCCGGCGGCCGCGCGAACACCGCCAGCACGATCAGCGCGATCAGCGCGTCGGCGAACACGATCGCGTTGGCGGTCCAGCCGAGCGCGCGCTCGGTGCCGGTGCCGACCTGGTACAGCGCCAGCACGAACGCGCCGGCCAATCCGGCCAGCGCGCCGAGCCACAGCCAGCGCCGCGACGGCCGCCAGGCGTAGACCAGCAGCGCGAAGAACGGCGCCGTCAGCAGGCGCAAGCGGTTGTCGGCCTCGCGCCAGCGCACCTCGAAATGGAATTTGGAGAACAGCACCACCGCCGCGGCCAGCAGCGCCATCGCCAGCAGCCAGCGGGTCTCGCGTCCGGCTTCGCGCCAAGCGCGCGCGAACGCCGACGGCTTCAGCGCGAACGCCAGCAACGCCAGCAACGCGAACGGGCCCAGGCCCCACGGCGTGGACAGCAACAGCGCCGGCAACAGGAACAGCGCGGCCTGCAGCAGGCGCAGCGCCCAGCGCTCGCGCGGACCGGCCGGGCCGGGCGCAGGGGGCAAGACAGACGAAGCGGACGCGCTCAACCCGATCAGTCTCCGTCGTACTCGTGGTCGTCTTCGTTGCGCGGCAACGGCGGCGCGGCCGGACAGGCGACGCGCGCGGGGTACGGCACCAGCCACCATTCGCGCCGGTTGGAGCGGCCGATCATCTCGGCCTGGGCGCGATCCACGCAGTCCGGCAGCGCCGGCGACTGCACGAACAGCCAGCGCTTGCCGGGCGCCTGCGCCTGCCACGCCAGGCCCAGCTCGAGCTGCTTCTGCCAGCCCATGCGGAAGCCGAAGTTGACGGTCTTGGACTGCGCCATCAGCAGGTTCTGCTCCTTCCACGCGACCAGGCCGAGTTCGGCGTCGGCGCCGATGCGTTCGGCGGCGCGGGTCATGACCCCGCGCGCGGACGAGGAATCGTTGAGCACCGGCGTGATCAGCAGCCCGTACCACACCCACAGCCCGCACAGCGTCGCCACCATCGCCCGTTCGGGCCGGCGCCGGCCCGACCACAGCAGGCAGGCCACGCCCCAGGCGCCGATCGCGACCACGCCGGCGGCGAGCGCGCGGCCGTGGTCGGTGAAGCCGCGGTCGGCGATCAGCTTGGTCTCGAACTTGGGATCGCCGAACCACATCGACAGGCCGACGCCGAGCAAGGCCAGGGTCAACACCACGGTGAAGCCGAGCGCGACCCGCCGCGGCCAGACCTTGCGCAACAGTCCCGGCAGCAGCGGCGCGAACATCAGGCAGGCCATCGGCAGCGCCGGCAGGATGTAGACGTCGCGCTTGCCGTGCGGGATCGAGAAGAACACCAGCACCAGGACCCACCACGCCAGCGGCAGGATATAGCGCGGATCGATCCGGCCCAGGCGCCGGCCCCAGGCGCGCCAAGCCCACGGCAGCGCCAGCATCAGCGGCAGCCACATCGAGAACATCACCCCGAGGTGGTACCAGACCGGCTGCGGATGGTCCCAGGACTTGGCGTAGCGGCCCGCGGTCTGGCGGAACAGGATGTCGTTGAGATAGGCCTGATAGCTCGGATCGCCGGCCTGGGTCGCGACCAGCACCATCGGCACCAGCCACAGCGCGATCGCGAACAAGAACGCCAGCGGCCCGAGCCAGAAGCGCGCATCGCCGGCGCCGGCGCGCACCGGCATGCGCACCCAGGCCAGCGCGCGCGCGCCGAAGCCGTCGGGCGCCATGCGCGCCTGCAACGGCCGCAGCAGCGCGGCCAGCGCCAGCGGCAACAGCATCAGCAGCGCGATCGCGCCGACGCCCTTGGTGATGACGCCGATGCCGGCGGCGAACCAGCCCAGCGCCCACCAGCGCCACGCCGGCCCGGTCAGCAGATGGCGCAGCAGGCCGTAGTTGGCGAAGGTGATCCAGAACACCACCGACGGATCGATCTGCGCCTTCTTGGCCTGGTAGGCGAAATGCAGCGTGGTCAGCAGCGCCCAGCCGGCGTAGTAGCCCACGCGCGGCGTCCACAGGCGCCGGCCGAGATCGACCACGCACCACAGCGTGCCCAGCGCGGCCAGCAGCGACGGCAGCAGGAACGCCACGCGCCAGTGGCCGGTGATCAGGTAGGACACCGCCTCGGTCCACATGAACAGCGGCGGCTTGTCCGAATACAGCTCGACGCCGCGGTGCGGGAACAGCCACTGGCCGGATTCGACCATCTGCTTGGCGACCAGGGCGAAACGCGGCTCGTCGGCGGGCCAGGGATCGCGCAGGCCGAGGCCGGCTCCGAGCACCAGCCAGGCGGCGATCCAGAACAGCCACGCGTGGCGGGACAAGGGGTTCTTGAACATGCGGGGAATGATACGCAGGCGAAAGTGACGGGAGGAGAGGGCGCGTTGCGCAACTGCGCCGCCGCTCACTTTCGGCTCATCCGGCGCGCGCCGGATGCCTGCCGCCGGGCGCGCTCAGCCGGCGCGGCGCAGGCGGGCGTAGAAGAAGCCGTCGCCGCCGTCCTCGCCGGGCAGGCGCTGACGGCCGACCTCGCGGTCGTGGCCGAAGGCCGGGCCGAGCGCGTCGATGCGCGCGTCGGCGGTGCGGGCCAGGAAGGCGCGCACCTGGTCTTCGTTCTCGGCCTTGAGGATCGAGCAGGTGGCGTAGACCAGGACCCCGCCGGGCGCGAGCGTGCGCCACAGCGCGTCCAACAGCCGCGCCTGCACGAGGCTAAGCGCGGCGATGTCGGACTCGCGTCGGTGCAGGACCACGTCGGGCTGGCGGCGGACGATGCCGGTGGCCGAGCACGGCGCATCCAGCAGCACCGCGTCGAACGGCGCGCCGTCCCACCACGCATCCAGGTCGGCGGCGTCGGCCGCGCGCAGTTGCAGGCGTTCGCTGTCGGCATCGAACCCGCCGCGCGCCAGGGTCGCGCGCACGCGCTGCAGGCGCGCGGCGTCGACGTCGAGCGCGGTCAGATGCAGCGTGGCGTCGCGTTCGAGCAGGTGCGCGCTCTTGCCGCCGGGCGCGGCGCAGGCGTCGAGCACGCGCGCGCCGGGCGCGGGCGCCAGCGCTTCGACCGCGCGCTGGGCGCTGGCGTCCTGCACCGACACCGCGCCCTGGGCGAAGCCGGGCAGCGCGGCGACCGCCTGCGGTTCGTCCAGCCTCAGCGCGTCGGTGAGGTCGGCCGGCGCGGACGCGGCGATGCCGGCCTCGGCCAGACGCTGCGCGTAGGCCTCGCGGCCGCCCTGGGCGCGGTTGACGCGCAGCCACATCGGCGGTTCCAGCGCGCTTTGCGCGAGGATGTCGTCGTACCGCTCGGGCCAATCCTTGCGCAGCAGGCCGCGCAACCAGCTCGGCCAATGCGAATGGCGCGGATCGACCGCCGGCAGGCCGTCGCGCTGGGCGCGGCGCAGCAGCGCGTTGACCAGACCGGCCTGATGCGCGCGGCCGAGCAGGCGCGCGGCCTGCACGGTGGCGTCGAGCGCGGCGTGCGCCGGCAAGCGCAAGGGATCGAGCTGGGCCAGGCCGGCCAGCAGCAGCGCGCGCAGTTCGCTGTCGCGCGGCGGCAGCGGGCGCGGCATCCATTCGGTCAAGGCCGCTTCCAGGCGCAAGGGCTGGCGCAGCACCGCGAAGCAGATCGCTTCGACCAGGGCGCGGTCGCGCGGATCGGCCAGCGCCGGCAGCGCCGTGGCCAGTTCGGCCTTGAGCGAGCGGCCGCGGTGCAGCACCGCGTCGAGCGTGCGCGCGGCGATCGCGCGCACGCGCGCGCCGGGGTGGCCGTCGTCGGCGGGCAGCGCCGGCGCGGCCGGGCGTTCGTTGCGGGAGCGCGCGTACGGATCGGCGCCGGGCTCGCGGCCCGGGCCGCGTGCGCCGGGCGGACGCGGCTTGGCGTCGGTGCGTGCGGCGCCTGGGCGTGCGGCGCCGTCGCGGCGGCGTTCGCCACCGCTGCGCGACGCTACGTCGCGCGGGCCCGGCCCGCGCGCGGCGCCGCGCGGAGCACTGCCGCGTGCGCCTGGGCCGTAGTCGCTGCGCGCGCCGTCGCCACGCGCGGCGTTGCTGCGCGGGCTATCGCCACGCGGGCCGTTGCTACGCGCGCCATCGCTGCGCGGGGCGCGCTCGCTACCGGCGCCGGCGCGCGCTGCGGCGCGCTCGCGACGCTCGCGCCGGGCCGCCGACGTGCGCAGCGGGTCCTGCTCGCCGCTGCGCCGCGGCGCGGCCGCGCCCTCGCCGCCCGCGGCGGCGGGCCGCTCGGGCGCCGGCGCATAGCGCGCGGCGTCGAGCGAATCCAGCTTGCGCAGCCGCCCGGCCGTGGGGCGCGCATCGCCGTCGCGCGGCGCGTCGGGCTTCGGCGGTTCGCGGCGCTCGCTCATCTCAGCGCACCGTCGCCAGATCGCGGCGTCCGTTCAAATAATCGGCGGCGGTGATCGCCTTGCCGCCCTCGCGTTGCAGCACGCGGATGCGCAGCGCGCCTTCGCCGCAGGCCACGTCGATGCCGTCGCGTCCGGCCAGCAGCACCGTGCCCGGTTCGGCGCCGTGCGCCAGCGGCAGCGCGACCGCGCCGTGCACGCGCACGCGCTCGCCGGCCAGCAGCGCATCGGCCATCGGCCAGGGATTGAACGCGCGCACCTTGTTGGCCAGTTCGCTCGCCGGCCGGCTCCAGTCCAGCCGCGCTTCGGCCTTGTCGAGCTTGTGCGCATAGGTCACGCCCTGCTCCGGCTGCGGATACGGCTGCGGCACCAGCCCCACCCGCAGCAGGCCGAGGCCGTCGCGCAGCACCTGCGCGCCGATGTCGGCGAGGCGGTCGTGCAACTGGCCGCCGGTTTCGTTGGCGCCGATCTCGGTGTCGTTGGCGAGCAGCACCGGCCCGGTGTCGAGGCCTTTTTCCATGCGCATCAAACACACGCCGGTCTCGTCGTCGCCGGCCTCGATCGCGCGCTGGATCGGCGCGGCGCCGCGCCAGCGCGGCAGCAGCGAGGCGTGCAGGTTCCAGCAGCCGTGCACCGGAATGTCGAGCACCGACTGCGGCAGGATCAGGCCGTAGGCGACCACGATCATCAGGTCCGGCTCCAGCGCGCGCAGCGCCTTGCGCGAAACCGCCTGCTTGAAGTTCTCCGGCTGCAGCACCGGAATGCCGCGCAGCAGCGCCTCGCGCTTGACCGGCGACAGCGCCATCTCGCGCCCGCGCCCGGCCGGACGGTCGGGCTGGGTGTAGACGGCCACGACTTCGTTGTACTGCGCGGCGGCGCGCAGGGCGGGAACGGCGAATTCGGGGGTACCGGCGAAGACGATGCGCATGAGTTCGGGATTCGGGATTGGGGATTCGGGATTGGCGCAACAGCGACCGGTTGCCTGGGCATCGACGCGGGCCGGCTTGAAACGATCAAGGGCACGCACCTTGCGGCGCGCGCCCCATCCCGAATCCCGAATCTCGAATCCCGGCTTACGCCGACAGCCGCTTCTGCTTGGCCAGCTTCTTGCGCACCATCTCGCGCTTGAGCGGCGAGAGGTAGTCGACGAACAGCTTGCCTTCGAGATGGTCCATCTCGTGCTGCACGCACACCGCCAGCAGGCCGTCGGTGGTCAGCTCGAACGGCTGGCCGTCGCGGCCGATCGCGCGCACGGTGATCTGGTTGGCGCGGGTGACGTCGGCGAAGATGCCGGGCACCGACAGGCAGCCTTCCTGATACACCTGCTCGCCGCCGCGCTCGACGATTTCGGGATTGACGAAGACCAGCGGCTGGTTCTTCTCCTCCGACACGTCGATCACCATGAAGCGCTGATGCACGTCGACCTGGCTCGCGGCCAGGCCGATGCCGGGGCATTCGTACATGGTCTGGAACATGTCGTCGAGCAGTTGCTGGAACGCCGGTTCGGTCACGCGCGCAGGATCGACCGCGACCGCTTTGGTGCGCAGTCGGGGGTCGGGGAACTCAAGGATGGGTAACAGGGCCATAGGGCACCTAAAATGGGGGCGTGGGTCACATACGCAAGTTTTCGTTGCATTGTACCCCCATTCCAGGCCGTCACGGGCCGCGAATGCCTGATAGTGTTGCGCGACTTCTGGGCTATAGTCCGGGTGCCCGCAAAGGGCAAACCTGGAAGGGGAATCAGGTAGATGGCCGCCATGTTTAAACCGATCCGCGCGGTTTTCGCCGCCGCGTTGCTGACTGTCGCCACTTACGCCATCGCGGCGGAATTGCGCGGCGACCACCCGTCGACCTACGTGGTCAAACGGGGCGACACCCTTTGGGACATCTCGGCGCGCTTCCTCAAGAAGCCGTGGCTGTGGCCGGAAATCTGGCAGGCCAATCCGCAGATCAAGAACCCGCACCTCATCTATCCCGGCGACGTGATCTCGCTGGCCTACCTGGACCGCGTGGCCCAGGCCCAGGTCCAGCCGGGCCCGCGCCAGGAAGCGCCGGTCACCGGCGTGCCGCTGGCCGAGATCGAACCGTTCCTGAAGAACCTGCGCGTGGTCGACAAGTTCGAGGACCTGCCCTACGTGGTCGGCCTGGAAGAAGACCGCCTGCGCGTGACCCAGGGCCAGGTCGCCTACATCAAGGGCCTGCCCGAGGCGAGCCCGGGCACCCGCTACGCCGTGGTCCGCCCGACCCAGCGCTACACCCGCCTGGACCGCGTGGCCTGCTGCGACATCATGCGCGCCGCCGATCTGGACTTCCGCGGCAAGCGCACGGTCGACTTCGAAGCGATCTGGACCGACGTGGTGGTGCCGGACAAGGGCCGCGAGCTGCTCGGCTACGAGCTGATGCAGGTCTCCACCGGCACCCTGAGCCGCGGCGCCGTCGGCGGCATGCAGGCCTCGACTCTGGTGATCGACGACACCGGCCGCGAAATCCGCGTCGGCGACCGCCTGATTCCGGTCCAAGCCCAGCCCTACGACCTGCAGTTCTTCCCGCACCCGCCCAAGGCCCAGTTCGACTACGGCCGCGCGCAGGTGCTGTCGGTGGCCGACCTGGTCAAGAGCGGCGGCCCGCGCGACGTGATCGCGCTGTCGGTCGGCGCCCGCGACGGCGTCGACAACGGCACCGTGTTCTCGACCTGGCGCGTGGGCAGCCGCGCGGTGGATCGGGTCAAGGTCGGCCCGGACCGCGACGAGAACACCGTCGGCAAGAACTCGCGCGTGCGTCTGCCGGACGAATTCGCCGGCCACGCGATGGTGTTCCGCACCTTCGACAAGGTCAGCTACGCGCTGATCATGGACGGCGTGCGCCCGACCAAGGTCGGCTTCGAGCTCAAGCATCCGGACTCGCCGTACTGAGTCCGGCGTAGCGGGAGTCCGCGGCGCGGACTTTCCCTACCGATACACGCGACGGCGCCTGCGGGCGCCGTCGTCGTTTGCGGGCTAGGCTGGGGCATGCCCGACGCCGACGCTTCCGCCACGAATTCCACGAACTCCGATTCGCGCCCGTCCGGGCGCAGCGACGGCGCGGCGCGCGCCGAGCGGACGCCCGCGCCTGCGGCCGCCGCGCCCGGGGCCGATCCGCACGCACCCGCCGCGCCCGCCCGCGAGCGCGACGTCGGCGCGGGGTCGCGCAAGGTCGCGGCCGACGCAGCCTCCGACGCGCCCGCCCTGCTGCGCCTGCTCGCCGCCGGCGGCGCCAGCGCGCCGCGGCGCGCCCTGCTCGAGGCCTGCGGCAGCGCCGCCGCGGCGCTGGCCGCGGGCGCGCGTGCGTGGAACGAAGCCGGGCTGTCGCCGCAGCAGATCGAGCGCTTGCGCGCGCCGGCCGGCGAAGCGTTCTGGCGCGAAGCCGGCTGGTGCGGCGATGCCGGGCCGCGCGCGCTGGACTGGCTGGCGCAGCCGGGCCACCGGCTGATCGCCTGGACCGAACCGGACTACCCCGCCCTGCTGCGGCGCGCGCCGAGCCCGCCGCTGGCGCTGTTCGTGGCCGGCGAGGCGGCGCGGCTGTGGCATCCGGCGGTGGCGGTGGTCGGCAGCCGCTCGCCGACTCCGGCCGGCAGCGGCAACGCCGCCGATTTCGCCCGCGCCCTGGCGCGCAGCGGGCTGGCGGTGACCAGCGGCCTGGCCGCCGGCATCGACGCCGCCGCGCACCGCGCCGCGCTCGACGCCGGCGGGCTCACCGTGGCCGTGCTCGGCACCGGGCCGGACATCGCCTACCCGCGCCGCCACGCCGACCTGCTCGCGCGCATCGCCGCCGAAGGCGTGGTGGTCAGCGAATACCCGCCCGGCACCGCGGCCCGTCCGGGGCAGTTCCCGGCGCGCAACCGCATCGTCGCCGGGCTCAGCCTCGGCACCCTGGTGGTCGAGGCGGCGGAGCGCTCCGGCGCCCTGATCACCGCGCGCCTGGCCGCCGAATGCGGGCGCGAGGTGTTCGCCGTGCCCGGCTCGATCCACAACCCGCTCGCGCGCGGCTGCCACCGGCTGATCCGCGAGGGCGCCGGGCTGGTCGAAAGCGCCGCCGAGGTCGCCGCCGCGCTGGCCCCGGTCGCGGCCGAGCTCGCCGACGGCTTGCGCCGGCGCCTGGCCGCCCCCATTGACAGTGGCCACGCGGCGGTCATACACGCCGGTCAGGATGATTCCAGTCCCGTCTCAGGAGACTCCGATCCTCCCGATTTCGCCGACCCGGACTACCAGTCCTTGTGGAACGCGCTGGGATTCGACCCTACCGGTATGGATGAACTGGTCCGCCGTACCGCATTGACGACCGCGGAACTGTCCTCCATGCTGCTGGTCATGGAGCTTGAGGGTCGCGTTTCGGCGCAGCACGGCCGTTACTTCCGCAACCGCTGAACTCGTATCGGTGCCGCACACCGGCGGTTCACCCGGCCAATCAGCAAGTTCTGACCCACCGCGCCGCATGCGGCGCAGGCCGAGGGAAATGAAAGAGAGCATCCTGGACGTCCTGCTGTACCTGTTCGAGCACTACTTCACCGAGGATGCGGACCTCGTCCGCGACCGCGATTCGCTCCGCAGCGGCCCGCTGTTCGAAGAACTGGGCCAGGCCGGTTTCAGCCCCGCCGAGATCAACAAAGCCATCGAATGGCTCGACGCCCTGGCCCAGCAGCGGCCGAGCGTCAGCCGTCCGAGCGCGGGCGGACCGACCCGGATCTACTTCGGGCCCGAACTCGACAAGCTCGATGTCGAGTGCCGCGGCTTCCTGCTTTTCCTGGAACAACACGGCATCCTCGACGCGGACCAGCGCGAGCTGGTGCTCGACCGCGCGATGGCGCTGGACCAGGACGAACTCGACCTGGACGACCTCAAATGGGTCGTGCTGATGGTGCTGTTCAACCAGCCCGGGTCCGAGGCGGCTTACGCCTGGATGGAAACCCAGATGTTCGAGGACGAGCCCGAGCCGGTGCACTGAGCCCGGCCGGACCGGCGCCGCCCCAGGGCGGCCCGGTCGCGTCCCCCGCCGGCACGGCCGCAGCGCCGTGCCGGGCTTCGCTTTCCGCGATGTTCGCCGCGCCCGTCCGCGTGCGGCCTTCCCTCCGAAACCGTATCGCTCGCTCGCGCGACGCAGTCGGCGCACCCGTCGGTCGCCGCCTTCGCGCCCATCCGTCGCCGAGCGGCCTGCGCGGCTGTGCGCCATCTGGCGTTTTGTGCGCTGCGTGGTAGTTTCATGCGGCTCGCGCGTGCCGGGGTGGCCGCGCGCAGCGCCATTGCGCAACGCTGACGCGACTTCGACGCAGCGGCGCTTTCTATGACAGGGACGCCCGCGGCCGCCGCAACGCCGGCCGCGGATTTGGGGGGAACGGCAATGACGAACTGGTACTACCACGATCCTTCGCAGGGCCGGGTCGGCCCGATCGACGGGGACGCCGTGCGCGAGCATTTCCGCGCCGGCCGGATCCAGCGCGACACCTTGGTCTGGCGCGAAGGGCTGCGCGAATGGCAGCCGCTGCAACGCCTGGAAAACGAACTCGGGCTCGGCGCGACGCCGCCGCCGTTGCCTTTGGACATCGCCGCCGCGCCTGCGGCCACGCCCGCGCCCGCCGCCGCGCCCTCATCGCACGGACGCGCCGACTTCACCGCCGCGCTCGATGCGGCCGAGGCGCCGCGCCCGCAGCCGTCCGCGCCGTCGCCGTCCGCGTCGGATGCGACCGGGTCGAGCGCCGCGCAGCCGAACGCAACGCCGGCGAGCGCGGCACCGTCGAACGCAGCGCCATCGGCTGCGGGGTCCGCGCCCGCGGCTTCCGGCCCGTCGCAGCCGCAACGCAGCGTCAGCCCGGCCGACTACGCCCCGGCCCATGTCGCCCGCCGCCAGTCCGCGCCGCCGCCCAAGCGCGGGATGTCGGGCTGCGCGATCGCGCTGATCGTGCTCGCGGTGCTGGCGGTGCCGGTGATCGGCATCCTCGCCGCGATCGCGATACCCGCGTACCAGGACTACACCCACCGCGCCAAACTCACCGGCGCGCTGTCCGCCAGCAACGACTACAAGCTGCAAGTCGCGCAGTACTACGCCGCGCACCAGAAGTGTCCGACCAACGCCAGCGACGGGTTCCGCCCGGCGGCCGACTACGCGTCCGCGCAGATCGCCTCGGTCCAGTTCGGCCGGCTCAAGGACGGCGGCGAATGCGCGATCCAGCTGGAACTGCGCGGCTTCAACCGCCCGCAGCTGGACGGCCGCAAGATCTGGCTGTCGTTCGAACCGGCCAGCGCGCAGTGGACCTGCAGTTCCGACGTCGAGCGCGCCTCGCTGCTGCCGCAGGCCTGCCGCAACTGAGCGCACGGCGCGCGCCGAGGGTTCGGCGCGCGTCGACGGCGGCGCCCAAAGCCCGCCACGAGTCCACCCCGGCGCCGCCATGCGCCGCCGCATCGCGACGGCGCGGCGGCGCGCCGCGCCAACCGCCATGATCGGCCAGCGCGGCGATGGCATCATGGCCGCCGAACGAGACGAGGAAACGGACGCCGCGATGGCTCAGTGGTACTACAGCGACGAAGAGCGCAACCGGCACGGGCCGCTGGAACCGGCGCGGATGATCGAGCTGCACCAGCGCGGCGAGCTGCGCGCCGACACCCTGGTCTGGCGCGACGGCCTCAGCCAGTGGCGGCCGTGGCGCGAGCTGGCCGGCGAATTGGTCGCCGCCCCGGGCTTCGCCGCCGCGGCCGATCCCGGCGCGGCCGAACAGGCCAGCGCCGAGCGCACCGCCCAGGCGGTCGCGGCCGCGATCGCCCAGGCCGAAGGCAGCAGTGCCGCGCCCGCCGCATTGCCCTCGCCGAGCGCAGCCGCCATCTCCGCCGCCGCGCAGGCCGATGCCGACGGCGGCGCCGCCACGACCGCCGACGCCGCCACCGCCACGCCGACCGCGACCGATCCGCACTCGCCCTACAGCGCCCCGCGCGCCGAGGTCGCCGAACACAGCGAAGTGGTCCAGGGCCAGGACGTGGTCCCGGGCGGCTTCTGGCGCCGCGTCGCCGCCTACCTGATCGATTCGACCCTGGTCGGCGTCGCCTACTACAGCGTGTTCACCGCGCTGATGCTGCTGGTGTTCGCGCTCGGCCTGTTCGGCGACAGCAGCCAGTGGCTGGAGAACAGCAGCGTGCTGTCGGCGGTCATGATCGTGCTCGGCTACGGCGTGTACGGCTTGATCAGCATCGGCTACTACGCCGGCCTGGAGTCCTCGTCGATGCAGGCCACCCTGGGCAAGCTCGCGGTCGGGATCAAGGTCGTCGACGCCGGCGGCGCGCGCCTGAGCCGCGGCCGCGCGTTCGCGCGCTGGGCGTCCTCGTTCGCCAGCTATGCGAGCTTCGGCGTCGGCTACCTGATGGCCGCCTTCACCGAGCGCAAGCGCGGCCTGCACGACCTGATCGCCGGCACCCAGGTGGTCGACCGCTGGGCCTACACCGCCCGCGCCGACTTCCAGCGCCGCGACCTCGGCCCGGTGACCTGGGTGGTGCTGATCCTCGGCGGACTGGTCTGGCTCGGCGTGGTCGGCTTCATGGCCGCGATCTTCGCCTTGGGCATGCGCTGAGCGTGGCCGGGCCGCGATCACAGCCGTGCGAAACTGAACGGGGCACACTTCGTCACGTGCCCTTGAGGCAATTCGATGCCACTTTAGGGCCCCCGAACCGGCCCCGGCCGGATCGTCCAGCTTGACAGCCGCGGCCGCCTCGTGATTCCACTAGAAAAAGGAAACCTGAACGCCCGCGGCCGAACGTCGCGGGCGTCGCCTTCTTAACCCCCTGCCGCGCCGGCCCCGGCCAGCGTCGCCGCCCCCACCGAGAAAGAGCAGTCGAGCAGCGCCCCGCCCCGGGCCCTGCGGAGTCCCAATGGCCAAGAACCTCCTCATCGTCGAGTCGCCCGCCAAGGCCAAGACGATCAACAAGTACCTCGGCAAGGACTTCACCGTCCTGGCCTCCTACGGCCACGTCCGCGACCTGGTGCCGAAAGAGGGCGCGGTCGATCCGGACAACCACTTCGCGATGGAATACGCGGTCATCGAGAAGAACGAGAAACACGTCGACGCGATCGCCAAGGCCGCCAAGAGCGCCGACCACCTGTTCCTGGCGACCGACCCGGACCGCGAAGGCGAGGCGATCAGCTGGCACATCGGCGAGATCCTGCGCGAGCGCGGCCTGCTCGAAGGCAAGCCGCTGCAGCGGGTGGTGTTCACCGAAATCACCCCGCGCGCGATCAAGGAAGCGATGAACCAGCCGCGCGCGATCGCCGCGCCGCTGGTCGACGCGCAGCAGGCGCGCCGCGCGCTCGACTACCTGGTCGGCTTCAATCTCTCGCCGGTGCTGTGGCGCAAGGTCCAGCGCGGCCTGTCCGCCGGCCGCGTGCAATCGCCGGCGCTGCGCATGATCGTCGAGCGCGAGGAGGAGATCGAAGCCTTCGTCGCGCGCGAGTACTGGACCGTCGAAGCCGAGCTCGCGCATCCGCAGCAGGCCTTCACCGCCCGCCTCAACAAGCTCGACGGCAAGAAGTTCGAACAGTTCACCATCACCGACGGCGAGACCGCCGAGGCCGCGCGCAAGCGCCTGGTCGCCGCGGCCAACGGCGCGCTGCACGTCACCGACGTCACCAGCAAGGAACGCAAGCGCCGCCCGGCCGCGCCGTTCACCACCTCGACCCTGCAGCAGGAAGCCTCGCGCAAGCTCGGCTTCACCACCTCGCGGACCATGCGCGTGGCGCAGAAGCTGTACGAGGGCATGGCGCTCGGCGACGAGGGCACGGTCGGCCTCATCAGCTATATGCGTACCGACTCGGTGAGCCTGTCGCAGGAGGCGGTGGCCGAGATCCGCGACGTGATCGCGCGCGACTACGGCACCAAGGCGCTGCCGGACAAGCCCAACACCTACCAGACCAAGTCGAAGAACGCGCAAGAGGCGCACGAAGCGATCCGTCCGACCTCCGCGCTGCGCACGCCGGCGCAGGTCGCGCGTTTCCTCGACGACGACGGCCGGCGTCTGTACGAGCTGATCTGGAAGCGCGCGGTCGCCTCGCAGATGGTGCCGGCCACGCTCAACACCGTCAGCGTCGATCTGGCCGCCGGTTCCGAGCACAGCTTCCGCGCCTCGGGCACCACCGTGGTCGATCCGGGCTTCCTCGCCGTGTACGAGGAAGGCAAGGACGCCAAGGCCGCCGAGGACGAAGACGAAGGCCGCAAGCTGCCGGCGATGAAGACCGGCGACCGCATCCCGCTCGACCGTATCCACGCCGACCAGCACTTCACCGAGCCGCCGCCGCGCTACTCGGAAGCCTCGCTGGTGAAGACGCTCGAGGAATACGGCATCGGCCGTCCCTCGACCTACGCCTCGATCATCCAGACCCTGCTGTTCCGTAAGTACGTCGAGCTCGACAGCCGCCGCTTCCGTCCGACCGACGTCGGCCGCGCGGTGTCCAAGTTCCTGTCCGGCCATTTCACCCGCTACGTCGATTACGACTTCACCGCCAAGCTCGAGGACGAGCTCGATGCGGTGTCGCGCGGCGAGGAGGAATGGGTGCCGCTGATGGAGCGGTTCTGGGAGCCGTTCAAGAAGCTGGTCGAGGAGAAGAAGGAATCGGTCGATCGCAGCGAGGCCACCGGCGCGCGCGAGCTCGGCACCGATCCCAAGAGCGGCAAGCCGGTCAGCGTGCGCCTGGGCCGCTACGGGCCGTACGCGCAGATCGGCACCGCTGAGGACGAGGAGAAGCCGACCTTCGCCTCGCTGCGTCCGGGCCAGAGCATGCACACCATTTCGCTGGAGGAGTCGCTGGAGCTGTTCAAGCTGCCGCGCAAGCTCGGCCAGCACAACGGCGAGGAAGTCAGCGTCGGCATCGGCCGCTTCGGCCCGTTCGCCAAACTCGGCAGCACCTACGCGTCGCTGAAGAAGGAAGACGACCCGTACACCATCGACCTGGCGCGCGCGGTGTTCCTGATCGAGGAGAAGGAGGAGATCGCGCGCAACCGCATCATCAAGCAGTTCGACGGCAGCGACATCCAGGTGCTCAACGGCCGCTTCGGCCCGTACATCAGCGACGGCAAGCTCAACGGCCGCATCCCCAAGGACCGCGAGCCGGCGTCGCTGACGTTCGAGGAAGTGACCAAGCTGCTCGAGGAAACCGGCAAGCCGGTGCGCGGCCGCTTCGGCAAGAAGACCGCGGCGAAGAAGGAACCGGCGAAGAAGGCCGCGGCCAAGAAGGCGGCCAAGAGCGCCGACGGCGAAGCGCCGGCCAAGAAGGCCGTCGCGAAGAAGGCGCCGGCCAAGAAGGCGGCGAAGAAGGTCGTCAAGAAGGCCGCGGCGAAGACCGCGGCTGCGAAGACCGCGGCCGCGAAGACGACGGCGGCCAAGGCGCCGGCGAAGAAGGCGGTCAAGAAAGTGGCGAAGAAGGCTGCGGCGAAGAAGTAAGCCGCGGTCGCGCGCGCCGCGCGTTGCGCGGTGCGGGCATGCAGAAGCGGGCGCTTTCGGGCGTCCGCTTTTTGTTTGGGCGCTGCGTGGGCGATGGATGGGTTTGTCGTGGTTGTTTTGTCGCGGTCGCGGCTTGCGCCGCTCCTACAGGGAGCCCATGTAGGAGCGGCGCGAGCCGCGACCGCGACAATGCGACAACGACGAAACTCAGCAACAACGCGAACGCCCGAACGCCAGCGGCCAATCGCCGCACCCCACCCCATCATCCGTGACGCACCCCGCGTTTCCCGCATCCCGGCGCCCACCGCACGCCCGCGCATGTCCCCCCAGGCGACGCTCCGCACAGAATCGCCCGCCCCCGGCCACTAGGATCGGGCCGCATAAACGCCGGGGCGCCGCCGCGCGGCCGCACCCGTCCCGAGACGCGATCGCAATCGCGCCGGAAGCACGCCATCGCGAATCTGTTGGGGGGCCCGTCATCTTGCCCATCGACAGGAGTCGCCATGACCCGCATCCAACGCTGCACCCTGCTGTCCGCCGCCGTCGCCCTGTGCGCGGCCGCGCTGCCTGCCTCCACCGCATTCGCCCACGGCTCGTTCGTCAATCCGCAGAGCCGCATCTACAAGTGTTATCTGGGCAACAAGGAGAATCCCTCCGACCCGGCCTGCCGCGCCGCCTGGGCCGTGGCCGGCTCGCAGCTGTTCTACGACTGGAACGGCATCAACCAGGCCAACGCCAACAGCAACCATCAGGCCGTGGTGCCCGACGGCAAGCTGTGCAGCGGCAACAACCCGACCTTCCGCGGCCTCGACATCGTGCGCAGCGATTGGCAGACCACCACCGTGCGCTCGGGCAGCAGCTACACCTTCACCTTCTACGCCACCGCGCCGCACGCGACCAAGGACTGGACGTTCTACGTGACCCGGCAGGGCTGGAACCCGAACACCGCGCTGCGCTGGGGCGACCTGCAGCAGTTCTGCAAGACCGGCTCGATCCCGCTGTCGGCCGGCAACAACTACCACATCACCTGCACCCTGCCGGCGCGCAGCGGCCGCCACGTGATCTACAACACCTGGCAGCGCTCGGATTCGACCGAGGCGTTCTATACCTGCATGGACGTCAACTTCAACAGCTCGGTCGCCGACGCCAAGTCGCCGTGGCGCGAGGCCGGTCCGCTCAACGTGGTCAACGATTATCCGGCCGGCACCGCGGTGACCCTGCGCGTGTTCAATCCCGACGGCAGCGACGCGGAGAAGATCGAAACCGTGCTGCGCGCCGGCGAGACCTCGACCGCGCAATGGCCGCAACGCGTCGCCGAACAAGTCAACGCGCGCGCCAAGTTCGCCCGCATCGGCCAGCAGCGCGGCGGCCAGGTGCAGGCGCAGTCGGGCACCGACAACCGCGTGTACCTCAGCGGCAATCGCTCCTACGCGTTCGACGTGCGCTTGCCCGAATCGGCCAAGCCCGCGGTCGATCACGCCCACCACGGCCACTGAAGCGACGGCGTCGCGGCGGCGCCCTGCGCGCCGCCGCGACGCGTGCGACACTGCGTTTTTCCCGCAGGACCGCCGCATGCCCGCTCCGTCCCTGAGCATCGAACAATCCGCCGCGGCGCTCGCCCGCGGCGGCGTGCTGGTGTATCCGACCGAAGCGGTGTGGGGCATCGGCTGCGATCCGTTCGACCAGGACGCGGTGCTGCGGCTGCTGGCGATCAAGCAGCGGCCGGTCGACAAGGGCGTGATCCTGATCGCCGCGTCGCTGGAGCAACTCGACGCGCTGGTCGACTGGGACGCGCTGCCGCCCGAACGCGCGCAGGCGGTGCGCGCGAGCTGGCCCGGCCCGCACACCTGGGCGGTGCCGGCGACCGCGGCGGTGCCGGCGTGGATCAGCGGCGCGCACCGCAGCGTCGCCGTGCGGGTCAGCGCGCACGCGCAGGCCAGCGCGCTGTGCCGCGCGCACGGCGGGCCGCTGGTGTCGACCAGCGCCAACCTCGCCGGGCAACCGCCGGCGTTCCGCCGCGACCAACTCGACCGCGCCGTGCTGGCCCTGGCCGACGGCGTCTGCGAAGGCGAAACCGGCGGACTGGACGCGCCGACGCCGATCCGGGTCGCGCTGACCGGCGAAGTGCTGCGCGGCTGAGCCGCGGCGCGCGCCGTAGGCGCTTCGCAGCCGCACTTCGCGCCCGTACCTCGCGCTGGCGCCTCGCGCCCGCATCCCGCGCCCACGCGTGCGCAGCTCGCGCCTGCGGCGCCCGCGCACGCCGCTCCGACACCGCCGCGACCGCCGCCGTGCCAGGCTCGCGTCGACCCGCTCAGGAGCCGCGCGATGTCCTCCCTTCCGGCCTGGTCGATCTGGGCCCTGCTTTCGGCCGTCTTCGCCGCACTGACCGCGGTGTTGGCCAAGGTCGGCGTCGCCGGCATCTCCGCCGACTATGCGACGCTGGTGCGCAGCCTCGTCATCCTGCTGGTGCTGGCGCTGCTGGTGCCGCTGACCGGGCAGTGGGTCGATCCGCGCAGCCTGCCGGCGCGCTCGCTGCTGTTCCTGGTGCTGTCGGGGCTGGCGACCGGCGCCTCGTGGCTGTGCTACTACCGCGCCCTGCAGCTCGGCGAGGTCGCCCAGGTGGCGCCGGTCGACAAGCTCAGCGTGGTGCTGGCGGCGCTGTTCGCGGTGGCCTTTCTCGGCGAACGGCCGTCGCCGCGCGAATGGCTGGGCCTGCTGCTGGTCGGCGGCGGCGTCGCGGTGCTGGTCTGGCGGCGCTGAACCGCCGCCGGACCGCGCCGGGCGCGGCTTTTCCCTAACGCATTCGTGGCGCAAGATGCGCACATGCGCTTCGTCCCGCTCCGTCGTCTCCGCATCGCCGCCTTTGTCGCCGGCGCGTGCCTGCTCGCGAGCGGTGCGGGCCTGGCCGCCGACGCGCCGGCCAGGCCCGCTGGCGACGTGCTGATCTACCGCTGCACCGACGACCAGGGCCGGCTGAGCCTGCGCGACACGCCCTGCGCCGCCGGCCAGCGCCAGCAGACGGTCAGCATGGCGCGGCCGGTGGATCCGCCGCCGCGTCCGCTCGAAGCCGCGCCGGCGCCGGCGCAGCCCGCGCGCGCCGGCAACCCGCCGCCGCAGTACCTGGTGGTGCGCACGCCGCAGCCGATGTACGACTGCGTGCGCCCCGACGGCAGCCGCTACGTCAGCGACAACGGCGACGGCAACCCGCGCATGATGCCGGTCGTCGACGTCGGCGTTCCGTATTACGAAGGCACCTCGCTCGGCCGCCGCATCGGCGCGCCGACGCCGCGCCTGGGCGATCCGGCCGGGCGCATCGACACCGGCGTGCGCGTGGCCGACTCGTCGACCCGCATCGCCATCGGCGGCCGCCACGGCCACGTCTCGTATTCCAGCAACAGCGGCTACGTCGTCCCCGGCGGCTATTACGGCTACGCGGGCTACTACAACCAACTGGTGCGCGACGAATGCCATCGGCTGCCGCAGCAGGAAGTGTGCGCGCGGCTGCGCGACCAGCGCTGGCAAGGCGACCGCCGCTACAACAGCGCCTTGCAGAGCGAGCGCAACGCGATCACCGCCGAACAGCGCGGCATCGACGCGCGCCTCAACGAAGATTGCGGAGCTTACTGATGCGCGTGTGGGGTTTGTGGGCGTTGTTGCTGGCCGCCGGCGGCGCGCAGGCTCAGGGCAAGGTGGTGATCTATCGCTGCACCGACGCGATCGGCCAGCTCACCGTACAGAACAACACGCCCTGCCCCAAGGGCAGCACCCAGGAAAAACGCGTCATCGAGGACGCGCCGGTGTCGTCGGCGCCGCCGACGGTGATCACCGGGCCGGGCCAGTATTCCTCGCCCGCGCCCGCTGCGCCGCCGATGCATCCGCCGGTGTCGTCGCAGCTGCCGCAAGTGGCGCGCCCGCCGCAGGCGCAGCCGCCGGCGACCGCGCCCGCGCCGCTGCCGAAGTCGTCGATCGCCGACGCCGACCGGCTGCCGCCGCCGGCGCTGTTCGAATGCCGCACCTACGACAACGGCCGCTACCTCAACGACGACGGCAAGCCGCCGCAGCGCTGCGCGCCGTTGCAGACCACGGGCCTGGGCAGCGTCGGCAGCGGCGCCGGCGTGGCCTGCCAGATGGTCGACGACCAATGCCAGCGCATCCCCGACGAACGCCTGTGCGAGAGCTGGAAACAGCGCCTGCGCGAAGCCGAGTCGGCGCTGCGCTTCGGCCGCGCCGACGGGCGCGACGCTTCGGCCGCGGAGTATGCGCGGATCCAGCGGATCGTCGTCGAGAGCACCTGCGGCAAGTGAGCGCGGCTGCGACGCGGACGATCGCGGCTGGACAGCCGATCGGCTTGAATCGGCGCGCCGCAGACAGCGCGCCGGCTTACGGCATCGCGCCGCGAACGCCGCGGCGCGTCGTTCAAAACCCGTAACGCAAGAACCCGCCGTCGACCGCGATGCATTCGCCGGTGATGTAGCCCGCCGCCGGCAGGCACAGGAACGCGACCGCCGCGGCGACTTCCTCCGGCTCGCCGATGCGCCCGGCCGGGGTGCGCAGCAGCACTTCGTCGAGGTAGTCCGGATCGGCCAGCTTGTCGGAGGTGCGGCGGGTGCGGATGTACCACGGCGCCACCGCGTTGACGCGGATGCCGTCCTCGGCCCACTCCACCGCCAGGTTGCGGGTCATCTGGTGCATCGCCGCCTTGCTCATGCCGTACGGCGAGCCGGTGCGCACCGCGGTCGTGCCGGACACGCTGCCGACGTTGACGATGCACGAGGCGGCGTGGCGGGTCAGCAGCGCATGCGCGTAGCGCGAGAGTTCGAACGCGGAGAACAGGTTGATCTCGAACACCTGCCGCCACTCGTCCTCGGTGTAGTCGTTGGTCGGCTTGCTGAGGTTGCCGCCGGCGTTGTTGACCAGGATGTGCAGGCCTTCGCCGAAGTCCTCGACCCAGTCCAGCAGCTCGCGCCGTTGCTCGTCGTCGGCGACGTCGGCGACGAAGCCCTGCACTTCGCGGTCGGGGAAGTCTTCGATCAGCTCGGCGCGCGCCGACTCCAGCGCGGCCGCGTCGCGCGCGGCCAGCAGCACGTCGGCGCCGAAGCCCAGCAGCTCGCGCGCGATCGCCCGGCCGATGCCGGCACTGCCGCCGGTGACCAGGGCGATCTGCCCGTCCAATCGCCAACGTTTGGGGTCCATCGGTGCCTCCGGTACGGTCGTTGCGGGTTGCGGTGTGCGGGTGATGTAGAAGCCGCCGCGCGCGCGGCGCGCGACCGGCGTAGCATACCGGCCAACCTGTCGAGAGGATGCCGCGATGAAGTCTCGCCTTGCCGCCGCCCTGGCCTGCGCCGTGTCGATCGCCGCAATCGCGGCCTGTTCCAAACCGCAGCCGCCGGAGAAGGAACGGCCGGTGGATCCGCAGGCCACGCAGATGCGCGATGCGATCCAGAAACCGATCCAGGAAGCCAAGGGCGTGGAGCACAGCGTCGATCAGGGCGCGCAGCAGACGCGCGATGCGGTCGAGGCGCAGGGCGGTTGAGGTTTCGTCTCTCCTGAGCGGAAAGCGTCGGGCCTGAAGGCCCGATGTTTCGCGCTCCGCCGCGACCCGTCGCGCAAACGGAAAACGCCGCATCGGATCCGACGCGGCGTTTTCGTTTTACCCGAACCGGCGCCGGGCGCCGGCCGCGCGGTTTACAGCGTGCAGAAGCAGTACGCCACCGCCTTCACCGGCGAACCGTTGGTCGGCGAAGTCGCGTTCTCGACGAAGCGCAGATCCGCGGCCGCCTGCGGCACGGCCTTGAGCAGCAGGCTGCGGGCGAGGTCGGAATGGCCCAGCACCATCGCGCCGGCGCCGCTGCCGGCGAAGCTGGCGAAGAAGCGTTCGAACGGCGTCGTCGCCTTCTCCACGTAGCGCACCCGGAACGCATCGGCCTTGCCCAGCTTGGCGCGCTGGGCGACGTCGTCGATCGCCGCCTGCAGGCCGCCGAGTTCGTCGACCAGACCGCGTTCCTTGGCCTGCGCGCCGCTCCACACGCGGCCGCGCGCGACCGCGTCGACGTCGGCCACCGGCTTCTTGCGCGCCTCGGCGACGCGGCCGGTGAAGTCGGCATAGCCCTTGTTGATGATGGTCTGGATGATCTGGCCGACTTCCGGCGTCAGCGGCCGGGTGATGTCGTAGGAACCGGCGAAGCGGGTGGTGCCGACGCCGTCGGAACGCACGCCGATCTTCTCCAGCGCGCGCGGCACGGTCGGAATCAGGCCGAAGATGCCGATCGAACCGGTGATGGTCGAAGGATCGGCGTAGATGCGGTCGGCGTTCATCGAGATCCAGTAACCGCCCGACGCCGCCAGGTTGCCCATCGACACCACCACCGGCTTGCCGGCGGCCTTGAGGCCGACGATCTCGCGGCGGATCTGCTCGGAGGCGAACACTTCGCCGCCCGGCGAGTTGACCCGCAGCACCAGCGCCTTGACGTTGTCGTCGTCGCGCGCCTCGCGCAGCAGCGCCGCGGTCGACACGCCGCCGACCGTGCCCGGCGGCTGCTCGCCGCCGCTGATCTCGCCCTCGGCCACGACGATGGCGACCTGCGGACGGCTGTCGGCCGGGTTGCTCAGGCGGTCGAGGTTGAACAGGTAGGCGTCCATCGCGATCTGGCGGAAGCCGCCGTCGGCGTCCTCGTCGGCGACGCCGCGCTTGGTCAGGATCTGATCGACCTCCTCGCGCGTCTTCAGCCCGTCCACCAGCTTCAGGCCGAGCGCGTACTTGCCGAGGTCGCCCTTGACCGCGTCCAGCCGCGCCGGCATCTCGTCGATCGCCGCGTTGAGCGCGTTCGGGTCGAGCTTGCGCGCCTTGGCCACGTCGCCGAGGTAGCGCTGCCACAGGTCGTTCATCCAGAACAGGTCGGCGGTCTTGGATTCCTCCGAGGCCGCGTCGAGGATGTACGGCTCGGCCGCCGACTTGAACTCGCCGACCCGGAACAGGTGCACGTCCACGCCGAGCTTTTCCTGCAGCAGCTGGCGGTAGTACAGGCGGTAGCGGCCCAGGCCTTCGAGCATCATCCCGCCCATCGGATCCAGGTAGACCTCGTTGGCCTGCGCGGCGATGAGGTACTGCTTCTGGTCCATGGCTTCGGCGAAGGCGATGACTTCCTTCTTGGCCGCGCGCACCCGCGCGACCGCGGCGGCGACTTCGCGCAGGCCGGCCATGCCGCTGGCCTGGAGCTTGTCCAGGCGCAGCACCACGCGCTCGATGCGCTTGTCGTCCTTGGCCGCGTCGAGCGCGCGCACGATGTCGCGCAGCTGCACTTCCGGATTCTTGTCGCCGAGCGCGCGGTTGAGCGCGCGCGAGGCCGGGTCGGAGCTGTATTGCTCGACCAGCGCGCCTTCCGGCGCGATCACCAGGGTGGTGCGGTCCTGGAACGGCTTGGTGTTGCCGCCGAACAGCATCGCGATGAAGACGATCAGTACGAACCCGAAGAACACCAGGTTGAAGATCAACCGGCGGGTGAAGTTCATCGTGTCCCAGACGCCAACGAAGAAACGGGCCAGCGGCCCGCGACGTGGGAGGGTTTCGTTCATTGCACAGGCTCCGTGTGTACCGGCTCAGACTAACCCGGCGCGGGGCCGGGTTTCACCCGCCATTCGTAACGTAGGGTGGTCGAAATGTTGTGTTTTGGCCGCAATCCGTTCATCTGCGCAACGCTCCGCGGGCCGGCCGGCCCGCGCGCGCCCAGGTTCAGGTGCAGCCGGTCTCGTGCGGGTCGACTTCGTGCGGCCGTTCCCGCGCCATCCGCTCGGCCAGCCGCTCGGGCTGGCTGGAACGCAGGAAGCGGCTGCTCAGCAGCACCGCGGCGACGGTCAGGCCGGCGATCAGGCCGATCCACATGCCCTTCGGGCCCCAGCCCAGGCCCAGGCCGAGGCCGGCGCCGATCGGCATGCCCACGCCCCAGTACGCCAGCGCCGCCAGGATCATCGGCACGCGGGTGTCCTTGAGCCCGCGCAAGGCGCCGGCCGACAGCACCTGGATGCCGTCGGGGAACTGGAACATCGCCGAATACAGCAGCAGCGAGGCGGCCAGCGACACCACCGCCATGTCGCTGGTGTAGAAGCCGACCAGCCACTCGTTCGCGCTCAGCAGCAGGATGCCGGAGAGCAACTGGGTGCACAGGACGATGGCGTAGCCGGCGAAACCGGCGCGGCGCACGCCGGCGTAGTCGCGCCGGCCGAGCGCGTGGCCGACCCGCACCGTGGTCGCCTCGGCCAGCCCCATCGGCACCATGAAGCACAGCGCCGACAGATTGATCGCGATCTGGTGCGCCGAGGCCGGCACTTCGCCCAGGCGCCCGATCAGCAGCGCGGTGACGATGAACAAGCTGCCTTCCATCAGCACGGTCACGCCGATCGGCAAACCGGTCGCGAGCAGGCCGCGGATGGTCGGCCAATGCGGCTTGTCGAAACGCTCGAACAGGCGCAGGTCGGCGAAACGCTTGGCGTTGCGCAGCACGATGAAGAAGCCGATCGCCTGCACCCACAGCATCGCCGCCGAGGCGATGCCGAGGCCGCCGGCGCCCATGTCCGGCAGGCCGAACTTGCCGAAGGTCAGCACATAGCCCAGCGGCAGCAGCACCAGCAGGCCGCCGGCGCTGAGCAGCATGGTCGGCAGAGTCCAGTGCAGGCCTTCGCTGAGGTAGCGCATGCAGAAGAACAGGGTCAGCGCGGGCACGCCCCAGCGGATGCCGTGCAGGAACTCGCGCGCGCCCGGAACGATGGTCGGGGCGATGCCCATCGCCGGCAGCGCGTGCGGGATCAGGGTCAGGAACGCGAACAGGAACACGCTCAGCAACAGCGCCATCCACAGCGCCTGGCGGAACAGCGCGCCGATTTCGCCGCGGCGGCCGGCGCCTTCGAGCTGCGACACCGACGGCGGCACCGACAGCAGGGTGCCGATCGGAACCATCATCGGCAGCCACCACAACGCGGTGCCGATGGTCACCGACGCCAACGTGGTGGTGCTGTGGTGGCCGGCCAGGGTGTTGTCGACGAAGCCGATCAGGCCGGTGGAGACGTGGCCGGCGACCAGCGGCGCGGCCAGGACGAGAGTAGTGCGGATTTCCCGGGCCAGGCCGGGGCTCGAAACGGAGGGGGACGACGCAGACATGGGGGGAACCAACGGCGACTGCGGCCGCGCATCCGGTCGGGGCGCTGGCGCCGGGTCGCGGCGGACGGCTATCTTACCCGCTCGAAAGTGAAGGCCGGGGAGCCTCGTTTCTCGACACATGAGCGCATCCACTGAAGCCAGGGCGGCTGCGTCGGACGGCCACGGCCACGACGGGCATCCCAGCCACTGCGAAAACTGCCAGGCCGAGCTGCACGGCCATTACTGCCACGCCTGCGGCCAATCGGTGCACAACCCGGTGCGCAACCTCGGCCACGCGCTGGAGGAAGTGTTCGAGTCGTTCTGGCACCTCGACGGCCGCGTGTTCCGCACTTTGCGCGATCTGCTGTCTCCGGGCAAAGTCGCCCGCGAATACCTGGCCGGCCGGCGCGTGCGCTACATCCCGCCGCTGCGGCTGTTCGTGATCGTGTCGGTGGTGACCTTCTTCGTCGCCCAGTTCGCGATCCACGTCGAGAGCAACACCCACTTCGACATCGACACCGCGCAGCGCACCACCGTGCGCCTGGGCAACGTCAAGAAGCAGATGCGCGCCGCCGAAAGCGTCGCCGAGGTCGAGGAACTGCGCGCGCGCATCGTCGGCGAGCTGCGCACCGCCGCCGCGGCCGCGCCGGTGGCGCGCGACACCATCGAGGCGTCGATCGTCTCGGTCGAGCGCCAGGCCGACAAGCGCATCGAAGCCTTGCGCGCGTTGCAGGGGCTGGACGCGCAGCAGGTCGCCGAGCAGCGCGCCGAAGGCGAGCGCCTGGCCGCCAAGCCGCGCGAGGGCTCGCTGGAAGCGGCCGCGAACCTGGCCGAGCTCGAACGCCTGCGCGATGCGCGCATCGCCGCGGTCCAGGCGCAGCGCGACGCCGCCTCGGCGCAGACGCGTCAGTCCTCCGACTACGCCGGGCTGATCCGCCAGGCCAATCACGCCGCCGGCTGCCGCGCCGCCGAGTTGCAGGTCGCCCACGCCGGCCGCAGCGAAGGCGCCGAGCTGCGCGCGGCCGACCGCCAGCGCTACGGCGAGGTCGAATGCGACGACGACGACGGCCCGCTGTCGTTCAACGGCCGGCCCTGGGATCCCAAGACCAATCCGCTCAAGGTCGAGTGGTGGCCGCAGTTCGCCAACGACTGGCTCAACCGCCAGGTCGGCAAGGGCGAGGCCAACTTCCAGCGCGCCAGCAAGGATCCGGCGTTGTACATCCACGCCCTGATCGGCGCGATTCCGTCGGCGCTGTTCCTGATGGTGCCGATCTTCGCCTTGCTGCTGAAGATCGCCTACGTCGGCTCCGGCCGCGGCTACCTCGAGCATCTGGTGGTGGCGTTGTACAGCCACATCTACCTGTGCCTGGCGCTGTTGGCGATGTTCGTGCTGATGCTGCTCGGCGACGCGATCGCGCCGCACTGGGCCGGCTTCGTCTGGCTCAAGGGCCTGGGCATCGGCCTGTTGTGGACGTGGATGCCGATCTATCTGCTGCTGATGGAAAAGCGCGTCTACGGCAACGGCTGGCCGTTGACGCTGCTGCGCTACACCCTGATCGGCTGCGCGTATTTCTTCCTGTTGAGCCTGGCGACCGCGGCGCTGATGACCGCGGCGATCGTGCGGATGTGAGCGGCATGGACGCGGGCGCGACGATTTACGAAGTCAGTCTGGATGTCGATGCCGAAGTCCGCGCGGATTTCCTGGCCTGGCTGCGCGCGCATATCGCCGAGATCTGCGCCTTGCCGGGGTTCCTCGGCGCGGACCTGCACGAAGTCAGCGAGCCGTCGCCCGCGCCGGGGCGGATCGCGCTATGCGTGCGCTACCGCCTGCGCGACGAGGAAGCGCTGGAGACGTACCTGCGCGAGCATGCGCCGCGGATGCGCGGCGATGGGATGGCGCGGTTCGGCGGGCGGTTCGCGGCGACGCGGCGGGTGATGCGGGTGTTGTCGCGCTGAGTCGCGGCTGGCCGCGCGCTTGTCGCGGTGTGTGATTTTTCGCTTGCAGCGGTGCGTTCGCCGTAGCCGATTGGCGCGGTCGCGGCTCGCGCCGCTCCTACAGGGGGCTTCGGCAGGTTGCGCTAGCGCGCCAGCGCGTCGTGCAGCCAGGCGCCGCGCTGCGCCGCCGGCGTCGCCAGCAAGCCGGCGCGCAGGCGTTCGCGGTCCTGCGGCGGGGTGCGCTGCACCAGCACCGCGAGATCCTTGCGCTGCGGCGCGGTCAGGCCGCGCAGCGCGGCCAGCATCGCCGCATGTTGCTGCGCCGGCAGCTGCGCCAACAGCGGCTGCAGCGCCGGGTAGTCGGCGCCGAGCGCCGGGCCGAGCAGCCAGCCGCGGCGTTCGCTGCGGTCGAGCGCGTCGAACTGGGCGCGCAGCGCCTGCTGCTGCTCCGCCGGCAGCGCGGCGAAACGCGCGGCGGCGGCTTGCGTCTGCGTGCGTTCTTCGGGGCTCAGGGCCTGCCAGGCGAGGTAGCGCTCGCGGCGCGCGCCGCGTTCGGCCGCGCCGAGCTGGTTCCACTGCGCCGCGCGCTGGGCGAAGTCGTGGCGCTGCGCTTGGTTCCAGCCGTCCCAGCGCTGGCCGTTGGCTTCGATCCGCGCGCGCACCGGCGCCGGCAGGTTCGGCAGGCTGCGCTCGAGTTCCGGCGGCAGCGCGCGCGCCGGCGCCGATGCCGCCAGCGCCAGCGCGACGGCAAAGGCAGGGTTGAGGGCGCGGACGAAGTGGCGGTTCATTCGCCCTCCTGCGTGTCGGTTTCCAGGCCCGGGCGTTCGCTGCCCGGCGCGGGCGCGGCGGGCGTCGGTTCGGCCGCCGGCGCGGCGGCGGTGGCGGGAATCGCGCCGGCGTCGCGCGCGGCCAGCCAGCTGTGGAAGTCGATGTCGGCCGCGGCGGTTTCGCCCGGCGGGTCGGCGATCAGGGCGAAATCGCCGTCGGCGATCAGCCCGGCCTCGCGGCTGTAGCGCGCGGACGGGCCGCTGCCTTCGGGCAGCGGCGCCACCGTCACGCCGTCGGGGCCGTCGCCGAGCAGGCCGGCCGGCGACCAAAAGGTCGCCGCGAACGCCAGCGCGCACAGCGCCAGCAACGACCACAGCAGCGGCATCAGCCAGCGCGGCCGCGGCGCCGCCGCGGCTTTAGCGGCGCTGCCCGAAGCCGTCGGCGCCGCGCCCTGCAGGGCCCGCTCGCGCGCCTGCGCCAGCCGCTCCAGCCGCTGCGGCGGCAAGGTCTTGATCCGGCGGTGCACCTGTTCGCGCAATTGCTGCCAAGCCTGCGGGTCGGCGCGGCCGTCGGCGTGGCGCGGCAGCGCCCGCTGCAGGGCCAGCCGGTAGGTCGCCGGGGCCACGTGCAGCACCGCCGCGGCCTCGGTCTCGCCGAGGCCGGCGGCCAGCCGCAGCAGCAGGGCCGCGCGCGGGCCGCTGCCGAGTTCGCCGAGCCGGTCGGTGGCGTCGAGCGGGATCGCGACCGGGGTGCGCTGGCGCAGGCCGGGCTGGGTCAGCAGCAGCGCCCAGAACCGCGCCGGCCATTCGTTGAGCGAGGTGTCCGCGGCGAGCGCGCGGAACCCGGCCATCGCCGCGACCAGCGCGGCGTCGCCGGCGCCGGCATCGCCGGCCTGCAACTCGGCCAGGACCGCGCCGCGCCGCTCGACGCCGCGCAGGAACGCCGACAGTGCGGCGGGGGCGGTCGAGGCAGTGGAACGGGGGGCGGAAGAACCGGGGGCGGGGGCTGCGGAACTCATCGGGACGACTTCACCATACGCCGCATCATAGCGAGGCCGGAGCGGCGCCGGGCCGCCGCAAAACCGCTTGACAAACCGCCAAACCGCGTTTGCGCGAGGCGGAACGCGGTTTGCGCAAAAATCCGGTTGTGCACAGCAGTAATCGAACCGTCATGTGTCGCTCTTTCACGGAACCAAAACCCCGCATTACAGCGATGTTTCACGGCTAAGTGCATGATTATGAAGAAAATAGACGGATTGGCGATTTTTTCACCAACCTAACCCGAGGGCTTGATTCAACGCCCTCGCGCAGTGCTGCCGACACACCATGCACAGATTTATCCACAGCCCGTGTGGATAAGGGGATTTTCCCTTGGATGCCAGCCACTTGCGCGGGCTTTGTCGGGCCGGCGGCAGCTATGGCCCGCAACTGCGCGGCTGCCGCCGCGGCCGTCGCGCTCGCTAGACTGGCGCCATGTCCGAGGCTTCGTTTTTTCCGCCCGCCGGGGTCTGGCGCATCGCCCTGCCGGTGCCGCTGCCGCGCCTGTTCGATTACCTTCCGCCCGCCGGCGACGACGCCGGCGACCCGGTCGGCGCGCGCGTGAGGGTGCCGTTCGGGCGGCGCGAACTGGTCGGCTGGGTCGCCGAGGTCGGCGCGCCCGAGCCCGGCACCGACCCGGCCGCGCTCAAGCAGGTCGCCGCCCGGCTCGACCCCGAGCCGCTGCTGCACGGCGAACTGCTGGAGTCGCTGCGCTGGCTGGCGCGCTACACCCACGCCCCGCTCGGCGAGGTCCTGGCCACCGCCCTGCCCGGCCCGCTGCGCCACGGCGAGCCGCTGCCGGACACCCACGCCTGGGCCTGGCGCCTCACCGAAGCCGGCGCCACCGCGCGTCCCGGCCTGCGCGCCGGCAAGCCGCGGCGGCTGGCCGACCTGCTCGACCAGCACCACGAACTCGACGAAGACCGCCTCGACGACCTGCTCGACGACTGGCGCAGCGCCGCGCGCGCGCTGGCCAAGCGCGGCCACGCCGAGCGCGCGGCGGTGCCGGCGGTCGCGCACGCGCCGACCCCGCAACCCGGGCCGCCGCTCAACGACGAACAACAGGCCGCGGTCGACGCGATCCTGGCCGCGCCCGGCTTCACCCCGTTCCTGCTCGACGGCGTCACCGGCAGCGGCAAGACCGAGGTCTACCTGCGCGCGATCGCCGACTGCCTGGCGCGCGGCAAGCAGGCGCTGGTGCTGGTGCCGGAAATCGGCCTGACCCCGCAGACCCTGGCGCGCTTTCGCGCCCGTCTCGGCGTGCCGGTGCACGCGCTGCACTCCGGCCTGGCCGACGGCGAACGCGCGCGCACCTGGGCCGCGTTCGCGCGCGGCGAAGCGCGGGTCGCGGTCGGCACGCGTTCGGCGGTGTTCCTGCCGATGCTCGAACCCGGCCTGATCGTCATCGACGAAGAACACGACGGCAGCTTCAAGCAGCTCGACGGCATCCGCTACCACGCCCGCGACTTCGCCCTGGTCCGGGCCAAGGCGCTGGACGTGCCGGTGCTGCTCGGCAGCGCCACGCCGTCGCTGGAATCGCTGCGCAACGCCCAGGCCGGCCGCTACGGCCACCTGCGCCTGCTGCGCCGCGCGGGACAAGCGCAGCCGCCGCGGGTGCGCGTGCTCGACGTGCGCAAGCGACCGCTGCAGGCGGGCCTGTCGCCGGAACTGCTGGAACGCCTGCACGGCGAACTGCGCGCCGGCGGCCAGGCGCTGGTGTTCAAGAACCGGCGCGGCTACGCCCCGGTGCTGCTGTGCCACGACTGCGGCTGGACCGCGCACTGCCCGCGTTGCAGCACCCCGCTCAAGCCGACCCCGATGACCGTGCACGGCGGCGGCCGGCGCCTGCAATGCCACCACTGCGGCACCCGCCGCCCCGCCCCCGACGCCTGCCCCGATTGCGGCGGCCTGGCCCTGCAATCGCAGGGCGCCGGCACCGAGCGCATCGAGGAGTCGCTGGCCGCGCGCTTAGACGATTTCCCGGTGTTGCGCATCGACCGCGGCACCACCCAGAAGCGCGACGCGCTGGAAAAACTGCTGAGCGAGTTCGGCACCGCGCCGGGCGTGCTGGTCGGCACCCAGATGCTCGCCAAGGGCCACGATCTGGCCAACCTGACCCTGGTCGCGGTGGTCGGCATCGACGAAGGCTTGTTCAGCGCCGACTTCCGCGCGCGCGAAAAGCTCGCGCAGTTGCTGATCCAGGTCGCCGGCCGCGCCGGCCGCGCCGAAAAGCCCGGCGAAGTGCTGCTGCAAACCCATCACCCCGAACACGAACTGCTGATCACCCTGCTGTCCGGCGGCTACCACGCGTTCGCCGAGGTCGAACTGGCCCAGCGCGAAGCCGCCGGCTTCCCGCCGTTCGCGCACATGGCGCTGATCCGCGCCGAAGCGCAGCAGGTGGAAGCGGCCAACGCGTTCCTGGCGACGGCGCGGCGCGAGCTGCAACAGGCCGCCGCGCAGCGCGCGCGCCACGACGGCAGCGAGCGCAGCGCGCTGGAAATCAACGGCCCGGTGCCGGCGCCGATGCCGCGCCGCGCCGGCTACCTGCGCGCGCAGCTGATCCTGTCGGCGCCGGAGCGGCGCGTCCTGCACGCCGCGCTCGACGCCGCGTTGCCGGCGATCTACGCCGCGCCGGAAGCGCGCAAGGTGCGCTGGTCGCTGGATGTGGATCCCGCCGATCTGTACTGAGCCGCGATCGCCCCCTGTAGGAGCGACGCGAGTCGCGACTGCGGGATAGCCGTTCGCGTCGCAAGCGCGGTGTCGCGGTCGCGACTCGCGTCGCTCCTACAGCGGCTTCGTGTCGCCCCGTTTCGGACTGTAGGAGCTGCGCAAGCTGCGACCGCGAACCCGCAACCACGACGAAACCTCCGCCGCGGTTGCGTCGATACGCGCTCACCCCTTCGTCTTGCCTTTGACCTTGGGCTTGCCCGCGCCGCCCTTGTCCGGTTCTTTCCCCGGCTCCTTGACCGCTTCCTTCGCCGGCTCCTTGCCCGCCTTGCCCTTGGGCCTGTCGCGCACCCACACGATCTGATTGTCGCGCCGGGTTTCGAACAAGCCCGCCGCCTCGATCAGATCGCTGAGCTTGCGATAGCCGTAATTGCGCGAATCGAACGACGCCTGATTGGCGACCTGATGCCCGACCGCGCCCAGGTGCGACCAGCCGTCGTCGCCGCTGGTCGCGTCGACCGCGCGCCGCAGCATGCGAACCAGCCGGGTGTCGCTGCGCAGGTCCTGGGCGCTGCGCGGCGCCACCGTGGCCACGGTCTCGTCGGCCTGCACCTCGGCCGCCGGCTGGCCCAGGCCTTCGACGTAGGTGAACTTCGAGCAGGCGTTGACGAACGGCTCGGGCGTCTTCTTTTCGCCGAAGCCATACACCTTGACCCCGTCGGTCAGCAGCCGCATCACCAGCGGGGTGAAGTCGGCGTCGCTGGAGACGATCGCGAACGCGTCGAGGTTGCGCGCGTACAGCAGGTCCATCGCGTCGATGACCATCGCCATGTCCGAGGCGTTCTTGCCCTTGGAGTAGGCGAATTGCTGGATCGGGCGGATCGCGTACTCGTGCAGCACCGCCTCCCAGCTTTTCAGGTTCGGGCTTTTCCAGTTGCCGTAGGCGCGGCGCACGTTGGCCGCGCCGTAGCGGGCGACTTCGGCCAGGATCACCTCGATTTTCGCCGCCGGCGCGTTGTCGGCGTCGATCAGCAGGGCGATGCGCTTTTCTTCCGTGGCTACGGCCATGATCGGCAACTCCAGGGCCGCGGCGCGGCCGGTTCGCGCCAGCCTAACGCAACGCGCGGCCCCGACGCAGCCGCCGGCCCCGCCGCCCCGCGCCGCGCCGAGCGGCAGAAGATAGCGCCGGCTTCATGACGGACTAACCGCGATAGGCGAAAATGGCCGCGAGACCAACGACCGATACGAAGCCCCCATGAGCAACCGACTCGAACAACTGCGCCAACTCTCCGCCGTGGTCGCCGACACCGGCGACATCGAAGCCATCGCCCGCTTCCGTCCGCTCGACGCCACCACCAATCCCTCGCTGCTGCTCAAGGCCGCCGGCCTGCCCGCGTACGCGCCGCTGATCGAAGCGGCCCTGGCCCAGGCGCAGGGCGGCGACGCGCAGGCGCGCGTCGGCGACGCCGGCCTGCGTCTGGCGGTGGCCATCGGCGGCGAGATCCTCAAGCTGATCCCCGGCCGCGTCTCCACCGAAGTCGACGCGCGGCTGAGCTTCGACACCCAGGCCACCCTCGACCAGGCGCGCCGCATCGTCGAGCTGTACGACCGCGCCGGCATCGGCCGCGACCGCCTGCTGATCAAGATCGCCTCGACCTGGGAAGGCATCCGCGCCGCCGAGCAACTGGAGAAGGAAGGCATCCACTGCAACCTGACCCTGCTGTTCTCGTTCGCCCAGGCGGTCGCCTGCGCCGAGGCCGGCGTGTACCTGATCTCGCCGTTCGTCGGCCGCATCCTCGACTGGCACCTCGCCAACGGCGCCGCCAAGCCGGCCACGCCGCAGGACGACCCGGGCGTGCAGTCGGTCACCGCGATCTGGAACTACTACAAGCGCCACGGCTACGACACCGTAGTCATGGGCGCGAGCTTCCGCAACGTCGGCCAGGTGCTGGCGCTGGCCGGCTGCGACCGCCTGACCATCTCGCCGGAACTGCTCGGCGAGCTGCAGGCCAGCGACGGCGAAGTGCCGCGCGCGTTGAACGACAGCGGCGAACGCGCCGCGCCGGGCGAGCGCCTGAGCGAGATCGCGTTCCGCTGGCAGCACAACGAAGACGCGATGGCGACCGACAAGCTCGGCGACGGCATCCGCCGCTTCGCCGCCGACCAGCGCAAGCTCGAAGCGCTGCTCGCCCAACGCTTGAACGGGTGAGGACGCCGCCATGTCCGAACCGCGCAAGCACGTCGTCATCGTCGGCGGCGGGTTCGGCGGACTGTGGGCGACGCGCGCACTGGCCTCGGCGCCGGTGCGCATCACCCTGATCGACCGCCGCAACCACCATCTGTTCCAACCGCTGCTGTACCAGGTCGCCACCGCCGGCCTGTCGTCGCCGGACATCGCCGCGCCGCTGCGCCACATCCTGCGCAAGCAGGCCAACGTCGAAGTGCGCCTGGGCGAGGTGACCGGCATCGACGCCGCCGCGCGCCAGGTGACGCTGGCCGACGGCGACGCCATCGGCTACGACTTCCTGCTGCTCGCCAGCGGCGCCACCCACGCCTATTTCGGCCACGACGAATGGTCGGCGCACGCGCCGGGCCTGAAGACGCTCGACGACGCCCTGCACATCCGCCGCCGCGTGCTGCTCGCGTTCGAACGCGCCGAAGCCGCGCAGACCGAGGAAGAACGCGACGCGTGGCTGCATTTCGCCGTCGTCGGCGGCGGCCCGACCGGCGTGGAGATGGCCGGCACCCTGGCCGAGATCGCGCGCAAGACCCTGCGCCGCGAGTTCCGCCGCATCGACCCGGCCAAGGCGCGGGTGCGCCTGATCGAAGCCGGCCCGCGGGTGCTGGCGAGCTTTCCCGAATCGCTGTCGGAGAAGGCCCGCGCGCAACTGCAACGGCTCGGCGTGGAAGTTTCCACCGGCACGCCGGTCGGCGCGATCGACGCGAACGGCTACACCCTCGGCGCCGAGTTCGTTCCGGCGCGCACGGTGCTGTGGGCGGCCGGCGTCGCCGCATCGCCGCTCGGCGCGCTGCTCGACGCGCCGCGCGACCGCGCCGGCCGCGTGCAGGTGCTGCCCGACCTCAGCGTGCCCGGCCATCCGGAGATCTTCGTCGCCGGCGACCTGGCCAGCCTGCAGCAAGCCGACGGCAAGCCGGTGCCCGGCGTGGCGCCGGCGGCCAAGCAGATGGGCAGCCACGTCGCCCGCAGCATCCGCGCGCGCGTGCTCGGCCAAGCCGCGCCGGCGCCGTTCCGCTACGTCGACTTCGGCAACCTCGCCACCATCGGCCGCCGCGCCGCGGTGGTCGACCTACGCGGACTGCACTTCTCCGGCGTGCTGGCGTGGTCGTTCTGGCTGGCCGCGCACGTGTTCTTCCTGATCGGCTTCCGCAACCGCCTGCTGGTGCTGCTGAACTGGTCGTGGGCGTACTACACCTACCAACGCCACGCCCGCATCATTCTCGGCGGCGCCGGCGATGCGCCGGCGGATTCGGACGACTGAAGCGCTCGGCGAACGCAACCCAGCGGCGCATCCGTCGGCCGCAACGAAAAAGGGCGCCTCGGGGGCGCCCTTTCCATTCGTGCGACGCGTTCGCGCCGGCTCAGGTGTAACCGTCGAGGTAGTACGCGGTGGCCTGCACCTGCCGGCTCGCGCCCGTGTCCAGGTCGGTGATCGTCGCCTGCAGGATCGCCACGCCGTCGCCCAGGCGGTCGGTGGCGATCTGCACCGCGCACGCCGAATAGATGCACGAGGCGACGACCGCGTTGGTTTCCAGGTTGCGCCAGACGTAGCTGTAGTTGCCCGCCGGCAGCCCGGTCACGCTGAACACCGCCACCGACGGATCGTGCGCGCCGTTGGGCACCCACAGCGACGTGCAGCTGTCGGCGGTGGCGATGTCGAAGCGGAAGGTATCGACATAACACTCCATGCCGGCGTTGCTCAGATCGCCGGCGCGGGCCGGCTCGGCGTAACCCATGGCCAGGGCGAGCGCGACCGCGCTCAGTCCGATCATTGCGTTGATGCGCATGAAACTCTCCTTGTTCGATCGACGAAGACGCGCTGCGCGCACGCCGAGCGGAACCGGCGACGCGCAACGGCGGCGGCGCCGCCGCTGCGCGCCGGTTCGATCAGTTGTAGCCGTCCCAATACCAGGCCGTCGCATCCAGCGCGCGCTGCGCGCCGGTGGCCAGATCGGTCACCACCACCCGCGCGCGCGCCTCGCCGTCGCCGCGGGTTTCGGTGGCGATCGGCACGATGCAGTACTCCGCATTGCCGCAGCCGCTCGGCGTCCGCCCGGTTTCCAGATCGGTCCAGGCGTAGCTGTAGCTGCCCGCCGGCAAGCCGGCCACCGAGAACATCGCCACCGACGGATTGTTCGCGGTGCCCGGCGTCCAGGTGCTGTGGCACCAATCCGCTTGCGGCACATCGAAAGCGTAGGTATCGACATAGCACGTCAGTTGCGCGCCGCTCAGATCGCCCGCGCGTGCGGGCGCGACCGACGACAGCGACAGCGCAGCGGCGAATCCGGCCGCGATCAGCATCTTGCCAACTTCCATGACCCCCTCCTTTTGGTTGTTGTGGACCGGCGCGCCGAGCGCGCCGGCGCCGCAGTCTCAGGCCGGCGCGCGCGCACCGGCAAGGACGGGGCCGCGGCGATGCGACGCCGCTTGCAGTTCTCATCCGCCGGCGCGTGGCCGCGGCGGCGTAGTGGCGGACGCGCGCAACCGCGAATGGCGGCAGCGGGCGATCCGCGCCCGACGCCGGCTCGACGCGCGGCTCAGTTGACGCCGTCGTAATAGCGCGCGGTCGCCTGCACCGACTTGCTCTCGCCGGTGTCGAGGTCGGTGACCGTCGCGCCGAGGATGGCCTTGCCGTCGCCGCGGGTCTCGGTCGCGATCGAAATCCAGCAGTAATTGCTGTTGGCGCAGCTCGGCATCGGCTGGTTGATCTCGACGTTGCGCCAGGCGATCGAATAGCGCCCCGGCTGCAGGCCGGTCACCTCGAAATAGGCGGTGCTGGGATTGGTGGCGCGGGAGGGGATCCAATACGCTTCGCAGCGCTGCGGCTGCGGGACGTCCCAGTCCGCGGTTTCGATGTAGCAGGTGACCACCGCGTTGCTGACGTTGCCGGCCTGCGCCGGCGGGCTGTGCGACAAGGCGGACAGCGACAGCAGCGCGCCCAGTACAACCCATTTGTTCGCTTGCATAGAGCCTCCGTTGGCTTGCGGATACGGACGGACCGGCGCCGTCGCGGGGGGGCCGCAACGGCGCACGGGCGGGCGATGCGTCGATCGCTCGGATCAGTACTCGCAAAACGCGGCGCAAACGGCTCATGCGAAAACGGTCAGGCCCGAACGCGGGCGCGGTCGGTCGGTCGGCGCGAGCGCCGCGCCTGCGCGAACGGCCCCGCGCAGGCGCGCGCCGACTCAGTCGCGCTCGATCCGGCACAGGAAGCAGCCGTAAGCCGCGTTGTGCGCGTCGATGCGGGCGACGCGCGGATCGGCGAGGATTTCCTCCACCGCCGCTTCGCCCTGCTCGCCCTCGCACACGCGCGCCTGCAGCAGCCAGCCCTCGGCGTCGTACACGCGCAGCGACAGGCGGCGGCTGCGCAGCAGCTCCGGCAGGCGGTTGCGCAGGGTCGGCGCGCGCTCGCCGCGCTCGCGCACGAAGATCGGGCCGCTGGCGCGGTACGGGCCGTCGCGGTGGTGCTCGAAGGTCAGCAGCAGCAGGGTTTCGCCGGCCGCCGCCTCGCTCAGCGAGACCCGGCACGGATAGCCGCGCGGCGAGTCGGCCACGACCCGGCGCATGCCGTGTGCGCGCAGCGCCTCGTCGTCGAGCGCGAACAGCGGGGCGAAGGCGTCCGGGGCGAGGCCGTCGATTCGGTAAGCGTGCATGGCAGGTTCCTCGTTGGGTACGACGCCACCTTAGGTCCGCGGCGGCCGCGCCGATATCCGCGTCTTGCGCAGCCGTTGCTGCGCGCGCCAGCGAACGATTAGGCTGATGCGCATAACGGCGCGCCGGCGCGCCCGGTCAAAGGAGGACCGCATGAGCACGCTCCACGCAATCGACACGGACCCGTCGCGGCGCCGCCTTGTGCTGCCGTTGCTGATACTGACCCTGGCCGCGGCCGCCTGTTCGGCGCAGGAGCCGGCGGCGCCGCGCGCCGCGCGCGAGTTCGAAGCCGCGGCGCCGGCGGCCGCAACGGCGGCCAAAGCGTCGCTGTCCGCCGAGGATTTCCTCGCCCAAGTCGAGGCCGAGAGCGAGGGCTCCGCAGCCTTCAACGAACGCCATCGGCCGCTGCAATTCTCCGGCCGCCTCGATCAGGCCGTAAGCGAGCTGGTCGCCTACGGCGAACAAGGCGGCGCCGCGCGCCGTTTCGCGATCGGCAACATGCTGTGGTCGCTGGCGCCCGACGCGTCGTTGAGCCTGCACCGCAGCGCCGACGCGTTGCAGCCGGACCAGCCGGAAATCCTCTACGAACTGGCCCTGCACTACACCCGCAAGGACGACTGCGCCGCCGCGCTGCCGCTGTGGAAACGCCTGCAGGCGAGCCGCGTCGGCATTCCCGCGCAGGCGACCTACATCGCCGCGTATTGCCACCTCGCCGGCGACCCGCAGGCGGCGGTCGAAATCGTCGACGCCTCCAAGGTCGACAGTCACCACGTCGGCGCCGAAAAGATGTCGTTCGAAGTGTTCGGCGGCCCTTCCGATCTGAGCCGCTTCGACCGCGACTATCGCGACGCCGCCAGCGGCGACCGCGGCGCGCTGGAGCGCCTGCTCGCGCGTTCGTTCGACTGGCAGACCGACTGGTGGAACCACGCGCCGCAGCCTTCCGCGCAGGACGCGGCGATCGCGCTGGCGCGCGCGCAATGGAACCCGCAGCAGCGCGAGCGCCAGGAGTGGGACTGCCTGTGGCCGAAACTGCGCGACAGCGAGCGTGCGTTCGAATCCGCCGATCTCGACCGCTGCCGCGTGCTGGTCGGCGGCCATCCGTATCCGGCCAGCTCGGCGCTGGGATTGGTGGCGCTGGGCCGGCTGGTCGCGCGCAGCGAACAACCGCCGGACTTCGCCGCGCTGCTGGCCCGCCACGGCGGCACCCTGCGCGAACGCGCCACCGGCAAGGCCGGCGACCTCGAAGCGCTGCGCGTGCTGGCGTATCTGCAGCAAGGCGCCGGCGACGCCGCCGGCCTGGCGCAGAGCGACGAACTCGGCTGGAAGCGCTACCGCGATCCGCGCTTCGCGCTGAGCCGCGTGCAGCACGCCGAACCGGAGCCGGGCGTCGCGCCGGACCCGGCGTATCGCGCCATGCTCGCGCAGGCGGCGCGGGATTTTCCGCACGCGCCGCTGTATCCGATGCTGGAAGCGGTCTACCGCGCCCTCCCCGGCGATCCGCCGGCGGCCGACGTCGCCCGCGTGCTTCAGGCCGAAACCCGGACCCTGGACCTGAGCGTGCGCAACGGCGACCTGCGCTCGCATTCGCAGCTCAAAGCGCTGTACCGGCGGCTGGCGAAGACGTTGGCAGAGGAAAAAGCCAACGCCGGCGCGACCCAACGCGCGCAGTCCGGCAGCGCGGACGCGAACGCACCGGCCAAGACATAACGACGGGCGCGCACAAACGAAAACGGCCCGGGTCGCCCCGGGCCGTCCGCGTTTTCGGCGTTGGCTTGCGGCTTACGCCGCGAACAGACCGCGCATCTTCTTCAGCGCATTCGCCTCGATCTGGCGGATGCGCTCGGCGCTGACGCCGTACTCGTCGGCCAGCTCCTGCAGCGTGATCTTGCTGTCGGCATCGAGCCAGCGGCGCTTGATGATGTCGCGCGAACGCGCATCCAGGCCGGCCATGCCTTCGCGCAGCAGCGCCAGCTGGTTGTCTTCCTCGTCCTCGCGCTCGTAGCTCTGCGAGGGGTCTTCGTCGGCGGCGCGCAGGTACGCGGCCGGCGACGGCGGCGCGTGGTCGTCGTCCTCGTCGCTGGGCGCGTCGAAGCCGATGTCGCGGCCGGACAGGCGCGACTCCATCTCCATCACTTCGCGCTCGGAGACGTTGAGGTCGAGGGCGACCTGACGCACTTCCTCGGCGTTCATCCAGCCCAGGCGGGTCTTGGACTTGCGCAGGTTGAAGAACAGCTTGCGCTGGGCCTTGGTCGTGGCGACCTTGACGATGCGCCAGTTCTTGAGGATGAACTCGTGCATCTCGGCGCGGATCCAGTGCACCGCGAAGGAGACCAGACGCACGCCCTGGTCGGGGTCGAAGCGCTTGACCGCCTTCATCAGGCCGATGTTGCCTTCCTGGATGAGGTCGCCGATCTGCAGGCCGTAGCCGTTGTAGCCGCGGGCCACGTGGACCACGAAGCGCAGATGGGAATGGACGAGTTCGCGGGCCGCGTCGAGGTCTTCGTCGTCGCGGAAGCGGCGGGCCAACGCCTGCTCGTTCTCGACGCTGAGCACCGGGATCTGGTGCACCGCGCCGATGTATGCATCCAGCGAACCGAGCGCGCTGGGCACAGGCAGGTTGTTGGCGACAAGAGCAGAGGATTGGGCGATAGAGGTCATGGCAGCGATCTTAGCAGTCGGCCTATAGGACTGCTAAAGGTGGGGGAAGTTCCGCAGTGTTGCGCGATTGGAACGGCGGGCGGGGGCGCAGATGGCGCGCGTTCAGATATGGGACGCGGCGGCGGGCGACGGCTGCGGCCAAGTCCGGCGACTATGCCTGGGCGCGCCTGACGGCTGGCGAAATATCTTGAATATCAACTGGTTAAAACGGCGCGATGGCCGGCGCATCGACGCGACCGCGGCCGTGGCGCCCGGCCTGTCGGCCTGCGGCGGGGCGAATCCTTACAACATTTGATGTGGGGAGATAGACGCAGGCCGAATCTCAATTTCGAAAGAGACTTTCCGAAGCGTGACGCCCAAAGCTTCCAACCCGGCGCGGACGCCACACCCACCGTCCCGGCTGGCGCACCATCGCCAGCCCGTTCGCGCGGCCTCGAACGGCGGCAAGGTCCGCAAACAGGCGGCGCGATATCCTGCGGAAAAACGCCTGCCGGCCCACCCGCGCGAGGGCCAGCGCAGCGCCCCGCGCGTGCGAACGCCCTCCCCTCAAGAAACCGACCCCATGCCATTGAGCGTCAAAACGCCGCTGCTCGAATCCCTCCCGCTGTCGCGCGCCATCGGCGCCAGGGCCTGGCTCAAGATGGAAGCCATGCAGCCGTCCGGGTCGTTCAAGATCCGCGGCATCGGCCACGCCTGCGAGCACTACCGCGCGCAAGGCGCGCAGCGCTTCCTGTCGTCCTCCGGCGGCAACGCCGGCCTGGCCGTCGCTTACGCGGGCCGCAAGCTCGGCGTGCCGGTGCTGGTGGTGGTTCCGGAAACCACGACCGAACGCGCGCGGCGCCTGCTCGATGCGGAAGGCGCCGAAGTGATCGTGCACGGGACGTCGTGGTTCGAAGCGAACCGCTACGCGCAGTCGCTGAAAACCGCGCAGGACGCGTTCCTGCACCCGTTCGACGACCCGCTGCTGTGGCAGGGCCACGCCACCTTGATCGACGAGGTGGTCGCCGACGGGCTGCGCCCGGACGCGGTGGTGCTGTGCGTCGGCGGCGGCGGCTTGCTGGCGGGCGTCGCCGAAGGCATGCGCCGCAGCGGACTCGACGAGGTGCCGATCTATGCCGCGGAAACCGAAGGCATGGCCTCGTTCGCCGCGGCCGTCGACGCCGGCCGGCCAGTCGAGCTGCCGGCGCTGTCGGGCGTGGCGACCTCGCTCGGCGCGCGCCAGGTGTGCGAGCGCGCGTTCGCGCTGACCCGCGAACGGCCGGTGATTCCGTTGCAGGTCAGCGACCGCGAAGCGGTCGACGCCTGCCTGGCTTTCCTCGACGACCACCGCACCCTGGTCGAACCGGCCTGCGGCGCGTCGCTGGCGCTGCTGTACGCGAACCGGCTTCCGCCCGGCGTGGCGGGCAACGTGCTGGTCGTGGTTTGCGGCGGATCGACCGCGACCGTGGAGTCTCTGTCCCGGTTCGGGGGATAAGCCGCCGCGCCGGCGTGCGGCGCGGCCGCGCACCGGTCCGGCCGGCTCGGGCGCCTCGCCGGCATCGTCGGCATCGTCGGCATCGTCGGATCCAATGCCAAAACGCGCGTTTCGGCCACGGTTGACGCCGCTGCGCCGAAATCGCGATCTATCGCGCGATTCGCATCACGTTTCGACAATGATTTGTTCGCGTTTCGCTCTTGCGACCGCTTTGCCGGATTGGGCGTACTGACGGGGCGCCGGCCGCACGCGCCGGCCCGACCCGGGGACCCCATCGATGATCCGTTCGACCACCCGCCGCCCGCCGCGGCGCAGCCCGCTGTTGACCGCTCTGGCCGTGGCCCTGGCCGCGCCGCTGTTCGCCCCCGCCGTCCTGGCCCAGCAGGCCGCCGCGCCGGCGCCGGCGCCGGCCGAGCGCAACGCCACCGAACTGGAAGGCATCAAGGTCACCGCCTCGCGCATCCCGCGCAGCGGCTTCGACACCCTGGAACCGGCCGGCGTGGTCTCCGGCGAATCGGTGCGCGAGCGCGGCATGACCAACGTCGCCGACGCGCTGAACCAGACCGTCGGCTTCGGCATCGGCCAGACCCCGGAAGGCGGCCAGGGCAACTTCGCCGGCGGCGTCAATTTCGTGAACCGCTTCGGCCTCGGCAGCAACCGCACCCTGACCCTGCTCAACGGCCGGCGCATGGTGACCTCGCGCGCGCTGACCAACTTCGGCTTTTCCGCCGGCTCGCAGGTCGACCTCAACGCGATCCCGGTGCAGATGATCGACCGGGTCGAGAACGTCGCCATCGGCGGCGCGCCGACCTACGGTTCCGACGCGATCGCCGGCGTGGTCAACGTGATCCTCAAGGACCGCTTCCAGGGCGTGGAAGCCAACTTCAACTACGGCATCAGCGACCACGGCGACAACGAGCGCCTGGGCTACAGCGTGCTGGCCGGCGCCGACTTCGCCGACGGCCGCGGCAACCTCATGGTCGGCGCGTCCTACGACGACAGCCAGGGCCTGGTGCGCTCGGACCGCACCGATTTCGCCCGCGCCTACGCGTTCCCCGCGAACCCGAACGCGGCGCAGATGCGCGCCAACCAGCCGGGCCGCAATCCCGCCAACGACGGCCGCGTGCACGGCAACGTTCCGTTCGACACCGGCCCGGAGGACGGCATCCCCGGCACCGTGCTGATCCGCGACGCGCGCACCTTCACCACCACCTTCGGCGGCCTGATCCTGCCGGTCAGCGGCGCGGTCACCCTGCCCGGCGGCGCCTTGCGCGGCTTCGGCCCGAACCAGCGCACCTACCTGCAATTCGCGCCGAACGGCAATCTGGTGCCGTACGACCCCGGCGTGAACTTCGGCACCAGCACCGCCTCGGGCGGCCAGGGCCTGAACACCGCCGACATCACTGCGCTGCTGACCAGCCTCAAGCGCCAGACGGTCAACGTGATCGGCCACTTCGACGTCGCCGACAACGTGCGCCTGTTCGCCGAAGGCCTGCATTACCAGGCCGACGCCGATCCGCCGGTCGACATCGCCACCACCGGCAACACCACCGCCGGCACCCGCCTCAACAGCGCGCTGATCGTGCAGTCGACCCATCCGCTGCTCAACGCGCAAGCGCGCCAGCAGTTGCAGGCGCTGGGCATCGGCAGCTTCCGCCTGGCCCGCACCTCGGCCGACCTCGGCCTGACTCCGGACCGCACCCACAGCACCATCGACCGCATCGTGGTCGGCGCGCGCGGCGACTTCGAACTGTGGTCGCGGCCGTTCGACTGGGAAGTCTCGGCCAACTACGGCCGGATGAAGGCTTACACCTCGTCGGTGTCGCTGAACCAGCAGAACTTCATCAACGCGATCAACGTCGGCAACGTCGGCGGCCGCCTGGTGTGCGATCCGAACGCGCGCAACGCGGTCTATGCCGCCAGCGCCGGCGCCAACTCGAACCCCGTCGCCGATCCCAACTGCGTGCCGCTGGACCTGTTCGGCCAGGGCCGCCCGTCGGCCGAGGCGATCAACTACATCACCGGCATCCAGCGCACCGATTTCGAACAGAAGCAGAAGGTGTTCAGCGCCTTCGTCAGCGGCCCGGTCGCCGAGTTGTGGAGCGGCCCGCTCAACGTCGCGCTCGGCTACGAGTACCGGGTCGAGGAAGGCGGCTTCACCCCGAACGACTTCACCCGCCGCGGCCTCGGCCGTTCGGTCGCCATTCCCTCGCTCAACGGCAAGTACCACACCAACGAGTACTACGCCGAGGCGATGCTGCCGCTGGTGTCGCCGGACGCGAACCTCCCCGGCCTGCACCGGCTCGACATCACCGGCAAGTTCCGCCGCGTCGACAACAGCGTCAACGGCGGCTTCAACGCCTACACCTACGGCCTGCAATGGGAGCCGCTGCCGGGGCTGCAGATCCGCGGCAACAAGACCCGCTCGCTGCGCGCGCCGGTCATCACCGAGCTGTTCCTGCCGCAGGTCGAGCTGTTCCAGACCACCTCCGACCCCTGCGACCGCCGCAACGTCACCGGCGGCCCGGACCCGGCCACGCGCGCGCGCAATTGCGCGGCGTTCTATCAGCAGTACGGCCTCAACCCGGTCGACTTCCAGCAGAACAGCGCCACCGCGCGCGGCGCGCGCCAGGGCGAGCCGAACCTGCGCAACGAGGCGGCCGATTCGTGGACCGCGGGTTTCGTCTGGCAGCCGGAGTCCGTCAAAGGGCTGCGCCTGGCGGTGGACTACAACGAGGTCAAGCTCAAGGACCAGATCTTCGCCCAGAGCATCAACGACGTGCTGTCGGCCTGCTACGACAACAGCCAGTTCAACCCGGCCAACGTCAACAACGCCAATTACTACTGCGAGCAGGTCAAGCGCAACGCCGACGGCCAGTTCGACATCGTCGCGGTGCGCTACCGCAACGGCGACTTCATCCACTTCCAGGGCGTCACCGGCGAGCTGGCGTACCGCTGGGACGCCGGCGACTGGGGCCGTTTCGATTTCAGCGCCAACGCGCTGTGGGTCAAGCGCTTCGAAAGCTCGACCACCGGCGTGAGCGTGGACGACGACGCCGGCGAGATCGGCATGGCCAAGCGCCAGTACCAGTTCGGCGTGGACTACCAGAAGGACAGGCTCGGGCTGAACCTCAACGCGCGTTATCTGAGCGCCTCGGTGTTCGACAACGAGGACACCGTGGAATCCCGCGACGTGCTGCGCGCGCCGTCGTACTGGCTGCTCGGCGCCGGCGCGAACTACCGGTTCGGCGACAACGTGCGGGTCAACTTCGCGGTGCAGAACCTGCTCGACAAGGATCCGCCGCTGGGGACCACGCCGAGCGAACTGGGCATCGGCACCTACGACATCCTCGGCCGGCGCTACAGCCTCAGCGTGACCTACCGGTTCGACTGACGCGTGCGCTGCGCGCGGCCGGCTTCGCCCGAAGCCGGCCGGGCCGCGCCGCCGGCGCGGCGACGGCGGCGCGGTGTTAGGCTCGGCGCGAACTCCGCGTCCGCGAACCATGATCCAGCGCCGACTCCAACACGACCGAACCGGCTGCGGGCTGGCCTGCGTGGCGATGCTGGCCGGCATCGGCTACGCCCAGGCGCGCACCCTGGCGCGGGCGCTGGCGATCGGCCCGCGTCCGTACCGCTACCGCGCCGGCGGCGGGCTGCGCACCGCGCGCGCGGGTTGGCTCACCGATGCGCGGCAACTGCGGCGGATGCTGACGGTGCTGCGCATCCGCAGCGGCGCCGAGCGCGCGGTCGGCGACTGGAGCGAGTGCGACGGCGATGGCTTGGTCGCGATCAATGCGCGCGAAGACGGCACCTGGCATTGGGTGGTGTACCTGCACGACGCGGGTTCGCCGCGCGTGCTCGATCCGAACCCGCGCCTGCGCCGCGGCGAGCGCCGCGATTTCGGCCGCATGCGGCCGGCGCGGTTCGTTCCGGTCGAGACGCGGCCCCTGTAGGAGCGGCGCGAGCCGCGACCGCGACAACGCAACTACGCCGGAACTTCCGTGGTGATTGCGGTGTCGCGGTCGCGGCTCGCGCCGCTCCTACAGGGGGCACCGTTACTCCGAACCCATCCGCGCCAGATCGCGCGCGAACGCGCGCGTCGCCGGCCGGATCTCGTCCGCATCGATGACCCCGTAACCGAAGGTGATCGCCGGCTGCGCCGGCGCGTGCATCGCGTACTCGGCGATCGATTGCGCGCCCGGCATATGCCGCGGCAGCCGCGCCAGGATCGCCGGCGCCAGCGCCGGGTCGCGGATGCGCGCGGCCAGATGCATGCCGGCTTCCGACGGGATCGACTGCAGCCACGGCGCCAGTTCGGCGTCGAGCGCGGCCAGCAAGGCCTCACGCCGCGGCGCATAGACCGCGCGCATGCGTCGCACGTGCCGGGCCAGATGGCCGTCGCGGATGAACGCGGCCAGCACCGACTGGGTGATGGTGTCGCTGTGCGAATCGGCGCAGTGCTTGACCGTGATCAGGGCATCGCGCGCCCAGCGCGGGGCGACGATGAAGCCTTTGCGCAACGACGGGAACAGGCTCTTGGAGAAGGTGCCGATGTAGAAAACCAGGCCATCGCGGTCGAGCGTCTGCAACGCGTCCAGCGGCCGGCTGCCGAAGCGGAACTCGCCGTCGTAGTCGTCCTCGATCACCAGCGCGTTGCGCTGGCGGGCGAAGTCGAGCAGCGCGCGACGGCGGCGCAGCGACAACGCCACGCCGGTCGGGGACTGGTGCGAGGGGGTCACGCTGACGACCCGCACGTCGTCCGGCAACTGGTCCACGCACAGGCCTTCCTCGTCGACCGGCATCGGCGCCAGGCGCGCGCCGGCGGCGGCGAACGCGGCGCGGATCGGCGGGTAGCCGGGCTCCTCCACCGCGACCCGGGTTTCGCCCGGCGTCACCAGCAGGCGCGCGAGCAGGTCGAAGGCCTGCTGCGCGCCCGAGGTCACCACCACGTCGTCGCCGGTGCAGGCGACGGCGCGGGCGAAAGCGACGTGCTGGGCGATGGCGTGGCGCAGTTCGGCGATGCCTTCCGACGGCGGGTAGCTGAAGCGGGTCTTCGACCAGGTCCGCAGCGATTGCGCCGACAGCCGCCGCCAGATGTCGTGCGGGAAGTGGCGGTGATCGGGAATGCCGAGGCGGAAGCAGCGCTCGGGCAACTGCCGCGGCGGGTCGGGACGCAGGAACGGCGTGCGCCACAGCGGGTTCAGGCGCGCGTCTTCGAGCCCGGGCGCCAGCGTCCGCGGCGCGCGCCGGTCGCGGCGCGCGGCGACGTCGGCGACGACCGCCTTGGCGCCCTGGCGCGGGCTGACGTAACCCTCGGCGATCAGCAGGTCGTAGGCGGCGACCACGGTGTTGCGGGCGATGCCGAGCCCGGCCGCGACCTGGCGCGTCGCCGGCAGCGCCGCGCCCGCGGCCAGGCGGCCGTCGAGGATGGCCGCGCGCAGTTGCTGGTGCAGTTCGTGGGTCAGGTTGCCCTGGCCGCGCGCCGGCAGGCTCAGCGCGAACTCGAATACGCTGCGCTCGGAAACTGGCTCCATGAAATCGATCCGTTTTGGCCCAGCCGGGGCGCCAGCGTACTCCTAAGCTGATCCCATGACAGCGGCCTTCGCCGCTACGGACGCCGCCCCATGGACACCGCCGCCCTCGATCTTTATTACGCCGCCACGCCGAACGGCCTGAAGCTGCGCCTGTACCTGGAGGAGACCGGCCTCGCCCACCGGATCGTGCCGGTCAAGCTGTCGGCCGGCGAACAGTTCGCGCCGCCGTTCCTGGCGATTTCGCCGAACAACAAGATTCCCGCGATCGTCGACCACGCCCCCGCCGACGGCGGCGCGCCGCTGCCGGTGTTCGAATCCGGCGCGATCCTGCTCTACCTCGCGCGCAAGACCGGCCTGCTGTGGCCGCGCGCGGAGCGCGATCAGTTGGAAGCGACCCAGTGGCTGTTCTGGCAGATGGCCGGGCTCGGGCCGATGGCCGGCCAGGCCGGGCACTTCCGCGCGCATGCGCCGGAGCCGGTGCCGTATGCGATCGAACGCTACACGCGCGAAGCCGGACGGCTGTACGGCGTGCTCGACCGGCGCCTGCAAGGGCGCGAGTTCATCGCCGGCGACGAACTCTCCATCGCCGATATCGCCTGCTATCCGTGGGTGGTGCCGCACGCCGGCCTCGGCCACGACCTCGACTCCACGCCGGACCTGCGGCGCTGGTTCGAACGCCTGCGCGAACGCCCGGCGACCCAGCGCGCCTACGCCGGCGTCGACGATCCCTACGCCAAACCGGCCAATTTCACCGAAGCCGAGCGGCGCGCGCTGTTCGGGCAGGGCGCGCAGGCCTGAGCCTTCGCTGTCGTTGCAGGAGGGACGTCAGTCCCTCGCAAAAGCGCCGCCCTCTCCACCGTTGCCGCCCGCCCCGCCGAGGCCCGCCATGCCCTTCCCCATCTGCGAAACCTGCGGCACCCAGTTCGCCGAATCCGCCGCGCCGCCGGCGCACTGCCCGATCTGCGAGGACGAGCGCCAGTACGTCGGCTGGAACGGCCAACGCTGGACCACGCTGGAATCGCTGGCCCAGCGCCACCGCCTGCGCATCGACGAGGACGCCGGCGTGCTCAGCCTGAGCATGGCCCCGGCCTTCGCCATCGACCAGCGCGCGATGTTCCTGCCGACCGGCGCCGGCAACCTGCTGTGGGAAACCCTGGCGCTGGTGACCGACGAGGCGGTGCAGGCGCTGCGCGCGCTCGGCGGCGTCGACCTGATCGCGATCTCGCATCCGCACTTCTACGCCTCGATGGTCGAATGGAGCCGCGCGTTCGGCGACGTCCCGATCTATCTGCACGAAGCCGACCGCGAATGGGTGCAGCGGCCGTCGCCGGCGATCCGCTACTGGAGCGGCGACGAACTGCGCCTGTCCGACGACGTGGTCCTGATCCGCTGCGGCGGCCACTTCGCCGGCAGCACCGCGCTGCACTGGCGCCGCGGCGGCGAGCGCGGCGACGCGCTGTTCCCCGGCGACGCGCTGCAAGTGGTGTCCGACCGCCGCCACACCACCTTCATGTACAGCTACCCGAACTACATCCCGATGAAGCCCGCCGACGTGCGCGCGATGCGCGAACGCATCGCCGGCTACGACTTCGAGGACGTCTACGGCTACAGCCTGGGCCGCAACATCCTCGGCGGCGGCCGCGCCGCGGTCGAGGCCTCGTTCCAGCGCTACTTCGACGCCATCGCCGGCTGAGCCGGCGCATCTTCGCGAGGAATCGCCATGCCTTCGGGCTTCGAACACCTGCACGACTACCTGCCCGCGCGCATCGGCGCCAGCGCCGAGCTGCCGTGGATTCCCGCCGACACGCCCGGCAAGTATTCCAAGCCGCTGCGCTTCTTCGCCGACGACCGCGGCTTCGTCGAACTGCTGCGCATGGACCCGGGCCTGACCATGCCGCTGCACCGCCACACCGGCGAGATCCACGCCTACAACCTCAGCGGCACCCGCCAGTTGTGCACCGGCGAACTGATCGGCCCGGGCGATTACGTCTACGAGCCGCCCGGCAACGTCGACTGGTGGAAGATCGTCGGCACCGAACCGATGATCGCGCTGGTGGTGGTCATGGGCGCGGTCGAGTTCCTCGGCCCCGGCGGCAGCGTGCGCCTGCGCGCGACCGCGCAAAGCCAGCGCGCCGCGTACGAGCGCTATTGCCGCGAGCAGCGCCGGCCGGCGCTGGATCTGACCGACCGCTGAGCGCGGCGACGGTGCGGCCACGGCGCAAGCATCGGCGCAGCGCAGGGCCCGTCCGGCGGTCGCGTGCGCAGCGCCCGGCCGCAACGGCGGCTAACGCTCGACGAAATCCTTCAACCGCAGCAAGGCCCGGTCCCATTGCTCGCCGATGCGCAGCAACGATTGCCGGGCCTGTTCCAGCTCGCCCGGCTCGAACTGCCACAGCCGTTCGCGCCCGACCTTGAGGTCGCGCACCAGCCCGGCGCCCGACAGCACCTGCAGGTGCTTGGTCACCGCCTGCCGGCTGATGTCGGTGCCGGCGGTGAGCTGAGCGATCGACAAGGCGCCGCCGGCGCACAGCGCCACCACCAGCCGCAGCCGGGTTTCGTCGCCGAGCGCCTCGAACACCCGCGCCGAGCGCCGCAGCGCCGGCGCCTTGAGCGCGGCCGCGGGCTTAGCCGACATAGCGGGCGATGTTCTCGACCTGCGCGTCCCAGCCGCCGGAGTTCATCCGGAACGCTTCCTCGCGGCGCGCGGCGGGGATCTTGTCGAAGCCCGATTCGGTGACCGTCAGCAAGGTGCTGCCGTCGGCGTCTTCGAGGGCGAATTCGACCAGGGTCGGTTCCTCGTCCGAATAATCGCGGCCCGGGTCGACCGCATGCGGATGCCAGTGGAACGAGAACAGCCGCTCGGGCTGCATCGTCTGCACGACCACCTTCATCAGCAGGTGCTCGTAGCCGGGATAGGTGATGTAGCCCTGCGCGCTCTGGCCCGGCGCGAAGCGCTGGCCTTGCAGGCGCACGCCGAACCATTCGCCGAAGGATTCGGCGTCGGCGAGCGCGCGCCAGACCTTGGCGCGCGGGGCATGCAGCAGGATCTTGCGTTCGATGCGGTCGGTCGATGCGTTCATGGGCAACCTCCTGGGTGCATTTCAGCCTGCGCCGTCAAAGCGCAACCGTCAAGTTGCCTGTTCATCCGGGCGGGTTCACAGCGACACCGCCGTCAGCCAGATCAGCGCGATCAGCAGCGCGAGCGCGGTCGCGGCCGTCTCGATCGCGTCGTCGCGCCATTTCAGCCGCCACGCCACGGCCGCCGCGAACACGACCAGGGGCACGACGAAGACTTCCATGCCGATCATCCGGCAACGCACCAGACGGTCGCCGTCGCCGCACATGAAGCGATTCGGGTCCCAGGCGTTGAAGGCGTCGGCGATCAGCGTGTACACCGGCGGCACCACCGCGAAGCAGAACAGCGCGATCCACAGGCAGACGCGCAGGCCGCGCGCCGCAAGCGCCTGCGGCCACAGCGCCAGGATCAGGCAGCCGGCGCACGCCGCCGCGACCGCCAGCGGAATGCCCCAGACGCCGGGCACGTGCAGGTCCCAGGCGACATACGCCGAACCGGCGATCCAGGCGGCGGCGACGGCGACGCTCGCGCCGCGCGCGACGCCGTCGCGGCGGGCCGGCGCGCTCATCGCGCGCGCTCCCGCGCCGCGCCGTCCGCGACCGCGCGGCGCTGCGCCCTGACCGCCGCGCCTTGGCCGGCCTGCAACCGTGCGCGCCCTGGCCGTATCGAATCCCTTGCCCCGCCGCGCATCGCATCCCTCCTTCGGAACCCCATGTTCACACACGCAAACCCGGCTGACGCTAGCCTCAACGGCAGATGTGTTTATTTGTATCGCCCCCACGGCCCACGCCCCCCGGCGCTACCATGCCGGCTCGCATGAGGTGGCCATGAACAAAGTCCTGCTGATCGAGGACGACGCCCGTCTGGCCGGGCTGATCTCCGAGTACCTGCAACGCTACGACTTCCAGACATCGGTGGTGCTGCGCGGCGACCTTGCGCTGGCCGCGATTGAGAACGATCCGCCCGACGTGATCGTGCTCGATCTCATGCTGCCCGGCATGGACGGCTTCGACGTGTGCCGGCAGATCCGCAAGCAGTCGAGCCTGCCGATCGTGATGCTGACCGCGCGCGCGGACCTGTTCGACCAGGTCACCGGCCTGGAGGTCGGCGCCGACGACTACGTGCTCAAGCCGGTCGAACCGCGCCTGCTGCTGGCGCGGCTGCGCGCGGTGCTGCGCCGCAGCCAGGCGCAGCCGCAGGCGGCCGGGCCGTCGGTGCTCAGCTACGGCGGGCTGCAGATCGACCTCACCGCGCGCCAGGTGCGCTGGAAGGGCGAGGAGATCGACCTGAAGACCGCCGACTACAACCTGTTCGTGATCCTGGCCCAGGCCGCCGGCCGCGTGCTCAGCCGCGACGAGTTGCTGCGGCGCTGGCGCGGCATCGGCTTCGACGGCGTCGACCGCACCGTCGACGTCAGCATCTCGCGCCTGCGCCGCCACTTCGCCGACGACGCGCACGAGCCGCGCAAGATCAAGACCGTATGGGGACGGGGCTATTTGTTCAGCCCGATCGCCTGGGAGGACTGAATGCTCTCGATGCTGGTTCGGTTGTACCTGACCGTGGCCGGGCTGCTGTTGTGCTCGATCCTGATGGTGCAGCAGGTGTTCCCCTACCTGTTCCCGGACCAGTACTCCGCCTCGGTGCGGCATGAGTTCGTCGGCGAACTGACCCTGCTGCGCGAGCGCCTGGGCGACGCCCGCGGCGCCGAACTCGAGCGCCGCCTGGGCGAACTCAACCGGCGCACGCCCGAACGCTACAGCCGGGTCGAGGCGCAGGAGCTGGCGGCGCTGCCGGCGCGCGCCCGCGCCGAGCTGGCCCGGCTCGGCAGCGCCAGCGACCACGTCGGCAACGAGCGCCACCATCTGTTCCTGCGCCTGCCCGGCGGCGAGACGGTGCAGATCGTCTACACCGAGAACGACTTTCCGATCCGCTACGTCGCTTACCTGACCGTGTTCGCGATGGTGCTGCTCGGCCTGATGATGTGGCTGCAACCGCACTGGCGCGACCTGGAGCGCCTGCGCGTGACCGCCGCGCAGTTCGGCGACGGCGACCTCGGCGCGCGCGCGCGCCTGCGCGGCGGCTCCTCGATCCGCCAGCTGGCCGCCTACTTCAACAACATGGCCGACCAGATCGGCCGCCTGATCCAGTCCCAGCGCGACATGGTCAACGCCGCCTCGCACGAGCTGCGCACGCCGATCACCCGGCTGGAGTTCGGCCTGGCCAACCTCGCCGACACCCTCGACGACCGGGTCGCGCGCGCCCGCGTGCACGCGCTGCGCTGCGACGTGGAGGAGCTCGACCTGCTGGTCGGCGAACTGCTGACCCTGGGCATGCTCGAACGCAGCGGCCCGCGCCCGAGCCTGGAGCCGGTGCAGCTGGCCGGCTTCCTGCGCGCCTCCACCGGCGTGTCGGCCGAGGAACTGCGCGTGCGCACGACCCAGATCGAATGGGCGATCTCGCCGGAACTCGACGAGGTCGCGGTGGAGCCGCGCAGCCTGCGCCGCGCGTTCTCCAACCTGATGCGCAACGCGGTGCGCTACGCCGACAGCGCGATCCGCGTCGCCGCCGAGCCGGCCGGCGAGGACTGGCTGCTGATCGTCGAGGACGACGGCGTCGGCATTCCGGCCGAAGACCGGCGCCGCGTGTTCGAACCCTTCTACCGCCTCGACCGCAGCCGCGACCGCGCCACCGGCGGCTACGGCCTGGGCCTGAGCATCGTGCGCCAGGTGATCGACCGCCACGGCGGCTCGATCCACGTCGAGCCCTCGCCGCTGGGCGGCGCGCGCTTCGTCGCCCGGCTGCCGCGGCAGCCGCGGCTGTGGCCCGAAGGCGATCCCGCGCCGGCCGGCGCCGACAACGACGCACAGGAGCGCCCCTTCCACCTGCAATGACCCCTTTTCGCCCCGCACCGCGTTGGCAACAGCGCGGGCGGCGCTTTTACGCATGGACTTGCAAGCACGCTCGTTCACATTGAGACCGGCTCCAGGATCGGAACCCTTCGATGCATACGGATATGAACGCCCTGCCCGACGACCTCGAGTCGCGGGTACTCGACCTGGCCAACCAGGCCATCGCCCATCAAACCAACGGCGAACACCGCCAGGCCGCCAAGCACTGGGCGCGCGCGATCGCCCTGGCCGACGCCGGCCTCGACGGCGACGACATCCGCCACTGGCTCAGCAGCGGCGCGGCCGAAGCGCTGTACCGGCTCGGCGACTACAGCGGCTGCATCCTCGCCGCGCGCGCGGCGCTGGAGTGGAGCCGGCAGAACCACGCGCCGCTGGCGACGTTGCTGCTGGGCCAGGCGCAGTTGCGCCTGGGCCGGCGCGAGGCGGCGCTGGAGGCCTTGCGCGAGGCGCGCTCGATCGGCGGCGACGCGGTGTGGGACGCGATCGATCTCGACCTGCGCGCGGCGGTGGCGCGGCTGCTGCGCTCGAACGCGGCCTGAGCGCCGGGCGGCTTCGTGCCGCCGTCGGCCTCAGAACGTCGACCACCACTGCACGTTGCGTTCGAAATGGCCGACCAGGGTCTGGACCAGGCGATGCCGGGTTTCGTCCGGCCGCGCCTGCGCGTCGCCGCAGGCGATGGCGCGGTCGACCGCGCCGTGCATGGCGCTGAAGAAGATCACCGCGGTCATGCGCGGGTCCGGCGCCGCCCAGACCCGCGCGGCGATGCCGCCTTCGAGCAGTTCCACCAACTGGTCCATCACCGGATGGTCCTGCCAGGCCTGACGGTCGTAGCCGTTGGCGTTGGCGCTGGCGTCGTGGAACAGCGCGTCGTGCAGGGCCACCTGTTCCAGGTAGGCGGTCACCGCGGTGGCCACCCAGGCGCGCAGGCGGCCGCTCCAGTCGCCGTCGCGGCAGCGGTCCAGCGCCAGGCGCACGCGCGCGACGAAGCCTTCGGCGAAGCGCTGCTCCAGCGCCGTGCGCAGGCCGCGGTCGTTGCCGAAGCGCGCGCGCAGGCCGGCTTCTTCCAGCGCCGCCGCCGCGGCGATGCGTCGCAGCCGCAGCGCGCCGCTGCCGTAGACCGCGACCAGGCGCGCGGCCGCGTCCAGCGCCGGGTCCGGCGGCAGGGCCAGGAACGCCGACGCCGCGGCCGCTTCGCGCGCGCCGGCGTCGCCCGCGATCGCGGGGAGAGGGAAGGTCATGGGCGTCGCCTACAAATGAGAACGATTCTCATCATAGCGCATCCGCGGACGCGGCGCGCGGCCCGTTGCTGTCGCCGGGCTGTCACAAGCCGGGGGCGCGCACCGGAGTTTGCGGACCCGGCGCGCGGATTTTCCGCGCTGGATAAATTTTCACCAATCCTCACCCGCGCTTGCGACCTCGATCGACATCCGCATGCGAACCAATCGTTCGACAACGGCGAAAAACGTCTGCGTTAAGCGGAAACGAATCGGTCTGGATCACAACTCGCGCGTGATTCAACGCGAGGATGCGATAGCGTGCGAAATAGGCTTTTTTCAGGGGAAATATCGCGTTTCGAAATTCTTCGAAGGCGCAAGTCTCGCTGCACAAAAACCTTCACATATCCGTCTTGTGATAAGTCTCTCACCGCCGTCTTCGTAAATCCTCGACTTGTGATATGCCTCTCATCCGCCTTGATGGACATGACTTGAGCGCTCGGGGATATTGATTCCGAAGGCGCCGCACGGCGCATCCGCGCAGCGTCGCCTTCCGATGCGATCGCGCCCTGACCTCCACGGCAAGGCGCGGGCATCGCCCGGACCTTCCCCCCTTTTGCTGCATCGATAAGAACTAAGGCCCACTGTCCGCCGCTCGCGCCGGATGGATACGGATAGAGGCCCTGCCCTGGCGCGCTGCGCCGCGGCCATGTTGGTACTTTTGGATTCGCTATACACACGGAGAGGGGGCCACTCGTAAGAAACGAGTCGGCCGCAGGCTCGCGCGCATTCGTTACGGCGCGCCGACGGACACCGCGTCCGCCGGCCGGCGGCGGCGCGCGTTCCGGCGCCGGCTTCAAGGAAAGCGCCATGAACGAACTGCCTGCACCCGGTTTGCCGCTCACCACCGCCCAGCGCGGATTGTGGGTCGGGCAAAAGCTCGCCTCGGCCGAAGCGACCTTGAACATCGCCGAGGCGGTGGAGATCCACGGACCGGTCGAGCCGGCGCTGTTCCAGCGCGCGCTGCGTCAGTTCGCCGACGAGGCCGAAGCCGTGCGCGCGCGCATCGTCGAGCACAACGGCCTGCCGTACCAGATCGTGCGCGAGCGCTACGAGTTCGACACGCCCTACATCGATTTCAGCGGCGAGCCCGACCCGCGCGCCGCCGCCGACGCGTGGATGCAGGCCGAGATCAACCGTCCGGTCGACATGGCCCACGACCCGCTGTGGGTCGGCGCGATCTTCAAGTTCGCCGACGATCTGTATTGCTGGTACCAGCGCGCGCACCACACCGTCTACGACGGCTACAGCGGCGGCATGGCGGCCAAGCGCCTCAACGAGCTGTACTGCGCCTACCGCGACGGCGTCGAACCCGAGCCGAGCAGCTACGGCAGCCTGGCTTCGCTGATCGAGGCCGAAGCCGCGTACCGCGATTCCGACCGCTACCGCCGCGACCGCGAGTACTGGCTGGAACAACTCGCCGACCTGCCCGAAGCGGTGACCCTGGCGCGCCGGCGCGTGCGCAACAACGGCGGCCTGCGCCGCGCCAGCGGCCACGTGCCCGAGGCCGGTCGCGAGCGCCTGGCCGAGATCGCCCGCGACAACGGGGTCAGCCTGCCGCAGGTGCTGATCGCGCTGATCGCCGCCTACTACCACCGCGCCAGCGGCGCGCACGACCTGGTGTTCGGCATGCCGGTCACCGGCCGCTCCAGCCACGCCCTGCGCAGCACTCCCGGCATGGTCGCCAACGTCGTCGCGATCCGCCTGCAGATGCGCGCGGACATGAGCATGAGCGAGCTGTTCCAGCAGACCTCGCGCACGGTCAAGTCGGCGCTGCGCCATCAGCAGTACCGCTTCGAGGAGTTGCGCCGCGACCTGGGCCTGGTCAACCCCGACCAGCACATGGCCTGGCTCGGCATCAACATCGAGCCGTACGACTACAACAACTTCCTCGGCCATCGCGGCAGCGCGCGCAACCTGCACAACGGCACCGCCGAAGACCTGACCGTGTTCGTGTTCGACCGCCTCGACGGCCAGGGCCTGAGCTTCGACTTCGACGCCAATCCGACCTTGTACCCGGCCGCGGAGCTCGACGAACACAAGCGCCGGTTGATGCGCCTGATCGAACAGGTGCTCGAACGTCCCGACATCGCCCTGGGCGAGATCGACGTGCTCGGCGACGACGAGCGCGCGCGGCTGCTGTCGCAGTGGAACGCCACCGACGCGGCGCTGGAGGACAGCACCGCGCTGGCGCAGTTCCAGCGTCAGGCGCAAAGCACGCCCGATGCGGTCGCGGTGATCGCCGGAAACACCCGCCTGAGCTATCGCGAACTCGACGAATCCAGCACGCGTCTGGCCCAGCGCCTGCTCGCGCGCGGCGTGCGCAGCGGCGACACCGTCGCCATCGCCTTGCCGCGCGACGAAGTGCTGCCGGCGGCGCTGCTGGCGGTGTGGAAGGCCGGCGCGGCCTACCTGCCGCTGGACCCGGAAGCGCCGATGCAGCGCATCGCCCTGACCCTCGACGACGCCGCGCCGAGCCTGCTGCTGACCACGCCGGCGTTCGCCGACGCCTTCGCCGGCCGCGGCCTGCCGCTGCTGTTCGCCCACGCCCAGGACGAGCGCTACGACGCCGAAGCCGCGCCGCCCCTGCCGCGCGTCGGCGGCGAGCATCTGGCCTACGTGATCTACACCTCCGGTTCGACCGGCGTGCCCAAGGGCGTCGAAGTCGGCCAGCGCAGCTTTTGGAATTTCCTCCAGGCGATGCAGCGCGAGCTCGCGCCCACGCCGCAGCAGCGCTACCTCGCCCAGACCACGATCACCTTCGACATCGCCGGCCTGGAGCTGTTCCTGCCGCTGACGGTCGGCGCCGCGGCGGTGCTGACCACCACCGAGATCGCGCGCAATCCGCTGGCGCTGGCGCGGCTGATCGAGGACGAGCGCATCGACGTCATGCAGGCCACGCCGTCGCTGTGGCGGATGCTGCTGGCCAACTCGGACGCGCGCCTGCAGCGCGTGCACGCGCTGATCGGCGGCGAAGCCCTGCAGCCGGAACTGGCCCAGCAGTTGGTGCGCCAGGCCGCGCGGGTGACCAATCTGTACGGCCCGACCGAAACTACGGTGTGGTCGACGGCGATGGAGATCCGCGCCGAAGAACTGGCCGGCGGCAACGGCGCGGCGCCGCCGATCGGCCGGCCGCTGCTGAACACCCAGGTGTACGTGCTCGACGCCTCCGGCCGGCCGATGCCGACCGGCAGCGCCGGCGAGCTGTACATCGGCGGCCAAGGCGTGGCGCGCGGCTACCGCAACCGCGACGAACTCAACGCCGAGCGCTTCATCGCCGATCCGTTCCGCCCCGGCGGCCGCCTCTACCGCACCGGCGACCTGGCGCGCTGGCGCGACGACGGCGTGCTCGAATACCTCGGCCGCGCCGACCAGCAGGTCAAGATCCGCGGCCACCGGGTCGAACTCGGCGAGATCGAAGCGCAGCTGCGCGGCTTCGCCGAAGTCGCCGAGGCCGCGGTCGCGCTGCACCGCGACGCCGCCGGCAACGCCTTGCTGACCGCGTACGTGGTGCCCGCCGCCGGCGCCGATGCCAAACCCGAAGCGCTGCGCCGCGCGCTGGCCGCGCGCCTGCCCGACTACATGGTGCCGGCGGCGTGGATCGAACTGGCGGCGCTGCCGATGACCTCCAGCGGCAAGCTCGACCGCAAGGCGCTGCGCCCGCCCGAGCGCGACCGCCGCAGCGCCTACGTCGCGCCGCGCACCGAGGCCGAGCGCAAGCTCGCGGCGATCTGGCAGCAGATCTTCAAGCTCGAACGCGTCGGCATCCACGACAACTTCTTCGAACTCGGCGGCGATTCGCTGACCGCGGCCGAACTGGTCGCCGCGCTGCCGCGCCATTTCGGTTCCGAGCTGTCGATGGGCGCGCTGTTCGAAGGTTCGACCATCGCCGGCCTGGCCGCGGCGCTGGAGCGCAGCGGCGGCGACAACGATCCGCTCGGCGCGCTGCTGGCGCTGCGCGGCGGCGCGCACGAGCGCGGCGACGCACAACAGCGCCCGCTGTTCTGCATCCACCCGGTCACCGGCGTGGGCTGGGCCTTCGCCGGCATGCTGCGCCAGGTGGAACTGCCGCTGTACGCGCTGCAATCGCGCGGCCTGCGCGGCGGCGCGCTGCCCGGCAGCATCGAGGAGATCGCCGCCGACTACATCGCGCAGATGCGCAAGGTCCAGCCGCAGGGCCCGTACCGCTTGCTCGGCTGGTCGCTCGGCGGGCTGATCGGCCACGCGGTCGCGGCGCAGCTGCAGCGCGAAGGCGATACGGTCGAACTGCTGGCGATGATGGATTCCTATCCCTTCGCCGCCGAGCCGGCGCAGCCCGACGAAGCCCAGCAGGCCCAGGCCGTGCTCAAGTTCCTCGGCTTCCACCACCGCCTGCGCGAAGCGCCGCAGGACATGCGCGCGCTGACCGAGCTGCTGTGCCAGGAATACGAGGTGTTCTCCAATCCGCTGGTGCAGCAGGTGCTGAAGGACGACGCCAAGCTGATCGAGCACGTCGCCGCGGTCACCCGCAACAACCTGACCCTGGCGCGCCGCTACGTGCCCGAGCGCATCGACGCCGACGTGCTGTTCTTCGACGCCAAGCGCAAGGAGCGCGTCGACCTCGACGGCCTGCTGCACTACCGCGCCAATGCCTGGCAGGCGCACGTGGCCGGCCACTTCGACGTGCACGAGATCGACTGCCATCACCAGACCATGCTGGAGCCGCGCGCGGCCGCGCACATCGGCCGGGTGCTGCGCGAGCGCCTGTTCGGCGCGAGCACGCAGCCGGCGCGGCTGGATCCGTTGCCGACGGCGCTGCCCGCAGCCGCGCCGCTGGTCGCCGCTTATTCGTAAGGAGACGTTCGTGTCCGCATCCGCACTTCCCGTCAAAGCCGACGCCGCCGCTCCGGTCACGCCCGGCGCGGTGGTGATCTTCACCGTCGGCACCCAGGGCGACGCGCGCCCTTGCATCGGCCTGGGCCAGGCGCTCAAGCGCGCCGGCTATCCGGTGCGCATCGTCACCAGCGACAACTTCGCCCCGCTGGTGCGCGAGGCGGGGCTGGAGTTCTCGGCGATCAGCGCCGACTTCAGCGACTTGCTGACCAACAATCCCGAGACCGTCGATAAAGCGCTCAACCCCTGGTACCTGGTCCAGCACACCCGCGCCAAGTTCGCGCAGTGGGCGGCGACCTGGGCGCAGGAAGCGCGGCCGGCCTGCGAGGGCGCGGCGCTGCTGGTCGGCACCGGCATCGTCACCCAGCTGGCCAAGGCGATCGGCGAAGCCGACGGCATTCCCTTCATCCAGGCGCACCTGCAACCGTTCACGCCGTCGCGCAAGCTGTCGCCGCTGTCGTTCTGGTCCGAACGCGAATTCCCCGGCGCGGTCAACATGGCGCTGTTCTCGGTCATGAAGCTGCTGGCCTGGTACACGCTCAAGCCGGCGGTCAACGGCGCGATCCGGCCGCAGCTGAAACTGCCGTTGTTCCCGTGGTACGGGCCGTTCTTCGACAAGAACCCCGACCGCATGCGCGTGCTCTACGGCTACAGCCGCCACATCCTGCCGCCGCCGGACGACTGGCCCGAACAGGTCAAGGTCACCGGCAGCTGGTTCCTCGATCAGGCCGACGTGTGGCAGCCGCCGCAAGGCCTCGCCGACTTCCTCGCCGAGGGCGACAAGCCGGTGTACTTCGGCTTCGGCAGCATGCTGGCCAACAACGCCGAGGCGCTGACCCAGGTGGTGCTCGACGCGGTGCGCATCAGCGGCCGGCGCGCGGTGCTGGCGACCGGCTGGGGCGGGCTGCGCTGCGATCCCGGCCGTTTGAACGACAAGGTCTATGTGATCGAAGCCGCGCCGCACGACTGGCTGTTCCCGCGCATGGCCGCGACCGTGCAGCACGGCGGCGCCGGCACCACGGTGGCGGCGGCGCGCGCCGGCGTGCCGTCGGTGTTCGTGCCGTTCTTCGGCGACCAACCGTTCTGGGCGCGGCGCATGCACGCGCTCGGCTGCGCGCCGCCGGCCGTGGACCGGCGCACGGTCACCGCCGAACAGATGGCGCAGGCGGTGGAGGAAGCGCTGCGGCCCGAACGCGTGCGCGCCGCGCACGAGCTCGGCGAGAAGATCCGCGCCGAAAACGGCGGCGCCGCGGCGGTGCGCGCGCTCAACGAGTGGGGGCTGTTGCCGCCGCTGCGGCTCGATCGCGAAGCCTCGGCGCTGCCGCTGGAACGGGTGGCCTGAGCGGCGGCCGGTTCGCGACCGAGGCGAGGCCTTCGGTCGCGAAAGCGCCCGTGCGGTCAGACCGCACGCCCCAGACGAACCGCGCGACCTCAACAAACGCAATCTCAAGACAAACCGGGCCGCCTCAACTCCATCTCGTTCCGGCGAAAGCCGGAACCCACCGACATCCGCTCTTGGCCGCCCCGCGCGGCCGCACGCACAACGCGGGCGCTCCGGCCTCCCCTCCCCTGTGGCGAGGCCGGAGCGCGCAGCGCCGACGCCCCGGTCACAGCCTGGGAGACGCCGTCCGCGCAAAATGGCCGACTGCCCCGCGGCGCATCCGCGCGCCGCCCGCGAGCGAGGCCTCCCCCATGCAAAGCACCGACGTCGAACTCGAGCGCCTGCGCGTGCGGCGCGAGGCGCGCCGCGCCGAACTGGCCGCGCACAGCGGCGTCAATCAGCGCGAAGGCCGCGCGCTGTGCCTGTCCGGCGGCGGCTACCGCGCCGCGCTGTTCCACCTCGGCGGGCTGCTGCGCCTGCACGAGGCCGGCCTGCTCGCCGGCCTGAGCCTGATCAGCTCGGTCTCAGGCGGCAGCATCGTCTCGGCCTGGCTGGCCTGCCGCTACCTCGACACCCGCCGCGACGGCGACGAAAGCTTCGCCGCGTGGAGCGACCGCATCGACTTCCGCGCGGTCGTGGTCGAACCCTTCCGCGAAGTCGCCGCGCGCGACCTGCGCACCTGGCCGGTGCTGGCGACGCTGCCGTTCAACTGGCTCAAGCCGTCGTGGCGCATCGGCCTGCTCGAACGCGGCTACATACGCGCGTTCGGCGAACGCCACCTCGACGAACTGCCGGAATCGCCGTCGTTCGTGTTCTGCGCCAGCGACCTGACCTTCGGCGTCAACTGGGAATTCTCGCGCCGCCGCGTCGGCGACTACCTCGCCGGCTATCTGCGCGACGGCGCGCGGCGGGTGCGGCTGAGCTGCGCGGTCGCCGCGTCTTCGTGCTTCCCGCCGGTGTTCGGCCCGGTCCGCTTCGAGGCCGCGCCGGGCGACTACCAGCGCGGCGATTACCGCGGCGACGACGGCGACGAGCTGCGCGCGCGCATCGAGCTCAGCGACGGCGGCGTCTACGACAACCTCGCCACCGAACCCAGTCTGCGCCGTTACCGCGAGGTGCTGGTGTCCGACGCCGGCGGCCCGTTCGTGTTCGAGAGCAAGCGCTGGTGGCTGTCGCGGCTGCTGCGCTACACCCAGGTCATGAGCAACCAGGCCGAAGCGCTGCGCAAGCGGCTGTTCTTCGGCCAGGCCGAAAGCGGCGCGCTGATCGGCGTGTACTGGAGCCTGACCGGCTACCGCGACGAAGGCGCCGACGGCTACAGCCCGGCGCTGGTGCGCGACGTGCTCGGGCGCCTGCGCACCGATCTGGACCGCTTCCTCGACGTCGAGTTCGAGGTGCTGGTCAACCACGGCTATTTCGCCGCGCACGATGCGTTGTGGCGGCAGAACGGCTGGGTTTCGGACGCGGCGCCGGCGGCGTGGCCGTATCTCGAACGCGCCGACGAGAGCCGGGTGCGCCGGTGGCTGCGGCGCAGCCATGCGCGGGTGCTGCATCGGCGCTGGTGGGGGGCGAGTTAGCGCGGAGGCGGGGTTCGTCGTTGTCGCATTGACGCGGTCGCGGCTCGCGCCGCTCCTACAGGTAGCTCATGTAGGAGCGGCGCGAGCCGCGACCGCGACAACTAAACTGCGTCGATACTTACGCCTTCACGCAAGGCGCAAACAGATCCATCGGCTTCTGATAAACGCTGGTCTCCACCTGCATCAAGCCCAGCACCGAATGGAACAGGTTGTCCTGACTGGCCGGCTTCGCCGATTCCGCGCGCAGGCACTGCAGGTCCAGGCCGCGCGAGGCCGCGAAGCCCGGCGAGAACCACATCACCATCGGCACCTTGGTCTGGGTCTTGGGCGCGATCGCGTACGGTACGCCGTGCAGGTACAGCCCGTTCTCGCCGAGCGACTCGCCGTGATCGGACAGATAGATCATCGCGGTGTCGCGCGAGCTGTCCTCGGCCAGGTAACGGATCGTGCGGGCGAGGAACTCGTCGGTCGCCATCACCGCATTGTCGTAGGCGTTGACGATCTGCTCGCGGTCGCACTGGCCCAGTTCGTTGGTGTCGCAGGTCGGCGTCCAGCGGCGCAGGCGCTCGGGGTAGCGGCGGAAATAGGCCGGCCCGTGGTTGCCCAGCTGGTGCAGCACCACCACCGCGTCGCCCGGCTTGGCGCCGATGCGCTCGCGCAGGCCGCCGAGCATGACCTCGTCGAAGCAGCCGTCGGGACCGCAGAACTTGGGATCGTTGGCGTGTTCGAACGATTCGAACGCCAGCCCCTTGCACACGTTCTTGCAGCCGGTCTGGTTGTCGCGCCACAGGGTCTGGATGCCGGCGTACTCGAGCACGTTGAGCAGCGATTCCGAACCCTGGATGCGGCGCTTGTCGTAGTTGGCGCGGCCGTACGGCGAGAACATGCACGGCACCGACACCTCGGTGCTGCTGCCGCAGGCGGTCGTGTCGGGGAAATTGATCGGCGCGATCCGCGCCAGCTCCGGCGTGGTCTGGCGCTCGTAGCCGTTGAGGCCCCAGTTCTGCGCGCGCACGGTTTCGCCGACCACCAGCACCAGCAGGCGCGGTTTCGGGCTGGCGGTGCGCGCGGCGGCGACGCGCGCGTCGGTGCCGATCGGCGCGCGGCCGCGCACGCGCGAGGCCGAATCGTCCAGCGCCACCCGCGCGATCGACACCAGGTAATTGGCCGGCGTTACCAGATGCCGCATTTCCTTGTGATTGCGCAGCAGCGCCGAGATGTCCTGGTACGAACCCAGCAGCGCCAGCCCGGCCAGCGCCAGCGACGCGGTCAGCAAGCCCAGCCGGACCAGCAGCGCGCGCGCCAGCGGCCGCGTCTTGACCTGCACCCGCCACAGCAACACCGCCGGCAGCACGCCGTACAGCAGCAGCGGCAGGATCAGGCCGGCGGTGAACAGCTCCGCCGACTCCTTGCCGTCGGACTGCAGCACGTTGCGGATCATGCCGGTGTCCAGATACACGCCATACTGGCTCATGAAATGGGCCGCGCCGGCGGTGACGAGCAGCAACACCGTCAGCAGCGGCTTGACCGTCCAGCGGTTGAGCAGCACGCCCAGCAACAGCGACGTGATCGCGACGACCGCGGCGAACACGCACACCGCGACCCAGGCGCCGTGGGCGTCGGCGAACGCGCCCGCGGCCGAGGCCGCGCGCCAGAACGCGTTGTTGGCGAACGCGGCGAAGAACACGCTGGCGACGACGACGATGGTTTCGACGCTGAGCGTGGGCCGGTACGACAACCACGCCGGCCAGCGCAACTGGGAACGGACGACGGTGCTCATCGGCCGGCTCCTTGCAGCGCCGGGCGCGCCGCCGGCGCCGGTTCGCGCCGGGCCATAGCCAGATACAGGGTCAGCGCCACGAACCAGGCGATCGCCAGCGTCCACACGTCGTGCGAGAGGAAGTGCGCGCCGCGCAGCTGCTGCGAGAAGCCGAACAGCGCGCCGACGCTCAAGCCGGCCGCCAGACCCAGCCAGCGCAGCCGCGGCCGCACTTGCAGGAAGAAGAAATACAACGCGACCCAGGCGTAGCCGCCGCTGGCATGGCCGGCGGGGAAGCACACGCCGCGGTCCAGGCCGGCCGGACGCGCATCGAACAGGCCGTAGAAAGCGACTTCGCCGCCGTAACGGCTCAGGTCCCAGGGGCAGTCCATGTTGGTCAGCGACTTCAGCCCCGACACCAGCGACACCGCCAGCAGCGTCGCCAGCAGCAGATAGGCCAGCGGCCGGCGCCATTCGGACAGCGCCGGGCGCGAACGCGCGAACAGCCACAAGGCGAACGCGCCGAGCCAGGCGACGGTGCTCGCGTCGCGGCCGAAGCGGTGGATCACGTGCTCGGTCAGGTAGGCGTTCTGCAGCGCCCAGCGGCCGCCCTGCAAGACGAACAGGCGGTCGGCCAGCCAGAAATCGCCGCCCAGCCCCATGCTCCATGCCGACAGCGCTACCAGCGCGAGCAGCGGCCACAGCGCGTGGCGCAGCAGGAAGCGGCGCGCGGGAACGCCGGCGGCGACGCCGGGCAGTACGACGGGCAACGCGGCAGGCCGCGCAGCGGCCGCGGCGAGCGGCCTGGAAACGGAGCGATTCATCGACGGCAACGGGGCTCGTGAGCGGACGTGAGAAATCCGCGCGGCGGCCACACAACGGCCGGGAGGATTGCCGGCGATGATCGAAACAGCGCTGTCGGAGAGCGGTCGGAACCGGGTTGGCGGCGCGTTAAACGGGGGAAACCGCGCGTTTTTGGCCGCATTTCGTTCAGATTCGGTGGGCTCGCCCCTTGTTCCGACGGGGTTCCGACGCCACCGTAGCCACAGTGCCGGTCTGCGCCGGGGACCCGGGGAGCCGCGCTCACCCTTCGTTCGGCAAGACCTCTCGCCGCAGGCATGAGGCACACTCAGTTCAGACCGCGTCTGCGGCAGGAGAACCGGCGCATGCGCCTGTTGGTGGTGGAAGACAATCGCAACCTGGTGGCCAACCTCTTCGATTACTTCGAAGCGCGCGGCTACACCCTCGACGCGGCGCCCGACGGGCCCACCGGCCTGCACCTGGCGGTGACCCAGCGCTACGACGCGATCGTGCTGGACTGGATGCTGCCGCGCCTGGACGGCCGCGAGGTGCTGCGCAGCCTGCGCGAGGAAGCCGGTTCCGACGTGCCGGTGCTGATGCTGACCGCGCGCGACGAACTGCCCGACAAGATCGCCGGCTTCCGCGCCGGCGCCGACGACTACCTGACCAAACCCTTCGCCCTGCCCGAACTGGAAGTGCGGCTGGAAGCGCTGGCCGCGCGCGCCGCCGGCCGCGGCCGCAGCAAGCTGCTGCAGGTCGCCGACCTCAAGCTCGACCTGACCACCCTGGAAGTCAGCCGCGGCGGCCGCTCGCTGCACCTGTACCCGGCCTGCCGCAAGCTGCTCGAGGTGCTGATGCAGTCCAGCCCCGGCGCGGTCACCCGCGAACGCCTGGAACACGCGCTGTGGGGCGACAGCCCGCCCGACGGCGACATGCTGCGCTCGCATATCTACGAACTGCGCCGCGCGGTCGACGGGCCGTACCCGGTCAAGCTGATCCAGACCCTGCCGCGCGTGGGCTATCGCCTGGCGGTGCCGGCCGACTCCGGCGATCACGAGGCCGATGGCAACCCCGCCTGACCGCGCCGCCGCGCCGCCGGCGCGGACGCCGGCGCGCTCGAGCCTGCGCCAGCGCATCCTGCTCGGCCTGTTCGGCTACACCGCGCTGCTGTCGATCGCGGTGGTGGTGCAGGGCTTCTTCGTCAACGAACACGCCGAGCATCTGGTGTGGACGTCATTGATGAACACCGAGATGGATTACTTCGTCGAGCGCAGCCGCGGCGATCCGGACTACCGCTGGAGCGACACCCAGGCGCTGTCGCTGTACGACAGCGCCACCCGCCCGCCGCCGCGCGAGCTGGCAGCGCTGCCGCCGGGCGTGCACGACGAAGTGGTGGTCGCCGGGGTCGAGTACGTGACCCTGGTGCGCGACGTCGACGGCCGCCGCCTGACCCTGGCGTTGGACATCGACGACATGGAGCACCGCGAGTTCGACCTCGCCCTGACCATCGCCGGCTCGGCCATCACCACCTTGCTGCTGCTGTGCGTGGTCATCGGCTGGGGCGTGCACCGGCTGGTGCGGCCGCTGACGAACATGGCCCAACGCATCGGCGGCCTGCGCCCGAACCGTTCCGGCGAGCGCGTGGAAGTGCCCGAATCGGCCAGTTCCGAACTGGTGGTGATCGCCGATGCGGTCAACGACTACCTGCAGCGCAACGACCGCTTCGTCGAACGCGAGCGCGCCTTCATCGACAGCGCCAGCCACGAGTTGCGCACGCCGATCTCGGTGATCGCCGGCGCCGCCGAAATCGCGCTGGAGCACAACGACCTGCCGGCCGGCACCCGCCATCAGCTCAACCGCATCCGCCGCACCTCGCGCGACGTCGAGCAGCTGATTTCGCTGCTGTTGGTGCTGGCCAAGGACCCCAAGCGCCTGAGCGCGAGCAGCGACCGGGTCGCGCTCGACCACCTGTTGCCGGAAATCGTCGAAGACCACCGCCACCTGACCCGCGACAAGGACCTGACCCTGGCGCTGGCGCCGCTGCCGCGCTGCGAGATCCTGGCGCCGCTGCCGATCGTGCAGGCGGCGATCGGCAACCTGCTGCGCAACGCGATCGAAAACAGCGACCGCGGCGAGATCGCGATCCGCCTGCAGGACGACGCCACCGTGGTGATCGACGACCCGGGCCACGGCATGACTCCGGAGGAGATCAGCGCGATCTACGCCCGCGTCGCCCGCGGCGGCCGCGAAGGCGGCGGCATCGGCCTGGACCTGATCTCGCGTTTGTGCGAACACCTGGGCTGGACGCTGCGGTTCGACAAGGCCGAGCGCGGCACGCGCACGACGCTGTCGCTCAAGGCGTCGGCTTGAGCTGAGAACGAAGCGCCGGGCCTGAAGGTCCTCCCGCAACAGCGGTTGCGCTCTTGCGGAACGGTCTTCAGATCCGATGCCTGGATGCGCTGTTGTGAAAAGACCGCCGGCCCGACGCCTGGGTGCGCTCTTGTGGAAAGACCTTCAGGCCCGATGCCCGGATGCGCTCTTGTGGAAAGGCCTTCAGGCCCGATGCCCGGATGCGCTCTTGTGGAAAGACCTTCAAGCCCGACGCCCGGATGCGCTCTTGTGGAAAAACCTTCAGGCCCGACGCTCTTGTCCCCGCTCGCCGCGCGCCAGCTCTATGCCTGCTCCAGCGCCGGCACCCCCGCCCGCACCTGCCGATACGCGCGCTCCACCGCCTCCGCGCCGTACTTCATCTCCAGCCGCTTGACGATGAAATGCCCGCGCGCCATGTCTTGATAGTGGTTGGTGAACAGCACATTCATCGTCGCCGCCGTCGCCGCGCCGATCACCGGCACGATCTGCGCCGCGGTCTTCTCGGTGATGACCACGCCGAAGCGCGTGGCCACCGAATCGATCAGCTTGGCCATCCACGCCGCCGCCTGCTTCTTGGCGTAGGCCTGAGTGACCTCGTGCGCGCCGCGATGCCCGGCCAGATGCACCAGCTCGCGGGTCGCGTTCTTGGTCAGCTCCGACAACACTCCGCGCGAGGCGTAATAGCCCGACTCGGCGGCATCGTCGCGCTTGCTGTTGCCGCCGAACGCGAACACCTCCACGCAAGCCGCCTGCACCCACGGCTCGGACAGCGAAAACCCTTCGCTGCGGGCGATGTCGGCGACCGAACGCATCATGATGACCGTGGTCACCGGCAACTCCACCGCCAGCCCGGCCACACCGAACAAGCCGCCGGCCGCGCCCGACACCGCCGCGGCCAGCTTGTGGGTCTTGGTCGAAGCGCTCTTGCTCGGCGCCTCCTTGACCGTGCGCAGCGCCACCGCCGCGGCCTTGTGCATCGCCGCGTGGACGATCTTGTGGATGCGCTCGTGGGCGAACTTCGGCAGCTTGGACATGCCGAACTCGATCGGCGCCCCGGCCAGCGCGGCCATGCGCGCGGTGATCGACGGCGACTCCAGCAGCGCCACCGCGCGCTTGAGATCGGCCGCATCGGCCGGATGGTCCAACAACCGCGCGTCCTCGCTCATCGCCTCTCGCCTCGCATCGCCGGATCCGCGGCCGGCGGCCCGTCGCGAAAAAGTTCGCGACTTTGCGAAGGTAGGGATCGCGAGCCGCGGCTACAAGCCCGCGCCGCCCAACCGTTCAGCGCCGCCCCGGCTGCCCCCTGTAGGAGCGGCGCGAGCCGCGACCGCGCCACCGCGATTACGACGAAAGCGCGCTATCTCCGTCCAGCCGCAACCACAGGCCGAATGCAGCTGCTTCATTCGACGAAGGTTTCGTCGCAGTCGCGGTGGCGCGGTCGCGGCTTGCGCCGCTCCTACAGGAAGGCACCGCGACATTGCGCGCTCAAGCCGCTTCGCGCAGCGACCGCTCCGCAACCAGCCGCTCCACCAGCGCATCCACCTCGCCTTCGGCCCGCTCCAGCGAAGCGCGCAGCCGGTCGCCGCCGAATTCGTCGTACTCCGCGGCTACGGCGTGGGCTTCGACGATGCCGATATAGCGCATCGGTGTCAGCACGCCGGGTTCGACGTGGTTGATCGCTTCCAACCGCTCGCCCCGGCCGTAGCCGTAGTCGCCGCGCGAGCTCAGCAGCACCAGTTGCTTGCCGTGGTCGGACAGCATCGGCCAGTAGGGTTCGCCCTGGCGCGCGCGGTCGAAGCCGAAGGTGCGGCCGACCCGCACCACGTTGTCGATCCAGGCCTTGAACTGCGCCGGCATGCCGAAGTTGTACATCGGCACGCCGGCGACGATGACGTCGGCGGCGAGCAGTTCGTCGACCAGCGCGTCGCTCTCGGCGAGGGCGTCGCGCATCCACGCCTCGCGCCGCTCGGGCGGGGTGAAGGCGGCATGGATCCAGCCGCCGGTGACCGGCGCGGGCGGGTGCAGGCCGACGTCGCGCACGGTCACTTCGTCGTCGGGGCGCAGCTCGCGCCAGCGGCGCACGAAGCGCGCCGTCAGGCGCCGGCTGTGCGAGCCGTGGGCGTGGGTGTCGGACCCGCCGGGGCGGGCACTGGAATCGATATGGAGCAATCGGGTCATGACGGGGCTCGTTAGTCTATGGATGAGTCCGGTTTGGCCTGTTCGGCGCCGTGCCGGAATGGGATGCATGTTGAAACCCACTGCAACGGGCGACAAACTCCGATTTCTCAACCGACGAGTGAGCTGACCTCATCCATGCCCGGCCGCCGCCTGCCCCCGCTGAGCGCCTTGCGCGCGTTCGAAGCCGCGGCGCGGTTGCGCAGCTTCAAGCGCGCCGCGCAGGAGCTGTCGGTCACTCCGACCGCGGTCAGCCACCAGATCCGCGCACTGGAAGAACACATCGGCGTGCGCCTGTTCGAGCGCCAGACCCGCCGGGTCGCCCTTACCGCCGCCGCCGAGCGCCTGTTTCCGGTGTTGCGCGACGGCTTCGACGCCTTCGCCGCCGCGGTCGAGGCGCTGCGCGCGCCGGCGCAGCGGCGCGCGCTGACCCTGTCGGCGCCGCTGTCGTTCACCGCCAAATGGCTGGTGCCGCGCATGGCCTCGTTCCGCCAGGCCTGCCCCGACCTGGACCTGCGCCTGCACGCCTCCGACGACCCGGTCGACCTGCACGCCGGCGTCGCCGACGCGGCGATCCGCTACGGCCGCGGCCCCTACCCCGGGCTCAAGGCCGAACCGCTGATCGAAAACCGCTTCGCGCCGGTGTGCAGCCCGCGCCTGGACTTGCGCCAGCCCGGCGACCTGTTCGCCCACGCCCTGCTGCATTCGGAATGGCGCCACCCGACCGCCGACACGCCGACCTGGCGGCTGTGGCGCGAGCGCGCCGGCCTGGCCGAACTGGCCGATCTGGACATCGATGCCGGGCTGCGCTTCACCGACGAAAGCCACGCGATCCAGGCCGCCATCGCCGGCCACGGCGTGGCGCTGCTGGGGTTGGCCCTGGTCGCCGACGATCTGGCCAGCGGCGCGTTGGTGCAGCCGTTCGGGCCGGTCCTCGACGGCTACCCGCACTGGTTCGTGCAGGCGCCGGGGCCGGAGCGGGCGGAACTGTCGGCCTTGCGCGACTGGCTGCGCGCGCAGGCCGCGGACGCCGGGGAACCGGGCTGAGCCCGGCGCCGCCGATGCGCGCGCGGCGTCAGGCGTCAGGCGTCAGGCGTCAGGCGTCAGGCGTCAGGATGTTCTGCGCCCGGTGCGGCCGCTCCCGCTCAATCCTTCGCAGCGATGTACGCAGCCTGGTAGCGGTGTTCCTGGGTCGCGCCGCCATAGCCGTAAGCGGCCGCGCGCGCATCGACGACGTGGATGTAGGACACCTCGTGCACCTCGCCGATCAGCGCCGCCAATTGCGCGTACGCCTGCTCGATGAAGCGCGCCTTCTCGTCCTTGGTGTTGGTCTCGTCGGTGATGCTGATGTCGAGGAAGAACGAGTTGCGGCCCTGCTCGTCCAGGCTGCGGCCGCCGACGAACCACAGCTCGCTTTCGATGAAGCGCACTTCGATCGAGATCAGTTCGCGACGCTTGCCGAGCACCTCGACGGTAAGGTCGGCGACCAAGGCGCTGGCGCGGCGCGCCAGTTCGGAACGCGCCGGCGCGGATTCGGCGGCGGCGCTGGAGATATGCAGGTTCAGATGCGGCATGACGGCGGTCTCGTAGCGGGCCGGCATGACTCGGCCCCGGGATGCAGGCACACGATAGGCTTGCGCCATCCATCGGAATAGCGGGAAGATCAGCGCTCATCCATCGGCCATTCCGGTAACGGTGCCGCCATGCGCAGTCTCGACCTGGACCAGCTCCGCGCCTTCGTCGCCGTCGCCGAGGCCGGCAGCATTTCCGCCGGCGCCGGCCGCGTGTTCCGCTCGCAATCGGCGGTCAGCGAGCAATTGCAGAAGCTCGAAGCCGCCGCCGGCGCCGCGCTGCTGTCGCGTTCGCGCCAGGGCGTCGGCCTCACTCCGGCCGGCCAGCGCCTGATCGGCCACGCCCGCCAGTTGCTGGCCCTCGGCGAACTGGCCCTGCACGAAGTACGCAACGAGGTGCGCCGCACCGATGCGCGGCTGGCGATCAGCGACTACTTCCGCAACGACGAGATCGCCGGCCTGCTCGGCCATCTGGGCCGGCGCTGCCCGCAGCTGCGGCTGCAAGTCAGCATCGGCCAGAGCGCCGCGCTGGCGCGGGGTCATGCCGAAGGTCAGTACGATCTGGCCGTGGTCCTGCACGCCGGCGGCGCGCGCACGCGTCCGCCCGGCCTGGCGCTGCGGCGCGAGCCCCTGCACTGGGTCGCCGCGCCCGGGCTGGACCTGCGCGAAGAAATCGAATTGCCTTTGGTGCTGCTGCCGCCGGACTGCGGCCTGCACGGGCTGGCGGTGCAGCGTTTGCAACGCCATCGCAGCGCCCACCGCATCGCCCATCTGGCCAGCGGCGTGGCCGGGCTGCAGGCGGCGTTGCGCGCGGGATTGGGCGTGGGCTGCCTGAACGCTTCGGCGATCGGGCCGGGCCTGGCGGTCGCCAAGTCGCCGCGGCTGCCGCCGCTGCCCGACTGCGGTTTCGGCCTGCTGACGCCGCCGGAGGAAGCGCCCGAGGCCCTGCACGAGGCCGCGTCGATCGTGCGCACGTTCTTCGCCTGACGGCGGCGGCCCGCGCACGCGCGAGCGCATGCGGGCGACGCGTACGAGCGATGAGGCCTGGAATACCGCAAGGTTCGAGCATCGGCCGCCCGCCGCTGCTTGCGCATGCGGCGGGCCGGCGGCGGCGCGCGGACGGAAGGAACGCTCCCGCCGCGGTCACAACAACATCAGTTCGGAGCGCTCCTTGGTGCTGTTGTCGACGAAGAACATCTTCTTGCCTTTGTCGGCGCGGTCTTCGACCACTTGATACAGGCGCAGCGCCTGGCGGATCGCCGCGGTCTTGCTGACGCCCTTGCGGACGCACAGTTCTTCGAGGAACTGCATTTCGCAGCCGGCCAGGTTGAGGGTCATACGACGCCGGGTCTCTTTCATGGGATCACCTTGAAGTAAGTCGCTCGAGGGGAATCGCCGCCGCCGGCGCGGGAACGCGCGGCGGATGCGGCGAAGCGCGCGCCGGTTGACCGGCGCGATCGTCGGACGGCTGCCGTGCCGCCCGCGTTCGCGGCCGTGGCCGCGAACCTGGAAGAAGCCGCCGCACAACCGCGACGCCAGCAAGGGGAGAGAGACACCGGAGCCTCGACGGCCGGCGCGTTCGAAGTGCCGAAACACCACGCCCCAGGCATGTGGAATGCGCCTGACCGTACACATCGCGTGGATTGCCTGATCACTTCACCTGCTCCCTGCAGCGGGTGCGAGCGCCTGACAGCGACCACTCGGCACCTCCGACTTCTGACACCTTCCCCCATCGGAGAAACCTGGGGGGTCAGGACATCGGCGGACTCGCGACGCGCGATCTTTTCGCAGGCCGAAAACTGCGGAATCAGCGCACCGATAGGTGGAAAGGCCAGATTTCTTCCTTTTCGCGGCGCTTATCAATGCAATACGCCCACATAAATGCGACCGAAATCACTTTGCGAAAAGCGGCCGCATCAGAGCCGGCACGCAATAATTCAGACGTGTCTGAGCCGATTTTCTTCATTCGCAAGGCATCCGTGACGCTTCGCAGGCACATGCGACCGACGGGCCGGGCCACGGCCGCCGCGCCGCAAGCGCGGCATTCGGGCACGACGCGGGGGCCGGGCGATTCGGCCCGGCACCTGCAAGTTTCAAAGGGGCGCGCCGCCTCGCCATTCGCAGCGTCGGGCGCGCAGTCGCAACGCCCCGCGAACGCCCGCCCGCCGCGCGGGCCGGGAACGCCAGGCGCGCGCGCAACGGCGATGTCCGAATGCGGCGGCGCCGCGCCAACGGCGCTGCGCCACGGCGCGAACGCGGCTTACAGTGCGCTGCGCGGCGGCAAGGCCCAGTCGATCGGCGCCTGCCCCTGGCGCGCGAGGTATTCGTTGGCGGCGGAGAAATGGCCGCAGCCGATGAAGCCGCGATGCGCCGACAGCGGCGAGGGATGCGGCGCCTTGAGCACGCGGTGGCGGCGCGGGTCGATGACCTTGCCCTTGGCCTGGGCGTAGCTGCCCCACAGCAGGAACACCAGGCCTTCGCGCTCGCGGTTGAGCACGTCGACGGCGTGATCGGTGAAGCCTTCCCAGCCCTTGCCCTGGTGCGCGCCGGCGCGGCCTTCCTCGACGGTCAGCACGGCGTTGAGCAGCAGCACGCCCTGCTTCGCCCACGGCAGCAGGCAGCCGTGATCGGGCCGGGCGAGGCCGAGGTCGCGGTGGATTTCCTTGAAGATGTTGTCCAGCGACGGCGGCACCGGCACGCCGGGCTGGACCGAGAAGCACAGACCGTGGGCCTGGCCGTAGCCGTGGTACGGATCCTGGCCGAGGATCACCACCTTGGTCTGGTCGAACGGCGTGGCGTCGAACGCGGAGAAGATCTGCGGACCGGGCGGGAAGATCCGCGCGCCGGCCGCCTTGCGTTCGCGCAGGAAGCGCGACAGCGCCTGCATGTCCTCGCGCCCGAACCAATCGCCGATGCGCGATTTCCAGGACGGATCGAGCTTGATGTCGCGGTCGCCGTCGGTCATGCCGTCGCCGCCGTTTCGCCGATGCGCGTCAGGCGCAACTGGAACAAGGTCTTGGTCACCAGCAGCCGCTCCTCGATCGGCTTGAGCACCAGATCGTTGGCGCCGGCGCGCAGCAGTTCGCTCTGGTTGTCTCGGTTGGCGTCGCCGGTCATCACCAACACCGGCAGACGCCGTTTGCCGTAAGCGAAGTCATTACGGAGTCTGGCGAGCAGGTCTTTCCCACCCAGCTCGCCCTTCAAATACACATCGGTCAACACCAGATCGGCCCCCGCATCGCCGCCGTCGCGGCCGCTGGCGCGATGCGCTTCCAGATGTTCGAGCGCTTCTTCCACGCCGATGAAATGCAACACCTGCAACGCGTGGCGTTCGAGCATGCGCTTGGTCGCCACCGCGACCACCCGGCTGTCTTCGACGTAGAGCACGCGCGCGCCGGGAATCGGCTGCGGCTGCACGTAGCCGCGGATGAATTCGGCCAGCGCGGCCGGGCCCAGCGATTTGTCGAAATAGTCGGTGACGTCTTCGGTGAAGCGGCGCGCTTCCAGATGCGCCTGGGCGTCGCCGGAGACCACGATCACCGGCACATAGGCCTGGCCGGCGGCCTCGCGCACCGCGCGCGCCAGGGCGATGCCGTCGCCGTCGGGCAGCACCAGCGAGGTGGTGACCAGATCGACTTCGCCGTGGTCGAGCGCGAGCTTGGCCTCGATGATGTTGCCGCACTGGACCAGGCGCGCGTTCGGCAGCTCGCGCATCAGCACGTCGGCGATGAGCTTGCGCACCAGCTTGGAGCCGTCCACCACCATCACCCGCGGCGCGGTGTTGTCGAAATGTCGCAGGTTCTGGCTGTGCATACGGGGCCTTGGCGTCTGCGGACGCGCCGGCGGCAGCCGGGGCGGCCGCAGCGGTGCGCGACGCGGGTCGTGCGGGGGAATTCCGATTCTAGGCGCAAGCGGGGTCGGATTCCGAGTCTTGCGCGGCACGAATGCGGATTCGCCGAGGATGTTGCGACCGCTCCCTGTAGGAGCGGCGCGAGCCGCGACCGCGAAACCTGGCCTGCGGCGCGACCGGCTGCCCTGCGGTCGCGGCTTGCGCCGCTCCTACAGGGAAGACTGTCGGTCAGCCCTGGCCGCCGCGGGTCTGGCGCAGGTAGTGGCCGGTCACCACGCCGGCGCCGATCCAGCCCAGCGCCGCGGCGCCGGCCAGGATCCCCAGCGCGTGCAGCGGGTCGAAGCCCTGCAGGGCGAAACGGCTGCCGTAGCTTTGCGCCAGCGCGCCGAGCGGTTCGCGCAGGCTGTGGTCGGCCGCGGTCAGCAGCGCCAGCGCGACCGCGCCGGCGGCCAGGCCGTAGCAGGCGCCCAGGTACAGGAACGGGCGGCGGATGAAGCCGTCGGTGGCGCCGAGCTGTTGCAGCACGCCGATTTCCTCGCGCCGCGACTGGATGTCCAGGCGCACGGTGTTGCCGACCACCAGCAAGGCGCCGAGGCCGAGCATCGCCGCCAGCACCCAGGCCAGGCGGGTGCCGAAGCGCAGCCAGCCGTCGAGGCGCTGGCGCCAGCCGGCGTCGTGCTGGACCACGTCGGCCTCGGCCAATTGTTGCAGCGACTGCGCCAGCGCCAGTTCGTCGCCCTTCGGCGTCACCACCAGCAGGCTCGGCAGCGGATTGGTTTCCACCGCGGTCAGCGCCTCGGCCAGGCCGCTTTTCTCGCGCAGTTCGGCCAGCCCCTGTTCGGGCGTGCGCAGCTCCACGCCGCCGACTTCCGGCCGCGCGCGCAGTTCGTCGGCCAGCGCGCGGGCGCGCTCGAGCTTGACCTGCGGCTTGAGGAACACGCTGATCTGGCGCGAACGCTGCACATCGCCGGCGAACCGCTCGATGTTGTTCAGCGCCGCCCACAGGCCCAGCGGCAGCGCCAGCGCCACCGCCATCACGCCGATGGTCAGCAGCGCCGCCCACGGCTTGCGCAGCAAACGGCCGACGCTGGCGACGAGGCTGTAGAGGTGATGGTCCAGCCACATGCCCAGGCGCGACTGCGAGGACGCGCCGACCGCGGGCTCGACGCGTTCGGCGCGCAGTTCGGCGGGGCGGACCTCGGCGGCGCGCGCCGGGTCGTCGCGAAAATCCTGCGCGCTCATTCGGCCAGATCCTCCGGAGCGATGTCGTCGACCAGGCGGCCGTGATTGAGCACCAGCACGCGCTTCTTCATGCGCTTGACCAGGGCCAGGTCGTGGCTGGCGACCAGCACGCTGGTGCCGCGTTCGGGCAGCGAGCGGAACAGGGCCATGATTTCCGCCGACAAGGTCGGATCGAGATTGCCGGTGGGCTCGTCGGCGACCAGCAGGCGCGGCTCGCCGATGATCGCGCGGGCGATGCCCACGCGCTGTTGTTCGCCGGCCGACAGCTCGCCCGGCAGCGCGGTCGCGCGCGCGCCGAGGCCGACCTTTTCCAGCGCCGCGCGCACGCGCCGGCCGATGTCGCCGCGGCGCAGGCCGCGCAGCAGCAGCGGCAGGGCGACGTTGTCGGCGACGCTGCGGTCGGCGAGCAGGCGGTGGTCCTGGAACACCACGCCGACCTCGCGCCGGTGCAGGGCGATGCGGCGGCCGCTGACCTTGAGCAGGTTCTTGTCGCCGAACACCACCGCGCCGCGGCTGGGCCGCTCGCTGAGATGGATGAGTTTGAGCAGGGTGCTCTTGCCGGCGCCGGAATGGCCGGTGACGAACAGCATCTCGCCGGCGGCGACCTCGAAGCTGACTTCGCTGAGTGCCTCGTGGCCGCTGCTGTAGCGTTTGCTGACGTTGTCGAAGCGCAGGACGGTCATGGCGGAAGTATCGCAGAGCGAATCGCCGGAAATCATCACGTTTCGACCCGCGGGTTTGGCCTATGTTCGCGCTGCGGCCCGCGCCGCCCCATCCAAGACCGGTCCGTCCGCCGCGCGCGGGCATCCCAGGCCGGCAGTTGCGCGGCCGCCGGCGCCGCGCGCCGAACTCGTTCCAGCGTTCAGTCCGACATCCGCAGCGAACCGCGCCGCCCGCACCGGCGGGACGGCCTCATCACGCTTCCAAGGAGTCGGATCATGCACCTGCTCAAGCTTTCGCTCGCCTGCGCCGCGCTCGCGGCCGCCGGGCTGTACGCCGACGGCGCGCGCGCCGAGTCGTACGACGCGCCGATCAACATCGCCACGCTGGCCTGCCCGGCCGGATCCACCGGCTTCAACAACGCCCGCTTCGTGATCTTCCCGTTCTTCGGCGGCACCCCGGCCAACTGGCGCCTGACCATCTGGTGCAACGCCGGCGGCAGCGGCCGCCGCGGCCACTTCGAACCCGGCAGCGGCGGCGTCGGCAGCGTCTGGCCGTACGCGGGCGGCGCCTTCGGCGTCGGCTGGCCGGCGTCGCCGGGCTACGGCAACCAGTATCAGTTGCTGGACATCGACGGCGACGGCGATCTGGATGTATTCCAGTTGTCGGAGACCGCGGCCAATACCTGGTCGGTGTTCTACAGCCGCACTCAATAAGCGCCGGCGCGGGAACCGACGGTGGGAGGGCCTTCAGGCCCGAGGCTCTCGTTTCAGCGGCTATCGAAACATCGCAGCGGAAGGCATCGGGCCTGAAGGCCCTCCCACAAAAGCACAAAGCCCCTCCCACCACCGCCCCGGAGCATGCAGGGACGGTGGTGGGAGGGGCTTCGGTTCCGGCGCTTTACCGCCGGCTCGCGGCGAAGCGGCGCGCGCCGCTTCGCCCGACCCGCTTAGTGCTGGCTACGCGGCGGACGCGCCACCAGCGACTTCAGCTTGCGGCTGATGCGGCTCAACAGCGACGGCTGACCCTGCGGCGCGGCCGGCTGCGCGGCGGCGGCCGGCTTGGCGGCCGGCTTGTTCGCGGGCACCGCCTTGGGACCGCCGGCCGCGGCCGCCGGCTGAGCGGCCTGCGCCGGATTCGCCGTGCCCTCGGCACCGTCGATGCGGCGACCGCCGCGACGGCGGCGGCGCTTGCGCGGCGCGCGCTCGCCTTCGGCGGCCGGGCTCGCGCCCGTGCCCACAGCGGCGGCGACCTTGGCGGCATCGGGCACCGCCTCGCCTTCGACGCGCGGCTTGCGCGGCGGACGCGGCGCGCCGGCTTCGGCGCCGGCCGTCGCGGCCGCGCCTTCTTCGCTGCGCGGCTTGCGCGGCGCGCCGTCGCGACGGCCTTCGCTGCGGCCGCCGGGACCGCCGCTACGCCCGCCGCCGCTGCTGCGGCCACGGCCGCCAGCGCCGCCACCGCGGCGCTGTTCGTCGGCCGCGCGCTGCTCGCGCGCTTCCTTGAAGATCGCGCCGATGCTCTCGCTTTCTTCTTCGCCGTCCTCGGATGCCGGCAGCTCGCGCTGCGGACGCGGCAGGGCCACCAGCAGTTCGGCGTCGACCGGCGAAGTCGGCAGCTTCTGCTCGATGTAGGCCTCGATGTCCGGCAGGCTCATCGCATAGCGCTCGCAGGCGAAGCTGATCGCGTCGCCCTCGGCGCCCAGGCGCGCGGTGCGGCCGATGCGGTGGACGTAGTCTTCCGCGTCGAACGGCAGGTCGTAGTTGTAGACGTGGCTGACGCCGTCGATGTGCAGGCCGCGCGCGGCCACGTCGGTGGCGACCAGGATCTCGAGCTGGCCCTTCTGGAACTTGTTGAGCAGCGACTCGCGCTTCTTCTGCGGCACGTCGCCGGACAGCACGCCGACCCGGTAGCCGCCGCGCTCCAGCGCGCGCGCGACGCGCTCGACGAAGGCCTTGGTGTTGACGAACACCATCGTGCGCGCGCCCTCGCTGCGCGACAGCAGGCCCAGCAGCAGCGGGATCTTCTCGTCGTCGGCCGGGAAATAGACCTTCTGCCGGACCTTGGCCGCGGTGATGAACTCGGTCTCGACCACGACCTTCTCGGGCTCGTTCATGTGCTCGTAGGCCAGCTCGAGCACGCGATGGCTCAGGGTGGCCGAGAACAACAGGGTCTGGCGCTCGGTGCGGATCGGCATGCGCCGCAGCAGGAAGCGGATGTCCTTGATGAAGCCCAGGTCGAACATGCGGTCGGCTTCGTCGAGCACGCACACTTCGCAGGCGTGCAGCGACACCACCTTGTGCTGCTTGACGTAGTCGATCAGGCGCCCGGGCGTGGCGATGATGACGTCGGCGCCCTTCTGCAGCAGCTCGCGCTGCTTGTCGTAGTCGACGCCGCCGTAAACCAGGGCGAACTTCAGGCCCAGCTCGGAGCCGAATTTGACCGCGTCCTTGTGGATCTGGATCGCCAGTTCGCGGGTCGGCGCCAGGATCAGGGCGCGCGGGTCTTCGGGCTTGCGCTCGGCCAGGGCCGGGCGGGTCAGCAGGCGGTTGATGACCGCGACCAGGAAGGCCAGGGTCTTGCCGGTGCCGGTCTGGGCCTGGCCGGCGACGTCGCGGCCGGTCAGGGCGATCGGCAGGGTCAGCGCCTGAATCGGGGTGCAGCGGGAAAACCCGGCCGCTTCCAGACCCGCGAGCAAGCTCGGATGCAGGTCGAAGGAGGAGAACGTGATATCGGTTAAAGGCTTGTCGCTCATGCGTTTCCGGAATCCGCGCCGGTTCGGCGCCGTAGGGTGTCGCTTGCGTGGGTGGCGTCGGCGAAGCAGACTGCCGGGGCCGAGCCGGCACCCGATTTATGTATCGGAAAGACCGGTTCGAGGAGGCCGTGGCGCGACGCGATACGCTGTGTCCCAGCCCTTGAAGGGGCCTTGAAGGCGCCACGAAACGCCCCAGTTTAGCGTAAGCCCCCGCCCGGCATGGCCCGCCCGGGCATTCCGTTCCAAATTAGCCTTAACCGTATGGTTTGGGCACCCGCAGGAGACCCCCGTGAGCGAAAAAGTTCTGCATGCTGGCGCTAGCGATTTCGATGCCACCGTGCTGCAGTCGTCCGAACCCGTCCTGGTCGATTTCTGGGCGCCGTGGTGCGGCCCGTGCAAGGCCATCGGCCCGATCGTCGAGCAGCTGGCCGAGCAATACGAAGGCCGCGCCAAGGTCGTCAAGGTCGACGTGCAGGAACATCCCGCGGTCGGCGTGCGCTACAACATCCGCAGCATTCCGATGCTGATGATGTTCAAGGACGGCCAGATCCACTCGACCCAGCTCGGCGCGCCGCCGAACATCAAGACCCTGCTGACCCAGATGATCGACAAGGCGATCTGACGCGCCGGCCTGAGCCGCGTCGCATGATCGCGTGACGTTCGCGCCCGCCACGGGCGCGGACGCTCCTGGCCGGACCCGGCGCACGCCGGCCGGTCCAGGTGAACGGCAGGATTGGGGAATCTTGCCGCAGCCCCGCAGCAGTGCTAGTTTCGCAGTACCCGGCGTCGGACTTCGCGTCCCCAGCGCCGCACCCCGTCTAGCTACTCATCACATCAACCCACGTCCCTGACGTCCCGCTCGCCCGATGCGAGCGCTCGCCGCTTAGCGAGGAACCTCCGCTTGTCCGATAAGACCCCCGACGCTGGCGACACCGCCGAGAAGCGCGTGCGCAAGCCGCGCGCCAGCAAGGCCGCCGAAACCGCTCCGGCCGTCGTCGCCGATGCCAGCCCCCTGATTCCCGCGCCGATGCCCGCCAGCGAGCCGGCCGCGGCCGCCGCGCCGGCCCCGCGCCAGCCCAAGACGCCCGCTCCGGCCGCCAGCGCCGGCGAGTCCGCTCCGGCCGCCTCCGGCGCCGCCGAGACCGCCGCGCCCCACAGCAACGGCCACGCCGCCGCCGAAGGCGGCCAGCCCAACAACCCGCAATCGCAGCAGCAAGGCCAGAACCAGGGCCAGCAGCGCGACGGCGGCTTCGACAACAACCGCGGCGGCAACAACCGCCGCGACCGCTTCCGCAACCGCCGCGAACGCGACCGCAACAACCGCCAGCAGCCGCGCGGCGGCAACGGCGGCGAAGACTTCGGCGACAACGGCGAGAACTTCGTCCCGCGTCCGCACCCGCAGGTGCCCGAGGGCTTCCCGCAGTACTCGCTCGGCGACCTCAAGCGCATGCCGGCGCCGAAGCTGCTCGACCTGGCCGACCAGCTCAGCATCCAGGAAGGCGTCGCCCGCGCGCGCAAGCAGGACGTGATCTTCGCCCTGCTCAAGGTGCTGACCCGCCACGGCGAAGGCGTCGCCGCCGACGGCGTGCTGGAAATCCTGCCCGACGGCTTCGGCTTCCTGCGCGCGGCCGAGGCCAGCTACCTGGCCGGACCGGACGACACCTACATCTCGCCGAGCCAGATCCGCCGCTTCAACCTGCGCACCGGCGACCATCTGTCCGGCCGCATCCGCTTCCCCAAGGACGGCGAACGCTATTTCGCGCTGTCGGTGGTCGACAGCATCAACGGCGAGCCGCTGGAAGCGTCGAAGAACAAGGTCCTGTTCGAGAACCTGACCCCGCTGTTCCCGCGCCGCAAGTTCAAGCTCGAGCGCGGCGACGGTTCGACCGAAGACATCACCGGCCGCATCCTCGACCTGATGGCGCCGCAAGGCAAAGGCCAGCGCGCGCTGATCGTCTCGCCGCCGAAGGCCGGCAAGACCATGATGATGCAGCAGGTCGCCACCGCGATCACCCACAACCATCCCGACGTGCACCTGATCGTGCTGCTGGTCGACGAGCGTCCGGAAGAAGTGACCGAAATGCAGCGCACCGTGCGCGGCGAAGTGGTCTCCTCGACCTTCGACGAACCCGCCGCGCGCCACGTGCAGGTCGCCGAGATGGTGATCGAGCGCGCCAAGCGCCTGGTCGAACACAAGAAGGACGTGGTGATCCTGCTCGACTCGATCACCCGCCTGGCCCGCGCCTACAACAACGTCGTGCCGAGTTCCGGCAAGGTGCTGTCGGGCGGCGTCGACGCCAACGCCCTGCACCGTCCCAAGCGCTTCTTCGGCGCCGCGCGCAACGTCGAGGAAGGCGGCTCGCTGACGATCATCGCGACCGCGCTGATCGACACCGGCAGCAAGATGGACGAGGTGATCTACGAGGAGTTCAAGGGCACCGGCAACTCGGAAGTGCACCTGAACCGCCGCATCGCCGAAAAGCGCGTGTACCCGGCGATCGACATCAACCGTTCGGGCACGCGTCGCGAAGACCTGCTGATCGAGCCGGAGCTGCTGCAGAAGATCTGGATCCTGCGCAAGCTGCTGCACGGCATGGACGAAATCGGCGCGATGGAGTTCCTGCTCGACAAGATGAAGACGACCAAGTCGAACGACGAGTTCTTCAGTTCGATGAAGCGCTGAGCCGGATCGGTTCGGTTCGACAGGAAAAGCCCCCGCTCAGTGCGGGGGCTTTTTCGTTTGCGGGATCGTTTTGGCCGGCACGCATCGCGGCTTCGATTCCGGCTGTAGGAGCGACGCGAGTCGCGACCGCGGGACTTCGGGCTCGCGGCGCAAGCGAGGTTTCGCGGTCGCGGCTTGCGCCGCTCCTACAGGTGGCTCTCACGATTCGACCGTGACTACGTGATCGATGCCTTGCCGGAACATCTTCGCGTAAGGACAAATGCGCTCGGTATTGCGCACCAGTTCCGCCGCCAGCGCGCGATCCAGGCCCGGCAAACACACGCGGATCTCGGCCGAGAGCAGGAACAGGCCGTCGATCGGATCGCGCGCGAACGTCACCGCGGCGTCGACGCAGACCTCCGTCAAAACCACGTCGGCGCGCTGCGCCAGCAACACCAGCGCGCCGTGGAAACAGGCGGCGTAGCCGGCCGCCAGCAATTGTTCGGGATTGCTGCCGCCGCCGGGGCCGCCGAGTTCGGGCGGCAGGCGCAGTTCCACCGCCAGCGCGCCGTCGTCGGAACGCACCACGCCGGACGCGCGCGCATGCCCGGCTTCGCCGCCGCGCACGCTGACGCGCCCGGTGTAGAGCTCGACGCCGGCGTCGCCGCGGTATTTGTCCAGCAGGCTGGCGGGCGGGGCTTGCAGCGGGGACATGGCCGCGATCCTGGGAGCGAACGCTGCGCCGCCGCGCTCGCGCGCGACGGCCAGGCAGCGGCGGGGCGAAGGTCAGATCCGCGCGGCGTAGCGCGCGTACTCGGACTGCTCCAGCCAGCGCTCGAAATTCGTCGCGCCGAGCCAGGCCTGCCCTTGCGGCACCAGCGTGTCGTCGTCGAGCCGCGCGCCGAAGTAACGCGCCTGCGGGTCGCCGACCGCTACGCGCGGGTCCTGGACGATGCGCATGAAACGCTGCGCCAGATTCGCGAGCGGTTCGCGCTCGGGGCCGGCGATCTCGACGATGCCGTTGACCGGCGCCTGCTGCGCGCAACGCGCGACCGCGTCGGCGACGTCTTCGGCGGCGATCGGCTGGACCAGCGCGCGCGGCAGGCGCACGCTCGCGCCGTCGGCGCCGGACTGGACGATGCCGGGCAGGAATTCGAAGAACTGGGTCGAGTGGACGATGGTGTAGGGCCGGCCGGACTCGCGGATCAGCTGTTCCTGGGCGATCTTGGCGCGGAAGTAGCCGCTCTCGCTCAGTTTCTGCGTGCCGACCACCGACAGCGCCAGATGGTGCCGCACGCCGGCGCGCGCTTCGGCCGCGAGAATCGTGCGGCCGGCGGTGCGGAAGAACGCCAGCACCGCCTCGTCGGCGAACGAGGGCGAGTTGGACAGGTCGATCACCACGTCGGCGCCGGCCATCGCCGCGTCGAGCCCGGCGCCGCTGAGGATGTCCACGCCGGTCGAAGGCGCGGCGGGCACCGCTTCGTGCCCGTTCGCGCGCAGGCGCGCCACGGTCTTGCTGCCGATCAGGCCGGTACCGCCGATGACGAGGAATTTCATGCTGCACCTGTGCGTTTGGATGGCCGAAGCGCGCGGCCGCGGCGAGGCGCGGCGGCGAACGATGGGCCGATGCTAGGCAGCCGCGCGCACCGGCAGTAGCCATCGCCGCGGCCGCGCGGTGTTGCCCTGTGCGCACCAATCGCAGTGCGGCTCGGGCGGCGCAGCTTCAGCGGACGTGCGCAGGCGCACCGGCGCAGGCGCAGTCGGGATCGAGCGCGCAGTCGAGGTCCAGCGCGCGCACCCGCGCGGTGACGAAGTCGATGAACGCGCGCACGCGCTTGGGCAGCTGCTGGCGGCTGAGGTAGCACAGGTAATGGCCGCCGTCGTCGGGCGCGTAACCGCCGAGGCAGCGCAGCAGCGTTCCGGCGCGCACGGCCTCGCAGGCCAGATAGGCCGGCAGTTGCGCCAGCCCCTGTCCGTCGAGCGCCGCTTGCAGCAGCAGTTCGTCGTCGTTGAACGTCAGTTCGGCCGGCGGCGACAGAGACTGCGCGCGGCCGTCGAGCTTGAACTCCCAGGCGCGCAGGCGGCCGTTCGGCAGGCGCCGGTTGAGGCAGGCGTGGCGTTCGAGTTCGGCGACCGCGGTCGGCAGCCCGTGCCGGCGCGCGTACTCCGGCGAGGCGCAGACCAGCCACTGCATCGGGATAAGTTGCTTGGCGATGACCTGGCTGTCGTCGAGGCGGCCGTCGCGGAAAACCAAGTCGAGCCGGTCCACGGCCAGATCGGGCGTGCGTTCGTCCAGCGCCAATTCCAGCGCGATGCCGGGATGGCGCAGGCGGAACTCGCCGAGCAGCGGCGCCAGCACCCGGCGGCCGAAGCCCGGCGCGGCGCCGATGCGCAATTGCCCGCGCGGCGGCCCGTCGCGCAGGTCGCGCATGTCTTCCAGCGCCTGCAGGATGCGCTCGACGCCGGGCCGGCAGTTCTCGAAGAACAGTTCGCCCTCGGGCGTCAGCGAGGTCGAGCGGGTGGTGCGCGAGAACAGCCGCGCGCCGACCTGCCCTTCCAGTTTCTGCACGCTGCGGCTGACCGCCGAGCGGCCGATGCCGAGCCGGTCGGCGGCGCGGGCGAAGCTGCCTTCGGTGGCCACGGCGATGAACGCGACCACGCCGGCATAGCTGGCCGAGAATCCGGACGACAGCGCGTCCGCGGCCGGCTCCGCGCGTTCGAACGCGATCGGCGCGGCCGCGTTCATGGCGTCGCGCTCCCGCGCCATTCGGCCACCCGCGCCAGCGCCTGCGCGCGCGCATCGGCGAGGTGCGCGCGGCAGGCCGGCGCCGGCTCGCCGATCAGCCGCGCGATGTCTTCCGCGCTGGCCTGGAACAGCGCATGCAGCAGCAAGGCGGCGCGCGCGCCGGGCGGCAGCGCGTCCAGCGCGAGCAGGAATTCGCGCCAGACGCGTTCGGCGTTGGCCGGCGCGAACGGGCGAGGCGGCGGGGAGTTTGGCGCGTTCATGCCTCAAGGTCGCAGCGCGGCGTTGACCTGTGACATCGCCGCCGCGGCGATTGGTGCGTCGCGCTCAACACCGCGGGTCCGCGCGGCGGCCTACCGGGCGCGCGCGCGGCGGCCTAGATTGCCGGCGCCACCGCAGGCATCGGCGCCTGCGGCCCTTCCTCCCGGAGCCCCCGTCATGACCGAACGTCTGGATTACCAGCAACAAGCCCCCGAGCGTTTCAAGAAGTTCGTCGAGTTCAGCCTGTCGATCAAGAAGTCGACGATCGAAACGTCGATCGTCGACCTGATCAACATCCGCGCCTCGCAGCTCAACGGCTGCGCGTTCTGCCTGGACATGCACGTCAAGGAAGCGACGATCCGCGGCGAGCGCGCGCTGCGCCTGCATCACCTGGCCTCGTGGCGCGAATCGCCGCTGTTCGCCGCGCGCGAGCGCGCCGCGCTGGCCTGGACCGAAGTATTGACCCAGCTGCCGGCGCTGGGCGTGCCGGACGAACTCTACGAGCGCGTGCGCACGCAGTTTTCGGAGCAGGAGATCATCGACCTCACCTATGCGGTGATGACGATCAACGCCTGGAACCGCATCAACGTCGCGTTCCGTCCGGTGCCGGGCGGGCAGGACAAGGCCTTCGGTCTGGACAAGGCCAATCTGGCCTGAGTCCGTCGGCGCGGGCCGGCGCGTCGCTGCGCGCGGCTTGAGGCGCGCAGCGAACGCCGCGCCCTGACGCTCACGCTCCAACGCCGCCCCAGGAGACTTCTGATGCACATTCGCCCGTTGTTCGCCGCGCTCGCGCTCGCAGCGTGCCCGCTCGCCGCATTCGCCCACGGCGCCGCGCCGGCGCACGGCCACGACGCGCCTCCCCCCGTCGTCACCGAAGTCATGAGCCGCGCCTTGCCCGACTATCCGGGCAAGGAAGCGCTGATGCTGGCGGTCGAATACCCGCCCGGCGGCGCCGACCCGGTCCACCGCCACGATGCGCACGCCTTCGTCTACGTGATCGAGGGCGCGATCGTGATGGGCGTGGCCGGCGGCAAGGAGGTCACGCTCAAGGCCGGCGAGAGCTTTTACGAAGGCCCCGGCGACATCCACACCGTCGGCCGCAACGCCAGCCGCGACAAGCCGGCCAAGTTCGTGGTGGTGCTGCTCAAGGACGCGGGCAAGCCGGCGCTGATGCCGGTGCCCTGAGCGCGGGCCGGCGCGCAAGCGGACGCGCGCCGCGTTCGGCGCGCGCGGGCTGCGTCACAATCGGGCTCCGCGATCCGACCTTGTGGGATATGGACGCCGCTCTCGATGTTTTCACCCGCCTGCGCCCGCGCCTGCTCGGCGTGGCCTACCGCATGCTCGGCTCGCTGGCCGAGGCCGAGGACGTGGTCCAGGACGTCTGGCTCGGCTGGAACGAGGCCGGCCCCGCGCAGGTCGACGACGCCGAGGCCTGGCTGGTCGTCGCCGCGACCCGCCGTTCGATCGACCGCCTGCGCCGCGCGCGCGCCGAGCGCGCGCGCTACGTCGGCCTGTGGCTGCCCGAGCCGGTGCTGACCGACGAAGCGGCGGCCACGCCGGAGCAATTGCAGGAAGCCGCCAGCGATCTGTCGATCGCGTTCCTGACCGTGCTGGAACGGCTCGCGCCGGAAGCGCGCGCGGCGTTCCTGCTGCGCGAGGTGTTCGACGCCGACTACGCCGACATCGCCCGCACCCTGGACAAGAGCGAGGCCGCGTGCCGGCAGATCGTACACCGGGCCAAGGCGCAGCTGCGCGAGGAACGCCCGCGCTACCGGGTGCCGGCGCAGGCGCACCAGCGGCTGATGCGGCGGTTCGTCGAAGCCTGGAACCACCGCGACCTGCGCGCGATGACCGCGTTGATGGCCGATTCGGCGACCCTGGTCGGCGACGGCGGCGGCATCGTCACCGCGTTCGTCGAACCGATGGTCGGCGGCGCGCGCATCGCCCAGTTGCTGTTCGCGTCGACGTTGCGGCCCGAGCGCGGCCTGCGCATCGAGCTGGCGACGATCAACGGCCGGCTCGGCGTGCTGCGTTACTTCGGCGGCGAGCTGGAAACGGCGTTGTCGTACGACAGCGACGGCGAGCGCATCGTCGGGGTGTATGCGCAGCGCAATCCGGACAAGTTGCGGCGGATCGCGTCGGGGTTGGCGGCGGGGTTGCGGTGAGGCGGTGGATTCGGGCTGCGTGAGCGGAGAGCGTCGGGCCTGAGGGCCCTTCCACAAGAGCGGCTGCGTTCGCCAAAACGTCATTCCACACGAACGGCCGCGCCCACCGGAGCGTCATCCCACACGAACGGCTGCGCCCACCAGAGCGTCGTCCCACACGAACGGCTGCGCCCACCAGAGCGTCGTCCCACGCGAACAGCCGCGCCACCAGAGCGTCATTCCACACGAACGGCTGCGCCCACCAGAACGTCATTCCACACGAACGGCTGTGCCCACCAGAACGTCATCCCCGCGAAGGCGGGGATCCAGAGACTTCAGAGCCCTGTCGCGATGAAGCCCTGGATCCCCGCCTTCGCGGGGATGACGTTCTTGATGGGAGGCGGATCACTGATGACGTTCTTGACGGGACGCGGATCATTGATGGCGTTCTTGACGGAACGCGGGTCATTGATGACGTTCTCGATGGGACGCGGATCATTGCGGTCGAGCCGTCTGTCGAAGCCACTGATGCGCGTCTTTCAGGCTTGAGCCGCCGATGTGTCGACGATGACGGCACAACGCCCGCATCCCAAAAAACGAGCCCGCCGGCCCGATGCTCTCCGATCGGACCCGGCCGCGCGCAACGCGACCGGAGCGAAAAGCATCGGGCCGGCGGGCCCGTTCGATACGACCGTACCCGGCGCGGATCGAGTCGCTCGATCCGCCTGCCCCTGGTCTGTCCCGCTCGATCTGCCGATATCCGGCCCGGATCGCGCCGGTTACAACGACGTTCGACCCGGCGCACCGAAGCGGCAAGCGCCGGGCCCGACCGGCCCCGGCGCCGCCCGCCGCGGCTAGAACCCGCGACCGCTCTGCCCTTGGGTCTGCTGCGCGTTCTGGCCGTTGCCGTTGGCGGCTTGATGCGCCGCCAGCTGGCTGCTGGTCTCGATGCTCTGCTGCGCGCCCTTGGCCACGTCGAGCGCGACCATGCGCCGGTCCGGCGAGTTCGGATCGCCCTGCACCGCGAACACGCGGCTGCCGTCCTTGCTCGGGATCAGATGATCGACCTGGCTCAGCCCGGCCTCGCGCGCGGCCGGCACCAGCGCCGCGGCCAGGTTCTTCTGCTGCTGCTCGCCGAGCTTGTTCGGCAGTTCCACGCCCTTGAGCTTGTCGAGCAGGTCGCGGTACTGGCCGTTGAGCGCGTTGGCGCCGCTGGTCAGCACGCCGGCGACGCGCAGTCCCTCGCCGATCGCGCCGCCGAGCTTGTTGTCGTTGCGCTCGGCCGCTTCGCGCTGCGCCGCCATCATCAGGTAGGTGCCGCGTTCGCGCTCGCCGTCGCGGTCCTTGAGGTAGCGCTTGACGTCGCTGAGTTCGTGGTCGAGGAATTCCTTGGACGAACTCTTGGCCGCCTGCGCCAACAGCATCGCCTGCTGCGCGGTCAGCTTGTCGCCCTGGCCGTTGGCCAGCGCGTCGACCAGCGACTCGGGCTGCACCTTCTGCTTGAGGAAGGTCAGGAAACGCGCGCGCGTCTCGGGGTTCTCGCCGAGGCCGTCGACGATGCGGGTCGCGGTCGACAGCGCGTTGCCGGCGTCGGTCGGCATGCCGGCGATCTGCCGCATCACCCCGCTGATGGCCTGCTTGGGTTCCAGGCCTTCGGCGAACGGGAAACGCTCGCGGAACTCGTCCCACTGCGGCTTGAGGATGGCTTCGCGGATGTGCTTGATCAGTTGGTAGGCGCCGGCGGCGAACGCGACCACGGCCACGCCGATCGGGGCGACGCCGATCAGGCCGGCGACCAGACCGGAATTGCCCGCGCCCATCATCAACGCGGTGCTGCCGATGTTGCCGGCGAGCTTGAAGCCGCCGCTGAGCAGGTCGAACGCGGAGTTGACCCGGTCGTCGGCGGTCAGCGCCTTGCCGGTGACCGGATCGCGGCCGTTGAACACGCGGCCGGCGTGGTGGCTGAGGTCGCGCGCATCGGTGGCGATGCCTTTGACCGCGGTGTAGCGCTCCAGCAGCCTGGCCGCTTCGCGTTCGTGGCCGGTGCGGGTGGCGAACTCCAGCACCGAGGCCAGCGCGACCGCGTCGAGCGGCTTGCCGGCCTGTTGCGCGGTGGAGCCGGCCTTGATCGCCGCGTCCAGCGCTTCCAGGGTTTCCAGGATGTCGGGCTTGCCGGCGGCGGCGGCCAGGGTCTTGAGCTTGTCGAGCGGAACGTCCTCGCTGCCGGGCGCATGCGGGTCGTGCTGCGCGGCCCAGGTCTTGGCGTACGCGGTCAGCGCCGCCTGCGCGTCCGCCGGCAGCGCCAGCGAATAGCCCTGGAACGGCGGCGCCGGCCGGCCTTCGCGGCTTTCGCCGGGTTGCAGCTTCCATGCCGGAGCGGCGTCGGCGAACGCGCCGCCGGGCGCGGACGCGGCGGCGACGGTGGCGTCGAGGGTGTCCTCGTCGACCACCAGGCCGTTGCGCTGCAACGCGTCGGCGACGAAGGCGCGCATCACCATCTCCCGCGACCACTGGCCGTCGGCGGGCAGCAGTGCGGTGTAGGCGGCGGGTTGGGTCAGCGGGGCTCCCTGGCCGGCGTACCAGCGCGGGAGTGATGCGGGGTCTGCGGCGGGGGTGAGTGAATCGACTGCGGCATTCATAGGCACTGGCTCCATGTCGGTGCTATTTGCTTCACGAGTCGCCGAGCCCGACTAGGGATGAGGAGCTCCGGGATGGCGGGCGAACCCGCATCATGCCTCCGAAGCTGAACGACAGCAATTCGTCGGCGTACGGGTGGGGACTTTCGTGGCCGGCAGTCTGCCCGTTCAGCGTTACCGCCCGTCGCTGACGGGGGCGCCTCCCGGCCGTCGCCGGCCGGGAAGGCCGCGCGACCGGGAGCGGTCGCGCCGGGCCGTCAGCCGCGGATCCGCGGCGCCGACACCGCCGCGGTTGCCGGCACCGACGCGCGCGGTGCGGCCTGGCTCAAATCGATCCGGCCGGAGGCGGCACCGGTTTGCAGCAACGGCGGGCGATCGATAGCCGGGTCGCAGGCGCTCAGAAACAACGTCGCGAACAGAATCAAAATCTTCATCGGATCTCCTTGTCGAATCGGCCGTTGCGGCGCGGGCGTCCTGCGAAAAAGCCGGCACTTTCCGTGCGGCTGTCGCCCGTAATTTTCGCCGTTCGCGTTCGCAGGGATCGCGACTGGAAAAACCGCTTTTCGACACCGCGATCGCAGACAAAAAAACGCCTCCGCAAGGGAGGCGTTTGGTGCTTCGCGAGCGCCGCGAAAACCGGCGCGCGGCGGCTCAGCCGTTGCCGTCGAATCCGCCGATCAAGCGCCGGCCGTGGCCGACCAGACGCGGCCCGTTGCCGGCGAGCGCGTCCACGCCGATGTCGTCGCTGCGCTGCGCCCACGGCGCGCGCTGGCGCGGGCCGGGCACGTAGACGTCCCACTGCCCGTACGCCGGTTCCTGCGTGCCGGCGAGCATGAAAGCCACCGGCACCCGCACCTGCCAGTTGTGCTCGGCCGCGGCCTTGCCCTGGCTCGGCGGCACGAAGCTCCAGCGCTTGGCCGCGGCCAGGCTGGCGGCGGCGAAGGACTTGCGGAAGCCCACCATCTGTTGCTCGCTGCCGACCTTGTGCAGGTTGACCTGTTCGACGAACGCGTCGGCGACCTTGCCGTCGCGGCCGAACCGCGCGACCACGTACACCGTGGCCGGCATGCCGACCAGCGCCGCCTGCATCGGATAGGTCGGCGGCGTCATGCTGCCCGAACGCGGGGCTTCGCCCGGGCCTTGCGCGTCGAAGGTGGCGCTGACGATGCGCATGACGAACACGTCCTCGCCCTGCTGCGGGTCGCGCCGCACCGCCACCCGCACCGTCATCGGCATGTCGGCGGACACGGCCGGCGCGTCCGCGGCGAGCGGCTCGAAGCGCCATTGCGGCGCCGCCTGGCGGATCAACTTGGCGACCTGCTGCGGCACCTCGCCTTCGCGGTCGACGCTGACGTCCTCGACCGCGCCGCCGGCGGCGATGCGCACCTTGCCGGTCAGCACCATGCTCATCTCGGCCTGCATGCGCACCGCGCGCGGGCCCTGCGCGGCGGCCAGCGCCGGCGCGGCCAGCGCGGCGATCAGGGCGAGGTTCGCGAACCACTTGTTTGCCTTCATTTGGCGTCGTGCTCCATGACACGTGACTTGAACAACGAGGATTGAAAATAAACCGGCCCGCAACCATAGCAAACGCAGTGCGTCATCCTTCGTCGCGCCCGGGCCGTTGCCGACGATGCAGCGTCCCATTCCTCGCCCCGTTCCCTCTCCCCCATCCGGCGCCCGCAGGCGCCATAATCCCAGCCGGAGGTGCCCATGCACGGTGGCGGTCTAGAGCTTGCGTTGTTGTTCCTGCTGGCCGCGGTCATCGCGGTGCCGGTGTTCCGCAAGTTCGGGCTGGGCGCGGTGCTGGGTTATCTGGCCGCGGGCGTGGTGCTGGGGCCTTACGGGGTCAAGGTGATCGCCGATGCCGAGCCGGTCCTGGCCGCGTCGGAAATCGGCGTGGTGATGATGCTGTTCGTGATCGGCCTGGAACTGTCGCCCTCGCGCTTGCGGGTGATGCGCAAGCCGGTGTTCGGCGCCGGCGGTTTGCAGGTGATCCTCAGCGGCATCGCGCTCGGCGCGCTGGCGATGTTCGGCGGCGGCCTGGGCTGGAAGGCGGCGACCGTGGTCGGCCTCGGCCTCGCGCTGTCCTCCACCGCCGTCTGCTTGCAGCTGCTGTCCGAACGCAAGGGCCTGTCCAGCGATTACGGCAAGCTCGCGTTCGCGATCCTGCTGTTCCAGGACCTCGCCGCGATCCCGCTGCTGGCGGCGATCCCGCTGCTCGGCAAGGCCGCGGGCGTGGACGGCCTGAACTGGATTTCGGTGGCCAAGGCGGTCGGCGCGATCGCCGCGGTGGTGTTCGGCGGCCGGGTGCTGCTGCGCCAGGTGTTCCGCGTGGTCGCGCGCACCCAGATGCCGGAGGTGTTCACCGGCGCGGCGCTGCTGACCGTGCTGGGTTCGGCGTGGATCCTGCAGACCGCGGGCCTGTCGGCCGGCCTGGGCGCGTTCCTGGCCGGCGTGCTGCTGGCCGATTCGGAATTCCGCCACGAGCTCGAATCGCAGATCGAGCCGTTCAAGGGCTTGCTGCTCGGCCTGTTCTTCATGGCCGTGGGCATGAGCATCGACCTGCAGCGGGTCATGAACGAGCCGCTGACCATCGGCGCGATCGTGCTGACCCTGCTGTCGGTGAAGTTCGTCCTGCTGTTCGCGGTCGGCGTCAGCGCCGGCGGCCTGGACAAGCGCGGCGCGTTCCAGCTGTCGACGGTGATGGCGCTCGGCGGCGAATTCGCGTTCGTGGTGTTCAACGAAGCGTTCAAGGCGCGGCTGCTCGACGACCCGACCCGCGACCGCCTGATCGCCGCGGTCGGCGTGTCGATGGCGCTGACGCCGCTGCTGATGATCGCCGCGCAGCGCGTGCTCGACGCCAAGCCCGCGCCCAAGCCCAAGCGCCCGTACGACGAGATCACCGACGATCATCACCCGCAGGTGCTGCTGGCCGGCATGGGCCGCTTCGGCCAGATCGTCGCGCGCCTGCTGGTCGCGCACCGCACGCCGTTCATCGCGATCGAGAACAGCGCCGAGCAGGTCGACTTCATGCGCCGCTTCGGCAACATGGTCTATTACGGCGACCCGGCGCGGCCGGAGTTGCTGCGTTCGGCCGGCGCGGCGCAGGTCAAGGTGTTCGTGATCGCGATCGACGACCGCGACGCCTGCATCCGCACCGTGCGCACGGTGCGCCGGCTGTATCCGAAGGCCAAGGTGTTCGCGCGTTCGCGCGACCGCCGCCATTCCTGGGACCTGATGGACCTGGGCGCCGAGCCGATGCGCGAGACCTTCCATTCCAGCCTCAAGCTCGGCGAGGACGTGCTGGTCGAACTGGGCGTGGCGCCGGCGACCGCGCGCGACCATGTCGAGCGTTTCCGCGAACTCGACGAGCGCATGCTCAACGCGCAATACCTGGTCCACGACGACGAAGACGCGCTGATGCAGAGCGCGCGCGACGCGCGCAAGGAATTGGAAGAACTGTTCGAAGCCGACCGCGGCGAAGGCGTGCTCGGCGGGATGGTCGACAAGCAGGCGACGACGGTGGCGAGCGAGAGTTCGACGCGGCATTGAACCGTGCGCGTTCGGTTTCGATGCTGTCCGCGAACGTGGGTCCGGAGACTTCGCAGTCATGCCTCGATGAAGCCCTGGATGCCCGCATTCGCGGGCATGACGGTAGCTGGGTTTCGCGGCGTCTGTTCCAGGTCGTCATCCCCGCGAAGGCGGGGGTCCAGAGACTTCAGCGTCCCGCTTCGATAAAGCCCTGAAAGCCCGCCTTCGCGGGCACGACGGCAGGTGGGTTTCGCCGCTCCTGCTCCAGATCGTCATCCCCGCGAAGGCGGGGATCCAGAGACTTCAGCGTTATGCCTGGATAAAGCCCTGGATGCCCGCGTTCGCGGGCACGACGGCAGGTGGGTTTCGCCGCTCCTGTTCCAGATCGTCATCCCCGCGAAGGCGGGGATCCAGAGACTTCAGCGTTATGCCTGGATAAAGCCCTGGATGCCTGCCTTCGCGGGCATGACGTTCCGGCAAAACGCATCCGCCGTTGTGGGAGGGCTTTCAAGCCCGACGCCTTCCGATCAGCCGCCGGACAACCTCAGTTCCCCGGCCCGCCGCGCAGGAACCGCGCCATCGACACGCCGCCGTTGTTGCCGGTGCCCGCCGTCGCCGCCGGGGCGAACTCGGCGGCGATGTCGACGAAGCCGCGCATCACCGCGATCTCGCGCGGGGTGCGGTTCAGCGCGTCGCGCTGGTCGGGGTTGGCGCCGTGGCGCAGCAGGCGCTGGACCACGCGCAACAGGCCGTGCAGCGAAGCCAGATGCAGCGGGCCGAAGCCGCGCGGGTCCTGCACCTCCAGCGAGGCCTCGTGGTCGAGCAGCAGTTCCAGGCCGGCGATCAGCACGTCTTCGTCGGCGGCGGTGCCCGGTTCGGCGCGCGCGCCGAGCAACAGCAGCAGCGGGGTGGCGCCGGCGGCCGATTGGTCGGCGTCGACGCCGGCCAGCAGCAAGGTGTCGAACAAGGCCACCAGGCGGCTGCGGTCGCGCGCGGTGAAGCCGTACATCGCCGCGCAATGCAGGGCCATGCGCCCTTGCGCGTCGCGCGCCTGGACGTCGGCGCCGGCGGCGAGCAGGCGCGCGGCCAGGTCGGTGAGGCCCAAGGCGCAGGCCACCATCAGCACGGTCAGATCGCCCGGCAGGCGCTGTTCCAGCGAGGCGCCGGCGGCGACCAGGCGGTCGACGATGTCGGCGTGGCGCATGCTGACCGCGGCCGACAGCGGCGTGGCGCCGGAGTTGGCCGCGCGCTGCGGATCGGCGCCGCGCGCCAGCAGCAGGTCGACCACGGCGCGGTGGCCGCCGCCGGCGGCGCGCAGCAGCGCGGTGCAGCCCTGGCTGTCGAGCGCGTCGACCGACAGGCCCAGGTCGAGCAGGCGGCGCACCGCGTCGGCGTCGCCGACGATGGCCGCGGCCGGCACGTCGGCGGCGAGCAAAGGACGCTTGGGCAGCGGCCAGCCGCGCCAGTCCAGCCAGTCGGCGAGGTCGCGCCGGCCCGAGGCCAGGGCCACGCCGAGCGGGGTCTGGCCGTCGGCGGCGAGCAGATCGGGGGCCGCGCCGTGCGCGACCAGCCGCTTGAGCATGTTTTCGCGGCCGAGCGCGGCGGCCAGATGCAGCGCGCTCATGCCGTGGCTGTCGCGCGCGTTGAGGTCGACGCCGGCGGCGAGCAGGCGTTCGAGCAGCCGCGCCCAGCCCATCCGCACCGCGATCGCCAGCGGCGGATCGCCGGCCGGGGTGCGCGCGAACGCGTCGGCGCCGCGTTCGATCAGGTCCAGCGCGAACTGCTCCAGCCCGCGGCCGGCCTGTTCGCCGGCCGAACAGGTGGCCAGGAACCGGCCCAGGCCGCCGCGGCCGGCCGGCGACACGCCGCGGCGCAGCAGCGCGTGCAGCGCCGGCAACGAGGCCGGCGCGCGGTCGAGCAGGGCGAACAGCACGGTGTCGCCGGCGGCGTTGCGCACATTGGCGTCGGCGCCCTGCCCCAGCAGCCAGTCGATGCGTTCGGCGGTCGGCGCCTGGCCGTCTTCTTCGTGCAGTTGCGCGCCGAGCTCGGCCGGGCTCAACAGCTTGGCCAAACCAGTCAGCTCGGCCGAACGGCCCTCGCGCAGGCCGTCGCGCAGCAGCGCGGCCGGCATGCGGTCGACGATCACGCGTTCGCCGTCGGGCGCGTCGCTGTCGCCTTCGCCGCTGACCGCGGCCGGCAGCGGATAGGCGCGGTCGAGCGCGGCCACCAGCGACCAGCGCCCGGCTTCGGCGGCGCGGTCGACCGCGCGCTTGCCGTGGCGGTCGCGCAGCTCCGGGTCCAGGCCCAGTTCGAGCAGGCGCAGCACCAGCGGCGGCGAGGCGGTGTCGGCCTGGCAGGCCAGGATCAGCGCGCTGGCGCCGTCGGCGTCGAGCGCCTTGGCCTGTTCGGCGCCGCCTTGCGGCAGATGTTCGAGCAGGCGTTCGAGCACCGCCGCGCGGCCGCCGCGGGCGGCGTCGAGCACCGGCGTGCGCCGCTGGCCGTCGATCGCCGCGGCGTCGGCGCCGGCGGCGAGCAGGGTGGTGACGATGTCGAGGTGGCCGGCGAACGCGGCGGTGTGCAGGGCGCTGCGGCGCTGGCCGTCGCGCGCGTCGATCCGCGCCTTGTGCTTGAGCAGCAGCTGCACGCCGGCCGGATCGTCCTCGTCGCCGCCGGCCGCGGCCAGCAGCGCCGGCGAGCCGCCGGCGTGCTCGGTCTTGGCGCCGCGTTCGAGCAGGAACTTGGCCAGCCGCCAGTTGCCGCCGGCGCAGGCCACGCCGAGCGGGCTGAGGCCGTCGTGGTTCAGCGTCTCCAGTTCGGCCTGGGCGTCGCGCAGCAGCGCGGCCACGCCGGGGTCGGAGCTGCGCGCAGCGTGGTGCAGCGGGGTGTTGCCTTCGTGATCGGCCAGGCGCGGGTCGGCGCCGTTGGCCAGCAAGGTCATGACCGCGTCGGGACGGCCGTGCCAGCTGTCGCGGGTCGCCGCCAGCAGCGGGGTCATGCCGGCGTGGGCGGCGTTGAGGTCGGCGCCGCGCGCGATCAGCGCGCGCAGCAGGCGCAGGTCCGGCAACACCGCGGCCAGCACCGCCAGGCTGCGGCGGTCGCGCTCGTCCTCGGCCGGCGGCGCGGCGTTGACGTCGGCGCCGAGCTCGATCAGCTCGATCGCGCGCTCGACCTTGCCGGCGCGCGCGGCCAGGTACAGCGCCTGCGCCAGCTCGGCGTCGCTGAGCTCGTTGGCGTCGCCGTCGAGCAGTTCGTCGGCGGCCTGGACGGTGTCCAGTTCGGGGTCGAATTCCAGGCCCGGCAGCGGATCGGCCGGGCGGATCGATTGCAGCAGCAGGTGCAGCGCCGGCGAGGCCAGGGCGAAGGCCGCCGCCAGGGTCCAGCGCGCGCCGCCCGAGAGCAGGCCCGGCCACGCCAGCAACACGGCGGTCGCGACCAGCGCGGCGACGATGCCGGCCACGCCGAGGCCGCGCCAGGCGCCCAGATCGAGGTCGGGCAGGCGCGCCCATTGCGGCGGCAGCGGCGCGCCGTCGCGCTCGGTTCCGGTCCACAGCGGCCACAGCCGCCACAGCCCCAGCAGCAGCAGGCCGGCGACCACGCTCAGCCCGAGCGCCGCCAGCAGCGAGCCCGATTGCAGCAACGAACTCAGCGGCCACGCCGCCAGCGCCGCGGTCGCGGCGGTGGCGCCGCCCCACAGCGCCGCCAGGTTCAGCAGTTCGGGTTTCCAGGCGGGGCGCTCGTCGCGCCGGCGCCACAGCCGCGCGGCCAGGGCGAACGCCGGTTGGGCCAGGGCGCCGCCGAGCAGCGCGACCGCCGCCCCCGCAGGCGTGCCGCCGAAGCCGGTCGCCAACGCCAGCGCCAGGCCGGCGGCCAGGGCGATGGCGAAGCCCCGGGACAGGGCGCGCGAGGTGGGAGCGTCAGGCATCGGGCTGCGCGGCCTCCGCAGGTTTCGCGAGTTCCGCGCCGGGCACCGGCGGAAACTGAATGTGGAAACCGCGTTCGGCCAGGTTCTCTCGCACCGTCGCGGCGTCGGCGCGGGCCAGCTTGCGTTCCGGGGTCAGCTCGACTTCGAGCACGAATTGCAGCGGATCCAGCTGCTGGCGCAACGGATCGGGCAGGCGCGCGAAATCGTCGCGCACGCTCAGGAACAGATAGGTGTCTGCCTTGCGGAGGCTTTTGTAGACGTAGGCTTGCATGGGGCGGGCGATACAGCCGGGGGAGACTGTTTTTTCTGCGATGCAGATGTGCTGTACAGCATACCTTTCCGCTCGCGCCGCGCGAACTTCCGGTGCGTCGTGGGGGTGGAGCGGGACGCGCGGCGGCAAGCCCCCGCAGCGGCCGGGAGGCTGCGCCGGGTCGTAGACCCGCCCGGCGCCGGATCCCGCGGAGGGGATGCGCTGCGCGCCGGCGCCGCGTCGCCGTTCGACGACAGGCGCGAGGGGCGCCGTCCGGCCGAAGCTGAATGGAGAACCGAGGCCGATGCGGATCCGCCCGCGGCGGGCGAAGCCCGCGCTCCGGCCGCAGAGCGGCGACCATCCGCACGATGCCTGCCGCGACTGCGCTGCGGACCGGGCGCGACCCGCGCCAGCGCGATTCGCTCACCGCCGCGCGACCGGCGCGGCGGCGACGAAGGAACGCGGACCGCGCACCGCGTCGCGCCGGCGATCCGCGCATCCGGCCCGTGCGCGGGCCGGATGCCGGACCGACCGCAGCGTCGGCTTACTTGTTTCCGAGCAACTTATCCAAGGCCTCGAACGCGCGCACCATGCCGGCGCCGGTCTTGTCGTCGCGCCCCGGCGTCTCCAGATCCAACGCGGTGGAGGTGATCGCATCGCGCACTTGCTGCACGGTCGCCGACGGCTTGGCCGAGAACAGCAGCGCCGCCACGCCGGCCACGTGCGGGCTCGCCATCGAGGTACCTTGCATGTTGGCATAGGCGTCGTTGGCGCCGTAGACCATGGTGGGATTGAGCACGGCGGTCTGACCGACCAGGCCGCGCAGCGCGGCTCCGGTGTCCTGGCTGACCGCGACGCCGCTGATGTTCAACGAACCCGTCAACGTGCCGGCCTTCGGCGCGAACCCTGGAGCGGTGTCGACAAGCACGACGCCCACGGCTCCGCCGGCGCGCGCGTTGCCGGCCTTTTCCGCGCTGGTGGCGGTCCCGCCGCGGGTGCACAACACGATCTTCTTGCTCCAGCTGCCGCGGCTGTCGCAGGTGCCGCCGTCGACCAGCGCGCCGCTCACCGTCGCCGTCGCCGTACCCGCCATCGCCAGCGTGGCGTAGCTGCCGGCGCCGACCGTCAGCGGCGTGCCCTTCATCGGGTAGGTGCTGGTGATGTCCACGCCGGGCGCGGCCACGTCGACCTCGCTGTTGTAGTTGGAGAACGACGCCCAGTTCTTGCCGCGATCGATCGCGCCGACCGACAGCACGCTCGGGTACGAGGCCGGATAGGACTTGCTGGTGCTGCTGTCGTTGCCCGCCGCGGCCACCGGCAACACGCCGGACGCGACCAGCTTGGCGAACGCATCGCGTTCGCCGGAGTTGCCGAGGCCGCTCTTCAGGCTCATGTTGATGACCTTGGCGCCGGCCGCGGCGCAGGCCTGGGCCGCCGATACCAGACCCGAGGCGTAAGCGCCGCCGGCGCAGCTGGGGCCGTCGAAGTACTTGACGATGTGCAGCGAGACCTTGCCCGGGCTCACCCCGACCACGCCCGCGCTGTTGTTGCCGACCGCGGCGATGGTGCCGGCGACATGGGTGCCGTGGCCGCAGTTGTCCGTGTTCCAGGACTTGCCGTTGCTCGCGGTGCCGCTCATCGCGATGCCGGCGAAGTCCTCATGCGTGGCCAGGATCCCCGAGTCGATCACGCACACCTTGACCCCGCTGCCGTCGGCGCCGACCGCCACCGCATCGGGCCCCTGCACGGCGGGCACGCCCCAGGGCATCATCTCGCTCGCCGGATAGCGCAGCGGATCCTGCTCGATCACCAGGTTCTTGTTCTTGCGCAGCGCCTCGATCACCTGCGGCGGCAGGGTCATCACGATCGAGTTGAGATTGTCGAACTCGAAGTGGGTGGTGCCGCTGGCCAGGCCGGCCGCGCGCGCGCCCTGGCTCGACTTCAGCGACGCGCGCAGCGCGTCGAGCTTGTCGCGCACCAGCGACTGAATGCTCGACTTGGCGCCTGGCTGGAAGCGGATCCAGACCCGGTTCGGATCGCCCGCGGGCTGGTCGCCGGCCGCCGATTCCAGGTCCGCCGCGAACGCGTTGCCGGCGAGTACGAAGGCGAGTCCGCTGGCGAGCGTCGCGACCCGGGCGGATTGCTTGAGCATGAGTGACATTGAATGCGATTCCTTGAGAACGGTTCGAGTAGGGAGGTCCGCACTGCGGCTGGGCCAAGGCGGCAACGTCGCGGCGACCGCCACCGCAAAGGGTGGCGCGCCGGATACCGGACCGATGGCCGCCTTCGGCGAAGCCGCGTCGATCAGCGTGCGGCGTTGGCTCATCCGGACGCGGGCGACGATCAAACGCCCGCGTCCTCGGCAACCATTGCGCGCCGGGGGCTGCGCGTAAGCCGCGGCAGCGGCGCGGACGCCGTCGGAACGGTGATGCCGGTTGCGTTACGTCGCGATTCGGACGATGTTCAAATCAAAATGCGGATGCGCGAGAGCGCGCCGCGGCGGCGAATCGCCGGCACGGCGCGACGGCGGCCGCGCGACCTCAGTGCGATGCAGTGCCCGTGCGGCATGAAAAACACGCGCAGCGATATCGCGACGGCCGCGCGGCGGCGGGAACGGAATGCTTTCGGCCGAAAGCGTTATCCCCACTTCGAGTGGCGCCGAAGTTCGAGCGGCCGATACGACCCATGCCCGTGGCGCGCGCGGCGCCGGTGCGGACGCGGCCGGCGAGCGCGCGCCGGCCGCGACGACGACGCCTCAGTGATAGCCCGCGTCGGCCGCGACCTTGCCGCGGAACACCCGGTACGACCAGTAGGTGTAGCCCAGGATCGCCGGCAACAGGATCGCCATGCCGCCGAGCACGAACATCTGCGAGGAGCGCGCCGCCGCCGCGTCCCACAGGCTCAGCCCCGGCACGATGTTCGGCCAGATGCCCAGCACCAGGCCGACGAAGCCGAGCACGAAGAAGCCCAGCGAGTACAGGAACGGCGCGCCGTCGCGGTCGCCGCGCCGCACCGCCCGCCACAGCGCCCAGGCGTTGGCGACGACCAGCAGCGGCACCGGGAACAACCAGTAGAAATTCCCGCCCTCGAACCAGCGCGCCATGATCCGCGAGTCGAGGAACGGCAGCCATGCGCTGACCAGGCCGATGAACACCGCCACCACCAACACCAGCGGCCGCGCCAAGGTGCGCGCGACGTACTGCAAGCGCCCGTCGGTCTTCAGGATCAACCACGTCGACCCTAGCAGTGCGTAACCGAACACCACCGCCGCGCCGGTCAGCATCGAGAACGGGCTGAACCAGTCGAACACGCCGCCGACGTACTTGCCTTCCTGCATCGGCATGCCTTCGACGATCGCGCCGAGGATCACGCCCTGGGCGAACGCGCAGAACAGCGAACCCAGCGAGAACGCCACACCCCACGCCGGCTTGGCGCGCCGCGCCTTGAAGCGGAATTCGAACGCCACGCCGCGGAACACCAGCGCGATCAGCATCAGCAGCACCGGCAGGTACAGCGCCGACAGCACCAGCGCATACGCCTTCGGAAACGCGGTCAGCAGGCCGACGCCGCCGAGCACCAGCCAGGTTTCGTTGCCGTCCCAAATGGGCGCGGCGGTATTCATCATGTGGTCGAGCTGCTGCTCGTCCTCGGCGAACGGCGCCAGGATGCCCAGGCCGAGCACGAAGCCGTCCAGCAGCACGTACATCAACACACCGAAGCCGATCACGCCGAACCAGATCACCGGCAGCCAATAGTCCATCGTCGCTCTCCGTCTCTCTCGTCCGCGGCGCTCACGCGCCGGCCGCGCGCGGGCGCGCGCATCGCGGGGCCGCGCTCACGCGCCGGCCTCGGTGGAATCGTCCGGCAGCGACAGCGGCCGCGCCGGGGTCTTGTCGCCGTGCGCGCTGCGCGGCGGCGGTTCGTGCGGGTGCGGGCCCTTGCGGATCAGCTTGACCAGATAGCGGAAGCCCGCGCCGAACACGGTGAGGTAAACGACCGCGAACACGATCAGCGAGGTCATCACGCTCGCCGCCTCGATCGGGCTGACCGCATCGGCGGTGCGCAGCAGGCCGTAGATCACGTAAGGCTGGCGGCCGATCTCGACCACGTACCAGCCGGCCAGGATTGCCACGAACCCGCTCATCGTCAGCACCCGCCAGCCCCACAGCGCCGCGCGCGATTCGAACAGGCGCTTGCGCCACAGCAGCCACAGCGACACCGCGACCAGCGCCAGCATCGCCATGCCGAGCGCGACCATGACCCGGAACGCGTAGAACACCGGCTTCACCGGCGGCCGCTCGCTGGCCGGCACCGACTTCAGCGGCTGGATGTCGCCGTCGAGGGTGTGGGTCAGGATCAGGCTGCCGAGCTTGGGAATGGCGATTTCCAGATCGTTGCGCTCGGCCTTCTCGTTCGGCACCGCGAACAGGATCAGCGGCACGCCCTCGCCGGGCGGGTTGGATTCCCAATGCGCCTCCATCGCCGCGACCTTGATCGGCTGGTGCTCGCGCGCGTTGAGCCCGTGCAGGTCGCCGACGAACACCTGCGCCGGCACCGTGATCGCGGCGAACAGCACCGCCGCCTTGAGCATGCGCTTGCCGGCCTCGACATGGATCCCGCGCAGCAGGTACGACGCGCCGGTGCCGCCGATCACGAAGCAGGTGGTGATGAACGCGGCCAGCACCATATGCGCCAGCCGGTACGGGAACGAGGGGTTGAATATGATCGCCCACCAATCCTGCGGCACGAACACGCCGTCGACGATGCGGTGGCCGGTCGGCGTCTGCATCCAGCTGTTCGCGGAGATGATCCAGAACGTCGAGATCAAGGTTCCCAACGCGACCATGCACGTGGCGAAGAAATGCATGCGCTCGCTGACCCGGTTCCAGCCGAACAGCATCGCGCCGAGGAAGGTCGCTTCGAGGAAGAACGCGGTCAGCACCTCGTACGACAGCAGCGGCCCGAGGATGTTGCCGGCCTGTTCGCTCAGCACCGCCCAGTTGGTGCCGAACTGGAAGCTCATGACGATGCCGGACACCACGCCCATACCGAACGACACGGCGAAGACCTTGGTCCAGAAGAAATACAGATCGCGCCACAAGGTGTCGCGGGTGCGCAGCCAGCGCCATTCGACGAAGGCCAGCCAGCTGGCCAGGCCGATGGTGAAGGCCGGGAACAGGATATGGAACGAGATGACGAAGCCGAACTGGATTCGCGACAACAGCAGGGCGTCCACGCGATGTGCCTCCACGGCGCGGTGTACGCCGGCGGGTTCATTTTTGCGCCGCAGCATGGGCCGCGCGCGTCGCAGTCGTGGGACCACTTAAACCGCAAAGCCGGTGAGCGCGGCGTGGTCGGGGTGCGCAGGCTGCGACATTCGGCGGCTGGCGCGGGCGCGGCGGCGCGGCGGATCAAGCGCTTGGGCGCGAGCGAAGGAGTGCGAGAGCGGGCGCTCGCGGCGCGGCAGCGCGTGCGCTGCGTGCGCGCGCTGCGACAAACGGCGGCATCGCGGGGTGGAGGCGCGGGCTCGCGGGTCGATGCGTATCGGAGCGGGCGGTGGCGGGTTTGCGCGAAGTCCGGCGCTGACGGGCAGAGTGCGCGGCAGGGCGGATCGCAGTCGATGCACTCGGCGACGGATCAAGCGCATCGCCGGCTGCCCGCGAATCCACGATCGAACGAGCCGTGCCGCCTCTCCACGACCGTCATCCCTCCAGAACGTCATCCCCGCGAAAGCGGGGATCCAGAGACTTCAGAGCCATGTCGCGATGAAGCCCTGGATCCCCGCTTTCGCGGGGATGACGTTCTGGAAGGAACGACGGTCTGGAGGGACTAGGGTCTGGAGGGGAGACGGTCTGAACGGAACGGCCGTCTGGACAGGATGACGACCCGAGCGGAACGACGGCCTGGATACGAATGCGGTCTGGATCAGACGACGGTCCGGATGAGACGACAGCCGCAGCACCGCCCCAACGAAAGATCCTCGCCCCCGCGCTTTCGTTCGAAACCGCCATGGCCCGCTCCCCCGACCGAAACCCCCGATCCGGCAAACCCCCTCTCGCCGCCCGCGCAAATCCTCCGAATCCACAGCGCCGCCCATGACCAACGACCGGCCCGCCGCCCCGCCGCCGGCTGCTACCCTGCCCCGTCTTTGTCCCAAGAGCCCGCTCGATGCGACCCGCCTACGCCCGACTCGCCGCCCTGCCGCTGGCCCTGCTCGCCAGCGCCGCCTTCGCCCAAACCGCCGCGCCGCTGACCCTGGCCGACACCATGGCCGACCCGGACTGGATCGGCCCGCCGGTCGAACGCGCCTGGTGGTCGTGGGACGGCCAGCGCGTGCAGTACCAGCTCAAGCGCGACGGCGCGAGCATCCGCGACACTTGGCAGACCGGCGTCGCCGGCGGCGCGCCGCAACGCCTGGACGGCGCGGCGCGCAACGACCTCGACGCGGCCAACCCGGTCTACGACGCGCAGCGTTCGCGCATGGCCTTCATCCGCAACGGCGACGTGTTCGTGCGCGACCTGCGCTCCGGCGCGCTGACCCAGGTCACCCGCAGCAACGAGACCGAAGCGCGCCCGCAGTTCTCGCGCGACGGCAACCTGGTGTTCCGCGTCGACAACCAGTGGTTCCAGTGGCGCGCCGGCCAAGGCGTGAGCCAGGCCGCGCAGGTGCTGGCGCAGAACGACCCGGCCAAGGCGCCGAAGGCCGACGCGCTGCGCGACTACCAGCTCGCCACCATCGACACCCTGCGCAACGACCGCGCCCAGCGCGAGGCCTCGCGCGAGCAGGACGAAGCCTGGCGCAAGAGCGACCCGAGCCGCGCGCCGCGCGCGGTCTATCTCGGCGGCGACGTCGAGATCGTCGACACCGCGCTGTCGCCCGACGGCCGCTACCTGCTCGCGGTCACCCAGGACAAGAAGGGCGACGCCGGCACCGCCGGCAAGATGCCCAAGTACGTGACCGAATCGGGTTACGAAGAATTCGAGGAAGTGCGCACCCGGGTCGGCCGCAACGAACCGCTGCCGCAGAAGCTGTGGCTGGTCGACGTGGCCGCGGGCAAGGCCAGCGAGCTCAAGTTCGACAAGCTGCCCGGCATCGGCGACGACCCGCTCGCGGCGATGCGCAAGGCGGCCAAGAAGGACGCGCTCAAGGGCGAGCGCCCGGTGCGCATCGAAACCGACGGCGACGGCCGCAACGCCGCGGTGCGCTGGAGCGACGACGGCCGCCACGCCGGCGTGCTGATCCGCGCCAACGACAACAAGGACCGCTGGATCGCCTCGGTCGACCTGGCCCGCGCCGCGCTCGACGTGCGCCACCGCCTCACCGACAAGGCCTGGATCGGCTGGGACTACAACGACTTCGGCTGGCTGCCGGACGGCGGCCTGTGGCTGCTGTCGGAGCAGAGCGGCTACTCGCAGCTCTATGTCAGCGACGGCGGCGCGCCGAAGCAGATCACCTCGGGCAAGTGGGAAGTCTCCGACCCGCAGCTCGGCGCCGACGGCAAGACCTTCTTCTTCCTGTGCAACCGCAAGTGGCCGGGCGACTACGAAGTCTGCGCGGTCGACCGCAACGGCGGCGCGGTGCGCGAAGTGACCGCGCTCGACGGCGTGGAGAGCTTCGCGCTCTCGCCCGACGGCCGCAAAGTGCTGGCGCGCTATTCGCAGAGCTATCTGCCGCCGCAGCTCGCGGTGGTCGATGCGAATGGAGAGAACACGGTCAAGCTCACCGACACCCGCAAGGACGGCTTCAAGGCCCGCGAGTGGATCCAGCCCGAATACGTGCAGGTCCCGTCCAAGCACGGCGCCGGCACGGTCTGGGGCAAGTTCTACGGCCCGAAGAACTACGAGCCCGGCAAGAAGTACCCGATCGTGATGTTCGTGCACGGCGCCGGCTTCCTGCAGAACGTCAGCGAGCGCTACCCGAACTACTTCCGCGAACAGATGTTCCACAACCTGCTGGTGCAGCAGGGCTATGTCGTGCTCGATCTCGACTACCGCGCCTCGCAAGGCTACGGCCGCGACTGGCGCACCGCGATCTACCGGCAGATGGGCCATCCGGAACTCGAGGATTACCTGGACGGCCTGGACTGGCTGGTCGCCAACAAGCAGGGCGACGGCGACCGCGCCGGCATCTACGGCGGCTCCTACGGCGGCTTCATGACCTTCATGGCGCTGTACCGCGCGCCGGGCAAGTTCAAGGCCGGCGCCGCGCTGCGCCCGGTCTCTGACTGGTCGCAGTACAACCACGAGTACACCTCGAACATCCTCAACACCCCCGAGCTGGATCCGGAGGCGTACAAGAAGTCCTCGCCGATCGAATACGCGTCCGGGCTCAAGGACAATCTGTTGATCGCCCACGGCATGATCGACGACAACGTGTTCTTCAAGGACTCGGTGATGATGACCCAGAAGCTCATCGAGCTGCGCAAGGACAAGTGGGAGATCGCGCCGTATCCGCTGGAGCGGCATGGCTTCGTGCATCCGGATGCGTGGTACGACGAGTACCGGCGCATCTATGAGCTGTTCGAGCGCACCTTGAAGAAGTGAGTCCGGGCCGCGGCGTCCCGACGGGCGCCGCGGCGTTCGCCGCACCGGCGCGGCGCTATGATCGGCGCCGCCCCCGCTGCTGCGTGGCGGGGCCATCGCGGCCGCGGGCCGCGCCGCCCGGCTTGATCCGGATCAAATCCCGCCCGCGACCGCCGCCGCTAGAATGCGCGGCATGAACGACTTCGACCGCGTCCGCGACTACCTCTCCGGCCTGCAGGACCGCCTGTGCGCCGCCATCGAAACCGCCGACGGCGGCGCCCGCTTCGTCGAGGACGTCTGGCAGCGCGCCGAAGGCGGCGGCGGGCGCACCCGCATCCTGCGCGGCGGCCACGTGTTCGAGCAGGCCGGCATCGGCTTCTCCGACGTCTCCGGCAGCACCCTGCCGCCGTCGGCGAGCGCAGCGCGGCCAGAACTGGCCGGCGCCTCGTGGCGCGCGGTCGGGGTGTCGCTGGTGTTCCACCCGCACAACCCCTACCTGCCGACCACCCACGCCAACGTCCGCCACTTCCGCGCCATGCGCGACGGCGAGACCGTGGCCTGGTGGTTCGGCGGCGGCTTCGACCTGACCCCGTTCTATCCCTTCGACGAGGACGTGCGCCACTGGCACGGCACCGCGCGCGCGCTGTGCGAACCGTTCGGCGGCGAGGAGCGCTACCAGGCGCACAAGCGCTGGTGCGACCAATACTTCTTCCTCAAGCACCGCAACGAAACCCGCGGCGTCGGCGGCCTGTTCTTCGACGACCTGCACGGCGACTTCGAACGCGACTTCGGCTATATGCGCGCGGTCGGCGACGGCTTCCTCGACGCCTACCTGCCGCTGGTCGAGCGGCGCCGCGACACGCCCTACGGCGAGCGCGAGCGCCAGTTCCAGCTGTACCGGCGCGGGCGCTACGTCGAGTTCAACCTGGTGTTCGACCGCGGCACCTTGTTCGGTCTGCAGTCGGGCGGGCGCACTGAGTCGATCCTGATGAGCCTGCCGCCGCTGGTTCGCTGGGAGTACGGCTTCCAGCCCGAGGCCGACAGCGACGAAGCGAAGCTGGCGCAGTACCTGACGCCGCGCGACTGGCTCGGCGAAGCCGGCTGAGCTTCTGTAGGAGCGGCGCAAGCCGCGACCGCGACACCGCAACTACGACGCGACCGGCTACTCCGCCGTCGCGGCTCGCGCCGCTCCTACAGGGAGCCATTGGAATTTCTAAACTTTTCCAACCGGCGCGCAAAACCCATCGCATTTGCCGTGTGAGCGGTTTCGTTTAATCGCGTTGTTATCTGCGACTGCGAATATCTCCGGGCGCGGCGGCGAAACCGCTCGCCGCGCAAAACAAAAGCCGCTGCGCGAACGCAGCGGCTTTTGCGCCGGAAAATAAAAAGCCCCGCGGGCAGGGGGGGCCGGCGGGGCTGGTGGAGCGTGCCCTGGGGAGGGGGCGTTCGCTCCGGGGGATCACTCCAGGGGAGGGAGAGATCGGCGACAGACGTTGCATCTGTCGCGACCTATATGACCATCCGGCACATGGATAGTTCGTGAAGATCCGAGTTAATAAATTGTTGGATTCAGGACCGATTCATTAAACCAAGCCCAGCAAAATCAAGGGCTTCCAGATAATCAATGCGCTTCGTCCCAATTAATACCGACCCCGCTGTCGACGACCAGCGGCACGCGCAGCGAGGCCGCCGCCGCCATCCGCCGTGAGGCCTGCGCCAGCAGCTCCGGCACGAAGCCTTCCTCGACTTCGAACACCAGTTCGTCGTGCACCTGCAGGATCATCAGCGCGCGCTCGCGATGATCGGCCAGCCAAGCGTCGATGTCGATCATCGCGCGCTTGATGATGTCGGCCGCGGTGCCCTGCATCGGCGCGTTGATCGCCGCGCGTTCGGCGCCGGCGCGCAGGCCCTGGTTGGAGGCCTTGATGTTGTCCAGGTACAGGCGGCGGCCGAACACGGTCTCGACATAGCCCTTGTCGCGCGCGTCCTGGCGGGTGCGTTCCATGAAGTCGCGCACGCCGGGGTAGCGGCTGAAGTACAGGGCGATGTAGTCCTGCGCCTCGCCGCGGCCGATGCCGAGCTGGCGCGCCAGGCCGAACGCGCTCATGCCGTACATCAGGCCGAAGTTGATCGCCTTGGCCGCGCGGCGCTCATTGCCGCTGACCTCGTCGAGCGATTTCTTGCCGAACACTTCCGCCGCGGTCGCGCGGTGCACGTCGGCACCGGATTCGAACGCGCGCACCAGGCCTTCGTCCTGCGACAGGTGGGCCATGATCCGCAGTTCGATCTGCGAGTAGTCGCAGGCCACCAGCCGGCGTCCCGGCGGCGCCACGAACGCGCGGCGGATGCGGCGGCCGTCGTCGGTGCGGATCGGGATGTTCTGCAGGTTCGGATCGCTCGACGCCAGCCGCCCGGTCGCGGCGCCGGCCTGGTGGTAGCTGGTGTGCACGCGCCCGGTGTGCGGGTTGACCATCTCCGACAGCTTGTCGGTGTAGGTGCTGCGCAGCTTGGCGAGGCCGCGGTATTCCAGGATCACCCGCGGCAGTTCGTGCTGGTCGGCGATCGCCTCCAGCGCTTCTTCGTTGGTGCTGGGCTGGCCGGTCGGCGTCTTCACCAGCACCGGCAGCTTGAGCTCGTCGAACAGCAGCGCTTGCAACTGCTTAGGCGAATCCAGGTTGAAGGTGCGGCCGGCCAGCTCGGTCGCCTTCAACTGCGCTTCGAGCATGCGCTTGCCGAGGTCCTGCGATTGCCGGCGCAGCTCGTCGCCGTCGATCATCACGCCGTTGGCTTCGACCCGCGCCAGCACCGGCACCAGCGGCATCTCGATCTCGCGGTAGACCGTTTCCAGGGTCGGTTCGGCCGCCAGCCGCGCACTGAGCACGCGGTGCAGGCGCAGGGTCACGTCGGCGTCTTCGGCCGCGTATTTCGTCGCGTCGTCGATGGCGACCTGCGAGAACGGGATCTGCTTGGCGCCCTTGCCGGCCACGTCCGCGTATTTGATCGTGTCGTAGCCCAGATAGCGCTTGGCCAGCGAATCCATGTCGTGGCGGCTGGCGGTGGCGTTGTAGACGAAGCTCTCCAGCATGGTGTCGTCGGCGTAGCCGGCCACTTCGACGCCGTGGCGGCGCAGCACGTGCAGGTCGTACTTGCCGTGCTGGCCGAGCTTGCGCCGGGCCGGGTCGGCGAACACCGGACGCAGCGCCGCCAGCACCGCGTCGCGGTCGAGCTGGGCCGGCGCGCCGGGATAGTCGTGGCCGAGCGGGATGTAGACCGCGCGGCCGGTTTCGCTGGCGAAGCTCAGGCCGACCAGGTTGGCCTGCATCGGGTCGAGCGAATCGGTTTCGCTGTCGAAGGCGAACTCGTCGACCGCCTGCAACGACGCGATCAGCGCATCGAGCTGCGGCTGGGCGACGACGGCTTCGTACTCGCCCTTGGCCGCGAGCGCCGCGTCCGGAGTCTCGGCCGCGCCGCCGCTGCGGGCGTGGCCGGCGGCGGTGGCGCGCAGGCCGGCGCGGTCGCTGGCGAGGTCGTTGGCGGTGGACGCGCCTTCCAGCTCGCGCAGCGCCTGCTTGAAGCCGTAGCGTGCGTACAGGCCGCGCAGGGCGTCGGCATCGCGCTCGCGCAGGGCCAGTTCGGCCGGGCCGCGGTCGAGCTCGACGTCGGTCTTGATCGTCGCCAGCTGGCGGTTCAACGGCAGCCGCGGCAGCGCGGCGCGCAGGTTGTCGCCGATCTTGCCCTTGATCTGCGCGGCGTGTTCGATCACCCCGTCGAGCGTGCCGTACTCGCCGAGCCACTTGGCCGCGGTCTTGGGGCCGCACTTCTCCACGCCGGGGATGTTGTCGACGCTGTCGCCCATCAGCGACAGCAGGTCGATGACCTGATCGGCGCGCACGCCGAACTTGGCCATCACCGCCTCGTCCGAATCCATGCGGCTGCCGCTCATGGTGTTGACCAGCACGATGCCGGCCTGGTCCGGCGCGGCGGCCAGCACCAGCTGGGCGAAATCCTTGTCGCCGGTGGAAATGGTGACGTCGATGTTCTCGGCGTTGGCGCGCCGCGCCAGGGTGCCGATCACGTCGTCGGCCTCGACCCCGTCGATGCGCAGGATCGGAATGCCGAGCGCCTCGACGATCTCGCACATCGGCAGCACCTGCGCGCGCAGGTCGTCGGGCATCGGCGGGCGGTTGGCCTTGTAGTTCGGGTCGAGGTCGTCGCGGAAGGTCTTGCCGGGCGCGTCGACCACGAAGGCCACATAGTCCGGCCGTTCGTTCAAGGTCGCGCGCAGCATGTTGACCACGCCGAACAGCGCGCCGGTGGGCTCGCCGTCGTCGTTGCTCAGCGGCGGCAACGCGTGGAAGGCGCGGTAGAGGTAGCTGGAACCATCGATCAGGACGAGTCGTTTCATGACGGGGATTCTACGCTCTGGCGTCGCACCGGCGCGGACGCGGCGACGGCCGGGCGCGACGGCCGCCGGGATGCGGCTTCGGGCAAGCGTGGCCTCAACCAAACACGGATGCGCACGCTTAACGGCCGTGCGGCGTATCCTGTCGCCCTGGACCACGGAGAACCGCCATGCGCGCCCCCCTCGCCTCTCCCATCGCCCTGGCCGCCGCGCTGCTGGCGCTGGCCGGCTGCGCCTCCACCGGCGGCGCCGCCAAGGCCGCCGACCCGACCGCCGGGCTCAGCAACGCCGAAGTGCGCACGCACACGGTCGAGAACGGCGACACCATCGAGGAGTACCGCGTCGCCGGCCAGCTGCGCGTGGTCAAGGTGGTGCCGGCGCGCGGTCCGATCTATTACCTGGTCGACGAGAACGGCGACGGCCGTCTGGACACCAGCAAGGGCGAAGGCACGGTGTCGCCCGTGTACTTCAAGCTGTTCAGTTGGTGAGGCGGCGGCGCGAGGAGACAGCGAGCAGGCGTTAGGAGATAGCCAAACGCGGTCGCGTCGGCTTTTCGCTATCTCCTAACTCCTATCCGCTGATTCCTGCCCGATGACTACGATCCGCACCCTCACCGGCGACACCGACCTGCGCGCCGTCTGGCCGCTGGTGTCGCAGCTGCGCCCCAAGTTCGACGAAGAACGCTTCGCCGCCCAGATGCATCGCCAGATCGCCCAAGGCTGCCGCGCCACGGTCGTGTTCGACGAGGACGGCGCGCCGCGCGCATTCGCGTGCTGGCGGGTCATGGAAATGCTGGCGGTGGGCCTGCACGTGTACGTCGACGATCTGATCGTCGACCAGAGCGTGCGCAGCCGCGGTTTCGGCAAGGCCATGCTCGACTGGCTCAAGGCCGAGGCCAAGCGCCTGGGCTGCGCGCGCCTGCAACTGGATTCGGGCACCCAGCGCCAGGACGCGCATGCGTTCTACCTGCGCGAGCGGCTGCGGATCGAGGCGTTCCACTTCGGGGTCAAACTCGACTGAGCGACCTCGACTGAGCCGGCGCGTTCGAACGCGCCGACTCGGACGCGCTCGCAGCATCCGCGACGCGGCGCGAACGTTTGCCGACCCGGTGCGTTCGGCACGCGCGTTATGGCGACGGGCCTGCTAGGGTGGCCGCTTGCCCACAGGGGGCGACCACAGGGATGAAGTCGATGACAGGCATGCCTCGTCGTTTGCGCGCCGTTTGCGTCCGCAGTTTCGCTCTGGCGCTGACCCTCGCCCTCGCCGCCTGCGGCGAACCCGCCGCCAACGTCGCCGAGCCCAAGGTCTACGACCGCCTCGGCGTGCAGGTGCAGATTCCCGGCAACTGGAAGCTCGCCGACGACCAGCGCCTCGGCGGCGTGCATTACCTCACCGTGGAAAGCCCGGGCACGGCGGTGTTCATCGCCACGGTCCAGTCCGACCGCAACCGCGAACTGGAAGAATTCGCCCGCAGCTTCTCGGCCGAAGCCGACAAGCAGCTGCCCGACGCGCTGGAGCATCAGGGCCGCTTCGATCTGTCTGCGTTCGACCAGGGCACCATCCGCGAGCACTACACCGTCAGCCTCGGCGGAGTGAAGGTTCCGCACCTGCGCGAGTACCACAAGATCACCGGCGCGCGCCGCACCGCGTTCCTCATCACCCAAAGCGCGGACGAGGATCAGGCCCAGGCCAAGCCGGGCTTCGACCTGATGCTCAAGTCGTTCAAGCTCAATTGATGAAGCAGGAGACAGAAGCCAGGAGTTGGGAGATAGCAAGAGCGCTTTGCTTTTCGCTATCTCCCAACTTCTAGCTCCTATCTCCTGTTCTGTCAGGTTTCGCAGCGGCTGCGCAGCCCCAGCGCGCGCGCGATCTCGCGCCAGTCGAACGCGCCGACCGCCTGATCGTCGTGCACGGCGTAGAACACGCCGTCGGGGAAGCGCACCGAGCCGGTCTGCTGCAGCCACACGCCGTCGGTGTTGCCGACCTGGCGGCCGGCGAACGCGCCGAGGTGTTGCAGGCTGGCGCGGTCGAACACATGGAACAGGCTACGGTCCTTGTACTGGTCGGTGGCGATCCAGTAGCCGCTGCCGTCGGCGCATTGCCACAGCGCGATGCCTTCGGCCTGGGCCTTGAACAGCTCGCGGCCGAGGGTGCGGCCGCGGTAAGCGCCGTCGAGGCCGTACTCGCGCAAGGCGGTGCCGGTGGCGAGGTCTTCTTCGGCGATCAACAGGCGGTCGTGGGCGGGATCGCCCCACACCGACTCGGGCACGCGGATCGCGCCGTCGGCGCTGGTGTCGCCGAACGCGCCGAGGTGACGCACGCGCGGCGCGCCGGCGCCCAGTTCGATCCGGTAACGCTGCATGCGTCGGCCGAGCTGTTCCAGCGGCGGCGCGATCTCGTCGCCGTTGGCGTCCTCGCCGGCCATGTAGGCGTCGGTGACGATGGCTTCGAGCGCGCCCGGTTCGGTCTGCCGCACCCACAGCCCGTACGGCTGTTGCAGCTCGTCCTGGCCGAAGCCGGCCAGCGGCCGCAGCTGCGGCGTGCGCCGGTCGGGCACGCCGGGTTGGCTGCTGCGCGCCGGCGGCAACGACAGTTGCAGCACCTGCACGCGATGGTTGTCGCGTTCGACCACGAAAGCCAGATCGCCGAACACGGCGATCCCGTTGGGACGGCGGAACTGGCCGAGCGCGGCGCCGTTGCGGCCGTACTGGCCGACGCGCTCGCCGCTGTCGCCGTCGAAGATCGCCAGGCCGTCGCCTTGCTTGGCGGTGGCGAGCAGCCACAAACGGCCGTTCGGCGCGCGCCAGACCGCGGGCGAATCCAGATTGTCGGCGGGCGTGGCCGCGGTCACGAACGCTTCGGCCACGGTCTGGTGGGCGATGCCGGAGGTCGCCAGCAGCGGATCGGCGGCTTCGGGCGCGCGTTCGTCGGGTTCGCGCTGCGCGTCGGCGGGCGCGGCGGGCGTCGCGCGCGCGTGGCTGCGCGGCGCCTGCGGTGTGGCGCAGCTGACCAGCACAGCCACCGCGACAGCCGCCGCGAGCCCCGCGGCGAGAACGGAAAGTTTCGGCATGACGCGACACCCGGATTGCGTAGACGACGTAGACGAGCCCCTGCCGCTGTTATAGAACCGTCACGTGCCGCTTTGATGACAGGCGAACCGTTCGTCGCAATCGCGCCGGCGCAGTCATCGTCCTGCCATCGCCCGGACTTACAACGCTCGCCATCTTTGATCCGGCGAAGTCCCCATGCGCAGCAGCACGTCGTCCCACTCCTCTCGCCGCCGCCATGCGCTGTGCGCGGCGCTGCTGGCCGCCAGCGGTTCGCCCGCGCTCGCCGCCGAAGCCGAGATCGAAGCCGAACGCCGCGCCACCGAGCTCGACCGCGTCACCGTGACCGGCGAAATCGCCTACCGCGACCGCAGCGACGCGACCGCGCCGACGCTGAGCTACGGCCTGGATTATTTCCAGCGCTTCGAACCGCTGACCGTCGGCGACATGCTCAAGCGCGTGCCCAGCGTCGGCTTCGTCTCCGACGTGCTCGAATACGACGGCGCGCGCCTGCGCGGCCTGGATCCGGGCTACACCCAGATCCTCATCAACGGCAAGAAAGTGCCCGGCGCCGGCGGCGACCGTTCGTTCTACGTCGACCGCATTCCGGCCGAACTGGTCGAGCGCATCGAGATCGTGCGCAGCCCCAGCGCCAACCGCTCCGGCGACGCGATCGCCGGCGCGCTCAACATCGTGCTGCGCGACGCCTACGAATTCGACGGCGGCTATCTGCGCGCCGGCGCGATGCGCTTCGACGACGGCAAGACCAAGCCGGTGCTCGGCGCGGTCGGCAGCGGCGAATTCGGCGGCGGACGCTTGCTCGGCGGCATCAACCTGCAGGGCCGGCACAACCCCAAGCGCAAGCGCAGCGACCGCTTCGAATCGCTCGGCGGCGATTTCGTCGACCGCGAAGACCAGAGCGATGTGCGCGACGGCACCGACACGTCCGGCAACCTGTCCTACAGCCGCGACATCGGCGGCGGCCGGCTCAAGCTCGACGGCTTCTACGTGCGCACCGACCGCACCGAGACCGAGCACTCGCGCGAGTACGACCATCCGTCGAGCCGTTCGCGCGACCGCCTGCTGTCGGTCAACGACCAGAAGGTCGACATCGACCAGAAGAACCTGGTGCTCGGCGCGTCCTACGCCTTCGACATGGCCGGCGGCCGCAGCGAGATCGACCTGGGTTACGCCCGCTTCGACGACGACCGCTTCGACACCGAGCAGGAAACCGGCTACGACAACGAGGATTCGCCGCCCTCGTTCGACGGTTTCGAAGGCACGCGCGTGCTGACCGACGCGCGCGACCGCGAATTCAGCCTCAAGCTCGCGCACCATCGCGCGCTCGGCGCGGCCAAGCTCGAATTCGGCGTCGACGGCGTCGACAAGCGCCGCGACAGCTCGCTGCGCACCAGCGAGGTCGAAGCCAAGAAGGAAGGCCAGCCGCTGCCGCCGTACGTCGAATTCGACCGTCAGCGCAGCCGCATCCAGGAACGCCGCGCCGATCCGTACGCGATGCTGTCCGGCAAGAGCGGACGGATCGACTGGGAAGGCGGCCTGCGCTACGAAACCACCCGCTCGCAGATCGATTCGCGCAGCCAGGACGACGCGCCGCAGCTGCGCACCGACAAGGATTACGGCCTGCTGCTGCCGTCGGCGCACCTGCGCTTCAATCTCAGCGAGCACGACCGGTTCAGCGCCTCGCTGGCGCGCACCGTGCGCCGGCCGGACTTCGACAAGCTGCTGCCGACGACGCTGGAAGGCGAGTACGGCGACAACGATTTCGTCGGCAATCCCGCGCTGCGCCCGGAAACCGCGTGGGGCCTGGACCTGGGCTACGAACGCCGGCTCGGCCGTCGCGGCGTGGTCGGGGTCAACCTGTTCTATCGCAAGGTGCGCGATCTGATCGAGATCGCCGGCACCGGCCGACCGAGCGCGAAGGCGCTGGAAGACAATGAGGAGGCGGTCGAGGAGTTTCTCGACGCGCATCCCGGAGCCGGTCCGGCCACGCCGGGCTATCCGGCGCTGGATCCGGACAGCTTCGTGTTCACCGCCGCCAACGTCGGCGACGGCAAGGTCTGGGGCGCGGAGTTCGACCTGTCCACGCCGCTGACCGCGTGGGGGCTGGAGCACACCGGCGTGTTCCTCAACTATTCGTGGCTGGACAGCGAAGTCGAGGACGAATTCGGCAAGCGCCGCTTCAACAACCAGCCGCGCTCGGTGCTCAACGTCGGCTTCATCCAGGACCTGCCCGAGTGGGGCGTGTCGTTCGGCGCGAGCTACCGCCGCCAGGGCGGCGCGTATTCGCGCGTGCTCGGCGAGGAAGTGTCGACCGAGTACGGCGCGGATCTGGAGGCGTTCGTGGAGAAGCGCTTCGGCTCGCAGATCGCGGTGCGGCTGACCGGGTCGAACCTGCTCGACGCGTCGAAGGACGAGGCGTTCCACAAGTTCGACACCTACGGCGATCAGGTCGGTCGCGATTACGACGAGTACGAGCGCGAGAGCGAGAAGGCCGGGCCGGTGTATCAGTTGACGGTGCGGTACGCGTTCTGAGGCATGCGGCGCTCGCGCGGGATGGGTTGCGCGGGCGTTCGATGTGTCGCGGTCGCGGCTCGCGCCGCTCCTACAGGGGCTACCTGTAGGAGCGGCGCGAGCCGCGACCGTGGCATTTCAGCCGTTACGCAGGCTGCAGATTCGCGTACGCCAACACCAGCCACTTGCTGCCGACATCGTCGAAGTTGACCTGCACGCGCGCATGCGCGCCGTCGCCTTCGTAGTCGGTCACCGTGCCGACGCCGAAGCTGCCGTGGCGCACCTGCGCGCCGAGCTTGATCGGCGATTCGTCGATGCGCGCATGACCCATGTCGCGGCGCGGCGCGGCGCGGTACATCGGCCGCGACACCTGCACCTTCGGCCGCACTTCGTTGAGCAACGGCGACGGAATCTCGCGCAGGAAGCGCGAGGGCACGCCGTACATGTCCATGCCGTGGATGCGCCGGGTCTCGGCGTAGCTCAGCACCAGCTTCTCGCGCGCGCGGGTGATGCCGACGTAGGCCAGGCGCCGTTCTTCCTCCAGGCGCCCGGATTCCTCGGTGGACCGCCCGCTCGGGAACAGCCCTTCTTCCAGGCCGCCGAGGAACACCAGCGGAAACTCCAGGCCCTTGGCGCTGTGCAGGGTCATCAGCTGCACGCCGTCCTCGTCGGCCTGGGCCTGGCCTTCGCCGGCTTCGAGCGCGGCATAGCTCAGGAACGCGATCAGCTCCGGCATCTGCGCCGCCTCGTCCTCGTCGCTGCGGGCGAAGCGCGAGGCCACCGAGACCAGTTCGTCGAGGTTGTCGGTACGCGAGTCGAGCTGGCCGCGCGATTCGTTGGCGTAGTGGTCGCGCAGGCCCGAGCGCTGCAGCACGTGGTCGATCTTCTCCTGCAACGGCATCTCGGCCACGTCGGCCTGCATGGTGTCGATCATCAGCGCGAAGCCGGCCAGCGCGTTGCGCGCGCGCGCGGCCAGCACGCTCTCGCCGGCGACCCGGCGCGCGCCTTCCCACAGCGACACCGCGTCGGCGCGGGCGCGCTTGCGCACCTCGTCGAGGGTGCGCTCGCCGATGCCGCGGGTCGGCGTGTTGACCGCGCGTTCGAACGCGGCGTCGTCGGCGCGGTTGGCGATCAGGCGCAGATAGGCCAGGGTGTCCTTGATTTCGGCGCGCTCGAAGAAGCGCTGGCCGCCGTAGACGCGGTACGGCACCTGTTCCGACAGCAAAGCTTCTTCGAACGCGCGCGACTGGGCGTTGCTGCGGTAGAGTACGGCCACGTCGCGGTAGCTGCCGCCGTCGCGCACCCACTGGCGCAGGCGCTCGACCACGAAGCGCGCCTCGTCCATTTCGTTGTAGGCCGCGTACAGGTCGATCGCCTCGCCGTGGCCGGTGTCGGTCCACAGCTTCTTGCCGAGGCGGTCGGGGTTGTGGGCGATGACCGCGTTGGCGGCGTCGAGGATATTGCCGCTGGAGCGGTAGTTCTGCTCCAGGCGGATGGTCTGCGCGCCGGGGAAATCGCGCAGGAAGCGCTGCACGTTCTCGACCTTGGCGCCGCGCCAGCCGTAGATGGCCTGATCGTCGTCGCCGACCACGAACACGTGGCCGTCCTCGCCGGCGAGCACGCGCACGAACGCGTACTGGATCGCGTTGGTGTCCTGGAACTCGTCGACCAGAATCTCGCGGAAACGGGTCCGGTAATGCGCCAGCAACGCGGCGTTGTCGCGCAGCAGTTCGTGCGCGCGCAGCAGCAGTTCGGCGAAGTCCACCAGCCCGGCGCGGTCGCAGCGCTCCTGATAGCCCTCGTAGCAGCGCAGCATGACCTCCTGCCACTCGTCGCCGCCGGGCTGGATGTTGCGCGGGCGCCGGCCCTCGTCCTTCTGCGCGTTGATCCACCAGGCGATCTGGCGCGGCGGGAAGCGGGTCTCGTCGAGTTCCAGCGCCTGCACCACGCGCTTGACCAGGCGCAGCTGGTCGTCGCTGTCGAGCACCTGGAAGCCTTCCGGCAGCTTGGCCTCCTGCCAGTGCAGGCGCAGCAGGCGGTGGGCGAGGCCGTGGAAGGTGCCGATCCACATGCCGCGGGCGCCGCGCGCGAGCTGCGCGTCGACGCGCGCGCGCATCTCGCCGGCGGCTTTGTTCGTAAAGGTCACCGCGAGGATGCCGTGGGTCGGCACCCCGAGCACTTCGTTGAGCCAGGCGATGCGGTGGGTCAGCACCCGGGTCTTGCCGCTGCCGGCACCGGCGAGGACCAGATAATGCCCGGGCGGGGCCGAAACGGCTTCGCGCTGGGCCGGATTGAGAGCGTCGAGCAAATGCGATACGTCCATGCGGCTATTGTAGCGGTCCAGGCGCGGGAACCCTTTCGCGCGGCGAGGTGGCGATGACCCGCAGCCCACCGTATCGGTCTTGTCGGCCGCGCTGGCCGAGGCGCTCGGTCGGGCGCGCCGGCGCATGGCTGATGACGCTCGCGCTGGCCTGGGCCCTGCCCGCACCCGCGCCGCTGCGGGCGCAGACCGCCGCCGCGGCGAGCGCGCCGAGCGAACGCGTGCTGCGCGTCGGCGACGGCCGCCTGCGCACGATCGTCGAAAACCCGCCGAGCCGCGCCCGCGCCGACGAATTGCAGGCCTGGCTGGCCGAATGCGCGCGCGCGCAGCTGACCGCGTTCGGTCGCTTCCCGCTGCGCGAAGCGACGGTGCGCGTGCGCCTGGTGCCGCGCCGCGGCCGCGACCCCAGCCCGGTGCCGTGGGGCCAGACCCTGCGCGAAGACGGCGTGTCGGTGCTGCTGTACGTGCGCGAAGACGCGCGCGGCGACGAACTGCGTGCGGACTGGACCGCGGTGCACGAGTTTTCGCACCTGTTCCATCCCTACCTCGGCGACGAGGGCCGCTGGCTGGCCGAGGGGCTGGCGAGCTATTACCAGAACGTGTTGCGCGCGCGCGCCGGGCTGCTCGACGGCGAGGAGGCGTGGCGCAAGCTCGACGGCGGCTTCCGCCGCGGCCGCGGCGCCGGCGCCGGCGCGCGCATGGACGCGGTCGGCTGGCAGCGCGGCAGCACCATGCGCATCTACTGGGCCGGCGCGGCGTTCTGGCTGGACGCGGATCTGAGCCTGCGGCGCGAACGCGGCCGCGGCTTGGATCAGGTGCTGGCGGCGTACGCGCGCTGCTGCCTGCGCGAGGACAGCCAGAGCACGCCGGAGGCTTTCGTCGCCGCGCTCGACCGCGCCGGCGGCGGCGGCACGTTCGCGCGGCTGTACCGGCGGCATGCGGCGATGACGGAGTTTCCGTCGCTGGATGCGGATTACGCCGAACTGGGGATCGAAACGCAGGGCGCGCAGTTGCGGTTTTCGCCGGATCCGCAGAAGGCGCGGCTGCGCGCGGCGATCATGGGGCCGCGGGCGGCGGTGGCGATGGGGTCGTCGGCGGTGGCGGGCGAAGGCGAGTAGGCGGGGATCGTCGTAGGTGCGTTGGCGCGGTCGCGGCTCGCGCCGCTCCTACAGGTGGCCCAGGCGCGGCTGCGACGCCACCGGCGCCGCAGCCGCGATCGGTCAGTGACCGCCCTTGGCCGCCGCCTTGCCCGAGCTCATCAGCTTGTCGGTCCAGGCGATGCCGACCGCCGAGACGATGAACAGGAAGTGGATCAGCGACTGCCACATCACGCCCTGCTGGGTCAGCTCGCTGCAGCGCATCGCCTTGTCGAGCGTGCCGTTGGCGGTCATCGCCGCAACCTGGCGCGCCATTTCATAGGCTTCCGGCGTGCCGCACAGCGGCAGGCCGAGGTTGCCGGCGCCGATGAAGGTCTTGAGCAGGTGGATCGAGGAGATGCCGATGATCGCCATCGCCAGCTTGACCTTGAGCACGCTGGCGTTGACGTGGCTCAGCCATTCCGGCTGGTCCGGATGGCCTTCCAGGCGCAGGCGCGAGACGAAGGTCTCGTAGCCGCCGACGATCACCATCACCAGCAGGTTGGAGATCATCACCACGTCGATCAGGCCGAGCACGATCAGCATGATGCTCTGCTCGGTCAGATTGGCCGCGTCGCTGACCAGGTGGATCAGTTCGCGCACGAACTGGAACACGTACACGCCCTGGGCCACGATCAGGCCCAGATACAGCGGCAGCTGCAGCCAGCGCGAGCTGAAGATCAGGGCCGGCAGGGGATTGAGTCGGTTGATCCTGGAGTCGGTCATGCGAAGTCGATTACGTTCTGGAAGGGAGTTGGCGCCGGCGAACGCGCGGCTCGCGCAACCCGGCGTCGGCCGCGTTGCGGGGCCACAGAGTAGCCGGGCCGCGTCTTCCTCGCCATCGCGATGGCCGTCGCATTCAGCTGCGATGCGCGGCGGCACGCGCCTTTCCATGGCCGCAACGCTGCCGCGCGCGGCCCCGCGCTTACACTGCCGGCTTTCTCAGCGGAGTCCGTCCCCCATGATCGACCTGCACTATTGGCCCACCCCGAACGGCCACAAGATCACTTTGTTCCTGGAAGAAGCGGCGCAGGCCGGGCGCAAGCTCGACTACCGGATCGCGCCGGTCGACATCGGCGCCGGGGACCAGTTCAAGCCCGAATTCCTGGCCATTTCGCCGAACAACCGGATGCCGGCGATCGTCGACCATGCGCCCGCGGACGGCGGCGCGGCGCTGAGCGTGTTCGAATCCGGCGCGATCTTGCAGTATCTGGCGGAAAAGACCGGCCTGTTCGCCCCCGCCGACCTGCGCGGCCGGGTCGAAACGAACGAATGGTTGTTCTGGCAGGTCGGCGGCTACGGGCCGATGCTGGGCCAGAACCACCACTTCAACCGTTACGCGCCGGAGAAGGTGCCCTACGCCATCGACCGCTATCAGCGCGAAACCGAACGGCTGTACGGCGTGCTCGACAAGCGCCTGGCCGGGCGCGAGTTCGTCGCCGGGCAGGCGCTGAGCATCGCCGATTTCGCCAGCCATCCGTGGGCGCGCGAGCACGACTGGCACCACGTCGACCTGGCCCGCTATCCCAACGTGCAGCGCTGGTATGAAGCCCTGGCCGGGCGCCCGGCCTTCCAGCGGGCCTACGAAATGGGCAAGGTATACCGCGCCGACAAGGCCATGACCGAGGAGATGCGCAAGCACCTGTTCGGCACCCCGGCCGCGCAGCCGCAGTAGTTCCTGCGGTACAACGTCAGGCGCAGCACCGCCGCACGCCCGTCGCACTCTCGCCGTTCCGCCGCCGGCCCAGGCCGGCGGCGCCCGTCACGGAAGCTTCCGCCCGCATGAACAACGCCCGCCTTCTCGCCGCCTGCCTGATCGCCATGTCGCTGACCGCCGCCACGCCCGCCCTCGCCGCCCCGCCCGCCGCCGCGCCGGCCGACGGCCGCCTGACCCTGGAAGCGCTGACCGGCGACGCGCCGCTGTCGGGGCCGAGCCTGCTCAAGCCCAAGGTCGCGCCGGACGGCAGCCGGGTGAGCTTCCTGCGCGGCAAGGAGCGCGACCGCAACCGCCTTGACCTGTGGGCCTACGACATCGCCAGCGGCAAGACCGCGCGGCTGGTCGACGCCGACGACGTGCTGCCGGGCGCGGAAACGCTCAGCGATGCGGAGAAGGCGCGGCGCGAACGCCAGCGCATCGCCGCGCTGTCGGGCATCGTCGATTACCAGTGGTCGCCCGACGGCAAGCGCCTGCTGTTCCCGCTCGGCGGCGAGCTGTATCTCTACGACCTGGGCAAGACCGGCAAGGCCGCGGTGCGCCGGCTGACCCACGGCGAAGGCTTCGCCACCGATCCCAAGCTCTCGCCGCTCGGCGGTTACGTGAGCTTCGTGCGCGACCGCAACCTGTGGGTGATCGACCTCGCCGACGGCAAGGCGACCCAGCTGACGAAGGACGGCAGCGCCACCATCGGCAACGGCGTCGCCGAATTCGTCGCCGACGAGGAAATGGACCGCCACACCGGCTATTGGTGGGCGCCCGACGATACCGCCATCGCCTTCGCCCGCATCGACGAAACCCCGGTGCCGGTGCAGAAGCGCTACGAGGTCTATCCCGACCGCACCGACGTGGTCGAGCAGCGCTATCCCGCCGCCGGCGACCGCAACGTGCTGGTGCGGCTGCTGGTCGCGCCGGTCGGCCGCGCCGGCGCGCCGCGCGAGATCGACCTGGGCAAGGAACAGGACATCTATCTGGCCCGGGTCGACTGGCGCGACGCCCAGCGCCTGACCTTCCAGCGCCAGTCGCGCGACCAGCACAAGCTCGAACTGATCGAGGCGAACCTCGCCGACGGCAAGCAGCGCGTATTGCAGACCGAAACCAGCAAGACCTGGGTGCCGCTGCACAACGACCTGCGCTTCCTCGACGACGGCCGCATCCTGTGGAGCAGCGAACGCAGCGGCTTCGAGCATCTGTACCTGCTGTCGGAAGACGGCGCCAAGGCCACCGCGCTGACCTCGGGCGACTGGCCGGTCGACGGCGTGCTCGCGGTCGACGAAGCCGCGGGCCAGGTCTATTTCGGCGCCGGCAAGGACAGCCCGACCGATGCGCAGATCTACCGCGTGCCGCTGGCCGGCGGCGCGATCGAGCGCCTGTCCAAGAGCGACGGCATGCACGCCGCCAGCTTCGCCAAGAACGCCAGCGTCTATGTCGACAGCTGGTCGAATCCGAATACGCCGCCGCAGCTGGAGCTGTACCGCAACGACGGCAGCCGCATCGCCGCGCTGATCGCCAACGACCTGAGCGACCCCAAGCATCCCTACGCGCCGTACCTGAAAGCGCAGCGGCCGCTGGAGTTCGGCACGCTGACCGCCGCCGACGGCAACAGCACGATGCACTACAGCCTGATCAAGCCGGCCGGCTTCGACCCGGCCAAGCGCTATCCGGTGGTGGTCTACGTCTACGGCGGCCCGGCCGCGCAGTCGGTCAAGCGGACCTGGGCGCCGGACTTCAACCAGTACCTGGCCCAGCACGGCTACGTGGTGTTCTCGCTCGACAACCGCGGCACGCCGCGCCGTGGCGCGGCGTTCACCGGCGCGCTGTACGGCAGGCAGGGCACGGTGGAAGTCGCCGATCAGCTCGAAGGGGTGAAGTGGCTGAAGTCGCAGCCGTGGGTCGACGGGTCGAAGATCGGCGTCTACGGCTGGTCCAACGGCGGCTACATGACCTTGATGATGCTGGCCAAGGCCAGCGACCAGTACGCCTGCGGCGCCGCCGGCGCGCCGGTCACCGACTGGGGCCTGTACGACAGCCACTACACCGAACGCTACATGGGCCTGCCGAAGAACAATCCCGCCGGCTACCGCGAGGGCCGCGTGCTGCAGCACCTGGACGGGCTCACCTCGCGCCTGCTGCTGATCCACGGCATGGCCGACGACAACGTGCTGTTCACCAACTCCACTGTGCTGATGAGCGCGTTGCAGCAGCGCGGCCAGCCGTTCGAGCTGATGACCTATCCGGGCGCCAAGCACGGCCTGCGCGGGCGCGACAACCTGCACCGGCTGCGCCTGACCGAGGATTTCTTCGAACGCTGCCTCAAGCGCTGAGCGCGCGGGGCCGCATCGAACCTGCGACAAGGACTTCGACCCGATGAACGCCGAATACCGCAAGCCGTGGGTGCACCGGCACTGGCTGTTGATGCTGGTGCTGAGTTTCCTGGTGATGATCGTGCTGTCGCTGGCGATCGGCGCCGGCGCGATCTACATGATGATGAACGCGATGAAGGACACCGCGCCGTATCGCGAGGCGATGGCGCGGGTGCGCGCCGACGAACGCATGGTCCAGGCGCTGGGCAAGCCGATCGGCACGCGCTGGATCCCGGTGGGCGTGGTCGAGCAGCGCGAGCAAGGCACCGCCGCGTTCGTGGTGTTCCTGCAAGGCCCGCGCGGCACCGGCACGGTCAATGTCGAAGGCGTGTACGCCGACGGCGTGTGGCATTACCGGCGCCTGCAAGGCGAAGCCGACGGGCCGCCGCGCGAACGCTACGATTTGCGCGGCGAGTCGGACCACGCGGTCACCGCGGACTACCCGGATCGTGCGGATGGCTCCGGACACTGATCGTCGCGGTCGCCGACGACGATAGGCCGAACCTGCGGCCGTGCTCGATCCGCGCATGACCTTCGGCGCTTGGCCGCCGGCGGCGCCCGGCCGATGCTGGCGGGTCGCCGCAGCCGCGGCCACGCACAGCCGATTTTTCTTCGCGTTCTCACGACAAGGGTCGCCGCCATGAAACCGCTCGTTCTCGCTATCGCCCTGGCGCTGTGCGCGCCCGCCCTCGCCGCCGCGCCCGCGGCGGCGCCCGCCGCAGCCAAGTCCGCGGCCGCCAAGCCGGCGCCGGCCTGGGTCAAGCAAAGCAACGACTACACCACGATCCTGATCAAGGCCCAGGCCGATTTCGCGCCGGAGGGCTTCTCGTTCTTCGGCATCCCCGGCTACGACGACAAGGTCACCGACCTGCGCCCGGGCGTGAACGAGCGCTACCGCGCGGCGCTGGCCAAGGCGCGCGCGCAGCTGCAGGAGAAGCTCGAACTCGAGCGCGACGCCAACGTCCGCCAGGACCTGGAGATCCTGCTCGGCGCGATCGACCAGAGCGTGCAGGGCAGCGAACTCAACGAGAAACTGATGCTGCCGTGGTTCGACGCGCCGCAGACGGTGTTCTCCGGCTTGAACGCGTTGCTGACCGACCAGATCGATCCCAAGCGCCGAGCCAAGGCGCTGAGCCGCCTGCAGGCCTACGTCGGCCAGGCGCCGGGCAGCGAGCCGCTGACCGTGCTGGCGCGCCAGCGCTACGAGGAGCGGTTGAGCAACCCGGCGCTGCTGCCGCCGAGCAAGCTCGAAGTCGAGCAGGCGCTGGCCAACGTCGACACCTACGTCGCCGGCATCCGCAAACTGTTCGTCAAGTACCAGGTCGCCGGCGCCGAACCCGCGCTCAAGGCGATGGAGACCCAGCTGCGCGACTACGGCAAGTGGACGCGCGAGCAGGTGCTGCCGAAGGCGCGCACCGACGCGCGCCTGCCCGAGGAGCTGTACGCGTTCCAGCTCAAGCAGTTCGGCATCGACGTGGAGCCGCAGACGCTGATCCGCCGCGCCCAGGTCGAGTTCATGGAAACCCGCGCGGCGATGCGTCAGCTGGCGCCGCTGGTGGCGCAGGCCAAGGGCCTGAAGGTCGCCGACCCGCACGACTACGTGGCGGTGATCGAGGCGCTCAAGCGCGACACCATTCCCAACGACCAGCTCGAAGGCCGTTACCGCAAGGTCATCGATGCGATCGACCCGATCATCCGCAAGGAGAAGATCGTCGACGTGCCGCAGCGGCCGATGGTGATGCGCCTGGGCAGCGAGGCCGAATCGGCGGCGCAGCCGGCGCCGCACTTCCTGCCGGCGCAGCTGGTCGGCAACACCGGCCAGCAGGGCCAGTTCGTGCTGCCGGTGGCGGTGCCCAGCCCCGACGGCAAGGCGTTGAAGTACGACGATTTCAACTACGAATCGGCGGCGTGGACGCTGTCGGCGCACGAGGGCCGGCCGGGCCACGAATTGCAGTTCACCGCGATGGTCGAGCGCGGCGTGTCGCTGGCGCGCTCGATGTTCGCGTTCAACTCGGTCAACGTCGAAGGCTGGGCCCTGTACGCCGAGGCCGAGATGGTGCCGTACGAACCGCTGGACGGGCAGCTGATCGCCCTGCAGTTCCGCCTGCTGCGCGCGGCGCGCGCGATCCTCGACCCGATGCTCAACCTCGGCCTGACCGACCGCGCCAGCGCGGGCAAGGTGCTGCGCGAACAGGTCGGCTTCTCCGAAGCGATGACCAAGCAGGAGCTGGACCGCTACATGTTCAACATGCCGGGCCAGGCCGGCAGCTATTTCTACGGCTACAGCCGGATCCTGGAACTGCGCATGGGCACCGAGCTGGCGCTCGGCGACCGCTTCGATCGCCAGGGGTTCAACAACTTCCTGCTCGATCAGGGGTTGTTGCCGCCGTCGCTGTTGGCCAAGGCGGTGCAGGAAGATTACGTGCCCAAGCGCAAAGGCCGCTGATCGCCGGCGCGCCGGACGTCGGAAGCGAAAAAGCCGCGGCGGATGCCGCGGCTTTTTCGTTTGAGGTCGGGCGCAAACGCCTGCATCCGCCCACGCGAGCAAGGATCAGTACACCAGCGACCACTGCAAGGTGTGCAACGCCAGCACGAACCAAACCACCGCCACGCACGCCGCAGCGATCGCCACCGCACACACCCGCCGCCAACGATGCAACGGCGGCTTCCACGTCGCCCGCGCATTGAGCACGGCCACCACCGCCACCGCGACGCTCAGCAGTCCCAGCAACTGCGCGATCCGCAACGCCGCATCGAGCTGCCCGTCGAGCAAGGTCGCCGACGCATCGACCCGACCCAGAATCCAAACCCACAACGCCAGCAACAGCAGATTCGCGATCAAGCCGAAGAACGTCAGCAAGCGCAGATCGCGCTCGCGCCCGTCCAGCTTCAGGCGCCGCTGCGTGTGCCGGCGCACCAGCGCCGCGACCGGCCACAACGCCAGCGCCAGCACGTGCACCGCCGTCGCCGCATACAGCAAGGGCAGCATCCAGCCGGCCGAACGCCACAGCGGCACCGGTTGCAGCCACGACGCCGGCGACGCGTCGTCGCTGGCGATCGCCACGATCCGGCCGTCCACGCGCTTGGCCGCCAGGCGGCTGTCGCCGTCGAGTTCCTGCCACAGGTACGGCTCGATCTCGCGCCAGCGCTTGACCCGCCCGTCGCGCGTGCGCAGCGTCGACACCGACACGGTGTCGTCGTCGTTCAGCGTCACCGCGGCGCTGCCGAGCAGGCGCGCGATGGCGAGGAAATTGCTCGCCGACTGGCGGCTGCTCTCGTAACGGCCGACCAATTGCTTGCCGTGCAGGCGCGCGGTCAGGCGCGTCGCCGGCGGCGTGCCGCGCTCGGGGTAGTAACGCTTGAGCAAGCCGTCGACGAGGTCCCGGTGCAAGCCGCGCCCGGCCGCGGCGGGGCCGTCGACCGAGACGAACACGCCCAGATTCTTGTCCGGCAGCAGGGTCAGATCGCTCTGGAACGCCTCGGTGGCGCCGCCGTGGCCGAGCGCGACCAGGCCGTGCTTGTCGCTGCGCATGAAGCCCAGCGTCATCGAATCCAGCCCCGCCACCGGCGTCGACGCCGCGCGCTGCATCGCCTGCGCGGTGTAGGGCTTGAGGATTTCGACGCCGCGGTAACGGCCCTGGTCGAGCTGGGCGATCATGAAGTGGGCCATGTCGCGCCCGGTCGTCGACAACGCGCCGGCCGGGGCCGGATTGACCAGTTCGAAACCGATCGGCTGCGCGCCGGCATGCGCGTAGCTCTGCGCCATGTCGCCGGCCAGGCCCTTCGGCAGCGGCTGGCGGAAGGTCGAGCGGCGCATGTCCAGCGGCATCAGCACGTGCTGTTCGATGTAGTCGTTGAACGGCTGCCGGGCGGCGCGCTCGACGATGTAGCCGGCCAGGGCCACGCCGTAGTTCGAATACGCCGGCACCTGGCCCGGCGGATAGATGCGCTCGGGCTGCACGGTTTCCAGATACGCGCGCAACGGCCGCAGGCGCGAGGGGTCGGCGGCGAACAGGTGCTTGCTGGATTCCTCGAAACCGGCGCTGTGGGTCATCAGCTGGCGCAGGGTGATGCCCTGGCCGTGGTAGTCGCGGATGCGGAAGTCGAGGTAATCGTTGACGTTGGCGTCGAGGTCGAGCTTGCCCTGCTCGACCAGCTGCATCACCGCGGTCCAGGTGAACAGCTTGGAGATCGAGCCCGGGCGGATCACCGTGCGCGCGGCGTCCATCGGCCGGCCCTTGGCGCGGTCGGCGTAGCCGTAGCCCTTGGCCAGCAGGATCTGGCCGTCCTTGACCACCACCACCACCGCGCCGGCGAGGCCACCGCGGGCGAGCGCGCTGGGCACCAGGCCGTCGGCGTAGGCCTCCACGTCGACCGACACCAGCGCCGGCGCGGGCGCGGGGCCGGGGCTGGCTTCGAGCAGGATCGCCTCGCCGCCGCCTTCGTTGCCCGCTGCGGGCAACGCCAGCGGCGCCACCGCGACCGGCGCCGGCGGCGGCAGGGCGATCGGCTTGGCCGCGGGCGGCGGGGGCGGCAGCGCGGCGGGCGGCGGCGGGGGCGGCGCGGCGAGCGGCGGCGGCGTCGGCTTCGGGACAGGCGGCGCGACCGGCTTCGGAGCCGGCGGCGCGACCGGGCTGGGCGCCGGCGGCGCAACCGGCTTGGCGACGGCCTTCGGCGTCGGCGCCGGCAGCGGCCGCAGCGGGATCGCCTGCGAGTCGTCGCCGATGCCGCCGTCCGACAGCGGCGAGGTCTGGCGCACCACCCCGCCCGACAGCGGCGCGACATAGGGCGCCGAACCGGGCGCGCGCGCCGGCACCGGCGTATCCAGCACGATCCGCGACGGGCGCGGCTCGGCGGCGGCCGCGCGCACCGCCGCGGACGGCTCGGTGCGCGCCGGGACAGGGCGCGCGGTCGGGACCGGCGACGTGTTGGCCGGGCGATGGCCCACGACGGGCGACTGCGCGGCGGCGGACGCCGGCGCTGCCGGACGCGCGGTCGTGGCGGCGGGCGGCGTGGCGGTACGCGGCGCGGGCGGCGCGACGACGCCGGAAGCGGACGGCGCGGCGGTCGGCGCGGCGGCGCGCGTGGCGGCTGACGTGGCGGCCGGCGGCGTTGCCCGAGGAGCGGACGGCGCCGTCACCGGCGCAGCGGCGCGCGGCGCGGCCTGCGTGGACGCCGGCGGCACGGCGCGCGGAACGGAAGGCGAAACCGCCGGCGCGTTGGCGCGGGAGGCCGGCGACGGTGACGTGGACGCGGCCGGCCGGTCATTGGCCGCGGGTTTCTGCGCCGCGGCGTTGGCTGCGGGCGCCGGCGTCGATGCAGGCGCCGCAGCGGCGGGGCGAGGCGCGCCGGCCGCGGAGGTGTCGCTGCGCGCCGGCGCTTCGGTGCGCGCCGGCGCGGGCGCGTGCGGACGCGATGCCGCGGGCGCGGGCGATACCGGCGCGGGCGTCGGCGCAGCGCGGCGACTCTCGGCCGGCACGGCCGGCGCCGGCGTGGATGCCGCGGGACGCGATTCGGCCGCACGCGGCGGCGGCGCGGCGGCGGGCTTGCTCGCCGGCGCAGGCGCTGGCGCGGCCGCCGGCAACGCGGTGTTTGCGGTAGTCGCAGCCGGCGTCGGCGCGACCGGGCGCGGTGGCGGCGGGTTCGGCGCCGCCGGCGTCAACGGCACCGCCGTGGTCGTGGCCGGAAACGCGGCCGCGCCGTTCGCGCGCGGTTGCGCCGGTGCGGCGGGCTGAGTCGACGTCGGAGCCGGAGTCGGAGCCCGCGGCGCCGACGCAGCGGGCGCGGCCGCAGACCCCGCCGGCGCCTGCAACGGCACCGCCGTCGGCGCGGCGGGAAACGCCGCGGCCGGCGCCTCGTCCTGCTTCGGCGGCGGCGACGCGGCCGGCGTCTGCGCCGCCACGCCCCAGGCCATCGCCAGCCACAACCCGACCGGCGCCGCCATGCGCCCCGTCCGCCCCCAGACCTTACGACTCATCCCTAAACCCCCTTTCGCCCGGGCGCCGCCCCGGGAAACTCCATGCTCGGCGCCGCCCGCAGGTCGCGCGGCCGGCGGCAGCCCGGCAGTGTACTGCCCGCCGGCGGCGCATCGGCGACGGCCGCGCGCGCGGCGCGGCCCGCGACCGTCGTTTTCATGATCGGAAACTCGATTTCACAATACGAATAATCGCTTGCCGTTGCGGCTTGGCAAGCCTCCGGCGCGGGTCCTAGAGTCGCGTGTGTCCCTATCGGCCTTTTCCATGCCCGCCAAGCGCAGCAAGACCGTCACCGTCGCCGCGCCCGCCGCCGCCGCCCACAACCCGGGCGTGGCCTTGCGCGCGCTGCGCCGCCAGCGCGGCTGGACCCTGGCCGAAATCGGCGCCCGCACCGGCCTGCCGATTTCCACTTTGTCGAAGATCGAAAACGGCAAGATGTCGCTGAGCTTCGACAAGCTGACCCGCATCGCCCAAGGGCTGGAAGTCGACATCGGCGAACTGTTCTCGAGCCAGCCGCCGGCCGGCAACGACGCCTTCGGCGGCCGCCGCAGCATCACCCGCGCCGGCGAGGGCTACGCGATCCGCACCGAGCACTACGATCATCTGTATCCGGCCTCGGAACTGCTCAACAAGCGTCTGGTGCCGATCATCGTCGAGCTGCACGCGCGCAGCCTGGACGAGTTCGGCGAACTGATCCGCCACACCGGCGAGGAGTTCGCGCTGGTGCTGGAAGGCGCGATCGAACTGCACACCGAGCTGTACGCGCCGGCGCGCCTGGAAGCCGGCGATTCGATCTATTTCGACAGCACCATGGGCCACGCCTACCTCGCCGCCGCGCCGGGCCCGTGCCGGGTGCTGGCGGTGTGCTCGGGCGGCGAAGCGCATCTGCGCGAGGCGATGGCGCGCCAGGACGCCGCGCGCGGCGCGCGCGGTCGCCGCGAGGACGGCTGAGGCCCCGCGCCTGCCACAAAACTTCGCGCAAAACACAGCGCGGCCGCGCCCGCGACGGCAAGGTCGGCTGATCGCAGTCACACAAGCGGCTGGCAGCGATCACGGGGCCGAGTTTTCGCCAGCGGAAAATTTTTACCGGACCGGGGCCTCGTTTGCCGCGGCCGGCGCGGCGCGGCCGGGTTGCGACGCGCGGTCGCGCCGGCTCGTCTGCGGCCGCGGCTGAGCCGCGCCGAAGCCGGCGCGCCTCAGCGCAACCGCGCCAGCAGGCGCTGGCTGCCGATCAGCCGCGCCCAGCGCGCGCCGACGTCGCTGAGGCAGACGTACGCCGCTTCGCCGGCCAGGCGCAGCAGCATGCGCGGCCCCAGGCGCAGGCGCGGTTCGGCCGCGCACAGTTCGAAGTCGTAGCCGAGCTCGCGCGCGAACCAGGCGCAGCGGGCCAGGTGGTAACGGCTGCTGAGCAGGGTCACCCGCGCGCGCATGCCCTCGCCGAGCAGCTCGCGCGCGTTGCGCAGGTTCTCCAGGGTGTCGCGCGAGTGCGCTTCCAGCCGGATCGGCGCGTCGGCGGCGATGCCGCGCGCGAGCAGGCCGCGCCGCGCCAGCTCGGCTTCGCTGGGTTGGTCGGCAGCGCCGCCGCCGAGCAGCACCACGCTGCGCGGCGGACGCTCCGACCACAGCGACACCGCGCGGTCCAGGCGCGCTTCGAAATCGTGGTCGATGCGGCCGCCGGGCGCGTGCTTGCCGAACAGCAGCACGCATTCGCCGCGCTCGGGCCGGCACGGCGCGCGCCGCGCCACCCGCAACACGTGGACGAAGTAGCCCAGATAGACCACGCCGGCGCTGAGCGTGCACGCGGCCGCGGCGACCGCCGCGACATGCAGCAGGTCGCGGTCGCCGAACAATGCGATGCGGTGGGAAGCGCGAGTGGTCACTGGGTCGCGTCGCAGCGGTGTCGAATCGGGTTTTCGGGTGTCTGTGGGGCGGGCTGAATCGTTAATGCCGCAGGCGTGACCGCGATCGCGCGAGCGGTCGCCCGATCCGGCCCGATCGATGCCGCGTCGCGACGGCGAACGCCGCCGCACCACAGCGTCTGGCCCGCGGCGCGCCATGATACGCGCCGCGGGGCCCGCGCCGGCGTGCGCTGCGATTCGCGAATAGGCCGGCTTCATGTGCCCCATAGCTATACTGCGCGTGCCTTTATCTGGGATCAGCCCACTCAGTGCCGTCCACCGCCACTCCGATGCCGCCCCTGGCGATCCGCGCCTACACCGCCAGCACGGCCTTGGGCCACGGCCTGAGCGCGCAAGCGGCGGCCCTGCGCGAGCGTCGCAGCGGCCTGCGCCGCAACGACTTCGCTGCGCTCGCCGCGGATCAGGCGCCGCTGGATTGCTGGATCGGTCGGGTCGACGGCATCGAAAACTCGCCGCTGCCGGCGGCGCTGGCCGAATGGGAATGCCGCAACAACCGCCTGGCCTGGCTGAGCCTGAACCAGGACGGCGTGCCCGCGGCGATCGCCGCTGCGGTCGCGCGCTACGGCGCCGACCGCATCGCGGTGATCGTCGGCACCTCGACTTCGAGCATCGGCGCCACCGAGGCGGCCTACGCGCGCCTGCACGGCGAACCGCCGCGCTTTCCCGACGACCTCGCCCGCCCGACGCTGCACACCCCGCATTCGCCCGGCGCCTTCGTCGCCGCCGCGACCGGCTTGCGCGGCCCCTGCGTCACCGTCGCCACCGCCTGTTCGTCCAGCGCCAAGGTGTTCGCCCAGGCCGCGCGCCTGATCGCCGCGGGACTGGCCGACGCGGCCCTGGTCGGCGGCGTCGATACGCTGTGCGGCAGCGTGCTGTTCGGCTTCAACTCGCTGCAACTGGTGTCGCCGGATCCATGCCGGCCGTTCGACGCGCAGCGCACCGGCCTGTCGCTCGGCGAGGCCGGCGGCTTCGCCCTGCTGGAGCGCTGCGACGCCGATGCGGGCGGCCTGTTGCTGCGCGGCTACGGCGAATCCAGCGACGCCCACCACATGTCCACGCCGCACCCGCAGGGGCTCGGCGCGCGGCTGGCGATGGCCGACGCGCTCGCGCGCGCCGGCGTCGACGCCGCGGCGATCGGCTACCTCAACCTGCACGGCACCGCCACGCCGGCCAACGACGAAGTCGAAGCGCTGGCGGTCGCGGCCTTGTTCCCGCCGCAGCTGCACGCGTCCTCGACCAAGGGCTGGACCGGCCACACCCTCGGCGCGGCCGGCATCGTCGAGTCGGCGTTCGCTTTGCTGGCGCTGGACAGCGGCGAGTTGCCCGGCACCCTCAACAGCCGCGAGCCCGATCCGGGCAACGGCCCGCAGATCCGTTTCGACAACGCGCGCGCGCCGATCCGCTACGCCATGAACAATTCCTTCGGCTTCGGCGGCAACAACTGCTCGCTGGTGTTCGCGCGCGCATGAACGACGCCGCCCGTCCCGCCACCGCCCTGACCGCCGCGGTCGAAGGCATCGGCTATTGGAGCCGCGGCCTGCCCGACTGGAACGCGGCGCGCGCGTACGCGCTCGGCGCCGACGCCGCCGACGCCGCGCCCGCGCGGCCGTCGCCGCAGCTGCTGCCGGCCAACGAACGCCGGCGCGCGCCGGAAACCGTCGCGGTCGCGCTGGAAGTGGCCGCGGCCGCATGCGCCGCGGCCGCGCGCGACCCGGCGGCGCTGTCGTCGGTGTTCGTGTCCAGCCACGGCGACATGGCGATCACCGACTACATGTGCGCGACCCTGGCCAGCGACCCGCGCGCGATTTCGCCGACCCGCTTCCACAACTCGGTGCACAACGCCGCCGCCGGCTACTGGACCATCGGCGTCGGCGCGATGCGCCCGGCCACCGCGCTCAGCGCGCTGCAGGCCGGTTTCGCCCAGGGCCTGATCGAAGCGCTGGCGCAACTGGCCGCCGGCGAGGACGCGGTGCTGCTGGCCGGCTACGACGGCGCCGGCTACGGCCCGCTCGGCGCGATCGCGCCGAGCGAGGGCTTGCTCGGCGCGGCGCTGGTGCTCGGCCGCGCGCCGCGCGCGGGCGCGCCGGCGCTGCACGCCTGGCTCGGCCCGGCGCCCGCCGCGGCGGCCGCGCCCGGCCGCCTGCACGCGCGCGACCACGGCAACGCCAGCGCGCCGATGCTGCCGCTGTTCGACGCGCTGGCGGCCGGCGACGCGCGCCTTGCGCTGCCGGCCGGCGGCGGCCGTTGCCTGTGGCTGGAACTGACCGATGACTGAGGCGACGGCGCCGCAGCCGGAACGCGCGCCGCTGGAACGCGTGCGCCTGCATCGCGACAACGTCGCGGTGGTGATTCCGGCGCTCAACGAAGCGCTGCGCATCCGCGAGGTGGTGTCCGGCGCGCTGGCGCAATGCGCGCTGGTGATCGTGGTCGACGACGGTTCCGACGACGGCACCGCGCAGCGCATCGCCGATCTGCCGGCGGTGCTGCTGCGCCACCCGCAACGCCGCGGCAAGGGCGCCAGCCTGCGCGACGGTTTCGCCGAAGCGCTGCGCCGCGGCGCCGCCGCGGTGGTGACGATGGACGGCGACGGCCAGCACGCGGCCGAGGACATCCCGCGCCTGATCGACAGCGGCAACCGCCATCCCGGCCATATCGTGATCGGCGCGCGCCTGCGCAAGCGCGCGGCGCAACCGACCTACCGCCGCCTGGCCAACGATTTCGGCGACTGGGGCGTGGCCTGGGGCACCGGCTACCAGGTCGCCGACAGCCAGAGCGGGCAGCGCCTGTACCCGGCCGAAGTCGTTGCGATGGAACAAGTGCCGGGCGAGGATTTCGTGTTCGAAGCGCAGATCCTGATGTCGGCCGCGCAGCGGCTGGGCACCCGCTGCGTGTCGGTGCCGATCGAATCGCGCTACAACGCCGACGGCGAACAGGCCTACCGCGCCAGCCACTTCAAACCGCTGCGCGATTTCAGCCGGATCACCTCGCACATCGTGCTGCACTGCCTGCGCCGCGGCCGGGTGGCGCAGGTGTACCGCAGCATCCGCGCGCATCCGCCGCTGATCGACGATCCCAGCGGCGAGTTCGCCGCGGTGCCGGCACCCAAGGCGCCGGTGGGTTCGAGCTGAAGCCGGACGGATCGTCGCCGCGGCGATCGGCCAGGAACGTGGCGGGCCTGAAGACCCTCGAGAGAGCCCGAAGGCTCCCCCGCATGAACCGCGAGCCTTCTTGTCCGAGCGGCGCTCAGCGCGCGGGCGGCGGCGGCGCCTGCGGGCCCGGGTCGCTCATCGGCGGCGGATTGAGCACGTAGATCGCGACGCCGCGCGCGAACTTCTGCCGCGGGCTGATGCTGATGCCGACCCCACCGCCGCTGAAGTGGCGGCCGCCGCCGTAACTGCCGCCGCCCGCGCCGACGCTGACGCCGGTGCCGCCGGCGCCGTCGTCGCTGCCCTGGAACAGCACGCCGTTGGCGCCGAGCTTGGCCGCCTCGCCGCGCAGCTTGTTGATGACCGAGTTCATCTTGTTCTGCTCGCCGTAGGTGAAGGCGCCGCTGTTGCTCTGCAACAGGGCGATCTCCTCGTAGCGGCTCGGCGGCGGCGCGAAGTACACGCGCACCTGTTCGAGCGGAACCGGCGGGCGCGGCTGGCCGGTGATGACGTGGGAACTGGCGCAGGCGCTCAAGCCCAGCACCAGCGCGGCCAACAGGAAAAGTCTGCGCATGACGGCGATTCCGACGACGGACGTTGGCCCCATGCTACGACGTCGCGGCGGCCGCCGCGGTGAAGCGCGCCCCGGTGCGGCCGGCCGCGTTCATCGGCGGTCCGCGCGGGCCGACCGGCGGCGCCGCGTCCGCCGCGTCCCGCCGCCGGGCCGCTGCGCGAAGATCGCCGTGTCGCGGAGCGACCGCGACCGACGCCGGGCCGTCGCGGCCCGCGCGCCGCGCTCAGCCCATGCCGCCGTTGATGCCGATCACCTGCCCGTTGATGTAGCCGGCCTCGTCCGAGCACAGGAACCCGACCAGGGCCGCGACCTCGTCGGCGCGCCCCGCGCGCGCCGCCGGCACCATCTGCTTGATCGCCTCCGGCGGAAACGCCTGCTCCGCCATCCGCCCTTCGATGACTCCGGGCGCGACCACGTTGACGGTGATGCCGCGGCTGGCCATCTCGCGCGCCAGCGACCGCGACGCGCCGTGCAAGGCGGCCTTGGCGGCGGCGTAGTTGGTCTGGCCGCGGTTGCCGAGCACCGCCGCCACCGACGACACGCTGACGATGCGGCCGAAGCGGGTGCGCGCCATCGGCAGCAGCAACGGCTGGGTGACATGGAAGAAGCCGTGCAGCGACACGTCGATGACCCGCTTCCACTGCGCCTGGCTCATGCCCGCCATCGGCGCGTCGTCGTGGATGCCGGCGTTGTTGACCACGCACTGGATCGGCCCGGCCTCGAGCAACCCCTCGATCGCCGCGCGCGCGGCCTCGCCGTCGGCGACATCGAAGGCCACCGCCTCGGCCGCGCCGCCGGCCTCGCGGATGCGCGCGGCCACCGCCTCGGCGCGGTCCAGGCCGCTGTTGGCGTGCACGATCGTGCGCCAGCCCTGCGCGGCCAGACGCAGGCAGACCGCACCGCCGAGATCGCCGCTGCCGCCGGTCACCAAGGCCCGCCGCGCGGGTTTTTCCGTTGCACTCATCTCTGTCTGTCCTCCGCGCCCGAACGATGTCCGTCGCCGCTCAGCTTCGCGCCATGACCGCCGCCCGCCCGCTCGCGAGCGGTTCGCCGGCGTGCAGGATTTCGAACTCGTACTGCCAGCTGTCCTCGCCCGCCATCAGCTTGCGCGCGCGCCCTTCCAGCGCGCCGGGCAAGTCGTCGATGCGCAGCGCGCGCAGCTCCACCCCGCGCAGCGCCACCAGCACGCCCGCGCGGGCGCGGCCGCCGTGCGCGCGCGCCAGCAGGCCGCCGTGCACCGCCATCAGCTGGGCGCCGTACTCGCACAGATGCACCGCATGCAGGCGCGCGCCCGCGCGCAGCGGATGGGCCGGATCGCGATGGCCGTCGCTGCGCGCGACCAGGCCGTCGTCGTCCCACTCGATCACCGACTCCCACAAGCACATCAGGCCCTGATGCGGGATCAGCGCGGCGATGTCTGCGCGGCTGCGCAGCGGCGCGGGGTCCTCAAGCTTGCGCATCGGCGCCCGCTCCTTCTGCGACTTGCATCGCCGCCGGCTCGCGCACGATCAACAGCGCCAGCACGAAATTGAACACCACGCCGAGCGCGACGGTGGCGCCGATCGCGCGCAGCACCGGAATCGAGGACAAGGCCAGCAATGCGAACACCATGAACGTGGTCAGGCTACAGACGATGACCGCGTGCAGGGTGCGCAGCTGTTCGGCGCGGTCGTCGCCGGCGTGGTCGAAGAACAGCGCGTAGTCCAGGCCCAGCCCGGCGGCGAGGATCAGCGAGACCAAGTGGAACAGGTTGAGCTCGATGCCGAAGCCGCGCAGCGCGGCCAGGATCAGCAAGGTACTCAGCGCCATCGGCGCCAGCACCCGCAGCACCCGCCGCGGCGAACGCAGCGCCACCCACACCGCCGCGGCCAGCAGCACGCCGGCCAGCGCCAGCGCCATCAGCACGCGGCCGCGGTACTCGGCGACCAACGACTCCGACGCCTGCTTCAAGTCGAGCAACTGCCCGCCGTGCCGGCGCACCGCCGCCGCGACCGCTGCCGGATCGTGCAATCCCGACAACGCCACCAGCGCGGTCGCGCGGCCCGGGCGTTCGCGCAGCAGGCCTTCGATGCTGCTCGCCAGCGCGGTGCCGGCCAGATCGCGCGGGCGCAGCGGCGGCGCATGGCGCGCGGCCTCGACGTCGCGCAGGAAGTCGGCGAAGGCGTCTTCGCGGAACGGCGTCGCCGCGACCGCCTGCGCGAGCGCCGCGCGCAGCGTCGAGGCTTCGGGCAGACGCCGCTGGCGTTCGAGCTGGGTGCGCGCGCTCGGCAGGTAGCGCGCGGCGAGGTCGTAGCCGGCGATCGCGCCGCTCTGGCGCAGCGCCGGCAGTTCTTTGAGCAAGCCTTCGGAGGCTTGCAGCGCGGCTTCGGCGTCGCCCGCCTCGATCGCGGCCACGTAGCGCACGTCGGGCGCGCCGAGTTCGTCGCGCAGTTGCGCGTCGCGGGCCAGGGCGTCTTCCGGCACCGGCGTGAGCTTGGCCAGATCGTTCTGCCAGAACGGCCCCGGCACGAACAACACCACCGCCAGGGCCAGCGCGGCCAGCAGCGACACGCTGGCCACGCCGAGCCGCGGCCAGCGCGCCAGCGCGGTCCACACCCGCGCCAGACGCTTCGACTCGGCCACGTCGCGCGGCGCCGGATCGATCAGCGCCGGCAGCACGAAGCGGGTGGTCAGCGCCGCGGTGGCGAGGCCGACGATGGTGAACACCGCCAGCTGTTGCAGGCCGTCGACGCCGGAGACGAAGAAGGTCAGGTACGCGATGCAGGTCGAGGCCACGCCGGTGCCCAGCGTCGGCCACAGGCTGCGCGCGCTGGCCCACGGCGACAGCCCCGGGCGCTGGTGGCTGTAGAGATGGATCGGATAGTCCTGGACCACGCCGATCAGGGTGAAGCCGAACGCGACGGTGATGCCGTGCACGCCCTCGAACAGGCCCGCGACCGCGCCGAGGCCGGCCAGGCCCGCGGTCGCCAGCGGCAGGCCGCCGATCAGCGGCGCTTTCCAGCTGCGGTAGGCGATCCACAGCAGGGCGACGAACAGCAGGCTGTCGATGGTGCCGATCAGGCTCGCTTCGCGCTGGGTGCGGCCGCCGATCTCCAGCGAGAACGCGCCCGGCCCGCTGACGGTGAGCCGCGCCGGGCTGGCGCCGCGCGCCTGCGCGAACGCGGCGCGGATCGCGGCGATGGCGCGCTCCTGGCCGGTCGGGTCGAACCCGGCGCTGCGGGTTTCCACCGCCAGCAGCGCCTGCTTGCCGGCGCGGTCGAACCACACCCCGTCGAGCGTCTGCGGCGTCAGCCCGGGCTGCCAGGCTTCGGCCAGGCGCAGCATTTCTAGGGTCGGGTCGCTCGGCAGCAGCGGCTCGATCAGTTCGCCCGCGGGCGAGCCGAGATCCTGCACCCGGCTTTGCAGCTGATCGCTCAGGTAATCGGCGTCCAGATGCTGTTCGTCGAGCGTCGGCGACAGCAGGTAGCGGTACGGGCGCAGCCGCTCGGGCACCGCTTCCAGGCCGAGGCCGGCGCCGTTGGCGACCAGCTTGAACGCCGGCTGCGGCGCCAGCGCCGCGCGCAGCGCCTGCGACTGCGCGGCCAGCGTCGCCGGCGCGTCGCCTTCGATCGCCAGCAACAACAGGCGCGAACCCGGGCCTTCGCCGAGTTCGTCGATCAGCAGCTTCTGCGCCGGCGTGCGCGCGTTGGGCATGAAGCGGCGCAGGTCGCCGCTGAGTTGCAGGTGCGCGCCGATCGCCCAGCCGGCGACGGCGAGGACGCCGAGCCACAACAGCGCGAACGCCAGACGGCGGGCCGGCGTCATCAGCGCGCCGGGCCGTGGCTGCGGCACAGCGCGGCCAGCTGGCTGGCGTCGGCGACGCCGGCGGCGGCGCGCGCGGCGCTGGCGAGCAGGGTGCGTTGCTGCTCGCTGCCGCGCGCCGGCCGGGTTTCGATGCAGCGCAGTTCCTCGTCGCGGCCGAGCAGCACGATCTCGCGCACGCGCGCGGCGACCTGCGCGTCCTTAGGCGTCATCGCGATGCTCCACTGCCGGCGCGTGCCTTGCGCGGCCAGGGTGTAGTGGCGCTCGAGTTCGGCGCGGTCGCCGCCGAGCAGGGCGCCGAAACTGGCCTGCAAGGCCACCAGTTCCGGCGCGCGCGACAGCGAGAAGCGCCGCGGCGGCTTGCCGGCGCGGACGATGCTGACCTCGCCCTGGCCCGGCTTGGCGCCGGTGCGGATGGTGGTGGTTTCCGCGTACGGCTCGCGCACCTCGCGCACCAGGGTGTCGGCGTCGGGCCGGCGGTACTCGCCGGACACGCGCAGCGGCGCCTTGAGCAAGGCCGAGCCGCGCACTTCGACGAAGTCGGTGCGCGCCGGCAGCGGCTGGGCCAGGCGCGGCAGGATCCAGGCCGGGTCGGCCGGCTGCGCGCCGGCGTCGGCGGCAGCGGGTGCGGCGGCCTGCTCAGCCGGCGCGGCGAGCGGCCACGTCGCCGCCAGCAGCAGCGCCAGCGTCGTCGGACGGAACATAGGAAGCATCATCGGCCTGCCAGAAATCGTAGAAGTTGAACCAGTTGTACGGCGCGCTGCGCGCGTGGTGCTGCAGGCGCTCGGCGTAGCGCTGGACCAGCGCGGCCAGCCGCGCCGGACGTTCGCGCCGTTCGATCTCGAGCGCGTCGGCGAACGGTTCGAACACCAGCTCGTAGCGCGCGCCGCCCTGGTACAGGCCGAAGGCCAGCGCCACCGGCAGTTTCAGCGCGGCGGCGATCAGCCACGGCGCGGTCGGGAACGCGGCGGCGGCGCCGAAGAACGTCGCCGGCGTCGACGCCTCGCCGGGGCCGGCGCGGTCGACCAGCATCGCCACGACCGCGCCTTCCTCGGCGGCCTGCTTGATCTGCAGGACGATGCTGGTGCCGTCCTGGCCGGCGTCGATGACGTTGGCGGCGATGCGCGGGTCGAGTGCGTCGAGCATGCGCATCAGCGCGGCGTTGTGGCCGCGGTCGAGCACGACCTTGACCTGCAGCTGCGGCCGCCGCCGCGCCAGCACCCGCAGCGCTTCGAAGCTGCCCAGGTGCGAGCCGAACAGCAGCAGGCCCTGGCCGCGGTCGAGCAAGCGTTCCAGCGATTCCAGGCCGCGGATGCGCACGTCGAAGCGGTCCATGCCGCGGCTGAGCATGAACACCCGGTCGAGGATGGTCGCGGCGAAGGTGTGCAGGTGGCGGGCCACGTCGATCAGCCGCGGCTCGCGGCCGAGCGCGCGCGCCAGGTAGGCGCGCGAGGCGCGCCGCTCGGGCCCGCGCGCGAGCAGGTAGAACGCGACGATCGGGTACAGCGCCAGCCGCGCCAGCGCGCGGCCGCCGTAGTTGGCGATGAAGAAGATGACCCGGTAGGCGCGCGGCCCGGCGCCTTCAGGGCGGTCTTTCCAGTGGCCGTCGCTCACGCGCGCGGATCCTCGCGGCCGGCGCCGTCGGCGACGATCTCGCCGCTGGCGAGCAGGTCGTCGCCGCGGCGCACGCGGAAGCGCCAACGCGACGGCCCCGCTTCGTCGAGTTCGATCTGCGCGGTTTCGCCCGGCAGCAGCGGCTGCAGGAACTTCGCCTGCGGCAGCCGCAGCCCGGCCAGTTCGCCGTGCTGCGCCTGCAGCGCGTCCAGCACCCGTTCCAGCAGCACCACGCCGGGCACCAGCGGCCGGCCGGGGAAATGGCCCGGCAGGCAGGGATGATCGGCGGGGACGACGAAGTTCATGGGACGGTGCGCGGCGAGAGCGAAACGGAGACGAGGTCGAAGAATAGAACAGGCGCGCATGAAAGGCGGCGGAACGGCTGCGCTGCAAGCGTTTTCACGCTGCCGCGGCGGCGCCGGCGCGGGCGCTGCGGACGCGCCGGCGGCGAAAACCCGCGCGTCCGCGCCGCTCAGGGCGAGAACAATTCCTTCCAGAAACGCGGCCCGAGCAGGGCCATGCGCCGCAGGAAATCGAAGAAGCCGGTTTCCGGCCGGTCGTGGAAGCGGCGCCGGCGCACCAGGTACTCGCCGGCGAACATCGCCGCGAGCACGCCGTAATTGACGATGTTGGCGAACCAGGACCATTGCGCCTGGGTGATCGAAGGCGACGGCTGCTGGCCCAATCGCGCCAGCAAGCCGTCGGGCACCGCGATCAGCGCCAGTGCGGCGTTGACCAGGGTCAGCATCCCGAGCACCGCCGCCCACAGCGCGGTCAGGCTGCGGGTGTAGCGGTACAGCGGCGGCGCCAGCTCGCGCGGCGCGCAGCCGTACAGGGCCGCGACGATGCGGGTGATCAGGCCCTCGCGCGGCGCGCGCAGGCTGCGCGCGAACCACCACGCCAGCCAGCCGTTGAACAGCATCGGCGGGGTCAGCAGCAGCATCTGCGGGTAAGGCGTGCGCACCAGCGCAGCGAGCGCGGCCAGCGCCGCGGCGAAGATCGCCCACGGCGCCGGGCGCAGCGCCAGCAAGCCGTCGACGACGATGAAGGCGAGCAGGTCGGCTAGGGCCAGCGCCGCCGGCACGCCGCCGCCGTCGTGGCTGGCCCAGTGCGCGAGCAGCGGGTAGGCGACGGCGAGCAGGACGCGCGCCGGAACGCTGGCGCTGGACGCGAATTCGTTCACGGCGGGTCGAAAGTCCGGCGGCGTCCGCACCGGCGCGCGCCGGCGCGGACGCGGAGAAAGATCAGGCGGCGCGATGCTGTTCGATGTGGCTGGACAGCGCGCGCAGCGAGGCGAAGATGCGGCGGTTCTCGTCGTTGTCCGAACGCAGCTGGAAGCCGTAGCGCTTGGTGATCGCCAGCGCCAGTTCCAGCGCGTCGATCGAATCCAGGCCGAGGCCGTCGTTGAACAGCGCCGCGTCCGGATCGATCTGCTCCGGCGCCACGTCTTCCAGGTTCAGGCTCTCGACCAGCAGCTGCGCCAGCTCGCGTTCGGCAGGGCTTTGTTCAGACATCGTGTGTTCCGTGACAGGCGTAGCAAGGGGCGCCACGATCCTTCATCGCGCCACAGCGCGCAACCGCCGGCGCGGGGCGAGGCCGGGGCGGGCTCCGCACCGGCGCGGCAAAATTCATAAAAATCAAACAATTGGATGCAAAACGGCGGACCTTGCGGCGCTTGGCCTGCGACCATACGGCTGCGCAGTCTGCGCCTGTCGCGAGCTATCATTTGCGCATGAAGCCTTCCGTTTCCGTGTCCGCGACGGCCGCCCCGGCCTTCGCCGCGGCCGGCTCCGACGAGCCGCCCGCCTTCGCAGCGCCCCCGATGTCCCCCGCCGCTCCGACCCGCCGCGCGCGGGGCCGGCGATGAGCGCCGCGCCCGCGATGGTCGGCGGCCCGCGCCTGGAGGTCGACTACCTCGACGCCGACCCGGCGCAAGCGCTGGCCGCGGACGACACCCTGGCGGTGTTCGGTTTCGGCCAGGGCGCGCCGCGGCACGACGACCCGCGCTACCTGCGCGTGCCGCTGGAGCCGTTCGGCCCGCGCCGGCTGGAACGCTGGCGCGGCGTCGGCCCGGTGGTCGCCGGCCGCGACGGCGATCTGGCCTGGTCGGAAGACGGCGCCCTGCAATTCGGCGTGATCGAACTCGACGAACCCGAACCGCTGCCCGGCGAGGCGGCCAACGGCGAAATCGGCCGCGCCGCCGAATACCTGTACCGCAAGCTGATCGCGTTCACCGCGCAGCGCGGCTATCCGCACCTGCTGCGGATCTGGAACTACCTCGACGGCATCACCCTCGGCCACGGCGACGAGGAGCGCTACCGCGTGTTCTGCGTCGGCCGCGCCGCTGGCCTGGGCGAGTTCCCGATCGCGCGGCTGCCGGCCGCGACCGCGATCGGCCGCGTCGACGGCGCGCGCCGGCTGCAGGTCTATTGGTTGGCCTCGCGCACGCCGGGCGCGCCGCTGGAGAATCCGCGCCAAGTCAGCGCCTACCGCTATCCGCGCCGCTACGGCCCGCAATCGCCGAGCTTCGCCCGCGCGATGCTGCCGCCATCGTCGGCGCGCATGCCGCTGCTGCTGTCGGGCACCGCGGCGGTGGTCGGCCACGAATCGCGGCATGCCGATTCGGTGCTGGCGCAACTCGAAGAAACCCTGGCCAACTTCGACAGCCTGATCGGCGCCGCGCGCCAGCAGCGCCCCGGCCTGGCGCCGGCGTTCGGCGCGGATTCGCGCCTGAAGGTCTATGTGCGCGACCTGCCCGACCTGCCGCTCATCGCCGCCGAACTCGACCGCCGCTACGGCGAGCGCGTGCCGCGGGTGTTGCTGCATGCGGCGGTGTGCCGGCATGAGTTGCTGGTGGAGATAGACGGAGTGCATGGGTGAGGTGGAGCGGGATTGGGGGTTAGGGAACTGAGGGCGCACGGGCGGTGGGGCCGGCGCCGGTTCTGCGACAGCACCGCGCAGAAGCAAGAAGGCCCGCGTTTGCGGGCCTTTTGCGTTGCTGTTGCCTGTTGCTTGTTCTGTTCCCGTGAGAATAAAGAAGGGCCCGCGCAAACGCGGTCCCTTCGCTTCCCCGGTTCCCCAACCCCTAATCCCTAACCCCGCTCCAGCTCAAAGATCCACGCCGAACCCGACCCCGCCCGAGCTCTCCGAACCGGAGAACGCGGCGCCGATGCTGACCGACACGTTCTCGTTGATGCGGCGGCCGTAGCCGATCGCCAGGCCGCTTTCGCCGTCCTGGAAGCCCGCGCCGACCGCGAGGCGGCCGCGGCCGGGCTTGGCGTAGGCGCTGTTGGCCGACATCTGCGACATCGCCGCCGACATCGCGCCGTTGCGGCGGATGCGCCGGTCGAGGTCTTCGAAGCGGTCGTTGACCTCGGCGCGGAAATTGCCGAAGTCCAGGTTCAGGCCGTTGATGCGCTGGTCGGTGTAGGCGTTGGCCTGCTGCACCGAACTCGCGTTGCCGGCCTGCATCTGGCGCACGTTGACCGCATCCGTCGGAGCCGTGCCGTTGGCGACGTTGGCCACGCGGGTGCCGTTGGCGCCTTCCAGGGTCATCGTGCTCTTGGACGCGTCGTCGTAGTTGGCCGACAGCGCCGAGCCGCCGCCACCGCCCGGGCCTTGCGGCCCCTGCGGGCCCTGCGGCCCTTGCGGACCCTGCGGGCCTTGCGGACCGGCCGGGATCGCGGCGATGCGGCCGTACAGATCGGTCAAGCGGCCGTCGACTGCGCCGAACGCCGAGCCGACATCGTTGAACGGGTTGCCCTGGATCGTGTACGTCGGCGCGGTGAACACGCCGCCGGCGAAGCTGGCGCCGCCGCCGAACACGCCCACGGCGCGATTGAGCTGCGCCAGGTTGATCGCGTCGGTGTCCTGGGTCGCCGCGGCGACGTTGACGATCTGGCGCTCGGCCCCGGACGCGCCGACCGAAATCGTGTTGGCGCGATCGGCGACCGAGTTGTTGCCGAGCGCGACCGCATCGTCGGCGCTGGCCTGGCTGTTGAAGCCGGCGACTAAGCTGCGCGCGCCGCTGGCGGTGTTGCCGTTGCCGATGGCGGTGGCGTCGTCGCCGTCGGCGAAGTTGCCGCCGCCGACTGCGTTGGCGCGCGCGCCGCCGGCCCGGTTGTCGCGGCCCACCGCGTTCGATCCGACGCCCTGCGCGTAATTTCTTGCGCCTATGGCGCTGCTGTCTTCCGAGCCGGCGATGTTGAGCGCGCCGACCGCGGTGGAATTGGCGCCGACCGTCTGATTGCCCGAGCCGATCGACGTGCTGTCGTCGCCGAGCCCGAGATTGTCGCTGCCGACCGCCGACGAGCGCGCGCCGGTAGCGAAGTTTCCGCTGCCGGATGCGTGGCTGTTCTCGCCGGCCGCCGCGTTGTTGCTGCCGACCGCGACCGCCCCCGCGCCATCGGCGCTGTTGTTGTTGCCGCACGCGACCGCGTCGGCGCCGTTGGCGGTGCTGCCGCCGGCGTTTTCGTTACCGGCGATGCCGTCGTTGAGGTCGCAGGCGCTGCCTGCGTGCGCCTGTCCGGACGCGACCACGTTCATAGCGATGACGCCGGCGATGGCCAGCGCCAATAAAGTGCTGCGATTCATTCCTTTTTCCCCTAAGGCTGACAAGAACCGATACGGAACCGTCAAGGCATGCGTTCTGACGCTGCGTTAGACCGCGCCCTCCCCGGCACCGGCCCGACTAACCATAAAGCGATTTGATGCACTTTTATACAGCCAAGCAGGTGCGATTTACTTCACCAAATTAACCAGATCCAGCATGATTTCGGTAACGCTGCTGCAATGCAGCAGGGAGAATCTACGGGGTTGATCCGAACATTCTGCTCACCCGCACCGCATCGCTCAGATCGCCGCAGCGACGAAGACCGAAGCCGTCGAGGCTCGACGCCGCGCGATTCCCCCGCGCCCGAAGCCGACGCCGAAGCGCCGTCGAAATGCGTACTTTCCGCCAACCGCAAAGCGGCTGTGGCGACGCCATCGCGCGGCCCCGCTTGAACGGCCGCCCCCGCACCGCGACGAACGGCACTTGAAGCGGCGCACTGCAGCACCGATTTTGCTAGCGGGCCGATCCGGCCGGCATGTGGAGCGCGACGACGATGGGAGTGATCAGCCTGATCTGGGGCGTAGTGGCGCTGCTGTGGATGATCCTGGCGCTGATTCCGCTGTTGGGATGGGGCAACTGGTTCCTGATCCCGTTCGCCGCGGTCGGCGCGATCATCGCCGCCATCGGCGTGCTGTTCAGCGGCGCCGGCAAGAACGGCCGCGCCAAGGCCGGCCTGATCCTCAACGCCATCGTCATCGTCGTCGGCATCGCCCGCCTGAGCCTCGGCGGCGGCCTGATTTAAGCGCAATGGCGCCGCTCCTGTTGTAGGAGCGGCGTCCCACGGGATTTCCTTCGGTCACAAGCCGCGACCGCGAACCCACCGACGCGACGCCCGCAACGCATCGCGAAACAAGGCTCCGCTACAACGCCGCCCGCGCCGCCAGCAACGCGCGCGTATGCGCATGCGCCGGCGCGCCGAGCACCTGCGCCGTCGTTCCGCTTTCGACGATGCGTCCGGCCTCGAGCACCGCGATCCGCTCCGCCACCGCCGCGGCGGCCGACAGGTCGTGGGTCACGAACAACAACGCCAGACCGTGTTCGCGCTTGAGCCGCACCAGCAGTTGCAGCACCGCAGCGCGATGGTGCGCATCCAGCGCCGACACCGCTTCGTCGCACACCAACAGCTGCGGCCGCGTCGCCAAGGCGCGGGCGATCGCGATGCGTTGGCGTTGCCCGCCGGAGAACTGATGCGGATAACGATCGAGCATCGCCGGCTCGGGCAACCCGACCGCACGCATCAGCTCGGCCGCGCGTTCGCGTCGCGCCGCCGCGTCGCCGAGCCCGTGGATGCGCAGCGGCTCGGCGACGATGTCGGCCACGCGCAAGCGCGGATCTAGCGACGCGTAAGGATCCTGGAACACCACGCCGGTACGCGCGCGCAGCGTGCGCAGCGCGGCGGCGTCGAGCGAGGCCAGATCCACGCCGTCGAACCAGACCCGCCCCTGCGCGCCGCGCAACAAACGCAGCAACGCGCGCCCGAGCGTGCTCTTGCCGCTGCCGCTTTCGCCGACCAGGGCCAGGCCTTCGCCGCGCCGCAGTTCGATATCGACTCCGTCCAAGGCCGCGCGAGAGGCGCGCGGATACCGCATGCGCAAGCCTTCGCCGCGCACCAGCACCGGCGCGCCGGCATCCGCCGGCGCCGCCAGCGGCGCGATCCGGTCGGCCGCGATCAGCTCGCGCGTGTACGCCTGCGCGGGCGCGGCGAACACCTGCGCGGTGTCGCCGCGTTCGACCACCGCGCCGCGCTGCAACACCAGCAATCGTTGCGCGTAGGCGCCGACCAGCGGCAAATCGTGGCTGATCAGCAACAGCGCCAGTCCGTCCTCGCGGCGCAGGCGGTCGAGCAGATCGAGAATGTCGCGGGCGATGCGCGCGTCCAGCGCTGAGGTCGGTTCGTCGGCGATCAATGCGCGCGGCTGCGTGGCCAAGGCCAATGCGATGGCGATGCGCTGGCGCTGGCCGCCGGAGAATTCGTGCGGATAGCGCGTCAGCGCCGCCGCCGGCTCGGGCAACTGCACGCGCTCGAGCAAGCTGCGCGCCCGCTGCCGCGCCTCGTCGCCGCCCAGGCCGAGCACCGCGCGCAGGGTTTCGACCAGTTGCGCGCCGACCCGGCGCAGAGGATGCAACGAAGCGAGCGGATCCTGCGGCACCCACGCCAGGGTGCGGCCGCGCAAGCGCGCGTGCTGCGGCGAATCCAGCGCCAGCTCGACGCCGTCCACGCGCAGCCCGCCGCGCGCGCGCAGCGGCGCCGGCAACAACCCCAGCAGCGACAACGCGGTCAGACTCTTGCCGCTGCCGCTCTCGCCGACCACGCCGAGGCATTGGCCAGCCTGCAGTTCCAGATCCAGCGGCCCCAGCAGCGCGCGCGGCGCGCGTCCGCGCTCGGCCGCTTCGACCTGCAACCCGTGCAATTCCAACAGCGCGCTCATGCCGCGGCGGCCTCGGCCGGACGCGCGTCGTCGGCGCCGCGCGCCTGCGCCTGGCCGCGCACGTCGAGCCAGTCGCGCAAACCGTCGCCGAGGAACTGGAACGCCGCCAGCGTCGCGACCAGGAACCCGGCCGGGAACAACAAGGTCCACGGCGCGCTGTCGAGTTCCTGCACGCCCTCGGCGAGCAACCCGCCCCAACTCGACGAGGGCTCGTCGATCGACAGGCCGAGAAAGCCGAGGAAGCTCTCGACCAGGATCGCTTGCGGCAGGATCAGGCCCAGATAGACCAAGGCCAGCGGCAACAGATTCGGCAGCACGTGCCAGCGCAGGCGCTGGCCGAAACTGGCGCCGGCGGCCTGCGCGGCGAGCACGAACGGCGCCTCGCGCAGGCGCGCGGCCTCCGCGCGCATGACCCGGGCCAGGTCGATCCAGACATAGCCGCCGATCGCCGCCAGCAACAGCCACAGCGAGCGCTCGAACAAGGTCAGCAGCAGGATCACCACCAACAGGAACGGCAGCGCCGAGAACACGTCGAGCACGCGCAGCATCCAGCGTTCGACCCGACCGCCGGCGAGCCCGGCGACCGCGCCGTAGCTGAGCCCGATCGCCAGCGCGACCACGCTGGCGAGCAGGCCGATCCCCAGCGACAAGCGTCCGCCGGCCAGGGTGCGCGCGAACACGTCGCGGCCGATGGCGTCGGTGCCGAACCAGTGCCCGGCCGTCCCCGGCGCGGCCGACAAGGCTTCCCAATCCGGCAGCGCCGGCCCGTAGGCGCTGAGCCAGGGCGCCAGCCAGCAGACGGCGGCGAGCAAAGCGAGCACCGTCAGGCAGGTGCGGGCCAGCGGCGGCAAAGGAGTCGAGAGTCGCATCGCCGCATCCTACCGGCTCAGCCCCGGCTGCGACGCCCCTCCCGCCCACCGCGCCCCCCCAGGTCCCCAACCCCGCTCTACCTTCCCCGCTTCACCCCTCCCCCGCTCCACAACCCACATTCCCCGCCGTCATACCCAGATAAGCCAATACCTTTTCCCCTGCGCCGGCCCCCGCGCCACATTTCCTACATGGTGAATGGGAAATGCTGACGATGAAGGCCAAGTACGCCCTGCGCGCGATGTGCGCGCTGGCGCGCGCCGAGAGCGGGCGGACCGCGCCGGCGACGCGTCACGGCCGGCTGCAGGCGCGGGCCATCGCCGAGCACAGCGGCGCGCCGAGCAAATTCCTCGAATCGATCCTGGTCGACCTGCGCGAAGCCGGCTTCATCAACAGCCGGCGCGGGCAGAAGGGCGGCCACACCCTGGCGCGGCCGGCCGACCAGATCATGGTCGGCGACCTGATCCGCGCCATCGACGGCCCGCTGGCGCCGGTGCGCTGCGCCAGCGTCAGCGCCTATCAGCCCTGCGCCGACTGCGCCGACCCCGACGCGTGCAGCCTGCGCGCGCTGATGCGCGAAGCGCGCGACGCGCTGTCCAACGTGCTCGACCGGCGCAGCCTGCGCGAGTTGGCGCTGATGCCGGATTTCGGCGCGGCGGCGATCGACCCGGCGCTGCTCGATGCGACGTTCCTGGCGGGCGGCTTCGGAGATTCGCTGTGAGCCGGGCGCGCAAATCCGCCGCGTCCGGCGCCGGCAAACGCGCGGCGGCGCAAGTGACGACCGTGCGTTACCCAGCGCAGCGCGCGCCGGAACCGGACATCAACATCGTCAACCTCAGCGACAGCGAGTTCGTGCTGTTGCAGACCTTGCGCGGGCTCGGCGCGGGGCGGATCGAGGTGGTGGTGCAAGGGGCGCGCATCGTCGAGATCGTTCGCAGCGAGCGGGTGGAGGTGACGGTGGCGGGGGAGTCGTGGGGATGAGGATTCGTCGCTGTTGAAGCCGGGCGCGGGGGCGTCGGCGGGCGGTGGGCCGGTGCGGTATCGCTGACGCGGCGTGTGCGTCGCGGCGGAGCGTCGCCACCGACACAGCCAAGCGACCGCGAACGAGGCGGCTCCATCGGCGCCGTCGCTACGGCGAAAGCCGGAATTCATTTCGATGTTGCTTCGCTGTTCGGACGCAGGTGTTTCTTGCCTGGGTTGCGGGCGCAGGTGCTCGATGGGGTGTCGTTGTTGGGGCGCTGTCGGGTTGTCTGGGGGCGACTGCGGTTTCTATTTGTTTTGTCGTTGTTGTTTTTTCTGCCAGTTCCGTGGTCCGCGCCACCGGGCCCTTCCACCGTCTTCCGATGAAAGGAGCAATCCATGCCGACCCGGGTCCGCCGGCCTTACCTACGCTTGTCCACTGCGCCGCTGTGGGCCGCGCTCGCCTGCGCCGCGGGCCTGCCCGTACACGCGGCCGAACTCACCGTTGAACAACTCGCGCAGCGCCTCAAAGCCATCGAGCAGCGCCTCGGCACTGCCGCACCCGCCGACGCGCAGGGCGACGGCAACCTCGCCGATCTCGACCAGCGCCTGCGCATCATCGAACGCAAGCTGGAACTGCAGGCCGAGGACAATGCGGCCAAGGCCGCGAGCACGCCGGTGGTGTCGCTGAGCGCGAGCAAGGGCCTGTCGATCAAGTCGCCGCCGCCGGGCGATGTCGAGATCAAGCTCAAGGCGCTGGTCCAGGCCGACGGGCGTTTCTTCATCGGCGACGAACAGGTGCCGCAGAACGACAGCTTCCTGTGGCGCCGCATCCAGCCGAGCATCGAAGGCAGCTGGGGCTCGCTGGTCGGGTTCCGGGTCATGCCGGAGTTCGCCGGCGACAGCGCCACCATCAACGACGCCTACCTCGACCTCAAGTTCGATCCGCGCGCGACCTTGCGGATCGGCAAGTTCAAGAGCCCGGTCGGGCTGGAGCGCCTGCAATCCAGCGGTTCCACCGGCCTGATCGAACTGGGCCTGGCGTCCGAGCTCACGCCCAACCGCGACCTCGGCCTGCAGCTGCAGGGCGAGTTCGCCGGTTCCACCGTGTCGTACGCGGTCGGCGTGTTCAACGGCGCGGTCGACGGCCGCGACAGCCCCACGACCAATCCCGACAACGAATTCGAATACGCCGGGCGGATCTTCCTGGAACCGTGGAAGAACGCCGGCGGCGCGTTGCAGGGCCTGGGCTTCGGCCTCGGCGCCAGCGCCGGCGACCGCCGCGGCAGCGGCAACAACTTCCTGCCGCGCTACCGCACCCCGGGCCAGTCGCAGTTCTTCAACTACCGCAGCACCGTGCTCGCCGACGGCGCGAGCAAGCGCTGGTCGCCGCAGCTGTACTACTACCGCAACGCATTCGGCCTGCTCGGCGAGTACGTCAGTTCCAGCCAGGAGGTCCGCGTCGGCGCGGCGCGCGAGGAGCTCGACCACCGCGCCTGGCAAGTCACCGCCGGTCTGGTGCTCACCGGCGAAGACGCCGGCTACCGCGGCGTGACCCGGCCTAACCAAGCTTTTACCGTCGGTAGTGCAGGCTGGGGCGCGTTCGAGCTGGTCGCGCGTTACGGCCGTCTGGAAATCGACGACGCCGCGTTCCCGCGCTTCGCCGATCCCAACGCCGTCGCCGCCGCGGCGCGGTCGTGGGGGCTGGGCCTGAACTGGTACCTCACCTCCAACCTCAAGCTGGTCGCCAACTACACCCAGACCCAATTCGACGGCGGCGCCGCGGCCGGGCGCGACCGCGAAGACGAAAAAGCCTTCTTCACCCGCGCCCAGCTCGCATTCTGATCCGCCTTTGTCCGTACTTATCCGTTTACGCCACTTCGCAGAGGATCGACCGATGAAAACCGCCTACCGATGGATTCTGCTCAGCGTGGCGCTGGCCGCCGGCACCGCCGCGGCCAAGGACGCTGAACTGCTCAACGTCTCCTACGACCCCACCCGCGAGTTCTACGCCGAGGTCAACCAGGTGTTCGCCGCGCAGTGGAAACAGCAGACCGGCGAGACCCTCAACATCCGCACCTCGCACGGCGGCTCCGGCAAGCAGGCGCGCGCGGTCGTCGACGGCCTGGAAGCCGATGTGGTGACGCTGGCGCTGGCCGGCGACATCGACACCGTCGCCAACGCCAAGCAACTGCCGGCCGACTGGCAGAAGCGCCTGCCGCACCAGAGCTCGCCGTACACCTCGACCATCGTGTTCCTGGTGCGCAAGGGCAACCCGAAGGGGATCAAGGACTGGGACGACCTGATCAAGCCCGGCGTCGCGGTCATCACCCCCAACCCCAAGACCTCCGGCGGCGCGCGCTGGAACTATCTGGCGGCGTGGGCCTGGGCCTCGACCAAGTTCCGCGACGGCGACAAGGTCGTCGACTATCTCTCGGCCTTGTTCAAGAACGTGCCCGTGCTCGACACCGGCGCGCGCGGCTCCACCACCACCTTCGTCGACCGCAAGATCGGCGACGTGCTGATCGCCTGGGAGAACGAAGCGCTGCTGACCCTGCACCAGTCCAACACCCGCGGCCAGTTCGAGATCGTAGTGCCGAGCCTGAGCATCAAGGCCGAGCCGCCGGTGGCCTGGGTCGACAAGAACGTCGACAAGCACGGCACCCGCAAGCAGGCCGAAGCCTACCTGCGCTTCCTCTACACCCCCGAAGGCCAGCGCTTGGCGGCCAAGCACGGCTACCGTCCGGCCGAACCGGACAAGGTGCCGGCGGCGGAGCTGAGCAAGTTCCCGGCGGTCAAGCAGGTCACCATCGACGGCGCCTTCGGCGGCTGGAAGAAGGCGCAGGCCGCGCATTTCTCCGACGGCGGGTTCTTCGACAAGATCTACCAGCCCAAGTGAGTTCCGCCTGAGACCGCGGCCGCGCCGGCGTGCGAGAGCCGGCGCGGCCGCGGCTCGCCGTTGCTCCAGGCTCGGCTGCGCTGTTGCGGGAAGGCCTTCGGGCCCGAGGCGTTTGTTCCAGGTCGCATTGATCGGAGCCGAAAACGTCGGGCCCGAAGGCCCTCGCATACGTACGGCCGGTACGCCAGCATCGCCCGCCCATTCACCGTACGGAACTTCCGCGCCACCCCCGACTCGAACCCCATATCGCCATCGCGCACCTCGATACAACCAACGCGCATTTCCACGCGTTCGGGAAACCGCGATAGCGTCGCACCCCTGCGTCCTCACAACTTCTGCCGCCCACCGCCACATGAGCGAGCAAGCCCTCCCATTGCCGGCCTCCGGTCGCTGGCGCCGTCCCCTGCCCGGTTTCGGGCTGGGCCTCGGCATCGGCCTGACCTGGCTCGGCCTGATCGTGCTGCTGCCGCTGGCGGCGCTGATCCTGCGTTCCGGCGGCCTGGGCTGGGCCGGCTGGGCGCGCGCGATTTCCGATTCGCGCGTGATCGCCTCGCTCAAGGTCAGCTTCGGCGCGTCCCTGGTCGCGGCGATCGCCGCCTTGCTGTTCGGCGCGCTGATCGCCTGGGTGCTGGTGCGCTACCGCTTCCCCGGCCGGCGCCTGATGGACGCGCTGGTCGACCTGCCGTTCGCGCTGCCGACCGCGGTCGCCGGCATCACCCTGGCGGCGATCTACGACGCCAACGGCTGGGTCGGGCAGTTGCTGCAACCGTTCGGCATCCAGCTCGTCAACAACTTCACCGGCATCGTCATCGCCCTGATCTTCGTCGGCCTGCCGTTCGCGGTGCGCACCGTGCAACCGGTGCTCGAAGCGCTCGGGCGCGAGCAGGAAGAAGCCGCGGTCTCGCTCGGCGCCTCGCGCCTGACCACGCTGCGGCGAGTGATCCTGCCGGAACTGCTGCCGGCGCTGCTGACCGGCTTCGCGCTGGCGTTCGCGCGCGCGCTCGGCGAGTTCGGCTCGGTGATCTTCATCTCCGGCAACCTGCCGTGGAAGACCGAGATCGCGCCGATGCTGATCACCATCCGCCTGGAAGAAGACGGCGGCGTGCCCGCGGCAATCGTGCTGGCGACCTTGCTGCTGCTGATGTCGTTCGCCTGCCTGTTGGCGATCAACGCCGCCTCGACCCTGTTCGCGCACGGGAACCGCCGCGATGGCTGAGCGCGACCACCTGCAGGAACCGGCCTGGGTGCGCTGGCTGCTGATCGGCCTGGCCGCGGCGGTCATGCTGCTGGTGGTGGTGCTGCCGCTGTTCGCCCTGCTCGGCGCGGCGTTCGGCAGCGGCCTGAAAGTCTGGTGGGGCGCGGTCAGCGAGGAACACACCGTCGACGCGCTCAAGCTGACCTTGCTGACCGCGGCGATCGTGGTGCCGGTCAACGCGATCTGCGGCGTGTTCGCGGCCTGGGCGCTGACCCGCTTCGAATTCCGCGGCAAGCGCGCGCTGCTGTCGCTGATCGACCTGCCGTTCGCGGTGTCGCCGGTGGTCGCCGGCCTGTGTCTGGTGCTGTTGTTCAGCCCGACCCACGGCTTCCTGCGCGACGTGCTCAACGCCTACGACCTCAAGATCCTGTTCGCGACCCCGGGCATCGTGCTGGCGACCTTGTTCGTGACCTTCCCGTTCGTGGTGCGCGAGCTGATTCCGCTGATGGAACAGCAAGGCAGCGACGAGGAACTGGCCGCGCGCTCGCTCGGCGCCAACGCCTGGACCATGTTCTTCAAGGTGACCCTGCCGAACATCAAATGGGGCCTGCTGTACGGCGTGCTGTTGTGCAGCGCGCGGGCGATGGGCGAGTTCGGCGCGGTCACCGTGGTCTCGGGCAACGTCATGGGCAAGACCAACACGCTCTCGCTGCACGTGGAAGTGCTGTACAAGCAACTCGGCGGCGAAGCCGCGGCGGCGTTCGCGGCGGCGTCGCTGCTGGCGGGGCTGGCGCTGGTGACCTTGGTGGTGAAACTGTGGCTGGAAACGCGGCACGGCGATGCGCTGGCGCAATCGCACCGGCGGCATTGACGAGCGAAGACGATATGGACCTGCATCTCAAAGCCATCGCCAAGCGTTACGCGAACGTGGCCGCGCTCAACGCGGTCGACCTGGACGTCGCCTCGGGCGAACTGGTCGCGCTGCTGGGCCCGTCGGGCTCGGGCAAGACCACCTTGCTGCGGGTCATCGCCGGCCTGTTGCCGCCGGACTCGGGCCAGCTGCTGTTCGGCCAGACCGACGCCACCCGCCTGAGCCTGCGCGAGCGCAACGTCGGCTTCGTGTTCCAGCACTACGCCTTGTTCAAGCACATGACCGTGGCCGAGAACATCGCCTTCGGTCTGCGCAGCCGGCCGCGCTCGCGGCGCCCCGACAAGGCGGCGATCGCCAAGCGCGTGCAGGAACTGCTCGGGCTGATCCAACTGCCCGAACTGGGTGCGCGCTATCCCGAACAACTCTCCGGCGGCCAGAAGCAGCGCGTCGCCTTGGCGCGCGCACTGGCGATCGACCCGACCGTGCTGCTGCTCGACGAACCCTTCGGCGCGCTCGACGCCAAGGTCCGCGTCGAGCTGCGGCGCTGGCTGCGCCGCCTGCACGACCAGACCGGGCAGACCACTTTGTTCGTGACCCACGACCAGGAAGAAGCGCTGGAGCTGGCCGACCGCGTGGTCGTGCTCAAGGACGGCCGGATCGAACAGATCGGCACGCCCGACGAGATCTACAGCGCGCCGGCCTCGGCCTACGTGTTCGACTTCATCGGCCGCGCCAACGTCATCGACGGCCAGACCGAGGGCGGCGAACTGTCGATCGACGGCCACGGCCTGCGCCTGCCGGTCGACGTGCACAGCCGCAGCCGCGCACGCCTGTACGTGCGCCCGCACGACATCGCCCTGGTCGGCGCGGGCGAAGGCCTGCCGGCGCAGGTGCTGTCGGCGCACCGGCTGGCCGAGCGGATCACCCTGGAACTCAACGTCGAAGGGCAGACGCGGCCGCTGGAACTGGATCTGGTGGCGACGCCGGATGCGGTGACGCCGGCGCCTGGGAGCCTCGTCCACGTGCGGCCGCTGCGCTACCGCGTCTACTCGGATTGATTCGAAGCCCCCTGTAGGAGCGGCGCAAGCCGCGACCGCGAAAATCGGCCTGCGCCGCAAGATCGAAGCCCCGCGGTCGCGGCTCGCGCCGCTCCTACAGGGGCTTCGTGCCGAATCCGCAACGCGCCGTCCCGCCGCGCCGCGACCCGCGGCCGCAGGCCCCCGCCCCGCACGGGAGTAGACTAGGCCACCATGAGCTACCCCTACACCCGCCCGCGGCGGATGCGCCGCGACGAATTCTCGCGCCGGTTGATGCGCGAGACCGTCCTCACCGCCGACGACCTGATCTACCCGGTCTTCGTCCACGAACTCGACGGCCGCGCCCCGGTCGGCTCGATGCCCGGCATCGAGCGCCTGTCGATCGACGAACTGCTGCGCGTGGCCGAACAGGCCAGCGAACTGCGGGTGCCGGCGCTGGCCCTGTTCCCGGTCACCGCGCCCGACGCCAAGTCGCTGACCGCCGAAGCCGCCTGGCAGGACGACGGCCTGTGCCAGCGCGCGGTGCGCGCGCTCAAGCAGCGCTTCCCGGAACTCGGCGTCATCACCGACGTCGCGCTGGATCCGTACACCACCCACGGCCAGGACGGCCTGATCGACGACAGCGGCTACGTCATGAACGACGAAACCGTCGAGGCGCTGGTCAAGCAGGCGCTGTCGCACGCCGCCGCCGGAAGCGATGTGGTCGCGCCGAGCGACATGATGGACGGCCGCATCGGTCAGATCCGCGCCGCGCTGGAAAGCGAAGGCCACATCCACACCCGCATCCTCGCCTACAGCGCCAAGTACGCGTCGAGCTTCTACGGGCCGTTCCGCGACGCGGTCGGCTCGGCCGGCGCGCTCGGCAAGGGCAACAAGTACACCTACCAAATGGACCCGGCCAACAGCGACGAAGCGATGCGCGAGATCGCGCTCGACCTCGACGAAGGCGCCGACATGATCATGGTCAAGCCGGGCATGCCGTACCTGGACATCGTGCGCCGGGCCAAGGACGAATTCGGCGCGCCGACGTTCGTGTATCAGGTCAGCGGCGAGTACGCGATGCTGCGCGCGGCGATCGGCAACGGTTGGCTCGACGAGCGCGGCTGCGTCATGGAAGCGCTGACCTCGATCAAGCGCGCCGGCGCGGATGGGGTGCTGACTTACTTCGCGTTGGATGCGGCAAGATGGATGCGCGAGGCGCGCTAAAGCGGGCCTCGCATCATGTAGATGCACATGATGAGAACCTCTCAGTTCTCATAGAGATCTGACGAATACTGAGCAAAGACCAACGCGGCATCAGTCTCGTAGAAGGGCCGCCTCTACGAGCGATCTCGCTCAGCTTCCATCCACCTCAAAGATGCATCTAGCGCGACTTCCATTCTTTTTTGATTCTCAAAAGCTTGAGCCTCAAAATCACTGATGTCACCGTCAAGATCGAGCTCCTGGCGAATTGCAACCATGACAGGAAGTTGAACGCTCGAAACCCTCTTCATCGCGAGCATAACTTTGCGCGCGAAATCGGCTACTAGATCACTACGGAGATCTAAGAGCTTCAATCTTTGCTCAGATAGAGTCCTTCTATTCCCCTCGTTGTAATCGAATGAGCGGCTGAGCGCCTTGAACACAGCCTCATTCGCACTAGCCGACTCATTAAAACTAGTCAACGCAGCAAGCACCCTCTTTGTTTCCTCGGCAGCCTCATCGTGGGCTTGATTGGCGATGGCTATATCTATCTGGACATCGTGCACGGGCTGGAGATCCCTCGCAAGATCCAGCAAAGTCTCGCCATAGGCTACAAGAAGTTCGCCGACCAGCTTAGATGTAGATGCCCGAGAGACCATTTGAACCTTGGCGCCAACAACGAACAATTCCTGAAATCCATCAGCCAAGTTCTGCTTGACCGGATCGATTTGCGTGAGTGCGCCCAATCGACTGTTAGCTCGGACAAACTCTTCTGCGGCACGAAGATACACCTCCCTTCGTAGCACAGCATTTCGATCTTTGGCCTTCTCTCCTGCATCGTGTTTAAGCTGGCGAATGAGTCGCGACGTATTGCTTCGGTTCGACAACATCACCCCAGTAAATGCGAGTGTCGCCGCAAAAATCCCAGACCAAACAACGTCCGGAATAGCTCGAAGAAATCCAATCAGATCATTCCATGCCATCACGCCTCCACTAACGATGATCGTCCGATTTATCGACCGAAGACTAGTCCAGGCATCTTCGGGGCACCTTTCCTAGGCGTCAGAAGTCACTCGAAGCTAACCTCGTCCTTTGGCGATTATTTCATCCACACACCCGTCTTTGCCCGTAACCGCCGGCGCCGCCATCCGATAGATGTCCTGCCGCCCCGCCTTCGGCGACTTCGCCGTGCCGTTGAGCAACAACTCGCCCGGCTTGTTCCAGTCCAGCGACGGCCCGAAGGTGAAGTTCTCCTCGGTGTTGAACGACAATTTCAGAGGAACCGCGTCGCCATAGCGCTGGCCGTCGCATTGCGCGATGTACAGGCGGAACGGCTTGTCGCCGTCGACGCTCTGCGAACGGGTGAACACGATCGCGCGGCCGTCGCCGAGCCAGGCGGCGTCGAATTCGTCGGCGGCGGTGTTCACGCCGGGCACCGGACGCGGGTCGACGAAGGCCTGGCCGTTCCAGCGCGCGATCCACAGGTCCTGGCCGCCGGCGCCGCCGCGGCCGTCGCTGGCGAACAGCAGGTGGCGGCCGTCGCGGCTCAAGGTCGGCGCCCATTCGCGGCCGGCGCTGTTGACGCCCGCGCCGAGATTCTCGGCCGGGCCGAAACCGCCGTCGGCCAGCACCGCAGCGCGATAAAGATCGTCCTTGCCGTGGCCGCCGGGACGGTCGGAGAAGAACAACAGCCAGCGGCCGTCGGCGCTGAAGTGCGGATCGAAGTCGGTGGCGGCGGTGTTGAGCGGCAACGGCTGCGGGTTCTGCCAGCGGCCGTCGACCAATGTGGCCTGCCACAGGTCGCGCCCGCCGGCGCCGCCGGGACGGTCGCTGCCCCAGACGATGCGCCGTCCGTCGGGACTCACGCTCGCGCGCACTTCGCTGTGCGCGGTGGACACCACACCCATGCCTTCTATGCCGTATTCGTTCAGACCCGCTCCGGCCGGGCTGGCGACCGCCCAGGCGAGGAGTACACTCGGTCGCAACCAGACCCTGGCGTGCCGCATGCGCGTCTTGCTCCCATCGGAAGGGTCACCAGTCTAACGAGGCGCGCGTCATGTCGATCGATTCCAGCTCGTCCAGCCCGGTCCTGCGCTATGCGGTGTTCGGCCATCCGGTCGCGCATTCGCTGTCGCCGCGCATCCACGCGGCGTTCGCGCGCCAGTTCGGGATCGCGCTGGAGTACGTGGCGGTCGACGCCGCGCCGGAGCGCTTCGACGTGGCCCTGGCCGAATTCGCCGCCGAAAGCGGCCTCGGCGCCAACATCACCCTGCCGCTGAAGACCCGCGCGGCCAGCATCTGCACCCACCTGAGCGAGCGCGCCCGCCGTTCCGGCGCGGTCAATACCCTGATCCGCAGCGCCACCGGCTGGGAAGGCGACAACACCGACGGCGTCGGCCTGATCCGCGACCTCACCGAACGCCACGGCCTGGACCTGCGCGAACGCCGCAGCCTGCTGATCGGCGCCGGCGGCGCCGCGCGCGGCGTGGCGCCGGCCTTGCTCGACGCCGGCATCGGCGACCTGTTCATCGTCAACCGCACCGGCGAACGCGCCGATGCGCTGGCCGACACGCTCGGCCAACCGGGCCGGGTGCATCCGCGCTACCTCAGCGACGTCGGCAACCTCGGCAACTTCGATCTGATCGTCAACGCCACCTCGGCCGCGCGCGAACACGAATTCCCGAGCCTGCCGATGAGCCTGGCCACGCCGCGCACCGCGGCGGTGGACCTGAGCTACGGCGAAGCGGCGATCCCGTTCCTGGCCTGGGCCAAGGTCGCCGGCGCGCACGACCGCATCGACGGCCTCGGCATGCTGGTCGAACAGGCCGCCGAGAGTTTCGAGCGCTGGCACCGCCGCCGCCCCGAGACCGATCCGGTCTACGACCTGCTGCGCCAGGGCGCGGGCACTCTGGTGACCGCGGATTGACTGCGCTCGCGACTATCGATTTCTGCGCGCGCCGCGCCGCGCGCGTTCCGGCAAGGAGCCCTGCATGACCTTCGAAGACTGGCTGCCCGCACTGGGCATGCAAGCGGCGATGTCCGCGCCGAACCTGATCGCCTGCGCCGTCGGCGTGACCCTGTGCCTGTCGTGGAAGCGCCGCATCGGCGTCGGCGCGGTCTATGCGGTCGCCGCGTTCTCGCTGCAGATCCTCAGCATGTTGCTGGGGCTGGCCGGGCAAGCCTGGATGTACAAGATGATGGCGTCCGGCATGAGCGCGAGCACGGCCGGCCTCGGCCAATCCGTGGTCGGCGGCGTCCACATCCTGCTGTCGCTGACCGCCACCGGCCTGTTGATCGCCGCGGTGCTGGCCAAGCGGCCGGCGCCGCCGCAGACCTGAGCGCGCGGCGATGCCCTGCCGCGACCGCTGCGGCGCCTGCTGCATCGCCCCGTCGATCGCCTCGCCGATTCCCGGCATGCCGCACGGCAAACCGGCCGGCATTCCCTGCGTTCAACTCGACGACGAACTGCGCTGCCGCTTGTTCGGAAAACCCGAGCGCCCGCGTTTCTGCGGCTCGTTGCAGCCGCAACCTTCGATGTGCGGCGAATCGCGCGAGGACGCGCTGGCGACGCTGATGGCGCTGGAACGCGCCACCGCGCCGTAACCGCAGGCGGATCCGCGGCTCAGGCCGAATAGGCCGGATACGTGGTGTAGCCGCGCTCGTCGCCGCCGAACAATGTCGCCGGGTCGAACGCCGCCAGCGGCCAGTCGTGGGCGTAGCGCTGCGGCAGGTCGGGATTGGCGATGAACGGCCGGCCGAACGCGACCAGATCCGCGAGCCCCTGGCGCAGGATGCGTTCGCCGCGTTCGCGGTCGTAGCGGCCGGCGACGATCAGCCCGCCGGAATAGATCGCGCGCAGTTCGTGGCGGAACGAATCGGGCACGTGCGGCGCATCGTCCCAATCGGCTTCGGACAGATGCAGATAGGCCACGCCGATGTCCTGCAGGCGCCGCGCCGCTTCCAGGATCGCGGCGATGATCTGCGGGCAGTTCATGTTGCGCGCGGTGATGTACGGCGCCAGCCGGATGCCGGTGCGGTCCGCGCCGACCTCGCCGGCGACCGCGCGCGTCACTTCCTCGAGGAAACGCACCCGGTTGCCGATCGAACCGCCGTAGTCGTCGTCGCGCCGGTTGGACGTAGTGCGCAGGAACTGATCGATCAGATAGCCGTTGGCGGCGTGGATCTCGACGCCGTCGAAGCCGGCGGCGATGGCGTTGGCGGCGCCGCGGCGGAACTGCTCGACGATGCCGGCGATCTCCTCGCGCCGCAGCGCGCGCGGCACCGGGCAATCGACCAGGCCGCCGACGCCGTCGCGCACGATCCACACCTTCGCCTCCGGCGACAGCGCCGACGGCGCGACCGGCCGTTCGCCGCCGTGGAAACTCTCGTGCGACATCCGCCCCACATGCCACAGCTGCAGGAACATGCGCCCGCCGGCGGCATGCACCGCGCCGGTCACCTGCCGCCAGCCGGCGATCTGTTCGTCGCTGTGGATGCCCGGAGTGAAGCTGTAGCCCTGCCCTTGCGGCGACACCTGGGTGGCTTCGCTGACGATCAGGCCGGCGCCGGCGCGCTGGGCGTAGTAGCGCGCCATCGCCGGCGTCGGCACGTTGCCGGGCTGGGCGCTGCGGGCGCGGGTCATCGGCGACATCACCATGCGGTTGGTCAGCAGCTGCGAGCCCAGACGCGCCGGTTCGAACAACAATTCGCTCATGGCCAAACTCCAATGGAAGATCAGGTCGCCGCCGGCTCGCGCCGGCTGTTTCGATCGGCCAAGGTCCAGCGCGCCAGCGCGTCCTTGCGTGCGCCGACCACGCCGGGCTGGGCCAGGGCGTAACTCAGGAACTCGTCGAGCGCGCGCACCACCGCGGGCCGGCCGCCGATGCGGTCGTGGGTGCTGATCGACATCACCCGCCGGCGCGTCGCGCCTTCGGCGTAGAGCTGGTCGAACTCGTCCTTGAGCTGCTCGCAGAACTGGCGGCTGGAGAAATGGCGGCCCTCGATCAGCACGATGTCGTTGCAGTGCAAGGTGTACGGCACGACCACGAAGTCGCCGCCGTCCACGGGCACGATGAAGGGTTCGTCGCGGCTGAGATCGTCGATGTGGTAGACCAAGCCCAGCTCGCGCAGCACCGACAGCGTATGCGGACTGCGCCGCAGCCAGTTGCAGTTGTAGCCGCGCGGGCGCTGGCCGGTGATGCGCTCCACCGCGTCCATGCCGTCGCGCACGAAACGCGTCTCTTGCTCGCGGCTCATACCGGCCTGCGAGCGCCAGTCCATGCCATGCGCGGCGGCTTCGTGGCCGCGGCGCACGATCTCGCGCGCCAGCTCCGGCGATTTCAGCACCGCCGCGCCGACCATGTGCGAGGTGACCTTGAGGCCGTGCTTGTCCCACAGGTCGAGCAGGCGCGGAACGCCTTCGCGATAGCCGTACTGGAACCACGTGCGCGCGGCCAGATCGGGCAAGCCGGCCGGCAGGTTGTCGGGAAACGGACTGTCGGCGCCGCGCTCGGGCTCGCCGCCGGCCTCGAACTGCATCGAGATCGACAACACCAGGCGCGCGTGCTCGGGCCAATGCTCGCCGTCGGCATCGCCGCCGCGCACGCGCGGCGCGGACGCCCAGCCGGCCGCGTGCGCGGCATGCGCGCCGCTGGCGGCCGCGCCGCCCGCGGCCGCGGCGGCGGCGAGGCCGAGCGCGGCGTCGCGCACGAAGCGCCGGCGCGGCGGCGAGGCCGGTGTCGCGTCGTGGGATTCATCGCTCATCGCGGCGTCTCCTGTCCGGCTCAACGCGCGCGGAAGCGGTAGAGGTAATACGGCGGACGGCCGCTGTCGGCGCCGCCGGTGAAGCTCGGGGTGCGGTCGAGCTGATTGACCGACAGATACATCCAGCCGTCCGCGCCGAGCGCGAGATTGTCCGGCCATTGCAGGCGCGGATCGCGCAACGCGTCGCGCAGCTTGCCGTCGCGGCCGAGACGGACGATGGCGTGGCGTTGCAGGTCGGTGAACCAATGCGTGCCGGCGGCGTCGGTGGCGACGCCGTCGCTGATCGGCTTCGGCCCGGCCGGCGCGATCGCCGCGGCCACCGCCGCGTCGTCGGCGCCTTCGCGCAACAGCCGCGCCGGCAGGCGGTACCAGGTGGTGCCGTTCATCGCGCCGAAGTACAGGGTCTCGCGGTCGGCCGACAAAGTGATCGGATTGATGCCCACGCGCGCCGGCTTGCCGCCGAAATTCACCACCCGCCCGTCGATCTTCATGTCGACGTCTTCGGCGCGCAGCGCGGCGTGGCCGCCGAACCGGCGCGCGGCGCCGCTGTCGAGATTCAGCGCGATGATGCCCGGGTCGGCGATATCGGCCAGATACGCCCAGCCGCGCGCCTCGTCGATGGCGAAGTCCTGGACGAAGCTGCCCTTCGGCGCGATCTGCGCCGGCAGTTCGTACTTGCGCGCGAGCTTGCCGGTGGCCAGGTCGAACGACCACAGCCGGGTCTTGCCGAGCTTGAGGCCCATGTCGACGACCCACAGGCGGTTCTTGCGGTCGACGCTGATGCCCAGCGGGGTGTCGAGCGTCGTGTCCGTGGCCGCGGCGCCGTCGTTCTGCACGCTCATGTCGGGATACGGCCGCAGCTTTCCGTCGACGACTTCGGCCAGTTGCAGCTTGCTGGCGCCGAGCGGATGGAAGGTCGCGAACACGCGGCCGTCGGGCGCGACGGCGACATTGCCGGGGCGCACATCGGACACGGCGACCACTTGCAGACGCTTGTCTTGTTTCAAGGTTTCGGCGTGCGCGGCGGCGCCGAGAGCGGCGCACAACGCGGCGGCGGCGAGCAGGGAGCGGGAGGGAAACTTCATCGGAACGGATCCTCGGATCGGGAGTGAGCGGCGCGCGATCCGCGCCGCGTTGGGAAGACTTCAGACGCGCTGCCGCGCGAGCGCGCTGCGGTAGACGCCGTCGCCGGCCAACGCCGGGTCGGCCGCGGCGTCGAGTTCGATCACCAGCCCGCCGGGCAGCGGCACGAACACCTGCACTTCGCCGCGCTCGGGCACCACCGCGACCTCGTGTTGCAGGCCCGCCGCGCGCACGCGCTGGATCAGCGCCGCGGCCGGCTCGTCGGTGCGGAACGCGATGTGACCCACGCGCAAGCGTTCGTCGCGCGGCGACGGCGGCTGCACCAGATGCAGCCAGGCCTCGTCGCCGCGGTACAGCCACTGCCCCGGAAACGGGAACGGCGGCCGGTAGCCCGGACGCAGCCCCATCACTTCGCCGAACAGACCCGCCAGTGCGGCGCCGTCGGCGTGGCCGTGCAGATTGAGGTGATCGAAGCGCCACTGCGGCGCTGCGGGAGGGTCGATGGCGGGCATGGCCGGGGCCGGAAACGCGGGGAGCTCAGGCTGACGCCTTGCCGGCGCGGCAAAAACCGGGCATAAGCCGGTTCTGTTTCAACCGGGCGTTGAAAATGAAGGCCTTCGCCGACCTCGTCCTGTTCGTCCGCGCCGCCGATGCCGGCAGCCTGTCGGCCGCCGCGCGCGCGCTCGACATCAGCCCGGCCGCGGCCAGCGCCACGCTCAAGCGCCTGGAAGCGGAACTGCACGCGCAATTGTTCGTGCGCTCGACCCGCAGCCTGCGCCTGACCCACGAGGGCGAGCGCTTCCTCCAGCACGCGCGCGAAGCGCTGCGCGCGATCGACGAAGGCGAGCAGGCGTTGCGCGGCGAACAGGCGACGCTGCGCGGCAGCCTGCAACTGTCGATGCCGTCGGACCTCGGCCGCAGCCTGGTGCTGCCATGGCTCGACGAGTTCCTCGCCGCGCATCCGCAGGTGCAGCTGCGCGCCAACCTGTCCGACCATTTCGCCGACGTCTACCGCCAGCCGGTCGACGTCGCCCTGCGCTACGGCCCGCCGCCGGATTCGAGCCTGATCGCGCTGCCGCTGCGCGCCGACAACCGCCGCGTGCTGTGCGCCTCGCCGCAGTATCTGCAACGCCACGGCGAACCGGCCGATCCGGACGAGCTGGCCGAACGCAACTGCCTGCGCATGCTGATCCGCGGCGAAACCCAGGACCGCTGGCGGCTGACCCGCGGCGAACAGACGCGCGACCTGCGCGTGCGCGGCGACCGCGTCAGCGACGACGGCCACGCGGTCAAGCGATGGGCGATGGCCGGGCACGGCATCGCGTTCAAGTCCTGGCTCGACATCTCGCAGGAAGTGCGGGCCGGGCAACTGCGCGTGCTGTGCCGCGACTGGCGCGGCGAACCGGCGCCGTTGAATCTGGTGTGCCCCGACCGGCGCTTGCTGAGCCCGCTGGTGCAGCGGTTGCGCGAGTTTCTGCGCGAGCGGTTCGAGGCGATCGCCGCGATCCCGCAGTGATCGCCAAAAAAAAGCCCTCTCCTTTTGCCGGAGTCCGGGAGAGGGCAACTGAAGCGACGGGGAAGGAAGACGGTTGCGCTACGCCGGCGCCGCGCGCCCGCGCAGCGCCAGATGCAGGCCGAGCGCGCTGAGCAGCCCGACCGCGCAGAACGTCGTCCACGGCAGCCACGGCCGCGCGCTGGCCGCGGCCACGTCCATCAGCCAGCCGCCGGCGATGTTGCCGAGGCCGCCGCCGACGGCGAGGCTCAACGAACTCACGCCGAGGAAGGTGCCCAATGCGCGCGCATCGGCGAGGCCGGCGATCAGGGTCTGCTGGGTCGGCCGGGTCATCACCGCGCCGACCGCGTAGCCGGCGACGCAGGCCAGCAAGGCCGGATACGACCCGGCGAACGCGATCGCGCCGGTCGACAGCGCCATCAGACTCACCCCGAGCACCAGCACCTGCGCCGCGCTCAGGCGCCGCTCCAGCCAGCGCACCAGCCCGTATTGCAGGGCGACGGTGATGCCGGCGCTGAGCGCAAACATCGCGCCGACGCCGTCGGCGTCGCCGGCGAGTTTCTGCGCCAGCAGCGGGAAACTGATGTTGATCTGCACCGCCAGGAACCAATACAGCATCAGCCAGCCGACCAGGACCAGGAACGCGCGGTTGCCGCGCACCAGGCCCAGGCCGTGGCGCAGCGGCGGCGGTTGCGGCGGCATCTCGAACTTCGGCAGCAGCTTCAGCGCGATGACGAAATTCAGCGCGAAACACACCGCCGCGGCCAGGCACACGATGCGGAAATCGAAGCGCAGCAAGGCCACGCCGAGCAGCGGGCCGAGCGTGGTGGCCACGCCGCTGACCCAGTTGCTGATCGCGTAATAGCGCGGCCGCGATTGCGCGTCGGTCAGCGCGGCGATGCTGGCCTGGTACGGCGCTTCGAACATCGCCCCGCCCAGCGCCGACAGCGCCATCGCCCACAGCAGCGCCGGCAGGTCGGCGGCGAAAGCGAGGCTGGCGAAACCGGCGGCGCGCAGCAGCACGCCGAGGCAGATCATGCGCCGCGCGCCGAAGCGGTCCGACAGCATTCCGCCGAGCAGCGCCAGCCCTTGCTGCAGCAACTGCCGCACCGCCAGCGCCAGCCCGACCGCGGCCGCGGCCATGCCGACGCCGTCGACGTAGTGCACGGCCACCAGCGGCATCAGCATGGCGAAGCCGGCCACCATGAAGAAGGTGTAGACCAGCAGACCGGTCAGCGCGCGCTTGCGCGCGGGCTCGTCCAGGCCATGGGTCGCGGCAGCGGCGACGGCAGCGGCGTTCATTCGCGTACCCGGCTCAAGCCGCCTCGCGCGCGCCGAGCGATACGGCGCGGTACAGATGGATCGGGGTCGGATCGGCGCTGAACTGCGAGAACGGGAACGGCTCGGCCGACACCGCGGCGACGCCGTGGCCGAGGAAGCGCGGCACGATCGCGCTGCCGGTCTGCGCGTACACCACCAGGCCGACGCCGCGTTCGCGCGCGACCTCGACGATGCGGTCGAACGAGCCGTTGCTCAGGGTCATGCCGGTGGCGATGACCATGTCGGCGGCGGCCAATACCTGCTCCATGTCGGTCGCGACCTCGGTGCCGTCGGAGGTCACGCGCAGGTTGAAATCGCAGGGCAGGCAGACGCCGCCGCGCGCGCGGATCGCCTCGACCAGCGGATTGACCACGCCGATCAGCGCGACCCGCATGCCCGGCCGGATGTCGAGCAGACCGGCGATGGCCGCGTCGCGAGCGCGCGCCCGCTCCAGCGGCGTGCCGTGCGGCAACAGCAGGGTGTGCGCCTGGGCTTGCTCGCGATGCGGATACGCCAGGGCGAGATAGGCGTCGAGCGCGGCCACCCGCACCGGCGTGCGCTCGTCGCGCAGCAGTTCGGCGAGGCTGCGCCCGGACAAGTCCTCGGCGATCGCCGACTCGAGCTGATCGCGCTCCAGGCAGCAGCCGCCGAACGCCGACTCGGCGCGCAGCACCAGGTAGTAGTTGCGGTACTTGGTGTCGGTGCCGGGAAACTGGGTGCTCTGGCGGACCCAGAACGCGCCGACCGCGTGCAACGCGGCGGGATCGGGGCCGTGCTCGCCGCGCAGGACGGCATCGGTGAGGTCGGCGACGGTGCGGGGAATGGACGGATGCATGCGGGTACTCGTTCGAAAGGGCGGGATCGGTGCGAAGCGGCGCTGCGCGGACTCAGGCGGCCGGCGCGACGGCTTCGTCGGCGTAGCGCAGGCGCAGGCCGGCGACCGCGCGCTCGGCGTGCGCGCGCGCGTCCAGGCCGTAGGCGTCGCTGGCGACGACATGGCCGAGGTAGCAGGCGTTGTCGATCGGCGCCGACACCTCGCTGTCGGCGACCGCCGCTAGGCTCCAGCGCGCCACGTTCGGATCCTTGTCGAGCGCCGCGGCGCCGTCGAGCGCGAGCACGCGCCCGCTGCGCGGCGGCACCAGGAACTTGATCGCGGCGCTGGCGACGCCGGTGTCGCGCCGGCGCAGGTCCGGCTCGCGGCCCAGCGCCAGTTCGATCTGCGCATCGAGCAGGTCGATGCCGGTCACCCGCTGGATCAGCTCGGCGATGTAGTTGCCGCCCGGGCGCGGATTGATCTCGACGATGCGCGGCCCCTTCGACGTCAGCTTGACCTCGGTATGGCTGAGCCCGTGATCGTGGCCGACCGCGGCCAGCGCGCCGCGCACCAGCGCTTCGACTTGTTGCGCCAGCGCCGGGTCGAGCCGCGCCGGGAACATGTGGCCGTCCTCGATGAAGTATGGAAACCCGGTGAGGCTCTTGTCGGTGATGCCGATCACCGTGGTGCTGCCGCGATACGTGCAGGCCTCGACGCTGACTTCCTCGCCGTCCATGAACTCCTCCAGCAACAGCAGCGGCACCCGCTCCTGCTCGCGGAAGTTGCGCGGGAACGCCGCCAGCGCGTCGAAGGATTCGCGCAGTTGGTCTTCGTCGCGCACCAACTTGACGAAGGCGCTGGATGCCAGGTCGGTCGGCTTGACGACCAGCGGATAGCCGATGCGCTCGGCCTCGCGCCTGACCTGCTCCCACTCGCCGGTCACGGCGAATTTCGGATTCGGCAGGAACGCGCGCTCGATCGCCTCGCGCACCAGATCCTTGCGCCGCTCCATCACCACGTTGTCGGAGAACGCCTGCGGCAGGTTCAGCGCCTGCGCCACTTCGGCCACGGTGCCGATGTAGTAGTCGCAGATCGTCACCACGCCGTCGAACTCCAGCACCTCGTGCTGGGCGCGCAGGAACTCGACCAGGGCCGGCACGTCGTTGGTGTCGAAGCTCAGCACGTTGTCGGCGTGCTCGATCACCGGATGGATCTCGCGCGAACGCGGGTCCTGGTAGTGGCCGCGGTTGCGGGTGACGAAGGTGTAGCGGTGGCCGAGCCGGGCGATGGCCGGCGGAAAGATCCGGCCGGTGCCGCCGACCCAGCTTTCGATCATCAACAGGTGCGCCATGAGGCGATGCTCCGGAGTAAGGAATTCAATGTGCGGCCGCGGCCTGCGCCGCGGCCGGAGAAACGGATGCGCGCGCGGCCAGCGGATCGAACGCGGCGCGCTCCCAGCGCATCGCCGACCACGGCAGTTCCAGCTGGTCGAGCCGCTCGACGTGTTTGGGCGCGAGCGCGTCCAGCGCCAGCGCCTCGTCGTAGCGCGCGAACACGCCATCGACGTAGCGATGGCCGGTGTCGGCGGCGAGGAACACCACGTTGCGCTCGGGATGCAGCAGCGCTTCGCGCCGCGCGACCAGATGGCAGCAGCCGCTGGACAGGCCGGCGAACAGCGCGTGCTCGCGCAGCAACGCCACCGCGCCGGACAGGCCGTAGTCGAACGAAACCCAGTGCACCTGGTCGTACAGCGCATGGCGCACGTTGCGGAACGGGATCGAACTGCCGATGCCGGCGATGATGATGCCGGGGTCTTCGATGTGCTCGCAGCCGAAGGTCATGCTGCCGAACGGCTGCACGCCGATCAGTTCGACCTCGCCGGCATGCGCGCGCAAGGCGCAGGCCAGCCCGCCGGTGGAGCAGCCCGAGCCGACCCCGCCGACCAGGCTCAGCGGCGCGCCGCGCACGCCGTCGGCGATCAGTTCGGCGACGGGTTCGTAACCGCAGTAATGGATGTCGTCGTGGTACTGCTGCATCCAGTGCAGGTTCGGATCGGCCGCCATCAGCTCGTGGATGCGCGCCACCCGCAGGCTCTGGTCGAGCTTGAGCGTGGCCTGCGGCTCGACCTGCTCGACCGTGGCGCCGAGGATGCGCAACTGCACCATCAGCGTCTTGTCCACGGTCTTGGAGCCGACGATGCGGCACTTGAGCCCGAACTTGTGGCACGCCAGCGCCAGCGCGTACGCGTAGATGCCGCTGGAGCTGTCCATCAGCGTCGCCCCGGGCGCGATGCGGCCGCTGGCGAGCAGGCGTTCGACCGCGACCAGGGTCGAATACACCTTCATGGTTTCGAACCGGGCGACGTACAGGTTCGGCCCGAGCCGGACCAGATCGGGCGCCTTGATCGCATCGGCGATGTGCGCGTGCACGGGCGCGCTCATGGCCCGGCCTCGATCAGCCGGCACTGCCGGCCGAGGCCGGCGAAGAACGCCGACAGCTCGCCCAGGCGCGCGGGGTCGGGACGCTGCGCGAACAGATAGCCGATCAGGCTGCCGGTGTGCGCGACCACCACGCCGTCGGCGCCGAGCTCGCGGCGGTGGCGCAGCAGGATGTCCAGGTGCGGCTTCGGCGTCACCCACTGCGCCAGCTGCGCGCTGCGCGTGGCGACTTCGCAGATCGCCGCCGCGTCGCCGCGCCCGAACGCGTCCAGCGCGAGTTCCAGATGCGCCCGGTACGAGGCCTGGTGGCGCCGGTAGTGCTGCAACAGCGGCTCGGCCAGCTTCTCGGTTTCCACCGTGCCGCCTTCGTCGATGTAGCAGGCGTGCAGGCGCGGCGCGTCGGCGAAGGTCTGCAGGACCTGCTGGCGTCCGCTCAGGTACAGCGCATAACGGTCGAGGAACACGCTGTCGGAGCGCTCGATGCCGCGCAGCAGCGCGGTCAGCGCGGCCAGCGGCGTGGTCGCGCCGAACAGCCGGTCCAGGCAGCGCACCGTCGCGACCAGGTCGGCGGTGGAACTGGCCATGCCCTTTCCGGTCGGCAGTTCGCTGTCGTGCACGAACCGCCCGGGCGGCAGGGTCTTGCCGTGCAGATGCAGATAAGCCTCTATCGCGCGCCGGCACTTGTCCTTGCCGTCGAGATCGCGCTCGATGTCGCCGTCCTCGCCGGGCAGGAAATGCATCCAGCTGTAGCGCCGCACCGGCAGCGAGATCAGGCCGATATGCAGTTCCCCGTGCTGTTCGCACGGCCCCTGCCACAGCTCGCCCAGGGTGCCGTGGCAAACGCCGCTGCAGGCCGCGCGCGGCGTCGCCTCCGGCGCCCATGCGGCGGCGGCGGCCGGATCGTCGGACGCGGCGGCTTGTTTCGATTGGTAGCGTTGCAGCATGCGCATCTCCCCGAGCGCGAGATCAACCGCCGAAATCCACCGTCAGCTGCGCCACGTAGCGGCGTCCGTCGATGAGGCCGAAACTGTTGTTGCCGTAGATGTTCCAGGTGAAGGTGTCGCCGACGTTGGCCACCAGCAGGCGCAGGCTCGCCGGCGCCTCGCCGAGGCGGAAGCGATAGCGCGCGCCGAGGTCGACCAGCGCGTAGGCCGGCACCACGTTGCGCCCGTCGCGCGAAGCCACGCGTTCGCCGTAGCGGCTCATCGACGCATCGAACGACCAGCCCGACAGCCACGGCGGGCGGTACTCCAGGTCGGCGCGCAGCAATTGCTCGGTCTGGCCGATGGGACGGTCGCCGACCCGCCCCAGCCGCACCGCCTCGCCGCTGACGCGCGGGCGCATCAGCACCGCGCCGGCGACCACGGTCCAGCGGTCGCCGGGCTTGCCGCTCAAACTCAGCTCGATGCCGCGATGGCGCACTTCGGCCAGCGGCCCGAACACGTTGCGCTCGTCGGTGGCGAAATACGGCTTGCGCACGTCGAACGCGCCGGCGACCAGCTTCAGGTCGTCGCCGAGCTTCCAGCGCAGCCCCGCATCGGTCTGGCGGGTGCGGATCGCCGGCAGCGCCTGATTGCGGTTGGCCGCATCGTCCGGCGCGATGCCGCTCTCCTCCAGGCCGCGGGTGTGGCCGGCGTACAGCGCCAGCCGCGGACTCAGTTGCAGCGACACGCTCGCGCTCGGCAGCCAGGGATCGTCGCGGCTCAGCGCCGTCGCCGCGCCGGGCTGCTCGATGCGCTTGCGGTAACGGCTGCGCTGCACGCCGAGATTCCACTCGCCGACCTCGCGCCAGCGGCCCTCGTAGGCCAGGCCCGCGGTCCATTGCTCGACCCGGTCGTGGGTCAGCGGTCCGAAGTCGAAACCGTCCGGCCGCGGCTGCGGACGCGGTTCGCCGAGCGGCCGCCAGCCGTAATCGATCGCCGGCGCCGAACCGCCGTACTCGCTGTCCACGCCGCGCCCGCGCACCGCCGCATGCAGCACGTGCAGGCGCGGGCCCTCGCGGAAGCTGCGGCTGAGCCGCAACTCGCCGCTGGTGGACGCATAACGCTGGCGCGGATCGGCGACCACGCGCTCGCGGGTCAGGCCATCGGGCGTGGTGTCGGAAAACAGTTCGGCGAAGCCTTGCGGCTGGTTGTTGACCGAACGCACCACGCCGCCGGCGAAGGCCCAGTCCGCACCGATGCGCGCCTTGGCCAGCACGCCGAAATTGCGGCTGTCGTATTCGTTGTCGCTCCAGCTCTGGCCGAAGTGGCGGCGGCGCTCGATCTTCGGCGGCCGGTACGGGCCCGCGGTCAGGATGGTCGGCGCCACTTCCTCGTCGCGGCCGCGCGAGATGCTCCAGAACGGCAGGATCTCGATCCAGTCGTTCGGCCGCCAGCGCGGCACGAAGCCGGCGCGCACATAGCGCGCGTCGGCGCCGTCGTAATACTCCTCGCGCGCCAACGCCAGGTTGGCGGCGATGCCGAAACGTCCCTCGACCAGCGGCAGGCGCGCGTCGAACTCCAGCGCCGGCGCGCCGTAGGCGTTGAGCGCCGCCAGCACGCTGAGCACGCGTTCGTCGCCGGCCTTCTTCAGCCGATAGTCGACGATCCCGGTCGGCGCCGGGAACGGATAGTTCAGCGCCGACGGGCCGACCCGGATGCTCGAACCTTCCACCAGCGCCGGCGGCACCGTGCCCTGGCGATCGAAGTAGACGCCGTCCATGCGCACGTTGCCGGCGTCCACCGGCGAGAAGCCGCGCACCTGCTTGGCGCTGTACAAGCCGATGGTTTCGTTGCCCAAGGTCGCGCCGAACGCGTCCTCGGCCGCGGTCACCGCGTTGTCGCCGGCGCGCTGCGCCTGCGCGGCCGCGGCGCAGACCATGAGCGCGAAGCCGACGCTCCAGTTCGATGCGCCGGCCCGAGCCGACGGCGTGCGGGAGTGCGCGCGCACGCTCACAACTCCGCCGGCCATTGCCGCAGGCGCCGCAGCGCCCAGCCGCTCAGGCCCGCCGCCAGCAGCGTCAGCCACAGCGCCATCGGCAGCGCGCCGGCCACCCGCGACCACGCCGGCGCTTCGCTCCAGACGTACGCCGGGATCGCATCGAACTCCAGGAAGTTCATGCGCCCGTAGCTGTCCGCGCGCGGCCGCGGCGTCGGCGCCGCGATCTGGCGCTGCATGCGCGGATAGAACCACTCGCGCAATCGCTTCTGGTACGCCGCGGTCTGGCGTTCGAAACGGCGATGGCGCTCGGCGTCGGTGCCGGCCAGACGCGCCAGCGCCTGCTCCATGCCCAGCGGCGGCGCCGCGTAGCCGGCCCACTGCGACAGCCGCTCGCGCGCGCTGTGCGCGCTGTCCTGGCGGTCGCGCAGCGGTTGCAGGCGGCGCTCCAGTTCCGGCGCCAGGAAGCTCAGTCGCGTGGCGTAGTCCAGGCTGCCGATCTTGTCGAGCGAACCGGCCAGGTCGGCGCGGGCGCGGAAGTCGCGCGCGAGCAGCGCATCGCGTTCGACGCCGATGGCGTCGTTGGCGCGGCGCTGCGCGTCCACGTAAGCGATCGGCGTGGGCGCGTCGCCCAGGCGCGCGGCGACCCCGCTGCCGAGCAGCGGCAGGCCGATCGCCAGCACCGCCCACACCGCGCTCATCAGGCTGATCGCGCCGGCGGCGCCGGGCCACGCGGACACCACGACGAATCCCAGCGCGGCCCAGAACCCCAGGTAGGCCACCACCAGTGCCGCCGACGCGATCAATTCGGGAACGGCGGCGCCGAGGTCGGCGCCGGCCGAGAACAATGCGATCAACATGCTCAACAGCGCCGCCGGCGCCAGCCAGAGGAAGATCGCGGCGATGCGCGCGCCGAGCCAGGCGCGCGGCCCGACCCGTTGCGCGGCGATCAGCCGCAGCATGCCGTGGTCGCGCTCGAACGTGGCGAGCAAGCCGATCAGCACGATCGCCGCGACCGGCAGCAGATACACCAGCACGTAGCCGAGATCGAACCGGCCCAGGCCGAGCGCGCGCGGATTCTCGAAATCGTAGGCCGGCTCGATCCCGAACGGCGTTTCCAGCTTCACCGGCAGCCGCGTCGGCATCAGATCGCTGCCGCCGACCGCCAGCGGCGACAGCGGCAGGTTCGGCTTGTAGCTGTGGGCGCGCAGGAAATAACGGCTGAAACCGGCCACGTCGGTCGGGTCCTGCCAGTACGGCACCGGTTCGGCCGCCGGTTCCGCGTAACGGCGCGCGCGCTCGAGGATCTGCCGGGTCCAGTCCAGATCGCTGGCGCGGCTGCGCTCGATCGCCCGGTCCTGGCCGCGATGCAGCGCGGCGCCGCTGTGCGCGCCCCACAGCATCGCCGCGAACAGCAGACCGATCACGGTCCACAACAGACGGCTGCGGCCGATATGGCCGAGTTCCCAACGCAACAGCTCGGCGAAACCGGCGCTGCGCGCGGCCGGCAACGCGATCGCGCCGGCGTGGTCGCTGCGCGCGCTCATGGCCGCAGCCTGCGCGCGGCCAGCGCCAGCAAGCCCGCGGCCAACGCCGCCCAGGCGAGCAAGCCGGACAGCGCGGGCGCGGCGTTGCGCCAGTTCGCCGCCAGCGCCGGCATCGGCGCTTCGAACTGCGGCACCTGCGCCCACAGGCGTTCGTCGTTGGTATGGCGCGGCTGCGCGCCATTGAGCGGATGCGCCATCACGTCCTCGTTCATGCGGTTGACCAGCGCGCGCCGGTAGTGCTCGGCGGCATCGATGAAGCGCCGGTGGTGGCCGAAATCGCTGCCGGCCAGCAGCGGCGACAGGCTCTGCATCGCGGTCGCCGGGCTCGCCCAGCCCCAGGCGGCGAAGGCGCGGTCCTGCGCCGCGACGCGGTCGTAGAAACCGCCGAGCACGCGGTCGAAGACTTCGTGCGAATGGCGCTCGCTCAGATCCAGCTCGGCGCCGCGCGCGTCCACGCGCATCTCGCCGACGTCCTTGGCGCCGTAGCGCGCGAGCAAGGCGCTGCGGTGCTTCTTGGCTTCCTCGGCGGTCCAGAACGACGGCGCTTCGTCCTGCAGCTGTTGCTTGACCTGTTGGCTCGACGGCAACGGCACCGCGGCTTCGACCGCGCCGCTGGCCCAACGCGGCAAGGCCAGCGCCAGCGCGATCCACAGCCCGAACAACAGCGCCAGCGCGCCGCGCACGCTGCGCGTCAGCAAGCACGCCGCCACGCCGAGCGCGGTCAGCACGCCCAGGTACACCGCCATCGCCGCCGCCCACAGCGCCAGGCGCAAGGCCACGTCCGCGCTCAGTCCGCCCAGCGCGGCGCTGGCGACGGCCGCCGCGACGGTGACCGGTGCGAGCAACGCAAGCAGCAGCGCCGACCAGATCGCCAGCGCCTTGGCGGCGACGATCGCGCGCGGACGCAGCGCCGCGCCGAGCGCCAGGCGCAAGGTGCCGCGCTCGCGGTCCATCGCCACCGCGGTGAACGCCAGCAGGAACGCCACCAGCGGCGCGAACGCGATCAACAGGCTGGCCGGACTGGCCAGCCCCGCGCGCTGCAACGCCGACGCATCGCCCTGCGGCCGGTACAGCATGTCGTTCTGCACGTGCGCTTCCAGCCACACGGTCTGGCCGACGAAGGGCTGCGCGCCCGGGTCCAGCGCCGCCAACAGCGGCGCCGGCTTGAACGCGAAGATGCTGTAGTGCGCGGCCGAATGCGGATCCTTCGCGCCCTGCCCCAGCCAGCGCGCGCGCTCGGCCTTTGCGGCCTGCGCCTTGGCCGCATTGCCCGACGCCACCGTCGCCAGGTCGAACGAAAACGCCAGCAACACCAGCGCGGCCAGCGCCAGCAACGCCCACCAGGCGCGGCGGTCGCGGCGCAGCAGGGTCCATTCGTACGCGGTCAGCGACGCGCTCATGCGGCGGCCGCTCCGGTCGCGGCCGCGCCGGCCGCGTCGAGTTCCTGCAAGTACAGCGCTTCGATCTGCGAGGCCGACAGTTCGCTGGTGCGGCGCTCGGTCAACAACCGGCCCGCGCGCAGGATGCCGAGGCGATGGGCCACGTCCTTGACCCGGTACAGATCGTGGGTCGCCATCAGCACCGCCACGCCGCGCCGCGACGCAGCGCGCATGCCGTGCGACAGATCGTTGGCGGCGCTGGCGTCCAGGCCCGAGGTCGGTTCGTCGAGCAGCAGCAACTGCGCGTCCTTGGCCAGGGCGATGGCGAGGCCGACTTTCTGCCGCATGCCCTTGGAAAAACCGCCGGCGCGGCGGGTATGCGCTTCCTCCTGCAAACCGGCCTCGGCCAGCAGCGCGCGCGCCTGGCGCGCGTCGATGCGGCGGCCGCCGAGCAAGGCGAAATAGCTCAGGTTCTCGATCGCGTCGAGCTGCGGATGCAGCATCACCGTTTCCGGCAGATACGCGATCCTGGCGCGCGCGCCGAGTCGGTCGCGGCCCACGTCGATGCCGGCGACCTCGATGCGGCCGCCGTCCGGGTCCAGGAACCCGAGGATCAGGTTCAAGGTGGTGGTCTTGCCGGCGCCGTTGGGACCGAGCAGCGCGTACACCTCGCCCGGCGCGATGCCGAGCGTCAGCGACTGCAGGGCGTGGCGGTCGCCGAAGTCCTTGCGCACGCCGTCCAGGCGCAGCGCGTCGGTGCTGCTCTCGAGCAGGCTCATAGGTTCACCCTCAAGGTCAGCTCGACGCTGCGCGGCGCGCCGAGCACGAATTGGTCGGCGGCGCCGCCGGTCCAGTCGGCGTACAGCGCATCGCCGAGGTTGCGCCCGTACAGCGCGATCTCGCCGAACGGCAACCGGTAGGCGACGCTGGCGTCCCAGACCGTGCGGCCGGCGACGCGCAGGCGGTTGGCGTTGTCGGCGTACCACGGCCCGACGTAGCGCGCGCCGGCGCCGACGGTCAGCGGCAGCGCGTCGAAGCGGTAGCTCGCATGCACTTGCGCGATACGCTCGGGCACGTTCGGCGGTACGTTGCCGGCGCGGTCGGCGCCGCCGGCCTCGCGCAGTTTGTCGAAGCGCGCGTTCAACGCGGCCACGCTGGCGTCGATGCGCAAGGCGCGGGTCAGCGCCGCCGCCGCGGTCAGTTCGATCCCGCGCGACGACTGGGTGCCGCCTTGCACCGACAGATTGGCGTTGCGCGGATCGCGGGTGACGATGTCGTCCTGCTCGATCCAGTACGCGCTCGCGCCCAGATCGACGCGGCCGTCCCACACGCTGCTCTTGATCCCGGCCTCGGCCGAACGCCCGTGGGTCAGTTCGAAGCGCGAGTTCGCCAGCGACAGCAGCGGCAGGCTGCCGACCGGCGCCACCGCGGTGCTGTACTGCGCGTACAGCTGGGTCGCCGGCGCCAGATCGTAGACCGTGCCCAGCCGCCACGACAGCGGTTCGTAAGTGCGTTCGAAGCGCGTGCGCGCGCCGGTGTTGCGGTCGTCGATGCGGCGTTCCAGCTCGATCCGGTCGTAACGCAGGCCGGCCAGCAGCAACCAGCGTTCGCTGAGGTTGTAGGCGTCTTCGGCGAACAGCGAGTACACCCGGGTGCGCGAATCGAAATCGACGCGGTTGCCGGCGCCGGGGAAGTTCGCCGCGGTGTCGGCGAAGCTGACCGAACCGCGCTGCGGCGCGAACGGATCGACGGGCGCGGTGGTGCCGAAGCGGCGCATCACCGCGAAGTCGCCGTTGCTGATTTCCATGCCGACCGCGGCGCGGTTGCGGCGTCCGCCCAACTCGCTGTCGGCCGACAGCGTCGCGCGCTCGACCCAGAAGCGTTGATCGTGCTCGATCCGGGTGGTGCCGCGGTCGAGCAGGCCGCTGCGCGGGTTGAACGCGTAGGTTTCCGAATTCCACCAGCGGCGCTTGGCGTCGTAGTAGCTGAACTCGTTGCTGAAGCGCAGGCCGTCGCCGATCTGCCAACCCACCCGCGTGCGCAGCCAGTCGCCGCGCGAATCCTGCAGACCGTTGTCGACGTTGTAGTTGCGCCGGCGCAGCGAACGGTCGAGCACGCGCCCGTCGGCGCTGCGCACCAGCGAGCTGGGGTCGCGCGCGAGCGCGGCGGGAAGCAGCGGCGTGCCCCAGTACGCCGTGTCGTAGTCGTCTTCGAAATGATCCAGCGCGACATCGACCTCGATCGCGTCGCTCGGCCGCCAGCGCGCGGCCACGGTGGCCGAGGTGGACTCGCTGGCGGTGCCGTCGACGTAGCCGTCGCCGCTGCGGCGGCTGGCGATCGCGCGCAAGGCCAGGCGCTCGCCGACCGGTTCGTTGAAATCCACCGCGTAGCGGCGGCCGCCGAAGCTGCCGACGCCGATCAGGCCGGAGAACGCGCGGCCGTCGAAGTCCGGGCGCTTGGGCACCAGATTGATCGCGCCGGCCAGCGCGCCTTCGCCGTACAGCACCGAGGCCGGGCCCTTGAGCACTTCGATGCGCTCGAAGCTCCAACTGTCGAAGTCGCGGGTGACCAGCGGCGCGGTGCTCTGGCGCACGCCGTCGTACAGCAGCGCGATCGCGCCGCCGCTGAAGCCGCGCATCGAGGCCGTGCCCGGCGACGACGGCAACTGCCCGGCCAACACGCCCGGCGCGGCGTTGAGCGTCTCGACGCTGCCGCGCAGGCCGCGGGCCTGGATCTGTTCCTGGGTCAGCGTCGTCACCGCGGCCGGCGTCTCGCGCCCGCTCAGGCCCAGGCGCGAGGCGGTCGGCGCGGGCCGGTCCCACGGCGCGGCGGACGCGCCTTCGACGGTGACCTTGTCGAGCAGCTTGGGCGTGGCGCCGCCGGCGCTTTCGGCCGGCGCGGTCTGGGCGAAGGCGGACGGCAGCGCCAACGCGCTCAGGACCGCGCCCGCGAGCCAGCGCGGCCCGGCGCCGGGCGCGACCGCCCCGCCGCGTCGTTGTGGTGTTCCGCCTGCCGCTGCCGCGCGGCTTCCCCGACTGCCTGTGTTCACTGCGACCCCTGCTGCACCGAAAGTGTGAAATGAAACGATATATCATTTCATTTCCGACACAAGGTAAGCGGGAGTCGCGGGGGCGTCAATACGGCAGAGGGGGGATTCGTCCGGTGCGGCGCCAAGGCCGCAGGCGGTGCTGGGCGGATTCGTCGCCGATGGACCGGCCGTGGAGGGCCCGGCCCACACGCGCCGGGCCGGGCCGGCCGGACTCAGCCCAGGCGGATGAAATCGCAGGCCGCGGTCTTGCGCGCGCGGCGCGCGACCTCGAACCCGTTGGCCGAGCCCTTGTGGTCGGTATTGCCCTCGATGCTGAGGAAGCTGTCGGCGTTGCCGTCGAAGGCGAAGCCGGTGTGGATCCAGTCGCTGGCGCTCTTGCGCACCAGGAACACGCCGCAAGCGCCGAGCGCGGCGAAGCCCGGCGCGCCGGCGAGCGCGCGCGCGGCGAGGAAACGCCCGCCGGCCTTGGCCTGCGCCGCCAGTTCGTCGCAGCCGAAGCTGCCGGCGATCGGCATCGCCCGCCCCGCATGCTCGGCCGCCTGGCGCAACACCGTGCTGACGAACCCCGCGCACCACAGCATGCTCTCGCCCTCGCTGCCCTTCATGTAGAACCGCACCCACGGCCCGCGATTGGCGCCGCCGAGTTCGACCGGATGCGCGAGCAGATGCTGCTCGGCGAACCAGCGCACCAACTGCGGATACGGCTTGTTCGCCGGCGCGTTGGCGCTCGCGCCGACAACGCGCGCCAGCGGCTCGGTCAGCGCCGCCCACAGCGTCGGCCCGACTTCGCCGGCATAGGCGATGCGCTTGCGCGCGGCGAAGCCCTGCAAGGCGCGGTCGGTCCCGGGGCCGAACTTGCCGTCGATCGGCGTGCCGCTGTCGTGATAGCCCAGCCACTCCTGCACCCGCTTCACCGCCGCGCCGCTGGCGCCCTGGCGCAAGGCGCCGGGGAAATCGAGTTCGCGGCGCACGAAAGATTGGTCTTGCAGCGGCATGGCGGGCTCCTTGTGATCGACTCGTCCTCGGATCGCGCCGCGGTGCGGCGCGCCGTTCGCGCAGCGGCGACTTAGGAGCCAACGCCGCCGCTACGGCGGGGCGGTCAGCGACCGGCGATGCACGGATGCAACAGCGCTGTGGCCGCGATGCGCGCGCCGTCGCGTTTGCCGCGGGCGCTAACAGCGCAGGGCGTGCGACGTTTTCGCAGATGACGCGGGTGAGCCGCACCGCCGTCGCGGCGCCGGCCGCTCACTGCGCGTCGTGGAAGATCACGCCCAGCGTATGCCGCGTGCCCGCGCGCAACGCGCTCACGCCATGGCGCAGGTTGACCCGGTAGAACCCGCGCGCGCCGCGCTGCGGCCGGTGGCGCACCGCGAACGCCACCGCATCGCCTTGCCGCAGCGGCACCACCTGCGCGCGCGACTGCATGCGCGGACGCTGTTCGGTCAGCACGAACTCGCCGCCTTCGAAGTCGCGCCCGGGCTGCGACAGCAAGATCGCGGTTTGCAGCGGAAACACATGCTCGCCGTAGACGTCCTGGTGCAGGCAGTTGTAGTCGCCCTCGCCGTAGCGCAACAGCAACGGCGTCGGTCGCGTCTGGCCGGCGGCATGGCAGCGCGCCACGAACGCCTGCAACGAATCCGGATACCCGCCGTCTTCGCCCAGCGCCGCGCGCCAACGCTCGGCGATCCGCGCCAGAGGCGGGTACAGGCCTTCGCGCAACGCCTGCACCATCGGCGGCAGCGGATAGCCGAAGTAACGGTATTCGCCGCGGCCGAAGCCGTGGCGCTGCATGACGATGCGGCTGCGGTAGCGCGGCTCGTCGTCGTAAGCGTCCGCCAGCGCCGCGCATTGGCTCGCGCTGAGCAGCTTCGGCAGCAGCGCCCAGCCGCGTTCGTCGAGCGCGGCGCCGAGCGCGCTCCAGTCGTAGCCGTCGATGCGGCGATGCAGGCGTTCGCGCGCGTCCGGCGCGGCGGTTTCGGGCGCTGTTTGCGAAATCCAAGCGTCGGCGATCATGGGATTGAGCGTCCTGCGGCGCATGCGTATGACGAACGTCATGCTGGCGATGCGCGCGACGCCGCGCCATCCGTTTCTTGCGCTGCGCCTGTTTGCCGATCGTGCGCGCGAATGTTCAGCCTCTAGCAAGGCTCGTGCGTTGCGATGCTGAAAATCCCCTTAAAAACCGTGACTTCAGGCCTAGACCGATGTCCAAGTACCGTAAACAGAACGTTTAGTTCCTATAAAAAACTCAGAAAAATTCAGGTGCGATTGAAGCGCGATGACGATACTGCGCACACCGATCCACACGGACGCCTTACCCCGAGGCGCGTGGAAACGGAATAAGACCAATAAGAGGCTAAGACCTTTATGAAGCGTGCATTGCTTGCCCTGACCCTCGCCGCTGCGCTGCCGTTCGCCGCTTCGGCCGCCGAAGGCGTCTCCTACAACTACGTCGAAGCCGGCTACGCCAAGATCGACGCCAAGAACAAGTTCGCCGATTCCGATGGCTGGACCATCGCCGGTTCGTACGCGTTCCACCCGAACTTCCACGTCTTCGGCAGCTACAGCAAGCAGGAGACCGATTCGCGCAGCTTCATCAGCAGCATCGGCACCATCCGCATTCCGAGCACCGATCTGGACCGCTGGAACATCGGCGTGGGCTACAACCATGAGCTGAGCAAGCGCGTCGACCTCGTCACCCGCATCGCCTACGAGCAGAACAAGTACGACTTCAGCGGTTTCTCGGACAAGTTCAAGGGCGGTTTCGTCGAAGCCGGCGTGCGCGGCACGCTGACCCCGAACTGGGAAGGCTATGCCTTCGCCGGTTACCAGGACTTCGACAACACCCGTTCGTACGGCAGCTCGGCCGACAAGTACGACAGCAAGTTCTACGCCCGCGTGGGCACCCTGGTGAAGTTCAACAACAACTGGGGCATCACCGCCGACGCCAAGTTCATCGACGGCGGCGAGAAGGAATACTTCATCGGTCCGCGCTTCAGCTTCTAAGAAAGCGCTCCGACGGTACTCCAGCAACAATCGCGAATTCTCTCTCTCCCCCGAAAAGTCGCGATGGAGCCCGGCCGCAAGGTCGGGCTCTTTTTTTGCCCGTTCGCCGCGACGCTGCGCGGATTGCGCGCGCGCGACCGACGCGCGGCCTGGCGGCGCGCGCGGATCGGGTTGCGGGAAAACAGCGCGCGCCGCCGGCGCGCGCGGCGCGATCAGCCGAACAGGTCGTTCGGGTACTCGGGCTTCTGCTCGCGCGCGAGCAGCTGGCGCAGGCCGTCGGACGGGGTGATGCGGCCGTGCAGCACTTCGCGCACGGCGCTGGAGATCGGCAGTTCGATGCGGTGGCGCTCGGCCTGGCGCATGACTTCGTCGGCGGTCTGCACCGATTCGACCACCTGGCCGATCTCGCGCACCGCGTCCTCGATCGACTGGCCGCGGCCCAGGGCCAGGCCCAGGCGGCGGTTGCGCGACAGGTCGCCGGTGCAGGTCAGCACCAGGTCGCCGAGGCCGGCCAGGCCCATCAGGGTTTCGGGCTGGCCGCCGATGGCCTGGTTGAGGCGCAGCATTTCGTTGAGGCCGCGGGTGATCAGGCCGGCGCGGGCGTTGAGGCCGAGCTGCATGCCGTCGGCGACGCCGGTGGCGACCGCGAGCACGTTCTTCATCGCGCCGCCGAGTTCGGCGCCGAGCATGTCGTCGCCGGTGTAGGCGCGGAACGCCGGGCCGTGCAGCGCATCGGCGACCGACTGGGCGAAGTCCGCGTCGTCGGAATGCACGGTCAGCGCGGTCGGCAGGCCTTGCGCGACTTCCTTGGCGAACGAGGGGCCGGTGACGACCGCCAACGGCACGCCGGCGCCGAGCACTTCCTCGGCGACTTCGTGCAGGAAACGGCCGCTGCCGGGCTCGAAGCCCTTGGTCGCCCAGGCCACGCCGGCGTGCGCGGGCCGATGCGGGGCCAGCGCGCGCAGGGTTTCGGCGAAGGCGTGCGAGGGCGTCACCACCAGCACCAGATCGGCGCCGGCCAGCGCCGCCGCCAGATCGGTGGTGGCGCGCAGCGCGTCCGGCAGGGCGATGCCCGGCAGGTAGCGCGGGTTTTCGTGGCGGCCGTCGATGGCCGCGGCGACGTCGCCGTCGCGGCCCCACAGCACGGTCGGGTGACCGTGCCGGGCGATCAGCGCCGCCAGCGCGGTGCCCCAGGAACCGGCACCGATCACCGCCACGCGCGGCTTGAGAGTCGTGGTCTGCGAAGTCATGCGCGCGACGGAGTCCGGTGCGTGCCCGGGATCAGGCGTTGCCGGCGGTTTCCGCGTCGGCGAGGCTCTCGCCCTGGCCGGCGCGCTGACGCAGGCCTTCGGCGTATAGCGCGTCGAAGTTGATCGGCTGCAGGAAGAACGGCGGGAAGCCGCCGGCCTGGATCAGGTCGCTGATGAGCTGGCGCGCGTAGGGATACAGCACGTTCGGGCAGTGGGTGCCGAGCATCGCGTCCAGGGTCTGGGCGTCGAAGCCGATCAGGCCGAACACGCCGGCCTGCTTCACTTCGGCCAGGTACATCGACTTGTCGCCGGCGGTGCAGGTCAGGGTCACGCCGAGCACGACTTCGAAGGCGTTGTCGCCGACGCGCTGCACGTTCTGCGACAGGTTCAGCTGCAGCTGCGGCTGCTGGGTTTCGGCGAACACGGCCGGCGCGCCGGGGACCTCGAAGGAGACGTCCTTGACGTAAATCTTTTCGACGGTGAACGCGGGGCCGTTATCGGCCGGCGCGACCGCGCCGTTGACGTTTTCTTCGGACATCGTGGTGACTCCCCCAGCTAGATGAAATTTCGAAAAGAGGCCGATTATGCCCGCTCGTCCGCGCCGGACCAAACGGCCCGGCGGCGGCGGCGCGGATCGGCCGCGGAACAGCTTGGATTGAGGCGATTGCGGCGCGATCAAGCCCCGATCGGCCGGATCGGCGTTGCGCCGGGACGGAATCCCGGCGCGCCTCACACAATGCCGGGCCCGGATCGCCGGCGGCGAGACCGCGGCGGGCGCCAGCCTGGCCGGCGCGCGTGACGCGGGCGCGACAAGGCGCGCGCAGCGCTGGTAAAGCGGGTTCAGGCGCGAACGAAGCGACGGCCGCGGCGCGGCCGCCGGCTCAGTTGCGGCCCTTGATCAGCGGCAGGTCGGCCTGCTGCCAGGCGGCGATGCCGCCGTCGAGCCAATAGACCTGCTCGAAACCGGCCTTCTTCAGCCGCTTGGCGGCGTCGGCGGAGGCCTGGCCGTTGCGGCACACCGCGACCACCGGCAGTTGCTTGGCCGCGGCCAGCAGCTTGCTTTCCGGATCGAACTGGCTCGGCTGGACCGAGCGGCTGCCCGGGATGTGGCCCTTTTCGTATTCCGCGATCGCCGACAGGTCGATGACCAGGGCGTTGTCGCGGTTGATCAGCTGGGTCAGCTCGGCCGGACGCAGGGCCTTGTAGCCGCGGAACAGCCGCGCGGTCTCGGTGTAGATCAGCGCCACGGTCAAGCCGACCAGGCCCAGCGACAGGTACAGGTGGCGGCCGGCGAACGCCAGCAATTCATCGAAACTCACGGAGTCAGCTCATGCACGGGCGGGGCCGGCACGGCCCACGCGGGGCCGCGATTGTCGCCCACCGCGGCCCCAGGAAGCAAAAAGGGCCCCTGGCGGGGGCCTTCAGGAGATGGCGCCTAGGAGATAGGAGGTAGCAAGAGCGGCTGTCGCTATCTCCTAGCTTCTACTCGCTATCTCCTGCTTCACTGGCCTTCCCAAAAGTCCGGCAGGCCGCCGATGACCCACCATGTCTTGGCTTCCGGGTCCCATTCCCAGGCCTCGGTGTAGCGCACGTTGCGCTCGGCCAGGGTGTGGCGGTTGATCACGCCGATGTTGACGATGCGCACCGCGGTGCCCTTTTCCTTGTCGACTTCGCTGCCGACGTCGTTGTAGCCGGACACCTGGATCTGCTTGTAGCGCTCCAGCTGCATCGGCGTGGGCGCCAGTTGCTTGCGCAGCTGCGGCTTGATCAGGTTGGCGGCGCCTTCGAAATCGCCCCAGCGGATCGCCGCGGAATAGGCGTACTGCGCTTCGGTCAGGCGGTTGTTCTGGGTGCCGGTGGTCTGGCAGCCGGCCAGCGCGAACGCGAACAGGCAGGACAGCAGCAGGTACTTCATCAGGCGCATCGCGGACTCCGGCTCGGTGGGCGGTTTGGCGTGCATCCTACCCGCCCGCCGCGGCCGCGTCAGGCGCCGGCCGGATCAGGCTTTGGCGATCGCGACGTAGCGCGCAGTGAACTCGGTCGCGACCCCGCCTTCGGGCAGCAAAGCGCGCGCGATCAGGCCGGTGCGGGCGCGGCCGCGGCCGCGCAGGGTCTGCACGAACACGCTCCAGTCGGCGTCGGCGGCCAGCTCGGCCTGCACTTCCAGGTCGCCGAACAGCGGCGCCAGGTAGCGGATCTGGCTGTCGGCGACGAACACTTCCGCGCGCAGCTCGGCGATTTCCAGGCCCAGCGAGACCAGGCCCCACGAGGCCAGGGTCATCACCGAGGCGAGGCTGCCGCCGAACGCGCAGCCCTTGTCGTTGACGTGGTGGGCGAGCGGCGCGCGCAGGCGCAGGCGCTTGCCGTCGTAGCCGGCGATGCCGACGTTCATCGCCGCGACCGGCGGCATGGACTGGTAGTGGGTGTGCAGGCGTTGCAGAGCGGCGTCGAAAGTCATCAGCGTCGGAAGCGCGGTGCGGGGGAATGGATAACGTGCGGGGCACGGACGGAACGCAACGGCGGGCCGGCCGGCGGCCGCGCGAAGCAGACCACAGGAACGAATCGCGAACTGCGGGACACGGGGAACGGTGTTGCGTATTCGGTGGTGCGGAAGCCGTGTTGCGGAAGCGGTGTTGCGCGAACGTGCTGCAAAACGAAATCGCAGGAACCGAATCGAAAAACGATTGCGCGAATCCGGTATCGATACGGCGCGGCGCTTGCAGCGCAACCGCGCTGCGCGAGCGCGAAAACCCTCGCGTAAACGTACTGCGACGCATGGCGGCTGCCGTTGCGCGCGGCGCTGTGCGAAGCTGCGCGCATGAGCCGCGAGCCGACGATACCGCCGCGATGGTACGTGATCTCGTTACGTCCTAGTGACGAACACGAGGCGCTACGCTGTATCGCAGCGCAATACGCCAGCGCATTGATCGAGCTGTCGCCGTGGTCGATCCGCAGCGAAAACACCGCTGCGGCGCGCGCGGCCTTGGCCGCCGCCCTGCAGTCGACGCAAGTCGTGGTCACCAGTCCCAACGCGGTGCGCGCCTTGCGCGACCTGTGCGCGGCCGATGCGCGCGCGGCCGCGCCGACGCTGCCGCAGCCGCCGCAACGCGCCGGTCAGGCCTGGTATGCGGTCGGTGCCGGCACTGCACAGGCTCTGGCCGAATTCGGCATAACCGATGTTCGCTGGCCCGAGCGCATGGACAGCGAAGGCCTGCTCGCCCTGCCCGGCCTGGACCGCTACGCCGCCGGCGACAGCGTCGGCTTGCTGACCGCGCCCGGCGGCCGCGGCGCGATCGCGCCGACCCTGGCCGCGCGCGGCGCGCAGCTGCGGCGCGCCGACATCTACCGGCGCGAGCCGGCGCCGCTGGACCGGTTCATGGTCGCGCGCCTGATCGATGCGCGCGCGCCGCTGCTGCTGGCGCTGTCCAGCGGCGAGGCCTTGCAGCGCGTGCTCGAACGATTGCCGGCCGAGGCCGCCGCGCGGCTGCGCCAGGCCCGGGTCAGCGCGGCCAGCGCGCGGCTGGCGCAGCTGGCGCGCGAGGCCGGGTTCGCCACGGTCGGCGTCGCCGCCGGGCCGGGCGCGGAGGAATTGCTGGCGCCGCTGGCGGAGACGACGGGCACTTGAGCGAACCGACCTGCGCGCGGCGGATGCGGCACGGCCTGCTGCGCACGACCGGTCGCGCGCCTTCGGCTTGGCGCGGCACGCCGACCGCGCCCGCTCGGATGCGGCGCGACTCGTCCGGCCCCGCACGAGAACGCGCCGTCCGTCCGCGCCGAGCGCCCGGCCGCAACGAAACGCGATCGCGTCAAGGCGGTCTTGATCCGTTCATCCGGTAGCATGGCCGGGTCATGAACGACCCCGCCGATCCCGTGTCCCTTTCTCCTTCCGCCGCGGCGCCCGCGCGCCGCGGTTCGTCCGCCTGGCTGTGGCTGGTGTTGCTGGCGCTGATCGCCGCGGCCGGCTGGTTCGGCTGGCGCCAATGGCAGCAGCGCGAAGTGCTCGAACGCGAGGCCGCGGCCGACGACGCGCAGCGCCTGGAGGCGCTGGAGCAGCGGGTCGACACCTTGCGCACGAACCAGGACGCGCAGAACCGCCGCATCGTCCAGGCCGACAGCACCAACCGGGTGCTGCGCGACGAATTGCACGGCATCGGCCAGCGCGCGGCGCTGATCGAGGACAGCGTGTCCAAGCTCGCCGACCCCAACCGCCACGGCGCCCAGGCCATGCGCCTGGACGAGACCGAGCTGTTGCTGACCCTGGGCCAGCAGCGCCTGCAGATCGCCGGCGACCTGGAAGGCGCGCGCCGCGCCTACATCCTGGCCGGCGGCGTGCTCGACGGCATCGACGATCCGGCCTATCTGAGCCTGCGCCAGACCCTGCTGCAGGAAACCGCCGCGCTCAAGGAACTGGGGATCGAACCGCGCATGCAGGCGATGGCCAAGCTCGACGCGCTGGCGCAGTCGCTGACCCTGCCGGAAGACAGCGCCCGCCCGGCCGTCGCCGAGCCGTCGCCGTGGTGGCGGCGCGCGTTCGGCACGCTGATCGAAACCCAGCCGGTCGACCGCACCGTCGCCTCGCATCCGGCCGACCGCTCGGCCGCGCTGGCCGGGCTGCAGCTGGAGATCTCGCTGGCGCGCGCGGCGGCCGAACGCCGCGACGCGCCGGGCTACAAGATCGCGCTCAAGCGCGCCGAACGCTGGGTGCAGCGCTTGTCGGCGCCTTCGCCGACGCAGGAAAAACAGCTCGCGAGCCTGCGCGAACTGGCGGCGATGCCGCTTTCACTGACGGTTCCCACCCTCGGCACCACACTGCAGCAGTTGCGCCAGTTGCGCACGGCGCACTGAGCGCCGCGCGCACCGACCGCACCGACCGGGCTCCGAGGAAGGACGCGCCACGATGAATCTGTTCCGCAATCTCCTGTTCTGGATCGTGCTGGCCCTGGTCGGCGCCTTGGTCGCGCAGTTGCTGCTACAGGATCCGGGCCGCGTCGTCGTCACCTACGGCGGCTACGACTACCTCACCAACGTGCCCAAGGCGCTGTTGATGCTGGTCGGCGGCCTGCTCGCGCTGTGGCTGGTGTGGAAGGCGCTGAGCCTGCCGTTCGTGGCCATGCGCCGGCACCGCAAGAAGCAGGCGCGGGCGCGCTTGATCGACGGCCTGGACGCGCTGCACCAGGGCCATTGGAGCCGCGCCGAAAAATCGCTGGCGCAGGCCGCGCGCAGCCGCGACACGGCCGCGGTGGCCGGGGTCGGCGCCGCGCATGCGGCGGCCGCGCGCGGCGATGCCGCGGCGCAGGCGCAGCATCTCGATGCGATCGCCAGCGACTACCCGGCCGCGCGCGCGCTGGCCGCGGCCGAATACGCGCTGGCCGAACAACGCGCCGGCGATGCGCTGGCCGCGCTCGATGCGCCGGCCGCGCAGCCGCTGCCGCCGCGCGGACTGGCCTTGCGCGCGCAGGCGCTGGCCGCGCTGGGCCGCGCCGGCGAGGCCTACGGCCTGCTCGGCGCGCTGCGCCAGAGCAACGCCTGGCCGGCCGCGCGCCTGAGCCAGCTGGAAGCGCAATGGGCCGAAGCGGCGCTGCGCGAAGCCGCCGACGCCAACGTGCTGGCCGACCTGTGGGAAAGCCTGCCCAAGCCGCTCAAAAGCGAACCGGCGGCGGTGGCCGCCTACGCCGAACGCGCCGCCGACATGCGCTGGGAAGAAGCCGCGGCGAAAAGCCTCGAACAGGCGCTCGACGCGCGCTGGGACGAACCGCTGGCGGCGCTGTACGGACGCCTGCCGATCGGCCGGCTGGAAGCGCGCCGCGCCCAGGCCGAACGCTGGCTGGCCGCGCGTTCGGGCAGCCCGGGGCTGTTGCTGAGCCTGGCCCGGCTGGCGCGCGCGCAGAGCCAGTGGCCGCAGGCCGAAGCTTATCTGCACCGCGCCGTCGCCCAGGGCGCCGGCAGCGAAGCCTGGGAAGAACTCGGCCACGGCTTCGCCCAGGTCGGCGACGAGAGCCGCGCGCGCCTGAGCTACCTCAACGCGCTGCGCGCCGCGCGCGGCGAAGCGCCGAGCGAACTGCCGGGCCGCGACCTGCGCCAGAAACTGTTCGACGAGGCGGTGGTCGAGGAACGCGACGAGTTCGGCATGCCGCGCTTGCGCGGCTGACCGGCCAGGCGCCGATGCGATGCAGAACGGCCGCAGCGATGCGGCCGTTCTGTTTTTCGCGCAGGCGTTCCACCGCGGTCGTTCGCGTGCGCGTCCGGCGCGGCGCTCACACGCCCGTGTCGCGGAACCTCGGCAGGGTCGCCAGGAATTCCTGCGCCGCGCCGCCGAAGCGCGCGTAGCGTTCGCCGATGCGCTTGGGATACAGCGTGCGCGAGGCGATCATCGCGGTGACGATCGAGCCCAGCAACGCCGCGACGGCGAGCGCGAACAGCGGGCCGGAGTTGTGGGCGATGCCGAAGAACAAGGCCAGCGCGAACCCGCCGAGGCAACACAACGCGGCGGCGATCAGGCGCGAGCGGCGCTTGGCGTGCTGCGCGCACAGGCTGGCTTCGAGCCGGCAGTTCTTGCGCACGATCATCGCCACGATGGCGTAGATCAGCAGATTGAACAGCACCAGCAGCAGCCACCAGGCGCTGTGCCAGTAATAGGTCTTCTTCAGCCGCGTCTCGCCCGGCGCGTTGCATTTGACGCAGCGGCCCGGCAAGTGCGAATCGCGCACCGCGATCAGATCCGGCCCGTCGCGCCACGGCCCGCGACGGTCGTCCGATTCGGCGACGGCGCTGTCGGCGAACGCGCTTTGCGGCGCTTCGTATGGATTGAACGTCTGCATCCTGCCCCCTGTGGCGCGTGCATTGCGCTTCGCCCGCGGTTCGCGGCGATCCCCGCGGCCATCGTATCGCCGCGTGCGCCGCGCGCAAGGCGGCGACACGATACGCACTGCCGCAGCCGGCCGCACGAACGAAAACGGCGCCTCGCGGCGCCGTCTTCGTTCCGACCCGAACGCTCAGCGCAGCGGCACGGTCAGCGTCGCCGGCGCCGAGGCCGGCGAGCTGAAGCTCAGCGTGCCGCCGATGCGGCTGGCGCCGGTGTAGCGCGGATCGGCGGTGTCGATCACCAGCACCAGCCGGCGGCCCGGCGCGAGGTCCCAACTGGTCGCTTCCAGGCGCAGGTCCAGGTTCTGCGCCACGCCCGGCCGCGCGCCGCGCAGCGAATAGGGCTTGTGGCTGAGCAACTGGCCGTTGCCGAGCAGATCGACGCTGTAGAGGTAAGCGAACACGCTGACCTCGCTCTGGCTCGGCGTCACCGTGATGCGCAGCTGCGGCATGCCGCTGAGCTGGGCGCCGCTCCAGTACACCGGCGATTGCCACACGCCGGCGCCGGCGCGCGCGACCAGCGGGATCGACGCGGTCGGCGCGACCTGCAGCGATTGCAGGAAACCGCTGACCATCGCTACGCCGGAATCGGCCACGGTCGGCAGGCCGGTCAGGATCGACTGGCTCCAGCCCACGCTCGGCGCGCTGCGCAGTTCGCCGGTCGGGGCGATCAAGCCGCTCGGCTTGCTCAACGCGAACACCGTCGCGCCGCTCTGCACCGCGTTCCAGTCGGCGTAGCCGCGCCAGTCGCCGGCCTGCGACTTCAGCCGCACCGCGGGTTCGCGCGGTACGCCGTTGTCGGCGCCCTTGAGGTGATGGTCGAACCAGCGCTCCACCGCGGTGTAGGTCTCGTTCGGCAGGCCGAGCGCGCCGGGCGCTTCGATCGTGGCGTGGTCGCCGTGGGCGAACAGCAACTGCTTCGGCCCGCTCAGCGCGTTGTAGAAATCCACGTACTGGCCCGGCGGGAACAGGCTGTCGTTGAAGGCGTTGGCCAGCAGCACCGCGGTGCGGTTGCGGTTGAGCGCGGCGACCTCGGTCATCGGGCTGCGCTGCGGCACGATCGGCAGCAGGCCGGCGACGGCGCCGTCGAAATCGCCCAGGGCGATGCGCGCGGTGGCCTGGGCCAGCTCCGGCCCGGGCCGGCCGGTCAGCGCGCCGGCGACCACCAGCAAGCCCGCGCCCTGCTGGCTGACGGTGCGGTTGGCGTACAGCGAGGCCTCCAGGTCGGCCCAGCCGCTGAGCGCGGCCACCGCCTTGATGCGCGGATCGCGTTCGGCCGCGAGCAGGCTGATGCCGGCGCCGTAGGAAATGCCGCTGGCGCCGATCCGGCTCGGGTCCGACGGCGTGTTCGCCAGCGCCCAGTCGATCACCGCGCTGACGTCCTCGACCGTGCCCGGCCCGGCGATGTCGATCTGCCCGGCCGAATCCCAGAACCCGCGCGAGGTGTAGCTCACCACCACATAGCCCTTGGCCGCCAGCTGGCCGCCGCGGCCGACGTACTCCAGGTTCGGCACCGCCCAGCTGGCCGGCATCACCAGCAGCGGGAACGGGCCCGGGCCCTGGTCCTTGGGCACCATCACGAACGCGCCCATGGGCGCCCCGTCCCAGCCGGCGATGCGCTGGTACTGGCCGCTGAAGCCGCCGGCGTAGGCGGCCGGGGCGAGGACGCTCAGGAACAGCAACAGGAACGACAGCCACCACGTTTGAATCCTGCGCATGAGTCGTCCCCTCCCAAGGACCGGTCCTGCACGAATGGATACGTTTGCGTATGGTTTACCGCCTGGCGACCGTACCACTGCGCATGGATGGGCAACAACGGCGGGGATTCGGCAACCCGATGAACCGTGGCGACCTGGGTCACGGAATGGCGTCATGAGGCGCCCAAAAGGCGCGATAAGGCTGTCTTTCGTGTGTGCCGCACAGAGTTCCGGAGGGCTTCGGCCCTGCCGTTCGCGGTGTGGGCGGGCGGCCGTTCGCCGCTGCGGATCGGAAGGCGCCGGCCGGGACGACCGTTCGCCCAAGCGCTGCCGTCCCGGCCGGAACGGTCTTTCGGCTCAACCGATCGAAAAACCGCGGGCGCGAAGGCCCCTCGCTCAGAAATCCACGATGTCGCCGTTCTCGTCCAGGCGCGCATGCGCCACGCTGCGGTCGCGGATCAACTGCAACTGCGCATCGACGATCTTGCGCAGAGTCGCGGCATCGTCGGCCTCGACCTGCTTGCCGGGAAAACCGGCGTCGACGCGCAGCGCCTCGAACGTGGCGCGGGCCTCGTCGAAGCGGCCGAGCCGGCGCTGCAATTCGCCGACCATCAGGCGCGAGTGATAGGCGCGGTCGTTGCCGGCCTCGCGCGCGGCGCGCTTCTGCCAGGCCTCCAGGGCTTCGGCGGCGTAACGCGGGTAACGGCGCGCGCCGGCTTCCCAGGTCGCCGCGAGCAGGGAGCGGGCGATCACATCGTCGGACGCGCCGAAGAAGGTCTGTTGCTTGGCCAACCGATAGTACGGCGTGTCCTCCGCGACCCAGCGGCGATAGTCGGACGACGCGACGAAGGCGCGCAGCCGCTCCAGTTCCGGCGCGTCGTAGCGGCGTTGGTCGTCCTCGACGATGAAGCCGTTGCCGGGGCAGGCCGGCAGCGGGCCCGGCGAGGCGATCGGCCCGTAGTGCTGGCCGTCGAAGTAGCGGCCGAACGAGGTGCCGGATGCGGCGACGCGGGCGGTGAACGGCTGGCCGTCGATGGGGCAGACGAAGGACTCGTCCATGAAGGTCATCGCCGCGGCCGACAGCGGGGCCAGGCCCAGGGCGAGCGATAACGCGAGCAATGCGCGCATGACAGATCCTTGTCGCGACGGAGTCCGCATTGTGCCTGAAACGCCGGCGGCGGGACCTGGGGGCGGGGTTCCTGCGGTTCGAGGCGGGCAAGACCGCTGCAGCGGGAAAAGAGCGTCGGAACCGACGCCCTGCCATACCCTGCCCGCAAAAACGCATCGGGGCCGAAGCTTCGCAGCTTCGGCCCCGATGCAGGCAGGCGACAGCAACAGTACGGTCAGCGCCGCAAAACTCAGCGCTCCAGAATCGCCACCACGCCCATGCCGCCGGCGGTGCAGATCGAAATCAGGCAGCGGCCGCCGCCGCGTTGCTTGAGCTCCTTGGCGGCGGTGGCGACGATGCGCGCGCCGGTCGCGGCGAAGGGATGGCCGGCGGCCAGCGACGAGCCGTTCGGGTTGATCTTGGCCGGGTCGATCTTGCCCAGCGGCGCGTCCAGGCCGAGCCGGTTCTTGCAGTAATCCTCGCTCTCCCACGCGCGCAGCGTGCACAGCACCTGCGCGGCGAAGGCTTCGTGGATCTCGTAGATGTCGAAATCCTGCAAGGTCAGGCCGTTGCGCTTGAGCATCTCCGGCACCGCCACGGTCGGCGCCATCAGCAGGCCTTCGCCGTGGACGAAGTCGACCGCGGCGACCTGCGCGTCGCGCAGATAGCACAGCACTTCCTGGTTGTGCGCCTGCGCCCATTCCTCCGAGGCCAGCAGGCAGGCCGAGGCGCCGTCGGTCAGCGGAGTCGAGTTGGCCGCGGTCAGGGTGCCGCGGCCGGAGGTCTTGTCGAACGCCGGCTTCAGCGTGGCCAGCTTTTCCAGGCTGGAATCGGCGCGCAGGTTGTTGTCGCGCGAGACGCCGCGGAAGCTCACCACCAGGTCGTCGAAGAAGCCGCGCTCGTAGGCGGCGGCGAGCTTCTGGTGCGACGACAGCGCCCACTCGTCCTGCGAGTCGCGCGAGATGTTCCACTGCTTGGCCATGTCCTCGCAGTGGTCGCCCATGCTCTTGCCGGTGCGCGGCTCGGCCACGCCGGGGAACTCGGGCTTGAGCTCGCGCAGGTGGAAGCCCTTGAACGCGGCGATCTTGTCCTTGGTGGTCTTGGCCCGCGCGGCCTGCAACAGGCGCCGGCGCAGGCTGCGGCCGTAGACGATCGGCACGTCGGAGGTGGTGTCCGAGCCGCCGCCGATGCCGGCCTCGATCTGCCCGGTGGCGATCTTGTTGGCGATGGTGATGATCGAATCCAGCGAGGTGCCGCAGGCGCGCTGCAGGGTGATGCCCGGGGTCAGCGGCGACAGGCCCGAGGACAGCGCGGCCTCGCGGCCGAGGTTCCAGTCGCTGCTGTGCTTGATCACCGCGCCCATCGCCACTTCGCCGAGCTGTTGGCCGTGCAGGCCGAACTTTTCGACCAGCGCGCCGAGCGTGCGCACCGACATCCCCAGGTTGCCGACATCCGCGTAGGCGGTGTTCTGCCGGCAGAACGGGATTCGCACGCCACCGAGCACGGCGACGGGACGGTTTTGACGCATCGGCAGCACCTCTGAAAAGCGGGTTTCGGGGAAAGACCGGGCGGGAAAGCGATCGGTGTTGACGCGGGCCCACGGGGCAGAGCGGGCATAATGGAGCCCAGTGTAGCGCCGCCGGCGCGCTCTACCAAACGCCAGCGTATCCTTGGTGACCATGACCTCCGAAAGCCCCACCGCACGCGGCCCCGCCGCGCCCCTGCACGTCCTCGGCGCGCTCGCCCTGGAGCTCAAGGGCGACGCCGCCGTCGCGCGCAGCGCCCTCGCCCGCCAGGACGCCGGCGCCCTGTCGGAGAAGATCGCCCGCGACCTCGCCGGCTTCGCCGCCGACACCGCGGCGCTGGACCTGGTCACCGTCGGCGCCCATTACGACCCGGTCGAACTGCTGCGCCCGGGCTGGCCCCTGCACCGCGAGCTCGACGAACTGGCCGCGCGCGCCCCGCGCGAACGCGGCGCCGAACAGGCCGGCCGGGTCATCGCCTTCGGCGCCCACGACGACCAGTTGCCCGGCGCGCTGACGCCCTCGCCCGATTTCGCCGGCGGCCCGCTGCGGCTGGTGCCGTTCGCGCTCAGCGGTTCGGCCGAGCTGGTCGCCCGGGTCGGCGAGATCCTCGAATCGAGCCTGCTCGAACGCGGCATGGCCGGCGCCGACACCGCGCTGGCGGCGCAGGACGCGTTCGGCCTCAAGGTCGAGCACGCGCGCTACCTGACCGTGCACGACCTCGCCGCGATGATGGCCCTGCAATACGAACACGCCGGCCTGGGCCCGTTGTGGCCGCTGCTGGAAACCGCGCTGCTGCAGCCCGAGGGCGAGCATTGGGTCGACGCGCCGCCCGAGCCGCTGGTGCATTACGCCGATGGCGAAGCGCGCATCGCTTTGTTTTCGCCGGCCGCATGGCATGCGCGCTACGCGCCGGAAGCGCCGTGCGATACCGATGAGTGTCGCGAGAAGCTCAACCGGCGTTACCAGCATTTCGAAGCGCGGCTGCGGCAGATGTCGGCGGTGCTGGGGGCGCATGGGGTGCCGGTGACGTTCGTGCATTGCGACGACGAGCAGCCGCGCGAGGCGATTTGACCCTCGTCTCCCTCTCCGCTTGCGGGAGAGGGCCGGGGTGAGGGCTGAGCGCCGTAGGCGCGAATGGCTCTTGCCGCTGCCGAACACCCTCACCCCAACCCCTCTCCCGCAAGCGGGAGAGGGGCTCGGCATCGCAATCGCCGGTCGGCTGCGTCGCATGCGTCGGTCGCGGCGCGCTGCGTTCGCGGATTCGTTGCGCCCGTCCGCTGCGAACGCAGCTCAGCGCCGGGTCGCGGCGAATTCCTGTTCGAAGATGTCGTAGCCCGCATCGACCATGCCCTGGCCGCGATACGTGCGCTGCGCCGCCGCGTTGCCGCGCTCGACGTACAAGCGCAGCCCGATCGCATCGGGCGTCGCCTGCGCCAGCGCCGCGACATGGCTGTGCAGCGCGTCGTACACGCCCTGGCGGCGATGTTCGGCGGCGACGTAAACGCTCTGAATCCACCACCACTCGCCATTGCGCCAATCGCTCCACTCGCGCGTCAGCATCAAGGTACCGGCCGGAACCGCGATGGTTTCGCGCCCGGCGGTTTCCGCTTCGCGCATCGCGACGAAGTAACGCGCCTTGGCCGGATCGGCGAGGCCGGCGGCGACGCCGGCGTGGACGGTCGGCGGGTCCAGGCGCTTGTGCTCGGTTTCCCAGGCCATCGCGATCATCCACTGCGCGATGAGGTCGCAATCGGCGGGAGCGGCGTCGCGGATGCGCAGATGGGTCATGGCGATGGGATCGTTATCGGTGTTGGCGTTGCCAACGGTTCGGATCGAAGCGCGAAGCGTCGGGCTTTGCGCTTCGATCCGGCGAAGTTTCAGCGCCCGGTCTTGATCACGCCGCAGGCCAGACGCGCGCCGGCGTTGCCGGTCGGCTGGGTCTTGTAGTCGTCCGGCGAGGCGTGGACGATCACCGCGCGGCCGGCGACGTCGTTCGGCGCGCCGCCGCCGAGGGTCACGCCGCTGGCGTGCGCGTCGACCTTGGCCACGCCGTCGGCGTTGGCGACCAGATTGTCCATGTCGCCGGCATGGTGCGCGCCGTGATCGACCTGGCCGTGCGGCTGCGCAGCCGGATTGAAGTGGCCGCCCGCGCTGGTGGCGTCGGCGGCGCTGCAATCGCCCTTCTCATGGATGTGGATGGCGTGGGTGCTGTTCGGCGTCAGCCCGCCGATCTCGCCGGTAAGGTGCACGCCGTCGCCCATCGGGCGCAGGGTGAGCTTGCCGCTGACCAGACTGCCGGATGCCGACGCCAGCACCACGGTGGCCGAACTGGCGGTGGATACCGGCTTGGGACCGGCGGATGCCGGCGGCGGTGTCGGCTTGACGGTCTGGCCGCCGCACGCGGCGAGCGCGGCGGTGGCGGCGGCGAGTAAGGCGATGCGTAGAGTCGCGGTCATAGCGGTGCTCCTGGTCGGCGGCGTCGCGCGGCGACGCCCGGTCGTGGGGCCGACGCTAGCTGGGCCTGGGTTCAGCGCGGGTGAAGCGCAAAGGCGTGGCGGCGCGGCGTGTGTGGTGGCCTTGCCGCGCGATTATGGCGGCGATGCGGGCGATCGCGCCACGGCGGCGGCGAGCCGCCAAGCGCAGCATCGTTGCGGTGCGGCAAGAAGTGCCGCAGCTGCGCGCCGTGAGGTTACGCGGCGCGTCGGCTTTGCGGGAGGGTCTTCAGGCCCGATGTCCTGAGCTGAGAATCGGCGCAGCGAATCGTCTCTTTGTGGGAGAACCTTCGTACCCGACGTCCCGAGCTGCGAACTGGCGCAGCGCCTCGGTTTTTGTGGGAGGGCCTTCAGGCCCGACGCTTTTCGATCCGGCGCTCAAGCGATCGAGGTCGTGCGCCTTCGCAACTGAAACCAGAGCGCCGGGCCTGAAGACTCTTCCGAAAGAACTCTCCTACAAACGGCGCCGGCCTCAGCTGCGGCGACGCCCCGGCCCGAGCTTGCGCGTCAGCGTGTTGCGCCCCAGCCCCAAGCGCGCGGCCGCTTCGGTGCGGCGCCCGCCGGTGTGGGCGAGCGCGGCTTCGAGCAACGCGCGGTCGAAACGCTCGCGCGCGTCGGCGTGCAGGTTCGCGCGACCGTCGGCCAGCTGCGCGCGCGCCCACGCCGACAGCAGCGTTTCCCATTCTTCGCCGGCGTCGCCCGCCGCGGCCGGCGCCGCGCCGAGCGCTTCGTCGAGATCCTCGCGCGCGATCGCGTCGCCCGGCGCCAACGCCGCCAGACGCCAGCACACGTTCTCCAGTTCGCGCACGTTGCCGGGCCAGTCGTGCGCCATCAACCGCTCCAGCGCCGGCTTCGACAAACGTTTGAGCGGCGCGCCGAACCGCTGCGCGGCGGCGGCGAGGAAACGCTCGGCGAGCTGCGGCAGGTCGCCGCGGCGCTCGCGCAACGGCGGCAGGCGCAGGCGCACCACGTCCAGGCGATGCAGCAGGTCGGCGCGGAAGCGCCCCTGCGCGACGAGGTTTTCGAGGTCCTGATGGGTCGCGGCGATCACCCGCACGTCGACCCGGATCAACTCGCGCCCGCCGACGCGGAAGAACTCGCCCTCGGCCAGCACACGCAACAAACGGGTCTGCAACGGCAACGGCATGTCGCCGATTTCGTCGAGGAACAGGCTGCCGCGGTCGGCCTGCTCGAAGCGGCCGACATGGCGGCGCTGGGCGCCGGTGAACGCCCCGGCCTCGTGGCCGAACAGTTCGCTTTCCAGCAGTTCGGCCGGAATCGCCGCGGTGTTGAGCGCGACGAAGGGCTTGTGCGAACGCGGCGATTCGCGGTGCAGCGCGCGCGCGACCAGTTCCTTGCCGGTGCCGGTCTCGCCGGTGATCAGCACCGACAGCGGCGCCTGGGCGAGACGGCCGATCGCGCGGAACAGGGTCAGCATCGCCGGCGTGTCGCCGATCAACGTGTCGTCCGCTGTGGCTTCTACCGCGGGTTCGTCGCGTTCGGCCGGCGCGCGGGTCGCCAGCGTGCGCGCGGCCAGCGCCACGGCTTCGTCGAGATCGAACGGCTTGGACAGGAATTCCTGCGCACCGCCGCGGAACGCGCCGGCGGTGCTGGCCACGTCGGTGTAGGCGCTCATCACCACCACCGGCAGCGACGGCGCGCGCGCCTTGAGTTTTTCCAGCAACACCAGACCGCCGTCGCCGGGCATGCGCACGTCGGTGAACAACAGGTCCGGCGTGCCACGCTGTTCGAGCGCGCTCAAGGCGTCGGCGGCGTTCTCGAAACCGTCCACGGTGTAGCCGGCCTCGCGCAGCGCGGTGGCGAGCACGAAGCGGACCGAACGGTCGTCGTCGACGACCCAGATGCGCGCGGCGCTCATGCGCTTTCCCCTTGATCCTCGATGTGCATCGGCAGCAGCAGCGTGAACACGGTATGCCCCGGGCGCGAGCGATACGTCAGCGAACCGCGGTGTTCGCGCGCGACCTGCTGCGCCAGCGCCAATCCGAGCCCGCTGCCTTCGGCGCGGCCGGACACCAGCGGCAGGAACAACTGCTCGGCGAGTTCTTCGGGCACGCCGCGGCCGTCGTCGATGATCTCCAGGCGCAGCGCGATCGGATGCGCGCTGTCGCCGATGCGCGCGCCGTGCTCGACCCGGGTGCGCAGCTGGACGTGGTTGGCGCCGGCCTCGATGGCGTTGCGCGCCAGATTCCACACCGCCTGCATCAAGCGGTCGGCGTCGCCGGCGAATTCCGGCAGGCTGGGATCGTAGTCGCGCACCAGCCGCACCGCCCAGCCGGCGTCGGCTTCGGCCAGGCGCAGCACGCGTTCGAGCACGGCATGGATGTTGAGCGGCGCGTGCGGCCGCGGCGGCGCCGGCGTCAGCAGGCGGTCGACCAGACCGGTGAGGCGTTCGACTTCGCTGTCGATCAGTTCGATCAGCTCGCGCGAATCGGCGTCGTCGACGCGGCGCGCGAGCAGTTGCGAAGCGCCCTTCAAGCCGGCGAGCGGATTGCGCAGTTCGTGGGCGAGGCCCTTGAGCGAGGCCGACAACGCCGACGGCAGCAACAGCGCCGGGTCGTCGCCGGGAAACTCGTCGACCGGATGCGCTTCCAGCAGCCAACCGCCGTCGTCGCGCCGGCTCAGCCACAGGTCGGCGAAACGTTCTTCGCCGTCGCCGTAACGCAGGCGCATGCGGCGCATGCGCAGCGGCGCTTCGTCGCCGCCGGCGCGCGCGACCGCCAGCGCGAGGCGGCCGTCGCCGGCATCGAGCCCGGCCAGCGGCCAGCCCAGCAAGCGCCGCGCGCCGACGCCGAACCAACGCGAGAAGGCGAGGTTGCAGCCGGTCAGGACGCCGGCCGCGTCGCTCCAGGCCAAGGGCGTGGTCAGCGCGTCGAGGCTGAGGTCGGGGGCGGGCTGGGGGTCGGCGGGCATTGCACCATCATAGTGCAGAGCCTGCGCGCGGACAGGGGGCCAATCGGCGCCTTTCGAACTTAACCAACTGGTTGACAACAAGGTGCGGCAGGGCTTTAGCTAGGCACCCCGGGCGACCGGCCGGACCGGCCGAACGCACCGTCATGGCTCAACGGAGGACGTATGCAAGGCGAACTCACAGGCAAGGTCGCGGTGGTCCACGGCGGCAGCGGCGCCATCGGCGGCGCGGTGGCGCGCGCGTTCGCGCGCGAAGGGGCGCGGGTGTTCCTGGCCGCGCGCGGGCGCGAACGGCTCGACGCTACCGTCGCCGCGATCGCGGCGGCTGGCGGCAGCGCCGAGGCCGATTGCGTCGACGCGCTCGACGAAGCGGCCGTCGACGCCCACGCCGACCACGTCGCCGCACGCGCCGGCGGCATCGACATCGCGTTCAACGCCGTCGGCTTCATGCACGTGCAAGGCGTACCGCTGGCCGAGCTGAGCCTGGACGCGTTCGAACTGCCGGTGCATCGCTACATCCGCAGCCACTACCTGATCGCCCAGGCCGCCGCCGCGCACATGCGCGCGGGCGGCGCGATCCTCTCGCTGGTGACGCCGGTGGCGCGCATGACCGGACCCGGCTATCTCGGCCATTGCGTCGCTTGCGCCGGGGTCGAGGCTTTATCGCGTCACATGGCCGGCGAACTCGGTGCGCGCGGCATCCGCACCGTCTGCCTGCGCTCGCATGCGATTCCCGAAACCTTGCAGCACGGCTCGCATGCGCGCGAAGTGTTCCAGCCGCAGGCCGACGCGGCCGGCATGAGTCTCGACGAGATGATGCGCGGCGCGGCGGAAAGCACGTTGCTCAAGCGGTTGCCTTCATTGGACGAGATCGCCGGCGCGGCGGTATACGCGGCATCGGACCGCGCCGCATCGATGACCGGCGCGATCCTCAACCTCACCAGCGGCGTGCTGCTGGACTGAAAACGGTGCGGCCGCGACGGCCGCACCGATGTGCGGATCAGGGTTGCTTGACCGCGGTGGGCGAACCGTTGGCGACATACAAACCGGTGCAATTGCCGGAACTGTCGCGGGTGAAGTCGATGTAGGAATCGGGACCGACCGATTGCACCGCAGCGACGATGTTCGGACTCGAACTCAGGCACATCGTATTGTTGCCCGCCGCGTTCTGCGCCTCGCAACCGGCGTGCAGCGAGCTGCCCGTCGCGCTGATAAAGCAGCTGATGATCTGTTTGGTGTCGACGCTGTTGCGCGCCGAGCCGATCATGCCGTAGGCGCGGATCACCTGATTCGACGAGTTGGTTTCCAAGGTCACCGGGACGTTGCCTTTGTCGCCAGCGAAGGCCGTGCCGCACAACGCCGTCGAGACCGTTAACGCGGCCAGCGCCGCCGAGATCGAATGCTTCATGGTATTTCCTCCTTGAAAGCCCGCCGGAATGGCGGGCGCGCCGCGACTGGAGCACGCGGCGGCGGCGGCCACAATCACGCTGGCGCCGCAGCGGGCACGGATTGCGCGGACTGCGTTGCGCGTCGCATCGCGCCCGTGGCTGTCATCGCAGGCGTTCGCGTTGCATTCGCCGAGTCGGCGCGCCATCCGGCCCCAGCCCGAACCGCCGCAGGCCTGCGATGCCCGCGGTCCATCCGCCCGAGCCAACCGCGGTCCTTGCCCGGCACTCGGACCGGGCTCCGTCGATGACCGGCTCGATCCTCGACCACGCCAGCGGCGCGGCGGTCGACCGACACCGGTGCGCCGGTCAGGGCAGCCTGATCGCGAAGGACGAACCGTTGGCGACGTAGAGACTGGTGCAGTTACCGGCCTGATCCAGGCCGAAATCGATCAACGAATCCGTTCCGATCCCTTATCAATCTTCGATAGACACCCGAAGGACGATGTCCAGATAAGTCGGCGCCCCATCCGGAGCGCGTTCTTTCAGTTCATCGAACAAGTACTCGATTTCCACGCTCTTACCGACCTGAAACTCCCTCATGGCATCTGGCGTGTCCGAGTACATGCTTTCCGAAACCTCTTCTCCCCTCTCGGTCAACAACGTAAAACTGTTGGGGCTTCCGCTCCTATCCTGTCCAGCCTCGAAGACGGCCGTGACGACGCCAGAAACGGACTTCCGAGGGATCGCGCCGGTCCTCACGCTCTTCCACCATTGCGGCGAACCAAACAAGCCCCAAGTCCCCTTCAAGCCCATTCCCGGCTTGGATTGATCGAGCGTCAGAGCCTGAGTATCCCGCACCAGATCCGGAGAGCCATCGAGGGCCGTCGCAAGATTGTAAATGTCTTTCATTGTCATTTTTTACCGAAATCGGAGTCTTTGTAGTTTACGGCCGGGTTGTACTTATGCACCGATCCGTCGCCATAGGTAACGCTTACAGGGCGAACATCGACCACATTGTCGTTGAAGACCTGCAAAGCCCGTCCCTGGCCAAGACCGGTATTGATCTGGCCCTTTTCCATTTTGATAAGCGCGTAGTTCTGCGTCCAATTTTCGACGTTGCCGACAAAAGGCCTACCCGGGAACTGAACCATGCTGGCCGTGTTCGCCACGGCGCCCATGTCCGCGAGTTCCGCCATAGTGCCTGGCTTTACGGCAACCCGGACGAGAACCCCTCGATACTTGGTCGAGTAGTCCTGCAACGGCGACAACATGGTTTCTTTACCCCCGGAGCCCGGCGGCACTTTACCCGTCAGTTTCAACAGCCTGAACTCGGCCAGACTCATGGCTCTGTACATGATCTCATTGCCGTACGCATCCAGCTCCCGAACCATGCTGTAGGCATACGATGTCCGGTAGACAGGCTCGCCGATGGCCCGCCCGGCGCCGACGTCGAGAACGAGATCGTCGGACAGGTTCGAGATGCGGACGAATGCGGTACCGGACGCGGGTACTTGCGCTCCCGGGATTTCATAGGGTCTGGTGCTCGCGAACGCAGCCTGAAGATCTGCCTGAGTGATCGCTTTTTCGGACCGGAGTAGCAAAGAGGCCACACGACTGTAGGCCGCAGCCGCCCCCATTCCGATCAGTTCATTAAGGACAAGATTGGTGGCATCGCCGGGCAAGTTGCGAGCCAGGCGGATCCCCCAGGGATCGTTGGCCTGACGCTCGTAGTCGTCATACAACTGCCTGCCGACCAGGTATTCCGGGGGCGTGGCGGACACTCCGACCGAACGCTTTCCCGTTATCGCGATATTTTCCATTTCTTTGTCCACCATCTGGCGAACAACGGCACCTCCGCTCAGGAGTTCCGCCGTTGTGATCCCGTGCGTACGCGCTAAATCGCCTGCGAAATAGCCCGTGATCGAAGGCGTACCCCACCATTGCTGCGGATAGACGGGCGCCCCCGGGGTATTCCCCACGCCCCGGGAGTCCACGCCGGCCAAAGCTTGGGCCTTGGCTTGAGCCATCGCCCAATTCCGATCGAAATCCCGGTCGATGCCGATATCTCCTCGAGCGAGCCGCTGCCCCACCCCGTCCTGCAGAATCCGGTCCGCGCCCGCTTGGATTCGAAATGCCGCGTCGTCCGCGGCAGCGGCCATGTTTCTGTCGCCGATATCGCGAGCGATATCCTGCATGCGCTGTTCGCTGCGACCCATCGAATCGGCGAACGCCTGCTGCCGCGCCGCCGCCTGCTCCACGATGCTGTTGCCTATGGTCGAGGCGACCACATCCAGGCCGACCTGCATCAGTACTTCGCCGGAAAGGTTGCCGCGCGCAGCCGCGCTGACGGCTCCCGCGGCAAAGCCGCTGAGCACGTCGCGGGTAAATTTCTTGCCCAGCTCCTGTTGAGCCCTGCCGCTGCTCAGCGCGTCGCCCCAACCGGCCGCGCCGTCGTACTGCAGGCGACCGACTCCCTGCCCCGCCGCGTATCCCACACCGGAGCTCACCGCCGAGATCGCGACGTTCTTCCAGCTGAAGCTACCCAAATCCATTACCGAGGCCAGCCCAGTCGTCACTGCGCTGTTGACCGCACCGGCGGCAACCGCGCGGCCGAAGCCTCCCGCCGCTTTCCCGACCTTGTCCAGCACACTCCCTAAGCCCGCCGATCCAGCCAATCCGGCAGATATGCCAGAGCCCAAAGCGCTGGTCGCAACGCCCTTCCAGTCGAATCCGTTCTGCGCGCCACCGGCGATGAGGACGCCCTGACTGGCGATGCTGCCGACAGCTCCACCAATTGCTCCCGCAGCGAAGCCAGCGACGGCAACACCCGCGGTAGCGGCTAGACCAGTCGTCGCAGCGGTAGCTACCCCTCCCAGTACCTGGAGGCCGGCGCCAAAGGTCGTAGCAGCTGTCGTTTCCAAACCAACCAACCCGGCAGCCGCACCTGCGGTGTAGATCGTCACGACCACCGCCACCACGATCGCCAATATCTGCACAAACCCACCGCACCCACCTTTCTTAGGCGTCGGCGGCGGCGGCGGCTCCGGCAACGTCGGGCTGGTATTGCCCATCGCCGCACCCGCGTCGTACGGCTTGAACGTGCCCGCGTTGTTGTGGATGTTGGTGACCTTGTTCGGCACCGTCAGCACGGTGTTCGCGATCAAGGGCTGGTTCGGCGCCAAACCGTTCGCATCGGCCAGCAGGTACCACATCGCGCCGTCGCCCCACACGGCGTTGGCGATGCTTTGCAGCGTGTCGCCGGCCTTGACAATGTAGCTGCCCGGCGCGGCGGTCGGGTACAGGCTGTTGATCGGCTGGTAGTTCTGGTCGAAGTCGACGCCGCCGACCGGGGTGAAGCGCTTGTGGCGGTCGTCGTTGCGCGCGCCGGCCGGGGCCTGGTTCTGCGCCAGTTCCTTGACGTAGTCGATGCGGTCGATGCCGTCGTTGCCGAGGTTGCCGACCTGGCGGTCGTCGAACAGGAAGTAGCTGTGGTAGCGGTTCTGGGTCGCGTTGTAGATGCGGCCGTCGATGAATTCGCCGCCCATCAGTTCGTCGCGCTGCAGGATGCGGCCTTCGCCGTCGACCTGGTACGAGAACGAACGCCCGCCGGTTTCGTCGCGCGCGACCAGGATCCGGCCCAGGTCGTCGTAGCTGTAGTGCGAGAAGCCCGGCGCCCAGGGCCCCTTGACGCCCGGCGCGCTGCCGTCGACGCGGATTTCCTGTTGCTTGGCGCTGTCGAACCACTGGTAGGTGTAAGTGGTCTTGACCGTCGCGCCGGGGTTGGCGTTGTTGTCGTAGGTCTGGGTGTACTCGACCGTGCCGTCGCCGAAGCGATAGGTGCGGGTGCCGGTGTTCTTGAGGTTGTCGAAGTCCTGCACCAACAGGCTGTCGCGGTCCCAGGTGTGGGTGATGTGGTTGCGCAGGACGCGGTCGGCGTCGTATTCGCGGTAGTCGAGGACGCGGCCGGCGAGGTCGTTGCTGCGGCTGGCGCGCACCACGCCGCCGATCTTGGTGTCGGTCAGGTAGCCCATCGAATCGTAGGCGTACTGTTCGACGTGGCGGTCGCTGGCATAGGTCGCCTCGATGCGCTGGCCGGCGCGGTCGTAGGCCACCAGCACGCCATCGCCGCTGTCGCCCTGCCACACCCAGGCCGAGGCGTCGTCCTTGTTCGCCGCAGTGCCGCGCAGCTTGCCCATCGTCACGGTGAAGCGGTTCATCGCGTCGTACTGGTACCAGTACTCCTGCGGCCGGCTCTGGTCGAGCTGCAGGGTCAGCGGATCGACATAGACCGCCTTCATGTAGACCCGGTTGCCGTTGCCGTCGAAGCGATAGTCGATGACGTAGCGCGGGTCCTGGATGTGGGTCAGTCGGTTGAGTTCGTCGTAAGTGGCGACCGACTGCTGGAACACCCAGGCGCCGTTCTTGCCGGTCTGGCCTTCGAAGGTGCGGTTGCCGTTGCGGTCGTACTCGTAGCGCGAGACGATGCCTTCGCGCTGGTCGTTGAGGGTCTTGATCAGGCCGTTGTTGTAGTACTCGTAGACGATTTCCTGTCCGGCCGTGCGCTTGTCGGTGGTGGAGCTGGCGAGCAGACCGGCGCGGTTGTAGCGGTAGTAGAACATGTTGCCGCCGAGGTCGCGGTGCTGCAGCTTCTGGCCGTAGGCGTTGACCACGTCGGTCATGCTGCGGCCGTTGGCCTGCGCGGTGGTGCGTTCCCACGCGCCGTTGCCGCCGTCGGCCTGCGCGTTCCAGACCGCGGTGTAGGTGGTGACGCGGCCTTCGGCGCTGACGGTGCGGCTGACGTCGCCTTCGATGCTGTAGTCGGTGGTATCGCTGCCGAGCACGGTGGTGCGGCGCAGGCGGCGGTCCTGCTCGTCGTAGGCGTAGGTCTCGGTCGCGCGCTGACCGTCGGCACGGACGGGGCGGTCGAGTTGGACCAGGCGGTTGCCGTTGTCGTAGCGGTAATCGGTCTGGCGGCCGATCTCGTCGATCATGATCCGCTGGTTGCCGAACACGTCGTAGCGGTAGGTCTTGCTGCCGCCGTCGGCATGCCATTCCTGCGACACGCTGGGCTTGGCGCTACCGTAATTCCAGGCTTGGGTGGTCAGGTTGCCGTTGCCGTCGACATAGCCGACCAGACTGCCTGCGAGATCGTAGTAGTAGATCTGTTCGATCCGTTCGCGCTTGCTGAAGCCGTTGGCGTAGGTGACGCTGGTTTCCGGGTCGCGCACCTTCACCAGCTTGCCGAGCGTGTTGTATTCCAGATCGCGCAGGCGCGGATCGCCCCCATCGCTGACGCTGACGGTTTCGCTGGCGACTTCGCCGAACGCGTTCCAGCTCTGGCGGCGGTGGATCGACGTCGACGTGGATGCGTTGTCGCGGTAGACCCAGCGCACTTCCGCCGCCGCGCCGTCGGCGACCGGCCAGAAATAGCCGTTCGAACGCCCGCGGCTGAGGCCGTTCGGATTCTGCGCGTCGGCGAGACTGCCGTAGACGTCGTAGTAGTACTCGTACATCTTCGACTTGTCCAAGTCCACCGTGTCCCAGTGGAACTTGCCGTCGACGGCGCGGCGGACGATGACTTGCTCGAAGTTGCGCGAGGGATCGCCCTCGGGGCGGTAGTGCAAGGCGATGTAGTCGCCCGGCGCGGATGCCGGCGGCTCCAGGCTCAGCGTGTACAGGTTGCCGGGCACGGCGATGGTCGCGGCCGGCGTGCGCTGCGGGCCGATCTGGATCGTGCCGTTGGCCTTGTAGACCACCGACGGCACGGTGCGGCTGCCGCTGCTGAACTTGGCTTCGATGCCGTAGACGGTGAAGTTGCTGCCGCTTTCGGCCAGCAGCCAATCCGGGATCGCCCACACGGCGACGCCGTTAACGATCGACACCGCGGAGTCGGCGACCGCGACGCTGCCGTTGGGCCGAGTGATGGTGAAGCTCACCGACTCGGCGCCGCGCGGCAGATTGCTGAGCGTGACCGCGCTGGGGTCGTACTGATACTGCAGGAACACGCTCGGCGAGGCGCCGGCGCGGATTTCGCCGACCAGGATCTCGCCCTGGCCCGCGTCGTTGGTCATGATGAGGCGGACTTCGTAATCGCCCGGGCGGGTGCCCGCATCCCACCAGTTGAAGCTGTTGGGCGGAGCCAGATGGGGAATGGGCTGATACGTCCAGGCGTCCTGCGTGCCCTTGCGCCGGTATTCCATCGCGGCGTAACGCGGCAGTTCGCCGCGACGCATGCGCAGCGACACCGCATGAAGCTCGTTGCCGGCCCAGACAAACATGCCGATGCCGTTGACCAGATACGCCGATTGCTGCGCGTCGCCAACCAAGGCGATCGACGCGTTGGGCCCGGTCCGCATCGAGTAGCGTTCGCGGCGCCCGAGCGCGCCGTCGTTGCGCTCGGACACGTACAGCACTTCGTATTGCTGGGCGGGCAGCTGGCTGACGTCGACGGTCGCCATGCCGCCTTCCGGCGTGCGGCTGATCGGCAGCAGCTGGAACGCGCCGCTGGAGCCCCAGGGGCGGTAGTAGAACTGCGGGGTGATGTCCTGGCGGAAGCCGTCGTTGGGCAGGCGCACGGTGCCGACGGAGAACTGCGCGGGCAGGCTCGGGGTGAGCGGGACGAAGGTAGAGCCCGGCGAGTTCGAATAGAACCCCATGCTGACGCCGTTTCCTCTCGCCTGCATCTCGCCGAAGCCATCGGCGATCAGGAATTCCCGTCCCCCGCCCATAGAGCGCGAAACGATGTAGACGCTGATCGAAAGCTGGACGTTGCCCCAGACGTCGTCCCACATGCCGAAACGGCCGTCGGGGAACATCGAGCGCAGATTGATCGTGGCATAGCGGTCTGCCTGTGTGCCTACGAAGCTGCCGGAGGAATTTCCGGTCGCTTCGCCGAACTGGGGATCCGGGCCGCGCCAGTAGTTCTCGTAACTGCCGACCTCGATCCGGATCTGATACGCGGGACCGAACTGGGCCGTGTAGTCCGGCAGGTCGATGCCCACCGACAAGGTGTCGATCGTGCCGTTGTGGATGCTGGAGTACAGGCCGGCGGCGTTGTTCATCGGCCCCATCCCGGCGCCGTTGCCGATGTACAGCGATCCGTTCGCGCTGTTGTACAGCGGCGTCGCCGGCGGATAGCCGACCGGCCCGCCGACGTTCACGCCGATCTGGCCGATGCGGGTCGGGCTGGCGGGCTTGGGATCGAAGCTCCAGCGGTCCGGATCGGCGGTCATCGTCGGCTGGATCACGTCGACGACCTGGTTGCGCTTGTCGTACTGGGTGATGGTCGCGAACACGCCGGCCACGCCCGGCAGCTGGGCGTAGGACTGCGCGCGCAGGTCGACGGTCTGCGATTCCATCCGCAGCGCCGCGTTGCCGTTGGCGTCGTAGTAGAAGACGCGCACCACGCCGCCTTCCAGGTTGCCGCGGATCATGCGGCCGGCCAGGTCGTACTCGGCGAACTCCTGCAACACCGCGCCCGGGCCGATGCCGCGGCCGGTCACCTCGCCGAACAGGTTGTACGCGGTGCGGCGCTCGACGCTGCGGCTGCCGTCGCTGGCGACGGTGACGCGCGCGGTTTCGCGGCCGGACACGTCGTAGCTCGCCTGCACGGTCTCGCTGCGCTTGACGCCGGCCGAGTCGGTGCGCTGGTAGCTCATGCCGAGCATGTCGCCGCCGGCGTTGTAGCTGTAGCTGGTGGTGTAGCCCATCGCGTTGGTCTGCGACATCAGGCGGCCGCCCTGGGCGTAGACGTAGGTGTCGGTCTGGCTGGGCTCGCCCGCGGTTCCGACCCGGACTTCGCGGATGATCTGGTGCAGGCCGTTGTAGTCGTACTCGGTGCGCGCGGTGATGCTGCGGCCGGCGTGATCGACGAAGCCGGGCAGGGTCTTGGCGATGTTGCGACCAAGCTTGTCGTACTCCCAGCCGAACACATTGCCGAGCGCGTCGGTGCGGCGCAGCAGGTTGCCGGCGGCGTCGTAGGCGTAGCCCGTGGTCGCATCGGCGTCGCGGATTTCGGCCAGCTGGCCGTTGCTGCCGACCGATCGCGCGTCGACGTTCTTGCGGGTTTCGCTGAGCCGGCGTCCCATCTTGTCGTAGCTGTAGACGGTGACGCGATCGTTCTGATCGTCTTCCGGCCAGGCCGCGAAGTAAGCCGTCAAATCGCCGGAGGTCGGTAGCGGGTTGGGATGGAGCTTGGCGTAGCGCTGTTCTTCGAGCACGTTGCCTTCGGCGTCGTAGGTCCAGTCGGTGCGATAGCCTTCGGCGTCGAGTTCCAGGGTCTTGCGGCCCAGCGCGTCGTAGTAGCTGCGTGCGACTCCACTGTTGCCGTCCTTGCGGCTCACCAAGCGCCCGCCGAGGTCGTAGACCCAGCTCTCGGAGAAACTGCCTTCCTGCAGGGTGTAGTACGACCCGCCCGGCAAGGGCGCGTCGGCGACCGCGAACAGTACGCCGACGGTGGTCGCTTCGATGCGGCGGCCGGCGGCGTCGTAGCGGTACTGGGTCTCGCGCGCGGCGGCGGGACGGCCGGCGCCATCGAGCGGAATCGCGGGCAGCGCGTCGCCCGCCGGCAGCGCCACGGCCTGCACGAACGACCGGGTGCGCAGCAGATTGCCGACGGCGTCGTACTCGTTTAGGGTCAGGCGCCCGTTCGGATCGACCTGGCCGATCAGGCGGTCGTTGGCATCGTAGTAGTAGCGGGTGATGCCGCCGCGGCCGTCGGTCTTCTCGATCAGGTTGCCGCGCGCGTCGTGGTTGAAACCCTCCTCGAGATCGGTCGTCGACTCGCCTTCGAGCGCGACTTCGCTGAGCGCGTACACCGGCCGGCCGAGCGCGTCGTAAGCGGTGGTGCGGCCGCGGATCTCGCGGCTGCCGAACGCTTCGTACGCCGTCGTCTGGCGGCCGAACATATCGTAGACATAGCGATTGGTCAGCGGCCCGCGGCCGCCGTCGGCCAGCGCCACGCTCACCGACAGATAGGTTTCCTCGATCAGCTGGCCGGCCCGGTCGTAGGCATAGGCGACTTCGCCGCCGAGTTTGTTGCGGTACTTGGTGCGGCGGCCGGCCGCATCGTATTCGAAGCTTTCCACGCCGTTTTCGGCGTCGGTCGTGCCGATGAGCTGGCCGGCGAGGTCGTAGCGCATGCGCGTGACCGCCACCGCGCCGGCCGGCGGCGCCGGCGGCGCGGCGCCGTCGACCGCGCCGGCGACGGGTTGCAGATAGCGGTACACCGCGGCCGTATTGCCGAGCGCGTCGTACTCGGTGCGGGTCAGGTAGCCCATCGGGTCGACCTGATGGCTCACCCGCCCCAGCGCATCGAAGTAGAAATAGCCCGCGTTGCCGAGTGCGTCGACGACTTTGACCGCATCGCCGAACGCATCGTAGCTGCGGGCGACGACGCCGCCCAGGGCATCGATGGTCTGGGTCGCACGCCCGTTGACGTCGTAACGGGTGCGGGTGGTGTATGCGGCCAGCAGCGCGGCTTTCTGTTCGGCGCTCAAGGTCGATACGAGCAGCGCGGCGCCGCCGGTGTCGGTCGCTCCGCGGCGCTTGCGCTCGGCCAGCGCCCACGGCGAATCCGACTCGGCCAGTTCGACGCCGCGCGGATCGATCGCCGCGATCAACTGGCCGAACGCGTCGTAGACGCGGCGCGAGGTGTTCGCCACCGTCGTGCCGGCGGCGCGGGTCTCCTCGACCAGCCGCCCGGCCGGGTCGTACTTGCGCCGGGTTTCGGTCTGCGCCGGGCTGCCCCAGGCGGCGAATTCGGCGACCACCTGCCCCAGCCCGTCGCGCTGATAGCGCCGCACCGCGCCGTTGTCGTCGGTGCTTTCCAGCATGCGGCCGGCGCCGTCGTAACCCAGCCGGGTCCCCACGCTCCAGCCGAGCGCGACGATCGCACCGATGCTGTCGACGGTATCGGTCGGCACGATCGGGCGTTGGTACTGCGCGTCGGCGACGCGGGTATGCACGACGTTGCCGACCGCGTCATAGCGCGTTTCGCTCACGCGCTTGATCGCGTCGTAGACGAAGCGCACCCGGCCGGCGGCGTCGTAGAACCACATCGTGGTCGGATGGATTTCGCGCGAATCGCTCTGTACGTACTGCGCGAACCACGCCGCCATGCCGGCTTCGGTGTAAGCCGCGGGCGCGGCGGCCGGGTACGCGGCGGTGCGCATGAACCGTACGGCCGTGCGCAGGCGGCCGGCCGCGTCGTAGGTGTTGCGGGTCACCCGGTCGCCCGCATCGACCTGCCAGGTCACGCGGCCGGCGGCGTCGTAGACCCAGCGGTCTTCGGCGGTCTGTTCGCGCGGCTGCGCGTCGGCCCAGGCGTCGAGGCTGGCGCGGTCGATCGCGCCGTTGGCCGGATACGTCGCCGCATACTTTGCGCTGGCGAGCAGATTGCCGGCCGCGTCGTAACGGTTGCGCACGACATAGCCGGCCGCATCGACCTGGAACACGGCGCGGCCGGCGGCGTCGTACATCGCGCGTCCGGTGCGGTCGGCGGCATGCGCGCCGGCGCTTTGCGCTGCCAATGCCGCGGCCACGTCGGCCGCGTTGGGCGCGTCGCCCAGGCCGCCGACGGGCGTGGCGTAGGCGATGCTGCGCACGATGTTGCCGCCGTTGTCGTAGACGCTTTCGCGCACGGCGTTGGAGGGATCGATGACGTAACGTACGCGACCGTCGCGATCGTAGGCGTAGCGGGTGACGCGGTCGTCCGCGGTCTGCGCGGGCAATGCGTTCTCCGCTTTCTCGAAGCTCAGCATCCACGCCATCCAGGTGGTGTCGATCGCCGTCGCATAGGCGCGAACGCGGATCAGCCGGCCTTCCTGGTCGTAGTTGCGCGCTTCCACCGCGCCGGCGGCGTCGATGCTGTACCTCAGCCGGCCGAGGCTGTCGTAGACGTAGCGGGTCAAGTGCTCCAGTGCGTCGCGGCGCGCGACCAGACGGCCGTCTTCGTCGTAGGCGAATTCGGTGCGGATCGCCAACCCGTCCGGATCGACGGTGCTGGTTTCCAGGCGGCCGAGCTTGTCGTAGCTGTTCTGGGTCACGCGCGCCGCGGCCGTGCCCATGCCTTCGGTGACGCGCACGGTGCGGCCGGCCGCGTCGTATTCGTAGCCGGTGGTCAGATTGAGCCGGCCCGCGCCCGCATCCACCACCACACTGGCCTGGCGGCCGTTGAGGTCGTACTTGACCTCGATCGCCGTACCGTTGGGGTCGGTGGTTCGGATCAGCTGGCCCTTGGCGTCGTAGTCGTAGCGGGTCTTGATCGCCAGGCCGTCCGGATCGAGGGTGCGGGTGAGCATGCGTCCGACCGCGTCGTACTCGAACACGGTCTTGACCCCGCGCGCGTCGACCGTCTCGATCAACTGGCCGGCCTTGTCGTAGCTCGAGCGCACGACGCCGTCCGGCGTGGTCACCGACTTCAGCCGGCCGTCCAGGTCGTAGACGTAAACGGTCTTGTTGCCGCGGCCGTCGGTCAGCTCGACCGCCTGGCCGTGCTCGTTGTAGCGCGCGACGGTCTCGACGCCTTCGGCGCTGCGCGTGCGCACTTCGCGGTTGAACGCGGTGTAGCTGTATTCGGTGCGCGCGCCGGTGCGGTCGGTGCGCGCCAGCACGTTGCCGAACGCGTCGCTGACGAAGTGCGTCCAGTTGCCGACTACGTCGCCGGTGGCGGCGACGCGGCCGGCGCGGTCGCGCCGCTGGGTGTACTCGGCGACGCCGAGGCCGTGCTCGGTCGCTATCAGGCCGTAGCGGTCGTACGAGGTGAAACGGCCGAACCAGCTCTGCGGCGACTGATACGAGCGGACCACCGACACTCGCCCCATCGCATCGTAGTCGTAACCGGTGTCGAGCGCGGTAGCGTCGCTGCGGTCCAGATAACTGGTCCACGAGCGGGTCCCGCTCAGCTGTCCCCAGGCGCCGTAGGTGTTGCGGGTAAGCCCGCCCATCGCGTCGATGGCCTCGCGCACCGCACCGGCGGTGGTGTAGCTCAGGCGGGTGCGGCTGGCCTGGGCATCGTCGAGCAGCGCGAACGCGGTGCGTTCGGCGCTGCCGAGCGCGCCGCCGCGCATCTGGCCGAGCGAGGCCGCGGTCAGGCGCTTGGCGTAGACCACGGTTTCGGTCAGGTCGCCCCATGCGTTGTAGCGGCGCTCGCTGACCTCGCCCATCGCGTTGACCAGGTGGGTCACGCGGCCGGCGGCGTCGTAATAGGACAAGGTCGAACGCCCCAGCGCATCGGTCGCCGAGATGCGGCGGCCGGCGGCGTCGTAGGCGTAGCGCACGCCCCAGGCGTTCCAGATCGCTTCCACCTGCGCCGCGCCGGGATTGGCGCCGAGCGCCTGCAAGGCCTTGACGCCTTCGCCGCTGAGTTGCGCCAGCAGGCGCCCTTGCAGGTCGTAGCGGTAGCGCGCCTGGCGGTCGCCGCGGCTTTCGCCGACCAACTGGCCCATCGTGTCGTAGTCGTAGCCGGAGACCGCGTCGCCGCTGCCGGAGTATTCGGTCTGGCGCAGCAAGTGGCCGTCGGCGTCGTATTCGTAAGTGGTGCGTTCGCGCACGCCGGGCAAGGTCGTCGCCAGCGCGTCCGTCGGCGGTTGCCACTGCGGATCGACGTCCGGTGCGGCGGCCAGCCACTGGGTCCACTGGCTTTGGTCGAGATAGACATCGCCGCGCGGGAACGTCTGGCTGCCGGCCGCGCCGGTCCAACGCGAATCGCCGCCCGCGTCGAAGGCGATGCCGGCGAATTCCGCCGAACCGATCGCCAGCGCGCTGCCGTCCGGGAGCGTCGCCTCCAGCCGAACTTCGTGCTGGCTTGCGCGCGCCAGTTCGATCGAGAACGCATAGGCGCGATAGGCGTCGTCGCCGACTTCGATCGTCGCCGCCAGCGCGCCGTCGACCCACACCTTCACCGTCGCCCGTTGGCCCGGAGCGGACGCATAGGTCTGCGCCTGAAACGAGCCGTGCAGACGATAGGTCCCGCCCTGCGGCGGCGCCAGGCGCTCGCCGCGGATGCGCTCGGCGATGTTGCCGTAGGCGTCGTAGGCGTAACGGGTGACGTTGTTCTCGCCGTCGATCTGCGCCGTCAACAGCCCGCGCGCATCGTACCGATAGCGGGTCCGGGCATCGGCCCGGTCGGAGTAGGAACGCAGTTGCTCGAAGCTTCCCGCGTCGGCGTATTCGGCCGCTGCCGTGCGCTCGTAGGCGATGGTCTGGATGCGGCGGCCGGTCGCGTCGTAGACGTGCTCCTGCAGGCGCAGATCGGCCGACAGCGTGCCGCGCAGCTGGCCGTCGGCGCTATAGAAATAGCGGGTCTTGCGATCCTGGGCATCGGCTTGAACGGTCGCGTTGGCCAGGTTCGGATCGGCGCGCAGCGCGGCCGGGTCGACGGTCGCGGTGCGGACCACGCTGGCGACCACGCGCGAAGCGGCGTCGTAAACGTAATCGGTCACCACCCCGCCGCCGTTCACGCTCTTGGCCAGACGGCCGGCCGCATCGTAGAAGCGCCACTCCAGGCGGTCGTTGGCCGTATCCGCCGCCGGCCGCACGCCGGCGTTGGCGAGGGTCAGCGCAACGGTTTGACCGTTGACGGTCGCGGTCTGCTTCGGCTTGCCGTTCGCGTCCAGCAACGCTGCCAGCGCGGTGGCGTTGACCGTGTTGGCGTAACGGACGCTGCGCACGACCTGGTTGTTGGCGTCGTAGACGTACTCCGTCAGCGCGCCAGCGGCATCGATTTCACCGACCCGCCGCCCTGCCTCGTCGTACAACACATGCGTCTTCGCCCCGAGCGCATCCTCGCTCATGCGCAGCCGCCCGTCGGCGTCGTAGTGATAGCGCACCTGCGACAGCACCGTGCCGCCGCTGTTGGATTCGGCCAGCGCGATCAGCTCGCCGGCGTGGTTGTAGGTCGAGGTGCGCACCAGCCCGTTGGCCAGCGTCGTCACCGTGCGCCGCTGCGCGTCGTCGTACTGGGTAACGGTCACCGCGTCGTTGAACCCGGTGACCCGGATCGTCCGGCCCAGGCCGTCGTAGACGAACTGTTCGACTTCCGGCGCCGCGATCGGGCCGACGTAACGCTGCAACAGCCGGCCCTGCGCGTCGTAGACGAAGCGGGTGCGGATGACCTGGTCGTCGAGCACGCCGCTGCCGTCGGCGGCCAGCGTGGCGTAGCGGGTCACCTGGCTCAGGTTGCCGCGGAAGTCGTACTCGCTGTCGGTGCGCTCGCCGATGCGCGCGGTGGCGCCGGCCCACGCGGTCAGCGCGGCCTCGGTGAACGTGCTGCCGGCGTAGTTGCCTTCCGAGTAGCCCAGCGTCGCGATCAACTGGCCGGCGGCGTTGTAGCGCAGCTCGCTGACGCGCCCCTCGGCGCTGACCTTGAACCGCAGATGCTGCTCCGCGTCGTACACATACCGCGTCGTCGCCGTGGCCGTGTTCGGCCCCGATACCGTCTCGCTCAGCAGTTGGTTGTCGCTGCCGAAGGTGCGCTCCACCACCGTGCCGACCGCGTCTTCCTGCTTGATGAGGTTGCCGGCTGCGTCGTAGGTGTATTTGACTTCGTTGCCCAGCCCGTCGCGGATCGTCGCGACTTGCCCGGCGGCGTCGTAGGTGAAAGTCTGGGTCTGGTGCGCGCCGTTGACCATTGGGCTGCTGGTCTGCAACAGCCGGCCCTGCGCGTCGTAGCTCAGGATCGTGTCCTGGCCGAGCGGGTCGACGATGGTCGTGCGGCGGTTCGCGGTGTCGTAGCTCAGCGTGGTCGTGCGCAGCACGCCGGCGTCGCTGGTCTGGGCGATGCTGACCACGCGGTACTGGCCGTCGATCAGCTGGTAGCCGAACGCGACTTTGGCGCCGTCGGACTGGGTGATCGAGGCGATCCGGCCGCTGCTGCCGTCGTAGCCATACGTCGTGGTGAACACCTTGCCGTCGGCGACCGAATTGTCGTCCGGGCTCAGGTCCAACGTCACCGTGCCCAGCCGGCCGGCGCTGTCGTAGCCGTAACGCACCGCGGTTGAGGTCTGAGTGCCGTTGGCGGTCTGGGTGACGGTGCGCAGCTGGCTCAGGCGGCCGTTGGAGTCGTAGTCCAGGTAGGTCGTTTCGCCGTTGGCGGTGACGACCTGGCTGAGCGCGCCGGCGCCGTTGTAGACGTAGCTGACCGCATTGCCGTCGCGGTCCACGCTCTCGATCAGGCGGCCGCTGTTGGCCGCGTCGTAGCGCTCGATCAGCTGGCTGCCGCCCTGGGTCCAGGTCCAGCGCTGGTTGCCGCCGTCCCAGGCCAGGGTGTCGCGGGTGCCCGCGCCTTCGCTGGCGACGTACAACGAACGCGCCGCGTCCCAGGCGTAGGCGATGCGGCTGCCGTCCCAGTCGGTGCGATAGACGCTGCTGCCGGCCGCATTGACCGTCCCGGTCAGACCGCCGACCTGCTTGCTGACGCCCGCGCGCCAAGTCTCGCCGACCAGCTGCGCCTGGCTGTTGTAGGCCCGGTACAGCTCGGCGTCGACGCCGCGGCCCATCAGCCATTGGTCGCGGTCGCGCAGGATCAGGTTGCCGGTCGCGGCGTTGACGAACGCCTGCTCCCCGGTCTTGCCGACCCCCGCACCGCCGATCTGCCCCCGCCCGCCCAGACCCAGCGCCGAGGAGGCCTGCAGACCCAGTCCGTTCCCTGTGACGATCGCGACCATGTGCCTTTCCCGTTTCGGTTAGCCGCCAGGGGGCGGCCCTCTAACGGACTTCTCGGCACATTCCAGAAAAAGTTTAGCGGCCGCCTCCGAAACGCCGAAACGCCCGCCCCGCTTGGGATCCGGCGGCCACGCAGGGCACAGCCCGGGGCTCCCGGGGCGCCTATAGTGGGTCCATCCCTCTCCGGAGCCGCTCGCATGTGGGACCCCGCCAAATACCTCGACTTCGCCGACCTGCGCGGCCGGCCGTTCTTCGACCTCACCGCCCGCATCGGCGCGACCGCGCCGCGCCGGGTCGTCGACCTGGGCTGCGGCCCCGGCAACCTCACCGCGGCGCTGGCCCAGCGCTGGCCGCAGGCGGCGCTGGAGGCCAGCGACAATTCGCCGGAGATGGTCGCGGCCGCGCGCAAGCTCGGCATCGATGCGGAACTGGTCGATGTGCGCGAGTGGAAACCCAAGCCCGATACCGACGTGGTGGTGTCCAACGCGGTGTTGCAGTGGGTGCCCGAGCATCGCGAGCTGCTGGAGCGCTGGGTGCGCGAGCTGCCGGCGGGCGCGTGGATCGCGATCCAGGTGCCGGGCAATTTCGTCGCGCCTTCGCACGTGCTGACGCGCAGGCTCGCGGCCAGCCCGGGTTGGGTCGACAAGCTCGCGGCGGTCGGGCTGCGCGACGACGAGGCGGTGGATGCACCGACCCAGTACGCGGAGCGTCTGGCGCGGCTGGGCTGTCAGGTCGATGCGTGGGAAACGACGTATACCCAGCGCCTGCAGGGCGAGAATGCGGTGCTGGAGTGGATCACCGGGACGGCGCTGCGGCCGGTAAAGGCGGCGTTGAATGCGGAGGATTGGCAGCGCTTCCGCAGCGAGTTGGCGGCGATGCTGGATGAGGCGTATCCGCCGCGCGGCGACGGGACGACGTGGTTCGAGTTCCGGCGGATTTTCGTGGTGGCGCGGACGCCTGAGTAAGTCGGCGTTGGCGCGGACTTTGCCGTTATCGGTCGTGCACGCGGCACGTGGATGTTTCGGCGTGGCTGCGTTGGCGCGGTCGCGGCTTGCGCCGCTCCTACAGGGGGCCATCGGAGCCGCGAGGCGATCGGGGTAAAAAAGCCTCCCGCCACTATCCTTGTGGCAGGAAGCCAAACCGTGGCCGCGGACGCATCCGCGGCCGGCGCGCTTACAGCGGCGCGCCGCCGAACTTGTGGGTGTACTGCACGAACACCTGCCGGCCCAGCGCATCGAACCAGGACACGTCGTAATACGGGTAGCCGGTGTAGCTGGCGTCGTGCGGCGGCATCTTGTCGAACAGGTTGGTTACCGACACCGACAGCTGGTTGTGGTCGGTGAAGCGGTATTGCAGCGACAGGTTGTAGCGGTAGGTCGCGCCGATCCACGGGCTGCCGCCGTCCGCGGGATCGTAAGCCTCGTTGTAGGAGTCGTAGTTCGGCAGCTTGCCCAGGCGTTCGCCGTGCACGGTCGCGGTCCAGCGGTCGCGCTCCCAGCTGACGCTGGCGCTGGCCTTGCTGCGCGGGATGTCGAAACCGCTGTTGATCGCGAACTGGTCCTCGACCCGGTCGCCGGCGTACTGCTGGCTCTCGTGTTCGCGCACCCAGCTGTAGTTGCCGCTGAAGCGGAACGTGCCGAGCGCGGTGTCCCAGCGCCAGCGCGCGGTGAAGTCGACGCCGTTGGTGCGCTCGCGGGCGATGTTGATCGGGTTGACGTAGGTGCCGTACAAACGGCCGTCGGCGCTGCGCACCACCCGCGCCAGCGCGTCCGCGCAGGTCGGCGAGCCGGCGCTCACCGGCGTGCCGTCCGGACGCTGGCCCAGGCGGCAGTCGGCTTCGTCCTGCAGCACGCTGTCGGCGCGCAGGTCCTGGACCTGGTGGCGCAGGTCGATGTCGTAATAATCCAGCGAGAAATCCAGGTTCGCCAGCGGCGACCACACCACGCCGGCGGTCCACGAGGTGCTGGTTTCCGGCTCCAGCTTGCGGTTGCCGCGGCGGGTGACGATCAGGCTTTCGTCCCCGTACGAGCAGTCGGCGTAATCCACGCCCGGCTCTTCGCTGCGGCAGCGGTAGTAGTCGATCGCGGCCGATTCGGCGTTGCCTTCGCCGGCGAACACGTAATGCAGGTCCGGCGCGCGGAACGCGGTGCCGTAGGAGCCGCGCAGCAGCAGCGTGTCGAGCGGCCGCCATTCCAGGCCGGCGCTGTAGGTGAACTTGTCGATGCTGTTGCCGCTGTAGCGGTACTGGTCGTAGCGGCCGGCGACGCTGAGGTTCAGGCGCTCGAACAAGGGCAGGCGCAGTTCGCCGGCCGCGGCCCAGCGGTCGCGGCTGCCGTGACCGTCGGAATCGCGCCAGCTGTAGTAGTAGTACTGGGTCGCCAGCGGATCCGGGCGCAGGTTGTAGCTCTGGTTGCCGGCTTCCACGGTGCCGGCGAAGCCGACCGCGCCGGCCGGCAGCTGGAACAGCTCGGTGTTGGTGAAGGTCAGCGACAGCGTGTCGGTGCGCGACTTGGGCTGATAGACGGTGCGCGCGGCGATCGAGTCGTACTCGGCGCGGGTCAGCGGCCGGTACAGGCGCGAGGGGTCGGCGTCGAAGATCGGATAGCCGTCGTCGTCGGTGCCGAGCTGCGGGCCGAGGAACAAGGCGTTGGCCTTGGACGCGACGATCTGCGGCCAGCTGATCGTGGACTGGTACTGCGAATGGCTCAGCGCGGTTTCCCAATCCCAGTTCGCGCCCCAGCGGCCCTTGAAGCCGGTGGTGACGCTGAAGGTCTTCTGCCGGGTGCGGATGTCGCCGTTGTTGAGGCCGCCCATTTCCTCGGGCGTGAACTGGCGCTGCCAGTATTCGAGCTGGTCGGTGGCGCGGTTGAAGAAGTAGCCGCTCTCGTCGCCGTCGGGACGCTGGTAGACCCACTGGGTCACGTCGCGGAACATCGACAGCTCGTGGTAGCCCAACTGCAGGTCGGCGAACCATTCGGTGTCGTTGTCGAAACGGTAGCTCAGCGAACCGTAGGCGTTGAGGCCGCGGCGCTTGCTGAGGATGGTGCCGTAGCCGATCGAACGGTCGCTGCCGCAGTAATAGCCGTCCTCGCCGTCGACGCCGTAGCCCGGGCGCGAGGCGCGATAGGTGTTGCCGCCGTTGAGCGCGGCGACGCCGTCGCAGGCGCCTTCCGGGTCGAGGTATTCGTCGTACCAGTTGGTGCGCAGAAACGTGCGGCGCGGCGCGCGGCTGCCGGCGCTGGGGCCGTCCAGGGTCGAATCCTGGCGCGCGCGGTCGTAGGCCCACAGCGGGTTCTGCACCAGCAGCTCGGCGCCGTAGATCGCGGTGAAGCGGTCGTTGCTGTAGCCGCTGGACACGCTCAGGTCGAACGACTCGGCGCCGCCGCGGGTGGCGTCGCCCATGCGCACGTCGACGGTGGTGCCGTCGGCCTGCTTCTTGAGGATGAAGTTGACCACGCCGGAGATCGCGTCGGAGCCGTAGATCGCCGAGGCGCTGCCGGTCAGGATTTCGATCCGCTCGACCATGCCGAGCGGAATGTTGGAAATGTCGGTGAAGTTGCTGCGGCCCTTGAACGGCATCGGAAAGTCGGCGATGCGGCGGCCGTTGACCAGCACCAGGGTGTGGTTGGGGCCGAGGCCGCGCAGGTCGACCTGTTGCGCGCCGGGCGAAAAGTCGGCGCCGCTGGCCGATTGCTGGCTCTGGGTCTCGCCGCCGTTCTGGGTCATCGCCCGCAGCACGTCGGGCACGCTGGTGAAGCCGTTGGCCTTGATCTCCTGCGCGGTCATCACCGTGACCGGCGCCGGGCCTTCGATCTGCGCGCGCGGAATGCGCGAGCCGGTGACCTGGATGGTCTCCAGGTCGGTCGCCGCCGGCGGCTCCGGCGAGGCGCCGCCGGTGGCCGCCTGCGCGCGCGGCGCGGCGGCCGCGGCGGGCCGGGACTTGGGCGCGGCCACGTCCTTGACGATGACCATGCCGCCGGACGGGTCGCGGCGGGCGACGAAGCCGCTGCCGCGCAACAGCCGGTCGAGCGCGTCGCCGGCCGGCATGGTGCCGCTGACGCCGGCGGTGCGCAGGCCGCGCAACTGGTCGGCGGAATAGACGAACTGGGCGCCGGACTGGCGCGCCAGCGCATCCAGCGCGGCCGACAGGTCGCCGGCCGGGATCTCGACCCGCGCCGGCGCCCCCTGCGCCTGCGCGGACAGGGCGGCGGAACAGGCCAACGTCAACAGCACTACACGTAAACCACGCAGCATCGGTTTCCCCTCCCCATCGGCACTCGTACGGCGCCGTTGTGTATGTCAGACGAACGAAGTCGGCGAATCCCGCACGCGGCGGCAGGCACGGGCCCGGCCGCGAGGGCGGCGTAGTGTGCCGAGGCGAGCGGCGGTGGAACAGCGACCGGGGCCCCTCATCCGCCCTTCGGGCACCTTCTCCCGCAAGCGGGAGAAGGAACAGCAAGGGCTCTCGCGCTCCCGACCTCCCCAGAACGGGACGCGAACTCCACGCACCACAAGCCAGCTTTTCTTCTCCCGCTCGCGGGAGAAGGTGCCCGCAGGGCGGATGAGGGCCGCTCTCAGCGACTGCGCAACACGATCCGGTCCGGCAACCGCTCCGCCTTCACCGGCATCGCTTGCTCCAGCAACCCCACGAACATCTCCGCGTTCGACCAGCGGAAATTGCCGCCCACGCGCAACTCGCCGGCCGCCGCATCGGCGATCACCAGCTTGCGCGCGCTGTAGCGGTTGAACTCGGCCGCGGCCTGCGCCAGCGGCGTATCGCGGAACACCAGGAACCCGTGGCGCCAATCGACGTAGCGCTCGGCCTCCTCGACCGGCACGCTGCGCACCAGCACCCCGTTCGGCCCGGCCAGGGCGATGCTGCCGGCCGGCAGCAGCGTGGTCGGCTGCGGATGGCCGCCGACCGGTTCGGACTCCAGCCGCACCGTGCCCTCGGTGACCACCACACGCACGTCGGCGCCGTCGCGGCGCACCGAGAAGTGCGTGCCGACCGCCACCACCCGGCGCGCGCCGGCCGCGACCGCGAACGGCCGGCGCGGATCCTTGGCCACGGCGAAGAACGCCTCGCCCTGGGCCAGTTCGACCCGCCGCTGCGCGCCCGACAGCGCCACCTCGATGCGGCTGTCGCTGCTCAAGGTGGCGTGCGAGCCGTCGGCCAGCGCGACTTCGTCGGTCTTGCCGAGCGCGGTGCGGTAACTGGAACGCTCGACCGCGCCGTAGTGCAGCCAGCCCCAGCCCAGCCCGACCGCCAGCGTCGCCACCGCCGCGGCGGCCGCGTACGGCCAGCGCGAGGCGCGCGCCGGCTTGGGCCGCACCTGGAAGCTCAGCGCATCGGCGCGCAACGGCGAGGCCGCGGCGTCCGCCGGCGCGTCGGCGCGCGCGGGCGCGGCCTCGTCCCAGCTCAGACGCTCCGGCACGCCCGAGTCGGCGCCGGCCAGGGCGCGCAACCGCGCCGCCTGGGTCCACGCCGCCTGCAGGCGCACGAACGCGACCCGGTGCGCGGTCGCGCGCGCCAGCCAGGCCTCGAGCTCGGCCTGCGCCGCCGCCGGCCAATCGCCGCTTTCGCGTCGGGCCAGCCACTGCGCAGCGGTGTCTTCAATCTCCCTGCTTGCCGCCATGTCCGTCATGTCCCTGCGCCTCGTCGTCCGTAGCCGAACGCCGCGAGCGGCCGAGCGCGGCCATTCCGGCTCCGTCCTGCCCGCCCGCCTCGCCGCCGAAGTAGTGCTCGGCCAACAGGCGCATGCCCTTGGCGATCTGCTTCTCCACGGTCTTCTCGGTGATGCCCATGCGCTGCGCCACCTGCTTCTGCGGCAGTTCCTCGACCCGGCGCAACCACACCGCCTCGCGGCAGCGTTCGGGCAGACGGTCGAAGGCCTCGGCCAGGCGGCGCAGATTCTGGCGCGCGCCGAGCCGGCGCTCGGGCGAGCACTCGTCTATCAAGACGTTCAAGGACTCGAAATCACCCACCGGCTCGATCGAAACCACCCGTCCGCGGCGCAGGCGGTCGGTCATCAGGTGGCGGGCGGTCGCGAACAGGAACGATTTGGGCTGGTGCGGGCGGGCCTTGCCGGCCGCTTCGTAGACGCGCACATAGACTTCCTGGCGCAGGTCGTGGACTTCGTCCGGATGCGGCCAGGCCCGGCGCAGATACTGCACCAGCGCCGCCTCGTGGCAGAGGATGTCGGCGGCGAACCACGCGTCCAGATCGTTGTCCATGCGCGGACATTAGCCCAGCCCCGCGCGCCGCGCATCCGGCGCGGACGCGTTCTGCGGCGATGGGGGATCGCGCCGCCCTGCTTCGTCGTGATGTAAAGATCCCAGTTCGGAGGCCGTGCGATGCAGCGTTCGTCGATGTGGTCCTGGTCCGCGTTGCGGCGCAAAACCCTGGCGGGGCTGTGGCTGGCCGCGGGCCTCGCCAGCGCGGGCCTGAACGCGCACGCGCAAGCGCCCGCCGACGGCGCCGATCCGGCCCAGCGCGACGGCTATCGCTACTACGAGATCGGCCGCATCGACGCGCCGCGCCCGCAGCCGACCCGCGCCGGCCTGATGCTGGTCGGCGGCGGCGAGTGGCCGCGCGAGGCGTTCGCCTGGATGGTCGAACGCGCCGGCCACGGCCGCATCGTGATCCTGCGCGCATCCGGCACGGTCGATGCGCAGAACGAATTCTTCGACGACATCGGCGGCATCACCGGCGCGCAGACCCTGGTGTTCCAGGACCGCCGCGCCGCCAGCGACCCGCAGGTGCTCGACATCGTCCGCCGCGCCGACGGCATCTTCATCGCCGGCGGCGACCAGTCGCGCTACGTGCGCTACTGGAAGGACACGCCGCTGGCGCGCGCGCTCGACGCGCACGTGCGCGCGGGCAAGCCGATCGGCGGCACCAGCGCGGGTCTGGCGATCCTCGGCGCGTACGCGTACGGCGCCATGGACGGCGGCAGCGTGGTCTCGCAAACCGCGCTCGAGGATCCGGCCGGGCCCAAGCTGACCATGGTCGACGATTTCCTGCACCTGCCGTATCTGCACAACGTCATCACCGACAGCCACTTCGGCAAGCGCCAGCGCCTGGGGCGGCTGATCGCGTTCCTGGCGCGGCTGTCCAACGAACACGGCCGCCGCGACCTGGTCGGCCTCGGCGTCGACGAATACACCGCGCTGTGCATCGACGCGCACGGCGAAGGCAGCGTGTTCAGCGGCAACGGCGGCAAGGTCTGGCTGGTCAAGCCGCGCCAGCCGGCGACCTTCGCCGAAGGCGAGCCGCTGAGCCAGCGCGCGGTGCCGGTGATCGGCATCGGCGAGGGCAGCGCGCTGCGCATGCGCGACTTCAAAGTCGAGCGGCCGGCGTTCGTCGAGCTTTATGATGTCGAGTCCGGGCAGCTGATCCTGCGCGAGGGTCCCGCCGACGGCGACGCCGCGCGCGACGCCCTGCGGCTGCCGAACTTGTCCTATGGAGCCGATGATGAGCAACTCGTTGCGCCGTAAGCTGCACCTGGAACTGCATGGCGCCTGCTGCGCCGCTTTGCTCGGATCGATGGCGCTCGCGCCTGCCGCATGGGCCGCCGACGCGGCCAAGCCCGCCGCGCCCAAACCCGTGCTGGTGATCCACGGCGGCGCCGGCGTCGAGCGCGCCGGCCTGACCGAAAAAGACCAGAAGGACGCGCGCGCGGCGCTGGAAAGCGCGCTGCGCGCCGGCCACGCCGCGCTGGCCGCGGGCAAGCCGGCGCTGGATGCGGTCGGCGCCGCGATCGTGGTGCTGGAAGACGCGCCGATGTTCAACGCCGGTCGCGGCGCGGTGTTCACCCACGACGGCAGGAACGAACTCGATTCGGCGCTGATGGACGGCGCCAGCGGCCGCGCCGGCGCGGTCGCCGGCGTGCACCGGGTCAAGAATCCGATCGCCTTGGCGCGCGCGGTGATGGAGAAGTCCAAGCACGTGATGCTGGTCGGCGACGGCGCGGAAGTCTTCGCCAAGGAAGCCGGCGTGACCCTGGTCGATCCGTCGTACTTCCGCACCGAAAAGCGCTGGCAGCAGTTGCAGAAGGCGCTCAAGGAAGAAGCCTCGGGGCAGGCCCACGCCGATATCGAAACCGCGAAGCACTTCGGCACCGTCGGCGCGGTCGCGCTCGACGCCCAGGGCCGCCTCGCCGCGGGCACCTCCACCGGCGGCATGACCAACAAACGTTACGGCCGGGTCGGCGATTCGCCGATCATCGGCGCCGGCACCTATGCCGACGCGCGCTGCGCGGTGTCGGGCACCGGCTGGGGCGAGTACTACATCCGCGCCGTGGCCGCGCACGAGATCTGCGCGCGCATGCGCTACGCCGGCCAGAGCGTGCGCGAAGCCGCCGAGGGCGTGATCGACCGCGACATCCCCGCCGCCGGCGGCGACGGCGGCGCGATCGTGCTCGGCGCGAACGGCGAGTTCGCGCTGCCGTTCAACACCGAAGGCATGTACCGCGGCTGGATCGGCGCGGACGGCGTGCCGCACGTGGCGCTGTTCAAGGACGAGAAGCTGGCGGAGCCGGCGGCGCGCTGAATCCGGGGTGCGGCATCGCGGCGCAGCGGTGCGGCCGCTGCGTCCGCCATACTCCGCCTGTCCCTCCGCGGCGCCGCGCATGGCCCTGATCGAACGACGCACCGAAATCGCCGCGCCCGCGGACTATGTCTATGCGGTCTCGCAGGACTATGCGGTGCGCTACGACTGGGACCCGTTTCCCGAGCGCATCGAGATGGTCGGCGACGCGGCCGCCCCGCTCGGCAGCGAAGTCCGGGTGCGCAACAAGTTCGGCCTGCGCATGCAGGTCCGCTTCGTCCAGCTCAAGCCGCCCGGCCTCGCCGCCATCGCGATGGTGCGCGGGCCGTGGTTCCTGGAAAAATTCGCCGGCACCTGGATCTTCCAGGCGCTGGACCCGCAGCGTACGCAGGCGCGCTTCCGCTACAGCCTGCGCGCGCGGCCGCGCTGGCTGCGCTGGGCGATCGAGCCGCTGGCGGCGCGTTACTTCGATGCGGTGGTGCGGCGGCGTCTGGCCGGGTTGAAGACCTACTGCGAACGCAGCCGCGAAACGCCGCTGTAGGAGCGGCGCGAGCCGCGACCGCGGCATTTCGCTCACGACGAAAGCAGCGCAGCAGTTGCGTTGCCGCGGTCGCGGCTCGCGCCGCTCCTACAACGGCTGCGGCCCGAAGCGCGAACCCGGCGACGCTCAGGCGACGGCAGCCACATCCTCGGCGACCTGCGCCAACCATTGCGCGCGTTGCCGCTCCTCGCTGCCCGACACCGGCCCGACCATTCGCCGGATCACCGAGTCCACCCCGCACAGGCCGAACACGCAGCGCTTCCAGATCGCCTCCAACGGATCGCCGAACGCCTCGGCCTCGCGCTGCGCCGGCGTGTTGGAGGTATTGAACACCAGCGCGTGCCGCGCCTTGAGCAACCCGACCGGCACGCCCTGGTAAGACACGCCGGGCGGATAGCCGTAGGCGGTATCCAGGCGGAACACGCGATCGATCCAGCCTTTCATGATCGCCGGCGGCTGCCCCCACCAGTTCGGATGGAAGATCAGGATCAGGTCGGCGCTGGCCAGTTCGGCGCAATGCCGTTCGATCAGCGCATCGTCGGAACGGTTGTTGCCGCTCTCGCCGGTGCGCTGCACCGGGTCGAAGCCCTCCGCGTACAGGTCGTGGAACGCGATGCGGTAACCGCGATCGCTCAACACGCGATGGGCGGCGTCGGCCATCGCGTGGCTGAAACTGGCGGGGCTGGGGTTGGCGAGAATCGACAAGGCGAACATGCGCGGCACCGAGGTTTGAGGAATGCGGCCACGCGCTGCGCGCCGGCCGCGATGCGGGATTGGGCCGCCAAGGATAATCGCCCGGAGTCGTCGGCGACGCGGCGCGCGGCCGCGCCGTCGCGTTCGTGCCTGCGGCCCTATTTGCGCTTCGCCAGACGCGCCGACACCGACGCGCCGTTGAGCTCGCGCAGCGCGTCCTTGCCGTTCCAGCGCGGCGCCGCATCGGCCGACGCGGCCAGGCGCGCCGCGGTCTTCAGCGCCGCCGCATGCAGCGCGGCGTTGCGCTTGCCGACCGAGCGCAAGGCCCAGTTCACCGCTTTCTTGACGAAGTTGCGCGCGTCGCCGGCGTGCGCCTCGATCAACGCCAGACCGCGCAGGAACTGCGCGTCTTCGGCCGCCTTGTCGTGCACGCTCTTGCTCGCCAGCAGCGCGAACGCAGCGCGGCGCACGAACTCGTCCTCGCGCCGCGCCCATTGCTCGATCTTGGCCCAGGCGTGCGCGCTGCGGTCGAACAGGGCGAAGCAGACCGTGTCGCACACCGCCCAGTTGTCGAACTCGCGCGCCCAGCGGTCCATCTGCGCGGCGGTCACCGCAGCCGGATCGTCGAGATAGGCCGCGAGCAGGCGCGCTTCGTACCAGCCGCTGTCCCACAGCGCCGCGGCGAGCGCGCGGTCGCGGCCCACGCGCTTGGCCAGGGCCTGGATCGCGGCCATCGGCACGCCGAAGGCGCGCTCGTTCGGAATCGCGAAACGCAGCATGCCGGCGCGATGCCCGGCGCTGGCCGCGGCGCGCAGCCCGTCCAGGGCCTGGCTCAGGCGTTGCGGCAACGGCAGCGCGGCGAACGCGGCCTGGGCGGCTTTGCGTTCGCTGGCCAGAGTCGGCGCGGCGTTCTTCGCGGCCGGCCGCCTCGCTGCGGCTTTCTTCGCAGTCGCCGGCTTCGCTGCCGCTTTCTTCACCGCGGTTTTCTTCGTCGCGCTTTTCTCGCTCACGGCTTTCTTGGCCGCGGCCTTGCGCGCGGTTTTCGCAACCGCGGCCTGCTTGCCCGCAGCGGCCTTGCGCGCGATCGCATCGGTGACGGCGGTTCTGGCCACGACGGCCTCCGGTGGGTTCGCGGCCGCCAACAAAAAGGCCGCGGCGCCAATGTACCCATCGGCGCCGCGGCCCGCTATCGCTTCGGTAACGCGTTCGGGCGGATCAGCCCTTGGCGCCCGCCTCCGGCTTCGGCGGCAGCATCAGGCTGGCGACCACCGAGGTGCCGATGATGACCGCTACGCCCAGCAGCGACACCAGGATCGGGATCTTGTAGAGATCGATCAGCAGCATCTTCGCGCCGATGAACACCAGCACGGTGGCCAGGCCGTACGGCAGCAGGTGGAAGCGGTCGGCCATACCCTGCAGCAGGAAGAACATCGCGCGCAGGCCCAGCACCGCGAACACGTTCGAGGTCAGCACGATGAACGGATCGGCGGTGATGGCGAAGATCGCCGGAATCGAATCGACCGCGAAGATCACGTCGGTCACGCCGATCAGCGCGATCACCGCGAACAGCGGGGTGAACCAGCGCTTGCCGTCGCGCATGATCGACAGCTTGCTGTCGTGGTACTCGTCGGTCAGGCGCAGGTGGCCGCGCATCCACTTGAGCACCGGGTTCTGCTCCAGGTCCGGGCTCTTGCCCGCGGCCATCAGCATCTTGATGCCGGTGAACACCAGGAACGCGCCGAACACGTACAGCACCCAATGGAACTTGGCCAGCAGCAGCGCGCCGGCGAAGATCAGGATCGAGCGCAGCACGATCGCGCCGAGGATGCCGATGACCAGCACGCGCTGGCGCTGCTCCTCCGGCACCGCGAAGTACGAGAACAGCATCAGGAACACGAAGATGTTGTCGACCGCGAGCGACTTCTCGACCAAGTAGCCGGTCAGGAACTCGAGCCCGACCCGGTTGCCTACTTCAGCGCCGGACTCGCGGCTCACGTACCACCACAGCGCCGCATTGAACACGAACGCCAGGGCGATCCAGCCCACGCTCCACCACGCCGCTTCCTTGAACGTGACTTTGTGCGGCCCGCCGTGGCGCATCAGCACCAGATCGACGAGCAGCGCGACGACGACGAAGGCGGCGAACGCGCCCCACAGCATCGGACTGCCGATGGTTTCCATTTGACTCTCCCGCAAGACGATTTGGAGGCGCAAGCGCGCCGGTTTCGAGGCCGCAGGCCGCGAAGCGTCGTCCGGAGGGAATTCGGGAGACATGCCTTCGCCGCTGCGGCGAAGGTCTTGCTCGCATCCGGCCGACCGTTCGGTGGTCCGGACACCTGTCGCACCGGGGCGGTGAGCCCGTAGTGACGATGTCGACAGCGGGAGCTACTCCCCTTCTGCGGGCAACGATAGCACGGTTGCCGCTGAACTGCCGTTCAGGGTCGGCGGCACAGTCCGGGCGCCCCCCTGTAGGAGCGGCGCGAGCCGCGACCGCGACACCGCGCTTGCGACGCGACCGGCCACCCCGCGGTCGCGGCTCGCGCCGCTCCTACAGGACGATCGCCGTCCCGCGTTCAGCCGCCGCGATACACCGCCACCGTCGCGATTCGCGCCGGTTCGTAGCCATGCTCGACCACCAGCCGCAACCGCCGCGCCCGCACCGGCTCGAACCGCTCCACGCGCTTGTGCCCGATGGTCGTGCCCCAGGCCACCGTGCGCCACTGGCCGTCGCGCCAGATCTCGAAACGGTGGTTGGCCACGTGCTGGCCGTGGGCGATCGCCTCCTGCAAACACAACAGATCGAACTCGATCGCTTCGTCCAGTTCGAACTCCAGCCACGCCTCGACCGCGTCGGCGCGCCAGAACGACTCCGGATCGCCGTCGAGCGCACGCTGCGGCGCGTCGCCGTCGCTGGAGCGCACGCGCGCGCCGGCGAGGCGGTTGCCGCCGGCGAACAAGGCCTCGCGCTTGCGTCCGAACTCGGCGAGGCGCGCGACATCGGTGTCGTGGAAGCGGCCGGCGCGGGTCGGCGGCACGTTCAGCAGCAGCTTGCTGTTGCGCCCGACCGAGCTGCAGTACAGATCGATCAGATTGTCGGCGCTGCGCACCTTGGCGTCCTCGGCCGCGTGCCAGAACCAGCCGGGCCGGATCGACACGTCGGTCTCGCCGGGCCGCCACGCGCTGCCGTGCGGGTCGCCTTGTTGCAACGCTTCGCCGACCCAGGGCCGGTCGAAACCCGGGTGCGGCACCCGCGCCGGATCCACCGTCGCCCAGCAGGTGCTGCCGGCGACGCCGCGCTCGTTGCCGATCCAGCGCACGTCGGGGCCGGCGTCGGAAAAGATCACCGCATCGGGCTGCAAGGCGCGCACGGTGCGATGGATGCGCGGCCAGTCGTACGCCTGACGCCGTCCGTTCGGCCCTTCGCCGTTGGCGCCGTCGAACCACACCTCGACCACCGGGCCGTAGTTCGTCAGCAACTCGGTCAATTGCGCGAGGTAGAAATCGTCGTAGGCCTGGCCGCTGCCGTAGCGCGGCTCGTGCCGGTCCCACGGCGACAGGTAGAAGCCCACGCCGAGATTCTCGGCGCAGCAGGCGTCGACGAACTCGCGCACCACGTCGCCGCGGCCGTCGCGCCACGGACTGCTGCGTACGCTGTGCGCGGTGGTCGCGGTCGGCCACAGGCAGAAGCCGTCGTGGTGCTTGGCGGTGAGGATCAGGCTGCGGAAACCGCCGGCCATGGCCGCGCGCGCCCATTGCCGCGCGTCCAGGTCGGTCGGCGCGAACGCGCGCGGGCTTTCGTCGCCTTCGCCCCATTCGCGATCGGTGTAGGTGTTGACCGTGTAGTGGACGAACAGCGCGAGTTCTTCGCGCTGCCACGCGAGTTGCTGCGGCGTCGGTCGCGGGCGTGCGGCGGCAACGGGCGCGGGCGCGGCGGCCAGCGCCGCTGCCGGAAGTGCGGACGCGGCGAGCGCGGACGTGGAACTTGCCAGCAGGAAACGACGACGGTCCATGATCGGTACCACAGCGACGGCGATGTCCGCAGTCTAGTGGCGCAAGCGCGCCTCGCCATGTTGCGGCGCGATTGCCGCAATTTGGATTTGTTTGGATTTTTTGCCGTTCGCGCGACCGCACGCGCAGTCCGAAAGCAAGCACGCGCACGCCGCCGCCAAACGAAAGCACGCGACCTCCGCGCGGTTGACCGCCGCGCGCGCAGTCTGCTGGGATGCGCGCAACGCCCCGAGGAGAACGCCGATGACGCCGCTGCGCGCCGCCTTGATTCCGTGCCTGCTCGCGCTCGCCGGCCTCGCCCGCGCGGCCACGCCCGCCGCCGCCGCGCCCAAGCCCGAGGTCGCCGCGCCGAGCGAATCGCAGGCCGCGTTCGATGCGCGCATGCGCTGGTGGCGCGAAGCGCGCTTCGGCTTGTTCGTGCACTGGGGCTTGTATTCCGGCGCGGCCGGGCGCTGGAACGGCGAGCCGGTCAAGGGCTCGGCCGAATGGATCCAGCGCAACGCGCACGTGCCGACCGCCGAATACGCGCGACAGATGCTGCCGCTGTTCAAGCCCAAGCCCGGCTTCGCGCGCGAGTGGGCGAAGCTGGCCAAGCAGGCCGGCGCCAAGTATCTGGTGTTCACCAGCAAGCACCACGAAGGCTTCGCCCTGCACGACAGCGCAGTCAGCGACTTCGACGCCAAGGACGCCACCGGCCGCGATCTGGTCCGCGAAATCGTCGAGGCCGCGCGCGCCGAAGGCCTCAAGGTCGGGCTGTACCACTCGGTCATCGACTGGCACCACCCGGCGTATCCGTACCGCGACTTCGCCCGGCTCGAACATCCCTTGCCGCATCCGCTGGAGAAAGCCGGCGACAAAGAAGATCCCGGCTACGCGCAGCGCGCGAACCTGAAGCAGTACCAGGATTTCCTGCAGGCCCAGGTGCGCGAACTGACCGAGCGTTACGGCCCGATCGACGTGCTGTGGTGGGACTATTCCAATCCCGGCGCCGAAGGCGAAACCTGGCGCGCGCAGGAGCTGATGGCGATAGTGCGCAAGGCCCAGCCCGGCATCGTCATGAACAACCGCCTGTACCGTTCGCTCGGCTACGACGATCCGCAAGGCAGCCTGCAATGGTTCGACCGCGCCCACGGCGACTTCACCACGCCCGAGCAGGCGATCCCCGCGCGCGGCGTCGCCGGCGTGGACTGGGAAGCGTGCATGACCATGAACGGCACCTGGGGCTACAGCGCGCTGGACACGAACTGGAAGTCCACGCGCGAGTTGCTGCGCGATCTGGTCGACACCGCCAGCAAGGGCGGCAACCTGCTGCTCAACATCGGCCCGATGGCCGACGGCAGCGTACCGCAGGCCAGCGTCGAGCGCTTGCGGCAGATGGGCGAGTGGCTGCGGCGCAACGGCGATTCGGTCTACGCGACCGCCGCCAATCCGCTCGGCGAGGTCGCGTGGGGCCGGATCACGGCCAAGGACGAGCGGCTGTACCTGCACGTGTTCGAACGCCCAGCCGACGGCGAGCTGCGCGTGAACGCGCCGGGCCGCTGGCGCGCGCGCCTGCTCGACGGCGGCGCCGCGTTGCGCACGCATCGCGACGGCGAAGCGCTGCGCGTCGCGTTGCCCGAGACGCTGGCCGATAGCATCGACACGGTGATCGAACTGGCTCCGGAAAAAACCTGAGCGCGTCCGGGCCATTTTTGTTCATCAAACTGATCCGCCCGCGTCACAGGCGGGTGCCGCGCCGCGTTATGCATCTGCCGCGGCGGGTCAGTTTGTCATCCCATGTCATGGCCGCAGCGCCGGGCATCACAGTTCAGACGGTACGAACCTCAAGAAATACCCGTTATTTTTCAAGCAATTAGATGAATTTCGTTCACGCCGTTTTTACGTAATGCCCTCGTAAATAGCAAGGACGTCAGGGGGCGTCATCCATGAAAAACATCGAGGTTTTCAGCATTGCCACCGCGCGGATCTGCGCGGCGGCGCTTGAGCAGCATCCCGTCGTAGCCCGCTTCAACGCCGAGGAATCGGCGCGTCATCTGCCGGGCGTGGACCCGTCCAACCGCGAAGCCATGGCGCAGGCGGTGCTCGCCTGCGGCGCGACTTTCGAATGGCTGCTGGACGAGGGTTATGTGCGCAGCACGGCCTGCGTCAAGGAGTCGTTGAACGGCGTTCCGTTCGTGCATCTGGCGCTGCGTTACCGGCTCACCGAGAAAGGCCTGGCCATTCTCGGCGCGCATGCCAGCAGCGCCGACGAGCACAAGACCATCGGCGATCGCCTGATCGCCGCGGTGAAGCTCGGCGGCGCCGAGCGCATCAAGGAATCGGTCAAGCTGATGATCGGCGCAGGCGCGGGCACCCACGCCGCGCGTCCGGCGCTGCAAGCCACGGCCTGATCGAACGCTCGCTCGCGAAAAGAAAACGCCCGCGCAGTCCGCGGGCGTTTTCGTTTGCGCCGGTCCGGCCGCAAGCGCATCAGCGCTTGCGGCGCGCAGCGCTCAGGGCGTGTACGTGAGGATCAGCTGCGGCGCGTTGGAACCCTCGCGCGAAGACCAATCCACGCCGTCGCTGGAGCTCGACGACAGCACCACGCCGTTGTTGGCGGCAGCGCCCGACGCCCAGTCCTTGACCAGCTGCAAACCCGCCGCGTTGAGCGTGAGGGTCTGCGCGCCGGTCGCGCTCGGCACGATCGAACCGATCTTGGCGCCGAGGCCGACGCCGCTGTAAGTCGCGTTGGCTTCGGTCCACGCGGCGCCGGCGCTGTAGAGGTCGTAGGTGCCGGTGGAACGGTCGGTGACCTGCAGCTTGACCTGCGCGCCGGTGACGGTCTTGCCCGCGGCGGCGGACACGTCCCAGGCCATCAGCCCGCGCAGCACCTGGCCGCCGTCGCTGCCGTCGGCGTACAGCGTGGCGCTGTTGTCGCGGCTGCCGCCGGACTTGACCGTCACGTCGCGCACGCTGTTCAAGGTGATCGTCTGGGTCGGCGGATTGCCGCTGCCCTTGTTGCAGGTGCCGGTGAAGTGGTCGGTGTAGCTGCTGCCGGCGCGCGGCACGAAGTCGCCGGTGTAGCCGCTCGCGGTCAGGGTCAGCTTGAGCACGCCGAAGGTGCTGTCGTTGCTCGATTCCAGCAAAGCGTGGCTGCCGCTGATGCCGTAGAACGCGCGCCCGCCGGTGCCGACCAGGACCTGGCGGATGCCGTCGCTGGCCGCGGCCTTGTCGGGATTCATCTTGCCGTAGCGCTGGTAGTTGTGGTCGTGGCCGACCAGCACCAGGTCGGCCTTGGCCGCGTACAGCGCGTCCCAGAACGGCTTGACCTGGCTGTAGCCGGAGTAGCTGCCGCGGCTCAGCAACGGATGGTGGAAGTACGCCGCGGTGCACGGCTTGGTGTTGGCGGCGAGATCGGACTTGAGCCAGTCGATCTGGGTCTGCGCGACGGTGCCGCCGCTCATGGTGTTGAGGGCGATGAAATGCCAGTCGCCGACGTCCCAGCTGTAATAGCCCTTGCTGCGGTCGCCGGCCGGGCCGGTCTGGTTGCCGCTGCCGTTGAAGTAGTCGAAGTAGCCCTTGGCGCCGGTGGTGCTGTAGTCGTGGTTGCCGGGCGAGGGGCTGGTCAGCGCCTTGAAGCGGCCCCAGGTCGGCGCGTAGCGGCTGTTGTATTCGCTCAGGGTGCCGCTGTTGTACGCGTTGTCGCCGGCGGTGAACACCGCGGTCGGGTTGATCGAGACGATCAGGTCCGAGGTGCCCTGGCAGGCGTTGCCGCTGGTGTCGCAGATGTCGCCGGCGCCGGCGACCACCACCGTGGCCTTGTCCAGCGCGACCGCGCTGTAGTCGTAGCGGTCGAGCTGGAACGCGCTGTCGGGCTGGCTGAAATACGGCTGGATCGCGACGCATTCGCCGCGCAGCGCGCGGGTGGTGAAGCTGCGCTCGTTCCAGTGGCCGCCTTCGAACACCAGCTTGTCGCCGCCGCTGCTGGTCAGCACCAGCGAGTCGTAGCCCGACAGCTTGAGCTGCTTGAAGCCCAGCCGCAGCCACTTCGCGCCGGTCTCGCAGACGCGGTCGGCGGCGCCGGCCTTGGCCAGCGGCGTGCCGCGCAGCGCGGACGCGGTCACCGGCTTGCTCTGGGTGGCGTCTTCCGACAGCTGCAGGGTGCGCTGCGCGGCCTGCGCGGGCGCGAGCGATGCGGCGCCGATCAGGGCGGTGGCGAGGGCGGCGCACAACGGGGCGCGCAGGGCGATGGCGGTCACTGGCTGTCTCCGGCGGTGGAGTTGGCTGAAAGCGGGGATCGCGGACGACAGCCGCGATGGCTGCGGAGTTTGGCCGGAAAACTGCTACACGATTGCGACGCAATGCGCGGCTGTTGCGTGCTTCGCGCGGTCTGCGTCACAACTTTCGCAGTTGCGGCGAGCGGCGGGCGCAGCGAACAGCGTCGGGACCGAAGTCCCTCCCACAAGGGCAGGCTTGCGCCGGCGCGGGTGACATCGATAAGCAAGCGGGCGCTTGCGGGAGCGACTTCGGTTCCGACGCTTTCCGTTGCGCTCGCGACGCGCTTACTCGTCGTGCGTCGGCGCGCCCTGCCCCGCGATCTCCAGCAACTCCACCTCGAACGCCAGCACCGAATTCGGCTCGATCTGCCCGGCCAGCCCGCGATCGCCGTACGCCAGCTTCGGCGGCATCCAGAACCGGTACTTCGCGCCGGGCGTCATCAGCTGCACGCCTTCGGTCCAGCCCGGCATCACCTGCGACAGCACGAACTCGGCCGGATGGTCGGTGTCGTAGGTGCTCTCGAACTTGCTGCCGTCGATCAGCGTGCCGACGTAGTTCACCCGCACCGTGTCGCTGGCCTTCGGGTGCGCGCCCTGGCCTTGCTTGATCGCTTGGTATTGCAGCCCCGACGCGGTGGTCTTCACCCCTTCGGCTTTCGCGTTCTTGGCCAGGAACGCCTCGCCCGCGGCGAGATTGCGCGAGGCCAGCGCCTTGACCTCCTGGTCGTGCTTGTCGCGCAGGTGCGCGCTGAAGCCGTCGCGGATGCGCTTGCTTTCGCTGTCGTCGAACAGCGAAGGGCGGCCGGCCTGGGCGTCGCGGATCGCGCGCAGCACCAGTTCGGTGTCGAGTTCGGCGCGGATCGGTTCGACGCTGCGGGCGAAATCGCGGCCGACCACGTAGCTGATCTTCGCCCGTTCGCTGTCCACGTCGGCCTTCGCCAGCGGCGCCGACGGCGCGGCGGCGGTGTTCTTGCCTGCGCCCGAGCCGCTAGGCGCGCACGCGACCAGGGCGCCGGCGAGCGCGAGCGACAACGCGGACAGGACGAGCAGCGAACGCGGCATGGCGGAACTCCGAAGATGCATAAAGAGAGAAGACGAACGGTCAGTCGGCGACGGCGAAGGTCAGCATCATGCCCATGTCCTCGTGCTCGAGGTTGTGGCAATGGAGCATGTAGCGCTGCACGCCCGCGAACGGCTGCGAGAAGTCGATGGCGATGCGCACGATCTCGCCGGGCCACACCACCACGGTGTCGTTCCAGCCCAGGTCCTGCGGCGTCAGGCCGCCCGGCGCGACTTGGCGGCCGCGGATGTCCGGCGGGCTGATCGCGCGCGATACCACCCGGAACTGGAAGCCGTGCAGGTGCATCGGGTGCGGCATGCTGGTCATGCTGTTGCGGATTTCCCAGACCTCGCGGGTTCCGCGCTTCACCGTGAACGCCGGATCGTGGCCGCTGAGGTGGAAATTCCAGTCGTTGATGAACCAGCGGCCTTGTTCGTCCATGCGCAGGCGCAGCGCGCGCACCGGCCAGTCGGCGGTGTCCGGCGGCGCCGGCACCGCCGACATCGCATCGAGCGAAGGCAGTTGGGCCGGCGGGCGCTCGGTGACGCATTCGATCACCCGCAGTTCCATCAGGTCCAAGGGCTCGCCCATCGCCGCCGCGCCGGGATGGTCGCCCATCGGGTCGGGCGCGAACGCGCCGGACTCGTCTTCGTTTTCCATCGCCACGTAGTCGAGGCTGCGCAGCACCGCCTTGGCGCCGGGCTTGAGCGCGCCGAAGTCGACCAGCACGTCGGCGCGCTGCGCCGGCGCCAGGAACAGGTCGTCGATCGGCCAGGCGCGTTCGAGCAGGCCGCCGTCGCTGCCGATCAGCAGCATCGGCAGCGGCTTGTCTTCGTGCAGGAAACACGGGCGCAGCAGGCGCGCGTTGGACACGTTGGCGAGGCGGAAGCGGTACCAGGCCGGAATCACGTCGAGATAAGGTTCCGGCGTCCAGTTGACCAGCACGCGGTTGCCGATCCAGTCGTCGGCGCCGTCCTTGTAGACGATGGCGTTGCGCGCGTCGACCTGCTTGTCGGCGATCATCAGCGGCAGGTCGCGCTCGCCCCAACGCAGGCCCAGGCGCTGGCGCAGCGCCAGTTCTTCGTCGTCTTCGACCAGCAGCAGGCCGGCCAGACCGCGCTGCAACTGCGCGCCGGTGCGGCCGTGCGGATGGGCGTGGTACCAGTACAGGCCGGCGCGGTTGTCCACGCGCAATCGATAACGGTATTGGCTGCCGGCGGCGACCGGATACAGGCCGCTGCCGTCGTTGGCCTCGTCGACGTGCAGGCCGTGCCAGTGCAGCGTCGTCGCTTCGGCCAGCCGGTTGTCGAGGCCGACCTCGATGCTGTCGCCGCGGCGCGCGCGCAGCAGCGGGTTCAGCGCCTCGCCGCCGGCGACGCGGGCGGTGTAGGCCCACAGTTGCGTCGGCGGCCCGGGGAACAGTTCGGCTTGCGCGGTACGCGCGGTCAACTGCAGCGGCCGGCGCAGGTCGATCTCGGCCATCGGGCCTTCGCTGCCGGGAATGCGCAGCGGCTGCACGAAGCGCGCGTCCGGCGGCAGCGATTGCAGGTCCGGCAGCGCGCCCATGCGGTGGCCGTGGCCGCCGGTGTAGCGCCACATCGCGATCGGCCCCGCCACGGTGGCGGCGCCGCCGACGGTGAGTCCGATGAGGAAGCGGCGGCGTTGCGGATCGGTCATCGGCTACGGGCGTTGGCGGGCGGAAGTCGGTAACGCCGGCGGCTGCCGGCGACCCGCCATGATGTTCGCCGACGATGGCAATTGCTTTGCGCCGCGCCTGGATTTTGTGCGATGCCGATCAAGGTTCGGCGCGGCCGGCGCTCAGATCGAATCGTCGAGCCGCGCCTGCCAGACCCGGTCGCCCATCTCGTGTTCTTCCACCCCGGCGAAGAAGTCCTCGCCGAGGCGGGCGTAATCGGGCTCGGACTCGCCGCGCCAGTCGAGGAACTTGGGCCGGTGCACGGCGAAGCCGAGCGGGTGGGCGGCGTTGCGGTAAGGCACGGCCAGGGTCGCGGCGAGATCGCCGGCGAAGTCGCGCACGCTCAGGATCAGCGCGTCGGTGCGGCCCGAAGGCAAGGTCACGAAGCCGTCGTGGACCAGCACCGCGTGCTGCGCGGTGTCCGGGTTCGCCGACAGCCGCGCGCGCGCTTCGGCCACCGCCTCCTCCAGCTGCTCGCCGGCGTAGCGGATCATCTTGCGCTCGCCGGCGGCGTCTTCGAAGGCGTAGATCGGGATCAGGTCCTCGCCGTCGGCCACGCACCACACGCCGTGGGCGGCGAAGAAGCCGGCCAGTCGGATTGCTTGCTGCACTTGCGTCCCCTCGGTGCCGTCGCCCCTGCGGCGACCAATGTACACGTAGCAACGCACGCTGCCGACCGCCTCCCTACGTCGGCCGCGCCCGCGCCGCGCGGCCTTCGCCGAGCGGCGCGGGAGGCTTCGCTCACCGAACCTCACCGGCCGCGAGCGCCGGCGGCGCAGCGTGCGGTGCGCGCCGGCGCGCGGCCCAACGGCGCAGCGCGACGTAGAACACCGGGGTCAGGAACAGGCCGAACACGGTCACCCCGATCATCCCGGCGAACACCGTCGCCCCGGTCGCCGCGCGCACTTCGCTGCCGGCGCCGTGGCCGAGCAGCAGGGGCACGGTGCCGGCGATGAAGGCCACCGAGGTCATCACGATCGGCCGCAGGCGCAGGCGGCAGGCTTCCAGCGCGGCCTCGACGATGCCGCGGCCTTGCGATTCCAGCTCGCGCGCGAACTCGACGATCAGGATCGCGTTCTTGCACGCCAGCCCCATCAACACCACCAGGCCGACCTGCACGAACACGTTGTTGTCGCCGCCGTCGAGCCACACCCCGACCAGGGCCGACAGCAGCGTCGCCGGCACGATCAGGATCACCGCCAGCGGCAGGGTCCAGCTTTCGTACAACGCGGCCAGCACCAGGAACGCGAGCAGGATCGCCAGCGGGAACACGATCAGCGCCGCGCGTCCCTGAGTCGCCTGCTGGTAGCTCAGATCGGTCCATTCGATCCGCATGCCGCGCGGCAGCGCCGAGCGCGCCAGCGTTTCCAGCGCGCGCATCGCCTGCCCCGACGACAGCGCGCGCGGGTCGGCCTCGCCGGCCAGGTCGAAGGCCGGATAGCCGTTGTAGCGGATCACCGGATCCGGCCCGTAGGTTTCGCGCAGGGTCACCAGCGAAGCCAGCGGCACCATCTCGCCGCGCTGGTTGCGCAGTTGCAGGCGGCCGACGTCCTCGACGCTGTCGCGGTGGCTGCCGTCGGCCTGCGCGATCACCTGCCAGGTGCGGCCGAACTGGTTGAAGTCGTTGACGTAGGCCGAGCCCAGATAGGTCTGCAAGGTGTCGAACACCTCGCTCAGCGCCACGCCCTGGGCCTTGGCCTTGGTCCGGTCGACCTGCGCGTCGAGCTGCGGCACGTTGGCCTGATAGGTGCTGATCGGATAACCGAGCCCGGGCACCTGCGCGATCGCCGCGGTGTAGTCGTTGAGCGCGCCCTGCAAGGCGCCGTAGCCCTGGCCGTCGCGGTCCTGCACGTACAGCGCATAGCCCGAGCCGGTGCCGAGGCCGAGGATCGGCGGCGGCATGAACGAGAACGCCGCGCCGTCCTGCAAGGCGGCGAACCTGGCGTTGAGTTCGTCGTTGATCGCGCTGGCGCTGCGGCTGCGCGCAGCGAACGGCTCGAGTTCGAAGAACAGCGTGCCGGTGTTGGGCGTGTTGGTGAACTGCAACGGGTTGAGGCCGGGATAAGCTTCGGCGGCGTGCACGCCGGGCGTGGCCATCGCGATCGCGCTCATCTTGCGGATCGCCGCGTCCGTGCGCGCCAGCGAGGCGCCTTCGGGCAGCTTGATGCCGCCGATCAGGTACAGCTTGTCCTGGGTCGGAATGAAGCCGCCGGGCACCGCCTGGAACATCGCGGCGGTCGCCAACAGCAAGGCCAGGTACACCGCCGCGACCGCGCCGCGGCGGCCGAGCAGGCGCGCGACCGCGGCCTGGTAGCGCTGCGCGCCGGCGCCGAAGGCGCGGTTGAACGGACGGAACAGCCAGCCGAACAGACGCTCGATCAACCGCGTCGGCGCGTCCTGGCCGGCGCCGTGCGGCTTGAGCAGGCGCGCGGCCAGCGCCGGCGACAGGGTCAGCGAGTTGATCGCCGAGATCATCGTGGAGATGGCGATGGTGACCGCGAACTGGCGATAGAACTGGCCGGTCACCCCGGACAGGAACGCCATCGGCACGAACACCGCGCACAGCACCAGCGCGATCGCTACGATCGGCCCGGACACTTCTTTCATCGCCTTGTGCGCGGCATCGAGCGGGCTCAGGCCGTCTTCGATGTTGCGCTCGACGTTCTCGACCACCACGATCGCGTCGTCGACGACGATGCCGATCGCCAGCACCAGCCCGAACAGGCTCAAGGTGTTGATCGAGAAGCCGAGCACGTACAACACCGCGAAGGTTCCCACTACCGAGACCGGCACCGCGATCAGCGGAATGACCGAGGCGCGCCAGGTCTGCAGGAACAGGATCACCACCAGCACCACCAGCAGCACCGCTTCGGCCAGCGTCGTCACCACCGCGCGGATCGAATCGCGCACGAACACGGTCGGGTCGTAGACGATGCGGTGCTCCAGCCCCGGCGGGAAGCGTTGCGCCAGTTCGGCCATGCGCGCGCGCACCGCGTCCGACAAGGCGATGGAATTGGCGCCGGGCGCTTCGAACACGCCGATGGCGACCGCATCGCGGTTGTCGAGCTGTGCGCGCAGGGTGTAGTCGCCGGCATCGAGTTCGACCCGGGCCACGTCGGACAGGCGCACGATCTCGCCGCCGTCGCCGCCCTTGACCACGATGCGTTCGAACTCGGCCTCGCTCTGCAGGCGGCCCTGGCTGTTGATCGGAATCAGATAATCGCTGCCGCCCGGCATCGGCTCGGCGCCGAGCTGGCCGGCGGACACCTGCACGTTCTGCTCGCGGATCGCCCGCACCACGTCGCCGGCGCTGAGGCCGCGCGCGGCGATCCGGCCCGGATCGAGCCAGATGCGCATGGCGTAGTCGCCGCTGCCGAACATCTGGGTCTGGCCGACGCCGGGCAGCCGCGCCAGTTCGTCGCGGAGCTTGAGCGTGGCGTAGTTGCGCAGGTACAGCGAGTCGTAGCGGCCGTCGGGCGAGACCAGATGCACCAGCAGGGTCAGCGTCGGCGACTGCTTCTGCGTGGTCACGCCTTGGCGGCGCACGTCTTCGGGCAGGCGCGCCAGCGCTTGTCCGACCCGGTTCTGCACCTGCACCTGGGCCTGGTCGGGATCGGTGCCGGGCTTGAAGGTGACGGTGAGCACCAGCACGCCGTCGGTGCCGGCCACCGACTTCATGTACATCATGTCCTGCACGCCGTTGACCGCTTCCTCCAGCGGCGTGGCCACGGTCTGGGCGATGGCCTGCGGATTGGCGCCGGGATAGACCGCGCGCACCACCACCGTCGGCGGCACCACGTCGGGGTATTCGCTGACCGGCAGGTTCGGCAGCGCGATCAGGCCGGCGGCGAAGATCAGGATCGACAGCACCGCGGCGAAGATCGGGCGGTCGATGAAGTAGCGGGACAAGTCCATGGGCGGCCTCCCGGGCGGCGCGGACAAAGCGAGGGGCGGCCGGCGCCGTTCGGCGCCGGCTGGCGGGTGTGGGCGATGCTTGCGGCGCGCGTCGTTGGTCGCGCACGATCCGATGCGGCGGCGGCGCGGACCCGCGCCGCGCGCTCAGGCGGCGCGCGCGTCCTGCGCGTCGCGGCTGCTCACGCGCGTGCCGGACTCGCGCATGCGGCGCAGGAAATAAGCCGGGTCGATCAGCAGGTCCGGCGTGTACAGGCCCGGCGCCGGCGCGGCCGCGCCGTCCAGGCCGAGCAGGCGCTCCACGCCGAGGGCGATGCCGAGCGCGGTCAGCGGCGCCTGGCCTTGCGGATGCACCAGCTCATGGCGATGGCGCACGCGACGGCCCGCGAAATCTTCGCCTTCCAGTTCCAGCGCGATCTCGGTCGAGAACGCTTCGCCGCGGCGGCGGCTGGCGCTTTCGCCCAGGGCCATGTCGAGCCGGATCGACTGCGCGTCGGTGGCCGCGGCCAGGCTCACCACGTCCATCGGCGAGTACGCCGAAGCCGCGATCGGCGTGCCGTCCACGCTCGTGCCGACGCTGGCCGCGTCCTCGCCGCGCACCCAGCGCCACTGGCCGTCGTCGAGGATCTGCGCGGCCGCGGCCGTGGTCAGGCGTTCGTAGTCGGCGGCCGCGGCCGGGCCGCCCATGTCTTCTTCGTCGAGCAGGGCGAAGATGCCGATCCGGTCGACGCGGCGCAGCGCGGCGGAGAAGTGCAGCGCCGGCAGGGTCGCCGCGCCGGCCAGCCAGTGGCTCGCCAGCAGCATCGGCGAACGGCCCGGATGGCGCAGGTGGAAACTCACTTCCGGCGCGATCTCGAACGATCCGCTGGAGGTGCTGACGTACGGCAGGCCGTGCTGCAACGCGTACTTGAGCGTGTTCAAGCGCTCGTCCTTGAGGAACACGACCACGGCGCTGAAGCGCGCCTGCGCCGGCAGGCCCAGGTCGGCGCGGCGCAGGTCGACCACGACCGCCTCGGCATCGCCGAGTTGCGCGGCAACGGCCTCGGCGCGCGCGCGGTCGCGGCCGGCGATCGCCAGCTTCAGGCCAGGGTGCAAGCGGCGCAGCGCCTGCGCGCCCTGCGCGCCGACCACGCCGGAACCGCCAACGATCAGGACCGGCGCCAACGCGGCGGCGGCCGAAGGGATAGAGGATTGAGCGGAAGAAACCAGGGCGGTCATGATTCGGGATCCGGTGTTCACCGCGCCCGCGCCGGACCCCGATGGCCCGACACAAGCTACGATTGGTAAGTTACCAATAGTAAGATACAATCCCGCCGGCGCTGTCAAGCGCCTTTTCGAAGTTGCGGAGACCCGACCATGAGTGCCCACGCATCCGCCCCACCCGCTCCGGCCAAGCGCATGGCCAAGCCCGAACGGCGCGAGCAATTGCTGGAAACGGCGATGGCGGTCGTGCGCGAGCAAGGCACCGACGCGCTGACCCTGGGCTACCTCGCCGAGCGCGCCGGGGTCAGCAAGCCGATCGCCTATGAACACTTCGGCACCCGCTCGGGCCTGTTGATCGCTTTGTACAAGCGCATCGACGAACGCCAGGCCGTCACCGTCGCGCAGGACTTCGAGCGCACGCCCAAGCGCCTGGGCGACGTCGCGCGGCTGATGGGCGAGAGCTACATGAGCTGCTTCCGCACCGCCGGGCCGGAATGCCACGCGATCTTCGCCGCGCTCAAGGGCGACGAGGAGATGGAACGGGTGCAGCGCGAACTCACCGCCGGTTACGTCGGGTTCTATCGCGGCTTGCTCGCGCCGTACGCGAAGGTCGACGAAGCCGAACTGCAACGGCGCTGCATCGCCATCGTCGGCGCGGGCGAAGCGCTGTCGCGCGAGATGACGCATGGGCGGATCGAGGAAGCCGATGCGGCGAAGACCTTGGCGACCTTGATCGAGGCGACGATCGCGCGCGCTTGATGCGCTCGAGACAGCCGCGCACCCGACTGTAGGAGCGGCGCGAGCCGCGACCGCGAAACCGCGCTTGCGTCGTAAGCGCGATGCCGCGGTCGCCGCTCGCGCCGCTCCTGCAAAAAGCGCACGCGACTCAATGGCAGCTGCCGCCGCCTCCATCGCCACCGCCGCCGCAGTCGCCGCCGCCGCCGCTGTCGCCTCCGCCGTGACAACCGCCGCCGGAATCGCTGCCGCAATGCGCGCCATCGCCGCCGCCCGCATCGACTGCGCCGCTGGCGTGCACCCAGAACGCGCCGGCAGCGCCGGCATCGCTTCGACCGAAGCCGCCGCGGGTTCCGTGCGCGACGTAGACGATCCGCACCCGCTCGCTCGCGGGCCTCGCCAACTCGGTCGCCAACAGGATCCAGATCGCGCCGAACACCGGCAGCAACCACACCACCAGGATCAACGCTGCCCGAACCGACGGCTTGAACCGCTTGCTGCGCCAGCACTTGCGCGTGGCCAACACGTTGACCGCGGCCAACACCGAAATCAGCACCCAGAACACCGCATCCATGTCCGTCCTCGCCCTCGTGGCTTGCGCCGATGGTGACGGCAGTCGTTGGCCCGGCGTGTAAACGATTCGGTAAAACCGCGGGTTTCGGCGACTTCGACGCTTGTGAATTCCACTGCCGCAACGCCGCGCGGGCCGGGAGGGAGCGACTGCGTTGCGACGATGCGTCCCGCAGCGACGAGATCATCGCGACCGAGTTCCCGCGCCCCGCCTCTCGCGTCTGCAACCTTGTAACAGCGAGCGATGCGCCCGACTGAACCGGTTCTGGCGAATCGCGCCGACGATGCGCGAACGGGGTTGACCCGGCCGCATCCGGCGAGGATCATGCGCCCCGCAAGCTCCCTTCCGCCCTCCAGAGGCCCCCTTGGACAGTCGATCTAGACCTTCGCTGCAGCGCTCGCGCTGACGGATCGCTCCAGGTCTGGGATGTCCCAGGTCGGCTCCGTTCGCGCAGAACGAAGCCGAGTCGCACGCAACCCCTAACGCCCTTCCTTCGCCCGCCCAGCGCGGCGCGGGCGCGCGCTCGTTTTCCATCGCACTGCAGTCCCTGCGAAGACCGCTTTCCAGTGGCCTTTGGCGTTTCCGTTCGTCCGGAGATCGCCGATGCTCCTGCGCTTCACCCTGTTCTTGTTCGCTGCGGCGCTGTGGGCGCACGCCGGCGCCGCGCGCGCCGGCGCCAGCCTGTACGTCGACGACGCCGCGACCGTCGAGCGCGGCCGTTGCCAGCTCGAAAGCTGGCTGCGCACGGCCGCGCCGGCGCGCGAGCTGACCCTCGCGCCGGCCTGCGATATCGCCGGCACCGAATTCGGCCTGAGCCATAGCGACTACGCCGCGCCGCACGCGCCGGCCGCGCAGAGCCTCGGCGCCAAGCGCGTGCTGCATGCCTCGCCCCACGGCTGGGCGCTGGCCGCTGCGCTCGGCGCGAACTGGACCGGCGGCCGCTACGACGGCTGGAACCTCAACCTGCCGCTGACCCTCGGGCCCGATCCGCACGGCCAGCGTTTGTGGCACGTCAATCTCGGCTGGAACCAGCCGCTTCGCGGCCGCGCGCGCCTCACCGGTGGCGTCGGCCTGGAGCAAGCGCTCGCCGCGCGCTGGACCGCGTTGGCCGAGCTCTACGCCGATCCGCACGGCGATGTCGGCGGCCAACTCGGCCTGCGCCGCGCGCTGAGCGAAGCGGCCAGCCTCGACCTGTTGCTCGGCGACCGCGCGCGCGATCCGCGCGGCCCGTGGCTGACCCTGGGCTTCAACTTCGCGCTGCGTTGAGCGCCGCGCCGCTTCGATCCACTGCAAGGAGGACGCCATGACCCTGCTGCATTTCCCTGTGCACCGCGCGCGGCCGCAACACCGCGCGCTCGCTCCGCTGCTGCGGCTGGCCTGCGCGCAGCTGCGCGCGCGCGAAGCCGCCGCGGCCGACGCCGCGCCGCGCGAACAACTGATCGCGCAATGGCGGCGCTCGCCAGCGACCGGCCGGCTGGAATGCCGCTGGGTCCGCGCCGGCGCGGCCGACGAACCGCCGGGACGAAAACCCATCGACCGCCCTGTTCCTCGCGCGCGCCCGAGCGCGCGCCCGTTCCGCTCCACCGAGGCCCGCACCGATGTCCGTCTTCCGTCCCTTTCCGCTGCTGCCGCCGGCGCTGTCGCGCCAGCGCTGGTGGCCCAACGCCTATGACCTGATCGCGTTCGCGCTGCTGATCGCCGGCGCGGCCGCGCTGGCGCATGCGGCGATGGAAACCCGCGCGCCGCTGTCGGCGTTGCATCTCGATCCGGTCACGCTCGACCCGGCGCGCCTGCCCGACTACGCCCTGCGCACTACGTTGCGCATGTTCGCGGCGATGCTGGCGTCGTTGCTGTTCACCTTCACCATCGCGACCTGGGCGGCCAAGAGCCGGCTCGCCGAACGCCTGATCGTGCCGGCGCTGGACATCCTGCAATCGGTGCCGGTGCTGGGCTTCCTGAGCTTCACAGTCACAGCGTTCCTCGGTTTGTTCCCGGGCCGCCAGCTCGGCGCCGAATGCGCGGCGGTGTTCGCCATCTTCACCAGCCAGGCCTGGAACATGGCGTTCTCGTTCTATCAATCGCTGCGCACCTTGCCGCGCGACCTCGACGAAGTCGCGCGCGGCTTCGGCCTGAGCGCGTGGCAGCGGTTCTGGCGGCTGGAAGCGCCGTTCGCGATGCCGGGGCTGGTGTGGAACGCGATGATGTCGATGTCCGGCGGCTGGTTCTTCATCGTCGCCTCCGAGGCGATCACCGTCGGCGACACCACGGTGACGCTGCCGGGCGTGGGCTCGTACCTCGCGCTGGCGATCGCGCAGCAGAACTTCGCCGCGGTCGGCTGGGCGGTGGCGGCGATGGCGGTCACCATCGTGTTGTGCGACCAACTGCTGTTCCGCCCGATCGTGGCCTGGGCCGACAAGTTCCGCAGCGAGCAGACCGCCAGCCAACAGCGTCCGCGTTCGTGGATGTACGAACTGATCCGCCGCACCCGCGCCGGCAAGCGCGCGCTGCGGCCGCTGGCGTGGCTGTGGCAGCGCGCGATGTGCCTGCGGCTGCGGCGGCGCGCGCCGGTCGTCGCCGCCAGCGACGAGGTCTCGGCATCGCCGTGGCCCGACCGGCTGTGGCTGGCCGCGCTGCTGCTGGCCGCGGCCTGCGGCGCGTGGTTCGCGTTCGACTACGGCCGCCAGCACCTGGGCCTGGACGATGTGCGCGCCGCGTTCGGCGGCGGTCTGGCGACGCTGCTGCGGGTGATCGTGCTGATCGCCGTCGCCAGTCTGATCTGGGTGCCGGTCGGGGTGTGGATCGGCCTGCGTCCGCGCTGGGCGCAACGGCTGCAACCGGTGGCGCAGTTGTTGGCGGCGTTCCCGGCCAACGTGCTGTTCCCGGTCGCGGTGATCGCGATCCTCGCCACCGGCGCGAATCCGGACGTGTGGCTGTCGCCGCTGATGGTGCTCGGCACGCAGTGGTACATCCTGTTCAACGTCATCGCCGGCGCCAGCGCGGTGCCGACCGACCTGCGCGAAGCGGCCACGGTGTACCGGCTGCGTTCGTGGACGTGGTGGCGGCGCGCGATCCTGCCGGCGGTGTTCCCTTACTACGTCACCGGCGCGCTGACCGCTTCGGGCGGTTCGTGGAACGCCAGCATCGTCGCCGAACTGGTGCACTGGGGCGACCGCAAGGTCGAAGCCTACGGCCTGGGTTCCTACATCGCCCGCGCCACCGAAGCCGGCGACTTCCCGCGCATCGTGCTTGGCGTGGCGGTGATGTCGCTGTTCGTCACCGCCTTCAGCCGCGCGCTGTGGCGGCCGCTGTACGCCTACGCCGAACGGCGCCTGCGCCTGGATTGAGCGCGCGCCGTCTTCGCATCCCTATTCGTTTTGGCAAGGAGTTCCCTCATGACCCTGCACACCTGCATCCGCCCGCTGATCGACGTGCGCGGCCTCAGCCAGCACTACCCGAAGGCCGGCAGCGAGCCGCTGCGCGTGCTCGACCACGTCGACCTGCAACTGCACCCCGGCGAAATCGTCGGCCTGCTCGGCCGTTCCGGCTCGGGCAAGTCGACCTTGCTGCGCGCCATCGCCGGCCTGATCCGTCCCAGCGAAGGCGAGGTCGAATTCCTCGGCACGCCGCTGAGCCGCGCGCCGGCCGACATCGCGATGGTGTTCCAGAGCTTCGCCCTGTTCCCGTGGCTGACCGTGCTGCAGAACGTCGAGCTCGGCCTGGAAGCGCGCGGCGTGGCGCCGGCGCAGCGGCGCCGGCGCGCCTTGGCGGCGATCGACCTGATCGGCCTGGACGGTTACGAGAGCGCGTACCCGAAGGAACTGTCCGGCGGCATGCGCCAGCGCGTCGGCCTGGCCCGCGCGCTGGTGGTCGAGCCCAAGCTGCTGCTGATGGACGAGCCGTTCTCGGCGCTCGACGTGCTGACCGCGCAGACCCTGCGTTCGGACCTGCTCGACCTGTGGGCCGAGCGGCGCATGCCGATCGAATCGATCCTGATGGTGACCCACAACATCGAGGAAGCGGTGCTGATGTGCGACCGCATCCTGATCTTCGGTTCGCATCCGGGGCGGGTGATCGAGGAGATCCGGGTCGAACTGCCGCAGCCGCGCGACCGCTTCGACCCGGCGTTCCGCGATCTGGTCGATGCGATCTACCAGCGCATGACCGGCGGCGCCCAGCCCGGCGCGGCGCCGCGCGGCGGGCTGGCGATGGAGTTGCCGCAGGTGTCGAGCAACCTCATCGCCGGCCTGGCCGAGGCGTTGGCCGAGCCGCCGTACCGCGGCCACGCCGATCTGCCGGCGCTGGCGGCGCAGTTGCAGCTGGAGATCGACGAGCTGTTTCCAATCGCCGAAAGCCTGCAACTGCTCGGCCTGGCCGAACTCGGCGATGGCGACCTGCGCCTGAGCGAGACCGGCGCGCGTTTCGTCGCGCTCGACACCGATGCGCGCAAGCATTTGTTCGCGCGCCAGTTGGCCGCGCACGTGCCGCTGGCCGCGCACATCCGCCGGGTGCTCGACGAACGCAGCGCGCACCAGGCGCCGGCGCGGCGCTTCCGCGACGAGCTGGAAGACCACATGTCGCCCGACTACGCGGCGGCGACGCTGCGCGCGGTCACCTCGTGGGCGCGCTATGCGGAGTATTTCGCTTACGACGAGGCCGCGGATCGGTTCAGCCTGGACAACCCGGGTTGAGTCCGGGCGAGCCGGAACGACCGCGTCGGGCTGAAGCCCTTGCACAAAAACTTTCATCCGGGAGTGCGAGGCTGTCGCAGCGCGGGTCTTCGAGCCCGATGCCCCGCGCTGCGACCGCCGACTCTCCCGCTTTTCCTCCGGAGCCTCCATGCGCTTCCTGCACACCTTCCAACTGCTGCCGTTCCTCGACACCGTGCTGAGCCTGCTGGCCGCGTTCGTGCTCGGCACCCTGATCGGCGCCGAACGCCAGTACCGCCAGCGCACCGCGGGCCTGCGCACCAACGTGCTGGTCGCGGTCGGCGCGGCCGCGTTCGTCGACCTCGGCATGCGCCTGGCCGGCAGCGTCGAGGCCGTGCGGGTGATTTCCTACGTGGTCTCCGGCATCGGCTTCCTCGGCGCCGGCGTGATCATGAAGGAAGGCATGAACGTGCGCGGCCTCAACACCGCCGCCACGCTGTGGTGCTCGGCCGCGGTCGGCGCCTGCACCGGCGCGGACATGCTCGCCGAGGGCGCGCTGCTGACCGCGTTCGTGATCGCCGGCAACACCTTGCTGCGGCCGCTGGTCAACGCGATCAACCGGGTGCCGATCGACGAGCGCGTGTCGGAAGCGACCTACGAGGTGCGGCTGAGCGCGGCGCCGGAATCGGCGCCCGCGGCGCGCGAGTGGCTGGTCGATCATCTGGAGGCGGCGAACTATCCGGTCGGCGACGTCGACGTCGACGAGCACGGCGAAACCGCGACCGAGATCGTCGCCACCTTGGTCAGCACCGCGGTGATCGCCGCGGAGCTGGACTCGGTGGTGGAGCGATTGCGGCGCTTGCCGGGGGTGATGCATGCGACGTGGGAGTCGAGCACGCGCGATTGAGCTTGGCGACCCCCTGTAGGAGCGGCGCAAGCCGCGACCGCGATACCGCACATACGACGCAACCGGCTGCCCCGCGGTCGCGGCTCGCGCCGCTCCTGCAGGGGAGCGAATGCTGCGGCGTTACGCGCACTCCGCCGCGCGACCGAGCAGGAACTCGCGTTCGCGCGCATTGCGGGTCAGCGCGGCGGCGCGTTCGAACTCGGCGCGCGCCTCGGCGCTGCGGCCGAGCTTGAACAGCAGGTCGCCGCGCACGCTCGGCAGCAGGTGGTATTGCTTCATCGACGGCTCCTCGAGCAAGGCGTCGACCAGCGGCAGCGCCGCGTCCGGGCCGTACGCCATCGACACCGCGACCGCGCGGTTGAGTTCGACCACCGGCGACGGCAGGCGCTGCGCCAGGCGCTGGTACAGCACCGCGATGCGCGCCCACGGCGTGTCCTGGGCGGTCGCGGCGCGGGCGTGGCAGGCGGCGATGGCAGCCTGCAGCACGTACGGGCCGTCGGCGCCGCGCAATTGCACGGCGCGCTCCAGCGCGGCGAGGCCGCGCTGGATCTGCAGGCGGTCCCAGCGCGAGCGGTCCTGGTCCAGCAGCAGGATCGGCTGGCCGTCGGGGCCGGTGCGCGCCTTCGAGCGCGAGGCCTGGATTTCCATCAGCGCGACCAGGCCGAACGCTTCGGCCTGCTTCGGCATCAGCCCGGTCAGGATCCGGCCCAGGCGCAGCGCGTCCTCGCACAGGTTCGGCCGCATCCAGTCGTCGCCGGCGGTGGCCGAATAGCCTTCGTTGAACACCAGATAGATCACTTCCAGCACCGAGGACACGCGTTCGGCCAGCTCGTCGCCGCGCGGCACTTCGAACGGCACCTGCGCATCGGCCAGGGTGCGCTTGGCGCGGACGATGCGCTGGGCGATGGTCGGTTCGCTGGCGAGGAAGGCGCGCGCGATCTCGTCGGTGGTCAGGCCGCCGAGCAGGCGCAGGGTCAGGGCGACGCGCGCCTCGGTCGACAGCACCGGGTGGCAGGAGATGAACACCAGCCGCAGCAGGTCGTCGCCGATGTCGTCGTCGAGCTTGTCGAAGAACTTGTCCTCGGCGTCGTCGAGACCGGATTCGATCTCGTAGCCGATCTGCTCGTGCTTGCGGTCGAGCAGCTTGCGCCGCCGCAGCCGGTCGATGGCGCGGTTCTTGGCGGTCTGCATCAGCCAAGCGCCCGGGTTGTCGGGCACGCCGGTCTCGGGCCACTTCTCCAGCGCGACGATCAGCGCGTCCTGGGCCAGTTCCTCGGCCAGGCCGACGTCGCGGACCATGCGGGTGAGACCGGCGATGAGCTTGGCCGATTCGATGCGCCAGACGGCATCGATGGCGCGGTGGGTGTCGGTGGCCGTCATGGCGACGGATGACACCACCTCGCGCGCCGGGTCGCAAGGGTCCAACGGCCCGCGCGGGCGCGGGGCCGCTCAGTCAGGGCCGCAACGGGTGCAGGCTGCGGCGGACGCGGCGATTCGCGCCGCCGCTTGCGCCTGCGGATCAGGCCGCGGCGCGGCCGTCGCCGTCGCCGTCCACGCACCCCATCGCCTGCACGCAGTTGACCATCCACGGCACCCCGAAGCGGTCGGTGACGATGCCGTAGGCCAGCGCCCAGAAGGTTTCCTGCAGCGGCATTTCGACCTTGCCGCCTTCGGCCAGGGCCTTGAACACGCGCGCGGCCTGTTCGGGGTCGTTGAGGCTCAGGGTCACGTGCGCGCCGACGATCGGCTTGTACGGATACGCGGCGGTGGCGTCGGTGCCCATCAGCATGAAGCCGTCGAGCTCGTAGCAGCCGTGCATGATCTTCTCGCGCTCGTCGGCGGCCAGCGATTCGCAGCCCGGGTTGTCGCCGAACGGCATCAGCGCGTGGATCTTGCCGCCGAGGATCTTCTGGTAGGTCTCGAACGCCTGGCGGCAGTCGCCGTCGAAGGAGAGGTAGGTGTTGAGTTGCATGGTGGCGGTTCCTGGAAGGGATGAATGGGGGAAGCGCGGCACGGTGGAACCGTTGCGGCTTCGATAAGACGACGAATGCGGCAGGCGCGGATCGACAAACTGCGCCGGCGGTTGCGGGGAGGCTTCAGGCCCGATGCCTTTCGCTCGGGTCGCGGCGGTCCGACCCAGGAGCCTCGGGCCCGGAGGCCATCCCACAGCGGGCCGACGGGATCAGTGGCGGCCGGCCACTTGCTCGCGCAGCTGCGCTTCGGCCGCTTGCAACTCCGGCGTCAGCGCGTCGCCGAAATCGGCCGCGTCGAACACCTGGCGGATCTCGATCTGCGACTGCGAGCCGTCCGGGTTCGGCACCCGCTTGACCCATTCCACCGCTTCTTCGAGCGAGCGCGCCTGGATCAGCCAGAACCCGGCGATCAGTTCGCCCGGCGCCTGGAACGGCCCCGGCGCGACCCGGCGCGCGCGGCCGTCGAAGTGCACGCGCGCGCCGCGCGCGCTCGGGTGCAGGCCTTCGCCGGCCAGCAGCACGCCGGCGCGCACCAGTTCCTCGTTGTAGGCGCCCATCGCGGTCAGCAGCTCGGTGCTGGGCATGACGCCGGCTTCGCTGTCGGCGGTGGCTTTGACGATCAGCATGAATTTCATGGTCGCGGTCCTCGTTTGCGCCGGCGGGAGGCCGGCTTCTGAGAAGGCGACGAATCGGGATCGGCGGAATCGACAAAGGTCGCCAGCCGGTTTGCTCCCTGTAGGAGCGGCGCGAGCCGCGACCGCGACACCGCAGCTACGGCGCGACCGTACGGGCCGCGGCCGAGGCACCGCCTGTGCGGCGCGATCGGCTGCCCCGCGGTCGCGGCTCGCGCCGCTCCTACAGGGGGGAAACCGGTTCGCGCGAACAAAAAAAAGCGGACCGGTCGCCCGGTCCGCTCTTTTTCGCTGCGGCGCTTACTTGCCCAGGCGCTCGTTGACCAAGCTCTCGACCACCGACGGATCGGCCAGGGTCGAGGTGTCGCCGAGCTGGTCCGGCGCGTTCTCGGCGATCTTGCGCAGGATCCGGCGCATGATCTTGCCCGAACGCGTCTTCGGCAGGCCCGGCGCCCATTGCAGGTGGTCGGGCGTGGCGATCGGACCGATCTCCTTGCGCACCCAGGCGACCAGTTCCTTGCGCAGGTCTTCGCTCGGCGCTTCGCCGGCGATCAGGGTCACATAGGCGTAGATGCCCTGGCCCTTGAGGTCGTGCGGGAAACCGACCACCGCCGCCTCGGCGACCTTGGGATGCAGCACCAGCGCGCTCTCGACCTCGGCCGTGCCGATGCGGTGGCCGCTGACGTTGATGACGTCGTCGACGCGGCCGGTGATCCAGTAATAACCGTCGGCGTCGCGGCGGCAGCCGTCGCCGGTGAAGTAGTTGCCGGGATAGGTCTTGAAATAGGTTTCGATGAAACGCTGATGGTCGCCGTAGACCGTGCGCATCTGCCCCGGCCACGACGCGGTCAGGACCAGATTGCCTTCGGCCTCGCCTTCCAGCACCTGGCCGTTGGCGTCGACCAGCGCCGGCTGCACGCCGAAGAACGGCTTGCTCGCCGAGCCCGGCTTGAGGTCGATCGCGCCGGCCAGCGGGGTGATCAGGATGCCGCCGGTCTCGGTCTGCCACCAGGTATCGACGATCGGGCAGCGGCCGTCGCCGACCACATCGTAGTACCAGCGCCAGGCCTCGGGGTTGATCGGCTCGCCGACCGAGCCGAGCAGGCGCAGCGACTTGCGCGAAGTCCGCTTGACCGGCTCGTCGCCGTCGCGCATCAACGCGCGGATCGCGGTCGGCGCGGTGTAGAAGATCGTGACCTTATGCTTGTCGATCACGTTCCAGAAGCGCGACACGTCGGGATAGTTCGGCACGCCTTCGAACACCAGCGCGGTGGCGCCGTTGGCCAGCGGGCCGTAGACGATGTAGCTGTGGCCGGTGACCCAGCCGACGTCGGCCGTGCACCAATAGACATCGTCCTCGCGCAGGTCGAACACCGCTTCGTGGGTGTAGCTGGCGTAGACCAGATAACCGCCGCTGGTGTGCAGCACGCCCTTGGGCTTGCCGGTGCTGCCGGAGGTGTAGAGGATGAACAACGGGTCTTCCGCGTTCATGCGCTCGGGCTCGCAGGCGTCGCTCTGGCCTTCGACGACCGCGTCGTACCAGCGGTCGCGCGGCATCTGCATGTCGACCGCGGCGCCGGTGTGGCGCACCACCAGCACGGTTTCGACCGAGTTGGTGCCCGGCAGCTTCAGCGCCGCGTCGACGTTGGCCTTCAGCGGAATCTTCTTGCCGCCGCGCAGGCCTTCGTCGGAGGTGATGACCAGCTTGCTGGCGCAGTCGGCGATGCGGTCGGCGATGGAATTGGGCGCGAAGCCGCCGAACACCACCGAATGGACCGCGCCGATGCGCGCGCAGGCCAGCATCGCCACCACCGCTTCGGGAATCATCGGCAGGTAGATGGTGATGCGGTCGCCCTTGGCGACGCCGAGGTTGCGCAGCGCATTGGCCAGGCGGCAGACGCGCGCGTGCAGATCGCGGTAGGTGATGCGTTCGGCCGGCTGGTCCGGATCGTCGCGTTCGAACAGCAGCGCGGTCTTGTCGCCGCGCGTTTGCAGGTGGCGGTCGAGGCAGTTGACGCTGACGTTGAGCTCGCCGTCCTCGTACCACTTGATGCGGAAATCGTTGAGGTCGTAGCTGACGTTGCCGATCTTGCTCGGCGCCTTGTACCAGTCCAGGCGCTGGGCGATGCGGCCCCAGAAGCCGTCCGGGTCGCGTACCGATTCGGCGTACTCGCGCTCGTACCGCTCGCGCGTGTAGCGCGAGTTCGCGGCGAAGGCCGGATCGACGGGATGGACGCTGGCGGGGTTGCTCATGAGGGCTCCGTGCGAGATGCCGTGGCTGCGTGGGAACGACGCGAGGGGTGGATAGCGAGACCGGGGAGAATAACGGACGGGCGCCGCGCCCGGCCTCGCCTGACCTGCCCTCAGTGTGCCGCAGCGCAGCAATCCACGCAGCGCCGCGCTCTTAGACGATGGTCGTAAGCCGCGCAGACAGGGGTCTTTTTTCGACCAATGGCGAATGGTGGCGCCGCCGCCGCGGCGCGCAGGCTGGCCGCGGCCGCACGTTCCGGGCGGCATTCCTCGGGAGGGAATCACGATGTTGTCTAGCCTGCTCACACGCGGCGCGGGGGCGCACGCCGGGGGCCGCGCCGCGCGCGGCCGCTCGCTGCTGGCCGCTTCGGTGCTGCTCGCGCTGATGCTGCCCGGCCATGCCCTGGCCCAGACCGCCAAGGAGAAAGAACTGGAAGCGCGCGTGGCCGAACTGGAGCGCATGGTCCAGCAACTGGTCTCGCAACAGCAGCAAACCCAGACCCAGGTCACCGAAGTCAGAGCCGCGCAGACCAGCGCGCCGGCGGTGGCGGCGGCGCCGGCGGTCAAGAACCCGATCCAGGCCACCACCATCAGCCCTTCCGGCAATCCGGGCACGCGCTTCAGCTACGGCGGCTTCATCAAGCTCGACGCCTCGGTCACGTCCACCGACGCCGGCGACATCGCCGACGGTTCGGTCGGCCGCCTGTTCTACGTGCCCAAGGCGATTCCGGTCGGCGCCAAGGCCACCCGCGAGGGCGGCAGCGACACCGACATGGGCGCGAACTTCTCGCGCTTCTGGTTCGCCGCCGACACCGACCTGGACAGCGGCGACAAGCTCAAGGGTTACCTGGAATTCGACCTGTTCGGCGGCGGCTCGACCGCGTTCACCGGCAACGAGATCGCCACCAACACCTACGCGCTGACCGTACGCCACGCCTATGTGACCTGGAACAAGTGGCTGGCCGGCCAGACCTGGTCGAACTTCCAGGACGCCAACGCGCTGCCCGACACGGTCGACTTCCTCGGCCCGACCGAAGGCACGGTGTTCGTGCGCCAGGCCCAGTTGCGCTACACCAGCGGGCCGTGGTCGTTCTCGATCGAGAATCCGGAGACGGTGTACACGCCGTTCCGCGGCAACATGGCCCAGGTCGCCGGCGACGACGGCGCCGTGCCCGACGTGACCGCGCGCTACACCGCCAAGGGCGACTGGGGCCATTTCAGCGTCGGCGCGCTGGCGCGGCAGCTCAAGTACCAGGCCGGCCGGGTCAACGACAGCAGCACCGGCTACGGCCTGAGCGTCTCGGGCAAGTGGAACCTCGGCGCCAGCGACGACTTGCGCTACATGGTGACCGCCGGCAGCGGCATCGGCCGTTATGTCGGTCTGGCGCTCAACAACGACGCGGTGCTCGACGCCAGCGGCGATCTGGAGAACATCGACCTGATCTCCGGCTTCGTCGGCTGGCGCCATGTGTTCGGTCCGAAGCTGCGCGGCAACGTGTTCTATTCGCGCGCGCAGTACGACAACAAGACCGCGCTGACCGGGTTGGGCATCACCAAGTCGGCGCAGTCGGCGCATCTCAACCTGATCTACACCCCGATTCCGAAGCTCGACATCGGCGCGGAGTACATCTGGGGGCAGCGCGAGATCGAGACCGGCGAGAAGGGCGAGCTCAATCGGTTGCAGACGCATGTGAAGTACAGCTTCTGACGGCGGGGGCCGTCGTTCCCGCGAAGGCGGGAACCCAGGGCTTCATCCAGGCATACGCTGAAGTCTCTGGATCCCCGCCTTCGCGGGGATGACGGCACCGAAGAATCGACGCGGCGGGCACGACGCCGCGGCAGCACCGAAGAAAAACGCCCCGGCGGGCCGCGGCCCGCTTCCATCCACTGTTCGGGGGAACAGCTCATGTCCAGCACGACCGCCGGCGCGCATTCGGCGCCGCTCACCAAGGACCACCGCAAGGTGATCTTCGCTTCCAGCCTCGGCACCGTGTTCGAGTGGTACGACTTCTATCTGTACGGATCGCTCGCCGTCATCATCGGCAAGCAGTTCTTCGGCGGCCTCAACGAGACCAGCCAGTTCATCTTCGCCCTGCTCGCCTTCGCCGCCGGCTTCGCGGTGCGGCCGTTCGGCGCGCTGGTGTTCGGGCGCCTGGGCGACATGATCGGGCGCAAGTACACCTTCCTGGTCACCATCGTGCTGATGGGCGTGTCGACCTTCCTGGTCGGCATCCTGCCGAGCTACGCCACGCTCGGCATCCTCGCGCCGATCATCCTGATCGTGCTGCGCCTGCTGCAGGGCCTGGCCCTGGGCGGCGAGTACGGCGGCGCGGCGACGTACGTGGCCGAGCACGCGCCCAACGGCAAGCGCGGCCTGTACACCAGCTTCATCCAGACCACCGCCACCATCGGCCTGTTCCTGTCGCTGCTGGTGATCTGGAGCTGCCGCAACTACCTGGGCAAGGAAGAATTCGAATCCTGGGGCTGGCGCATTCCGTTCTGGGTGTCGGTGGTCCTGCTCGGCGTGTCGGTGTGGATCCGCATGCAGCTGGCCGAATCGCCGCTGTTCCAGCAGATGAAGGCCGAAGGCAAGACCTCGAAGGCGCCGATCACCGAGAGCTTCTTCTCCAAGAACGGCAAGATCGCGCTGCTGGCCCTGCTCGGCGCGACCGCGGGCCAGGCGGTGGTGTGGTACGGCGGACAGTTCTACTCGCTGTTCTTCCTGACCAAGACGCTCGGCATGGACCCCAACCAGGCCGACATCTTCATCGCCATCGCATTGGCGTTGGCCACCGGCGGTTTCATCTTCTTCGGCTGGCTGTCGGACAAGATCGGCCGCAAGGTGATCGTGCTCGGCGGCTGCCTGATCGCGGTGGTCACTTACTTCCCGGTGTTCAAGGCGCTCACCCACAACGTCAACCCGGCGCTGGAAGCCGCGGTCGCCGCCTCGCCGGTCACCGTCACCGCCGATCCGGCGCGCTGCGCGTTCCAGTTCGATCCGGTCGGCAAGGCCGCGTTCAAGCAGTCCTGCGACGTGATCAAGTCGGCGCTGGCGAAGAAGGGCATTCCGTACCAGAACGCGGCCGGCCCGGCCGGCAGCCTGGCCACGGTCAGCATCGGCGGCACCACGCTCAACAGCTTCGAAGGCGAAGCGTTGGACAGCGCCGCGTTCAAGGCCCAGTCGGAAGCCTTCGGCAAGCAACTGACCGAAGCGTTGGCTACCGCCGGCTATCCGGCCAAGGCCGATCCGGCGCAGATCAACAAGCCGGCGGTGATCGGGCTGCTGACCTTCCTGGTGCTGCTGGTGACGATGGTCTACGGCCCGATCGCGGCGTGGCTGGTCGAACTGTTCCCGACCCGGATCCGCTACACCTCGATGTCGCTGCCGTACCACATCGGCAACGGCTGGTTCGGCGGCTTCCTGCCGTTCACCGCGTTCGCGATCGTGGCGGCGACGGGCAACATCTACAGCGGCTTGTGGTATCCGGTGGTGGTGGCGGGGCTGACGGTGGTGATCGGCGCGCTGTTCCTGCCGGAGACGAAGGATCGCGATATTACCGAGTGATGGGGTGTCGCTTTGGGGACTGCGCCGGCCTTTGGGCCGGCGTAGTTTTTTGGGGATTCGGGATTCGGGATTCGGGATTCGGGATTCGGGATTCGGGATTCGGGATTCGGGATTCGGGATTCGGGATTCGGGATTCGGGAAAGGCTACAAGCCGCTGCGCCAGCCACAAGACGTCATCCCCGCGAAGGCGGGGATCCAGAGACTTCAGAGCCCTGTCGCGATGAAGCCCTGGATCCCCGCCTTCGCGGGGATGACGAGCAAAAGCAGAATCCGTGCATCCTTCGACTTCAACTCCCGACTCCCGAGTCCGAACTACCATAAGCCCATGCCGACCCTCCCCACTCTGCTGCGCGAAGTCCGCGCCTGCACCTTGTGCGCCGCGCACCTGCCGCATGGCGTGCGGCCGGTGTTGCAGGCCAGCGCAACCGCGCGCCTGCTGATCGCGGGGCAGGCGCCGGGGCGCAAGGTGCACGAATCGGGGATCCCGTTCGACGACGCCAGCGGCGAGCGCCTGCGCGCCTGGCTCGGGCTGGATCGCGCGACCTTCTACGACGCCGCACGCGTGGCGATCGTGCCGATGGGGTTCTGCTATCCCGGCAAAGGCAAATCCGGCGACCTTCCGCCGCGGCCGGAATGCGCGCCGGCATGGTTGCCGAAGCTGCTGCCGCAGTTGCACGGCCTGCGCCTGACCCTCGCGGTCGGCCAGTACGCGCAGGCCTGGCATCTGCCCGGTGCGGCTTCGCTGACCGAAGCGGTGCTGGACTGGCGCACGCACTGGCCGCGCTTGGTCGCACTGCCGCATCCGAGCCCGCGCAACAATCTGTGGCTCAAGCGCAATCCGTGGTTCGAACGCGAACTGGTGCCGGCGTTGCGCGAGCGCGTGGCCCAGGCGCTGGCCGATTAGCGCTCACTGGTAGACGAACTTCGGCATCTCCCACTCGTAGCGGATCGCCAGCAACCGAAACGCGAAGCCGCCGGCCAGGCATGCCAGCACCGCGACGTTCTCGACCACGCCCAGGCGCAGCAGCAACAGGTAGGCGATGCCGGTCAACAGCGAGATCACCGCGTACAGCTCGCGCTGGAACACCAGCGGAATCTCGTTGCACAGCACGTCGCGCAGCACGCCGCCGAACGCGCCGGTGAGCATGCCGGCGATCACCACGATGACCGGCGCATGCCCGCCTTCGCGCGCCACCGCGCAGCCGATCAGGGTGAAAGCGATCAGGCCCAGCGCGTCGAGCCACAGAAAGGTGCGGCGCAGATAGTGCAGCTTCTTGGCCAGGAACGTCGCCGCGAACGCGGCGCCGACGGTGTAGCCCAGGTACTCGGGATGGCGCACCCAGCCCAGCGGATAGTGACCGAGCACGATGTCGCGCAGCGAGCCGCCGCCGAGCGCGGTCACGCAGGCGATGATGACCACGCCGAACAGGTCCATGCGCCGGCGGCCGGCGGCGAGCGCGCCGGTCATGGCTTCGGCGCTGATGGCGATGAGGTAGATGATCTGCAGCAACACGGGAGGTCTCCGGCAACGGTCGGGGGACCGCGGCGGCAGCGGAGACGGATGCGCGCAGGCGCCGCGTCGCGAACGGACGCAGGCGGACGGCGGGACCGCGCGCGCCAAGGCGCGCGCAGCGATGCGCATCGGTTTCCGCAACCTTGGCCGCGGCGCCGCTCCCGCTGTCCTTTTACCTGAGAGTTTGCGCGGCCCGGACGCGTGCGCCCGCGGCTGCTTGCCCCTTCGGTGGGCCGTCGATGCGGCCTCTCTCCAGATCGGCGATGTCGTTGCAGTGGTCGGTTTCGGCGAATTGGGTTCTGCGAACCGGGCCTGAGCGATTATGGGAGCCTGCGCCTTCGGCGGGCGGCGGCCATGGCCGGCGCCTCTCTTCTGCGAACGGGCGGCATGGTAGCAGGCGTGCGCGCGCCGCGGCGTGCCGGCGCTGGCGGTTGCGGCCGGCGCCGGCCGCAACGGATGCCGGCGGTTGCGACGGGCACCGTCCGTTGCGGCCGACCCGAACCGGCGCGAACCTTTTCGCCGCCGCCGCGACTACAGGTAGGAACCCATCGCTGCCGCCGCCATGCCCTTGCCCCCCGACGATCCGCACTACGACGAGTGGCTGGCCCTGGGCTGCCAGCTCGGCGAACGCGCCGCCTTCGACGCGCTGATCGCGCGCTGGCACGGCCCGCTGCGCGGCTACGCCCGGCGCCTGTGCGGGGACGACGACGGCGCCGACGAGATCGTCCAGGACACCTGGCTGCGGGTGCTGCGCGGCATCGCCGGCCTGCGCGAACCGGCGCGGCTGCGGCCGTGGCTGTTCGGCATCGCCCGCCGCGCCGGCATGGACCGGCTGCGCGGCCGCTACGCCGAACCAACCGCCGAGGCCGATCTCGACCCGGACACGCTCGCGCAGGACGCGGCCGAACCCGAACGTGCGCTCGATCTGCTGCATCTGCAGCGCCACATCGACCGCCTGCCGCCGCCCGAGCAAGAAGCGCTGAGCCTGCATTACCTGCAAGGACTGTCGCTGGAGGAGATCGCGCAGGTGATCGAACGCCCGCTGGGCACGGTCAAGTCGCGCTTGTTCCGCGCCCGCGCGCTGCTGCGCCGCCAACTCGACCGCAAAGGAGAACCGCAATGAACCGACCGACCCCGCTGCCCACCGAGGCCGTGCCCGCGGCGCTGCGCGACCTGCTCGAACGCGAACTGACTCCCGGCGCGCGCTGGGCCCATGTCGCGCTGCTGTTGCTCGGCGCCGGCGCCAGCGTCGCGCTGGCCGCGCTGTGGCTGACCGAACCGGCGCTGCCGGCGCGCACCCAGGCCGCTTTCGCGGTGCTGCTGGCTATCAACCTGGGCTGGTGCGGCTACGCGCAGTGGGCGCTGCGCCACCGGCGCGTGCTGTACGCGCGCCATCGCCTGCTGGCCGCGCGTCTGGCGCTGGCGTTCTGCGCCGTCTACAGCCTCGGCGCGTTCGCCCTGGCGGCGTTCGCCGGCGTCGCCGCCGGCTGGCCGGCCGGCGCGCTCGGCCTGGTCATGGGCGCCGCGGCGATGGCGATGCACGTGCGCGCGGATCGCTACTACGCGGGTCTGCAACGCCGGCGCGAAGAACTCGAACGCGGGCTCGGCTGACTGCATCGCCGCGCGATCCCCGTGTAGGAGCGACGCGAGTCGCGACCGCGGGATCGCCCGCTTGCGCCGTCAGCGCGAGGTCGCGGTCGCGACTCGCGTCGCTCCTACAGCCGGACTGCGCCACCACGAAGCGCCGTCCGACGCGATTGCTATCGACTGCTGCAACCACCGTGCCTCGCCAGGGATCGGCCCCTGTATGGCGCGCTTGCAGCACGACCGACGAGCCGACGCCGCAGCGTCGCCGGCCGCCACGGACGCACCGAGATTTGACGCCTCCGCGCCTCTCGCCTAGCGTCCCCGCAACGCCGCCAACAGGACGCATCGCATGGCCCACCCACTGTTCGCCGCCGCCGAATCGTCGCAGCTCACCGGCTGGCGCCGGGTCTTCATTGCAGACGCGCAGGTCGCGGCACGCTTTCTGAACGAACGTGGCAAATACCGATACGGCTTGTTCGAGCTGGCCGCGACTTCCCTCGCCGCGCTCGAAACCGAACTCGTGCAGCACGATGCATCCAGCGCGGTGAATTTCGCCATTATCGACACCACGCTCCCGGGCTGGTCCGCAGCGAGAACCAGCGCCTTCCGCCACGACCTGGACTTCCATCTGTTCACCGGCGCGACCGCCGAGGTCAATGCCGAACTGCGGGCCGTCATCGGCGCCGACGAAATCGCCGCCGTGCTGTGCATGAGCACGCCGCTGCGCTGAGCGCGCAGGTGGGCCGGCCGTGCTCGCGGTTCGCGTCGCGGTCGCGGCCGCGGCTCGCTGCATTCGCGCTATGAATCGCCGTCGCGCCTGGCCGTAGCGTCGGCGCCGGACCCCGCCAACGCCTCCACCATCGACTGCTCGAGCGACCGCGCCGGATCGGCGCGGATGGCGTCGAGTTCGCCCGCCGCCCACTCCCGCCGCAGCCACCCATCCACCAGCAACGCCGCACGGGTGATGAAACGCTCGGCCACGTCCAGCGAATGCGTCGCCAGCAGCACCGCCGCGCCGCGTTCGCGCGCGAGCTGTTGCAGATGGCGCTTGAGCGCGTAGGCGCTGAGCGGGTCCAGGCCGTTGAGCGGTTCGTCCAGCACCAGCAGCGGCGGCTCGCCGAGCAGGCCCAGCGCGATCGCCAGTTTCTGCCGGGTGCCGAGCGAGTACTGGCCGATGCGGCGGTCGAGCATCGCGTCCAGCGACAAGGTCGCGCACAACGCCAGCGTCGCCTCGGGAATCGCGTCCAGGCCGCGCGCGCCGGCGAACAGGCGCAGGCATTCGCGCCCGCTCAGCAGCGGCGGCAGCCGCGCCGGGTCGACCGCGAAGCCGAGCGCGCGCTTGGCCGCGAGCGGCTCGCGGGCGAGGTCGCGGCCGCCGATCAGCACCCGCCCGGCGCTCGGCCGCAGCAGGCCGGCCAGGCAGTGCAGCAAGGTGGTCTTGCCCGAACCGTTGGGGCCGATCAGCGCGACGAAATCGCCGGGCATCAGCTGCAGGTCGATGCCGTGCAGCACCGCGTGTTCGTCGTAACGGTGCTGCAGCCCATGCAGTTCCAGCGCGGCGTTCATGCCCGCCGCCCGCCGCGCAAAGCGGCCCAGGCCGGCAGGCACAACACCGCGGCCGCGCCGAGCAGCATCGGCGCGGCGCGCCAGCCGACGCCGAGCAACGCCGCGCCCACGCCGGCCAGCGCGCAGGCGCAGACGAACGCGAACGTCGGATAGCGCCAGGCCGCGCGGCGCAAGCCGCTCCGCGCCAGCGGCGTCGCCGCCAGCGCGCGGCCGGCGGCGACGCTGGCCGCGGCGCAGGCCTGCGCCAACAGGCTGAACCAAGCCAGCGCGGTGGCGATCAGCAACACGCCGGCGCCGGACGCGAGCGCGGTCGAACCGGGCAAGGCCATCAGCACCGCGCCGATCATCCAGGCGTGGCCGCCGCGGCGCCAACGCAGCAGCGCTTCGCGCCGCTGCCAGTCGCTCAGGTGCGGCAGGCGCGCGTCGTCGAGCCAGCGCAGGCCGAACATCGGCTCGCGCGCGCCTTCGCGCAGGCGCTGCGCGGGACGGCGGCGCTGGCGCAGCGCGGCGAACAGGCCCAAGGCGGTGCCCGGCACCAGCCCGGCGGCGAGAACGAAGAACGCAGTGCGCACGCGCTCGCCGTCGCCGCCGAACGCGGCCAGCAGCAACGCCGCCACCGACAAGGCCGCGGCCGCGCCGAGCGTCGCCAGCAACACCAAGGTGCGCGTGGTCCGCGCCGGTTCGATCGGCGCGGCCGCCCACCAGCCGTGGCGCAGACGCTCGTCGAGCCCGGCCAGCCGCGCACGCGCGCTGGCGTACGACAGCGCCAGCGCGAGCAGCACGAACGGCAGCGGCAACTGCGCGAGCAAGCGCGGCAACGCCTCCGGCAACGCCGCCGCTTCGCCGCCCGCGGCGCGCAAGGCCAAGCCGACGGCGGCCGCCAGCGCCAACGCGACGACGAGGCGGCGCCCGCGCTTCCAACCGCCGCCGCGCAGGGCGGCGAGTCGGGCTTCGCGCAGCCAAGGGTGAAACAGGGGCGGCATGATCGGCGAGGTTAGCGCGGATGGGGTTCGGCGATGGTGTGCGCGGCCGCGTCGGCGGCACAGTGCCGATGGATGGGCGCGTCGCCGGTTCCGAATCCGACTGTAGGAGCGGCGCAAGCCGCGACCGCGACAGTGCGCCTACGGCGGAAGCTGTCCACTCGTCTCGGCATCCACGGCGGCCGGAGCGCAAAGCGTCGGGCCTGAAGGCCCTCCCACGAAAGCTGCGTTCACGGCGACGCCGTGATGCTCAGCGCTCGCCCGCCACGCAACGCCGGCGCACGGCCTCGGTCAGCGCCACCTCGCCCACCCAGGCTTCCAGGCCGGCCCACACCCGCTCCAGCGTCGCGACCAGGCGCGCTTCGTCGCCGAGCTCGCCCTTCGCCACCAGCCGGTACAGCTCGACCGCGCCGTCCGGCCCCGGCAGATCGGCGGCTTCGTCGAACATCGTGCCGGCGCTGGCGTACAGATGGCGCTCGGCCAGCCCGGCCAGGCAGGCCACGTGCACGGCGAACTCGCCGGCCAGCAGCGCCAGCGGCTTGCGCGCGTAGCGGTTGCGCAGCTTGCCGATCAGCTCGTACAGCTCGCCGACCACGATCTCGGCCATCGCCCGTTCGACTTCGGCGTCGTCCGGATGCGCGGCCAGCGAACGCAAGGTCTCGAACAGCGCGCCGTGATCCGGCGCGATCCACAGCGCGCGCGAATACACGAACTGGCCGTGGCTGATCGGCCAGGCCTCGTCGACTTCGCGCGCGAACGCTTCCACCGCGCTGCGCGACATCAGGTTGACCTCGGCCTTGCCGCGGCCGTGCACCCATTCCAGCGATTCGTCGAAGTCCGCGCCGAACGCGGCGTCGTCGAGCACCGCCCACAGCTCCACGTCCGAATACGGGCCGTCGCTGTCGCGCGCGGTGGAGCCGTACAGCGCCACCGCCAGCAGGCGTTCGCCGTAGCGCTCGCGCAAGCGTTCGAGGATGAGGGCGACCAGGTCGCGGCGTTGCTCGGAGGTGACCGATTGCGGTCCGGCGAACAGGGTGTCGAGTTCGCCCTGGGGCAGTGCGTAATCCATCGCGACTAGTTACCACGACGCTCGCGCGCGCGGCAATTGCGCAATGCGGGCGTTGCGACGCGGCTGGCGGTTGCGGTGGGATGCATCGCGCATCGCGGCTTCGATGGCTCCCTGCGGGAACGGCGCGAGCGGCGAGCGCGAAACCGCATGCGCGACGCGATCGGCTGCCCCGCGGTCGCGGCTCGCGCCGCTCCTACAGGGGGCGCGCAACCACGCGGTCATTGCGGCGGCGACGCCAGCTCGCGCGCGTCGAGGTAGCCGTCGTGGTTGCGGTCCTGCCGCGCGAAGCGTTCGGCCAGGGTCTTGCGGTGCTGCTCGCGGGTCAGCGGCGCGCGCGCGCCGCGGCCGCTGGCGGGTTGTTCGGCGGCGTCGAGCACGCCGTCGCGGTTGGCGTCCATCGCATCGAAGGCGTAGCTGAGCCAGTCCTGGTATTCGCTCAGCGAGACCCGGCCGTCGCGGTCGGCGTCCATGCGCGAGAGGTAGTCGCCGGTCGAGGTCACTTCCTGCGCCGCGGCCGGCACGACCGCGCACAGCCACGGGATCAACGCGAAGATAAGCAGACGGCGCATGCGCGCTCCGCGGCGGGGGATGCGCGCAGCCTGCCGTGCGCGGGCGCGGCGGGCAAGTGCGCGGCCGGCGCGCGCGCCGGCCGCGCGGACGCGTCAGCTGTCGTCCTGGCAGCAGGCGAAGCGGGTGCCGCCGAACTGGCAGCCGGACTTGGGCGCGCAGCCCTCGGCGTACTTGGTATCGGCCTGGGCCGCGCCGAAGCCGATGCCGGCGGCGAACAGCGCCGCCAGAGCCAGCGCCTTGAAGCGTCGGGTACGGAACGATTTCATCGTGCTCTCTCCTTACGCATGCGCTCGCCGGCGCCGCTCCGTGGCGCGCAGTCGCGGTCGCGGATGGGCGGTTCGTCCTTGAACGCGAACCGGGACGGCGGCGGGCGCGTGGACGCGGCGCGCGCGACCAAGGCGCGGGCGCAAGCGTCGGTCGGGCAGGCGATTGGGCCGGGCACGGGCCACCTCCGTGTGCGGCGCGGCCGGACGGCGGCGCCGGAATCCTTGCCCGGCGACGCTACGCGCGCGCGCCGGGCCGCGCAATCGGCGAAACCACCGCCGTCTCACTCGCGCTTCGGCGCGCGTCGTACAAAAGAAAACCCGCGCCGGAGCGCGGGTCGTCGGATTCCTGGGCGGCGGCGCGGGCGCCGCGGCGGTCAGTAGCGCGCCGGCGCCAGCGCGTAGCCCTTGAGCCGCGCCGAGAACGCCTGCAGCGACTGGATGCCGCTGGCTTCGGCCTCCACGCACCAGGCGTGCAGGCGCTGCAGCGTGGCCTGGGCGTCGTGCGAGCGGTCGTCCAGCACCTGCGCCAGGCGCTGGCGGAAATCGGCCAGCTGGGCCATGCGCGGACGCTCGGCGACCCAGTTCTGCAAGCGCGTGCGGGCGCCGTCGTCGAGCCAGCGGCCGCCGTCGGCCAGGCCCTTGCGCAGCCGCCGCGGCAACGCGCGCATGCGGTCGCCGGCGTCTTCGCGCAGGGTCGGCAGGGTCACGTTGCGGTAGAAATCGGTCATCGCCTGGAAGCGGATCGCCAGCAGCGCCTTCAGGGTTTCGCCGTCGGGCATGGCGATGTTCGGGCGCACGTCCAGGGTCGGCGCGACCCGCAGCACCTTGGCCAGGCGCAGCGCGGCGAGGCCGCGGATCGCGGTCCAGCCGATGTCGAACTCCCACTTGCGCAGGGCGAACTTGGCCGAGCTCGGGAACGCGTGGTGGTTGTTGTGCAGTTCTTCGCCGCCGATCCAGAAGCCCCACGGGGTCAGGTTGGTCGCGGTGTCGGTGGTTTCGAAATTGCGGTAGCCCCACCAGTGGCCCAGGCCGTTGACCACGCCGGCGGCCCAGAACGGGATCCACACCATCTGCAGCGCCCAGATCGCCACGCCGGCGAAGCCGAACAGGGCGAAGCTCGACAGCAGCAACAGCACCGGGCCGAAGGTCGCCCACGGGGTGTAGAGCTTGCGTTCGATCCAGTCGTCCGGGCAGCCCTTGCCGTACTTCTCGATGTCCTCGCGCTCGCTGCGGGCCTGGCGGTAGAGCTCCACGCCGCGCCACATCACCGTGTCGATGCCCTTGAACTGCGGGCTGTGCGGGTCGTCCTCGGTCTCGCACTTGGCGTGGTGCTTGCGATGGATCGCCGCCCACTCCTTGGTGATCATCGAGGTGGTCAGCCAGGTCCAGAAACGGAAGAAATGCGCCAGCACCGGATGGAAGTCGACCGAGCGGTGCGCCATCGAGCGGTGCAGGTACAAGGTGACCGACAGGATGGTGAGCTGGGTCACCACCAGGAAGTAGACGACCAATTCCCAGAAGCTGGCCTGGACCAGGCCTCCGGCGAGGAAATCGATCAGGGACGCGGGCATTGCGAACTCCGGGAGCGGCGGCGGCGGACGGCGCCTGGGGGTGGCGGGCAATTAAAGGACAGTTGTATAGCCGATGATGCCATTACGGCTCCACCGTTCGCGCCGGTATGGCCGGCCGATGGTTGTGATGGGGTTGTGAGTTCGAACGGGCAAGGCGGCGGGGAGCGGGCAGGACGGGGCGGTTCAGGCCCGGCGGGGGCGTTCAGGGGCGGGGATGGCGCCGGGCGGCGTGGGTTCGCGGTCGCGGCTCGCGCCACTCCTACAGTCGGAACCGCCCCCTGCAGGAGCGGCGCGAGCCGCGACCGCGCCACCTCGCCGGCGGCGCGACCCGCCTATCCCTACCCCTGGATCCGCTCCCGCGCCCGCTCCAGCTCCGCCCGCGCGAACGCCTTGACCGCCCCGCGCTCGAGCTTCGCGAACGGCGAGCCCTTGCCGCAATGCTCCAGCAGCAAGGTCAGGTCCTGCGCCTCGCCCAGCCGCTCGATCTGGTGCTTGTCGAACGTCGGCGCGTCCGCGCCGAGCCCCGCGCTTTTCAGCGCGCGCTGCTGCTGCGACAGCCGGCGCGCGCGGCGGCGCCATTCGTGCCAGTCCTCGTCGCCGCCGCTGGCGCGGGCGCGCTCGCCGGCGCGCTCGACCCGGGCCAGGCCGGCGGCGACCGCGCCGCGCCAGTGCTCCGGCTGCAATTGCTTCCACGGCAGCGCGCGCAGCGCCGCGCGCAGCACCCGCAGCAGCGCGCGGCGGCGGCCCAGGCCGGGATCGTCGGCGCGCGCCGCGTGCGCGGCCTGGGCGCGCGCGGCGGCGGCGGCGCGGCGCGCGCGCGCCAGCAACGGCCGCGCTTCGGGCGCGAGCGTGCCGCGCAGCAATCGGTCCAGGGTTTCGACCAGGGCGTGGGCGTCGCGCAGCGACGACAGGTCGCGATTGAGGTCGCGGATCGCGCGGTCGACCCAGTCGCGGCCCGGCCCGAGCGCGTCGCCGCCCAGTGCCAGGGTCGCGCGGGCGCGACGCAGGCACTTGCGCGCCAGATGCACGCCGGCGTGCAGGCGGTTGCCGCCCCAGCCGAGCGCGTCCAGGGCCTGGTCGATCTCGCGGGTCGCATGCGCGCGCAGGCGCTGGCCGGGCGGGCGCGGCGCCGGCTCGGGTTCGGATTCGTCCACGACGGGCAGCGGCTCGGCGCGCGCGGGCGGCGACGGCGGCGCACTGCCGCCGCGGCTGCGCGGCCGGCGCGCGGCGCCGGCGGCGCGCCGCGCGCCTGGTTGCGCGGCGGACTCGACTCCCTCGGCGTCGGCTTCGACGGCGGCCTGCGGCATGACCGGACTCCCTGCGGCGCATGGATGCGTACAGTTCGTGCCGACGCCGCGAGCGCCGGCCCGAGCGGGATAGTACGCTGGCCCCATGCCTGAATTACCTGAAGTCGAAACCACCCGGCGCGGCCTCGCGCCGCACTTGGAAGGCCGTCACGTCGTCACCGCGATCCTGCGCCGCCCGGACCTGCGCTGGCCGATCCCGGCGGCGATCGAGGAGACCCTGCCCGGCCAGCGCATCGACGCCGTGCGCCGGCGCGCCAAGTACCTGCTGATCGACACCGCCGCCGGCAGCGCCGTGCTGCACCTGGGCATGTCCGGCAGCCTGCGCGTGCTGCCCGCCGACACGCCGGTGCGCGATCACGACCACGTCGACCTGCTGCTCGACGACGACCGCGTGCTGCGCTTCAACGACCCGCGCCGGTTCGGCTGCCTGCTGTGGCAGGCGCCCGGCGACACCCACGAGTTGCTGCGCGATCTCGGCCCGGAGCCGCTGTCGGACGCGTTCGACGGCGACTACCTGTTCCAGCTCAGCCGCGGCCGCAAGGCGCCGGTGAAAACGTTTTTGATGGATCAGAAAGTCGTGGTCGGCGTCGGCAACATCTACGCCGCCGAAGCGCTGTTCGCCGCCGGCGTGTCGCCGTTGCGCGCGGCCGGCAAGGTCTCGCGCGAGCGCTACGCCGAGCTGGCCGGCGCGATCAAGGCGATCCTCGGCTATGCGATCCAGCGCGGCGGCACCACCTTGCGCGACTTCATCAGCCCCGACGGCGCGCCCGGCTATTTCGAGCAGGAACTGGCCGCCTACGGCCGCGGCGGCGAGCCCTGCCCGCGCTGCGGGCGGCCGCTGAAGCAGGCCAGCATCGGCCAGCGCACCACGGTCTGGTGCGGGCACTGCCAACGCTGAATGCGGCTCCGGTGCGGTCGCGCCGGTTCGGCGGGCCGCGCCGGCGGATTCCGACGCTGTCCGGATCCATGCGCCCTTACCGTTCATCGCAGCGGGGCGCCGCCGTGTCATCGCGACGGCGCCTCGCGCGTTAACGCCGCGGGGTAATTTTGTACGCATGAAAGCTGCCGGTTACGCAGCCTATTGCTGCATTCCGGCGCAGGTTTGCTGCCACCTGTGTCGCTTCCAAGCCAAGCTGAACGCGCTATAGTCTGGTCCGAATTGGGGGCGACATGGCCGAAAGCGCTGACATCACGATCCTGTTGGACGCCGCGCGCGAAGGCGATCGCGGCGCGCTCGACCGCGTGCTCGCCACGCTCTATCAGGAACTGCACACGATGGCGCGGCGCCAGCTCGCCGGCCAGCACGGGCAAACGCTGGACGCCACCGCGCTGGTGCACGAGGCCTATCTCAAACTGGTCGGCCGGCGCGAAGCGCAGTTCGACGACCGCGCGCATTTCTTCGCCTATGCCGCCTCCGCCATGCGCAGCGTGGTGGTCGACTACGCGCGCCAGCGCCTCGCGCAAAAGCGCGGCGGCGACCTGCACCGCGTCACCGAACTGCCCGACGACGTCGAAGGCGGCCTGCGCCTGGACGAGGACACCCTCGGCCTGGATTCGGCGCTGACCAAGCTCGCCGGCGTCGACCAACGCCTGGCCCAGGTGGTGGAACTGCGCTACTTCGCCGGCCTGTCGGAACTGGAAATCGCCGCGCTGCTGCAGCGTTCCGAGCGCAGCATCCGCCGCGACTGGCAGAAAGCGCGACTGTTCCTGCTGGCGTCGCTGCAGGACGAACCCAGCCGCTGAGCGCCCGCGCCGCGGTCCGCGCGGTGCGCGCCTGCAAGGAATGCGCAACGCCATGACCGTCATCGCCGTCGCTCCGCTGCTCTTGTTCGCCGTCCTGCGCGCGCGGGCGCGCGGCTGATTCGATGGACGCCGAACGTTGGTTGCGACTTTCGCCGTTGCTCGATGCGTTGCTCGAGCTGGAGCCGGATGCGCGCGCCGAACGTCTTCGCGAGCTAGGCGCGGATGATCCGTCGCTGGCGGCGGAGTTGACTGAGCTTATTGGCCTGGAAGACGGCCACGAGGATTTCCTCTCCGAACCCTTGGTCGCGCCGCAGCAGTCCGGCATGCGTCCCGGCGTGGAAGTCGGCACGTACCGGCTCGAAAGCCTGCTCGGCGAAGGCGGCATGGGCCAGGTGTGGCTGGCCTCGCGCGCCGACGGCCTGTACCAGCGCCGGGTCGCGCTGAAGCTGCTGCGGCCGGGCCTGACCGACGTCAACCTGCGCACCCGCTTCACCCGCGAACGGCAGATCCTCGCGCGTCTGGCCCATCCCTACATCGCCCGCCTGCTCGACGCCGGCGTGACCCGCGACGGGCTGCCGTACCTGGCGCTGGAATACGTCGAAGGCGAGCCGATCACCGACTACTGCCGCAACCAGCGCACCTCGCTGGACAAGCGGCTGCGCATGTTCCAGCAGATCTGCGACGCGGTCAGCCACGCCCACGCCAACCTGATCGTCCACCGCGACCTCAAGCCGTCGAACATCCTGGTGACGCCGGCCGGCGACGTGCGCCTGCTCGACTTCGGCATCGCCAAGCTGCTCGACAGCAACGACGTGCCGTTGCCGGAGCAGACCCGCACCGGCGCGCGCGCCTTCACCCTGCACTACGCCGCGCCCGAGCAGGTGCGCGGCGAACCGGTCACCACCATGACCGACGTGTATTCGCTCGGCGTGGTGCTGTACGAACTGCTGACCGATTCCAAGCCGTACAAGCTCAAGCGCCAGACCGACGCGGAATGGGAGGAGGCGATCCTCGCCGCCGATCCGCTCAAGCCCTCGCAGGCGGTGCTGCGCTACGCCGACGCCAACGATCCCGACCTGGATCCGGGCTCGCTGCGGCGCCTGGGCAAACAGCTGGCCGGCGATCTCGACAACATCGTGCTCAAGACCCTGGCCAAGCGGCCGGAGCAGCGCTATCCCTCGGTGGAAGCGCTGTCGCTGGACCTGCAGCGCTTCGAAGCCGGGCGGCCGGTGCTGGCGCGCGCGCAGAGCGTGCGCTACCGGGTCAACAAGTACATGGCGCGCCACCGCTGGGCGCTGGCGACCGCGGCGCTGGTCGCGCTGGTGCTCAGCGCCTCGCTCGGCGTGGTCGCCTGGCAGGCGCGCGAAGCGGTCGCCGAAGCGGCGCGCGCGCAGGCCATGCAGGACTTCATGGTCGGCCTGTTCGAAAGCGCGCGCGGCACGCCCGAAGGCGAGCCGCTGGACCTGCGCGGCCTGCTCGACGCTTCGGTCGCGCGCGGCAACCGCGAACTGGCCAAGCAGCCGCGCTCGCGCGCCGAACTGTTCGGGGTGATCGCGCGCATCCGCACCGGGCTCGGCGACTACAGCGAAGCGCGCAGCCTGCTGGATCGGCAGGCGCAGGTGATCGCGTCCACCGACGACATTCCCGACAGCCTGCGCCTGGAATCCTTGAACCAGCGCGGCAAGGTGCTGCGGCTGCTGAACCAGCCTCGCGACTGCGCCGCGCTGATGCAGCCCGCGCTCGATCTGGCCCGGCGCGAGCAGGCGCAGCTGCCGTTGCAGACCAGCGAGTTCTATTCCGAACTCGGCCGCTGCCGCCGCGACAACGGCGAGCGCCAGGGCGCGCGCCAGCTGTTCGAACGCTCGCTGGCGATCCGCCGCGAGATGCGCGAGAACACCGACGTCGGCGAAGTCGAGAACCTGATGGACCTGGCCGGCCTGCAGGCCGACGCCGGCCAGAGCCGCGAGGCGCTGCTGGGTTTCGAACAGGCGCGGCGCAAGCTGCAGCAAAGCGTCGGCGACCGCCATCCTTTGCACGTCGAGATCGGCCGCAACCTGGCCGCGCTGCGGCGCTCGCTGGGCCAGCTCGGCGACGCCGAGCGCGACGCCACCGACGCGCTGGCGATCGCCCTGGAAGTCAACGGCGCGCAGCACCCGGCCACCCTCGCCGTGCGCCGGCAACTCGTCGCGCTGCACATCGACCAAGGCCAGTTCGCCCTGGCGCAGAAGGAACTGCAACTGCTCGGCAGCCTGCTGCCGCAGCGCCAGCGGCCCGACGACGCCGACCTGACCGAAGTGCATCGCGCGCTCGGCATCGTCGCCTGGGAGCGCGGCGACCTGCCGCGTTCGCTGAGCGAATTCGAGCGCGCGTTGCAGATCGCCCGGCGCGCGCCGCAGCCGGCGAAGCTGGCCGCGCTGATGAGCGACCAGGCGCTGGTGCTGCTGGACGCCGGCCAAGGCGCGCAGGCGCGCGAAACGCTGGAGCAGGTGCGGCGCCTGCGCATCCGCCAGGACGGCGCCGACTCCGGCCCGGTCGGCGAAACCGAGCGCCAGCTCGGCGAAGCCGAACTCGCCCTGGGCGCGCGCGACAGCGCCGCGCCGCGCCTGCAACGCGCGCTGGCGCTGACCCGCAAGGCCTACGGCGAACGCGACCCGCGCACGCGCGCGGCCGAGCTCGCGCTGACCCGCATGCAAGCCGCCGGCGGCGACGCCGCCGCGCTGTCGCACCTGGACTCGCTGGCGGAACTGCCGATCAACGACGAAGCCTTGCGCAAGCTCGGCTGGCGCGCGCAAGCCTATGCCGCGCAACTGCGCTGCGCCGGCAACCAGCGCGGCCAAGCGCGGGCGCGGCTGGACGGCCTGCTGCGCAGCATCGGTGAGGCGCGGCCGGATGGGAGCGAGGTGTTGCGCGAGGTGCAGGCGATCCGCGACGGATGCGCGGGTTGAATCACAGCGCCGACGCGTCCGCCGGCAAGGCCGGAATCAGCTCGAGCAGATCGGTGCCGCCGACGTCTTCGCCGGCCTGGGTCAACAAGGTGGTGATCTGGCCGCGGTGATGGGTCTGGTGATTGAAGAAATGCAGCAGCAGCAATCCGAACCGTCGCTGCGACACCACGCCCTTGGTGTTGGCGTACGCCAGCACATGATCCAGATCGGCCTCGCTCAGCTCGCCGGCCCAATCGACGATCGCCGCATCGAGTTGCTCGCGCGCGACCCGCCACTGCGGCAGCGTGTCGAACTCGACCGCGCGCAGGTCGGTCGGCCGCGGCTGCGTGCGCAGCGGGTCGAGCGCGGCGAAGCGCGAAGGATGGGTGGCGAAGCGGTGCAGCCAGATCTTGTCGGCGACCATCAGGTGGTTGAGCGTGCCCAGGATCGAGCCGAAGAACGCGCCGCGATCCTGCGCCACCGCCGCGGCCGGCAGGCGCGCGGCGGCGGCGTAGATGCGCTGGTTCATCCAGCGGTTGTAGTCGGCCATCAGGCGGGTGTGGGCCAGCAGGTTCATATCCGGATCCTGGTTCGCCGCGCGCGTGCCGGCGCGTCAGCCTGCCAGCGCCATCAGCCGCGCGTCCAGCGTCGCCAGATAATCGCGGCCATAGCGGCTGTTTTCCAGGCCTTCGTACAGCGAAACCGGAAGATCTTGCGCGATCTCCTCGCTGTGGGCGCCTGCGGCGAGCGCGATCGTCGCGACCGTGTCTACATCGCCGGTGAAAGCGATGCAGGCGCGCAACAACTCGCGCATGCTCGCGTGCTCGCGCAGGGCCGCGACCGCCGCGTGCACGCTGTCCATCCCCAACGCGCCGACCTTGCCGTGCCACGGCCGATCCCAGGGGCCCGGCACGTAGGCGAGCAGGAAGTCGGCCAGCTCGGCCTTCGGCCCGTGCCGGTGGACGAAATAATGCGCGCACAACGCCGAGGCCGTCGCCGAAGCCACGCCGCCGGACGTGTCGTGGGTGATGCGCGCCTGCAGCTCGGCGCGGCGGATCACCTGCGCGGTATCGGCCAACACGCCGAGCGGCGGCGAGCGCATCGCGGCGCCGCTCTTGGCGCTGTCGGGCCGGATCCGCGCGAGCAGGTCGTCGCCGTCGCGCACCTCGGTCAGCAGGCCGTGGAAACGGCTGGCGTAGCCTTCGCGCGGATCGCGCTTGAACGCGGCGACGAAGCGCGCGGCCAGCGATTCGCGGGTCCACGGATCGTTTTCGACCAGTGCCTCGGCGATGGCCAGGCTCATCTGGGTGTCGTCGGTATAGCAACCCGGCTCGATATCGTGGCGCGGGTGGCGAGTGTAGCCAGCACCGTCGTTGCGCTCGCGCACGAGCCGGTCCGGGGCGTATTCGAAACCGGCGCCGTATGCGTCGCCGATGGCCAGTTGCAGCAGCATGTCGTCAGTCCTTGTGAGGTTCCGCCCGGTCCGTGTGGGCGATGCGCGGCAGTTTATCCTCCGGCCGTTGCCGCGCGTCGGAACCGAACGGCGCGGCGCATGCGCGCCGCCGCCCTCACTTCTCCTTGCGCCAATTCACCGACGCGCGATTCTCCAACGTGCTCGACTCGATCTCGACATCGAAGCCCTTGCGCAGCAGGTACTTCAAGGTCAGCACCTGGCCGGTGCCGAGCAGCGACACGCCATAGCCGACGTACAGCTTCGGCGACAGGTACTTGCCCACGCCGAGCACCGAACCGCCGAGCGCGCGGCTTTCCATCACGCCGGCGTCGTCGAGGCCGATCTTGGCGCCGAGCTGCGAGGCCAGCAGGCCGCCGCCGGCGGACAGCGCGGCGCTGGCGGCGTTGAGCTGCTTGCTCTCGTCGCCGGTCAGGTTCGACAGCGGACGGCCGAGGGTCAGGTAAGCCAGCGCTTCGGACTGCGAGCTGGCCGGATCGGACCAGACATTGACGGTCGGCGCGCTGACCCGTCCGCCGATGTCGACGCCGGCCTTGACCGCGCCGACTTCGCGTTCGGCGCGCAAGTCCAGGATCGGGTCGGACACCGGGCCGTTGTTCCAGGCCAGGTTGCCGCGGGTGATCTGCAACTTCTGTCCGTAGGCTTCGTAACGCCCTTCGACGCTGAGCGCGCCGCTCGCGGCCATCTCGCGGCCCGGACGCGAACGCACCCGCATCTGGCCGCCGAGCTTGCCGTCCAGGCCGAAGCCCTTGAGCTTGACGTCGTCGCCGACGGCCAGGGTCAGGTCGAGCTCCAGCGGCGAGGCGCCGGTGTTTTCCGGATCGACCGGGTCGAGCACGACCACGTCCTCGGACACCGACACGCCCTGGTCCAGACGCTCCAGGTCGACGCGCGCCGACGGAATGGTGACCTTGCCGGTGACGTTGAGCGGCTGCTTGGCCGCGTAGCGCACGGTCAGTTCGGGGTTGGCGACCGCGCGCAGGTCGCGGGTGTCGGAGGCGAGCACGTTGGTGCCGCGCACGTTCAACACCAGCGGCGTGTCGTCGCCCTGCCAGCCGAGGCTGCCGTCGACGTTGAGCGTGCCCTCGCCCGAACGCACGCTGCCGGCGATGCGCGCGCTGCCGTCGGGCTGCGCGTCCAGGCGCACGTCGCCGTCCTGCAGCACGATGCCCAGCGCCGGCACTTCGGTGGTGAACTGCGACAGCCGCGCCTGCCCGCTCAACAGCGGCTTGCTGCGCGTGCCGGCCAGGCCGATGCGGCCTTCCAGCTTGCCCTTGGGCTCGACGATGTCGGGCGAGAACAGCTCGACCCAGGTCAGCTCGTCGGTGTCGACCGCGACGTTGCCCGACAGCGGCGCATACGCGTCCCAACCGGTGTTGACGGTGGCTTCGATGCGGCCGTCGTCGTTGAAGACGGACTTGAGTTCGGCGCTGAGCTTCTGCGTGTCGAAGCTGGCCTTGAGCGAGAGCGCGCTGTAGCGCACCAGCTCGCGCCGCGCGCGTTCGCTGAATTTCAGCCCGCCGCTGGCGGAACTGACGTTGAAGTTGCCGCGCCAGCCGTTGCCGGCCGGGCGCAGTTCGCCGTCGACGGCGATTTCGCCGCGCAGGACCCACGGCCGCTTGTCGCTGCGCTCGGGCAGATACGGCTGCGCCAGCAGCAGCGGCAGGCCGTGGCCCTTGAGCTCGACGCCGCGGCGCGGCCAGTCGGCGCTGGCGCACAGCGAACCGCCGCTGCTGGAGGCTAGACAGGCGTCGTTGAAGCCGCCGCTGTTGCCGTCCCAGCGGAACGAGGCGGCCTGCTGCAAGCGCCAGCTGGCGCCCTTGCTCGGCGCCAGCTGCAACGAGGCCAGCGCGCCCGACCACACGTTGCCGCGCTTGTCGGCGTGGCCGGACAGGTCCAGGTTCGCGACTTCGCTGCGCGCCTGCGCCTGCAGTTGCAGCGCTTCGACCGCGCCCTGCGCGTCCACGCTCAGCGACGACAACGCCAGCCCGGCGTCGAGATCGCTGGCGCGCAGCGCGAGTTGCCCGCCGCGGCCGCGCCACGGCAGCTTGCCTTTGGCGCTGAAGCTGGCGGCGCGGTAGTCGCCGTACTTGAGCCCGCTGCCGCTGAGGTCGGCGTCGAGGTTCGGCGCGTCGGCCGCGCCGGTCAGTTTGAGCGTGCCGTTGAGGCTGCCGGTCGCGCTGGGCAGCAGATCGTTCAACTGCAAGGGCGCGAACTTCGCGTCGACGTCGATGTCCTGCGCGTACTTGCCCTTGGCTTCGAGCTTGCTGCCGCCGAGGCTCAACGCGACGTCGCCCTCGTAGGCGTCGCCGGTCTTGCCGGTGGCCGCGCCATGCATCAGGAAACGGCCGCGGCCGCCGAGCGGGCGATCGCGCAAGCGGCCGCCGAGCTTGTCGGCGCTGGCCTGGATCTCCAGCCCGCCGTCGTCGCGCACGCTGCCGGTGCTGGCCAATTGGCCGTCGACCGCGCCCTTGAATTCCGGCGCGAAATAACCCGGGTCGAAGCCCGACAACGCGGCCTTGAGATCCCAGGCCAACTTCGGCGCCCATGCCACTTCGCCGCTGGCGTCGAGCAGGCCGGTCGGCATCTTGGCCTTGAGCGACTTCAGGCTCATGCGCTGGTCGTTGCCGCGGCCGTCGAATTCGACCGTCGCGGCCTGCTTGTCGCGCAACAGCCGGGCGTTGCCGATCGCCGCCCAGTCTTTGACCGTGCCGGCGAAGCCGAAGTCGGCGGTTTCCAGCGTCACCGCCGGCGTGGCCGGCGTCTGCGCTGCCTGCGCAGGCTTGGCCACCGACTTGAGCGTGGTCGGCGGCGCCTGGCCGCCCCAGGTCAGGCCGCGCGCGTTGATCGAGAACTTGAAGCGGCCGTTTTCGGCGTCGCTGAAATCGGCGTGGCCGCGCAATGTGGCGGTGCCGTCGAACAATTGCAGCGCCAACGGCTGCACGTCCAGCACCTGTTCTTTCAGCGACAGCTTCGACGGCAGCACCGTCACCGCCGTGTCGCCCTGGCGGAATTCGCCTTCCAGCGCGGCGACGCCGCCGCTGCCCTGCGCGTCGAAACGCAGCGCCATCGGCGTGGCGCTGGGCTTGGCGTCGGGCGCGGTCAGCAGGCCGATGTCGAGCGCGTCGGCCTTCGCGTGCAAGCGCCAGTCCGGCGCTTCTTGCTTGCCGCGCAAGGTCAGGGTCAAACGCACCGGCCCCGGCGCGGCGCCGGCCAGGGCGACGTCCATGCGCGACAGATCGCCGCGCGCGACCAGGCCCAGGCGCGGCGGCGTACGGCCGGGCGCGCTCGGCAGCACCGCGGTGACGGTCAGGTCGGACTTGAAATCGCGGCTGGGCTGGTAATCGCCGTGCGCGGTGAAGCGGCCGCGGTCGGTGTCGGCGACGAGCTTTTCCACGTGCAGCTTGCCCGACTGCGCATCGAGCCCGGCGCGCAGCTGGCGGATGTCGATGAGGTGCTCGCCGGCCTGGGCGATCTTGAAGCCGTCGATGCGCACATCGTCGGCCTGCACCGCCAGCGGCGGTTCGATCTGCGGCAGCACGTCCGGCCAGCGCGGCAGTTCGAACGGCTCGTCGCTCTTTTCGATATCCAGCGTGGCGCCTTCGACCTGCACCGCGTCCAGGCGCAGCTTGCGGCCCAGCAACGGGCGCAGCGCCGGATCCAGGTAGATGCGTTCGGCGGTGAACACCGTCTTCTTGTAGGCGAAGCGCACGCCGCGCAGGGTCAACGGGCCCGACAGCGGGCCTTCGGCGGCCTTCCAGGTGAAGCTCGAATCGGCCGGCAGGCGCGCGACGATCTGCGCCAGCAACACGTCGCGGCCGGCGATGGTGGCGATCAGCCAGTACGCCGCGAACGCGATCAGCAGGGTCAGCACCGCCGCGGCGATGCTGCTGCGCCAGGCCCAGCGCCGGGCCGCGGCGCGGCGCCGGCGGCGGCGTTCGAGCAGCAGCTCCTGCGCGGTGGGGGTCGGCGGCGGCGGGGGCGTATCGCTCATGTGCTGCGGAATCGTCCTGGGCGCGGCTTACAGATCGGCGCCGATGTTGAGATAGATCTGGAAACCCGAATCCGGGTCGTCGAGGCCGCGCGCGATGTCGATGCGCAGCGGGCCCACCGGCGAACGCCAGCGCACGCCGACGCCGACGCCGGTGCGCATCTTCAGGTCCTTCTGATTGTCGAACGCGCTGCCGCTGTCGACGAACACCGCGCCGCCCCAGCTCTCGTTGAAGTACTGCTCGTACTCGATGCTCGAGGTCACCACGTTCTTCGCGCCCAGCGCATAGGCCTTGCGGCCTTCCGCCGGCGGAATGCGCGGGCCGACCTCGCGCCATTCGTAACCGCGGATGCTGCGGTCGCCGCCGGCGTAGAAGCGCAGCGACGGCGGCATGTCGGTCAGCGAATTGGTGAAGGTATGGCCGACCTCGCCGCGCGCGATCAGGCGGCTGCGCTCGCCCAGGCCCTTGAACCAGCGGCCGGTGACGTGGGCCTGGATGAAGTTCGCGTCCGAACCCAGCGCTTCCAGGCCGCCGCGGATCATGCCGGTGGCGCTGATGCCGCTGCGCGGATAGAGCTTGTCGTCGACGTCGACGTATTCGGCGCGCAGCGAGGGATACACGAACGTCGCGGTGCGGTAGTTCTCGCGCGTGTCCGGATCGTCGTCGAGTTCGTCGTAGTAGGCCCAACGCTCGCGCAGGCCGTGCAGCGAAGCGGTCGCGGTCCAGTGCTGGTTGATCTTGCCGCTGCGGCTGGCGACCAGTTCGATCCGGCGCGAATCGATGTAGTCGGTCTGCTCGTCGCTGCCCTGCAGGCTGAAGGTGTACCAGCCGTCGAGCCAGGCGAACGCGGGGATGCGGTACTGCAGGGTCGCGGTCTTGCGCCGCTGGGCGAAGTCGATCTGCGCCAGCGCCTTGTGGCCGCGGTCGTTGACGTAGCGCCGCTCCACGCCCAGGCGCACGCCGGCGCCGCTGTCGGTGCCGTAGCTGACGCCGGCGGTGTAGATGCTGCGCTTGGCCGGGGTCAGGGTCACCTTGACCGGCACCTGCCCGTCGCTCGCCTGGTCCGGCAGCGGTTCGATGTCGATGCTGGAGAAATAGTCCAGCCGCGCCAGCGATTCGCGGAAGCGGTCGAGCTTGCCCTGGTGGTAGTAGCTGCCCTGCTCCCAATACACCAGCTTCTGCAGCAGGCTGTCGCGGATGATGCGCTTGGGCGTCTGCTCGAAGCTGATCGCGCCCATGTCGTAGCGCTGGCCGCTGGTCCAGACCAAGTCGATGTCGGCCGCATGTTCCGCGCGCGTAACCGCCACCCGCCGCGAAGAAAAATCAGCGTCGAAGTAGCCTCGTTCCGCGAGCCGTCGACTGATCTTGGTCTTGCTCGCCTCATACGCCGCATGATCGAACACCTGATCCGGCCCCGGCCGGAACGCGGCCAGATCCTGATTGAGGTAACGATCGTCGCTGCCCGCGCCGAGGATGGCGATGTCCGAGCGCCGCACCTTGACCGGTTCGCCCTTGTCGACGGTGATGGTGACCCGGATCGGCGGCGCGGACGAACCGTTGCGCGCCGGCGCCGCGGCGGGCGCGCCGTCGGCGGAGGCGTCGCCGCCACTGGCGTCGGCCGCGGGCGTGTCGGTCGCGGGCGTGGCGTCGCGCTCGCCCGGCGCGCCGAGGTCGCCCTCGCGCGCCTGGGCGGCGGTGTCGGTCGAAGGCGTGGCGACCAGGCGGGCGCCGCGCGAGTCTTCGATCTTGATCGTCGGCGAGTAGTAGCCGAACGGCTCCAGCGCCTCGCGGGTCTCGTTCTCGGCCTCGCGCAGCAGGTAGCCCAGGCGTCGCCCGGAGACCTCCTTGCCGATGCTGTCCACCAGCGACAGCGACACCCGTACGTTGTGGGTCATCGCCTCGTCCAGGCCGTGGATTTCGACTTTGTCGACTTTGGCCGCCTGAGCCGCGCCGGCGGCCCCGAGGCTCAAGGCGCCGGCGAGAAAGAGACGGGGAATCAATGGCATAGCGCGCAGAATAACCGGTAACGGCTTGTATTGTTTAGGAAAATTCGGGGTGCGCGTTCAGATTAACGGCTGCGGAGTCAACGCGGCGCAAGCACGTCGCGGGCGCAGCGCAGGACGCACTCGTGCACAGCCGGTGCGGTCATCGCTTCGCCCGGAATCACAGCCCTGCGATATGGCACGCCAGCCTTTGCCGATCTTGGCCGCATGCTGGGCCGCATCCGTTCCCGACTCCGACGCTGCGCGGGTGGGCCCCGGAAAATCAATGAGATAGCGCGCACATTTCGCGCTAAGAGCTTGTCTCTCTTACAAAAAGTGCATTGACAGGTTTCAGGTTAATTGCACTCGGCGTTAAGAAGACGTAATTTCGGTACCAGGGGAAACTGATCGGTCGTGCAGGGGGCTGCGGACCGGTCACTCGGGGTCTCTCCTAATAACGATCACCCACCCTCTTCCAGCAAGGAAGTTTTCAGGTAGGGAAGCAATGTCACTGCACATTCCAGGAGTCCACTTCGTGAACAGAAAGAATCTCACCATCGCGGTGTGCACCGCGTTGGTTGGCATGGCCGCGCCGGCGTACGCGCAGCAGCAGGCCGGCTCGAGCTCGGGCGAAGCCATCACCAAGATCGAAACGGTCACCGTCACCGGTTCGCGCATCTCCAATCCGAACGTGGTCTCCGCGCAGCCGGTCAGCGTGCTGACCGCCGAGGACATCAAGGCCACCGGCGCGGTCAACATCGGCGACGTGCTGACCACGATGCCGGCGCTGGCGACCACCTTCACCATGGGCAACTCCAGCCGCTTCATCGGCACCGCCGGTATTGCGATGCAGGATCTGCGCAACCTCGGCACCTCGCGCACCCTGGTCCTGGTCAACGGCCGCCGCATGGTCGGCGCCTCGGCCGGCGACACCGCGGTCGACACCAACCTGATCCCGGCCGACTGGATCGAGCGCGTCGAAATCATCACCGGCGGCGCGTCCGCGGTGTACGGCGCCGACGCCGTCTCGGGCGTGATCAACTTCATCCTCAAGAAGAAGTACGAAGGCGTGAACCTGCACGCCCAGTTCGGCACCAGCCAGCACGGCAGCTTCGGCAAGGAGCTGTTCTCGGTCACCGCCGGCACCAACTTCGCCGACGACCGCGGCAACATCGCCGCCTCGCTCGAGCACTCGCGCCAGGACGACCTGCAGTTCCGCGACCGCTTCGGCAACGAAGACGTGACCACGCTGAACACCCCCGGCGGCCCGTACGCCCGTTCCTACTTCAAGAACGCCGGCTCGTACGAGTTCACCACCGGCGGCGTGTTCTCGCGCACCGGCAGCTTCAGCAACCCGGCCAACCTGTACGTGTTCAACCCGGACGGCACCTACCGTCCGCTGCGCATCGACGGCCTGCGCGACACCTCGCGCCGCCGCTGCACCGATTGCGACCACAACGACAGCAACCGCGCCAACCAGCTGCAGCCGAAGTTCGACCGCACCACGCTGAACGTGGCCGGCAGCTTCGACGTGACCGAGAACCACCGCCTGTACATGGAAGGTCTGTACAACCAGGCCAACTCGAAGTCGTTCGGCACCGCCGCGTTCAACACCTTCGGCACCTACGGCGGCCACTACATCGCCGACGACAACGCCTACGTCACTCCGGCGCTCAGCGCGCTGACCGGCGGCGAAGGCTTCTTCCTGTCCCGCGACGACTACGATTCGGGTCTGCGCGGCGAAGACACCAAGCGCAAGACCATGCGCCTGGTCCTCGGCGCCGAAGGCGTGCTCGGCAGCAAGGGCGACTGGCAGTACGACGCGTCGGTCAACTACGGCCGCACCACCGAGACCCGCGACAACCTCAACAACCGCTACATGGAACGCTTCTACGCGGGCCTGGACGCGGTGAAGGACGCCAACGGCAAGATCGTCTGCCGCTCGCAGATCGATCCGACCGCGGCCAACGTCAACTTCGAAAACCTGGGCCTGACGCTCACGCCGGAAACCATCGCCAGCTGCGTTCCGTTCTCCATCTTCGGCGACGGCGCGATCAGCAAGGCCGCGCGCGACTGGTTCAACGTCACCACCCGCGCCAAGACCCGCCTGACCCAGTTCGTCGCCGGCGGCTCGCTGGTCAACAACAACCTGTTCGAACTGCCGGCCGGCCCGATGAGCTTCGCCGCCGGCGTCGAGTACCGTCGCGAGACCAGCGAACAGATCAACGACTCGCTGGACAAGGCGGGCCTGACCTTCCTCAACGCGATCCCGGATTCGCGCGGCAGCTACAACGTCAAGGAACTGTGGATCGAAACCGCGGTGCCGCTGCTGCACGACATCACCCTGATCAAGAACTTGACCCTCGGCGGCGCGGTCCGTTTCTCCGACTACGACACCACCGGCAACACCCGCGCCTGGCGTTACAACCTGGACTGGGTGATCAACGACAGCCTGCGTCTGCGCGGCAACGCCTCCTCGGCGGTGCGCGCGCCGAACATCGGCGAGCTGTTCGGCGGCCAGAGCCAGAACTTCGGCTTCGTCGACGATCCCTGCGACGTCCAGCAGATCGGCCGCGGCAGCGATCCGGCCGTGCGCGCCGCCAACTGCGCGCTGCTGGGCCTGCCGGCCAACTTCACCGACCAGGTCACCGGCACCAACGAAGGCCTGTCGGGCAGCAATCCGAACCTGAAGCCCGAAACCGGCCGCACCGTGACCTACGGCTTCGTGTTCACCCCGACCTTCCTGGAAGGCTTCAGCCTCAACGTCGACTACTGGAAGATCAAGCTGCGCAACGCGATCTCGCTGCTCGACTTCGAGCAGACCGCGCAGCGCTGCGTCGACACCCCAGGCGGCATCGGCAACATCTACTGCTCCAACGTCCGCCGCCGCGCCGACGGCCAGATCGCGTTCGTGACCGCGATCTACCAGAACATCGCGGCCAAGGAAACCGACGGCATCGACATCGGCGCGTCCTACACGCACGAACTGTTCGGCGGCAAGATGTCGTGGCAGCTGGATGCGACCCGCACCCTGAACTACACCGACTACCCGTTCCAGAACGATCCGGCGGCGAAGGTGGAGTACCTGGGCGCGCTGGGCTATCCGAAGTGGAAGGCGAACATCAGCGCCAACTACCGCCGCGACAACTGGAGCGGCACCTGGAACACCCGTTACGTCTCCGGCGTCGCCCGTCAGACCGACTGGGACACCTACAAGAACGATCCGTTCTTCCTGGCTCCGGCCAAGGCCGGCTCGGGCGTGGTCCACGACATCCGCGTGAGCTACGACTTCGCCGACACCGGCTGGGACGTCTACGGCGGCATCACCAACCTGTTCGATTCCGACCCGCCGCTGGCGATGTACGGCAACTCGTTCGGTTCGGGCGTGTACGACACCATCGGCCGCGCTTACTACGTGGGCGTGAACTACAAGTTCCGTTGATCCACGGGTAGCGGCGAGAGCCGCTTGCCGAAGCAGTAAGGAGAGGGCCGGCGCAAGCCGGCCCTCTTTTTTGTCGCGGATCTTCCGCAGCCGATGCCGCACTCGGGCGACGAACATTTCGAGGGACAAAAAAAGGCCGGCGAAAGCCGGCCTTTTCTACAACGCGAACGCCGCGATCAGATCGACAAATGCTCGATCGCCGCCACCCCGCCGAGCCGGTCGGACAAACGCTTGAGCAAGGCCAGCCGGTTGTTGCGCACCGCCGCGTCGTCGACGTTGACCATGACCTTGTCGAAGAACGCGTCCACTTGCGGGCGCAGCCGCGCCAGGCGGCCGAGCACGGCGACGTAGTCGCGTTGGGCCAGCAGCGGGTCGGTGTCGGCGATCGCCGCGTCCACCGCTTCGGCCAATTCGCGTTCGGCCGGCTCGTTGAACAGCGCCGGATCGATCGCTTCGGGCACGCCGCCTTCGACTTTCTTGAGGATGTTGCGGCTGCGCTTGTTGGCCGCGGCGAGCGCTTCGGCCTCGGGCAGCCGGGCGAATTCGGCGATGGCGTTGAGGCGGCGGTCGAAGTCGAGCAGCGAGCCGTGGGCGACGGCGCTGACGGCTTCCAGCTGCGCCATCGCGATGCCGCGTTCGCCGTAGTAGTTGCGCAGGCGGTCGTAGACGAATTCGCTGAGCTCGTCCGCGTCGACTCCCTGCTTCTGCGCCGGCTGCAACTTCACCGCTTCGTCCAGCAACGCGCGGAGCGACAGGTCGAGCCCGCCTTCGAGCAAGGTGCGCGCCAGGCCCAGTGCGTTGCGGCGCAGGCTGAAGGGATCCTTGTTGCCGGTCGGCTTCAGGCCCGCGGCGAAACCGCCGGCCAGGGTGTCCAGGCGCTCGGCGATGGCGACCACGCGGCCCAGCGCCGACGGCGCGATCGCGTCGCCGGCGAAGCGCGGCATGTAGGCCTCGTCGATCGCGTCGGCGACCGCGGCGTTCTCGCCGGCGGCGCGGGCGTAGTAGCGGCCGGCGATGCCCTGCAGTTCGGGGAATTCGTTGACCATGCGCGATTGCAGGTCGTTCTTCGACAGCGACGCGGCGCGCGCGGCCTGCGCCGGGTCGACGCCGACCTGGGCGGCGATCGACTGCGCCAGCGCGGTCGCCCGCGCGACCTTGTCGGCGACGCTGCCGAGCTTGTCCTGGTACTTGACCGTCTTCAGGCCCTCGCCCATCGACTCCAGGCCCTGCTTGAGGTCCTCGTCGAAGAAGAACTTGGCGTCGGCGAAGCGCGGACGGATCACCCGCTCGTAGCCCTTGCGCACTTCGGCCGGGTCGCGGCTTTCGATGTTGGCCACGCCGACGAAGCGCTCGGTCAGCTGGCCCTGCGCGTCGAGCACCGGGAAGAATTTCTGATTCGCTTCCATCGTCGCGATCAGCGCTTCCTGCGGCACCGCGAGGAACTCGCGTTCGAAACCGCAGGCCACCGCGACCGGCCATTCGGTCAGGCCGTTGACCTCCTCCAGGATGCCCGCGTCGATGCGCGCACGGCCGCCGTCGCGGCTGGCGGCGGCTTCGACTTCGCGCACGATGCGCTCGCGGCGCTCGTCCGGATCGACCAGCACGAACGCGCTGCGCAACGATTCGACATAGTCCTGCGGCAGCGAGAACCACACCGGCTTGTCGTGCATGAAACGGTGGCCGCGGCTCATGCGGTCGCTGCTGACGCCGAGCGCGTCGGCCGGCACCACGTCCTTGCCGAGCAGCACCACCAGCCAATGCACCGGACGGGCGAAGCCGTAATCGTGGCCGCCCCAGCGCATCGGCTTGGGAATCGGCATCGCCGCCAGCGCCTCGCGCACGACCTCGGCCAGCAGCTGCGCGGTGTCGGCGCCGGGCTTGACCGCGCGGTGGACGAAACGCTCGCCCTTGTTGTCGCTGGTCTTCTCCAACTGGGTCCACTCGACCCCGGACTTGGCCGCGAAGCCCTGCAGCGCCTTGGTCGGCTGGCCGTCGGCGTCGAGCGCGATGTTGAGGTAGGGGCCGAGCACTTCGCTGCGCTGTTCCGGCTGGCGGGTGTCGACCGCGCGCAGCAGCACCGCCAGGCGGCGCGGGGTGTACAGCGGCTTGGCGCCGTCGCGATCGAAACCGATGCCGCGCTTGTGCAGGCCGTCGAGCACGCCGTCGAAGAAGGCCTGGGCCAGCGCCGGCAGCGCCTTGACCGGCAGTTCTTCGGTGCCCAGTTCGATCAGGAGGGGTTGGGTCGTGCTCATGCGGTGGCCTTTGCGGTGTCGCCGCGCGTCCTGCGGACGGCGCCGGGGATTGGGTGGTTTCGGGGCGGCGGGAGGCCCTCACCCCAACCCCTCTCCCGCAAGCGGGAGAGGGGCTTTCAGCGGGTCAGGCGGCTTCTGCGTCGGCTTGCTTCAGCGCCGGGAAACCGAGCTTCTCGCGCTGGGCGAAGTAGGCCTCGGCCACGCCCTGGGCGATGCGGCGCACGCGCAGGATGTAGCGCTGGCGCTCGGTCACGCTGATGGCGCGGCGCGCGTCGAGCAGGTTGAAGCTGTGGCTGGCCTTGCACACCTGGTCGTAGGCCGGCAGCGGCAGGCCGAGTTCGATCAGCTTCTGCGCTTCCTTCTCGCAGGCGTCGAAGCGGTGGAACAGCTCGGCCACGTCGGCGTGTTCGAAGTTGTAGGCGCTCTGCTCGACTTCGTTCTGGTGGTAGACGTCGCCGTAGGTCACCGCGGTGCCGTCCGGGCCGTAGGTCCAGATCAGGTCGTAGACGTTGTCGACGTTCTGCAGGTACATGCACAGGCGCTCGAGACCGTAGGTGATCTCGCCGAGCACCGGCCGGCACTCCAGGCCGCCGGCCTGCTGGAAGTAGGTGAACTGGGTGACTTCCATGCCGTTGAGCCAGACTTCCCAGCCCAGGCCCCAGGCGCCGAGGGTCGGCGATTCCCAGTTGTCCTCGACCAGGCGCAGGTCGTGCACGCGCGGGTCCACGCCGAGCGCCTTGAGCGAGTCGAAGTACAGCTCGACGATGTTGTCGGGGCTGGGCTTCATCGCCACCTGGTACTGGTAGTAGCGCTGCAGGCGGTTGGGGTTTTCGCCGTAGCGGCCGTCGGTGGGGCGGCGGCTGGGCTGCACGTAGGCGGCGTTCCACGGCTCCGGGCCGAGCGCGCGCAGGAAGGTGGCCGGGTGGAAGGTGCCGGCGCCGACTTCCAGGTCCAGCGGCTGGATCAGCACGCAGCCGCGCTCGGCCCAGTAGGCGTTGAGGCGCTGGATCATGCTCTGGAAGGTGATCGCGGTGGGCGGTGCGTCGGACGCGCTCATGGTCTGGTCTGCGCTGCGGCAAAGCGGGTTAGTATAGCGGCGAGCCCTGTAATTTCAGGACTTTGCCCCCATTGTCGGTCCATTATTGGCGATCCCCCCGCCGTGCCCGCCAACGCCCCGTGAAGCCGCCCTTCCTGATTCTCGAGACCGGCCAGCCGGTCCCCTCCATGCGCCGCCACCGCGGTTTTCCGCATTGGATCCGCGTCGCCGCCGGTCTGGACCGGGACGAGGCGGTGGTGGTCAACGTCGAAGCCGGCGATGAACTGCCCGGCCGCGACGGTTTCGCCGGGGCCATCGTCACCGGCTCCGGCGCGATGGTCACCGACCGCGCGCAGTGGAGCGAAAGCAGCGCGCAGTGGCTGCGCGAGGCCGCCCATGCCGGGCTGCCGCTGTTCGGCATCTGCTACGGCCACCAGTTGCTGGCGCACGCGCTCGGCGGCGAAGTCGGCAACCACCCGGCCGGACGCGAGATGGGCACGGTGCGGCTGGAGCTGCACCCCAGCGCCGCCGCCGACCCGCTGTTCGCCGGCCTGCCGGCCAGCTTTCCGGCCCAGGCCACGCATTTGCAGACGGTGCTGCGCGCGCCCGAAGGCGCCACGGTGCTGGCGCGCTCGGGCCACGACGCCTGCCATGCGTTCCGCTGGGGCGAGCGCGCCTGGGGCGTGCAGTTCCATCCCGAATTCAGCGCCGGCCACATGCGCGGCTACGTGCGCGCGCGCCAGGACGCGCTGCGCAACGAGGGCCTGTGCCCGCGCACGGTCGCGCGCGAGGTCAGCGCCGCGCCGCACGCGCGCCGGGTGCTGCGCCGTTTCGTCGGCCATGCGCGCGCGCTGCACGGCCGCTGAGCCTTCCGCCGCCGGCGCAGCCGCGCCGGCGCCGCATTCTTTTCGCCAGGGGCCCGGCAACGGGACCGATCCGATGAGCCACCGCCGATGAGCCACTCGATCCGCAAAGTGCCGCTGACCCACGGCGCGCAATGGCTGATGCGCGCGATCAACCTGGGCCGGCGCAACCCGCGCGCGATCTTCGGCGCGGCGCTGCTGCTGATCGCGGTGCTGTACCTGCTGATGTTCGTGTTCACCCTGCCGCTGCAGTTCGGCGAAAGCACCGACTTCGAAACCGCGATCACCACCGTCGCGGTCGCCGCGCTGGCGGCGGTGCTGATCCTGCCGGTGCTGCTGGGCGGGCTGATGCACGTGATCCGCGAAGCCGAAAGCGGCCGGCCGACCCGCGCGCGCGACCTGTTCGCGCCGCTGCGCCTGCACAAGGCGCTGCCGCTGGCGCTGCTGGGCATGATCCAGATCGCGCTGGCGCTGATCTGCGGTTCGCTGCTGATCTGGGCCACCGGCGCGGACTACTGGCCGCAGTACCAGGAGATGGTGCGCGGCGCGATCACCGGCCGCATCACCACCGTGCCGACCGCCGAACAGCCGGCGCTGGTCGCGCTGGCGCAGCTGCTGTTCTATTACTTCAGCACCGCGGTGGTGCTGGTGTCGGTGCCGCAGATCATGTTCTCCGGGCTGAGCCTGTCCGACGCGGTCAAGCGCAGCTTCAGCGCGTCGCTGTGGAACCTGGGCTCGTACCTGTTCGCGACCATGCTGTTCATGCTCGGCGCGATGCTCGCCGGGCTGCTGGTCAGCATCGCCGCGCTGGTGCTGGCGCTGCTGGGTTCGGCGGTCGCGCCGATGTTCGGCCACTTGCTCGCATGGCTGTTGTTCGCCGCGTACGGCATGGTGTTCCTGGTGGTCATGTGCGGCACCTGCTATTACGCCTGGAGCGATGTGTTCGCCGAAGACGGCGACAGCGAGGGCGGCGGCGCGGCGGCGCAGGCGCCGGCGCGGCAGGATCGGTTCGAGGCCTGAGCGGCCGCGGTTTTTCAACCGCTGCAGCGCGGCGGCTACAGCGCGCCGCCGTACAGCGCGGTTTCCAGCGACGCCTGCAGCGTCCACATCAGCCACACGCAGGCGGCCAGCGCCGCGGCGATCTGCGCGGCCAGCCACAGCCAACCCCAGGCCGGCATCGCGGCGGCGCCGTCGCGGCGCACGCTGGCGCCGGCGATGCGGTCGTGCAGGGCCAGGTGTTCGGGTTTGGCGGACGCCATCAGGTGGCCGATGTTGAAGGTCAGCCACGACAACGAGCCGGCGAGATAACGCAGCGCCGCGCGCGCCGCGCCGAGTTCGCCGCCGTCGCGCGCGCGCACGCGCAGGCGCAGCGCGCGCTTGCCCGGCGTGGCCTGCCATGGGGTGAAGGCGACGAACGCGGTCTCAAGGATCAGGCCGAGGACGGCATAAGCCAGCAGCCAGCCCAGCGCCAGCGCGGTGACCGCCGAGGCGGTCGCGGCCGCGGCGGCGTGCACTTGCGGATCGGTACCGAGACTGCCGAGAAAACCGCCGAATTCCAGCTCGTCGAGCGCCGAGGACGCCATCGCTTCGGCCAGCCGCGCATTGAGTTCGGCATAGCCGCGCGCCGCCGCCTCGGCGCGTTCGCGCCAGAAGCCGGCGCCGAGCAGACAGGTCAGCGCCGCGACTAACAACGCATCCAGCGACCACGCCGCATAACGCGGCCAAAACCCGGCCGGCGGCGACGCCGCGCCGGGCGCGCTCACGATTCCTGCGCGTCGTCGGCCGGGCGCGCGCGCTCGGATGCGACCCACTTGGCGGCGATGATGCCGAGCTCGTACAGCAGGCACATCGGGATCGCCAGCATCAGCTGCGAGACCACGTCGGGCGGGGTGATGACGGCGGCGACGATGAAGATGCCGACGATGGCGTAGCCGCGCGCTTCCTTGAGCTGGGCCGGGGTCACCCAGCCGAGCAGGGCCAGGATCACCAGCGCGACCGGCACTTCGAAGCTCAGGCCGAACGCCAGGAACAGGACCAGGACGAAGTCGAGGTAGGCGTTGATGTCGGTCATCATCGACACGCCGGCCGGCGTGACCTTGACCAGGAAGCCGAACACCGACGGCAGCACCAGGAAGAACGCGAACGCGCAACCGGTGTAGAACAGCGTCAATGCCGACACCAGCAGCGGCAGGGCCAGGCGCTTCTCGCGCTTGTACAGGCCCGGCGCGACGAAGGCCCAGGCCTGGTACAGCAGCCACGGCATCGAGATCATCAGCGCGGCGAAGAACGCCAGCTTCAGCGGCGCGGCGAACGGCGAGGCCACTTCGACCGCGATCAGCTGGCTGCCGGCCGGCAGCTTGGCCAGCAGCGGCGTGGCCAGGAAGTGGTAGAGCTTGTTGGCGAACGGCAGCAGGCCCAGGAACACGATCATCAGCCCGGCGACGCCGCGCAGCAGGCGCGCGCGCAGTTCGATCAGGTGATCGAGCAGGCGCGGCTCGGGCGTGTAGTCGTTGGGATCGCCGGAGCGGGGATCAGCGTCGCTCATCGTTCGGCGTCTGTGCAGTGGAGGGGCGGTGGTAATCCGGCTGGGTGGCGCCGTGGTAGTCGGGATGCGCGGGCTCGGCGTGGACGGCCGCGTCGGCGGTCGGCGCGGCCTCGGGCAACGGCGCGGCCGCGTCCGGCGGCGGCAACGCCTCGGCCGGCGCGGTTTCGGCCGGCGCCGCTTCGACCGCGGCGCTGCCGGTACCGGCCACGCGCCGGTTCAGATCGTCGACGCCCTCGCGCAGCGCGCGGTCGCCGTCGCGCAGCTGCTGCTGGGCCGAACGCAGTTCGTCCTGGGCCTGCAGCAAGCTGCGCTTGAGTTCTTCGTCGGCCAGTTCGCGTTCGAGTTCGGACTTGACCGAGTACCACTGCGCGCGCGCGCGCCGCACCCACAGGCCGGCGAAGCGCGCCGCCTTGGGCAAACGCTCGGGACCGAGCACGATCAAAGCCACGATCGCGATCACGAAGACTTCGGAGAAGCCTATGTCGAACATGCCTGCGTGACCGTACGTAGAAGGCGGGGCGGCGGCGGCGCGGTCAGCGCCGGATCAGCGCTGGTTGCGCTCGTCGTTGCGCGCCGAAGCGTTGCTGTCGGTGCTGTTGCGCGATTCGTCCTTGAGCTGGCCGGGCTTGTCGTCGTCCTCGGCCATGCCCTTCTTGAAACCCTTCACCGCATCGCCGAGGTCCTTGCCCACGCTGCCCAGGCGCTTGGTCCCGAACACCAGCAGAACAATCACAAGGACGATGATCCAATGACCGATGCCCCAGGCGCCCATGACGATGCTCGCTGCTGAATTGATGAAGGGGTAAGGATACCGCAACGGCTCTTAAGCCGATGTGGCAAAGGTCCTGCCGCACACGACAGATTCGGCATGTCGGCGCGATCCGGCGCCGGCGCGGACGGGCGTCGCCGGGCCGGCCGCGGTTCTGAACCGGGCGGCGAAGCGTTCGCCGCCCGCGCTCGCAGGCTCAGGGCAGCGGCTCGACCTTGGCCGGATTGGTCTGCGCCGGCACGCTCTGGAACGGCGCCGGCTGGCCCTGCACGGGCTGCGGCTGCGCCGGCTGGGCCGGGGCCAGACGCTCGTGGGCGGGCGCGCGCGCCGGCTCGGTCGCGGCGCCGGCCGGCTGGGCCACGGTCACGCCGGGCGCGGGATACACGGTGGTGCCGAGCTCCGGACGCTGCTCCTCGGCGGTGCGCTTGGCGCGCGCGGCGGCGCTGGCCTCCTCCAAGCGGTCGCGGAAATCGACCACGGCATTCGACGGCTGGCCACTGGCACGGCCCTCGAAAATCATGCGCGGAGTGCTGCCGGAGCCGTACACGGCCTGATTGGCCGCGTCGTCGATCGACAGCACCGCGCCGTCGAGGGCGACGCCGGCGAACAGGCCGCGCGCGCGCGACCACGACCAGATTTCGGCCTTGAGCTGGCCGTCGGTGGCGGCCGCGGCGGTGCGCCCGACCGGGCCGGCGGCCACGCTGGCGTCGCCGCCGAGGGTCAGCTTGCCGTTGACGATCGAATCCAGGCCGCGCGCGCCGCGGAACACCAGCACGATGTCGGAGGACTGCACGCCGGCCTGGAAGCCGACGCTGCCGCCGGTGAGCTTCATGAAGCTGGGATTGGACCAGGTGCCGTCGGGATTCTTGACCGAGACCAGGCCGTGGCCGCGGCGGCCGCCGAACACGAGGCCGACCTTGAGCGTATCGGGCACCACGACAATGGCGCGGGCCTCGTCGAACAGCTTGTCGGGAATCGCCGACTCGGGAATCTGCTGGATGTCGCCGAGCACGCGCACCGCATCGCGGGCGCGCTGGTCCTCGTCGGGGCCGGCCACGGCGGCGGTGGCGGACAGGCCCAGGCTCAGGGCCAGGCAAACACTCAGGACGCGGGACTGCGGACGGGACATGGACGGCTCCGGCGGATAAGCGGACGGACTGCGGATGAAGGGCGCCAGCGCGGCGACCGAACGTACAGACCGCAACGACGGCGATCGGTTCAGGCTAGTGCGGCGGTAATGAATCACCGGCGAACGCAGACTGTACGGGCGGACGCGCGCGGCGCGCGATGGCGGCATTGTAGGCCGCGTTGACGCGCGCGCGGCGGCGCCGCATTCTCGCGCCGGTACGCAGCGAGGACGCGTCATGGGCTTCACGATCCGGGATCTGGACTGCGCCGGCGGCGCCGGCACGCTCGACGTCAACGCCTGGCATTGGCGGCCGACCCTGGACCTGATCCAGTCGCTCGACCTCGGCGACGAGACCCGTTCGATCCTGATGCACTACAGCGGCGTCACCGTCCAGTTCGACCGCGACGAGGCGCGCGCCATCGCCCGGGCGATCCGCGAGCGCTACCTGCCGCAGATGGGCCCGGACACCCGCCTGACCTTCGAGGGCGGCTTCACCGACGAACCGGACACGCAAGGCTTCCACCGCGACGATCTGTCGCTGAACTACAGCGCGACCCGGCCCTGGCTGGAGCGATTCTGCGAATTCTGCGAGCGCTGCCAAGGTTTCGCGGTCAACTGAACCGTTGCGCCGCCGATCGGCGCCGTCGATCCGGTCGATCCGGACAATCGATGCCCCGGCGCGGCGCGCGGATGTCATCCTATGCGCATGCCCGCAATCGCAAGCTCCGACGATTCCGCCGCCGCGCCAGCCGGCGCCGATACCGCCGTGGTGCTGGTCAACCTCGGCACCCCCGAGGCCGCCAACACCGCGGCCGTGCGCCGCTATCTGTCCGAATTCCTGCACGACCATCGCGTGGTCGACATGAGCCGCTGGCTGTGGTGCCCGCTGCTGCACTTCGCGATCCTGCCGCTGCGCAGCGGCAAGGTCGCGCACAAGTACGCCAGCGTGTGGCTGCCGGAAGGCTCGCCACTGGCGGTGCACACGCGCCGCCTGGCCGAAGCGCTGCAACGCGAACTGCCGCAGCTGCGGGTGCTGCACGCGATGCGCTACGGCCAGCCGTCGTGGAAGCAGTTGCTGCCGCAGTTGCGCGCGCAAGGCGTCAAGCGGGTGCTGGCGTTGCCGCTGTATCCGCAGTATTCGACCTCGACCACCGCCTCGGTCGGCGATGTGCTGGATGCGGCCGAGGGTTTGGACAAGCGCATGGTCCACGACTACCACACCGATCCCGACTGGGTCGGCGCGGTCGCCGAATCGGTGCGCCGCCACCGCGCCGCGCACGGCGCCGGCGCGCATCTGCTGATGTCCTTCCACGGCCTGCCGCAGCGCTTCGCCGCCGCCGGCGATCCGTATCCGCGCCAGTGCGAGGCCAGCGCGCGCGCCATCGCCCAGGCGCTGGGGCTGGCCGACGACGCCTGGACCCTGAGCTACCAATCGCGCTTCGGCCGCGAGCGCTGGCTGGAGCCGTCCACCGCCGACACCCTGACCGCGCTGGCCGCGCGCGGAGTCGGCCAGGTCGACGTGATCGCTCCCGGCTTCGCCGTGGACTGCCTGGAAACGCTGGAAGAAGTCGCGATGATGCTGGCCGAGGACTTCGCCGCGCGCGGCGGACGGCTGCGCTATATCCCCTGCCTCAACGAATCGCCCGCGCATGCGCAGGCCCTGGCCGGCATCGTGCAGCGCGAACTGGCCGGGTGGAAGCCGGCGATTTGACGCTGCGGCGGCGGGCCGGCGAGGCGAGCGCCGATCGGTCGAGCGCGGCCGCTTGAGAGCGGACCGATCGAACACGGACCGCGCGCGGCCCGCGCGTGCGGATTCGCGCGCAGCGGCAGGCGGCCCGCCGCCGCGCTGCGCGTTGTCACCGCGCGCTGGCATCATGGGCCGCGCGCCCGAGCACAGGATGCGGTAATGGCTGCAATGCAAGAATTCGTCGTCGACACCGACTTCGGCCGCCTCGCCGGTCTGCGCAACGGCCGCACCCAGGCGCCGAAGCTGCTGGCGCTGCACGGCTGGCTCGACAACGCCGCCAGCTACGTGCCGCTGGCGCCGTGGTTCGACGGCTTCGACCTGGTCGCGCCCGACCTGCCCGGCCACGGCGCCAGCTCGCATCTGCCGGTCGCGGGCGAGTACAGCCTGGTCGTCGCCGCGCGCGCTGCGCTGGCGGTGGCCGACGCGCTGGGCTGGGAGCGCTTCCACCTGCTCGGCCATTCGCTCGGCGGCGCCACCGCCAGCTTCGTCGCCGCGGCGGTGCCGCAGCGGGTCGACCGGCTGCTGCTGGTCGAAGCGCTGGGCTCGCTGTCGGAACCCGAGGAGCGGGTCGGCGCGCGCCTGCGCGAAGCCTTCGCCGGCATGGCCGCGCTCGGCGGCAAGCAGTTGCGGGTGTTTTCCGACATCGCCACCGCGGTCAAGGCGCGCATGATCGCCAACAACCTCAGCGAAGCGCCCGCGCGCCTGCTGGTCGAACGCGGCGTCGCGCCGGTGCGCAGCGACGCCGGCGCGGCCGGTTTCGTCTGGCGCAGCGATCCGCGCCTGACCCTGACCTCGGCGCTGCGCATGAGCGAAGCGCAGATGCGCGCGCTGATCCGCGCGATCGACAGCCCGACCTGCATGGTCTGGGCCGACCCGGCGCAAAGCTACATGCCCGACGCGGTGCGGCGCGAGCGCGCGACGCTGCTGCGCGAGGGCGAGCTGCATGTGCGGCCGGGGACGCACCATCTGCATATGGAGCAGCCGCAGATGGTCGGCGAGCTGTTCCGCGAGTTCCTGTCGCGTTGAACCGCGGGCGTTGAACCGCGGGCGTTGAGCGCCGCGCGCGCTTGCGCCGAAGCGCGATCGCCGCCGCTCAGTCGTCGGCAGCGATCAGCTTGCGCAGCCGCGCCTTGAGCGCGCGCCCGGACGCGCGGAAGTACTCGCGTTCGTCGCGCCAGTCCGGGCAGCGCCGCTCGACCTCGCGCCAGAACGCGCGCGAATGGTCGGCATGGATCAGATGGCACAGCTCGTGCACCAGCACGTATTCGAACGCCGCCGGCGGCGCCAGCACCAGCGACAGGTCCAGCGACAGCGCGCCGTCGGGCGCCAGCGAACCCCATTGCGAGGACATCACCCGGTAGCGCAGGCGCGAGGGCGCGCGCGGCAGGTCGGGCAGGTACTTGGGCAGCCAGCGGCCGACGTCGGTGCGGGCCTGGCCTTCGTAGAAATCGCGCAGCGCGCGCTGCAACGACTTCAGCGCCACGGTTTCGGGCGCGGCGATCTCGATCGCGTCGTCGCCGGCCTGGATGCGCAGGTAGCGCGCGGCCTGCCAGCGCAGCGGCACCTCGGCGCCGCGCAGCGGCAGCGCGGCGGTGACGTGCGGCTGCAGGCCCGGCGCATCGGTGCCGGCGCGGGCGATCTGCGCCAGCAGCCAGTCGCCGTGCTCGATCACGAAGCGGGTGCCGGCGATCTCGCTGGCGCGCAGCGGCAGGGTCAGGCGCGGGCCGCGCTCGTCGACGCTGAGCTTGATCCGGCGCGCGCGCGGGTCGCGCACCCGCAGCACCTCGACGCTGCGGCCGTCGGCCAGGACGATGGCGACGGTCTCGCGCGACACGCTGCGCGGCGCGGCCTGCGGCGTGCCGGTCAGCAGGCGCAGGAGGCTTTTCATGGGTGGGGGACCGCCATGCGCGAAGCATAGCGCGATGCGGCGGGAGTTTTGCGACGGCGCGGCGCGGTTGCGGGCGGTGCGCGCGGTGCGGCGGGGTTCGTCGTCGCTGCGGTGTCGCGGTCGCGGCTTGCGCCGCTCCTACAGGGGGCGGCCGAAGCCGGCGTTTAGACCTGCAGGAGCGGCGCGAGCCGCGACCGCGTTGCCGCAGGTCGCGCCGCACCCGCGACCCACGCGAGACTCAGGCCTCGACCTTGGACAGCTTCAACGCCTTTTCCATCACCACGAACAAGCGCTTCACTTCCGCGCTCATCAGCGCGAAGCGCGCGTCGAGCTCGGCGCGCAGGCCGTCGCCGTCGCTGTGTTCGAGTTGGTCCACAGCGCCGTCGAGCAGTTTGAACTTGCGCACGATCAGGTCCTCGCCGATCACGAACGACACGTGGTCGTCCAGGCTCAGCGCCAGGCGGGTGACCTGCTTGCCGGTCTCCAGGTGCTTGGCGATCTCGTCGCTCTCCAGTTCCTGGCGCTGGCACTTGACCACCGCGCCCTGGTCGACCGGATCGCGCAGTTCGCACTCGTCGCCGAGCATGATCCCGTCCGGCAACGGCTCGCCGGCGACCCAGCCGGTCAGGATCGAACGCGGCGCGACTTCGGCGTTCAGCGGCAGCGCCGGGAAGCTGCCGACCGCGCGGCGGATTTCGCTGATGACGTTCTCGGCGCTCTTGCGGCTGGAACTGTCGACGATCACCAGCCCGTGTTCGAGATCGATGATCGCGTCGGTGCGGCTGGGCTTTATGAAGGCGCGCGGCATCAGGTCGGTGATCAGCTCGTCCTTGAGCCGCTTGCGGGTGCGGCCGCCGGGCTTGCGCCCTTCCTTCTGCTCGATCTCGGCCAGCTTCTTGGCCAGCATGTCGTTGACGACCGCGCCGGGCAGCAGCCGGTCTTCGCCGCCGACGGTCAGCCAGATCGCGCTGCCGATGCGGTTGCTGATCGCCGCTTCCTCATCGGCGCGGCCGAACGGCGAGATGAAGCCGCGCGAGGACAGTTCCAGCGGGCCGACCGGCTTGAGCCGGCATTCTTCGAGACCCTTGTCGAGTTCGCTCAGGTCGTGGGTGGTGGGGAAGCGGAAGAACGTGAGATTGCGAAAGAACATTCAGAGACCGGGAATAGGAAAGGGGAAATCGGGAATCGGCGTCGCGGGTGCCGCGCCTGCCGTGTGTCGTCAGTCCCGCGCAAGCGGGAATCCGGAGACCTCGTGCGTTCCCGCACGTAACGCCCTGGGTTCCCGCTTGCGCGGGAACGACGGTGCGATGAAACGATGGATCATCCGATCTGCGCGACCGGATCGTCGGAGCCGGCCTCGTCCAGCCACACCGGCGCCTGCGCCGCCGCGCCGCCGGCCTGCCCCAGGCCGAGGAAATCGAACAGCTTCGGATCGCTGAGCTGCGACGGCCGGATATCGCCGAGCGCGCGCGCGATGATTTCCAGCCGCCCGGGCGTCTCGCGTTCCCACGCGTCCATCATCCGCTTGACCTGCTTGCGCTGCAGGTTCTCCTGCGAACCGCACAGGTTGCACGGAATGATCGGAAACCGGCGCGCGGCGGCGTATTCGACGATGTCGTCCTCGCGCACGTAAGCCAGCGGCCGGATCACCACATGGCGGCCGTCGTCGGACAGCAGCTTCGGCGGCATGCCGCTGAGCTTGGCGTGGAAAAACAGGTTCAGGAAGAACGTGGCGACCAGATCGTCGCGATGATGCCCGAGCGCGATCTTGGTGAAGCCCTGTTCCGCCGCGTAGGTATAGAGCGCCCCGCGCCGCAGCCGCGAGCACAAGGAGCACATGGTCTTGCCTTCCGGCACCACGCGCGTGACCACCGAGTAGGTGTCCTGCTCGAGGATCTTGTACGCCACGCCGACCGATTCGAGGTACTGCGGCAGCACGTGCTCGGGAAAGTCCGGCTGCTTCTGGTCGAGGTTGACCGCGACCAGCTCGAACTTCACCGGCGCCTTCTTCTGCAACTGCATCAGGATGTCGAGCAGGGTGTAGCTGTCCTTGCCGCCGGACAGGCAGACCATGACCTTGTCGCCTTCTTCGATCATGCCGAAGTCGGCGATGGCGCGGCCGACCTGGTGGCGCAGGCGCGCGCCGAGGCGGCCGACATCGGTGGCGGCGGGGTCGGCGGCGCGGGCGCGGCGGACGGGTTCGGCGAGAGGCAGGACGGTACTCATCAGGCCGCCGATTCTACGCCAAGGGTCGGTGAACACGGCCCGGACGCCGCCGCGCGCGGGCCGCAAGCCAACCGCCGCAAGGGTTTGCGCCCTGCGCGCGGCGGCCGATGACGACGGACACGGCGGCGGTTTAAGCTCAGGGCCATGACCGCCAGTGCCGATGCCGCCGAAATCGCCCGCCAGCTCGCCGACCTGCGGGTGGAGCATCGCGATCTCGACGCCGCCATCGACCGCCTCGGCCTGGACCCGCAGGCCGACGAGCTGACGGTCAAGCGCCTGAAGAAGCGCAAGCTGTGGCTGAAGGACTGCATCGCCCGGCTCGAAAGCGCGCTGATCCCCGACGAACCGGCCTGAGCCGCAGCGCGTCCGCGCGCGCCGGCATGGCAGCTGTCATGCGCCCCTGGTGACGTCCCCGGGTGCAGCCGCCCCGTCCCCTCGTGCTACGGTGCGCGCACTCGCAACGGGCCCCGGCATGGCGAATAAGGACGAACTGATCGGCGCGGCGCGCAACCCGTGGTGGCAGGCCCTCGCGGCCGTCGCCGCGGTCGCGCTGATCGCGGTATTCGCGCTCGGCGGATTCGAGCCGGCCAAGGCCAGGGCCAAGCCGCTGCCGCAGTATCCGGCCGGCAAGCGCGTGCAGACCGGGGCGATGGCGGTGACGCCGCTGAGCGCCTGGGTCGCCTATTACAAGCCCGGCGGGCGGATCGAGCCGGGCCAGCTGTACCTGGTGCTGCAGGCCGAGGTCGAGAACCGCACCGGGCGCAGCTTCAACAGCCACGGTTATCTGCTCGACGACCTGATCCTGGTCGGGCCCAAGCGCGAGATCGTCAAGGCCGGGCTGCCGCTGGCCGCGGACGACCACAGCCTGCTCGCCGACCTGCACCCGCGCCTGAAACAACGCGTCGACCTGGTCTGGAAGCTGCCGCCGGACTACGCGTACGCGCCGACCCAGTTGTTCGGCCTGTTCGGCCGCGACTACAAGGCCAAGGCCTATCTCAACGACGAAGGCGCCTGGCTGCAGGACAAGCCCGCGGCGAGCTTCAAGCTGGCCGTGCAGGACCTGCGCGACCGCCGGGTGGCGCCATGAGCGCGCCCTCGCCGGCCGCGCCGCGCGCGCGCCTGCCGCGCTGGCGCTGGCGCGACGCGCTGTGGATCGTGCTGGCGCTGGCCGCGGTGGTGGCGCTGCGCAAGGGCGAATCCAGCTACGAGCAGCGCGACGCGCCGCTGCTGCAATCGGCGCCGGCGGCGCGCGCGGCCGGGCGCAATTTCGCGGTCGAGGTCGGCCGGCTCAAGGTCGCCCAGGCGTATCTGCTCAAGGGCGATTTCGCCCATCCCGAAGACCGCACCCTGCGCAGCGCGGGCGTGTGGCTGTCGGTGCTGGCCAAGGTCGAGGCGACCCAGCGGCCGGGGTACCTCAGCGCGCAGATCCGCACCCGCGACGGCTTGGTCTACGTGGCGTCGAGCCCGGACCGGCCCAAGCTGCCCGGCTTCACCCTCAACCAGCGCGAGCTCGCGCCGGGCCTGCCCGAGAGCGGCGCGTGGTTCTTCGAACTGCCGCCGGACCAGCTCGAAGGCGCGCACCTGCAGCTGTATTGGGGCAGCCTGCTGCCGGTCGGCGGCGACAGCCTCGTCGATGTCGACCTGAAGCTCGACAAGGCGGCCGCGCGCAAGCTGCTGGCCGAGGCCAAACCGGTTCTGGACCTGCGGATGTGAGCGGCCCTGCGATGACGACGACTTCTTCCGCCGCCGATGCTTCCGCGACCGCGCCGCCCGCCGGTTGGTGGCGGCGCAACGCGCTGTGGCTGATCGGCACCGCCGTGGTCGGTGCGCTGGCGCTGTGGCTGCCGTATCGCGACGCCTTGCAGCGCTACCGCGAACGCAATCCCAGCGTGGCGGTGGCGGCGAACAAGAACGACTGGACCGCGTTCAACGGCGCGCGCTGGAAACTGGTCGCGGCCGAATCGCTGGCGCCGCGCGACCCGCGCCTGCGCGGCCCGCTGCGCAAGGACGCCGAAGTGGTGTTGCTGCGTTATGAAGTGATCCCCGATTCGGGCGCCAAGACCCGCGACCTGGACACCTGCGTCGGCGCCATCGTCGACGCCCAGGGCCGGCGCTGGAACGCCGGCGCCGGCGCGCTGCCGCGCCTGTCCGGCCCGCGCCTGCCGAGCACCTGCGGCAGCGGCTACGACGATTCGTTCAAGCAGGTGCTGGCGGTGCCGGGACGGCCGTTCGCGTTCCAGCATGCGTTCGTGTTGCCGCGCGGGCAGCGCCTGGGCGATCTGCGTGCGCGCATCGAGTTCCGGTACTCGGGCAAGGCCGACGGGCGTTATCTCGAATTCGCGTTGTAGTCGGCGGCTCGCTCGGTACGTCGTTCCCGCGAAGGCGGGGGTCCAAGACCTCGGAGTCATGCCTCGGTGAAGCCCTGGATGCCCGCGTTCGCGGGCATGACGTGAGGTGGGTTTCGCGGCGCCACTTGCAGACCGTCATCCCCGCGAACGCGGGGATCCAGGGCTTCATCGCGATGCGGCTGCGAAGCCGTGCCTTCGGATCAAACCGCCCGCGGCAAGCGCGCGATGGCGCGATCGAACGTCGCCGCCAGCAGCACCACCCGCAGCACATCGGTGAACAGCGACGGCCGGAACGACAGCGGCGTGTTGAGGAAGGCGGCGTAGACCTGCCCTTCCACCGATTGCCAATCCGGATCCTTCGGGCCGACCCACTGCTGCATCCAGTGCCACGACCACGAATCCAGATACGCCAGCAGCTGCCAGCACACGCACAACGTCAGCAGCGCCGGCAAACCCGCGCGCAACACCAAACGCAGGCTGTTGACCACCGGCACGCCCTTGCTGGTCCAGCCGGCGCTGGCCTTGTCGGCGAGCATGCGCAGAGTGAAATGCATCGACTTGAAGCGCGCGACCGCGCGGCCCAGTTGTTCGTCGGCCTGGTCGATGCGCTGCGCCTTGCGCAGGTCGATGCCGTAGATAATCGCGGTGATCGCCAGCCAGATCAGCGGCAGCGCGATCGCGCCGCCGGCGGTGCTGAGGAAATCCCACACCGGCGCCAGCGCGCGCTTGGTCGGCGCCAGGGTCTTGAACAGCGCGGTCGGGCTTTCCCACCAATCGCCGACCGCCACGTACACCGCGCGTTCGTGCCACCAATCCTTGCCGCCCTTGATCGCCTGGCCGATCGCGGCCACGCCGACGAACACCCAGTACGCCTCGCACACGGTCGCCAAAACGTTCCACGACGCATGCCCGGTCGCCGCCGCGCGGCGCTTGCTGAACCAGCGCACCGCCCACGCCGCCGCCAGCGCGATCCACAGGCCCTTGAGCTTGAGCACGTGGCGGAAGTCTTCCTTCTCCCACACGCTGAAGATGTATTCGGTGATGAACGACCGGCGCAGATCCTCCATCAGGCCCCAGCCCACGTAGTAGGCGAAGAACGGCAGCAACGCGATCGCCAGCGAAGTGATCCACTGCTTGCGCACCACCCGCGTATCCGGCACCGCGGCGCCGCCGGCCAGCATCGGCAGCGACGGCCGCAGCGACTGGAACATGAAGATGGTGCCGGCCAGCTGGGTGACGATCAGCACCGACAGGGACGCGAACGACAGCAGCAGCGAACGCTCGCCGAGCTTGACCGCCAGGTCCATCAGCAGGCCGTAGCACAGCCGCTGGGCGAAGAACCAGAACGCCAGCGCCGGCCAGTGCCGCCACAGCAGGCGCGCGGTCAGCAGGGGGATTTCGCGCCAGGCGCCGGGGCCTAGGCGCTCGCTGTCGGCCGGCTGCAGCGGGGCGGACGGAGCAGAAGCGAGGTCGGCGGCGGAAGCGGAGGAGGACATCGGCGGTAGCCGGTGCGGAGTCGGACGATGGTACCCCGCGCGCGCCACCGGGCGCAGTGACGACTATCAGGTGCGCCCGTCCGCTGCGAGGAACGCGGGCGGCGCGCCCGGCGCCGCCCGCGCACTCGGTCTTAATTCTGGGCTTGGGCTTGGGCTTGGGCCTGGTCCTGGCCTTGTTCCTTCTCCTGCGGCAGCAGTTGATAGCGATAGGCCAACGGCGTGGTGCCGCCCTCGTTGCGCGACACATACACGCCGCCCGGCAACGCCCGGATCTTGCGCTCGCCCGGCGCCTCCGGGGGATCGTCCTTGGTCTTGTGCTTGGCCTGCAGGCGCGGCGGCAAGCGCTGCGCGTACAGGTCGTCGAGCATGCGTCCGAGTTCGCCGCTGGCGGCCGCGACGGCGGCGCGCATCGGCGCGCAATCGTCCTGGCTCCACAACTCGCCTCGGCGCGGGCCTTCGGTCAGCAGCGACCAATCGGCCTCGCGCGCGAGCTTGAGGTTGCGCTTGTGCAAGCGATCGGCGGCCGTAGCGCGCATGCGTTCGGACTTGCCCGCGCCGTAAATGTCCTTGGCAACCTTGGCCACCACCGCCAGATCGCCGCTTTCGGCATAACGCGCGTCTTCCTGCGCCGCCATCCGCGCCCGGTCGGCGTTGCTCTTGGCAGGCAGGGCCACGACATCGGAGACCACGATGAACCGGTCTTGCCACAACGGCTTCTTCTGCCAGGACGAGCCGGACCCTCCGCCTTCGGGCGAATAAGCCGCCAGATCCACCGAGGTCAGCAGCGCGCCGAGCCCGGGCGTCAGGCTGGCGCTCACGCTGAAGACCTGGCGCGGCCGGTCTTTGGGAATCTGCTTGTCCCAGTCCTCGACGTCGCCGTCGATCAGAATCGGCTGGACGTTCGCGCCCCACGGCGCGCGCGCCATCGCCTCGCGCAAGGTCTGCTGCAACGGCGCTGCGATCTCCAGATCGCAGCGGCCGCCGACCACCGGCGCATACGCCGCGGCCGCGCGCTGCTTGGCCTCGGCATAGATCATCGCATCGGCCAGCGCGGCGCCCAGAGCGTTGGCCAGCGCCGCCTGCCCCACGCTCAGGCCCGGGACGTTGTTGTGGTAATACGGCTGAGGCATATAGACGTTGCCGCCGACCATGCGCGGATAGTCGATCTGCGGCCGCACCCGCGAATTGAGCACGACCAGGTAGACCGGCATCTGCGCGGCCATCGCCGCGCGTTCGGGACGGTAGCCGTCGGCCTCGTCGGCCGCGCTGCAGTCTGCGCACGACAGCAGCGCGAACGCGCCCGCCGCCAAAGCGGTGAACTTGAGCATATGGATTTCCCCTGTGAAACCTCTCTCCCTAGAGAGAGGCGCGCGCAGTATCGGCGCGAACCCGATGCGCGACAAGCGCGGCCGCCCGCACGGACGGCCGCGCCGCGTTCAGCCGCCCGCCTCCGGCGCCGCCGGCTTCGCCGCCATCTCCGGACTGATCTTCTCGATCGTATGCCGCAGCTCGCGCCCGAGGATGACCTTGGCGTCCTTGGCCCACGCGTCCAGGCGCTGGTCGAACGCCAGCTTGCTCTGGCTGTCGGGCCACACCAGCCGCAGTTCGCGCAGTTTCTGGATGAAACCGCGGAACAGGGTCTTGTCGAAGAACTCCGGCGCGGCCGGCGCGTACAGCAGCGACAAACGCTGCGCGGCGAGCTGGCACAGGCTTTCGAGTTCGGCCGCCGACAAGGTGCCCGGGCCGTTCTTCACCAGCACCGAAATGGCGATGTAGTAACGCTCGAACGCCTGTTGCAGCGAATGGCCGATCGCGCGCAGGCGGAACACTTCGTCGGTCTGGCCGGCGTTGCGGGCGAGGATGCCGCCGTCGTCGTCGCTGACCTTCTCGAGCAGGCCTTCGCGGATGAACACATCGACCGTGCGCGCCAGGCGCTGGGCGAATTCGTCCTCGCTCCACGGCAGGAACAGCTCGGCCTGCAGGAACGGATACACGCTGCGCCCCAGGCGCAGCACGCCGGCCAGGCTCATGCGCCGGTTGTGCTGGAAGCAGCAGGCGATCCACGAGGCGGCGGTGAACAGGTGCAGCACGTTGTTGCGGAAGTAGCTCAGCAACACCGCCTTGTCCTCGTCCACGCCGAGCACGTCGCCGAGCGGATGGGCGATGCGCTCGAGCACGTTGATCTCTTCGCCGTGGGCGACGATTTCCTGCGGCGTGTGCGGGGTCACGGTGACGCGGTCGGAGTACGGCAGTTCGGCCAGCAAGGTCTTGCTCAGCGCGATCTGCGCGAGCAGGTCGGCTTCGCCCATCGCGTGCTTGGGCGTGGACAGCAGCGCCAACGCCAGCAGGTTGATCGGGTTGACGTCGGCGGCGCGGTTGACGTTGACCTGGATCTGCTGGGCCAGCGCGTCGACCGTATCGGACAGCCACTGCGGCTTGTCGTCTTCCTCCAGCGGCCGGCCGTCCCATTCCGGCGCATGCTCGCTGAGCATGTCGCCGAGCTTGATCGGCTCGCCGAAGTTCACCACCACCTGGCCGTAGTTGGAGCGCAGCACCTTGGGAATGCCCCACAGCAGCTGCCAGATCGATTCCTTTTCCTTCGGCTTGCCCGACAGTTCGTCGCGGTAGCTGTTGCCTTCCATCAGCTTCTCGTAGCCGATGTAGACCGGCTGGAACAGCACCGGTCGGGTCGGCTGGCGCAGGAAGCCGCGCACGGTCATCACCAGCATGCCGCCCTTCGGCGGCAGCAGCCGGCCGGTGCGCGAACGCCCGCCTTCGATGAAGTATTCGATCGAGTAGCCGCCGGCGACCAGCTGCGCCACGTATTCGGAGAACACCGCCGAATACAGCGCGCTGCCGCGGATGCTGCGGCGCAGGAAGAACGCGCCGCCCTTGCGCAGGATGGTGCCGACCACCGGCAGATTGAGGTTCACGCCGGCGGCGATGTGCGGCGGCACGATGCCCTTGGTGTAGAGCAAATAGCTCAGCAGCAGGTAGTCCAGATGGCTGCGGTGGCAGGGCACGTAGACCACTTCGAAGCCGGGCGCTTCCTGCTTGAGCCGGTCCAGGTGATGGACCAGCACGCCGCGGTAGATGCGGTTCCACACCGGCGTGAGCAGGAAGCTGGCCGAGCGCACCACCGGATGCGAATAGTCGGCGGCGATCTCGTAGGCCATCGCGTGGGCCTTTTTCCAGGCCTCGGCGGCGTCGGTGCCGTCGCGGCGGGCCTGGTCGGCGATGGCTTCCTTGACCGGGTCGCTGGCGAGCACGCGGTCGATCAGCATGCGCCGGGTCGACAGGTCGGGCCCGATCACCGCCGCGCGGATGCGGCGGAAGTGGGTGCGCAGCACGCGCGAGAGCTTGCGCACCGTGCGTTCGGGCTCCAGCCCTTCGTCGACGATGCCGCGCAGCGACACCGGCGGTGAGAACCGCACCGTGGTGTGGCGGCCGTTGAGCGCGATCGCGAGCAGGCGGCGGAAGCGGCCGACCAGGGTCCAGTTCTCCGAGAACAGCACCGAGAACCAGCCGCTGGTGCGGTCCGGCGCGCGGCCGACGAAGATCGACACCGGCACCAGCTGCACGTCCAGGTGCGGATCGACGCGGTGCGCGTCGAGCAGCCGCGCCAGCGAACCCGAATGGGTTTTCGCCGACGGCGGGCCGGCCGGCGCCAGGGTGCCGGCGTTGCGCCGCGACAGCGCGACATAGGCGCGCTTGCGCCCGAGCGGGTCGCCCGGCAGCGGTTGCAGCGGCGACGGCAGGCCGCTTTCCAGGCAGGCGCGCTCCAGGATCAGCGCGTTGGACAGGCCGTAGTCCTCCAGCACGTAGCAGACCGGGCGGCCCTGCCATTGCTCGGCGACGTGCTGCTGCGGGTTCTTCGGCTCGACGGTCAGCGCGACCCACGGCGCCATCAGCTTGCCGAGCAGGCGCGCCCACCATGGCCGCGGCGCGGGCGCGGACGGGCCGGCGCCGGCGGACGCGGCGGCGACGGGCGTCGGCATCGGCAGTTCGGGCTGCTCGGGGTCGTGTTCGGCGGCCGGGTCGGGCGCAGGCGACGGTTCGGCGGTGCCCGGAGCGGCGATGGGCTCGTCCTGGGCGGCGGACGCGCGGGCGACGGCGTCGCCCTCGGCGGGCACGGGACCAGACGGATCGGAAGTGTTCGGAACGGACGCTTGGGGCATGTTCGATGTGACTGGATTTGCGTTGTCGCTGCCTGGATCCGCGGCGGCGGCGGGATCGCTGGGATCCGTCGCGGCCGGCGCGGCGCGGTCCGGAACCGCTGCGGCATCGGCCGCCGCGGCGTCGGGGAAAGGCAGGGGCGTCTGTTTCGGCATTGCCGGCATTATGCCTATTCGGCCCGGAACCGCGCCCCGGACCGCGGGCCGCGGCGCAGGCCGCCGGCGACGGGACCACCGGCTGCCCCGGATGGCGACACCGTTGTCACCCGCCGCGCCGGCCGGCGCGGCTCAGCGCGGTTTGGGCGGCTCGCCGGCGGCGCCGGGCCGGGCCGCCGGCTTGGCGGCGGGCTTGGGCTCGGGCGGAACGTTCTTGCCGGCAGCTTTCGCCTCGGGCGCGACCGGTTTGCCGGCGCTGGCGGGTTTGGTTTCGGGCGTCTCGGCCGGTTTGGACTCGGCGACCGCTGGCCGCGCGGCCGGCAGGGCGTCGCCCGATGCCGCAGCCGGCGCCGGTTTGACCGTGCCCGGGCCCGGGCGCGCATCCGCCGCAGGCGGCGCGACCGGATCGACCGGCGCCGTCGCCGGCGCAGCGACCCCCGCCGGCCTGGCCGCCACCGCCGCAGGCGCGCGGGCTTGCGCCTGCACCTTGGCCAGCGCCGCCAGCCGTTGCGCCATCGTCCCCGACGGCGCCGCCTGCACCGGCGCCTCGGCCTCGGCGCGGGCATGGCGCAGCACGTCGCTGAGGTACCAGCGGCCGTCGATGCGCTCGACCAGCACATAGGCATCGACCGGCTGGCCGCCGACCTGATAGCGGATGCGCACCTTGGCGGTGTCGCCGGTCTGCACGTCCAGGGTCGCATCAACGCTGTCCAGCGCCGCATCGAGGTTCAGGCCGTACTCGCCGAGCACCTGCTTGAGCCGCTCCACGAACGGGCCGAGCCGGCGCAGGCTGCGGTCCATGCCGGCCTTGGCGAACGCGCCCGGCGCGGCCAGCCCGGTCGCGCGCGCGGCCGACACCAACTGGGGTATCGCCTCGCGCGCCCGCTGCGAATCGCCCAGCGGAGCCGATTGCGCCCAGCCGCTGATCGCTTCGATCAACTGCGCATGGTGATCGCGCTCGGTGTCGCTGTACCCCGGCTCGCTGCGCACGTACTGGCTCGCGAACAGCCCCAGCGTCTTGGCCGCCGACTGCAGTTCGCTGCCGGCGCCGGCGAACTGGCGGCGATACGTCGCCACCAGCTTGCGTTCGGCGTCCTGCTCGGCGAGCGCGGCGATGAAGGAAGGAAAGCGGTCGTCGAGCGGCAGCTCGGTCAGCGGCCACACCGTACGGCCCTCGCCCCAGGCGGTTTCCAGGCGCTGGTGCAGTTCCGGCGGCACCGCGTGGCGCGCGTAGGCGGCCAGGTCGTTGCGGCGCAGGTCGGACACCAATTGGGTCACCGCCTGCGCCGGCAAGGTCGGCACCGCGTCGGCCGGGGCCGGTTCCGGGCCGCAACCGGCCGCCGCCAGCACAGCGGCGATCGTCAGCACGGCAGCGCTGGCGCGTCGAACGAGAGGCATGCGGGCGGAGGCTCTGGCGCGGAGCGCATCCGCGGACCGGCATCTTGGCGTCGCCCTCGCCGGCGCACAAGGGCCGCTCACGCTCGCTCACTTTTACGACGCGAACGCACAGTTAGCGACGGCACGGGTCGAGTACGGAAGTCCAGATACGTCACTCATGTTTTGTGATTCGCATCGCAAATATGCGGCTGAACAGGTGCGCTCCCCCATCCCGTGAAAGGCATCACCCTTGCCCGTCAGTCAGCTGGTTAAGGTGCCGGCTCTGGCATGTTTTATGCGTTCTAAACAGGCAGAACCGGCACAAAAGCTCGCCCGCCTAATGCGCCGCGTGCGCAGGAGAACGACCATGCGTCTTACCCCGAGCCGTCTGTTCCTCGCTGTCGTCGCCCTGGCCGCCGCCGGCCCCGCGTTCGCGGCGACCGACACCGCCAACCTCAACGTCACCATCACCATCACCAGCGTCTGCGACATCCACACCACCGCGCCGTTGCCGGTCAATTTCGGCAGCGTGTCGTCCAGCGCCACCAACGTCGACCAGCAGGGCCAGCTGACCGTCAACTGCACGCCCGGCACGGCCTACACCATCGGCCTGGACAACGGCCAGAACGGCACCGACGTCAACAGCCGCAAGATGGCCAACGGCGCCAACCTGGTGCCATACCAGCTCTACCGCGCCGCCGCGCGCGGCCCCACCGACGTGTGGGGCAGCACCGTCGGCGCGGGCGGCAACGTGCTGGCCGGCAGCGGCACCGGCGCCGCGGTCAACATCCCGGTGTACGGGCGCACGCCCAGCGCCAACTTTCCCGCTGGTACTTACAATGACGTGGTGATCGCCACGATCACCTACTGACCGCCGCGCGATGGGCGGCGGCCGGCGCGCAGCACCCTTCCGCAGCCTCGCTTCCCGGCTCGCGCTCGCAACCGCGCTGGCCGGCGCGGGCGCCGCGGCGTCCGCCGCCGGGCTGCAGGTCACGCCGACCACGCTGACCCTCAGCCGCGAGCGCCCCGCCGACGCGTTGTGGCTCAGCAACACCGGCCAGGAGACGCTGCGCGCGCAGGTGCGGGTGTTCCGCTGGACCCAGAATGAGGGCCAGGAGCGGCTCGAACCCGACCCCGGCCTGGCGATCAGCCCGCCGATGCTGGAACTCGCGCCCGGCGCGCGCCAGTTGGTGCGGGTGATCCGGCTCGGCGCGCCGCCCGCGCGCGAAGGCGCTTACCGCTTGATCGTCGACGAATTGCCGCCGGCGCAGACCCCGGAGCAAACCGGCCTGCAATTCGTGCTGCGCTATTCGGTGCCGGTGTTCCTGGCCCCGCTCGACGGCGCCGCGGGCGCGCCGCAGCTGCGCGCGCAGTTCCAGTTCGAAGGAGCGCAAGCCTGGCTGTCGGTGGACAACCGCGGCGACCGCCGCGCGCAACTGGCCGATGCGGTGTTCGTCGATGCGCAAGGCGCGCGCCATGCGCTGGCGCCGGGGCTGCTCGGCTATGCCCTGGCCGGCCAACGCATGCGCTGGCCGCTGCGCGTGCCGGCCGACCCGCTGCACGGCGCGGGCACCTTGAAAGCGAGGATCAATGGCGAACCCAACGAGCAGGCGCTGGCGCTGGACCCGCCGGCTCGCTGAAGCCATGCCGGCCGGCCTGCTCCTGGCGTCGCAACTGAGCCGCGCCGCATCGCCGGCGTCGTTCGACGCGGCCGACATCGCGCGTCCGGTCAACGCCGCCGCGGCCGCGGCGCAGGCCGCGAACATGGCCGTGTACCTCGAAGTCAGCCTCAACCAGACCGCGTACGGCGCGCCGCAACCGTTCGAACTGCGCGACGGCCGGCTCTACGCCAGCGTCGCCACCTTGCGCGCGATCGGCTTCGCCCTGAACGACCGCGACAGCGGCGACACGCTCGCACCCGACACCCTGCCCGGCGTCAGCGTGCGCTTCGACGCGACGCAACAGCGCGTCGCCATCGACGCGCCGCTGGCCTTGCTGGACCTGCGCGTCAGCCGCCTCAACGCGCCCGGCGCCGACGTGCCCAAGGCCAGCGCCTCGCCGGGGCTGTTGCTCAACTACGACCTCTACGCCAGCCGCGACGACCGCAGCGACAACGCCACCGCGTTCGTCGAAGCGCGCGCGTTCGGGCTCGGCGATGGAGTCTTCAGTCAGACCGGCGTGATCCGCCACTACCGCGAAGACGGCGCGCCGCGGCGCACCGATTCGATCCGCCTGGACACCAGCTGGCGCTGGTCGCGGCCCGAATCGATGTTCGCCGTGACCGTCGGCGACGTGGTCAGCGGCCAGCTCGACTGGACCCGCCCGCTGCGCCTGGGCGGCGTGCGCTTCGGCCGCGATTTCGGCCTGCAGCCGTATCGCATCACTACGCCGCTGCCGACCTTGGTCGGCGAAGTCGCGGTGCCGTCGGCGGTGGACCTGTACGTCAACGGCCTGCGCCAATACAGCGGCGAAGTCGCGCCCGGGCCGTTCCAGCTGACCACCATTCCCGGCATCACCGGCGCCGGCAGCGCGCAGCTGGTGGTCACCGACGCGTTCGGCCGCACCCGCACGCTCGACTTTCCGTTCTACGCCGCGCAACAGCTGCTCGCGAAGGGTTTGTCAGACTGGTCGGTGAGCCTCGGCGTCGCGCGCGAGGCCTACGCGCTGCGTTCGTTCGAATACGGCAGCGACCCCTTGCTCAGCGCCGACCTGCGCTACGGCGTCAGCGACCGCTTCACCTTCCAGGCCCACGGCGAAGGCGGCGATGGCGTGGTCAACGGCGGTGTCGGCGCGGCCTGGCTGCTCGGGCAAGCCGGCGTGTTCGGCGCGTCGCTGAGCCACGGCCGCGACGGCGGCGATGCCGGCTGGCAATACACCGCGGCCTACAACTGGAGCAACGGCCGCTTCAACTTCGCCGCCGATACCCAGCGCACCCACGGCGATTACCGCGACCTCGCCTCGCGTTACGGCCTGGGCGCGCCGCGGGTCAGCGAACGCGCGGTGATCGGCTGGAGCGATGCGCGCATCGGCAGCCTCGGCCTGAACTACGTGCGGCTGGTCTATCGCGGCGAAGAACCGGCGCGCTACGCCGGCGCGACCTGGAGCCGCAACCTCGGCACCCGCGCGTCGCTGAGCCTGTCGTACAACCAGAACCTCGACCGCAGCCGCGACCGCACCGTGTACCTCGGCTTCAACCTCAACCTGCGAGCCGATCCCGCGCGCCCCGGCACCCAGCTCAGCGTCTCGGCGCAGCGCGCCGCCGGCCTCGACCAGGGCGCGATCGACCTGACGCGCCCGGTGCCCGGCGACGGCGGCTTCGGCTGGCGCCTGCAGGCACGCGGCGGCGACGGCGAAGAAGGCGGCCTGGCCGAAGCGGCGTGGCTGACCGATGCCGGCCGCTTCAACCTCGGCTACGCGCGCCAGGGTTCGCGCGACTACGGCTACGCCAGCGCCAGCGGCGCGCTGGTGTGGATGGGCGGCCACGGCTTCGCCGCGCGCAACGTCAGCGACGCGTTCGCGGTGGTCTCGACCGGCGTGCCCGGCGTGCCGGTGCTGCTCGAGAACCGCCCGTTCGGCCGCACCGACGCCGACGGCGTGCTGCTGGTGACGCCGCTCAACGCGTGGCAGCGCAACCGCATCGGCATCGATCCGATGGAACTGCCGGCCGACACCCGGCTGGATCGGGTCGAAACGCTGGCCACGCCGCGCGACCGCTCCGGCACCGTGGTGCGCTTCAAGATCGACAAGATCCGCGCCGCGGTGCTGAGCCTGCGCGACGCCGCCGGCGCGCCGTTGCCGCTCGGCAGCGAAGTGCTCAGCGGCAACGGCGAACGCGCCACCGTCGGCTACGACGGCGAGACTTATCTGGAACAGCTGCTGGAACGCAACGAGTTGCGCGTGCGCCTGCCCGACGGCGGCGAATGCGTGGTGCGCTTCGACTACCCCGCCGACGCGCAGGGCATCGCCCGGCTCGGGCCGCTGGCGTGCGCGCGCGAGGCGGCGCGGTGAGCGCGTTCGCGCGCACCGCGGCAGCGGCGAACGCGCCGGCGCGCGCGACGGCGACGGCGACGGCGACGGCGACGGCGGCGGACGAGCGAATCCCACGCGACCGCGTGCGCCAACCGCGCCCGGACTCGCTGCGCATAGACCTGCGACGCATGGGCTTGCGATGCATGTTCGCGCTGCTGGCCGCACTCGCCTGGACCGCGCCGGCGCAGGCGGCGACCAGTTGCACCGGCAGCATGACCAACCTCGCGTTCGCGCCGACCAACGGCGCGCAGACCGACGCCACTGCGACCCTCACCGTCACCTGCACCACCGGCGCGCTGTCGCTGCTGGCCAAGGCGCGGGTCAACATGTGCGTGAGCATTTTCAGCGGCACCGACGGCGGCGGCACCTTGGCGCCGCGGCGCATGATCAACGGCTTCTCCGACCCCTTGCAGATGCAGCTTTACACCGACAGCGCGCGCACCCAGATCTGGGGCGCGCGCGGCAACGCCACCGTGCCGAATTTCCTGCCGCTGCAGTTCGACTACGACGTGCCGCTGCTCGGCGGCAGCCAGACCCTCACCGCCACCTTGTACGGCCGCATCCCCACGCAGACCGCGCTCAACGCCGGCACCTACACCAACCGCTTCACCGCCGCGGCCGACACCAAGATCGAATTCCAGTTCGCCGAAGCGTTGCTGGGCACCCCGCCGATGCCCGCCTCGTGCATCAGCGGCGGCAGCACCGGCACCGCGAGCACGATCCCCTTCACCGTCTCCGGCTCGGTGCCCAACGCCTGCGCGCTGAGCCCGAAGCCGGTGCCCGACCTCGCCTTCGGCAACGTGCCGGGACGGATCCTCAGCAACGTCGACCGCACCACCGCGATCGGCCTGACCTGCACCGGCCGCACCGCCTGGCAACTCGGCATCGGCAACGGCCTCAACGCCAGCGGCAACATCCGCCGCATGCGCAGCGCCGGCGGCCTGTTCGTCCCGTACGAGCTGTACCGCGACAGCGGCCGCAGCCAGCGCTGGGGCACGACCTTGGGCACCGACACGGTCGCCGGCACCGGCACGGGTACGGCGCAATCGCAGACGGTGTACGGCCGGGTAGCGCCGCAGACGGCAACGCCGGGGAGCTACACCGACACGGTCGTAGTCACCGTCACCTACTGACGCATCCCGCATGGCCTACCTGTAGGAGCGGCGCAAGCCGCGACCGCGCCAATCGCACAACCGCGAAAGCCACCGACAAATGCACTGCGCCGAGTCGCGAGATGCGAATGGCGAGATTTTGTCCAGCGTTCGCGCTAAGCGACGTGTCGCGATCGCGGCTCGCGCCGCTCCTACAGGGAGCTGCCGAACCTGCGCCGCAAAAAAGAAAAAGGAGGCGCGAGGCCTCCTTCAAATCCGGCTTGCGCCGGAGAGTACGAGTTGTGGCATGGCCCCGGCCGGAGCCGGGATGCGGGCAGACTAACGCCGGGACCAAGCTAATGCAATACCTTAAGTATTGCGATTCAACTCATTGATTTAAAAAGGTAGAACGTCGCCAGAACACCTGAGACGCCTTACGGCGCCAGATCCAGCGCCTTGCGCTTGGCCTCGCGCCGCGCGTCGCGCGACTGGCTGTAGTCGTTGTTGAAGGTCATCGCTTCCCACGAGCCGTAACTCGGGTTCGGCAGCATCCACCAGCGTTCGCCGAACCAGTCGTGGTATTGCTCGAGCAGACCGTCGCGGCCTTCCGGCGTGTTCGCCACCACCTGCACGAAGTCGCCGATCTGGTCGCCGAACTGCATCAGCACGCGATACTGCTTGCCGGCCAGCAAGCGCCGGCAATTCTTCTCGCTGCCGTTCTGTTCGCAGCCATCGACCACCGTGCCCAGGCCGAGGAACACCGAGTCGTCGGCGACCGGCAGGCCGGCGCTGCGCAGGTTGGCGAGCGTGGCGTCCTTCAGATGCACCGCGCGGTTCGACAGGTACAGGATGGTCACGCCCTTGGCCTGCGCGGCCTTGGCGAACTCGACCACGCCGGGCACCGGTTTGGCCTTCTTTTCCGCGACCCACGCGTCCCAGCTGACTTCGTCGTATTCCTTGCCGTCGCGCACCAAGCGCGCCTGATACGGCGAGTTGTCGAGCACGGTCTCGTCCACGTCCATCACCACCGCGGGCTTGAGGCCCTTGGCGGCGTTGCCGCGTTCGTCCGGCACCAGCGCGTCCCAGTTCGGCTGCTTCAGCGCGGCGTCGAGCTTGTCGGCGGCGGCGCGATAGATCGTCTCGGCGCTGGCGCGGTATTCGACCGAGCGCTGCATCCACAGCACCGCGTTGAGGTTGTCGTCCGCGCCGGTCGGCTTGGCGTCGGCGGCCGGCGGCGCGGCGGCCGCGGGCTTGGCATCGGCGGCGGGCGCGGCGGCGGCCGGCGCGCCCGGCTGCGGCTTGCACGCGGCCAGCGCCAGCGCGCAGGCCAGGACGGTAAGAGGGACGCGAAGCTGCATGCGCGTGGGTCCTGAGGAAAGGCCGGGAAGTGTAGGCCCCGGCGCAAAAGCGTGTCGAATGCCGCGCCGTTCGTCGGAACGGGTTTGACCAGCCCGCACCGGCCGCGTATATAGCCAATACGTTCTATAACTATTTGGTTATTTATGCAGCCCAGCCAGCACCTGGACGCCACCTTCGCCGCCCTGTCCGACCCGACCCGGCGCGCGATCCTGGCCCGGCTCGCGCTCGGCGAGGCCTCGGTCAACGAGCTGGCCGAGCCGTTCGCGATGAGCCAGCCGGCGATCTCCAAGCACCTCAAGGTGCTCGAAGGCGCCGGCCTGATCGAACGCGGCCGCGACGCCCAGCGCCGCCCGTGCCGGCTGCGCGCGCAGCCGCTGGCCGAGGCCAACGCGTGGCTCGAAACCTATCGGCGCTACTGGGAGAGCAGCTTCGGCCAGCTCGATGCCCTGCTGGCGCAAATGCAGCGCGAGCGCGCCGGCAGCGATGCCGCCGCGCCGCGTCCCGCCATCCGTCCCAACCGCAAAAGGAAAACGCCATGAGCGCCAACAACACCCTGAGCGTCGCCGCCGACGGCGACACCGCCATCGTCGTCACCCGCGAATTCGACGCCCCACGCGAACTGGTGTTCGAAGCCTGGACCCGCCCCGAGCTGCTCAAGCGCTGGCTCGGCGTGTTCGGCGGCTGGTCGCTCGACGAGTGCGAGATCGATCTGCGCGCCGGCGGCGCCTACCGCTATCTGTGGCGCAACGGCGATGCGCAGATGGGCATCCGCGGCGTCTACGCCGAAGTCGTCGCGCCCGAGCGCATCGTCGGCCGCGAGCGTTTCGACGAGGCCTGGTTCGGCGGCGACGCGCTCGGCACCACCACCTTCGTCGAACGCGGCGGACGCACGCTGATGCGCAACCGCATCGAATACGCCAGCCGCGAGATCCGCGACGGCGTGCTGCAATCGCCGATGGAAACCGGCATGGGCCTGAGCTACGACGCGCTGGAAGCCTTGCTGGACGAGCGCAAGGCAGCCTGAGCGCGGCCTGCGTCGCGCCGGCTCAAAGCGCGTCGGCGTCGGCGTCCGAACGCCGCCGGCGCGCGCGCCGCAGCTTGAGCTCGGTGCCGTGCGTCGTGCATTCGGCGATCACCGCGTCGGTCCACGCGCGGGTGACGAGGAAGCTGCTGCCGCTGACTTCGGCCTCGGTTTCGCGCACGTGGCTGTCCAGGTCGATGCGCGCCTTGGTCCGATACCAGCCCAGGCCGAGCGAGTCGTAGCGGTAAGCGGGATCGGCGCAGCCGTTGCGGTTCAGCGACACCAGCACGATCGCGCGCTGCCGCGGCCAGTACACGCGCACGAAGTCGTCGCCGTCGCCGGCCCGACGCACCACGCGGCCGATGTGCAGGAGGTTGACGCCGCGCTCGCCCTGGTCGTCGACGATCTGCTGCAGCAGCGACGACAGGCATGGCCAGTCGGGATGCGCGCGCGGTTCCGACAAAACCGCGTCGGCCGGCGTATAGCCTTCGGCCGCGTCCGCGCGCGCCGGCGCGGCGAGCGCCAGTGCGCAGGCCAGCGCGCAGACGGCCGCGCGTGCGGCCACGGCGCCGAAGCCGATGCTCATCGCGCCTTGCCCGCCTTGCGCGGCGCCTGCGCGATGCATTCGACCTCGACCTTGGCGCCCATCGCCAGACCCGACGCGGCCAACGCGCTGCGCGCCGGGAACGGCGCGCTGAAATGCTTGCGATAGACCTCGTTGAACGCCGGCCAATCGCCGATATCGGCCAGGAACACCGTGCACTTGACCACATCGCGCATCGACGCGCCGTGGCGTTCGAGCACGGCGCGGATGTTGCCCAGCGTCTGCTCGGCCTCCGGCCCGATCCCGCCTTTCGCCAAGGCGTTGTCGGCGCCGGGCACGGTGCCGATCTGGCCGGACAGGAACAACAGGTCGCCGCTGCGCACCGCTTCGGAGAACGGCAACTTCGCCGCGGCCGGATCGGGCGAACCCAGGAACTGCGGCCGCTCGCCCGCGAACGCGGCGGCGGACATCGCGCACAGGCACAGTACGGCGGCGGAACGGAACCAGCGCATGATCCTTGCCCTCATCCGATGAAGTGCCCGGATCATCGTCCGCGGCCGCGCCGCTGGCAAGCGCCCGCGCTCACGCCTCGCGCCGGTACAGCCAGAAATCGCGCGGCGCGCCGCGCACCGAGCGCAGCCCGGTCTCCAGCCGCACGCGACGGAACCCGCACTTGTCGAGCACGCGCTGGCTGGCGGAATTGCTGTCGAGCGCGTACGCGTCGACGCGCGCATAACCGCGCTCGTGCAAGCCCCACTGCGTCACCGCCGCGCAGGCCTCGCTGGCGATGCCGCGGCCCCAGTGCGCCGGATGCAGGTTGTAGGCGATCTCGCCGCCGCGCGGATCGTCGAACACGGTATGGAAACCGACCGTGCCGACCAGTTCGTCCAGATCGTCGACGATCGCGAACAAGACCGGCGCATCGCCGCGGAACGGATGGGACGCGGCGATCTGCGGGTACAGCACCTCGATCCCGTCCAGGCTCCAGCTGGTGTGTTCGACCGCGCCGGGCAAGGACAGATAGGCGAACCACGCCGGCGCGTCGGCCATGACGAGCGGGCGCAGGTGCAGGCCGACGCGGGCCAGGGTCGGCATCATCGCGGCGCAACGCTCGTCGAAGGGAGATGCCGCACGATCATGCGCGAGCCGTTGCATCGGAACCGGATTCGATCATCGCAGTTTTGCCGGCGTGCGGCATGGCCGAGTGTGGTGCCCAAGGCGGGAGTCGAACCCGCACGGCCTCGCGGCCGCCGGCATCTGAGGCCGGCACGGTTGCCAGTTACGTCACTTGGGCGACGTGGGTTTGCATTGGTGCCCGGAGTGGGATTCGAACCCACACAGCCTTGCGGCCACCGGCTTCTGAGACCGGTGCGTCTACCGTTTCGCCATCCGGGCGGATGGTGCTTGCGAAGTGGTGCCCGAAGCGGGACTCGAACCCGCACGGCCTTGCGGCCGCAGCCATCTCAGGGCTGCACGTTTGCCATTACGTCATTCGGGCGTGGGGAATCGATGCGGATGCCGGCGCGCGGCGTCCCGCGCCGCGCCGGCGAAGGCGCAGCGGAGTCGGTGGCGGCATGCGATGCCGAAAGGCGAAAACGACGAAGGCGCCTTTCGGCGCCTTCGAGTCGTACCGCTAGCGGCCCCGGCCGATCCGCGAGGGATCGGGCGATGGGGTCAACGTAGTCGGATTCCGCTCGAACGCACGCCGGCGTCGCGACGATGCAATCGCGCGCTCAGGCGTAGTCGGCGGTGAGAGATGATGTCCATGCGCGCAACATAGCAAAACGAAATTCGCGCAAGCAAGTGCCGCGGCGATTTTTTTATTCGCGCAACGCGCGATACGCGTCAGCCCTTCGGCACCGCGGCGATCTGCAACGACACGCGCTTGCTTCCCTGCGCGACCCACTGCGTCCCGACTTCGACGAATCCATGCCGCGCATGGAATCGGCTCGACGCTTCGTTGAACGGTTCGATGTAGAACTCCGCCGCGACCGTGTCGAAGCCGCGTTGGCGCGCGAACGCGAACAGATCGTCGTAGAGCAGTCCGCCGAGCTTGCGCGCGCGATGGCTCGCCGCCACGGCGATGCGGTCGATGTAGAGAAAGCGCGGGTAACGCTGGCGGTACCACTGGTAGTTCGGACTGTCGTAGTCGGCGCCCTGGTCGAGCGCGATCAGGAACGCGACCACCGCGTCGCCGTCGCAGGCCACGCGGTGGTAAGCGCTCTGGCCGTCGAGCATGGCCAGACGCGCGGCGTCCATCGGGCTCATCAGCGCTTCGGCTTCGAGATTCAGGGCGAGCACGGCCGGATGGTCGGCTATGGTTGCGGGGCGCAGGGTCGGGTTCATGCGCCGAGTATGCCGAGCGGGCGGCCGCCGCGCTCAGGTCGGCGTGCCGACCTCGTCCCAGTCCTGCTCGTCGAAACGCAGCAGCCAGTTGAGCGCGTAGTGGCGCTCGTAGACGACGCTGGGATGCAGGCCGATCGGCGCGGGTTTGTCGTCCAGACGCGCCTGCCGCACCAGCCAGTGGCGGCGATAAGCGCCGTCGAGCGCGTCGAGCAGTTCCGGCAGCGGGCGCAGGCGCGCGGCGGCGATGGCGGCCTCGTCTGAATGGTCGATGGCCACGCGCGCGACCCGGGCCGCGTCGCAGATCGCGGTCGGCGCCGGCAGCGCCTCGCTCAGGCCCAGCGCCCATTGCAGCAGCGCCGCGCTTTCGTAGCGCCAGCCCTGGTTGGCCCAGGTGTCCTCGTCGGGTTTGTCGGCGGCGATGAAGGCGCGTTCGGCCGGGGTCAGCGCGGCCACGCCCGTCGCGAGTTTGGCGCGGATTTCCTCCATCGACAGCGGCTGCGAGCTCAGCGACTCGGCGCGCACCGCGACCGCGCACAGCGCCAGCATGCGGCGCATGGCTTCCTGCGCGTCGCGCAGGCGCACTTCGCCGGCGCCGAGCACCGGCGGCAGGTGCGCCGGCGGCGCGGCGCCGAGCTGGCGCAGTTCGGCTTCGCTGCGGCGCTTGCGCTCGCGCGCGTCGGCCGGGTACGGCAGCGCGGCGTCGGCTTCCACCGGCGGTTCGCCGCGGCTCACCAGCACGTTGCCGGCGGCGTCGCGCACGCTGCCGTCGGGCAGGAAGCACAGCACGTTGGCGCTGTCGCCCCAGGCGGCGAGCGCGTCGTAATCGCGCTCGTGCACTTCGAACGAAAACTGGGTCTGCACTCGCTGCAGATGCCGCAGCACGCCGAAGGTGCGCGCGTCCATGCCGTCGGCGACCGTGCTCATCACGTAGCCGACGAAGCCCTGCAGGTGCGGCACCAATTCGGGATCGCTGCGGTCGCGGCGGGTGGGCGCCTGCGTCAGGAACGGCGGCGGCGGCGGCGAGGCGAGCGTGGAATAGGCGTTGATCAGCAGGGGCATGGGCGGGGGCCCTTCGGGGGATTCGGACGCCAGCCTAGCGGTTTCGCGCGATGCGGTCGCGTGCGCAGCGGCCGCATGGGTGTGACGGGGCGGGCAGAAATCCGTCGAAGTGCGCATTCGTTGCGATGCGCGGACAGGCAGCGATCGGAGCGGAAGGCGTCGCGCCCGACGGCCCTCCCGAACAGCGAAGGGCGTCGGGGCCGACGGCTTTGCCGCAAGAGCGCAAGACAGCGGCGCGGACCGTCTTCCCGCGGGACGGACGACGGTCCCGCGACGGCTCAGCCTTCTTCGAGCAGCGCCTTGATCGCGGCGAAGCCCGCCAGCGAGCGTTCGCGCTTGCGTTCGGCGTCGGCGACCGGATCGGCGCCGTCGCGTTGCAGTTCGCCGGCCGGCAGTTCGTCGATGAAGCGGCTCGGCTTGAGCCGGATGCGCTCGCCCCAGCGCTGGGTTTCGCGCGAGTGCGACAGGTACAGCTGCTCCTTGGCGCGGGTGATGCCCACGTACATCAGCCGCCGTTCTTCGTCCAGGCGGCCTTCGTCGAGGCTGGCGTCGTGCGGCAGGTTGCCGTCCTCGACGCCGACGATGAAGACGAAGCGGAATTCCAGGCCTTTGGCCGCGTGCAGGCTCATCAGCCGCACCTGGTTGCCGGCCTCGCCCTTGTCGGCGTGCGACAGCAGCGCCAGCTGCGCGGCCAGTTCGCCCGGGCCCGAGCCGCGGCCGCCGTCGAACCAGCCCGACAGCTCCTGCAGGTTTTCCTTGCGTCGCTGGTAGCTGGCCTCGTCCTTGCACTGGGCGCGGATCGAGGCGAGCAGGCCGCTGCGCTCGGCCAGCACGCCGACCAGTTCGCCGGGGCTGATGCGCTGGGCCTCCTCGCGCAGGAAGCGCACGATGTTGACGAAGCCGTCGAGCGCGTTGCCGGCGCGCGGGGTCAGTTGCTTGATCGCGTGGATCGACTCGGCCATGCGCGACATCGGCAGCTGCGCGTGGCGCGCCATCTCGGCCAGCTTGGCCAACGAAGTGGCGCCGACCTCGCGCTTGGGCGAGGTCACCGAACGCAGGAACGCCGCGTCGTCGTCGGGATTGGCGACCAGCCGCAGCCACGCCAGCGCGTCCTTGACCTCGCCGCGCTCCAGGAACGCGGTGCCGCCGCTGAGGTGATACGGCACCCGCAGCAGTTGCAACGCCTTTTCCAGCGCGCGGCTCTGATGGTTGCCGCGGAACAGGATACAGAAGTCGCTCCACGGCGCGTTGTGCTTCTGCTGCTGGAAGTGGATTTCGGCGGCGACCTTTTCGGCTTCGTGCGCGCTGTCGCGGCATTCCCACACCCGGATGCGCTCGCCGTCGGCCTGGTCGCTCCACAAGGTCTTGGGATGCTCGTGCGGGTTGTTGGCGATCAGCGCGTTGGCCGCGCGCAGGACCCGGTTGCTGCAACGGTAGTTCTGTTCGAGCTTGACGATCTGCAGGCTCGGATAATCCTTGCCGAGCTCGAGCAGATTGTCCGGATTGGCGCCGCGCCAGGCGTAGATCGACTGGTCGTCGTCGCCCACGCAGGTGAACAGCCCGCGCGGCCCGGCCAACCCCTTGAGCAGACGGTACTGGGCGTCGTTGGTGTCCTGGCACTCGTCGACCAGCAGGTAGCCGATGCGCTCGCGCCAGGCCAGTTGGACGTCGCTGTCGGCTTCCAGCAACTGCACCGGCAGGCGGATCAAATCGTCGAAATCGACCGCGTTGAACGTGGTCAGGCGCTTTTGGTACAGCTCGTAGATCGTCGCCGCCTCGATCTCGCGCGGGCTGCGCGATTCGGCCATCGCCTGCTCCGGCGACAGGCCCGCGTTCTTGGCCCGCGAGATCAGGTTGCGCATGTCGTCGAGCACGTCGGGCTTGGTCCCGGCCGGCAGCAGGTCCTTGATCTGGGCGTTGCTGTCGTCGCTGTCGAACACGCTGAAGCCTCGGCGCAGGCCGAGCTTGGCGTGCTCGATCTGCAGGAACTTCAGGCCCAGCGCGTGGAAGGTGCAGATGGTCAGGCCGTCGGCGGCGTCGCCGCGGATGCGCTTGGCCACGCGTTCGCGCATTTCCTTGGCCGACTTGTTGGTGAAGGTGATCGCGGCGATGCGCTTGGCCGGCATGCGGCCCGACGCGATCAGGTGGGCGATCTTCTCCACGATCACGCGGGTCTTGCCGCTGCCGGCGCCGGCGAGCACGAGCAAGGGACCGTCGGTGTTGAGGACGGCGGCGCGTTGGGGGGGATTGAGACCGTGCATGGGACGCCAGATCGCCGGCGGGGGCCGGACCGACCCGATAGTCTAACCGCCGTGCCGGCGGCGGCGCGGCTGGAGTAGGCTGGACGCCTGCGGACCCGCCGCCGGGCCGCCGGAGCCGGCCATGCCCCGAGGTTTCGCGCTGTTTTTCGTGTTCGCCGCGCTGGCGCCGGCCGCCGCGTCGGCGGCGCCGCCCGTCGCAGCGCCGCCTGCGCCGACGCCGCAACAACAGGCCGTGGCCGAGACCGACCGGACCACGCTGCGCGAGTTCGAAACCCGCCGCCGCATCGCCGCGACCCATCCCAACGAGCTGTACCGCCTGTACGGCGCCGAAGCCGCCGGCAAGGGCGACTGGCGCAGCGCCGCCGAGCAGTTCCGCCGCGCCGCGCGCTACGCCGACAAGTATTCGCAGCACCGCCTGAGCCTGATCCTGTGGCACGGCCTGGGCCAGCCCGCCGACCGCGCCCTGGCCTACGCCTGGGCCGACCTCGCCGCCGAGCGCCGCTACCCGCAGTTCCTGCTGCTGCGCGAGAAGATGTGGTTGGAACTCAGCGAGGCCGAACGCGAGCGCGCGCTGCGCGAGGGCCGCGCCCTGTACGCGGAGTTCGGCGACGAGGCGGCCAAGCCGCGCTTCGAGCGCGCGCTGGCGCGGGCGCGCAGCCAGGCCACCGGCAGCCGCACCGGCGCCGCCACCGACCGCGTGCAAGTGGCCGCGTCGATGGGCGGCGCCTCGCTGTTCGACGGCGGCGATTCGCTCGACCTGCGCCCGATGTACGCCGACTGGCGGCTCGACGCGCACCGCTACTGGGCGGTCGAGGACGCGGTCTGGCAGAGCGGCGGCAACGTCGAGGTCGGCGTTCCGCAAAGCCTGAACGGCACGCCGTAAGCGGTACCCCGTGAGCATCGCGCCGGCGCGCGCGCGACGCGCGCGCCGGCCGGCGTCAAGTCTGTAGCGGCGGCGCCGCTCGCCCTACACTGGCGGCATGGCCAAGCTCTATTTCTATTATTCGGCGATGAACGCCGGCAAGACCACGACCCTGCTGCAGTCGGCGCACAACTACCGCGAACGCGGCATGCGCACCGCGATCCTGACCCCGCGCCTGGACCACCGCGCCGGCACCGGCGTGGTCGCCTCGCGCATCGGCCTGCGCGCCGAAGGCCAGGCCTTCGACCGCGACCAGGACCTGGAAGCGCTGATCCGCGCCGACATCGCCGCGCACGGCGCGCTGCATTGCGTGCTGGTCGACGAGGCCCAGTTCCTCAGCCGCTCGCAGGTCTGGCAGCTCAGCGAAGTGGTCGACGACCTGCGCATCCCGGTGCTGTGCTACGGCCTGCGCACCGATTTCCGCGGCGAACTGTTCGAAGGCAGCCAGTACCTGCTGGCCTGGGCCGACGAGCTCAGCGAGATCAAGACCATCTGCCACAGCGGCAAGAAGGCGACCATGACCCTGCGCGTGGACGAAGCCGGGCGCGCGGTGCACGACGGGCCGCAGGTCGAGATCGGCGGCAACGAACGCTACATCTCGGTGTCGCGCAAGGAATACAAGAAGGTGATGCGCGGGGAAGGCACGATCGAGCCGTTGCAGCCGCCGTTGCCGTTGTCGAACTGAGCCTCGCTGCTTCCTGTAAGAGCGGCGCGAGCCGCGACCGCGACAACGCAACTACGCCGCAAGTTTCGCCGCAGTTGCGTTGTCGCGGTCGCGGCTCGCGCCGCTCCTACAGGGGGTCACCACTCCTGCCGCAGCGAAGCGCGGAAGAACTCGTCCAGCTCATCGCCGCGCCCCTGGCCCGGCCTCAGCTGCGGCGGCTGCGCCTGCATCCGCTCCAGCTCGGCGGCGAGGAAATCGCTCAGCGCCGGCACCCGCGGCCCGGCTTCGACTTCGGCGCTGCGGCGCTTGCGCACCAGCAGCTCGTCGATCGCCGCGCGCACCGGGCCGTCCGGCAGCAGCCGCTCCAGCAGCAGTTCGAACGCCATCGGCGGCGCGCTGTCCTCGCGTTCGATCCACTGGCAGGCCAGCACCGGCCGCAGCACGTACAGGTATTTCTTGGTGCGGATGCTGTCGCCGCCCAGGTGCGAGCGGAAGGTGCCGCGCGCCAGGCTCAGGTAGTGGTGCCAGGCCGCGATCGGCGAATAGAAGCGCTCGGCCAGCCGGTGCAGCTCGGCGGCCATCGCCTCGTCCTGGCGGTACACGATCGGCGAGCGCAGCCACTCCAGCAGGGTCGGGTTGGACTTGGACACCAGCCGCAGCGCCTTGCGCAGGTCCCAGCCGGCCACGTCCAGGTCCGACTCGATCGGCAGCTCGATCACGTCGCGCTGCGGCTCGCCCGGGCCGGTGCGCTCGTTGACGCTGAGGTACCACGGCTGCCGGTGCACGTAGACGAAGCGCGCGTCGTAGTCGCTGTCGGGCGAGGAAAAGCCCCAACCGCGGCTGCCGGATTCGCAGGCGTAGACCACGCGCACGTCGTGCTCGCGCTCGATCGCGGCCAGCGCGTCGAGCACGGCGCGGCGCTTGTCGTCGGCGATGGGGTGGATTTCGTGCAGGCGGGACGGCTCGGTCATGGCGGCGAAGGCGGCGGTGCGTGGCCGGCCAGTGTAGCCGCCGTCGCGCCGGCTTCATCGAGGCCTCACCGAAGCGCGCCACTGTCGTATCGTTGCCCGACCGACCCGCGCGCGCCGCCGCCCATGCCGACGATCCAGACCGAACGCCTGACCCTGCGCGAGCTCGCCGCCGGCGACGCCGGCTTCATTCTCGAACTGCTCAACGAACCCGGCTTCCTCGGCGGCATCGGCGACCGCGGCGTGCGCGACCTCGACGGCGCGCTGCGCTACATCCAGGACGGCCCCGCCGCAAGCTACGCGCGCCACGGCTACGGCCTGTGGCGGGTCGAGCTGCGCGACAGCGGCGAGCCGATCGGCATCAGCGGCCTGCTGTGCCGCGACACCCTGCCCGCGCCGGACCTGGGCTACGCCTTCCTGCAACGCCACTGGCAGCGCGGTTATGCGGTCGAGGCCGGCGAGGCGGTGCTGCGCTACGCACGCGAGGCGCTGGCGTTGGCGCGGGTGCTGGCGATCGTCAGCCCGGGCAATGCGGCGTCGATCAAGGTGCTGGAACGGCTCGGCATGCGCGAGGAGGGCACGATCCGGCACGGCACCGAGAACCGCGACGTGCGGCTGTTCGCCACGGTCGCGGCCAAGCGCGCCGAAGCGGCCGGCGCGCCGGCATGAGCGGCGCCCGATGAGCTGCCTCGAATGAGCCACTCCCGATGAGCCGCGCGGCCGCGCTGCGCGCCGTTTTCGCCTGCGCGCTGGCCGCCACGCTGACGCTGGGCGCGGCCTGCGCGCGCGCCGCGCCGCCGCCGGTGCGCGACGGCGACCTGATCTTCCACGCCTCGCGTTCGGCGCAGAGCCTGGCGGTCCAGAGCGCGACCGGTTCGCGTTACAGCCACATGGGCGTGGTGCTGCATCGCGACGGCAAGCCGTATGTGTTCGAAGCGGTCGAACCGGCGCGCTACACCCCGCTGGACGCATGGATCGCGCGCGGCCAGGGCCGGCATTACGTGCTCAAGCGCTTGCGCCAGCCGCCGGATGCGGCGCAGGCCCAGCGCTTGCTGGCGCAGGCCGAGCGGATGCGCGGCAAGCATTACGACCTCGCTTTCGGCTGGTCCGACGACCGGCTGTATTGCAGCGAGCTGGCCTACAAATTGTTCGACCGCGCGATGGGCGTTCGCATCGGCAAGCTGCAGCGCCTGGGCGAGTTCAGGCTCGACGACCCGGCAGTGAAGGCCAAGCTGCGCGAACGCTACGGCGCGCGCGTGCCGCTCGGCGAAACGGTGGTGTCGCCGGCGGCGATGTTCGATTCGCCGCTGCTGGAAACCGTCGCCTCGGGCTGAGGCCGCGCGTCCGGCGCGGAGCCGGCCTCGGCCTGCACCCGCGCCCCGCGCAGCCGCGCGGCGCCGTCGACCAGTTCGGTCCACACCACATAAGCGACGCCGTCGCCGAGCGCGAGCTGGGCGAAGCCGGTGCCGCGGCCGCGCCCCGGCACCCGCGCCACTTCGATGCGTTGCAGTTCGCGCGACAGATCCGGCGCCAGCCGCGCCAGCCACAGGGTCTGTCCCTGCTTGTCCTCGCGCAGCCACAGCACCCAGGCCGCGTCCGCGCCGAGCGCGGCCTCGACCCGGCCCTGCACCGGCTCGCCGCGGTCGAGCAGCAAGGGCGCGCCGAAACTCGTGCCGGCGTCGTCGCTGCGCGCCGCCTGCACCTTGGACTCGCCGCCCGCGGCGGTGTACCACGCCACCAGCGCCGCCTCGCCGCGCGCGGCCACCGACGGGCCGTTGACCGGGCAGGCCGGCATGGTCCAGCGGTCGGCGTTGACGTGGCGCGGCTCGCTCCAGGCCTCGCCGTCGCGGCGGGTCGCGGCGATGTCGCGGATCTCCTGCGCATCGCGGTCGCGATAGACCAGCAACGGGCCGCGCGCGGTCGGCGCCGCGTCGGTCTGGCAGCAGTCGCAGGTCATCGCATCGATTTCGTGGTCGAGCGAGCGCGCCAGCTTCGCGTCGAAGCGCGCCGCGCGCAGGCTCATCGCGCCGCGGTGGCCGGCGTGGCCGCCCTCGCCCGCGGCCGCGCCGGTGTGGCGGCCGTCGAGCCAGGCCACGCCGAGGCCGTCGGCGCCGTCGGGCCACAGCGAGACGAAGCCGTGCTCGGTCGCGGTGCCGTCGTCGTTGACCTTCAGCGGCTTCGACCAGGTGGCGCCGCCGTCGCCGGAGCGGGTCAGCACCACGTCGTAGGCATAGGTCGCCGGCGCCGACTTCTGCAGCCAGTGCGCCCACAGCGCGCCGTCGGCGCTCGCGGCGATATGCGGCGTGTCGGCCCAGTTGACGAACCAGTCGCGGCCCGCGGCGATGCGGCGCGGCGCGTCCCAGCGACCGTCGCGGCCGGCGCGCGCGAACTTCAACGCATGCCCGCCGTGTTCGCCGGGTTCGATCCACGACAGCAACCAGCCGCCGTCCGGCGCGGCGATCAGGTCCGGCTGCGCGGCGGCGGCGGCGACCGGCAGTGGCCAGTCGGAGACGCGCCACTGCGGCGTTGCCGCGGCCGGCGTCGCTTCGGGTTTCGCGGCGGGAGCGGGCGGCGTCGCCTGTTGGCAGCCGGCCACGGCCAGCGCCAGTACGCACAACAGCGAAGACGGCAGCGTTGCGCGCATGGCGGAATCCGGATCGGAGCGGAAACGCATTGTGCGGGCGCCGCGGCGGCCGCCGTCAAGCGCCGCGCGGCCGCAGCGCTCAGCCGCGGCGCCAGACCAGGCAGCGGTTGTTGGCCGGCATCGCGATGTCCGCGCGCAGACGCAGCCCGATCGCCGCGGCCAGCGCATCGACCGCCTCGAAATCGCGGATCGCCGAGGCCGGATCGCGCGCCTTGAGCCAGCCGTCGAAATCGCGATTGCTGTCGCTGGTATAGGCGCCGGCGTAGTTGAACGGCCCGTACACGACGACGCAGGCGTCGTCGGCGAGCACCGTCGCCAGGCCGGCGAAGAACGCCTCGACCTGCGGCCAGCCCATGATGTGCAGGGTGTTTGCACTGAAGACCGCGTCGAAGCCGCGCGCTACGCCATCGCCGCCGCGCGGCAACGGCGGCGGCGGCGCGAAACCGGGCGCGGGCTCAACGATGGCCTGGAGTTCCAACGGCGGCGGTGTATTGGCCAAAGCCGCTTCGGCCAGCCACAAGCGGATCCCCGGCAAATAGGCGGCGCCGTCGGAGCATTGCCAGCGCAACCACGGCATCGCCGCGGCGAAATGCACCGCGTGCTGGCCGGTGCCGCTGCCGATTTCCAGCACCTCGCGGCGGTCGGCGAAATGTTCGCGCAGCACGGCGAGGATCGGGTCGCGGTTGCGTTCGCACGAGGGCGAGTACGGACGTTCGGTCATCGGGCGGGACTCCGCAGCGGCTTCGGGCGCGCTACTTGCGCAACCGGTCCAAAGGCACCCAATCGCCCTTGGAGGCTTCGTAATACCAGAAGTACCAACCGTTGACGGCGCCCGGACAGATCTGCCCTGCCGCAGCCGACGGCGAACGGTACTTTTGTCCCTTGTAATGAATGTAGCCGTCGCTGCGCAGCGACGCGCGATGGACTTCGCCGCCGTACTCGCGCAGCAACGGCAATGCGCGTTTGACCACGCCGGCCAAGGCGACCGCGCCGCGGCCGGTCGCGGCTTTTTTGCGCACCGTCGGAGCCGGGCGATGCGCGCCGACGAGACGGGCGCGCCGGGCCGAGTCGGTCTCCTTCATCGCCTTGAGCAGCAGGTTCTTCTTGTCGACCGCGCCGACCAGCTTGCCGCTGACCTGGTTGCCCTTCGGGAACAAGACCCGCAGCAGCAGCGACTCCAGCGACTTGATGTGTTCGCTGGCGCTGATCAGGTAGACGCTGAACGAGTCCCACTTGCCCGCATGCTGGTCTTTGAGGTGATCGCCGACGCGTTTTTCGAGATTGCGCGCGAGCCCGACGTAGTACAGCCGTTCGCCTTTGTAGAGCGCGTAGATGCCGGCCTTGCCGCGGATCAGGTCGGACAGTTCGGTGCGGTACGCGGGCTCGAACATTTCGCCCGACAGGCGCTCGAGATACTCGCTCACCAGCGCGGGCGAAGACTTCCTTGCCATAGATCCCCCAAATCCCGACGGCCGAAGCAGCGAACGGCCGAATTTGAGGGGGAAAGGCCCGGGCCTGTCAACCCGGAACGGCGCGAATCCGGGCCTCAATCGCGGTCTTCAGCCCAACGCCGCGAACGCCAACCCCGACACCACCCCCAGCGACGCATCGCCGGCCACCAGCTGCGCCTCCGGGAAACACCGCTGCGCCGCCTCGCGCACGTACGGCGCGCGCGACATGCCGCCGGTCAGGAACACCACCTGCGGCGGCTCGCCGATCTGCGCGGCGACGTCGTTCAACAGTTCGGTCAAGAAACCGAGGAAACCCTCGGCGGCCATGCCGAGGTCGGGCGCGAGCACTTCCTGGGCCAGCCCGGCCTCGATGTAGTCGAGCTCGGCGCGGTTGCGTTCGCGCGAGCTCAGTTCGATCTTGGCCGCTTCCACCGCGCGGCTCAGGCGGGTGGTGTTGCCGGTGTCCTGCAGCGCGATCAGGCGCGAACCGAACGGTTCGTCGACTTCGCGGTAGGCGTCGCGGCGCTGGAAATCGCGCTGGCGGATTACGTCGTGCACGGTCGCGGCTTCGACGAAATGGTGCGCCGGCACGCGCGTGGCGCCCTTGCCGAACAGCGGCATGAAGCGCGACAGGCTCAGCGCCAGATCGACATCGACGCCGCCGCGGGCGATGCCCCACGAACCCAGCACCTGCGGCGGCTGCGCGCCGCCGACTTCGGCCAGGGTGATGTCGCTGGTGCCGCCGCCGATGTCGACCACCAGCGCGCGGTGGCGTTGCGGGCTCTGGGCGTGGTGGCCGAGCGCCGCAGCGACCGGTTCTTCGAGGAAATCGACTTCGTCGAAGCCCGCGCCGAGCGCGGCTTCGCGCAGGATCTCCAGGGCCTGGTCGCCGCCGGCCGCGCCCATCGAGCTGCGGAACTGCACCGGCCGGCCGAGCACCGCCGCGCGCACGTTGGCGCCGAACTGCTGGCTGGCGCTCAGGCGGATGTGTTCGAGGATGTAGCCGGCGATGCCGACGATGGTCTGACGCACGTGCGGCGCCAGTTGGTAGCCGAGCATCGACTTGGGCGACTGCACCAGATTGCCGAAGCCCTCGGCCAGATAGGCCTCGACCGCTTCCTCGCCGTACACCGCGTTCTGCAGCGACGCGGCCGAGGCGCGCGCCTCGCGCACCTGCCGCTCCAGCCACTGCCGGCGCACCGCGCGCACCGCATCGCGGCGCAGTTCGAGGTCGCTGCGCCGGGCCTGGCCGGGGTTGCGGCTCTGCTCGGCGCGCGCGCTGCGCACGATCGAGTCGACCTCGGCCTCCATCGCGTCGTCGAGTTCGAACTTGTCCGGGTCGGGCACGGCCTCGGGGAAATACACCGTGGTGCGGAACTGGCGTTCCTCGCCGAAACGCACGGTGCGGACCTGACCGTCGATGACGGCGGCGGCGGCGGAATAGCTGGTGCCGAAATCGATGCCGATCTTCATGGGGAGGGCTGGAATTCGCGGCGCGCAAGGATACAGGCTGCGGCGGGCGCATGAGTGAACCGCAGGACCTTGCTTTTGTGGGACGGCGTTCAGGCCCGAGGCTTTTGTTTCGCAACGCCGCGATCGGACATAAGAGCTTCGGGCCTGAAGGCCCTCCCACAAAAGCCGACACCGGTGCCGCCGCCACAAGCGGCAAAGTCGCCATCGCCCGCCACGGCGCCGTCTCACACGCTGAGACCCCAGTCGCGTACAACGAGACGACGCCCCGTCCGGCCCCGCCATGTCCGCCCTCATCGACCCCGCGCACCACGATCTCGTCCCCGCCCATCCCAACGCGCGCAAGCCCGAGGGCGAGGACGCGCCGCTGCCGGCGCGCCACGGCGCCGCGCTGGCCCAGCGCCTGCAGCGCCGCTACGGCGCCCGCATCACCGGGCATTTCACCGTGCCGGGTCGCGAGGGGCGTTATGCGCCCTTGCCCGAAGATTTGCCCGAGCCGCTGAAAACCGCGCTGCGCGCGCGCGGCATCGACCGGCTCTACAGCCATCAGGCCGAAGCGTGGCAGGCCGCGCAGGCCGGCGAGCACGTCGCCGTGGTCACGCCGACCGCTTCGGGCAAATCGCTGTGCTACACCCTGCCGGTGGTCAGCGCGGCGATGACCTCGGGCGCGAAAGCGCTGTACCTGTTCCCGACCAAGGCGCTGGCGCAGGATCAAGTGGCGGAGTTGCTGGAACTCAACCGCGCCGGCGATCTCGGGGTCAAAGCCTTCACCTTCGACGGCGACACCCCCGGCGACGCGCGCCAGGCGATCCGCCTGCACGGCGACATCGTCGTCTCCAATCCCGACATGCTGCATCAGGCGATCCTGCCGCATCACACCAAGTGGGCGCAGTTCTTCGAGAACCTGCGCTACGTGGTGATCGACGAGGTGCACACCTACCGCGGCGTGTTCGGCAGCCATGTCGCCGGGGTGCTGCGCCGGCTCAAGCGCATTTGCGCGTTCTACGGCGTGAGTCCGCAGTTCATCCTGTGCTCGGCCACCATCGGTAACCCGCAGGCGCACGCCGAGGCGCTGATCGAACAGCCGGTGCGCGCGATCCTCGACTCCGGCGCGCCGACCGGCGACAAACACGTGCTGCTGTGGAACCCGCCGGTGATCAACGCCGACCTCGGCCTGCGCGCCTCGGCGCGTTCGCAGAGCAACCGCATCGCCCGCATCGCGATCAAGGCCGGGCTCAAGACCCTGGTGTTCGCGCAGACCCGGCTGATGGTCGAGGTGCTGACCAAGTATTTGAAGGACGTGTTCGATTCCGATCCGCGCAAGCCCGCACGCATCCGCGCCTACCGCGGCGGCTACCTGCCGAGCGAGCGGCGCGAGGCCGAGCGGGCGATGCGCGACGGCCGCATCGACGGCATCGTCGCGACCTCGGCGCTGGAGCTCGGCGTGGATATCGGCAGCCTCGACGTGGTCGTGCTCAACGGCTATCCGGGTTCGGTCGCGGCGACGTGGCAGCGCTTCGGCCGCGCCGGACGCCGCCAGCAGCCCTCGCTCGGGGTCATGGTGGCCAGCTCGCAACCGTTGGACCAGTACGTGGTGCGGCATCCGGATTTCTTCGCCGACGCCTCGCCCGAGCACGCGCGCATCGCCCCGGACCAGCCGCTGATCCTGTTCGACCACATCCGCTGCGCCGCGTTCGAGCTGCCGTTCCTGCACGGCGAGTCGTTCGGCCCGGTCGATCCGGCCGTGTTCCTGGAAGCGCTGGCCGAAACCGGCGTGGTCCATCGCGAAGGCGAGCGCTGGGAGTGGATCGCCGACAGCTACCCGGCCAATGCGGTGAGCCTGCGCTCGGTCGCCGACGGCAATTTCGTCGTGGTCGACCGCAGCGACGGGCGCCAGACCATCATCGCCGAGGTCGACTATTCGGCCGCGGCGCTGACCTTGTACGAAGGCGCGATCCACATGATCCAGTCGGTGCCGTACCAGGTCGAGCGGCTCGACTGGGATGGCCGCAAGGCCTACGTCACCCGCACCCACGTCGACTACTACACCGACTCGATCGACTACACCAAGCTCAAGGTGCTGGAACGCTTCGACGGCTGCGATGCGGGCCGCGGCGACAGCCACCACGGCGAGGTGCACGTGGTGCGGCGCGTCGCCGGCTACAAGAAGATCCGCTACTACACCCACGAAAGCATCGGCTACGGGCCGGTCAACCTGCCCGACCAGGAACTGCACACCACCGCGCTGTGGTGGCAGTTGCCGCAGGGCGTGCTGCTGTCGCGCTTCGCCTCGCGCCAGGACGCGCTCGACGGCTTTCTCGGCGCCGCGCACGCGCTGCACATCGTCGCCACGGTCGCGGTGATGGCCGATGCGCGCGACTTGCAGAAGTCGGTCGGCAACGGCGACGGGGCGTGGTTCGCGACCCAGGACAAGGACGGACGCGGGCAGATCCGCGGCGACGGCAACGACAGCGCCGCCTTGGTCGGCGACGTGCAGCAGTTCGTGCCGACCGTGTACCTGTACGACAACTTCCCCGGCGGCGTCGGGCTGAGCGAGCCGCTGTGGCGGCGCCAGGCCGAACTGGTGCTGCGCGCGCGCGAGCTGGTTGAGGGCTGCGATTGCCGCGCCGGCTGCCCGGCCTGCGTCGGCCCGGTGCTGGCCAGCGACGAAGACGGCGGCGGCGCCACGCCGCGCGCGCTCGCGCTGCAGGTGCTGCGCCTGCTCGAGGACGCGGACGCATGAGCTTGAATCTGGCCAGGTTGCGCGCGCTGCAACAGCAGGCCGGGCGCAGCGAGACGGCGGCGCCGCGCGCCGCGGCGCCGGTGGCGTTGCCGGCAACGCGCGACGAGCCGGCGGCAACGAACAACGCCGCGCTGGTGCAAGCCGCAACGCCCGGCGCGGCCGGCACCGATTCGGCCGGCGCGGCCGCGGCCGCCGCCAACGCGCGCAGCGACGCCGATTGCATCTTCGGACCCGACGGCCTCGCACCCGCGCCTGCCCGCACGCAACGCCCCGACCTCGATGCCTTGCGCCGCATGATCGCCTTGCGCGAACGCAAACCGACACCCGCCTCGGGCCCGCCCGCGCCGCGCGCCGCGGACGCGCGCGGCGACGCACGCGAGAGCGGGCGCAGCGCTGCCGCGCTCGCGCGCCGAGGCGAGCGCGCGAGCGCCGCCGACCCCGCGCGCAGCGTGCGCGCGCTGCCCGCCGACCGCTCCCTGCCCGGCGAAGAAATCGCCCCGGGCCTGCATCTGATCCAGGCGCATCTACCGCTGCCCGGCCCGCGCGAAGCCTTGCCGCTGGACTTCGCCAAGCGCCGCGAGGATCGCCTCGACCCGCGCCGGCTGCTGTTCTTCGACACCGAAACCACCGGCCTGGCCGGCGGCACCGGCACCCGCGCCTTCATGATCGGCGCGGCCGACTGGTACGACGATCCGCAGCGCGGCGACGGCCTGCGCATCCGCCAGTTGATGATCTCCACGCTGTCGGCCGAAACCGCGATGCTGCGCGAGTTCGCGCGCTGGCTGACGGCGGAGACCGTGCTGTCGAGCTACAACGGCCGGTGCTACGACGCGCCGCTGCTCAACACGCGTTATCGGTTGGCGCGCATCGCCAATCCGCTGGCCGGGCTCGATCACGTCGATCTGCTGTTCCCGACCCGGCGGCTGTACCGCGGCGTGTGGGAGAACTGCAAGCTCGCGACGATGGAACGCGAGCTGCTGCGGATCGTGCGCGAAGACGACCTGCCCGGCTCGCAAGCGCCGGCGGCGTGGCTGCATTTCCTGCGCGGCGGTTCGTCGGCGCTGTTGCGGCGCGTGGCCGCGCACAATCATCAGGACGTGGTCACGCTCGCCCAGCTGATGCTGCGGCTGGTGCAGGCACAAGCGCAGGCCGATGCGGCGCTGCTGGAATCCTGATTCCCCGCGGAACATCCATCGGCTTTTGTGGGAGGGACTTCAGTCCCGACGCTTTTGGCTCAGATCGGAAACGAAAGCGTCGGGACTGAAGTCTCTCCCACGCACAGTTACAAGCCGTCACTCAAGAACGAAACCCGAAAAACGCAGCGACTGTAGCCGCGCCCTGACCGCCGCTTGAACGCGCGACGCAAACCTGTCGCCGCGCTCGTATAGACTCGCCCTGCCTCGCAGGAACGGCCCGGCCGCGACGATCCGCGCACCGCGCCGACATGGCCTTCGCATCGCGCCGTTCCCGCAACGCCGGCCTTCATGCGCCGCACACGCCGCCGGGCCCAGGCTCGCGGCACTCCCGTCCATACCCCATGCAGGAGCCTCGCCATGTCCTCCCCGATCTCCCTCCGCCTCGCGTTGCCGGTCGCCGCGCTCGGCCTGATGCTGTCCGCCTGCGCGACGCCGATTCCGCCGACCAACGTCGGCCAGACCTGCAACGCCGAAGCCGCGCGCTGGGCCATCGGCCGCGCGCCCGACGCCGCCACGGTCGACCGCATCCGCAGCGAAAGCCACAGCCGCGACGTGCGCGTGCTGACCCCGGGCATGGCCGCGACCATGGATTACCGCGAAGACCGCATCAACGTCGACGTCAACGAGCGCGGCGCGATCACCGGCCTGCGCTGCGGCTGATCCCGCGCGCTGTCGCTGTCCGTGGGAGGGCCTTCAGGCCCGACGCTTTCCGCGCAGGCCTGAAAGTCCGAAGGCCCTCCCACAAAAGCCGGCTGCGCTGTGCGCGCAGTCGCGAATCGGCCATCGCATCCAGCGGCGTTAACCCGCGACACAGCCGCAGCGGCGCAGGCTCGCCTGACCGCGCCGCGCGCGCTTCGCGAAAGGAGAACGCCATGTCCGCACCGACCGCCGCATCCCGCCGCACGCCCCGCCTGTTTTCCGCGCTGTGTCTGGCGGCGGCGCTGCCGCTGGCGATGAGCGCCTGCGCCGGCCCGCGCCCGGCCGCCGACATGCCCAGTTCCGCCGAACAGTCCGCCGCCGGCCAGACCGCGGCCGAACCCGCCGCGCCGGCCGAGCCCGCACCGCTGCCGCCGCGGCCGAGCTGCAACGCCGACGCCGCCAAGTCCGCGCTGATCGGCAAGACCGCCGACGCCGCCACCGTCGAACGCGCCCGCGCCGCCGCCGGCGGCCACACGGTACGCGTGCTCAAGCCCGGGCAGATGATCACCAAGGAATACCTGGACGGCCGGGTCAACGTGCATGTCGACGAGCGCAACGTCATCGTCGACATCGGCTGCGGGTAAGCGCGAGGAGCGAAGACGGCGCGAGCACAACGGCGCCGAGGCAGCAGACTCGCCCAGGCCATCGTTCCTGCGATTCCCCTGACCCGCTCATGCCACGTAGAGCCCGCGTCGCCTAAACTCCCGACCTTTTCCGGGAGCCCTCGCCATGCGCCGCAACCTCTGGCCGCTCGCCGCCGTCGTCCTGATCGGCCTGTGGGCCTGGAACCAGTTCGGCCACCGTCCCGCTGCGACCGCATCGGGCCCGGTCGCCGTCGCCGACGGCCCGCGCGCATCGCGCAACGAAGGCGCGCGCAACGACGCGGCTTATCCCGCGTTCCTGCCCGCCGAAGCCCGCGACGTGCTGCGCAAGATCCAAAGCGGCGGCCGCTTCGAACACCGCCAGGACGGCAGCACCTTCCAGAACCGCGAGCGCCGCCTGCCGCCGCAGCCGCGCGGCTATTACCGCGAGTACACCGTGGAAACCCCGGGCTCGGACGACCGCGGCGCGCGCCGCATCGTCACCGGTGGCGATCCGCCGGTGGAGTTCTATTACAGCGACGACCACTACCGCAGCTTCCGCCGTTTCGACCCGCCCGCTCAAGGAGCCGCGCGATGAGCGCCATCGACCCGCGCGAACTGCTCGCCGACCCGGCCCAGGCCGGCGCCTACTTCATCGACGCGCGCGACAGCCAGGCCCTGGCCGATGCCGCCGCCGAACTGGAATTCGCGCTGGTGCGGGTCGACTTCGCCGACTGCCGCGACAAGGACGACGCGCTCGCCCGCCTCGCCGCCGGCCTGCGTTTTCCCGAGTGGTTCGGCGGCAACTGGGACGCGCTCGACGACAGCGTCAACGACCTGTCGTGGTGGCCGGCGCCGGGTTACCTGCTGCTGATCGAACGCGCCGGCGCGTGGCAGGCGGCGAATGCCGACGACGCCGCGACCCTGGTCGAAATCCTCGGCGAAGCGGCGCGCGACTGGGCCAAGACGCGGGTGCCGTTCTGGGCCTTGCTGCCGCTGCCGGAGGCGGAGCTGGCGCAGATGGCGCCGTAGTCGCGGGAAGGGCGACCGGCGAGTTCGCCGGAATCGTCTTTCGCGAGAGCCGCCTTCCGCCACGGCTCTCCCAAACCGCGACGAACCCTCAGCCCCCGCCCTCCTTCTTCTTGAAGTCGACCTTCTCCCCGCCGCGATCCGACTTCCAATCCGTCTCGACCTTGCGCTCGCACCACGACGGCGGCGTCTCGCCCGGCCGCAGCGGGCCGCTGGCGCATTCGGGCCGCGCGTCCACGGCGGCGTTGGTGTCGCGGTACGACACGCCGCCGCACGCGCTCAGCGCGGCGGCGGCGACAAGGCTCAGAACGAAGGCGGGCAGCGCGCGCATGCGGGTCTCTCCTGGCGGACGGAACCCGACCATGCCGGCGCGCGCGGCCGCCCCACCTGTGCCATCGGTCAGGTGGGGACGCGAACGGTTCAGGCCGCCGCTTCGGCGGCGCCGGCCGCGGGCGGCGCCGCCGGCGCGGTGGGCGCGCGCGCGTAGCGCCAGGCGATCAACAGCCCCAGGGTCAGCAGCGCCGCGGCGATGAACCACGGCGCGCCCGGCAGATGCACCGGCGCGCTCTTGCCGATGAAGTAGCCGAAGCTGCCGGCGTACAGCGCCGGACCGATCACCCCGGCCAGCGCGATCAGGCTCATCAGCGCGCCCTGCACCCGGCCCTGCGCGTCGGCGCCGACCTGGCGCGTGACCAGCGCCTGCGTCGCCGGCGCGGCCATCGCCCACAAGGCGCTGATCGGCAGGCCGAGCAGGAAGTACCAGCCCTGTTCGGCCAGCCCGTAGATGACGAAGCCGAGCGCGCCGCAGCTCAACCCGAGCAGCAAGGTGCGGCGCTCGCCCAGTTTCGCGACCACCCGCCCGATCAAGGCGACGTTGACGATGATGTTGAACACGCCGACCACCAGCAGCACCCAGCCGACCTCGCGCAGGCCCCAGTGGTACTGGTAGTCGGCGAACAGCACGAAGATGCTCGGATACACGTAATGCGCCATGTTGGCGATGAACACCACCGCGGCCAGGCCGAACACCTGCGGATAGCGCTTGAGCAGCATCAGCGAACCCAGCGGGTTGGCGTGGCTCCAGTCGAAGCGCGCGCTGCGCTTTTCCTTCGGCAGCGACTCGGGCAGCACGAACAGGCCGTAGAGGAAGTTGAGCAGCGCCAGGCCCGCGGAGAACCAGAACGGCAGGCGCAGGTCGACTTCGCCCAGATACGCGCCGATCACCGGCCCGATCACGAAGCCCACGCCGAACGCCGCGCCGATCATGCCGAAGCTCTTGGCGCGCTGTTCCGGCGGGGTGATGTCGGCGATGTAGGCGTTGGCGGTGGTGAAGCTGGCCGCGGTGATGCCGGAGATGACCCGGCCGATCAACAGCAGCGGCAAGGTGTTGGCCACCGCCATCAGGATGAAGTCCAGGCCCAGGCCCAGGCACGACAACAGGATCACCGGGCGCCGCCCGTAGCGGTCCGACAGGCTGCCCTGGATCGGCGAGAACACGAACTGGATCAGCGCGAACACGGTGCCGAACAGCCCGACCCAATAGGCCGCGCGCGCGGTGTCGCCGTCGACGAACTTCTCGATCAGATGCGGCAGCACCGGAATGATGAGCCCGAACGACAGCACGTCGATCAGCACGGTGACGAAGATGAAGACGAGCGCAGCGCGGCGCGCGCCCGGTGCGGGAGCGGAAGCGGTGGTCATGGGGTCGGCGGCCGGCCTGAAAGAGAACGAGGGATGCTCGCCGCGCAGTTTAGCGCCCGCCGTTGCCCAGGCTATGGACGAATGTCATGGCGGGATGGTTTCCGGCGTTACTAATCGCATCGTGCGGCCTCGATTTTTCTATTGCGATCATCGGCTTACGAAATCGGCTGTGAGCGCGCGCGCTCACAAGCGCGATCCAGCGCACTTCCTGGAATTTCCGTGCCCGCAGGCGAATTGCCGCATCGCACAATTTGTGCTTTAGTCGGGACACGCTCGGTTTTCAACGCTGCGGTGCGGACCCAGGTCCTCGCCGGCGGTGGACGGTCTTCGCGCGAAACAGCGCGCGGGGCCGCCGAGACGAACACATAGCGACGTCGCGAACGCGGCGCGCGTTGCGGACCCCACAGGAAGCGAACTCCAGACACGAGCCGAACATCGGAACCCGACGCAATGCCGCGCCCATCCGCGCGGCGGCGCCCCGATCCAGGCGGGACGAGCCACCACAACGCGCAGCGGTAGCGAGCTAGCGATCCACGGAACACTTAATCGTCCCGGAGATGCGATGCAAGCCAGGCAAGAACGTCCCAGCCCTGCTGGGCTCTACGATCCCCGCGACGAGCGGGACAGCTGCGGTTTCGGGCTGATCGCGCAACTCGACGATCGTCCCAGCCGCGCCCTGGTCGACCGCGCGCTGGAAGCGCTGTCGCGCATGACCCATCGCGGCGGCGTCGCCGCCGACGGCCTCAGCGGCGACGGTTGCGGCCTGCTGATCCGCCACCCCGACGCGTTCTTGCGCCTGATCGCGCGCGAAGCCAACATCCGCCCCGGCGCGAACTTCGCCGCCGGCCTGGTGTTCCTGCCGCACGACGCCGACGCCGCCCAGCGCGCCCGCGACACCCTCAACGAGACCTTGCGCAGCGAAGGCATGCGGGTCACCGGCTGGCGCGTGGTGCCGGTCAATCTGGACGCCTGCGGCGAACTCGCGCGCAAGACCATGCCGCGGATCGAACAGATCTTCGTCGACGCCGCCGCCCCGTTCGATCCGGCCGCGTTCCAGCGCTCGCTGTTCCTGGCCCGCCGCCGCGCCGAGCAGCGCCTGAGCGACGAGCGCGACTTCTATGTGGTGAGCCTGTCCTCGGCCAGCATCGGCTACAAGGGCATGGTGCTGCCGGACCGGCTGATGCAGCTGTACCCGGATCTGCAACGGCCGGAACTGGCCGCCAGCGCGGTGGTGTTCCACCAGCGCTTCTCGACCAACACCACGCCGCGCTGGCCGCTGGCGCAGCCGTTCCGCCTGCTCGCCCACAACGGCGAGATCAACACCATCGCCGGCAACCGCGCCTGGGCGCAGGCGCGCGTGCACGCCTGGCGCACGCCGAACCTGGACCTGCGCGAGTTCGAGCACATCGTCAGCGTCGACGGCTCGGATTCGCAAAGTCTCGACAACATGCTGGAAGTGCTGCAGGCCGGCGGCATGGACCTGCTCAAGGCGATGCGCATCCTGATTCCGCCGGCGACCCAATCGCTGGAATACAAGGACGCCGACCTCGCCGCGTTCTACGAGTACTACGCGCTCAACACCGAGCCGTGGGACGGCCCGGCCGGCATCGTCACCTGCGACGGCCGCTACGCCGCGTGCACGCTCGACCGCAACGGCCTGCGCCCGGCGCGCTGGCTGCGCTCGCGCGACCGCCATTTCCTGATCGCCTCCGAAGCCGGCGTGTGGGAGCTGCCGGCCGAGGAGATCGAAGCCAAGGGCAAGCTCGGCCCGGGCGAGATGATCGCCGCCGACCTGTACCAGGGCGAGCTGCTGGATTCGGAAGCCATCGACCGGATCAACCGCGCGCGCGCGCCGTACAAGCGCTGGCTCAAGCAGGGCATGACCTACCTGCACAGCGAGCTGATCGATCCGAACCTCGCTGCCGAACCGTTCGACCACGAAACCCTCGCCGGTTTCCAGAAGCTCTTTCAGCTGACCCGCGAGGAGCGCGAGCAAGTGCTGCGCCCGCTGGCCGAGATCGAGCAGGAAGCCACCGGTTCGATGGGCGACGACGTGCCGATGGCGGTGCTGTCGCAACAGGTGCGGCCGCTGTACGACCAGTTCCGCCAGGCCTTCGCCCAGGTCACCAACCCGCCGATGGACCCGCTGCGCGAGGACTGCGTGATGTCGCTGGCGACCCAGATCGGGCGCGAGGGCAACGTGTTCGTCGACGGGCCGAACAACGTCGGCCACATCCATCTCAATTCGCCGGTGCTGGCCCAGCGCAAGCTGCGCCAGTTGCTGGCGATGGCGCCGTACGACCAGTCGCACCGCTACATCGACCTCAACTACACCGCCGAGGAAGGGCTCAAGGCGGCCTTGCTGCGGCTGTGCCGCGAGGCCGAGGACGCGACCCGCGACGGCATCGTGCTGCTGATCGTCAGCGACCGCCGCCCGCGCCGCGACGCGCTGATGATGCATGCGCTGCTGGCCACCGGCGCGATCCACCAGCACCTGGTGCGCGTGGGCCTGCGCTGCGAAGCCAACCTCATCATCGAGACCGGCACCGCGCGCGACCCGCACCACTTCGCCTGCCTGATCGGCTTCGGCGCGACCGCGGTGTATCCGTACCTGGCCTACCAGACCCTGCACGACCTCGGCGCGCGCGGCATCCTGCGCACCAAGCACGGCGAAGTCGCGCAGATCGGCCGCAGCTACCGCCGCGCGATCAAGAAGGGCCTGCTCAAGATCATTTCCAAGATGGGCATCGCCACCATCGGCAGCTACCGCGGCGCGCAGCTGTTCGAGATCATCGGCCTGGACAAGGAAGTGGTGGACCTGTGCTTCGCCGGCACGCCGTCGCGCATCAGCGGCGCCGGTTTCGAACTGCTGCAAAGCGACGACGAAACCCTCGCCGACCTCGCCTGGAATCCGAACCGCCTGCCGGAGATCGGCGGCCTGCTCAAGTACACGCCCGGCGGCGAGTACCACCTGTTCAACCCCGACGTGGTCACCCGCCTGCAGCGCGCGGTCGGCAGCGGCGAGTGGAGCGACTGGCAGCGGTACGCCGAAGCGGTCAACGAGCGTCCGACCGCGGCTCTGCGCGACCTGCTCGAACTCGAAGCCGATCCGTCGCGGGCGATTGCGCTGGAAGAAGTTGAACCCATCGAAGCCATCGTGCGCCGTTTCGACTCGGCCGCGATGAGCCTGGGCGCGCTGTCGCCGGAAGCGCACGAAGCGCTGGCGATCGCGATGAACCGGCTCGGCGGGCGTTCGAATTCGGGCGAAGGCGGCGAAGACCCGGCGCGTTATCGCAGCGACAAGGTCTCGAAGATCAAGCAGATCGCCTCGGGCCGCTTCGGCGTCACCCCGGAGTATCTGGTCAACGCCGAAGTGCTGCAGATCAAGGTCGCCCAGGGCGCCAAGCCCGGCGAAGGCGGCCAGTTGCCGGGGCACAAGGTCAACGAGCTGATCGCGCGGCTGCGCTACGCGATGCCGGGCATCGGCCTGATTTCGCCGCCGCCGCATCACGACATCTATTCGATCGAAGATCTGGCCCAGCTGATCCACGACTTGCGTCAGGTCAATCCCGAAGCGCTGATCTCGGTGAAGCTGGTCTCGCACGCGGGCGTCGGCACCATCGCCACCGGCGTGGCCAAGGCCGGCGCCGACCTGATCACCGTGTCCGGCCACGACGGCGGCACCGGCGCCAGCCCGCTGTCGTCGATCCGCTATGCCGGCACGCCGTGGGAACTGGGTTTGTCCGAGGCGCGCCAAGCGCTGATCGGCAACGATCTGCGCGAACGCGTGATCCTGCAGACCGACGGCGGACTCAAGAGTGGCCTCGACGTGGTCAAGGCGGCGCTGCTCGGCGCGGAAAGCTTCGGTTTCGGCACCGCGCCGATGATCGCGCTGGGCTGCAAGTACCTGCGCATCTGCCACCTCAACAACTGCGCCACCGGCGTGGCCACCCAGGACAACGCGCTGCGCCGCGACCATTTCACCGGGCTGCCCGAGCGCGTGGAGAACTTCTTCCGCCTGCTCGCCGAGGAAGTGCGGCATTGGCTGGCCGCGCTGGGCGTGCGCACGCTCGGCGAAATCGTCGGCCGCACCGACTTGCTGCGCCAGCGCGACGGCGACAGCCGGCGCCAGCAGCGCCTGGACCTGTCGCCGCTGCTGGCCGGCTCGGGCCTGGCCCACGGCGGCCACTGCGGCATGCCGGCGCCGCCGGCCGAACCCGACGGGCTGGCGCTGCAACTCGACACCGAACTCGCCGTGGCGATCGCGCACAAGGCCGGCGGCGACTACAGCTACAAGATCCGCAACACCGACCGCAGCATCGGCGCGCGCCTGTCCGGGCGCATCGCCCGCGCCCACGGCGACCGCGGCATGAACGACGCGCCGCTGACCCTGCGCTTCCAGGGCACCGCGGGCCAGAGCTTCGGCGCGTTCCAGGCCGGCGGCCTGCAGTTCGAACTCACCGGCGAGGCCAACGACTACGTCGGCAAGGGCATGGCCGGCGGCCGCATCGTGCTGCGCCCGCCGCACGGCGCGCGCTACCTCGCGCACGAGACGCCGATCCTCGGCAACACCTGCCTGTACGGCGCCACCGGCGGCGAGCTGTACGCCGCCGGCCGCGCCGGCGAACGCTTCGGCGTGCGCAACTCCGGCGCCACCGCGGTCGTGGAAGGCGCCGGCGACCACTGCTGCGAGTACATGACCGGCGGCGTGGTCGCGGTGCTCGGCCGCACCGGCCTGAACTTCGGCGCCGGCTTCACCGGCGGCATGGCCTACGTGCTGGACGTCGAACGCGATTTCGTCGACCGCTACAACCACGAGCTGATCGACATCCTGCGCATCTCCGCCGACGGCTTCGAGCACCACCGCTCGCACCTGCACGACCTGCTGGAAACCCACGCGGCCTTGACCGGCAGCGCCTGGGCGCGGCGCATCCTCGACGAGATGCGCGACTACCTGGGCAAGTTCTGGCTGGTCAAGCCGAAGGCGGCGAGCCTGGAATCGCTGGCCGAAACCCTGCGGAGCGCGGCGTGATGGCGCGCGCGTCCGTTTCACCCCGCGCCGCGTCGGCGACGCGGGCGATCACACCCACCGAGGCGACGACGATGATCCGAATTACCAGCGAACGCGGCCTTTCCTCGGTAAAACCGCTGGCATCGCCGCTGCGCAACGCCTCCGCCGTGTGTCGACAACGCCATCGAGTCCAGCCCGCATGAGCAAGAAGCCGGTCTTCCAATTCCGCGACGCCCCGCGCGAGATGCCCTCGCGCATTCCGCTGCAACTGCGCCTGGACGGCGACTGGGGCGAACTGTACGGCCGCTTCTCCGAAGTCGAAGCCAAGAAGCAGGCCGGGCGCTGCCTGGACTGCGGCAACCCGTACTGCGGCTGGGCCTGCCCGCTGCACAACTACATCCCCAACTGGCTGGAACTGGCGCGCGAAGGCCGCCTGCACGAAGCCGCGTCGCTGTGCCACGAGACCAATCCGCTGCCCGAAATCTGCGGCCGCGTCTGCCCGCAGGACCGCTTGTGCGAGGGCAGCTGCACGCTCAACGACGGCTTCGGCGCGGTCACCATCGGCGCGGTCGAGAAATACATCGTCGACAACGCGCTCGCCGACGGCTGGCGTCCGGACCTGTCGACGGTGACCGCCAGCGGCCACCGCGTCGCCGTGATCGGCGCCGGTCCCGCCGGCCTGGCCTGCGCCGACCGCCTCGCCCGCGCCGGCATCCAGGCGGTGGTGTTCGACCGCTACGAGCACATCGGCGGATTGCTGCATTTCGGCATTCCCAGCTTCAAGCTGGAGAAGTCGGTGATGATCCAGCGCCGCGAGGTGCTCGAAGGCATGGGCGTGCAGTTCCGCCTCGGCGTCGAGATCGGCCGCGATATCGGCTTCGATGCGCTGGTCGCCGAGTTCGACGCGGTGTTCCTGGGCCTGGGCACGTACCGCTACACCGACGGCGGCCTGCCGGGACAGGACCTGCGCAACGTGCTGCCGGCGCTGCCGTTCCTGGTCCAGAACGGGCGCATCGTCCACGGCGAAGGCGCGAACGCGAGTTCGGCGCCGATCGCCGGCTGGGAAGACCATATCGAACTGCCCGACCTGCGCGGCAAGCGCGTGATCGTGCTCGGCGGCGGCGACACCGGCATGGACTGCGTGCGCAGCGCGGTGCGGCTCGGCGCGGCCCAGGTCAGCTGCGTGTATCGCCGCGACGAGGCCAACATGCCGGGCTCGGCGCGCGAAGTCGCCAATGCGCGCGAGGAAGGCGTGCAGTTCCTGTTCAACCGCCAGCCGCTGGAACTGCTCGGCGACGGCGAGACGGTCAGCGGCGTGCGCGTCGCCCAGACCCGGCTCGGCCCGCCCGACGCGCGCGGCCGCCAGCGCGCCGAAACGGTCGAAGGCAGCGAGGAAACCCTCGACGCCGACGTGGTGGTGATCGCGTTCGGCTTCCAGCCCGATCCGCCGGCGTGGTTGGCCCAGCACGGCATCGCTCTGGCCGACAACGGCCGGATCCAGGTGCTGGCGACCAACGAAGGCTGCGCGACCCGGCGCAAGGCCGCCGGCGGGCTGCCGTACCAGACCGCGAACGAAAAGGTGTTCGCCGGCGGCGATGCGGTGCGCGGCGCCGACCTGGTGGTGACCGCGGCGTTCGAAGGCCGCGAGGCCGCGGCCGGCATCGTCGCCCTGCTGCGCGAACGCGCGCCGCTGGCGGCGCGCCGCGACGCCGCGCTGGCCAGGGCCGGCTGAGCGTTCGCGGTTGTCGACGGCGCCGCGGGTCGCGGCGCCGTCGCGCCTTCGCATCGCCGCCGCGACGCGGCTACACTCGCGGTGCCGGGAACGGCACACCGGGGGACGCCGCACGCTGCGGCGCGGTGCTCATTCGAAGGAACGACCCATGCGTATCGATCTTCCAGCCGCGTTGCTGTGCCTGTCGTTGCTCGGCGCCTGCGCGCGCGCCGACCGTCCCGCCACGGCGCAGCCGGCGCCGTCGAAACTGCCCAACGCGGCGCAGGCCGGCAAGGCCATCGCCGAGATGTTCGGCGACCCGGCGCTGATGCGCGATGTGGCGGTGGTGCTGGGCACCTGCATCCCGGCGGTCGACGCCGAATATCCGGGCCAGACCGCGTGCACGGTGAAGGTGCAAAGCGGCGCCGGCGCTTCGGAAACCCAGGCCGATTTCTACTGGAACGGCGAACGCTGGGTCGCCCAGCCGAGCCAGTCGCAGGACAAGCTGCCGTTTCCGGATCCGAAGCTGGGTTGAGCGGCGCGCGGCGCGGCGCGCGAACCCGCGCCAGCCGACGCCGTCGTTCCGGCGAACGCCGGAACCCACCCGATTCCGCTTCCGCCGCACAACAAAGAGCCGCTGTCGCCAGCGGCTCTCGACGCGATGCGCGCAAAGCGCGCGCATCGACCTCGGTCGGATGCCTTCAGCGCGGGATCTGATCGGGCGCTTTCAGCGCCCCGGCCCCACATCGATGAAGCGCAGGAACTCGGCGCGGGTGCGCGCGTCGTCGCGGAACATGCCGAGCATCTTCGAGGTGATCATGCTGACGCCGCGCTTGTGCACGCCGCGCGTGGTCATGCACTCGTGCGCGCCCTCGACCACCACGCCGACGCCGAGCGGCTGCAGCACGTCCTGGATCGACTGGGCGATCTGCGCGGTCATCTTCTCCTGCACCTGGAAGCGGCGCGCATAGGTTTCCACCACGCGCGCGAGCTTGCTGATGCCGACGACCTTGCCGCTGGGCAGATAGCCGACGTGGGCCTTGCCGATGATCGGCGCCATGTGGTGCTCGCAATGGCTTTCGAACTCGATGTCGCGCAGCACGATCATCTCGTCGTAGCCGGCCACTTCCTCGAAGGTGCGCGCCAGGTACTCGCGCGGATCGTCGGTGTAGCCGCTGAACCAGTCGCCGTAGGCGGTGACCACGCGCTTGGGCGTGTCGAGCAGGCCTTCGCGCTGCGGGTCCTCGCCGGCCCAGGCCAGCAGGGTACGGACCGCCGCCTCGGCTTGCTCGCGGCTGGGCTTGTCGGGGGTATCGGCCATGAGACGGGCCTTGTGTGCTTGGGGGGACACGAATGCTATCAAGCCGGGATCGGGGATTGGGGATTGGGGATTGGGGATTGGGGATTGGGGATTGGGGATTGGGGATTGGGGATTAGGGATCGGGGACTCGCGACCTGAGAGCCTGTATGCGCCATCCACGGCACAGTCGGTCCATCGCGAATCCCGAATCCCGGCCAAAAAAAAGGTCGCCCAACGGGGCGACCAGTCGGCTCCCCGGGGGAGAGAGCGCCGGGGGAGCGGTTGGACTCTGCGCGGGGTATCAGCGCAAAGGCCGGTCGAGCGCGTGGGGCAGGTTGCGCTCGATGTGGTGCCAACCGTCGCGCACCGCTTCGCGCGCTTCGGTCCAGTGCAGCCGCGATGCCGCGCGGCAGTGGTTCCATTCGGCGGCCAGCGCGGTTTCGACTTCTTCGAACCGGCGCCCGCCGCAGTGCAGATAGCTGTCGTAGCCGTAGCGATACGCCGGTTCGTAATCGGGCCACTCGCGCCCGGCGCTGTAGTACGGGGCGAAGCGGAATTCGCGATGGAAATGCTCGCGATATTCGCCCGGGTCTATCGCTTGCACGACCGCTGCGCCGACCTCCGTTTCGTCGTGATTGCTCATGGCTCGCATCGACTTGCTCGTTCCGTGGACCAAGCTAGGCCCATGAAGATGCAATGCAGGTGAAGATCGCCGAGGCGGCTTAAGACGTTCAGCCTGCGTCGGGAGCGACGGCCGATGCGTTAGTTTTTCGTGACGAAAACCGATGCCCGCTGCGCGTTGCGCGACCGCAGCGGCGGCTCATTCGGGTTGCAGCACCACCGCCACGTCGCGGCCGCCGCCCTGGGCGGTGCTGACCGCGTTGCGGCCGGCGCCGACGGCATGGCGCAGCGCCAGCCGGGCGCGTTCGAACAGCGCCGGCACCGGCTCGCCGCGCTGCGACATCGCCACGCCGATGCTCACGCTCATCACGATCTCGTGGCTGTCGATGCGGAACGGGCGCTGGGCGAAGGTCTCGCCGATGCGCCGCGCCAGCATTTCGCTTTCGGCGCGTTCGCATTCGCTGACGATGCCGAAGCAGTCGCCGTCCATGCGCGCGATGGTGTCGTCCGGCCGCAGCACCCCGCGCATGCGCGAGAGCGCCTGTTGCAGCAGCGCGTCGCCGACCGCGCGGCCGTAGCGCGCGTTGACCTCGGCGAAGCCGTCCAGGTCGACCAGCAGCAGCGCGTAGTTGTTGACGTTGAGGCTGCCCGGCGACGACCAGGCCTGCAGCATCTGTTCCAGCACCTGGGCGTTGAGCGCGCCGGTCAGCGGGTCGCGCTCCACCGATTGCCGCGCCAGCAGCACGATGCGGTGGCGGTTGGCCGCGTGCTGGCTCAAGGCCAGCGCCAGCACCGCCGATTCCAGCACCGCGGTCAGCGCCAGCCCGCGCTCGGCCCATTCGGCGTCCTGCAGGCCGAGGATGTTGGCCGCCAGCGCCGCGGCCAGCACCAGCATCGGCGTCCAGCCGAGCAGGTAATAGCCGGCGTACGGCGCGCCCTTGCGCCAGGCGACCACCGCGATCACCAGCATCAGCGGCACGCCGAGCAGCAGCAGGATGTTGCCGCCGATGTACCACCAGCCGTAGACGTGCTCGCGCAACAGCAGCAGCACCAGCAGCCAGCCGATGTTGGCCCACTGCACGATCCGCAGCGCCCAGGTGGTGCGCGGCATCAGCCGCGGCAGGTCGAGGAAGCGCACGCTGAAGCCGAGCTGGAAGATCGTCGCCAGCGTCGCCAATGCCCACGCCACCGCCGGTTCGCTGGCCATGCCGGCCAACCCCCACATCTCCGAGGCGTCGCCGGATCTGAGCAGCAGATAGGTGGCCATGCACGCCAGATAGGCGCCGTAACCGAGGTAGACGAAATCGCGGAACGCGACCCACACGCCGACCATCGCCACCGCCATCAGCATCATCGCGGTGAACGCGGCGGCCATGAAGCGCGCGTCGCCGCGCTCCTGCCGGGCCAGTTCGGGAATGCTGGCGAAGTTGAGCCGGATCTCGCTCATCGCCGCGCGGCCCTTGATCCGCACATAGGCCACCGACGAGGTCGGCCAGCCGTTCGGCAGCGGCAGCACCCAGCCGCGCCGCATCAGCGGCACGCCGCCGTGCTCGGCGTCGTCGATCTCGCGCGCGTTGGCCGCGCCGGGCGGGTAGTACAGCAGCGGGCCCATCGCGCGCGAGCCGCGCACCACCAGCATCTGGCCGTCGCCGGGCTTGATCGTGCGCTGGCTGGTCAGGCGCAGCCAATAGCCTTCCTGGCGCCGCGGCAGGCTGAAGCGGACGAAGTCGTGCGGGCGCTCGGCGACCATGCTGCGCAGCACCGGCGCGCCGACCGGCGGGGTCTGCAGGTCGGTCTCGGTCATCAGCACTTCGACCTTGAGCGATTGCGCCGCGGCCGGCGCGCACAGCAGCAGCGCGCACAGCATCGCGATCGTCAGCGCCCACGCCGCCTTGCGCATGTCCCGGTCCGCTCCCGTGTTTCGAAGAACGTCGAAGTCTAGCCGCTGCGGACGCGCGCGGGGATGGCGGCGACGCTACGGCGGCGCAACGCAACATACGCCGGCGACGGGTACGGCGCCCGGCCGGCGCCCAGGCGCGGCGCCGCGGCGCTCAACCGCCGCGATCGCTGCGCAGGCGCTTGAGCCGGCGCTCGTTGCCGGCCGCGGCGCGCGCGGCGACCGCGCTGAAGGCGACGATGCCGAGCACGACCAGCCCGGCGCCGGCCAGGGCCTGGCCGCGCGGCCAGCCTTCGCCGAGCCACAGCGCGCCGATCGCGGTGGCGAACACGATCTCGGCGGCCTGCATCGCCTCGGCCGCGGCCAGCGCGGTCGGATCGTTGCGGACCATGCCGGTGGCCTGGAAGAACAGGATCGTCGCGATCACCCCGGCGCCGAGCGCCACGCCCGCGGCCAACCCCGCCTGCGCCGCCGTCGGCGCGCCGGCTTCGGCGCCGGCATAGAGCGCGGTCGCCCACCACAGCGGCTGGCTGGCCAGGGTCATGCCGAACACGCGCTGGGTCGCGTTGAGCTCGATGCCGCTGCGTTCCAGGTGCAGCAACAGGCCGCGGTTGCCGAGCGGATAGGCGAACGCCGACACCGCCACGCAGGCCAGCGCGATCCAGCCGGCGCGGTCGAGCCGGCCGCCGCCGTGGCCGAGCTGCATCAGCAGCACGCCGACCACGATCGCGGCGCCGACCAGCAGCGCCGGCAGCGGGATGCGCGCGCGTTCGTCGCGGTAGAGCAGCGGCGCGCACAGCATTCCGGCGATCACGGTCAGCTGGAAGGTCGCGGCGATCAGCCACGCCGGTCCGCTCGCGGCGGCGTAGCTCAGGCACAGGTAGAACAGGCCGAAGCCGATCGCGCTCCAGGCCAGCCACGGGCCCGGATGGGCGCGGATCGCGCGCCACACCGGCGCGATGCCGCCTTGCGCCGCCACCACCGGCAACAGCAGCGGCAGGGTGAACAGATAACGCAGCGCCGCGGTCCAGGCCCAATGCCCGCCGCCGCCGGCGGCGGCGCGGTTGAGCACGTAGGTGCAGGTGAAGAACAGCGCCGACGCCAGCGCGATCAGCACCGCCGCCAGGGCGTGGCGGCGCGCGTTCACGCGCGCGGCCGGACGCGGATGCTCGACACCGGCACCTGCACCTCGTCGACGCCGCCGACCCGGATCGGCGTGCCCGGCTCCGGGCCCCAGGCATGGGCGTAGACGACTTCCCAGGTCGCCGGCAGCGAACCGTCGGCGCCGCGAAGCGGCTCGTAGGCCTGCGCCGCTCGCGCAAAGCGGGCGCGGCCGGTGAGGCTGCGGCGGCGGTCGACGCTGGCGTTGGTGGCGCCGAGCGTGCGCAGCTCGCGCATCAGATGGCCCAGGTCGGGATGGCCGAGCACGAACTCGTCGCGGTCCAGTACCGGGTTCTTGAAGCCGGCCGCGATCAGCGCGTCGCCGAACTGGGCGATCGAGGCGAACGGGCTCACGTGCGGCGCCGCGTCGGCTTCGGCGAACGCGCCGCGCAGTTCGAACAAGGTGTCGGGGCCGAAGGTCGACACCAGCAGCAGGCCGCCGGGCTTGAGCACGCGGCGGAAGCCGGCGAACACCGCCGGCAGGTCTTCGACCCATTGCAGGCACAGGTTCGAGAACAGCACGTCGACGCTGGCGTCGCGCAGCGGCAGCGCGCGCGCGTCGGCGCAGACCGCGTCGGGCCGGCGCGCGCCGCCGAGCAGGCGCTCGCGCCAGCCGCGGCCGCCGAAGTTGTCGCGCGCCTCGCGCAGCATCGGCAGGGCCAGATCCAGCGCGATCACCTGCGCGCGCGGCCAGCGCTTCTGCATCGCCGCGCTGAGGTGGCCGGGGCCGCAGCCGACGTCGACGACCACCTCGGGCACGCGGTCTTCGAGGTAATCCAGGGTTTCCGACAGGCGCGCGCCGACTTCGCGCTGCAGCGCGGCGGCCTGGTCGTAGCCGTGCGCGGCGCGCGAGAACGAGCGGCGCACTTGGCGGTGGTCGAACAGATCGGTCATGGCAGGACTCAAACGGTGCGGAGCGCGCTCAGGCGAGCGGAAGGGCGGCCGGCGCCGGCGCGGCGAAGGCTTCGATGGCGGCGGCGACTTCATCGGTGGCGCCGAGGAACGGCGCGTGGCCGGCGCTGGCGATGACCGCGCTGCGGCCGAGCGGCGTCAGCGCGGCAGCGGCCGGCATCGCGCCGGCCGGCACCAGCCGGTCGCGGCGGCCGGAGATCCACAGGCTCGGCACGCGCAGTTGCGGCAGTTCGGCGCGCACATCGAATTCGTCGAGCAGCACCAGCCCCTCCTGCAGCGCGCGCGGCGCCGGTTCGCCGCGTTCGAACGCGAGTTCGCGCAGGTGGCGCAGTTCTTCCTGGGCCTTGGCCGAACCCAGCGCTTCCAGCGCCAGGAAGCCGTCGAGGGTGCCGCGGAAATCGCGCTCCAGCGCTTCGCCGAAATTGCGGAACAGGCTGGGCTGTACGCCGTGCGGCCAGTCCGCGCCGACCACGAAGCGCGGCGAGGAGGCGATCAGGATCAGGCCGCGCACCTGCTCCGGATGGTCCAGGCCGGCGCGCAGCGCGACCTGGCCGCCGAGCGACCAGCCGAGCCAGTACGCGTCGGGAATGCGCTGCACCAGTTCGGCGGCCAGCGCCTTGGGATCCAGCGCGGTGGCGTCGTCGCGGGCGTAGCCGTGGCCGGGCAGGTCGATCAGATGCAGGCTGAAGGCATCGCCGAGGCGTTCGACCAGCGGCGCGAACAGCCCGGCGTGCATGGCCCAGCCGTGGATCAGCGCCAGCGCCGGGCGGCCGCTGCCGGCGGGAGCGCCGGCGGTTTGGATGTACATGGAAAGTCCGTGCTGCTGCGTTTGCGTGCCGCCGTCGCCGCGCGGGGGCGCTGCGGGGCGGGTGGTGCGGTGGATTGCTCGCTCGTCGTCGCTGTGGGTGCGGGGTAACGAGACTTGGAAGTCTTGCTTCGGTAAAGCCCTGGATATTCGGCTCCGCCGAAGTAAAGCGGAGCCCGCGTTCGCGGGAATGACGGGGTGGGGCTTCGCCTGTCTTGCCAGTTGCGCTTATGTCGCCTTGTCGCTTGTGTCGCTGTCTGTATCCGACTCGTCGCTTTCGCTCTTGCTCGTCATCCCCGCGAATGCGGGGATCCAGAGACTTCAGAGCAATGCCTCGATAAAGCCCTGGATTCCCGCGTTCGCGGGAATGACGAGCAAAAGCGTCGGCTCTTGCTGATTTATCGGTCCGTCTTTACCGGTTCGTCGCCGCCAATCGCCGCCTCAACGCCCAGCCCCGACCACGGCCATCGTCGCCTCGTCCGCGCGCTCGATCGCCACCCGCTCGGCCGCGCGCGCCAGCGCGTCGATCAGGCCTTCGACCTGCTCGCGCGTGTGCAGCGCCGAGAACGTCACCCGCAGCCGCGCGCGCCCTTCCGGCACGGTCGGCGGACGGATCGCGGCGACCCAGTAGCCCTGCTGCTCCAGCGCCTGCGCCATCGCCAGCGCGCGGCGGTCGTCGCCGCACATCACCGGCTGGATCGGCGTGCCCGACGGCAGCAGTTCCAGGCCGAGCTTGGTCGCGCGTTCGCGGAACAGCGCGGTCAGTTCGGCCAGCTTCTCGCGCCGCCAGTGGTCGTTGCGCGCCAGCTTGATCGCCGCGCGCGTGGCCGCGGCCTGCGCCGGCGGCAAGGCGGTGGTGTAGAGGTGGCTGCGCGCGGTTTCGGCCAGATGCCCGATCAGGTCGGCGTCGCCGTGCAGCGCCGCGCCGTAGCTGCCGAGCGCCTTGCCGAACGTCGCCAGCTGCAACGGCACTTCCTGCACCGATAAACGCGCCGCGGCGACCGTGCCGCGCCCGTCCGGGCCGGTGACGCCGACGCCGTGGGCGTCGTCGACGTACAGCACCGCCTTCTGCGCGCGCGCCACCAGGGCCAGGTCGCGCAGCGGCGCGATGTCGCCGTCCATGCTGAAAACGCCGTCGGTGGCCAGCATCGCCAGGCCGTCGGGCACGTTGCGCAACTGCCGGATCGCGCCTTCGGGATCGGCGTGCGGATAGCGGCGCAAGCGGCAGCCGGCCAGACGCGCGGCGTCGATCAGGCTGGCGTGGTTGAGCCGGTCCTGCACGCACACGTCTTCTTCGCCGAGCAAACCCTGCACCGCGGCGAGATTGGCCATGAAGCCGCTGCCCATCAGCAGCGCGCGCGGCGATTCCAGCCAGTCGGCCAGTTCGCGTTCGAGCGCCTCGTGCTGGGCGTGATGCCCGCAGACCAGATGCGAGGCGACGCCGCCGGTGCCTTCGCGCGAGGCCGCGTCCTGGAACGCGTTGATGACCGCGAAGTGCTGCGACAGCCCGAGGTAATCGTTGCCGCAGAAATTGACCAGCGAACGCCCGTCGACTTCGCAACGCGCGCCGTCGCGGTGGCTCACCGCGCGGTGGCTGCGCGTGCGCGCGGACGCCACGCGCTCGGCTTGTGCGGCGTGGATCCGGTCGCGCCAAAGGATACGCTGGCTGCTGCTCATGGCAGGTGGCTCCGCCGCTCAGGCGGCGCAGGTGTGGGCGGGATGTGCTTCGTGCTGCTCAATACTCGCATGGACGGTGCCCGCGGTCTCCACGATCTGCATCGGCCGCAGGCCCAGCCGCGCGAACAGCGCCAGATCGCGCTCGGTGTCCGGGTTGCCGGTGGTCAGCAGCTTCTCGCCGTAGAAGATCGAGTTGGCGCCGGCCAGGAAGCACAGCGCCTGCAACTCGTCGCTCATCGATTCTCGACCGGCGGAGAGACGGACCATCGACTTCGGCATCATCAAGCGCGCAACCGCGATGGTGCGCACGAATTCGAACGGATCGAGCTCGGTGGTTCCGGCCAACGGCGTGCCCTCGACCTGGACCAGACGGTTGATCGGCACCGAATCCGGATGCGCCGGCAGGTTGGCCAGGGTCTGCAACAGGCCGGCGCGCTGCTCGCGCGACTCGCCCATGCCGACGATGCCGCCGCAGCAGGTCTTCATGCCGGCGTCGCGCACGTGTTCGAGCGTGTCCAGGCGGTCCTGGAACTCGCGGGTGCGGATGATCTCGTTGTAGAACTCCGGCGCGGTGTCGAGGTTGTGGTTGTAGTAGTCCAGGCCGGCGGCCTTGAGCTTGAGCGCCTGATCTTCGGACAGCATGCCCAGGGTCGCGCAGGTTTCCAGGCCCAGCGACTTCACCTCGCGGATCATCGCCGCGACCTTCGGGATGTCGCGGTCCTTCGGCGAGCGCCAGGCCGCGCCCATGCAGAAGCGCGAGGCGCCGGCGGCCTTGGCCTGGCGGGCCTTTTCCAGCACCGCCTCGGTGCTCATCAGCTTGGTCGCGTCGACGCCGGTGTGGTAGCGCTGGGCCTGCGGGCAGTAGGCGCAGTCTTCCGGGCAGCCGCCGGTCTTGACCGACAGTAGGGTGCTGACCTGGACCTCGGTCGGATCGAAATTCTCGCGGTGCACGCCGGCGGCGCGGTGCAGCAGCTCGGGGAACGGCAGGTCGAACAGCGCGCGGACCTCGGCGCGGGACCAGTCGTATCGGAGAGTGGATTCGGGGGACGTGTTGGGCACCGGGCTGGCTCCAGCGGACTGCACTGACGGCGGGCGAAAGGGAACCGGCTGCACTGGGCGCGGCCGGATTGGGGAGTCTGGGAAGCGCGGGGGTGGCTGTCAACCGTGGCTGGCGTCGATTGGTTGACAGCAGTCGGGCGCGTGAATGAGCGCTTCTTGCGGGAGGTTCCAGGCAGGTTGGCTGCGTTGGCGTCGTGTTCGTGGCGCGATCGCGCGCGTTGGGTGGGCAGGGTCGGACGCGGGATCGCGGTTGGGCACTCTTTTCCTCGGCGGCAGTGCGATTTCGCCCCCGGTTTCGGCGCGGCGGCCCGAATGGGCAAGGTCGCCGACCCCGCGCCGGGGCGGTCTCCGGCGGCGCGGCGGGCGCTTTTCCGATCCGGTGCGGGGGTGGCGGCCGATATCGGCGCCGCTTGCGCGTGCCGACACTGCTCGCATGACTGCCGCACTCGCCGCCTTTCCTGCCCTGCCTGTCCCGACCGGCGTCTGGCCGCGCCTGGGTTGGTCGCTGTGGCCCTCGCGCTGTTTGATCTGCGCCGAGGCGGGCCTGCCGGGCTGCGATCTGTGCGCAGCGTGTTGGGCGCAGTGGCCACGGGTGGGGCGCAGTTGTCTGGGGTGTGCGATGCCGTTGGTTGCGGCTCGGGTGGGAGTGCGGGCGGACGATGACGATGACGATGACGGCGGTGGCGGCGGTGGCGGCGGTGGCGACGGTGGCGGTGGCGGTGGCGGTGGCGGTGGCGGTGGCGGTGGCGGTGGCGGTGGCGGTGGCGGTGGCGGTGGCGGTGGCGGTGGCGGTGGCGGTGGCGGTGGTGGTGGTGGCGATGGCGATGGCGGTGGCGGTGGCGGTGGCGGTGGCGGTGGCGGTGGCGATGATGGTGATGGCGCAGTCGGCGCCAATCCGCTCACGCACACGTCTTCGATCGCCGCCGCGCTGCCCGATCGCTGCGGCGCCTGCCTCGTCCGCGCCTCGCCGTTGAACGAAGTGCGCGCGGCCAGCCTTTACCGCGCTCCGCTCGATCGCCTGCTGCCGCGCTTCAAGTTCCATCGCGACCTCGCCGCCGGTCGCGTGCTGGCGACGACGATGGCGGCCGCGTTCGCACCATTGGCCGAGCGCATGCGATCCCGGAACGCCGCCGCGGCCGCACCGACATTCGCCTCGGCCCTGCATGCTGCGCACTTCGCAGGTGCCGCAAGCGTAGGAGCGATCAGCCGCGAGGGCATACGCGCGCCGAATCGCTCTGCGCATCCTGCCCGTTCCGACGACGCACCGGCTGCAATCCTGATCCCCGTTCCGCTGCACCGCAGCCGCCTGCGCCAGCGCGGCTACGACCAAGCCCTCGAACTCGCGCGCCCGCTGTCGCGTCGCCTCGGTCTGAGCGTGTGCGCCAGCGGCTTGCACCGCACCCGCGACACTCCGCCGCAATCGCGTCTCGACGCCGCCCAGCGCCGGCGCAACCTGGCCGAGGCGTTCGTCTGGATCGCCGATACGCCGCCGCCGGCGCACGCGATCCTGATCGACGATGTCATGACCACCGGCGCGACCCTGCATGCGGCCGCGCAGGCGTTGCGGCGCGCGGGGGCGCAGCGGGTCGATGCCTGGGTGTGTGCGCGGACGCTGTAGCGTCGGGCGCGCGCGCCGATGGCGACCGCTGGGTTGCGGCCCGCAGCGAGTGCGCGGTTCGGGTCGGCAGCACGCTGAAGTCTCTGGATCCCCGCTTTCGCGGGGATGACGACGCTGAGAAGTGCTCCGCGTTCTGGCTTCGGCTCGGCTCGGTTCGGCTCGGTTCGGCTCGGTTCGGCTCAGTTCGAATTCAATCGAATCCAAGCCGAGCCGAACCGTCGATACCGGCAACGCCGGCGCGCTGCACGCGCCGACGACAGCGTTGTCGCGTCATGACACCCGTGGAGCGCGCTGGCCGCGATGCATCCCGGCATCAAGGCGCGGCCGCAATCCTAGCGACATCCGCCGAAGCGTTCGCCGATGCCGACGACGCCTTCGCAGCGTTCACACGAATCGTCCAGGTGCGCGAATGCTGCAACAGGTTCCCGGCCATCGCCGCTTTGACGAATACGGTCTGATCGGTCGCGCGCAATTCCAGCGTGCGCGTGGCCGGCGTCGCGGCGTCCTGGCGGAAGTCGTAGCTGGCCGCGGTCGCGCCGGACACCGCCACGCCGTCGAGGTACCACTGCAGCGCGACCGTGCCGATGCTCGGGCGCAGGATCGCCGCCGAGAAGCGCTGGGTGCTGCCGCGCGCGTAGTTCACCGCCGCCGCCGGCGACGGCGCCTCGGTGCCGGGCTCGATCAGGTCGATGCCGGCCGCGGGCGAGCCGAAGCCGCCGCGGTAGAGCTTGAGCACATACTCCTGCCGGCACACCGGGCAGAACGAGGTGCCCAGCGCGCGCATCAGGCAGGTGTTGTCGACCGGCCGGTACATGCCGCTGCTGAGGTAGCGCGCGCCCTGGAACAGGCCGGTGCCGCTGGTGCCGGCCGGCGTCGGGATCGGCAGGCCCGGGGTGAACCAGCTGCGCCACTTCACCAGGCTGGCATTGGTCTGATTGGTCACGTTGGGTTCGCAGCGCGCGCTGCCGCTGATGTCGCTGCAGGCCGGGAAGCCGGGGTACGGCGTGTCGTACTCGTCGGCCAGGCCGTGGAAGCTGTGGCCGAACTCGTGGATCGCGATCAACGCCGCGCTGCTGTGCGCCGAGATCGTCGCGAACGAACCGCCGGCGCCGCCGTAGACCGGGTCGTTGACCGTCACCAGGATCTTGTCCCAGTCCGGGAAGCCGGCGGCCGCGGCCATGACCTTGGACGAGCGCGTGGTCAGCAGGCGATGGATCTGGCTGGTGCAGAAGGTCGCATCGAGCGCGGTGTTGACGAAGATGCCGGCGCGCGGATCGCTGCGCGCGGCGGTGTCGGCGCAGCAACTGGTGCCGGTGCAGCCGGCCTGGTACGGCGGATGGTCGGCGCCGGACTGGCTGGAGGCGACGAAACCGGTCTGCCAGTTCACGAAGTTCTGGTAGTCCTTGTACGGGCTGACGTTGAACAGTGCGGTCTTCAGCGCCGCGGCATGATTGGCGAAGGTGGTCTGTTCGGCGCTGGTGTAGCCGTCGCCGAGCACCAGGATGTCGAGCCGGTTGCCGGAGTTGGCGGCCTTGGCGGCGCTGGCGGCGGCCTCGCCCGGCAGCGGCGCGGCCAGCGGCAGCGCGCGGCGCGCGGCGGCGGCCAGCGGCAGTTGCGCGGCGCGGATCGCCAGCTCGCGCAGGTCGATGCGCTGCGCCGCCTTGGCCGCGCCGCCGGCGAGCTCGATCGTATCGGCCGCGTCCAGCGGCACCCGCACCACGAAGGCGCGATGCGGATCGCGCACCGGCCGGTGCAGCTCGATGCGGCCGTCGCCGTGCTCGGGATCGGCGGCGAACTCCGCGCGCAGGAACTGCGGCACCTGCGCCTCGTACGCCTGCGCGCTCTTGGCGCCGTTGCGCGAGATGCGGTACTCGACCCGTTCGACGCCGCGCTCGACCGGCTGCCGGCCGCGCAGGTCGCGCTGCGGGTCGCCGAGCTCGACCTGGGTGTAGAACACCGGCTCGGCGCGCCCTTGCGCGTCCATTTCGAACACGACGTAATGCGCGGGCACGGCGGCGTGGACGCAAGTGGCCGCCAGCGACAGCGCGCCGGCGCACAGCAACGTGGACAGTCTCATGGCGGTTCCCCAGCGAGCGGCGGACGGGCGCGCACCGGCGTGGCCGCGCAAGCGCGACGGTGATGCCGGTGCGGAACTCACACACCGGAGTCCATTGCGCTGGCAACCTCGGCGCATCCGGCGACGACAGCACGCTACTCCACGCCCGAGGTGGCGAGCGTAGGCACGGTCACAGTATCGGCTGGCGTATGTGTGCCGTTTTTGTGATGCGACATTGCGGAAACGCAACTCGCCATGAGCACGCCCCGCGAGGGTGCCCGGCTTGCGCACCACTCGATCCGTAACAGCGGCCTTGCGCAGACACCGCGCGGCGTGGACGCCGGGAGCATCCACATTCCCTGTTGCGACAAGGCACCCCATCGCGCGCCAGCGCCGACGATTCCGTTCGCCGACGCTGGCGCCCGCCTTTCGGGAAGGACCTTCAGGCCCGACGCCTTCAATCGACCGCAACGCGGCTTCGACCCGCGTGGAGCCGAAAGCGTCGGGACTGAAGTTCGTCCCCTTGCGCGCCGCACAAAACCCGCCGCGCGCCCTGCGTCGCGGGTGCGCGCGTCCTGCGCGCAACCCGCTCGCCCTCCCTGGCCCCCACCCGGTGGCGGCGTCCCTGCCGCCACGCGCGCCGTCCTGGCGCATCCCCGATTCCGACCGCCCGCCGTCCCTGGCGATGCTCCCTGCGTTGCGCCTCCTGGCGCGTCTGATCGAATCGGGCGGGTTCGCTTGGCCGACGTTCCCTGCCGTGCTCGGGGCCCGGCATCGCAAGCGCTCCACCGACGAGGAGGCCGTTGCCTGCGATGCGCTTCCCTGCCCCCTGCTCCGCTCCCTCCCTGGGCGTCGTTGACCGGCTCGGAATCCCTTCCCTGCCGCGTGCCGCTATTGTCGCCAAAGCGGTTCTCCCACATTGAGAATCCGCAGCGTCGACGGCGGCCCGCACGCGACGGCGGGAACGTGGCGGTGGAGCAGCGCGGCCTCCTTGTCCGCACCTGCCGCGCGACCGGCGCGGCGTCTCCACGGCGCACAGAATCGCGCACCGCGGCCGAACGCGTCAGTCGGCCGTCGGCGCGCGCGAGGGTAGGATTTTTCCGCTTGCGCGATGCGCGACGATGCGTTTAGGGCATTACCGGCGGGTGATAGTTCAGGGTCAGGCCGAGCAGCCACAGCAAGCCCAGCGCCAGCGGGATATGCGCCAGCAATTGCAGGAAGGTGAAGCCGACGATGTCGCGCGCCTTCAGTCCCAGCACACCCAGCAGCGGCAGCATCCAGAACGGGTTGATGAGGTTCGGCAAGGCTTCGGCGGCGTTGTACACCTGCACCGCCCAGCCCAGGTGCACGCGCAGGTCGTTGGCGGCCTGCATCACGTACGGCGCTTCGATGATCCACTTGCCGCCGCCGGACGGCACGAAGAAGCCGAGCACCGCCGAGTACACGCCCATCACCAAGGTGAAGGTCTCGGTGCTGGCGATGCGCACGAACACGCTCGACAGATGGTGCGCGAGGGTCTGGCCGTCGGCGCCCTTGGCCGCGGTCAGCAGGCTGGCGATGCCGCCGTAGAGCGGAAACTGGATCAGCACGCCGCCGGTGCTGGGCACCGCGCGCGCGACCGCGTTGAGGAAGCTGCGCGGGCGCCAGTGCAGCAGCAGGCCGGCGGTGAGGAACAGGAAGTTGTAGGTGTTGAGGTTGGCGATCGCGCTGACCAGCGGCTTGTTGGAAAATTCGTAGGCCAGCCAGCCCACGCTCATCGCCGCCAGCAGCACCGTGATCAGCGGGCTGTATTCGAGCCATTCGCCCGGGCGCGTGCGCGGCGGCAGCGCCGCGGCGTGCTTCTCGTCGGCGGCGAGGCGGTCGGCGCCTTCGAACTCGCGCGCGCGCTTGACCGAAGCGCCGCGCGGCGCGGTGACGAAGCACACCAGCAGCGACACCGCGATCAGCGCCGCGGTCAGCGCGATCGACTGCCACAGGAAAATGGTTTCGCTGAAAGGAATCACGCCGGTGATCGCCAGCAATCCCGGCGGCATGCTGGCCGGGTTGGCCTGCAACTGCGCGGCCGACGAGCTCAGCCCCATCGCCCAGACCGCGCCGAGGCCGAGGTAGGCGGCCGCGCCGGCGGCGCGGTAGTCCATGTCCAGGTCCTCGCGCCGCGCCAGCGCGCGCACCAGCAGGCCGCCGAACACCAGCGAGAAGCCCCAGCTCAGCAGCGAGGTCAGCATGCTGACCAAGGCGACGTAGCAGATCGCGCCGCGGCCGCTGCGCGGAAACCGCGCCAGCGCATCGATCAGCCGCGCCACCGTCGGCGCGGTGGCGACGACGTAGCCGCCGATGACCACGAACGCCATTTGCATGGTGAACGGGATCAGGCTCCAGTAACCGTCGCCGAACGCGGCCGCGGTGGCGCCGGGGCTCGCGCCGAACGCCAGCGCGGCGAGCGCGACCACGACCACGCCGAGCGCGGCGAACACGTACGCGTCGGGGAACCAGCGTTCGGCCCAGGCGGCGCTGCGCAGGGCGAAACGGGCGAGCGGGCCGTCGGCGGCGGGAGCGGCTGAAGTCATGAGGTGGCGGAATCCTGCGGAGGCTGGGGGATTGTCCGAGCCGGGGGTGCGCGGGCCACTTGGACTTTAGTCGCAAACGCTGGCGATGGGCTTCATGGGCCGCCTGCAGGAGCGGCGCGAGCCGCGACCGCGACATCACCGCTGCGTCGAAACCTTCGGCGTAGTTGCGTTGTCGCGGTCGCAGCTCGCGCCGCTCCTACAGGCAGGCCATGCGGGTTCAGTCTTTGGCGCCGATCTTGGCGCGCGGGGCTTTGCCGGAGCCGATCACGGCTTCCGCCCGCAACTCGAAGCTCGCGCTTTTCGAATACAGGCCGCTGACCGCCACCGCCGTCCAAGCGGGATAGTGATCCTTGAAGAACTCGCGATGCACCTTCAGCACCGGCTCGATGCGCCGGCGGAATTCGGCCTGGTCGCGGGCGACGTGGAAGCTCTGCAGTTCGATCACGTCGTCGAGGTTGGCGCCGGCGCTGCGCAGGTGCGCGCGCAGTTCGACGAACAAGGCGCGCGCCTTGGCTTCGTCGTCGGCGCCGTCCATCGCCGGGATGCCGGACACGATGACCCGGTCGCCGATGCGCACCACCGGCGAGTAGTGCAGGTCGCGGTACGAACTTTCCCAGCCCGGCGGGGCGAAATGCTCGCGCGTCGGCGGCGCGGCGTCGGGCGCGGGCGGTGCGGCGATCGCGGCGCAGGCGGCGAACAGCAGGGACAGGGGCAACAGCGGCTTGGGCATGGCGGCGCTCCGTGCGAAGGGTGTCGGCCGTCATTGCGCCCTGTCGCCGCGCAGCCGTCATTGCCCGCAATCACGATTGCGTTATGCCGGTCGCGCGAACTCGCGGGCGCGGTCGCACGCGCCCGGGCCGACCCGCGCGCGCCGCCGCCGCCCCGTTTCGGGCGCCGCGGCAACGGCGCCCCGACCCTCAGTAATCGCCCGGATTGGCGCTGTAACGCACCGGCACCGCGATCGTCGCGCTGCCGCCGGGGGCCAGGTCGACCGTCAACGTCACGCTGTTGCCGCCGACCGTGCCGCCGCTGGCGGCGCCGCAGGCCGAACCGGCGCTGGCGGTGCAGCGCCACGGCGCGGACAAGGTCGCGCCGGCCGGCAAGGTATCGCTGACCCGCGCGCCGATCGCCGCGTCGGCGCCGTCGTTGTTGACCGTCAGGGTGTACTCGCGGTCTGCACCCGGCGTGTACGTGCTCTGGTTGTCGGTCTTGTTGATCCGCAGCGCGGTCAGCAGCGCGCGGTTGGTGATGGTGCAGGTCAGGTCGTTGCCCGGGTTCGGCGTCAGCGTCCAGTCGACCGGGCCGGTGCCGGTCGGCCCGCCGGGCGCCGGCACCGCGCCGGTGCTGCCGGCGTTGGCGACGCAAGCGATGCTTTTCTGGTAATTCGCGAACGGCGTCGAACCCGCGCTGAGCGCATCGCGCAAGGTGTAGCCGGTGCTCGCGGCCAACAACACCGCGCCGGTGCTGGCGCTGGTGCCGGCGCCGCTGGTGGCGGCGCTGCCGAGCACGGTGGCGCCTTGCAGCAGGCTGACGGTGAACTGGTCGGCCGCGTTGGCGCGCGCGCCGACCTGCTTGACCAACGCGATGCGCGCATCGGCCAGGGTCAGCACGTGGTCTTCGACCTCGCCGTCGCTGGCCGAACCGGTCGGGGTGGCGATCTGCGCGGCGTTGCTGGCGATGCGCAGGCGCATGTAGCTGCGCCCGGTCTGCACGCCGGCCGGTACCGTCCAGTTGAGGGTGACGGTGGAGGTGCCGGAACAGGTCGGGCTGTTGGTGGAGACTTCGCCGGCATCGTCGAAATCGCCGTCGCGGTTGAAGTCGATCCAGCCGCGCACCGTGCCCGGCCCGGTGCAGGCGATCGCCGGCGAGGTGTAAGTGCGGCCCGGCAACGCGGCGATGGTGCCCAGCGGCGCCGCGAACGCGTCTTCGTCGTCGGTGCCGAGCAGATCGTCGCCGTCGGCGTTGGCCGAGTACTGCGCGGCCGATTCGGAATCCAGCGCGCTGCCCAGGCGGGTGCTCGGCGGCACCAGATTGGCGAGGGCGAAGCTGTCGGCGTTGATGTCGGTGGTCACGCCCGGCGTCAGCGTGCCGCCGCTCCAGGTGAACTGGGCCAGGTGCACGGCGTCGCCGTAGCTGCTCGGCGCATCGCCGTGATCGGTGGAGTCCACCACCACCACGCCGACCGCCACCGCCGAGCCGCCGCCGCCGCGGAACTGCACGCTGGCGCGGGTCGCGTTCTCCATGAAGCCCACGCCCATCGGGCCGGAGGCGCAGTTGGTCGACGCGCCGAAACGCAGGGTACTGGTGCCGCCGGACTGGCTCAGCAGGGCCGGCGTGCCGGTGGTGCAGCCGGGCGTGCGGTAGCGGTCGATGATGCGCCAGGTGGTCGGGCCGCCGGTGTTGGTGGAGTTGATGGTCGCCTGCAGGAATTCGTCGTTCGCCGACTGCTCGGCGTCGGCCACCACCAGGCCTTCGAGCTGATACGCAGGCGGGTTCGGCTGCCCAGGCGCGCCCAGCGTCGCCGAACAGCTGAAGTCGAAATTCACCGTGGTCGCATCGACGCGATTGCGCAAACCGATGTTCATGGTGTTGGCGGCGCCGGTGCCGCCGATGTTGTACAGATCGTCTAGACCGTCGCCCTGCCAACTGCCTGGCCGATACACCCGCAACGACGGCGCGGTGCCGCCGCTGATGTTGCTCAGCGAACAGGTCACGCGCAGTTCCTGCCCGTTCAGCGGGATCGTATTGGTCACCGTGGTGCCGGCCTGCGGAATGGTGTTCGGCGCGGTGCCCCAGTTGAACCAGTAGATGTTCGACTTGAAGCGCCCGGCGCCGCCGGTGGCGAACTGCGCCTGCGCGCTCAGCGGCAACAAGGTGGCGGCGAGGACGGCGGCGGCGAACGGACGCGCGAAGCGGCTCGCGAACGCAAGGCGCGGGCGGCGCGGGGGGAGAACTGAGGACATGCGGACTTCTCGACGACGACGGACGACGCCGGGCGGCCGGGCCGCGCGCACGGAAGGAAGCCGGCTAGGCCACGCCCCCCGCTTCGGCGTGACCGGAGTGTGCCAGCCCGTCTGTCAACGCCATTTGAAATGCGCAGGCCCGCGCGGCCGGCTGGATGCCGTTCACACCGCCGCGGGCGCGCCGCGCACGAAGTAATCCAACGCCAGCCCGGCGAAGATCGTCAGCCCCACCCAATGGTTGTGCAGGAACGCACGGAAGCACCGTTCGCGCTCGCGTCCGCGCGCGAGGACGAATTCGTAGACCACCAACACCGCCGCGACCGCGAGTCCGGCGTAGTACCACGGCCCCAGCGCGGCGCGCTGCCCGGCCAGCGCCAGGGCGGCGAACATCAGCGCATACAGCGTGCCGATAGCGAGCAGATCGAGTTCGCCGAACAAGATCGCGGTCGACTTCGACCCCATCTTCAGATCGTCCTCGCGGTCGACCATCGCATACCAGGTGTCGTACGCGGTCGACCACAGGATGTTGGCCACGTACAGCAGCCACGCCACCGCCGGCACTTCGCCGCGCACCGCCGCGAACGCCATCGGGATGCCCCAGCCGAAGGCCATGCCGAGGTACACCTGCGGCAAATGCGTATACCGTTTCAGATAGGGATAGCTCGCCGCCAGCGCCACGCCGACCACGCTCATCAGCACGGTCAGCCGGTTCATCGTCAGCACCAGCGCGAACGCGGCCAGCATCAGGGCCGCGAACACCGCCAGCGCCTCGCGTCCGCGCAGCTCACCGGTCGCCAGCGGTCGGTGCTTGGTGCGCTCCACGTGCGGGTCCAGCCAGCGGTCGGCGTAATCGTTGATGACGCACCCGGCCGCGCGGGTCAGCCAGACCCCCGCCGAGAACACGAACAGCGTCCACAGCGGCGGCACCCCGCCAGCCGCGATCCACAGCCCCCACCAGGTCGGCCACAGCAACAGCAGCCAGCCGATCGGCCGGTCGCCGCGGGTCAGCTTCCAGTACAGCGACAGACGCCGCCGCCAGTCCGGCGCGGGCAGGTGGGAGTGGGCGCGATCCATAGCCGCATAGAGTAGCGCGCCGGGGGCGGGGCGCTTGCTTGCGGCGGGACTGGGGGGCGTGCCGGGCTTGTCGGGTCGGAGCTTTCGATCGGGCGCCGGATCGGCTTGCCTGGCGCGGGATCAGGCCCTGGCTCGGCCGACGGCCGCGGCGGCGGCGGTGCAGCCTCCCGGGCCGTCCTACGCGACCGACCGGCCGGATTCACCCAAACCGGCGGATTCCGCTATGATGCACGGCCGCACGCCGCGAGTCGGCGTACGCGATCTCCAAGCGCCTGTAGCTCAGCCGGATAGAGTAGTGGCTTCCGAAGCCATTGGTCGGGGGTTCGAATCCCTCCAGGCGCGCCAAATTCCCAGTTCGAACCTCTCTGTTTCGAGAGCAGCGACCGTCGAAAACGCTTTATTTTCGGCGGTTTTCGCGTTTTGGCGTTGGGCCAGGGTCGGCGCGGTTCCGGCCGAAACGGGGAGGATCAACCCCACTTTTCTCTCTTCTCTCAGGGCGTTTTTTAGTCCAACAACTAACTCCCGCTCTCCTTTTTTTCAACAACTTAGCGTTAGTCAAAAAGATCAGTTTGATGCCAGAGGTGGGGTCCAAAAAATCGTTCTAACGTGTGCGGAACTCACGAATTGGGCCAAGAGTAGGAATTAGTATCCTTCCATCCTTCCGCTAACTCTGCGCAAGACATGCTGACTCTGATCGAGAATGCCAGACCGCGGTTGTCACCTATCCCTTTTAGATGAGTGCTGATCGAAGCGCTTACGTGGTGTATGAGGAGGCTTATATCCTCGACCCGATGGAGCCGTCAGAACAGCCAATAGTTCAGCAGGCGCAAGCGATTCTAGGGTATCCCAAACACGATCAAATTCAGCGTCATACTCCGTGTTCATCACCTCAAGCAGGGCTTCCGCCAACTCCCTCAAACCGATCATATCCGCATTGGAGAAGGTAGCGTGCCTCGTGTGATCAGTACTTAAACTACTCACCTTCACCAATCCGGAATCTGATTTCTCCAACTCGACCTCTACGAAGTTCTCTTCGAAGTGGTTTACCGAGTGCGCAATGAATTTATCTCGTATGCCCTTTAAATAATCGTGCCGCTGCTGCAAATGTGATGGCAATAGAGCGAGTTGTTCCGTTGATATTCCTGACCTAACTCCGGAAGCCATAGTCCGGCAGTACGTAACAATGGCAAATGTCGCGAGCGACCTAGAGATCAGGATGGCTCTAACTGATCCCACTACAGGGTTGCTGAGGAATTCATCACATGCCTGAATTGATAACTCCAGATCGTGTAGAACCCCTGCTAGATCGGCCAGCCTCTGAGCATCTGCACGCTCAAATCTGTAATTCATGTCGTTACGCCCGTAAGTCATACGCCTAGGTTCGCTGCCACGGAGTAGCATGTCGAGGCCATAGTCTCAGACTTCGGGACTGCGCACCTGCCTCCTCATGCATTGTCCCACTCGTCAATCAATACGACCTCAGGCAGCACGAGCGGAGTCCGTACCTTGTGCTCCTGATTACTAATTACATCGAGCTGGTCGCTTAGTTCATCGAGTCGACGTCGCGCGTAACTTTCGACTGACTCAGCGTTATAGATGCGAGCGGACACGGCACATGCAGTCACTGCGAAGGTATCCGCCGCTATTAGGTGCATGATCAACTCGTCCGCCAACCAAGCATTTGCGCGCCGATGGAGCTGCAACCCCCCCCGTGAGTGAACTTGTGCAGCCAAGTAGCAGGCCCCTTGTTCCTTAATCCATTGAGGATGACGCACGTTTCCGGGAATATTGGTGTGAGTGCCTTTAGCGCATCTTCCAGTTGCGGTGTATCGGCAGTGGACTCCCCGCCCAATGCCATCTTGAGCCCTCTAACGCGATCAGTATCGGCGCAGTACATCAGCCACCAAGCATTTGCGCCCGCCTCCAGCAGCGGCCTTAGTAAAGTAGCTGCAGAGCTGAGTTCCTTCCTGTGCCGATCAACTTGATGATGCTGGAGCAGTGCTCTAGGGCCAAGTCAACGGCACTGCGCGCTAGATCGAATCGAACGCGATGAGGTTGCTTGGCAGGGATGAGCTCAGCCAGAGCCCGAAACTGCCCCCAAGATTCGCGCAGACGCTGGGCCACTCGTGTTCGATCGTCACTATCCATGTGAACTCCTAAGTGGCCGCAGCTAGAGGAAGCTCGTCTAAGTTTGCAGTTCTAATGGTACAGGCTCGCTCGCCCCTGACTCCCTTCGCCCGGGCATGAACGACGGGAGCGGAGAAGGGTCGATTACGACTCGCCATTTCGTTGAATGACCTGGCTCAGACGCTCCAAGCGCTTGAGATACTGATCGGCCATTTCCCGGGATTTCCGAGGCATACAGGAATCAGCGTAAAGGAATGCATCCTTAGCACTAGGCCAAGCAAACTGGCGCCACTCTTCCCCATGCATCGACAATACATGTCGAGGAAACTGCTCATATACCACCCAATCACGAGCCGTCATGCCAACCGGCTTGTATCGGCGATTGACTAAAAGACGAGAGCCGTCCTCGGTGTAATCCACTCCATAAGGCAGCCAACAACGCATTTCCCAGATCGCGGTGCAATCTTGCGCGATCCGGAAGCGCGCGCGCCTCAGCAACGCGGTCATGTAGTCAATAGAAAACTCGACAGCATTAGCCGTGCTAACGAACTTCTGGCTGATATCTTCAGTCTGACTGAGCGCCGCTTCGGCAGGAGTCAGTTGCCTCCACCTGTCCCTCGGGGGACGAACAGCGTGCAACGACTGGGCCACCCCTCGTCACTACGGCGGAAGACATAAGGCTGTGGAAGACTGGGGTCCAAAACCCCATTCTTCTGAAGCAATGACAAATTCTTGAGCCCTTTTTCCTCAGCCAGCCTGTCAAGTGCGTGGCCGTGCGAGATGCCTTCGGCGTGCGAAATCTTCTTCGCCATGCGACGCATGATTTCGATTTGATGGATAGCAAATTTTTGCACGGAGATAGAACCTTTCTTCAAGACCGCGGTCTTGCCATATGCGTCCACACATAAAGCTTCGCGGCGAAAAAAGGTACCCGCGTAACAAGCACGTTGCCGATTCGGCTTCGCCATCGTGGACGGGCTGGCCGACGTCATCGGCGCAGCCAGAGAGTATCCACGCATACTCTGGCGTGCAAGTCGGACCTAGTAGCTCTTTCACGGCTGCGCAGAGCCGGCGCCCAGTGATGCAACACCGTACATGCCCCCCCTTGACGACCGCTGTGAACGATGTACACTGCTGCTGTGAACGATGCTCACATGCAGGTGATATGGAACAAACAGGCGATGACTTTGTCGGGATTGGCGAGATTGCCCAGATGGCGGGGGTTTCCCGTCAAGCGGTCGCCAATTGGAGAGTGCGCGTTTCTGACTTCCCTGCGCCCATCACTGAACTTGCCTCTGGTCCAATTTTCCATCGGTCGCACATCCGGTCTTGGCTCAGAAAGAACAAGAGGAACATTCCAGTGGCTCACGTGATTTCTACTATCAATCTAAAGGGCGGCGTCGCCAAGACCACGACGTCGGTGGCTCTCGCCGAAGTTTTTTCCGGCGTCATGGGTAAGAAGGTATTGGTCATTGACCTCGACCCTCAGACCAACGCAACGATTATGTTGCTCGGCGAGGATAAGTGGCTGGAACTGAACAACAAGGGCCATACGCTGGCTCAATTGTTCAAGGATGCGATGAACACGGAGGGGAAGAAGTTCAATCTTGAAGCAACACTGCAGAAAGGCGTTGGAGACGTGCAGGAAGCAAGAAGCATCGATCTTCTCCCGTCGAGCCTCGATCTTATCGATGTGCAGGATCAATTGGCTTCGGCCCCGGCAGGTAAGTTCTACGCTGTTAATCCAGTCGAGCTACTTTGGCGCGCTGTTAAGGCCAAAATCGATGATTACGATATTGTCATTGTTGACTGTCCGCCAAACCTCGGCATTGTTACGCTGAACGGTTTGCGCCTGTCTGACTTTTATCTGATCCCTACAATCCCAGACCATCTCTCCACCTACGGTATTCCGCAGATTGTCACCCGAATCGATGAATTCGCGGAAGAACTGGGAGACCAGATCACACCACTTGGAATCGTTGCAACGAAGTTCCAGACAAACTCGACTGTGCACAATACCGTATTGAACCAATTGCGGAACGACGATCGACTTCCCGCCGTCTACGCAACCAGGATCAAGCAGACCAACGTCGCGTCTGCCGCCGCTGAACATCTATCTTCCAAGCGCACCTTGCGGCAGAAGTACGGGCCCGACCCGCACGGCCTCACGTCGACCTATATCGAACTCGCAAGGGAAATCTGGCGAGACTTGGAGGGAGAGTTGTGAGCGTTAAAAATATCCTTAACCGCGTAGTTCGCGCTGTAATCGAAGAAGCCGAACGCAACCCTGACTTCGAATCAGCTTTGATCGAGGCTCTGAGCCCTGCGTCGGCTAAACGCAAGGGCTCCAAGGACGGCGGTGGAAAGCCGGCAACGGAAGTTGATGACATCAAGCGCGGCAAGAATCGACGAAATCCGGCGGCCTTCGATCCAGTCCAGTTGATTCGAGATGGCGAACCCGTTCTACGTCGCGCTCTCGAAAAACTATCGTTAGAACAGCTACGCGACATTGTCGCTGACTACGGCATGGACCCGGGGCGGCTGGTCATGAAGTGGAACACCCCCGAACGGGTTGTAGACAGAATAGTTGAGATGTCCGTTGCGCGGGCGCAGAAGGGAAACGCGTTCAGGAAGCCGGTCGAAGACCATTCGCCCCCCACGCCGGCGGAAGACGCAACCCGCACTGTTGATGAGGCCAGTACACAGTCGCAGGACGACAGCCCTGACAAGGGCTGATCGTCCTCTCGGCGCTGACCTAGCCTGTGTTGAGGTTGCTCTAGCCGGCTTTTTGTGAACTACCAGTTCGAATCCGGGAGCCGTGGGCGCGCCAAATTTCCAGTTCGAACCTCTCTGTTTCGAGAGCAGCGACTGTCGAAAACGCTTTGTTTCAATGTTTTTTGCGCTTTAGCGTTCGACCAAGGTCGGCCCCGTTTCGACCGGAACGGGGCAGATCAACCCCGCTTTTCTCTCTCTTAGCCTGAGTGCCTTGGTTTTTTAGTCCAATGCCTCGGCCCGGCTATCCTTTACGGGCCCAGGCGGCGAGTGCGCGCCCGCCGCATCGTCACCACTTCCAGGTGATGGCCTTGGACACCCTCTGGGCATCGCCAAGGGCGAAGCGATCGGTGCCAATCGCCAGTACATCGTGTCGCCCAAGTAGCGCCGCGCAACCCCGGCGCGCTCCCCACGCTCGCCTGCAGCTACGCAGTCGTCCATTACGGTCGCGGCCCAACGAATGGCCAGGCGTGCGGCAAAGCACACCGGCCTGCGCCATCAACGGCGAGGTCTGCGAAGCATAGGCATGACGGGCGGCGCCGCGCCGATCTGGATTTCGCGCAACGGTTCGAAGCCATAGTGCCGATAGAACGGGATATTCTGCGGTTTCGACGCCTCAAGGTACGCCAACGCGTGATTCCGGTCGCAGCGGGCTAGGGCATGGCGCATCAACGCCGCTCCGATGCCCTTGCCTTGCGCGTTCGGGTCGACGCCGATCTGCGGCAAATACCAATGGGCCTCTTGAGGGTGCGCCTGTCCCATCTTTTCGAACGTTGCAAGCAGGTCGTCGAGGTGCTCGCGCTTTGCCGTGTCGCGGAACATTTTTTCCAGGGTTTCGCCGTCGAGCTCCACGCCCGGTGGCAACCACAGCGCGGTGCCGCAGAAGTCCTCGGATACATAGGCCGTGCCGTGCTTGAAACAACTGCCCGCGAATTCGCGCGTGGCCAATGGCATGGTCTGGAGGTAGTCGTGCGCCGAAGGCCAAGCGAATCGCGCGGGCGGGTCGGCGACAAATGCAGCCACGACCGTCGCCACCGCGCGTGGCATCTCATCGAGAGAGGCGCTGCGTATCTCGGTCGAGGGTTGGGTCATCTCGCTCTCCGTTCTTGACCATCTGACGCCTGACCCCAGTCAACCCGCCAAGCGGTTTCAGCACGGTCAGTCGCTGAGTGACTGGCCGAAAATCTGATCGATTTGATCCATCTCAGTGTTCAAAGTGCAGCCGAATCGGTTTGCACAAGCTGAATCGACGCATAGACAGCAGGCCCCTATGCGCCGTGGCGTCGGGGCCTGCCTGGACTGCGCGCTGCCTTGCTTTCAGGTCAATAGCCGCCGTCAGCGACCGTCCTTGTCCGCATCGCCAGGAAGCGCACGCTCCACGCTATGCCATGCATCCTTGGCCGCGCCCCTGGCCTTGTCCCAGCCCAGTCGCGATTCGCCCTTGACCTCGTTCCAGCGCTGGCCGAGTTCGGCTTCCAGCCGGTCGTCCCATTCCCGATCGGTGTGCTGATGCCGTGCTTGCGTGCCGAGACGATACGCCGGCTGGTAGTCCGCATATTGCGCGTCGGCATCGCGATACGGAACCTGGTCGAACCGCGACTGGTGATAGCGGTCCGTGGCCTCGTAGGTGCGGTAGGTGCGGTCGGCGCGTCCCCACGAATCCTGCACCGCCGCGCGCGCGTCGCTCCATTCGAGCCGGGAATCTTCGCGCGCCTTGGCCCAGTCGCGTTCGAGCTCGGCTTCGGTGGTCGGGTCCCAGGAGCGATCGCCGAGGTTCGAACGCGCCGCTGCGCCGTAGGCATAGGCGGGACCATAGTCGCGGTCGTAGTCGTACTTGGGGTCGTAGTACGGGCGCCGACTGTATTCCTCGCGCCAATAGCCGGCTTCGCCCGTGGGGTCCAGCTTCTCGGCCACGCCCTTGCCGGCCGAAGCGCCGGCGATCGCGCCGATGCCGCCACCGATCAGCATTCCGATCGGTCCGCCGAGCGCGCCCAGCACCATGCCTGCGGCGGCGCCGCCCACGCCGCCCACGCCGACTCCGACCGGATGGGAACCCGGGGCGCCGGTGATGGGATCGCGGTTCAGATCGCGCGCTCCTTTGTTGCTCGTCATGGATGTCTCCCAAGCGGATCGGAACTGTCCGCACCAGCGAAGAATCGACGAGCGCTCATGTGGCATACGTCGCGGCGATGCGAAGGATTTTTAACCTCGCGCGGTCGCTGCAAAGGTTTTCGTCACCTCGATACGCTTGTCCGGCGTCGAACCTGAAGCATTCACCTCCGAGCACCGGTCGTGAGCTCGAAGACAGGCGTGCGCAAACCGGATATGCGGAACACGCGATCATGCCGCCGCGCAGGCAGCGTGCGACGAGGCAATCGTCATCACGACAAACGTCGAGCATGAAGCCGCTGAGCGGATCCATGGCGAGCCGGTCGCTTCCCGGCTCGCCACGGCCTTGCGCCGAATCGAATGCGCGCTCAGTCGTCCGAGAAGCAGCCCAAGGACAGCTTCACATACCAGTAGCCGCTGGCCGGCTGAAGTTCCTCGACCAAAATGGTCTCCTCCTGCGTGGATTCGCCCCAGCCCAGGTAGCAGGCGCGATTCGCGTAGTAGGACGCGGCTTCATAGGCTTGGTCGCGATCGTGACCATAGCCCTCGCCGATCACTTGGTAGTGGTGCCGGGCCGCGAGGGCGGCGCCGCTGAATACGATCGACATCAGGAGGGCTGCGCCGACGGCGCGATACTTGTTCATCTTCATACGTGCTCCTTGCGGGTGAAGTTCGAAGATTGCGGAGCCATCGTGACGCCTGTATTGATCCGATCTGCGCAGAGGGCCAAAACCGCGACGTGGAACGCTGTCGCGGATGCGGGGCGGCTTTCGTAGCGCTCCGGCAGACCTGTCAACGAAGAACACGATCGGGTTTCGCCGCGCTGGAACCCTAGCACGGGCTTCGACGCGCGTTGCGCCGACCCGCCGCGCGTCCGGGCGCTTCATTCGATAGCGTCTCGGCGAGATCGGCCGAGCGCGTCGCGGCTTCGGGCGCCAGGACAGGCGGGCCACTCAGGGACCAACGACCCAGGCGATCCATGAAGGCGGCGACGCGAGCCTACTGTTCGCGGATGCACAAAGCGCTCGCGCACATCGAACGGATGTCTCGACTCGGACCTGGATCTGGACGCGGTCAACCGGATCGCCGCGTTCTCGAAGTTTCATTTTCATCGCCAGTTCGCGGCCGAGCTCGGGTGGTCGCTGCGCCGCTAGGTCGCGCTCATGCGCATGAAGCGCGCCTCCACCGATTGACGTCCAGCGAGCCGGAATGCAGCCCCAGCTTCATGGTGGTCCGATCCGAACGAACGCCTGCGAACCCCTCCGACTACGGCATGGACATCGCGGCGAACGATGCTCAGGTGGAACCGGAAACGATTCCGGGCGGCCGCGTCGCGGCCGTGAGTTTTGGTGAGTGTTAACGGTTAAGGCGGTCGTAAAAATGTGACTGACAGCAAGAAAACCAAGGTGCATGTCAACCCGCACCCACGGCGGCGCCCGGCTCGAGGGAGAGAGCCATCTACACCGGGTGATCTTTATGCTCAGCCAATGGCTTGGCCGATTCACACCGAGTCGAATACTCACGTCGGCGTATGGCCCCGGCATCCCCAGATCGCCGCTGGAGTGGCTGGTCCAATCCACCATCCGCGACGGCAAGCGGCTTCGCTTTACCTACGACACGCTCCTCTCGTCCCGGGTCTGGACGATTCGTCCCATCGGGCTGCTGTACCCGCACTCCGATGTCGGGAACTCGGATCCTTACGTCCTCGGCCATTACGAAAGCGACCTCGTCGAACACCGGTTCTTGCTGTCCTACATGAGTGGACTGACGCCTCTGGACTAGGGCATGGCGCGCACTGCGCATAAGGCGCCGGTCGGAGGGATGGCGCCGCCGACGCCGTCGGCGATCGTTTCGCGGGCTGGACCACCCGTCGCCGACCCAGCCCGCGAACGCGCTCTACTTAAGGTGCGCGACGATTCCGGCGACGATCGCGTCGAGCAGCGGCTGCGGCAGGTCGTGCCCCATGCCTTCGACGCCCTGCGCCGGATCGCCCAGCCATTGGGCTCCCGGGATGGCGTCGCGCGTGGCCTTGCCGCCCGAAATATGGATCAGTGCGTCCTCGTTGCCGTGGATGACCAAGGTCGGCAGGGCCAGGCCATTGAGTTCCTTCGTGCGATCGCCCGCGAGCAGGATCGCACCGACTTGGCGCGCGCCGCCGCCGGGATGGGCCGGAACGCCGTTCTCATCGAGCGAACGCCGGTAAGCCGCTTCGGCCAGCGCCCGGCGACGCGGACGTTCTTCGGCGGCATAGGTATCCGAGCCGATCAGGTCGTACAGCGCCGCGGCATGCTCGATCGCGCCTTGCTCGTCGGCCGGCGGCGGCTCGATCAGTTCCGCGATGACGCCGGGCTGCGCGTATCCGACCCAGATATTGCCGGTGGTGCTCATGATCGAGCACAGGCTGCGCGCTCGCGCGGGGTAATTGATCGCCAGCCGCTGCGCGATCATGCCGCCCATCGACGCCCCGACGATATGGGCGCTGTCGATCTTGAGGTGATCCAGCAACGCGATCGCGTCGTCGGCCATGTCGACCAGGCGATAGCCGTCGGCGGGCGGCTCTCCGCTGCGCCACCGCGTCAAGCCGCTGTCGCGGTTGTCGAAGCGGACGACCAGATGCTGCTCTTTCAGCGCGTCGACGAGCCGCTGCGGCCAATGGATCAGCTGGGAGTTCAGGCCCATGATCAACAGCACGGGCGGGTGCGACGGGTCGCCTTCGACCCGATAGCACAGCTTCACGTCGTCGATCTCAACGAACCGGTCTTCGGATTTCACCGTCATAAGCGTTCTCCGCCACTGTCGTCGTGGATGGGTATGCGTGGATGCGGGAGCAAGACAGTCCAACGTTTTTCGACTGCAACCTACTGAGCGACTCGCCTGGGTCCGCAGATCGATCGGCCGCGTCCGGGCCGCCTTGAAACCGGCAGCAACGCGGCAACGAGAAAAACGAGCCGACTGTCTGAGCCTGTGTCGACGCGTCTTACGGACAGGTTGCGCTGGATATACCGTCCCTGCGGATCCGGTTCCGAGACGAGGTAGACGGACTCCGATGGGATCACCGAAGGTAACGATCGCGCACGAAAGCTCACGGCGCTTGGGCGCGCCCTTGAGTTTCCGTTGCGTTTTCCAATGGTGTCGGGCGCACCGTTATCGGCGGTCGTCGACGGAACCGGACTTCGGAAGGACTCCAGGCGCATCCCTTGCCGTTCGGCCGCGTTGCGGCAGCCGTAAGGGTTCCGTGTTCTTGAACTTCTGCTCCGGTATGCCGGCCCCTCAGGGCCGACCGTCGCCTTGGGTCTCGGCGCGATCCGGCGCGGCATCCAGGACGACGCGCCCGCGGTCGTCGCGGCGGAGGCGGACGATGCGCAGCACTAGCCGCTGCTCCAACACGCCGTACAGATGCGGAAACACCAGGCCGCTGCGCGGCGAGATTTCCCACTTGATGCTGGCGCCAGCGGCCTGCACGTCCACCGTCGCGACGAACAGGTCGGTCTTGCCGGCGAAATGCAGGTCGGCCGTTCGCGTCAGCTGGCTGTCGGTCGAAAGATGGATGAATCCGTCGGCCGCGTCCTGAGCCGAGCCTTCGAAGCGTCCGTTCGCCTTGAGCGCTTCCATTTCCGGCCGGGTCAGTATCTTGTACGCCGCCGTCGGAGGCGCACCGCCTTCTTCCGCCAACGCGCCTTGGCCGGGATGGCCGATAAACAACGACCCGAGCAACAGGACCCGAACCCTCTTGTGCCTCATGACCTTACCTCTGCGGTTGATACGGTGCGGTAAGCGCTTGACTGCCGGACGGCCGCTGCCCGTGGATGTTTTCTGAGCGAACCCAGCGCGTTCGTTGTCGCGGCCAGCGCCGGGAAGCCTGGGTGAGTCCGGCCGAGACGCAACGTCCTGGAGACGAACTGCAGCGCGTCTCGTCCAAGCGCGTTGCGCCATGGGTGCGGGATTCTTGAAACTCTCCCTTTCTCACGTCCTTCCACCGGGCTTCAAAGGAGACGCCGCGGCGGCAGGTCCGTTCGTTGCTTGCTTACCAGGTTCGGGTTGTTCGGGCGGGCGCGTCTGTACAGGGACGACGGCTCGAAACCACACAGGAGAAAACGCCATGACCCCGTTCAGGACCTCCCTGCTCGCCATCGCCGCAATCATGGCAGTGTCCGCCAGCGCCTGCGCATCCGCTACCTCCTTCCAGGTATGGAACGTGTCGACCGGAACATGGTCGGCCAACGGAACGGTCCACTTGGCTGGGCCGATTTCGGTGACCGCCGTCAGCGGCTTTTCCTGCAACGCGGATTTTACGATGACGGTCGTCAACGGCAGCGCGAGCATCACCAACGTCGTGCTGTCCGGCGCTTCGATCTGTCCTGCGGTGGTGACGTATCTTCCGTGGCCGGCAACGGCCGCGGCGGCCCCTTACATCGGACCCAATCCGCCTTTCACCGGCGCGCCCACGCTGTCGCCGACGCTGTGGAACGTGACGCTCAGTGCTGTCAGGCTGTCGGTGCCGCCGCCCTTCAGCCTGAATTGTCCGAACTCCACGCCGTCGGGCGGTCCCATCGTCGCCGTCCTGGATGCGGCCACGCAGTCGGGACCGCCTGTGCTCAATCGCCTGGTATTCAAGCAGAGCCTCGGCCCCTGCCTGGTTCAAACCAGAACCAATACGGCGCCCAATGCCTTGGTCGCCAATCTCCCGATCCGCGTGGTTCCGTGACCTGTCGCTGACAGGCGCGACCGCTTTGCCGCCCGCGCGACAGCGCGCACGTGCCGATGGCGCCCGCAACGCTGCCGCAACGCGCGGCAAGCGTCATAGTGGGCGCCCGTCATCCCGTGGAGCCCAGCCATGTCCGACACAGCCAGCGCGCTTTCCGCAGCATTGATCCGCAACGTGCATGAATCGCCGCTCAAGCATTTCGTCCGCGGCCCGCTGTACGAGAGCGAGCGCGTGCGCATCACCGAGGGAACCGCGGCGCGCAAGCTGGCCGCGGCGTTCGACGTCGTGCCGCCGGGCAAGCGCGTGTGCCCCTATCACCTGCACTACGCGCAGGAGGAGATGTTCATCGTGATCGAAGGATCCGGAACGCTGCGCGTGGCCGGGGAGCTGTTGCCGATCAAGGCCGGCGACGTCGTCTGCATTCCGCCCGGCCCGGAGTACCCGCACCAGATCATCAACACATCGCCCGGGGTTCTGAAGTATCTCTCCATCGCAACCACGGACGATCCCGAGATCTGCGTGTATCCCGATTCGGGGAAGTTCATGGCGGAGGCGAACCTGGGCGGCGAGCAAGCGTTCGAATTCATCGGCAGAAACGGCGAAGGCGTCGACTATTGGGACGGGGAACGCTGAAGCGGCGGCATCGCCAGCCCAATCGCGTTCGCGCGCGCAATGGACATCTGTCATGCGTTCGGGAAGCGGCGCACCGAGCGCCGCAACGCCATTGCGGACAGCTGTCGTCCCAATCGCCGGCGCAAACGCGGGCACATTGTACGAACGTGATCGGCGGCAAGCATCGCGCGCTGCCGGCGCGCGGATGATCGCGTCGCCGGCGATGCGCTGCGCGCGCCGCATGCGCTCATCGACAGCGGCTTCGCCGGCCTTACCGGGAAGATCCGGCGCGACGAACGTCGACCAGACGAGCCGCCGATCTGCCCGCATCCGTTCGGCTACTCATCCCGAGAGGAAGTCCATGATCGATCCCGCGTTGTCGATTCGCTCCGACGCCCGCCGCTTGGTCCGCGCAAGCCAGGCGCTCGCCTGCGTTGCGCTGGCCGCGCTCGCAAGCGCCGCTTCGGCGCAGCCGCCGCTGCTGCGGGGCTGGCAACTCACGCCCACCAACACCGGGCTGGCCGCGATCGGGCAGCACACTTGCGATTCGCTTCCGCGCTACACCGGCAACGCCAGGCTGGCGCCCGGCACGCGCCTGAGCGATCTTCGTTTCGAATCGCCGCTGGACCTTTCGGCCGGCGACATCGTCATCGAACGTTCCTGCTTTCGCCCCGTCTCGATCAGCGAAGGCACCGCGGTGCTGACCACGACCGACTATTCGCGCTGCGTCGACGACGCCTGTCCGCCGGCCAAGGGCCGGGTCGAGATCCGCGATTCGGAAATTTCCGGCGCCTTGATCGCGCAGAAACGCATCTCGCGTTCCTGCGCCTTCCTCGGCGTCGGCATCCTGGAGCGCAACTACATCCACGACACCGGCAGCGGCATCTGCTTCTACAACACCGGCCCGCAGTACGACGCCGTCGCCGACGGCAACTACGTGCATCGCCTGCGCTCGTACGGCTCCGGCGGCAACGCTTCGCACAACTCCGCCGCGACCGTGCGCGATTTTTCGACCGCGGCGAACCCGCTGCGGCGCATGTCGATCCGCAACAACCGTTTCGACATCCGCTCCGGCAACGACACCGGCTCGCTGTTCTTCCAGACCGCCGCGGACATCGACCAAGTCCGGATCGAAGGCAATCTGTTCGAGGGCAACGGCTATCAGCTGATCCTGGAGTCGCGCTGGGGCAACCGTTACGGCCGCGCGCTCGCCGTGGTCGACAACCGCTTCAGCGTGACCGGCTACGGCTACGGTTATGTCTACGACGAGGGCGCGCGGCTCGGCTACGGCTGGAGCGAGTGGCGCGACAACTATCGCAACGATCCGGCCCGACCCGACCATCGCGGCGCCGCGCTGGCCAATCCGGAGCCGTATTCGGACTGAGGCCGGCCGCGGGCGTCGGTTGGGCTGTGCGCCGCCGAAAACGCGAAGACCGTGACGTTCGCGTGGGTGACCTCGGCAGCGGCCAGATCGACGCTCGCATTCAGGACACAGGTTTCCTGTCCTGCGCCGCCGGTCGGATCGGCGGCATGCGCGCCCGCGGCTTCGGGCCTCAAGCCGCCGGCCGCGTGCTACAACGGGCCATCGTTCGGTGCAAAGGAACCGCACATGGCCCGCTACCCCAGGATCGACCAGCCCTGTCCGCTCGACGCGCAGGCGCGCCAACGCCTCGACGGCCATTGCGGCGCGTGCGGCAAGACCGTGCACTGCCTCGACGGGCGCAGCGACGCGGAGCGCGCGGAGCTGTTGCGGCAGGCCAGCGGCCCGGTCTGCGTCTCGTATCGGTTGGCGATGGGCACGGCGCTGGCGCTGGCGATCGCCGCGCCCGCCGCGGCCGGCCAGGCGGAGATCGCACCATCGCCGCAGACCGTGCTCGCCGCGCCCAGCGCCGCCGCGCAGACGCAGACACCGGTGGTGGTGACCACGCAACGCCTGGAGTCGGATCTGGTCATGGTGCTGGTCGGCGGCATCAGCCGTCCCGGCGAAGCCGAATGGGTCGACGACGACAGCGACCTGCCCGAGCTGCCGATGCGGCGCGAACCGCCGCCGCGCGAATAAGCGCCGCCGCCGCGTCAATCGGCGGCGCGTTGCTCGGGCAACAGGCCGGCCGCGTCATCGATGCGCAGGCCGGCGAGCGCCGCCATCACGCCGCGCAGGCTTTCAGGATCGCCGTCGCCGACCGCCAGCGCCAGATGGCCGGCGTCGAATTCGCCGAGGCCGGCGTCGTAGCTGATCCAACGTTCTCCGTTCCAGGCCTGCACCCACATATGCGGGCCGAACGCGTGCGCGCGGCCGACGAAACGGCTGCCGTACGCCATCCCGCCGACCACGCGCGCCGGGATGCGGCGCGAGCGCGCGGCCGCGGCGAGCAGCAAGGCGTACTCGGTGCAATCGCCTTCGCGCCGCTGCAAGGCTTCGCGCGCGCTGCGGTAACCGCTGTAGACCACCGGGCCCGACAGCTGCGCCTGCACCGCCTTGACCAGACGACGCATGCGCGTGTCGACGCTGCCGACGCCGGCGGCGCGGGCGAAGCTCGCCACCGCCGGGTCCTTGCTTTGCAGCCATGGCGTCGGCGCGCGGTAGCGCCGCAGCGCGGCCGCGTCGGGCGCGGGTTCGCGGCCGCAGTCCTTGCAGACGGTCAGCTCCAGCCCGTCGGAAGTACGCACGGCGTTTTGCTCGCCGGTTTGCGGCCATGCCCAGTTCGCCGCGGCGTCGCGTTCGGCGAGCCGGTAACGGACGGTGCCGCGGCGCGCCGCCGGCGACAGCCGGTACGGCGACGGCACCAGCACCGACTGGATCCGCAGCCTGAGCTCGGCCTCGGACAACGCCGGTTCCGCGGCGGCGGCGCGCATCCACGCCGAAACCATCACCGCGCCCATCCACAGCGACCATCGCATCGACTTCAAGCATCACCTTCCTGGCAAAGCGCACGCCAGCCATTGCACCGCAAACCGCGGCGTCCGCCGCGTTCGATCGCCGGCCGGCGTCCGCTTACGGCTGCGGCGCCAGCTGCCCGACCACCTTGCCGTTCTCGTCGAGCATCTTCAACGAAGGCGTGCCGTCGTCGGCGACCTTCATGGCGATGCGCGGCCGTCCTTGCAGATCGTTCATCGCCAGCACCACGCTGCCGTCGGCGTCGCGGGCCAGACGCATCCGCCGCGTCGGCTTGCCCTTGCGGTCGAAGTAAGCCTTCTTTTTGGCCTCCTGCTGGTCCTTGGGCAGGTCCTTGATCGAATCCATGAACTCGATGTCCTCGACGATGGAGTGGTCGGGGTAATCGGTGAATTGCAGCTTGGTCGCGCGGCCTTCCTTGCCGTCCTGCGAGTTGAGCGCCATGGTCTGGTCTTGTTCGTAGGCGTCGAACGAGAGGTGGCCGAACGAGCGCTTGTCGCCGTCCTTGGTCTTCTCGCCGCCGAAGATCAGGCCGCCGTTCTCGCTGCCTTCGTCGTTGAAGAAGATCAGGCCGGCGACGCGGCGGTTCGGATGCGGGTATTCCTTGGCCTTGATGATGATGCCGGGCGCCTTGGCGGCATTGGACACGATCAGGCGCAAGGTGCCGTCGGGCTCCTTGACGTTGATGCGCTGGACCTCGAGTTCCTCCACCACCAGCTTCTTGTTGGTCTGGGCGAAGCCGCTCAGCATCGCGGCGACGAAGGCGATGGTGAGCACGCCGGAATACACGACGAGGAAACGTTGTCCGTTGAACTGCATGCGAGGCGCCTCTGGGCGGTGCGGGCTGGATGAGCGGTGCGCAACCCTACGCGCCGGCGCAGGCGCCGGCAAGGGCGGTTCGCAGCGCTCGCGCATGACGGGCGCGCGAGGTCCGGCTAGCCGAGCAAGCCGGCAATCTTTTGCAGGTCCGCGACGGTCGTGGGGTTGTAGACCACCAGGCTCAGATCCGTACGCGCATCGACCGCGAACACCGAATACTCGAATGCGAGCGGTCCGAGCAGCGGATGGCGGATGTGTTTGACGGCGTCGCCGTGCGCGCCTTGCACGCCGTTGTCGCGCCACAGGCGTTCGAAGTCGGGGCTCAACCGGCACATGCGCTCGACGAAGGGCTCGATCGCGAGGTTGGCGCCCGCGCGCGCCGCGTCGACGCGGAACGCGCCGACCGCGAAGCGCGCCACGCTCTCCCAGTCGTATTGCGCGGCGCGCGCGCGCGGGTCGAGGAACAGGTAGCGCAGGATGTTGCGCTCCTCCGGCGGCAGCGAGCCGTAGTCGATCAGCATCACCGTCGCAGCGCGGTTCCACGCGGCCACGTCCCAGGTCGCGGTGCGGATCAGCGCCGGGTGCGGGTCCAGCGCGTCGAGCACGCGCTGCAGGCGCGGGGTCACGCCGCTGTCGTCTCGCCAGCGCGCTTCCGGCGGCCGGCCGAGGCCGAGCAGGAACAGATGTTCGCGTTCGACCTCGGTCAGCATCAGCGCGGCCGCGATCCGGTCGAGCACTTCGGCCGACGGCGCGCCGCCGCGGCCCTGTTCCAGCCAGGTGTACCAGGTCGGGCTGATGTGGGCGCGTTGCGCGACTTCCTCGCGCCGCAGCCCCGGCGTGCGCCGGCGCGCGCTGGGCAAACCGAGCGCGGCCGGATCGAGCCTGGCGCGGCGGTCGCGCAGATAGGCGCCGAGCGGGCTGTCCGACGCGCCGTTGGGGCTGAGGCGGGTAGCCATCTTAATAGGATAAAGACACTGATTTACCAGCATCCGATTGAAGCACACAGTCGGCTTCCCCACCAATAAAGGAAGCGCTCCCATGCGGGTATTCGTCACCGGCGCCACCGGCAACATCGGCTCGGCCGTGGTCGCGGAACTGATCGGCGCCGGCCATGGCGTGTTGGGTCTGTGCCGCAACCCGGCCAAGGCCGATGCGCTGCGGGCCGCCGGCGCGCAGGTCCACCCCGGCTCGATCGACGACCACGCCAGCCTCGCCGCCGGCGCCGCGCAGGCCGACGGCGTGATCCATCTGGCCTTCAACCACGATTTCTCGCGCTTCGCGGCCAGCTGCGAGGAAGACCGCGCGATCGTCGCCGCGCTCGGCGCGGCGCTCGCCGGCTCGGACCGTCCGCTGATCGTGACCTCGGGCACCGCCATCGTCGCGGCCGCGCCGGGCCAGCTCGCGCGCGAGGACGACGCCGCGGTCGGCGCCGACCGGCATCCGCGCGCCGCCTCGGAGGAAGCCGCGGCCGCGGCCGCCGCGGCCGGCGCCAACGTGTCGGTGATGCGCCTGCCGCAGGTGCACGACCCGGTTTCGCAAGGCCTGGTCACGCCGCTGGTCGCGCTGTTCCGGCAGCTCGGCAAATGTCTGTATGTCGGCGACGGCAGCCAGCGCTGGCCGGCCGCGCACCTGTCCGACGTCGCCCGCGCGTACCGGCTGGCGCTGGAGCGCGCGCAGCCCGGCGCGAAATACCACGCAGTCGCCGAGCAAGGCGTGGCGATGCGCGAGATCGTCGAGACGGTCGGCCGGCTCCTGGATCTGCCGGTGGAATCGATCGCGCCGGAGCAGGCGCAAAGCCGGTTCGGCTGGCTCGCGCTGTTCGCGGGCCACGATTTTCCCGCGTCCAGCGAACAAACCCGGCGCCGGCTCGGATGGACGCCGACCGGGCCGGGCCTGATCGAAGATCTGCGCCGGCTCGAACTCACCGACGCCTGATCGACGAAGACGCTTCGGTTCGCGCCGCCGGCCGCGAACCGAAGCGGCCGCTGCTCCGCGATCCGCAGCGTCGCCCACGACGCAAACCGCATACGGTCGATCGCAACGATGCGACCCGACGCGCAACTTGCGCGTCAACTGTGACCTCATTGCTGCAATCCCCAGATTCCGCGCAGGGAACTGCGACGCGATCCCGGCCCGAGTCACGAACGATTCGATGTCAGTCGCATCGCGAAAGCACACCCGGCTCCGTTCGCGAGTGACCGCACGCGCGTTCGCGCAGTCGCCGCGAACGCGCGAGCGCGCGCCGTCGCGGCGCGAGCGCGTCCGTGATTGCCGTCGCTGCGCATCTGCGCCGCCAATCCAGGCGCGCGCACGTCGGCAGTCACAAGCTCGCGCGCGCATCGAGCCGGCTGCGACCGATGCAGCAGTTCGCCGGATCCGCGATTGAAAACGCCATCGCGCGCACAGCAGCATCGGCCGCCCGGAAGTTCGCACCTCGCCACGCCCACCCATCCAAGGAAGGCATCGCGCATGAAGGATCTGCGTCCCTCGCAACGACACATCGGCCAGCGCGCGCGGCGTCGCGCTGCATCGCGGTGGCGACGCACATGAGCGCGCAGGCGGCCGGCTTCGACTACGGAATCGAGGCGATCGGCGCCTATGTGCCGCGCTCGCGCATCCACTGCGCCGATCGCGCCGAACGGCTCAGCGTTCCGCGCGATACCTTGGTCTCGCGCATCGGTTTCGACACCTTGTCGGTCAAGGACAGCGGCGAAACCACCTCCGATCTGGCCTGCCGCGCGATCGCCGATCTGCTCGAACGCTGCCGGATCGATCCGCAACGCATCGGCTGCCTGGTCGTGGTCACCCAGAATCCCGACGGCTACGGCATTCCGCCGGTGTCGGCGATCGTGCACGGACGCATGGGCTGGCCGACGCGGGTGGCTTCGTTCGACCTGGCCCTGGGCTGCTCGGGCTATGTGTACGCGCTGAGCCTCACCGCCGGCTTCCTGCAATCGCTCGGCGCCGATTACGGCGTGCTGGTCACCGCAGACCCGTACAGCAAGATCGTCGATCCCGACGACCGCGCGACCGCGCTGCTGTTCGGCGACGCCGCGACCGCGACCTTGCTGTCGCGGCAGGCGCCGTGGCGGATCGGCGCGGCCGACTTCGGCACCAGCGGCGACCACGCCGGCAGCCTGATGCTCGACGAACGCCGGCGCCTGCGCATGGTCGGCAAAGACGTGGCGCGCTTCTGCATCCGCGAGGTGCCCGGCAGCATCGCCCGCGCGCTGGAGAAGAACGCGGCCGCGCTCGACGAGGTCGACGTGGTGCTGCTGCACCAGGGCAGCAAGTTCATCGTCGAAAGCATCGGCGATGCGCTCGGGGTGCCGGAGAAGACTCCGTTCCTGGCCCAGGACGTCGGCAACACCTGCTGCTCCTCGATTCCGCTGGTGCTGGCGCCGCTGCTGAGCGCGCCGTCGGGCGCGCGCACGCTGGTGTTGTCGAGTTTCGGCGTCGGGCTGTCGTGGGGTTCGACCGTGCTGCGCTACGCGCCGCAGGCGGCCGCGCCGGCGCAAGCGCAGTGCGCACCGCAAGAACAAGCGCAAACCCAGCCGCAAGTCTTGGCCGTAACCGCCTGACCGCGCGGCGGCGACGCCGCCCGCATCGATCCCTCCGGCGCGCGAGCGCCGGCCCGTCGACTCACCGAGGTGCGCAGTGGACGCGACTAACGCAGTGGACAAGACGATTCTGGCCCGGCTGTGCCGCCATGCCGAGGCCACGCCCGACAAGGTCGCCTACATCGGCCTGGACCGCGGCGAAACCGCGGCCAGCCAGTGCACGTACGCGCAACTGCGCGACCGCGCCTGGTCGATCGCCGCCGAACTGACCGAACGCGGCTACGCCGGGCAGCGCGCGATCGTGCTCGACGCCGATCCGCTGGCGTTCTTCCAGACCTTCCTCGGCTGCCTCGCCGCCGGCGTGGTCGCGGTGCCGGTGTCGGTGCCGTCGGCGAAGAACGCCGGCGCGGTCGCGGCGATCGGGCGCAACGCGCGGGTGGCCTGCGTGATCGCCGGCGAGCGCGAGCAGGCCAAGCTGCGCGACGCGGTCGCGGCCGGGCTCGGCGCGGTCGACTGGGTCGACACCGGCGCCATCGCCAGCATCCAAGGCATCGCGCCGCCGCCGCAGTTCGAAGCGCTGGCCTACGCCGGCGGCGAAACGCTGGCGTTCCTGCAATACACCTCCGGCTCGACCGGCACGCCGAAGGGCGTGATGGTCGGCCACGACAATCTGATCGCCAATCAGCGCGCCATCGGCCACTACATGCGCATGCACCGCGAGTCGGTGGTGGTCGGCTGGCTGCCGCATTACCACGACATGGGCCTGATCGGAAATCTGCTGCAAACGCTGTACCAGGGCGGCCAGTGCGTGCTGATGCAGCCGATCGACTTCATCCAGAAGCCGGCGCGCTGGCTGCGCGCGATCAGCGACTACCGCGGCACCGTCAGCGGCGGGCCGAACTTCGCCTACGACCTGTGCGTGCGCAAGGTCGGCGAAGAAGCGCGCGAGGGCCTGGACCTGAGCGCGTGGGAAGTGGCCTACACCGGCGCCGAGCCGGTCCGCGCCGGCACCGTCGCCGCGTTCGTCGAGGCCTACGCGCCGCACGGGCTGCGCGCGTCGTCGGTGTTCCCGTGCTACGGCATGGCCGAGGCGACCTTGTTCGTCACCGGCGTGATGCAGGGCGACGGCGCGCGCCGCTACGACCTCGACGCGGGCGCGCTGTCGATCGGCGACGCCACCGCCGCGGCCGCGCCGGGCGAAGGCATGGCCTTCATCGGCTGCGGCGGCATCGGCGACGCCACCCCGGTGCGGATCGTGCATCCGGACACGCGCGCCGCGCTGCCCGACGGCAGCATCGGCGAGATCTGGGTCGGCGGCGACAGCGTCGCGCGCGGCTATTTCGATCAACCTGAGCTGAGCGAGCGCACTTTCGCCGCGACCCTGGCCGACGCGCCCGAGGGCCAGCGCTACCTGCGCACCGGCGACCTCGGCGCGCTGCTCGACGGGCAGTTGCTGATCACCGGCCGGCTCAAGGACGTGCTGATCGTGCGCGGCAAGAACCACTACCCGCAGGACCTGGAACACACCGCGCAGGACGCGCACCCGGCGCTGGCGTTCGGCGGCGGCGCGGCGTTCCAGCGCCCCGCGCCGCACGACGAGCAGGTGGTGATCGTGCACGAACTCAGCCGCCAGGGCCTCGGCTTCGCCGACAAGGCGGCGATCGTCGACGCGCTGCGCGCGGAGATCATCGCCCGCCACGGCGTCGCGGTCGCGCAGGTGCGGCTGATCAAGCCGGGCCACCTGCCGCGCACCACCAGCGGCAAGGTCCGCCGCGGCCGCTGCCGCGAGCTGTTCGAAGCCGACGCGTTCGAAGCGGCCGACGCGCCGGAACTGAGCGAGGCCTGAGATGGAGCGTCCGGAGAGTCTGCAACCGTCGGCGCGCGTCGCCCTGGCCAGTTCCGGCGGGCGCCTGGCGCAGCGTCTGCACGCGCTGCTGATCGTGGCGCTGCCGGCGGCCGCGGTGGTCGCGGCGCTGGTCTACGGCCAGGTCAGGCCATGGCATGTGGCGCTGCTGCTCGGCGGTTATTTCCTGACCATCCTGGCGATCACCGTCGGCTACCACCGCCTGCTGACCCATCGAGCGTTCAAGACCACCCGGCCGATCAAGGCGGCGCTGACGATCCTGGCGTGCATGGCCGCGCAAGGCCCGCCGATCTACTGGGTCAGCAACCACCGCCGCCATCACCGCTACGTCGACCGCGACGGCGACCCGCATTCGCCGCGCACCCATCAAGGCCTCGCGCTCGGCCGCTGGCGCGGGTTCTGGCACGCGCACGCGGGCTGGACCTTCGGCCACGAGCTGTCGAGTTCGCTGCAGTACTGCCCGGACCTGCTCAAGGACGAAACCGTGCGCTGGGTCGGCCGCCACTACTTCGCCTGGCTGGCGCTGGGCCTGCTGCTGCCGGCGCTGATCGGACTGGCGATCGAGGGCACGTTCGCCGGCGCGTTCGAAGGCTTGCTGTGGGGCGGCCTGCTGCGTTTGTTCGTGACCAACCAGCTCACCAACGGCATCAACTCGGCCGCGCACCTGTGGGGCTATCAGCGCTACGACACCGGCGACAGCAGCCGCAACAACTGGTTCCTGGGTTTGTTCGCGCTCGGCGAAGGCTGGCACAACAACCACCACGCCGACGGCAGCGCCGCGTATTTCTCGCGCGCCTGGTACGAACTCGACATCGGCGGCGCCTTCGTGCTGCTGCTCGAACGCCTGGGACTGGCCGAACAAGTGCGCCGGGCCAAGCCCGAGCCGCGCGGCGCCGCGCCGGAACCGTCTTCCCTCCCGTCCTTGCAGGAAGCTCCCCATGAGCGCGATTGAGTCCGACACCGGCCTCGACCCGGCGCCGGCGCCGTCCGCCGGACCCGTGCCGAACCGCCGCCGCACCGTCGAAAACCCGCGGTTCCGCCGACTGCAGCACCTGCACACCGCGTTGGTGACGGGGCTCGGCTTCGGCGGACTGGTTACGGCGATCGCATTGCACCTGTTCGTGCGCCCGGTCTCGGCGACCGCGCTCGGCATTTTCCTGCTGTTCTTCTTCCTGGTCGGCATGGGCCTGACCATCGGCTACCACCGCCACTTCACCCACCGCGGCTTCAAGTCCTCGAGCGCGTTCCGCGCGCTGCTGGCGATCCTGGGCTCGATGGCCGGGCAAGGCCCGGTGGTGTTCTGGACCTCGCTGCACCGCATGCACCACGAGCTGGCCGACAAGCCCGGCGACCCGCATTCGCCGAACCTGCACGGCGACGGCGCGCTCAACCGCGTGCGCGGGCTGCTGCACGCCTACATCGGCTGGACCTTCAAGCACGAAGTGCCGAACGCCAATTTCTACGCCCGAGACCTGCTCGGCGACGCGCCGATCATGTGGGTCAACAAGCGCTACTACCAATGGATCGCGCTCGGCTGGGCGCTGCCGGCCGCGCTCGGCGGCGCGCTGACCGGCACCTGGTACGGCGCGCTGGAAGGCTTCCTGTGGGGCGGGCTGATCCGCATGTTCGCGCTGCACAACATGATCTGGTGGATCACCTCGTTCGCGCACGTGGTCGGCACCCGCGATTTCGTCGCCCGCGACCTGAGCACCAACAACCTGTGGATGGCGATCCCGACCCTCGGCGAGTCCTGGCACAACAACCATCACGCGTTTCCGCGCGCGGCGATCCTGTCGCTGCGCTGGTGGCAGATCGACATCAGCGGCGGGGTGGTGTGCGTGCTGGAAAAACTCGGCGTGGTCTGGGACGTGCAGCGCGTGCGCGCGGAAGACCGCGACCGCCGCGCGCTGCGCGGCCGCGGGCCCGCGGTCGCCGCCGCCGATCCCGGTTCCGACGCCGGAGCCTGAGCCGCACCCGCGTTCCTCTCTCGACCTTTTCTCTCCGGCGTTTCTTTCTTCCGAGCACACCGAGGCCCGCCCATGAACCAGATGACCGCGCCGTTCCCCCTGCCGAGCTTCGACGCCGCCGCCGGCGACGCCAAAGAGCGCATCGCCCAGTGGCTGCGCCTGTACATCGCCGACGTGCTGTCGGTGACGCCGGACAGCATCGACGCCGAAGCCAGCTTCAACCAGATCGGCCTGGATTCCTCGGCCGCGGTCGGCATGACCGGCGACCTCGGCGACTGGCTCGGCCGCGAGCTCGATGCGGCGGTGGCCTACGACCATCCCAGCATCGCCGCGCTGGCGGCCGCGCTGGCGGCGGAGCGCTGAGATGAGCGCGCAACCTCAGGCGGCCTCCACCGCGGTCAGCGCCGGCGCGTCGGCCGACGCGATCCAGCACCACTACGACGTCGGCAACGCGTTCTATGCGCTGTGGCTGGATCCGTCGATGACCTACTCCAGCGCGCTGTGGCTCGACGACAGCGAAGACCTCGACGCCGCGCAGCGCAACAAGCTCGACTGGCACCTCGACCGCGCCGGCTTCGGCGCCGGCAAGCGCCTGCTCGACGTCGGCTGCGGCTGGGGCGGGCTGATGAAGCGCGCGCTGCAGCGCCATGGCGATGCCGACTGCACCGGCGTGACCCTGAGCCAGGCCCAGGCCGACGCGATCGCCGCGCACGCCGATCCGCGCCTGCGCGCGCGCCTGGAAAGCTGGGAGCAGCACCGCGGCGAGGCGCGCTACGACTCGATCGTCTCGATCGGCGCGTTCGAGCACTTCGCCAGCCTGGAGCAGAGCCAGAGCGAGAAGATCGCCGCCTACCGCCGTTTCTTCGAGTTCTGCGCCGAACAACTGACGGCCGACGGCCGCGTCTCGCTGCAGACCATCACCTACGAGAACGCCGAACGCAGCCAGTTCAGCGCGTTCTTCGCGCAGGAGATTTTTCCCGAATCCGACCTGCCGCGCCCGGCCGACCTGTTCCAGGCCGCCAGCGGCCTGTTCGAGATCGTCGAGCTGCGCAACGACCGCCACCACTACGCGCGCACCCTGCGCCAGTGGCTGCACAACCTGCGCCGCAACAGGCGCGAGGCGATCGAACTGGCCGGCGAAGCGCAGTACCAGCGCTACGAAAAGTATCTGTCGCTGATGGTGGTGGCCTTCCACACCGGCACCATGAACCTTTGCCGGCTGGCGCTGCGGCCGTTGCCGCGCAGCACGCCGCTGGCGGGACGCGGCTGAGATGGCCGCGCGCGCGCCCATCGCCATCGTCGGCATGGCCTGCCGGTTTCCGCGCGCCGACGGCGTGGAAGCGTTCTGGGACAACCTCGTCCACGGCCGCAGCGGCCTCGGCGCGGTGCCGGCCGAACGCTGGGACGCGGCCGCGTTTCTCGGCGACGCGCCGGGCCAGCCGGGCCGCACCTATTGCGCGCAGGCCGGCATCGACGACGGCGGCGACCGCTACGACGCGGCGTTCTTCCGCATCGACGCCGAAGAAGCGCAGCGCATGGATCCGCAGCAGGGCATGGCGCTGGAACTGGCCTGGCACGCCTGCGAAGACGCCGGGCTGGCGCCGGACCGCCTGGTCGGCCAGCCGGTCGGCGTGTTCCTCGGCCTGAGCACGCGCGATTTCGACCGCCGCTGGGCCGGGCAGTGGGCGCACATCGACATGCGCACCAGCACCGGCGCCAGCGCCGCGGTCGCGGCCAACCGCATCTCGTACCTGTTCGGCCTGACCGGGCCGAGCCTGACGGTCGACGCGGCCTGCGCTTCGTCGCTGGCCTCGCTGCACCTGGCCTGCCGCGCGCTCGACGACGAGGAATGCGAGCTGGCCCTGGCCGGCGGCGTGCAGCTGATCCTGTCGCCGGCCAACATGATCGCCTTCGCCCAGGCCGGCGCGCTGGCCCGCGACGGCCGCTGCAAGCCGTTCGCCGCCGACGCCGACGGTTATGTCTGCGGCGAAGGCGGCGGCATGCTGCTGCTCAAGCGCTTGGACCGCGCGCTCGCCGACGGCGACCGCATCCGCGCGGTGGTGCTCGGCAGCGCGACCAACCACAACGGCCGCAGCAACGGCCTGTCGGCGCCGTACCGGCCGGCGCAGCAGCAGGTGATGCGCGCGGCGCTGCAACGCGCCGGGGTCGAGGCGGCCAGCGTCGAGTACATCGAGGCGCATGCGGTCGGCACCCTGCTCGGCGATGCGATCGAGATGCAGGCGATCCGCGAGGTCTACGACCGCGAGCGCGATCCGCTAAGGCCGTGCCGGGTCGGTTCGGTCAAATCCAACATCGGCCATCTGGAAGCCAGCGCCGGCATCGCCGGCGCGATCAAGACCGCGTTGATCCTGGAACGCGGCGAAGTGCCGGCGAGCCTGCACGCGCAGACGCCGAGCCAGCTGCTGCGATTGAGCCAGGGCGGCCTGGAATTGTGTTCCCAGCACCAAACCTGGAGCGGCGACCGCGGCCCGCGCCGCGCCGCGGTCAGCGCGTTCGGCTTCGGCGGCGGCAACGCGCATGCGGTGCTGGAACAGGCGCCGCCGCAGCGCGCGCAGCCCGATGCCGAAGCGCAGGGGCCGTGGCCGCTGGCGGTCAGCGCCGCCGATGCGCAGGCGCTGGAACGCCTGTGCGCGGCGTATGCCGACTTCGCCGACACCTTGCGCGCGCGCGGCGAGCCGCTGGCGCGGCTGCGCGACCTGTGCGCCGGGATGTTCGTGCAGCGCCGGCTGTTCCCGCTGCGGCGGGTGTGGGTGGTCGGCGACTGGGACGAGGCGATCGCCGCGCTGCGCAGCGGCGCCGCGCCGGCCGCCGGCGAAGGCGAGCTGCGCCTGGCGCTGTTCCCCAACGACGGCGCCGAGCAGGCGCCGTGGCCGCCGCTGCAACGCGCGCTGCAACCGCTGCCGGCGCCGCTGCACGGCCCGCTGCGGCCGATCGCTTTGCTGGCCAAGCTGGGCCTGCCGCGGCTGGCGGTCGACGGCGCCTGCGAGGATCTGCGCGCGGCCTCGGTGTACGCCGCCAGCCTCGGCATCGCGGTGACCGCGTACGGCGAGGAATCGCCGCGGCCGCACGTGCCGGTGCTGGTCGCGCGCGACGGCGACGCGTTGGCGCCGCCGCAGGCGACGCCGGCGCGGCGCCTGGCCGAACTGTGCGCGGCGCTGCTGCGGCGCGGCTATCCGCTGCGCTGGCCGGAGCTGGCGACGCTGCTGCAAGGCCGGCGCATCGAGCTGCCGCTGTATCCGTTCCAACGCCGCCGTCATTACGACGTGCCTCCGCTCGAGGCCGCGCCCGGCCCCGCCCGCGCCGCTGCGGCGCCGACCGACGCGACGGCTGCGGCCGACGTCGACACCTTGGCTGCGCTGTCATGACCGCTCCCGACCAGGAAGAAATCGCGCGCTGGCTCAGCGCGCGCGTGGCCCGCGCCAGCGGTGTCGAGCCGGCGCAGATCGACCGCGAGCGCGCGTTCACCGACTACGCCTTCGACTCGGTGGTGGCGGTGTCGATCGCTACCGAATTGTCCGGCTGGCTGCGGCGCGAATTGCCGATCACCGTGTTCTGGGATTGCCCGTCGATCGCCCAGCTGTCGGCGGCGCTCGGCGGCGGCGAGGCGGCGCCATGAACCCGGCCGCGGCCCGAGCATGAACGCCCCGGCCTGGTTCACCGGCACCGGCGCGCAGCCCGGCGCGCGCCTGGAACTGATCTGCTTCGGCTCGGCCGGCAGCGGCGGCGGCGCGTTTTTGGGCTGGAACCGGATCGCGCCGGCATGGCTGCGGATCGTCGGCGTGCAACTGCCGGGCCGCGAGTTCCGCCATCGCGAAGCGCCGTGGACCGACCTGCAGGACTTGGCCGCGACGATCGCCGCCGCGTGCGCGCAGCGCCCCGGGCCGTACGCGTTCTTCGGCCACAGCTTCGGCGCGCTGCTGGCCTACCTGACCGCATGCGAGCTGCAAGACACCGGCGCGCGCGCGCCGCTGCGGCTGTGCGTGGCCGGCCGGCCCGCGCCGCAACTGCCGCTGGACTACCCCGACGTCGACGGCCTGCGCGACGAAGAATTCCTCGCCCTGCTGCACCGCTTCGACGGCACCGACCCGCAGGTGCTCGCCGACGCCGCCGCGCTGGCCGCCTACCTGCCGGCGATCCGCGCCGACCTGCGCCTCAACGCCGGCTACCTGCACCGCGCGCGCGCGCCGCTGGCGCTGCCGATCGCGGCGATGCGCGGCCGCGACGACCCGGCCTGCACCGCCGAGGAATTGGCCGCCTGGAGCGCGCTGAGCCGCGCGCCGACCCGCGTGCACGAATGGGACGGCGAGCATTTCTTTTTCAAGCCCGATCCGCGACCGCTGCTGGCGGCGCTCGCGGCCCTGCTCGCTGCGCCGGCGCCGTCGCGCGCCGGCCATCCGATCGAATCGCCCGAGGAGGAAGGAACCGCATGAACGCCTTGAATCTGGCCGCCGAGCTGGTGTTCGCCAAGCGCGCCCTGGACAAGCCCTGCTACCTCGGTCCCGGCTACCGCCTCGATTACCGCGAGCTCGACCGCGCCGTGCGGCGCCAGGCCGCGGCGATGATCCGCGACTCGGTGACCGCCGGCGACCGGGTCGTGATCGCGCTCGACGACGGCCCCAACCTCGCGGTGCTGTTCTTCGCCGCACTGGCGATCGGCGCGCTGCCGGCGGTGGTCAACTCGCGCCTGGACCGCGAATCGCTGCGCACCATCCTGGAAGACGCCAAGCCGGCGCTGCTGTACGCCCAGGTCGGCGAAGCGGTGACCGTGGCGCAGGCGCTCGGCGGGCTGTCGCCGGCGCCGAACGCGCGCCTGCTCGAAACCATGTGGTTCCGCGACACGGTGCTGGCCGCGCGCGACGACGACGACCGCTGGGACGCGACCGTGGCGGTGCCGGCCGACGCGCCGGCGCTGATCCAATACACCTCCGGCACCACCGGCAAGCCCAAGGGCGTGATGCACAGCGGCGCCGGCGTGCTGGCCTGCTGCGCCGACCTGTGCGCGCAGCTGCGCCTGGGCCAGGACGACGTGCTGTATTCGGTGCCGAAGATGTTCTTCGGCTACGGCATGGGCAACAGCCTGTTCTTCCCGCTGTACCTCGGCGCCAGCGCGGTGCTCGACCCGGCCTGGCCGACCGCCGAGAGCGTGCTCGGCAACCTGCGCGAGTTCGCCCCGACCGTGTTGTTCGCGGTGCCGACGCTGTACCGCATGCTGCTCGAAGGCGGCCTGCGCGGCGAGGACTGCAAGCTGCGCCTGGCGTTCTCGGCCGGCGCGCCGCTGCCGGAAGCCACCGCCGCGCGCTGGCGCCTGCGCTTCGGTTTTGACCTGCACGACGGCATCGGCGCGACCGAGCTGTGTCACGTGTTCGCGACCACCTACCCCGACGCGCTGCGCCCCGGCAGCCTCGGCCGCATGCTGCCGAGCTGCAAGGCGCGCATCGTCGACGAACACGGCCGCGACGTCGGCCCCGGCCAGATCGGCGTGCTGCTGGTGCGCTCGCCGGCGGTCGCGGCCGGCTATTGGCGGCGGCGCCACGAAGGCGCCTCGCGCTTCGTCGACGGCTGGTACCGCACCGGCGACCTGTTCGCGCGCGACGACGAGCAATACCTGTACTTCCACGGCCGCGAGGACGACCGCTTCAAGGTGTTCGGGCGCTGGGTGGTGCCGATCCAGGTCGAACTGCTGATCGGCACGCACCTGCCGGAACTGGGCATCTGCTTCGTGGTGCCGGCGCGCGACGCCAGCGGCGAAGACCGGCCGGTGCTGTGCGTGCACGGCCAGCCCGGCGCCGAACAGATCGAACGCGTGCAGGCGCTGATGGAACTGCGGGTGGAAAGCCACATGCGCCCGGTACGGGTGCTGCAGCTCGACGAGCTGCCGCTGACCGCGAACGGCAAGCCCAACCGCCGCGCGATCGCCCAGTTCGCCAGCCGCGCGCTGCAACCGCAGGCGCTGGAGGACGTGAGCCTGTGCTGAGCCGCGCCCGCCCCCGCAGGAGCCGCCGCCATGACTAGCCTGGTCTTCGCCGGGCTCGGCGCCTGCCTGCCCGACACCGTGGTCGCCAACCGCGACCTGCTCGGCCGCATCAACACCAGCGAGGCATTCATCCTCGAACGCACCGGCGTGCGCGAGCGCCGCCACGTCGGCGCGGCGCAGGCGGCCAGCGACCTGATGGTGCCGGCCGCGCGCGCGGCGCTGGACGCGGCCGGGCTGGGCCCGCACGACATCGACTTCCTGCTGGTCAACACGCTGTCGCCGAACCACCACGATCCTTCGCAGGCCTGCCTGATCCAGCCGATGCTCGGCCTGGGCCCGATCCCGGCGCTCGACATCCGCGCCCAATGCAGCGGCTTCTTGTACGGCCTGCAACTGGCGCGCGGCCTGATCGGCGGCGGCTGCCGGCGGGTGCTGCTGATCTGCGGCGAAGTGCTGTCCAAGCGCATGGACTGCTCCGACCGCGGCCGCAACCTCGCGATCCTGCTCGGCGACGGCGCCGGCGCGGCGGTGATCGAGGCCGGCGGCGACGGCGCCGGCAGCGGCCTGATCGATCTGGAACTCGGCGCCGACGGCCGCTACTTCGACCTGCTGATGACCCACTCGCCCGGCAGCGCCGACGCGCGCTTCGCCAGCGCCGAAGCCGCCGGCGACGGCCGCGGCGATTTCCTGATGCGCGGCAAGCCGATGTTCGAACACGCCAGCGACACCCTGGCGACGATCGCGACGCGGCTGCTGCGCCGCCACGGCCTGAGCGTCGACGAAGTCGACCACATCGTCTGCCACCAGCCCAACCTGCGCATCCTCGACGAAGTGCGCCGGCGCCTGGGCTGCGAGGAATCGCGCTTCGCGGTCAGCGTCGACCGCCTCGGCAACATGGCCTCGGCCTCGCTGCCGGTGACCCTGGCCCAGCGCATGCCGCAGGTGCGGCCCGGGCAAACCGTGCTGCTGCTGGCGTACGGCTCCGGCGCCACCTGGGGCGCGGCGCTGTACCGGCAACCGGCGTTCGCCGCGGCGCGCGCCGCCTCCACCACCGCCACTTTGGAAGCCCTCGCATGAAGATCCTCGGCGCCAGCCGTTACCTGCCCGCCGGCGCGCATTCGCCGGCCAGCGCGCGCGAACGCGCCGCGCCGGACCGTTCGGTGATGGCGATCGACTACGCCCTGGTCTCGATCCGCGCAGCGCTGGCGCAGGCGCGCTGCGAAGCGGCCGAGATCGAACTGATCGTCAGCCTGTCGCTGTCGCCGAGCCGCCTGGCCGACGATCCGGATTTCTCCTATCCGCGTCTGAGCCATCCGATCCAGCGCGAACTCGGCATGGACCGCGCGGTGGTGTTCGACCTGATGGACGCCGACTGGGCGCTGGCGCTGGATCTGGCGCAGAGCTTCAGCCGCGAACTGGGCTATCGCCGCGCCCTGGTCACCCGCGCCGAATGCCTCGCCGAAACCATCGGCGCCAACGCCCAGGCGCTGGCCGACGGCTCGGCGGCGATCGTGCTCGGGTTCGACGGCGACGACGCGCCGGCGTTCTTCGCCCATCACGACATCGACCACGCGCCGCTGGCGGCGCTGCACGCGCTGGACTCGGCGACGATGGTCGCGACCGGCTGCCACGCGCTGGCGCAGGGCGCGTTCGACGGCGAGCGCGGCGCGCGGGTCGATCCGCAGCTGCTGCGCGCGCCGTTGCAGGCGCTGCGCGCGCAGCTGCCGGATACGCGCCGCGGCGCCGCGCGGCATTGGCTGTACGAAAGCTGGTTCGGCGAAGCCGGCGGCGAAGAAGCCGGCGCGCCGACCGCGCCGATGTTCGAACTGCCGGCGCGCCTGCACGAACTGTTGCGCGAACGCGCGCAGACGCCGGACGCGCCGCGCGCGGCGCTGGCCGCGTTTTCGCTCGATCCGTTCAAGCCGCGCGTGGGCTGCTTCGCCCTGGAACTCTGAGACCCCGGAGAGATCACATGAAACCCACCGTCGCCATCCGCAGCCTGACCTGCGCGCTGCCGTCCAAGGCCCTGCCCAACGGCGGCCCGGCCTTCGCCGAGCTGCGCGACGTGCCCGAGGCCTGGTACGAGTTCTGGGGCATCTATTCGCGCCAGGCCTTCGACCGCGCGCGCGGCGAATCGGAAACCTGGCTGGCCGGCGAGGTCAGCGCGCGCGCGGTGCGCGCGGCCGGCATCGAGCCCGGCCAGCTCGACATGATCCTGGCCAACATCACCTCGCCGTTCGTGACCCGCGACGGCAGCGACGCCAGCCGCCGCTTCGCGCCGCGCCTGTCGGGCCTGTTGCGCGAACACCTTGGCGCGGGCCGCGCGCTGAACTTCGACATCGAAGCCGAATGCGCCAGCTTCCTGTTCCAGATGCAGATGGCGGCCAACTACATCCGCCAGGGCCGCGCCCGCCACGTGCTGGTGTGTTCGGCCGAATGGTTCTCCTCGCTGCTGGACTACACCTGCAAGTCCTCGATCAACTTCGGCGACGGCGCCGCGGCCGCGGTGCTCAGCGCCGGCGACGCGGATTCGCCGTACGACCTGCTCGATTCGGTTTATCGCAGCGACGGCGAGCACTACGGGCTGGCCACGGCCAAGTGGCGCCACTCGCGCAAGCTCGAAGCCGCCGGCGCGCAGGCGCGCAGCGAGGCGCCGCAGGATTACCGCGCGTATTTCACCCTCAAGAGCCAGACCAAGGACGAGATCGCGCGGTTCATGCCCGAGACCATCCCCGGCATCGCCCAGCGCCTGCTCGACCAGAACGGCCTGCGCGGCGAGGACGTCGACGCGGTGGTGTTCCACCAGCCTGCGCAAACCCTGGTCGACGGCTGGGCCGCGACCCTGGGCGTGCCGCGCGAGCGCTACGTGGTCAAGCTCGCCGACTGCGCCTGTCTGGCGTCGGTGTCGGTGCCGATCGCGATGCACGAATCGCTGCGGCGCGGGGTCATCCAACCCGGCCACCGCGTGCTGATCGCCGGCGCCGGCGCGGGCTGGAGCTTCGGCGCGCAGCTGTGGCGGGTCGGCGCGATCGCCACCGGCGACGAGCCTTTGATCGAAGCGCCGCGCGCCGTTCCCGCATCCCACCCCAGCGCCGCCGAAGCCTGAGCGCTGGCTTTCCGCTGAGTTCCCTTCCACCGATCCTGCCAACGGACCCGCCATGCACGCGAACGCCCTCGCCGCTCAGCAAGCCGACCCCGCCGATCACGCCGACCCTGGCGCCGACCACGCCGGCCTCAGCGCGCGGCTGGCGCGCTACATCGACTCCCACGGCGACGATGCCTGCCAGGTGCTCGGCTTGCCCGCCGGTACGCCGATCGGCATCGCGGTGGACGCCGGCGACGCCGACATCGCGCTCGAACGCGGCGAACGCGCCGCGACTTTGCGCCTGTCGGCGGAACAGGCCGACCGCGTGCTCGCTTACGGCCGCAGCTTCGGTTGGGCCAACGGCGTGGTGGTGGTGCCGACCTTGGCCACGCTGGTCGCGGCCGGCGCGTTCGACGGCCTCGCCGTCGGCGAGGAACGCGCGATGCTCGAGTTCGCGCGCAGCCGCAAGGCCGATCCGGAACCCAACCTCGGCACCTTGTGGGGCGCGTTCAACCTGGTCGCTTTGCAAGGCTGGCTGCGCATCGACGGCGCCGACCGCGGCATGCGCTACCGCCTCACCGAGACCGGCGCCTGCGCGGTCGACTGGGTGCGCCGCCACGCCGACACCTTCGCCCGCGCCGCCGCGGCCTGCGACTGGCTGCAACACGCGCATGCGCTGTGCCATCGCCAACGCGACGATAACGACGCGGTCGCCGCGTACGCCGCCCTGGTCGAACTCAGCGACGGCGAATGGGGCCTGGCCGCGGCCAGCGGCCGGGTCGCACGGCGGACCCGCGCGCAGTTGCTGACCGCGCTCGACGGCCTGCTCGCCGGGCCGACCTGGGTCGCGCTCGACATGGCGGTGCTGGAACGCCGCGACGGCAAGCTCGAACGGATCGCGCCGTCGGTGCTGGAAGCCTTCGCCGACGGCAACGCCTGGACCGCGCGCGAACGCGGCTGGCCGCAGGCCGATCCCGCGTTCCTGCGCGCGGCGTGGGCGCTGATGCAGCGGCTGGGCCAGATCGAGGACGACGGCAGCGGCCGCATCCGCCTCAGCGCCGAAGGCCGCCGCAACCGCCCGATCGCCGCGCCGTACGCCGGCCTGCCGGCGTCGTACCTGCGTTCGTACGCGCGTTTGCAGGACTTGCTGTTCGGCGATCCCGATCCGCTCGGCGTCGGCCAGGACCAGCACATCGACCGGGTCATGAACGTGTACGCGTCCAGCGGCGCCGGTTCGGGCCCGGCGACGCGCGAGATCAACGAGAAGATCGTGCGCCGCCTGTTCGACGACACCCCGCTGGAGCAACAGCCCGCCGGCATCGCCGACATGGGCTGCGGCGACGCGATCGCGCTCAAGCGCCTGGCCGAATACGTGATCGCCCACACCCGCCGCGGCCAGCACCTGCAGCAGTTCCCGCTGCTGGTGGTCGGCGCCGACTACAACGAGGCCGCGCGCACCCGCGCGCGCGCCACGCTGTCGGCGTTCGACGACCACCCGCATGTGCACGCGCGCGTGGTCCACGCCGACATCTCCAAGCCGGCGCGCTACGACGACGAACTCGCGCTCAGCGGCCTGCGCGTGCGCGAGAACGGCCACGACCGCCCGGCCGGGCTGCGCGATTTCCTGCACACCTTCATGTTCCTGGTCCACAACCGCCGCCTGGCCGTGCGCAGCGAGGCCGACGCCGACGCGGTGTTGCTCGCGCACCTGCGCTCAGCCGACCGCGGCCGCCTGCGCGCGGTGCTGGAACGCTATGTCGAAGACGCGCCGGCGGTCGACGAGCACGCCGAACTGCCGTTCGCGCTGGACCAGCTCAAGGCCTTGTTCCAGGTCGCGTTCGGCGACGAGCACGGCCTGGTGCCGGGCTTCGTCGCCGCGGCCGATCTGGTCGACTTCATGGGCCGCTGGAAGCCGTACATCCGCCACGGCTTCCTCGCCGTGGAAGGCCACAGCCCGAAGGCGCGCAACCTGCTGGAGGAGGTGCCCGAGGACGAAGAAGCGTGGATGCGCAAGGAAAAGCTGCCGCACTCGCTCAACTGGGGCATGCACTTCGTCTCGCGCCAGTTCATGATGCCGTTCGACGAGTTCATGCTGGCGATGAGCCTGGCCGGCTTCGGCCCGCGCGACGAGATCTACGGCGGCATCCATCCGCGCGGCATTCCGGCGATCGACCGGCTGGCGCGCTATCGCTTCTTCAGCATCGCCGACTACGTGCACCAGCACGGCGGCGCGCCGGCCTGAGGCGCGTCGGTCCGCATGCCGCGGCGGCGCTCAGCCTCCGCGGTCGAGCCAGAATTCCAGGCCCTGCGCGTTGACTTCGACCTCGTCGGCGAGCATCGCCCGCGCGGTCGCTTCGCTCATCGGCGTGCCGTGCGCGAGCAGGCGTTCGACGTAGTAATCGGCCAACGCCGCGCACAGGCGCGCGTGGCGCGCATCGCGGTCGCCGGTTTCCGCCTGGGCGCGGCGCGCGAACGCCACCATCGCATCGATCTGCTCGATCATGTCGGCGGCCAAACGCTCGACTTCGTCGACGCGGCCGTAATGGGTGAGGTAGGCCGCACGCGGCTTGCGTTGCAGCAAGCGGCGGATCGAGTCCTTCAGCGGTTCGGGCTCGAATTGGCTCGGCGAGGTGGTCGGCAGCACGAACGCGCCGCGCGCGGAATCGAAATCGCGGTACGACAGGCCCAGCGTATCGCCGGTGAACCAGGCGCCGCTGCGTTCGTCCCAGATGCAGTGATGGTGGCGCGCGTGGCCGGGCGTGTCGACGAACTGCAAGGCGCGCCCGGCCAGTTGCAGGGTGTCGCCGTCCTCGACCACGCGCACGCGTTCGGCCGGCACCGGCACGATCTCGCCGTAGTCGCGCGCCATCGCTTCGGCGCCCCAGACCGCGGTGGCGCCGGCGATCAGCTTGGACGGATCGATCATGTGCGGCGCGCCGCGCGGGTGCACCGCCATGCGCGCGTTCGGCAGCGCGCGCATCAGCGCGCCGGCGCCGCCGGCGTGGTCGAGGTGCACGTGGGTCAGGATCAGCCAGTCCACGTCGTGCGGCGCCAGCGCGTTGTCCTGCAGCGCGGCGAGCAGGTTCGGCACGCTGTAGGTGGTGCCGCAATCGACGAAGGCGCCGCGGCCGTTTTCGACGATCAGGTGCGAGGCGTCGAAGCCCGGGCGCTGGAAGCCGGTGTCGACGGTGGCGATGCCGGCGCGATCGACGGCGGCGGCGGATGCGGCTTCGGCAACTACGCTCATGGCGGGCGCTCGCGGGGCTGGAGCGCAGTGTATCGTCGCGTCCGCGGCGGCTTTGCGCGCGTTCGCACAGTTGCGGCGGCGGCGCGGCGGTTGCGGCCGCGCGTGCATGTTCGCGCGGTCGGGCGCGCGCCGCGGACAGCGGCGGCGCGCGCGTGGCCGACTTCAGCCGCAGTCGACGCCGGTCACGACATTGGAAGCGTCGACGCGCACGTTGAGCCGGTCGTCGCGCTGATCGCTGGAGAAGGTGTTGTCCGGCGCGACCACACGCCACAGGCCCGCACCGCTTTGCTGGAACAGCTTGCGCCCGGCGGCTTCGTCGAGCGGCTTGCCGACCGCCCAGCCCAATGCGCTGGCGTCGCAGCGGCCGCGGCCGGTCTGGTCGGGGCGCGTCGGCGGCGGCGAACACGCGGCGGCGAGCAGCGCCAGCGCGCACGCGGCCGGCAGCGACAGGCGGCGCAACGGGAAGCTCTTGCGATCTGCGTTCATCGGGGGATCTCGGCGGAGGACGTTCGCATCGTCCGCCGAACGCCGCGGCTTGTCGACTGTCGCGCGCGTCGCGGCGGTCGCGCAGGAACATGAACGTCGTCGACGAAAACGCCCCGTCCGTGCGGACGGGGCGTCGCGTTCGCGCCGGTTGCGATCAGGGAATGATGCAGCCGCACTGGCGATAGCAATGCGCGTAGGTCACGTCTTCGTAGCAGCGGTCGCCGCCGCCGTTGGCCAGGCAGCGGTTGATGGCGCCGGTCTGGCAGGTGTCGAAGCAGCGCGCATTGCAGGCGGCGAACGCGGACGAAGCGAAGGTCAGGCCGAACGCGAACGCACACACGGCCAGCAGCTTGTTGGTACGGGTCATGATCTCTCTCCTTAGAGGCCCAGGACCGGGCCCGCGCAGGCTAGCACCGGTGTTGCGGCGCAAAAGCCCGCGGACTTCAACCTGCGTCGCAAATCCATCGTGCGTTCGCCGCGATACGCGTGCCGCACGCAACGCATCGATGCGACACGGCCGCGACGCCGATGTTTTTTTGTCGTTCATCGCGTTTCGCATTCGCGCATGCGTCGTTGCGCTGTCAGTTCTGCCAGTCGTTCGCGCGCTGCGCGCGCCGTCGCTTGTGTTCGTCGTCGTACGCGGACGATCATGGCGGCGGCGGCCGCGCGGATCCTGCGGCCCGTTCTTTCGCCGGCAGGGAGCCGCCACGGCCTTGCGAACGTTTCCGCACGCGCTGCGATGCGCGGCGTCCGCGCGCGTGCGCTCGCGGAGGTTTGCCCGCACGCATCCGCCGCCATCGCGCGCGCGATCCGCACGGCCGGGACCGCACCGCTCCCACCGCATTACGACGCCACCACCGAGGACGATCGCCATGTCGAAAGGATCCAGCCCGCTCGCCGCCGCAGCCTTGTGCCTGCTCGGCCTGTCCGCGTTCGCGCACGATGCCGCCGCCGCCCAATGGGTCGAAACCGGCCGCACCGCGTACTACAAGACCAGCTTCTTCGGCAGTTACGACGAACACACCTGCAATGCCGGCGGCCCGACCCTGCCGGGCTACTCCGCGAGCTGCGCGAACGATGCGGCCAGCGGCTGGACGGCGAATTTCGACGCCGCCAACGGGCTCGCCAACGACGTGCTGATGACCTGCAACCACAACCCGTTCCAGGCCGGCTCGGCCTGCGACGGCTCGGCTTACGCGATCGACGGGCAGGCCGTGGCCGGCGGTCTGCCGGCGGCGTGCGGCAACGTCGGCGCGCGCGCGGTCGCCAGCTGGACCCGCGTGGAGACCGTCGTGATCCAGTTCGAAGAACTGGATATGGACACCCTCTGGCAGGCGCGCGAGTACGTCTGCCAGTAAGCCGGCCTTCGCCGTTGTGCGCCGTCGCCGCGAACCGCGGCGGCGGCGCTTGGCCAGGATCTTCGCTGCCTGGGCTTGCTTGTCCAAAGCCGGCTGGCCCGGAGCCGGCGTAGCAACGACCGCGCCGCACGCGGCCTGCGCGCGAGCCCCTGAACGCGGCGCCCCAGTCGTCGCCGGCCCGGCCGTTCCGACGCCGCGCCTGTGCACCGCCCCACGGGCCACAATTCCGCATTCCCGGCCCCCTCCGGCCCGCCGCCCCACCGCCGGTCGGAACCTTGCCCCGAACCGCCCCGTCCCCGTACGCCGCCGTCCGGGCGCTATGGCACTCTAGCGCCCGGGAACCGCCCGGCCTGCACCCGGCGGTTCCCGCTCCCGTTACGGAACGCCGCCTCGCCGCGGCAGGGAGGCCGCCGCACAGGGGGAATGCGCGCAGCGCATTCGCGGCGCCGGACTTTCATCATCAAGGACTCGATCATGTCGCTGGATTTTCAACCCCGCCTGGGCTCGGCCGTGGACGCCGACACCGGACTGACCATCTACGAACCGCGCCTGCAGCCGGCCTCGCCGCCCGCAAGCCCGGACGACACCGAATACCAGTACGCCATCTTCCTCGACGGCAAGCGCTTCTACGGCCTCGGCCTGAACGGCTCGGACGCCGTGGTCGACAAGGCCGGACGCCGCGAGCGGGTGTTCCTGCTCGAACTGGGCAGCGCCGGCGCGCTCGACGCCGCGCTCGACCTCAAGCGCCGGCTCGCCAACGACGAGCCCGACTTCGTCTTCCTGCGCGAGCTCGCGCGCGGGCTGGTCGGCGTGTTCGAAACGCGCACCGACAACGACGACGACACCCGCTATCTCGCGGTCGTCGACGCCGCCGCACTGGCCGAGCGCGGCATCGCCGCGCCGGAGTCGGTCGCGCGCCTCGCCGACGGCGAGCTGGTGCTCGCCGAAGCCTTCGTGCCCGCGCACGCCGACGGGAGCGACGCGTCATGAGCACCGGCTTCGTGTTCGACGATTACGCCCGCACCACCCTCGGCGGCGCGCGCAACGCCGACGGTTCGGCGCTGAGCCCGCAGCAGGTGCAGAAGGTCATCGATTACCTCAAGTCGCCCGGCTCCGGCCCCGACGGCAGCACCAGCTACGCGCAGTACATGAGCAAGCAGATGCAGGCGCATCCGCCCAAGCTCGGCGCGGGCGTGGACTACGTCGGCTTCTCCGGCAGCGACGCCTCCGGCACCAGCAACTTCAACAACGCGGTCAAGTACGCCGCCGACGTCAAGGGCAAGGCCGGCATCATCGGCGATACGCCGTGGGGCAGCTTCGTCGAAACCGCGCAGACCGACCCGGGCTTCGCCGCGTCCGAAGGCAAGTTCAAGGCCTTCATGAAGGCCGAAGGCATCGAGCCGTTCAAGGCCGACTACCGCGGCGCGCTGAAAGACATGATGTGGAACGCCGGCAGCGCCGAGTACTTCGAAAACGCCGTCGCGCGCGGCAAGCCGATCGTGGCGTTCGTGGAGAACGCGCCGAAGGGCCGCGGCTTTAGCAATTTCGAGCTGACCACCGCGCTCAAGCATCCCGACGCGGTCATCAACGGCTATCCGGTCAGCGCGTTCGGCAGCGATCCGCTGGCCTTCGCCAGCAAGTCGGCGGCCGAATTCCAGCAGCTGGAAAAGACCGTCGCCGCGGCCGCGAGCCGCGGCGGGACTGTGGTCAGCGTCGAACAGGTGCGCGCGGAGCTCAAGCTCATCGAAGGCTACGACGCGGTCAACAAGACCTTGTTCAACAAGCCGGTCGACGCGTTCAAGGCGCTGAGCTTCGACGAGATGGCGGTCACCCGCAGCGCGTGGCTGGCCGGGCGCACGCCGCCGGTGCATACCGGGCCGATCGCCGACGCACCCGAACGCGCGCCGCGTCCGGCCGCCGGCGAACCCGGCGCGCCGCGCGGGCCGCCGGTCGCCGCCGCCGAACCGCCGCCGACGCCGGGCCTGAAGCCGACGCCCGGCGTCAAAGGCGCCACCGGCGCGGCCGAGGGCGCCGCCGAAGGCGCGGCCGAAGCGCTGCTGCCCAAGGGCCTGAGCCCGAGCGGCAAGCTGATGCTCAAGGGCGCCGGCGCGGCCGGCATCGCGCTGATGGCCTACGACTTCGCCAGCACCGGCAACAAGGTCATCGAGCTGCGCTCGCAGGGCAACACCACCGGCGCCGAATCGGCGGCCACCCACTTCGTCGGCCGCAGCGCCGGCGGCATCGCCGGCGGCTTCCTCGCCGGCGCGGGCTACGGCTTGCTGGCGGGGTCGGAGACCGGGCCCGGGGCGATCGTCACGGGGTTGGTCGGCGGCGCCATCGGCGCCTACGCCGGCGAGAAATGGGCCGAGAGCCGCGACAACAAGAAGATCTACGAACAGACCGACGGCAACGGCAACGTCTGGCACCGCGATCCCGCGCAGCCGAACGGGCCGTGGACGCGCAGAGCGCAGACCGAACAGGTCAAGGCCACGCCGGCCGCGCCGGGCGGCGACGTGCAGGTCAAGCCGCGCACCGATTCCGACGGCGACCCGCTCTATCGCAACAACGGCTACACCGCCATCGGCGGGCTCGCGCGGCAACTGAACTACCAGTCCGCCAACGCCTCCTACGACCTCGGCCTGGCCAACTCGCCCAAGCCGGTCAATCCGTATTCGATTCCCGGCAAGGAAGACCAGCCCGGCTACGTCGCCGGCAACTGGACCCGCGACGCCGGCAACGGGCAATGGTCGCGGGTGCTGACCGAAGACGCGATGCTCTCGGAATTCCAGATGATTCCGAACATGCGCACGCAGACCGCGACGGCGCAGGAAGCCAAGGCGCTGGACGCGCAGTCGCAGCTGATCGTCGCCCAGAACGCGGCCAATTCGCCGGCCGCGGTGGCCGCGCGCTACCAGATCGCCTACGACCAGCTCGGCTGGGAAAAGGCCGGCCCGGTGCCGGAATCGATCAAGCACGCCGCGGCCAGCAGCGGCACCCTGCAAGCGTCCAACGGCGACCTCTATACCCGCGGCGCCGACGGCGAGTGGACCCACGACGGCTGGCTGCGCGACACCAAGGCCGAGGGCAACATCCGCGCCGAATTGAACGCGACCTTCAACAGCCAGCAGGCCGGCCTGGCCGACATGAAGGTGATGGCGCAGTACGCCAAGGAGCATCGGCCGCCGGATCCCGATCCGGTGCGCGAGATGGTCGCCGGCGTGTACAAGTCCGCCGGCGTGACCCGCAGCGACGCCGAACTCGACGCCGCCGCCGCCGCGGTCAAGCGCGACCACGCCCGCGACGGCATCGGCAACAACACCAGCTTCTCGCTGAAGCTGTTGCCCGATCCGGCGACGAATACCTACGGCCCCGGCAGCCCGATCGCGACCTTCACCGGCCAGAACGACAACAAGGTCGAGATGAGGAGCGTGACCACGGCGCAGGAGATGCGCGTCGTGGCGCCGGCCGCGCCCGCGCCGGCGACGCCCGCGCCCGCCGCGCCTGCGCAGCCCGCGCCGAAGCATTCCTCCAACGGCCACGGCCCCGACGATCCCAACCACGCCCAGCACGCGATGCTCGAACAGATCCGCGGCGGCGTGCGCAGCTTCGACCAGGGCATCGGCAAACCGTACGACGACGCCAGCGAACGGGTCAGCCGCAGCCTGCTCGCCGCCTGCCGCGATCCGCATCGCGACGAGGCCGCCACGCGCCCGGCGCCGCCGCTCGACCGCGTCGACCACGTGGTGCCGGGCAAGAACGGCCAGCTGTTCGCGGTCGAAGGCGCGCTCGACGATCCGGCGCACAAGCGCGCCGGCGTGACGGTGGCTGTCGCCGCGTCCACGCCGGTGGAGCAGTCGGACCAGAAGCTGCTCGCGGCCAATACCGCGGTGGCGCAGGAGCAGGAACGGCAGCAGGCGCTGGGCCGCAATCAGGAGGCTTCGCGCGCGCAGACGGTGTGAGCGCGTCTGTCGCCAGCCGCGCGACGCGCGCGGCTGGCGGCGCGGCTCAATCCACCGTCCGCAACCACGCCGCGATCAGATCCAGCGTCTCGCCCGCGCGCTCGCGATGCGGCACATGGCCGCATCCGGGCAGAACGCTCAGCGTGGCCGGCCCGCGCACGCCGGCGGCGATGCGTTCGGGATGGCGCACGCTGCCGTATTCGTCGCGCTCGCCGTGGACCGCCAGGGTCGGGCAGTGCACGCCGGCGAGTTGCGCATCGAGGTTCCAGTCGGCGAACGCTGGCGCCAGCCAGGTGTCGATCCACGCGCTCAGCACCCACGCCGCCTTGTCGCCGTGGTATTTGCCCAGCCGCTCGACCTGCCCGGGCTCGGCGAACGCTGCGCGCGCGGCGAGGATGCCGTCGCGGGTGCGGTCTTCGACGAAGGCTTGCGCCGACTCGGTCACCAGCGCGCGGCACTGCGCCGGATAGCGCGCCGCGCAGCCGACCGCCATGCCGCCGCCGACGCTGTGGCCGAACGCGACGAAATGTTCCAGCGCGAACGCCTCGCGCACGTGGGCGAACCCCGCGCCGGCTTCGGCGGCGATGAAACCGGCGTCGAGGCGGCCCGGATGCGGGTCGGAACGGCCGAAGCCGAGGCGGTCGTAGGCGACGACGTCGCGCGCGGTGGCCGCGGCCAGCGCCGCGGGAAAGTCGCGCCACAGTTCGACGCAGCCGAGCGAGTCGTGCAGCAGCACGATCGGCGCGGCGTCGCCGCCGGCATGCCAACGCTGTGCGAACAGGCGGCCGTGCGGGGTGGCGATGTGCAAGTCTTGCGGGGTCGATGGCGGCATGCGGCGTCGACGTTAGCAGACGGCGCTGGAGGCATGGCTCTGAAGTCTCTGGATGTTCGGCTCTGCCGAAGCAAAGCGAAGCCCGCGTTCGCGGGAATGACGGTCTGGAAGAAACACCGCGAAACCCACTGTCGTCATGCCCGCGAAGGCGGGCATCCAGGGCTTTATCCAGGCACGACCCTGAAGTCTCTGGATCACCGCTTTCGCGGGGATGACGGCTTATAAGGTGGCGACGCGAAACACGCCCCTGGTCGTCATCCCCGCGAAGGCGGGCATCCAGGGCTTTATCCAGGCATGACTCTGAAGTCTCTGGATCCCGCTTTCGCGGGGATGACGGCTTGTAAGGTGGCGAAGCGAAACACACCGCCCGCCGTCATGCCCGCGAAGGCGGGCATCCGGTGCGGCATCGCAGTCGCCGCGATTCGCCGCGCGCGCTCAGCTCAACGAACGCGCGCCATGCGATGGATTGGCCTGCGCCGGCGCGGTCTCCTGCGTCGGCGCTTGCGCGACCTGCTGCTGGGCGGCCTGCTGGCGGTTGGCCTCGGCGGTCGCCTGACCAAGCATCTCCTGCGCAGCCGGATGATTGCGCGCGGCGGCCCTCGCGTTGGGATCGCCGGACATCAAACCATCGAGCAACGCGTTGGTGTCGCCGCCGGCAGCGCTGGCCGTGCGCCGCGGCGCCGCCGCGCCGTCGCCGGGCTGCGCCTGCGGTTCCACCGCGCTGCGCTGGTCGAGCCTGGGCGTGGCCGGCGGCGGATCGGTCCGCGGACTCGGCAGGCCGATATCGGACGGCGGCGGCGCGACGGAACGATGACGGCTGCCGCCGCTGAACAGCGAGCCGATCGAATCCAGCGTAAAGGTCACGCCGACGCGCGCGTTGTAGCCGCCGTTGGTGTCCGCGCCCGCGCTGAGATTGAAGCGCGCGCCGCTGCGCTCGTCGTAACGGCTGACGCCGAGCTCGCCGTTGCCGCTGATGCGGCGGTTGGCGTCGCGCAGCACGTTGGCGCCGGCGGTCGCGCTCCAGCCATCGCCGAGTTCGAGATTGAAGCGCGGCCCCACGCTCCAGGTGCCGCTGGGCTGGTAATTGCCTTGCGCACCGCCACGCACGCCGGTGCCGAGCTGGGTGTTGAAGTCGAAACTGCCGCCGACGCCCTGCGGATTGCCGATCACCGTGCCGCTGAGGTTGGTGCCGCCGGTGCCGCCGTTGTAGCCCAGGCCGGCGCGCCACTCGCGGCTGCCGTCGTTGAACGCGCCGTTGGCGGCGACCGAGCGGCCGCCTTCGAGGCTGTAGCGGCCGTCGAGGGTGAACTGGTTGCCGTTCGGGGCGAAGCTGCCCTGCGCGGTCAGCTGCAGGCGGTCGGCGTCCAGGCGCACGAAGCCGGTCTGGGTCTGGGTCTGCGGGTTGTTGGCATAGCCCGCGCCGAGGCCGTTGGTGCCGTCGGTCAGGCGCAGGCCGAGCCCGAACGCGCCGGTGTCCTGGCGGCCGGCGAAGGCGAAGGTGGTCGGGCCGTCGCTGCTGCCGGCGAAGATGCGCAGGTCGCCGCCGCCGGGGCGCGAGACGTAGCCGCCGAAGGCGGTGCTGGGGAAGGCGCCGCCCTGGGTCTGGCGTTCGCCGCCGGAGAACAGCGGCTGGTTGCCGTCGAACTGGACCTGGCTGGCGGTGCCCGGGCCGGAGCCGGCCGGATTCGGCGGCCGCTGCGGCGAGACCGTGCTCAGGATCGGGCCCAGCGCGGTGCCGAGCGGATCGGACGCCGGCGCGGGCCGGGTCGGCGACGGCGGCGGGCTGGCCGGCGGGCGCGGGCGGTTGGGATCGTCGCCCGGGCCGTTGCCGGGACCGTCGGCGGGATCGCGATTCGGATCACCCATGACACCACTCCTTAGCGTTTCAGGCGAGGGGGGAGTGTGGCATCGGGCCGAGCGGAGGGTGTGAAGGTTTCGGCAAGCGGGAAAAGCAAAAGCGGGAATAGGGATTGGGGAACTGAGGGCGCGCGGGGTGCGTGCTGGAACGGGCGTGGCTCCGGGCGCCGATGGCGGCGCCCGGAGCGGCCTGGAACGTCCGTGCGGCCTTAGTTGACCTCGCCGCCGCCGGGCGGCGCGATCACGAAGCAGCGGCCGCGGTCGACCGTGTACGGCCCGGTCCACACGCCCCAACCGGCCGGCTGCGGGTCGCGGCAGCCGCGGCTGATCAGCTGCACGCCGATCGTGTTGCCGCCGGCATCGGTGTAGGTGCGGATTTCCACGTACGGCCCGGGCTGCGAAACCGCAACGCCGGCCAGCATCAGCGAACACAGCGCCGCGGCGGCGGCGAACATCCCTTTCGTGCGGAGCTTGCGCATGTCCTTCTCCCTGGAAGCGACGCGCGCCGGGACGGCGCGCGACCGCGAGCGCCAGCTCTAACGCCGCCGCGGCGCAGTGTCAAAACCCGTGTGCGCGGACAGTGACGCGCAGCCGTTTAAAGCCAGCCCATCAAGGCCGGCCTGCGAGTCCGGTCGCCGGCCGCGCCGCGCGTTGCGGCGCCGCGGCCACGCGCAAGCCGCGATGGCGGCAAGCGTCGACATCGGCGTATTCCAGCACGCGTCCGTTGGCCAGCGAGAACCGCAGATCGTAGCGGCATCCCGGGCCGGCCAGCTCGATCGTGGCGGTGGCGCCGCCGCCTTGCAGCGGCGCGGCGATCGGCTTGTCGGCGAACGCCGCCGCGCCGGCCGGCGAGGCGGCGACCGCGACGATGCTGTCGCCGCCGCGGTTGATGATTTCGAAGTAGCGCGCTTGGGCCTGCGCGGCGCCCGCGGCCGACAGCGCGGCGACGAGCAAGGCGGCGGTGCGGATCGCGGACACGACGGTTCTCCGGAGTCTGTGCGGGTGGCCCGGCGCGGCGGCCGCGGCCGGGTTCGCGCACATCCCAGCGCGGCGGCGGCCTGCGCGGCCACCGTCGCGGGACGAATCGTCGCCGCGGCGGGACGGATCGTCGCCGCCGCCGCCCACGCTTTTCCGCGCGTACCAGCGCGCTTACGATGCCGGCGTAACGACTCCGGGCCGCGCCGATGCAGATTCAATTGGGCGACACCACCCTCGGCCTGCGCCGCTACCTGGCCCTGTGGTCGGTGGTCGCGGTGGCGTTCGCCGTGCAACACATGCTGTTCGACGCGGTCGCCGGCCCCGAAGTGTGGCCGCCGTGGGTGTACCTGCGCTGGTCGGCGATCCAGTGGTTCACCTGGGCCGCGCTGGCGCCGTGGATCTTCAAGCTGTCGGCGCGGCATCCGGTGCGCCCGCCGCTGCACCTGCGCGGGCTCGCGCGCCAGGCGCTGCTGAGCGTCGGCGTGACCGCGCTGGCGTTGTCGATCGGCGCGGCGGTGTCGACCCTGTTCGAACCCAGCGGCTTCGGCGAACAGATGGTGTACTTCGTCGGCCAGCACGCCGCCACCGGCCTGCTGACCTATTGGGCGCTGCTGGCGATCCAGCACTCGCTGCACTTCCGCGCCGAACAGAGCCGGCGCGAACTCGAAGCGGTGCGGCTGGCGCGCGAGCTGGCGCAATCGCGGCTGCAAGTGCTCAAGACCCAGCTGCAGCCGCACTTCCTGTTCAACACGCTGCACGCGATCGTGACCCTGCTCGACGAAGACCAGCGTTCGGCCGAGGACATGCTGCTGCGCCTGAGCGAACTGCTGCGCGCGTTCCTGGAGGATTACGACGGCCAGGAAATTTCCCTGCGCCGCGAGCTCGACCTGCTGGAGCTGTACCTGGGCATCCAGCGCAAGCGCTTCCAGGACCGGCTGGAGGCGCGCATCTACGCCGATCCCGAAGCGCTGGACTGCGCGGTGCCGAGCCTGCTGCTGCAACCCCTGGTCGAGAACGCGATCCGCCACGGCATCGGCCGCCGCGTCGGCGCCGACCGGGTCGAGATCGAATGCCGGCGCGAGGACGGCGAGCTGCGCATCGAAGTGCGCAACCGCAACAGCGAACTGACCCCGGGCGAAAGCCCGCAAGGCCACGGCATCGGCCTGTCCAACACCCGCCTGCGCCTGCGCGAGCTGTACGGCGACGCCGCGCAGTTGCGCCTGGACCAACTGTGGCCGCAGGGCGTGGCCTGCCGCATCGCCTTGCCGGCGCGCGAGATCGACGAGGACGTCGAAGTCGCCGCCGACGCGCCCGCGCCCGACGCAGACCGCGCAGGAGCCGGCCGCGCATGAGCCTGGGCGTGCTGGTCGTCGACGACGAACCGCTGGCGCGGCTGGCGATCGTCAAGCTGCTGCGCGAAGACCCGCAACTGCGCGTGCTCGGCGAATGCGGCGACGGCGCCAGCGCGGTGCGCGCGATCGCCGAGCTGGCGCCGGAGCTGGTGTTCCTCGACATCCAGATGCCGGCGATGACCGGCCTGGAAGTGATCGCCGCGGTCGGCGAAACGCGCATGCCGGCGACGGTGTTCGTCACCGCCTACGAGCAGTACGCGGTGCGCGCGTTCGAAGCCAACGCGGTCGATTACCTGATCAAGCCGTTCAGCCGCGAACGCTTCGCCGCCACCGTGCAGCGCGCCAAGCTGCGGCTGGCCGCGCAGGCCGGGCTCGGCAGCCAGATCCTGCAGGCGCTCGACGCGCTGCGGCAGAAGCACGAGCACCTGCAACGCATTCCGGTGCGCGAAGGCGAGACCGTGGTGCTGGTCGCGGTCGAGGACATCGTCTGGATCAAGGCCAACCGCAACACCGTGCAGATCCACGCCGGCGGCCGCGTGCACGAGTTGCGCGAAACCCTGACCGCGCTGGCCGCGCGCCTGGACCCGCGCCATTTCGCCCGCGTGCACCGCTCGGCCATCGTCAACGTGCGCCGGGTGCGCAGCATCCAGCCGTGGTTCAACGGCCATCATGTGGTGACGATGGACGATGGGCAGCGCTTGCGCATGAGCCGGTATCAGCACGAGAGTTTTTTGCGGTTGGCTACGGTGCGCGGGGACGAGTAAGGGTTCGTCGTCGTTGCGGTGGCGCGGTCGCGGCTTGCGCCGCTCCTACAGGTAGGCCATGCGGGTGCGGGGTGAGTTTGCGTGAGCGCGCAACGACAACGCGCCGGCTTGCACAGTTCGCGCTTGACCCGCAACGCAGACCCGCAGCGCGCGCGCCGCTATCGTCCTGGCTACACGGACGAGGGCGGGCATGAACGAGCGCAGATTCACCTGGATCGCCGTCGCCGCGACCTGCCTGCTCTCGGCGCTGGCGATGATCGCCGCCTATCTGGGCATCGGCTGGTTCCACGACCTGGTGTTCGCGATCGACCGCGGCTGAGCCGCGCCGGGCCGGACCGCCCGCCCGGCCTTCACGAACCCGAACCGCAGCCGCGCCGTCGCCGCGCCTGAACGCCGCGCGCGACGCTTTCGCGGGCGAAAGGGCTGCGAAAGGAAAGCCGCCTAGGCTGCCGCCAACGCCTCTTAGCCGGACTGCGCATGAGCCTGGGCTGGAACATTCTTTGCGATTTCGACGGCACCATCGCGTTGGAAGACGTCACCGACACGGTGCTGGTGCGCTATGCCCGGCCCGGCTGGGAGCTGATCGAGGCGGCCTGGAAGGCCGGACGCATCACCTCGCGCGAGTGCATGCACCAGCAGGTGGCCCTGCTCGACACCGACCGCGACGGGCTCGACGCCCTGCTCGACGGCATCCGCATCGACCCGGCCTTCCCTGAATTCGTGCGCGCCGCGCACGCCGCCGGCTGCCGCCTGACCGTGGTCAGCGACGGCCTGGACTACGCCATCCAACGCATCCTCGCCCGCCACGGCCTGGCCCCGTTGCCGGTCGTCGCCAACCGCCTGGTCGCGGTCGGCGAACGCGAATGGCGCCTGGAATTCCCGCATGCGCGCCCGGATTGCCGGGTCGGCAGCGGCACCTGCAAATGCGCGGTCGCCGGCCGCGCGCCGGCGCGCGCGCGCAACCTGCTGATCGGCGACGGCCAGTCGGATTTCTGCGTCGCCGCGCGCGCCGACTACGTCTTCGCCAAGAGCAAATTGATCGACCACTGCCGCCAGCAGCGCATCGCGCATGCGCCGATCGGCGGCTTCCTGGAAGCGCTGGCGTTGCTGCCGAGCCTGCTCGACGGCCTGCTCGACGCGCCGCGCGTTACCGATTCCGTCCTCCCCCTCCCCACCCGGGTCCGCACCCCATGACGCATTCCGCTTTGCTCGCCGACGATCTCGCCCCGAGCGATATCGCCGTCCCCGCCGCCAACCTGTCCGATGCCGCTGCGCGCAGCGACGCCGAACTGCTGGCCGATGAAGAAACCTGGTGCTCGTTCGGCGACACCGTGCACTACAGCGACCCGCCGAAGATCTTCACCGGCGCCGACGGCAGCTATCTGTACGACTCGGCCGGCACCGAATTCCTCGATCTGCAGATGTGGTACTCGGCGGTCAACTTCGGTTACCGCAATCCGCGCCTGGACAACGTGCTCAAGCGCCAGATCGACACCCTGCCGCAGGTCGCCAGCCAGTACCTGCACCCGACCAAGATCGAGTTGGCCAAGACCATCGCGGTCGACGCGCAGAACAAGTGGGGGCGCAAGGGCCGCGTGCACTTCAACGTCGGCGGCGCGCAGTCGGTCGAGGATTCGCTGAAGCTGGTGCGCAACGCCAGCGGCGGCAAGAGCCTGATGTTCGCGTTCGAAGGCGGCTACCACGGCCGCACCCTCGGCGCCTCGGCGATCACCTCCTCGTACCGCTACCGCCGCCGCTACGGCCATTTCGACCGCGCCCAGTTCATCGAATTCCCGTACCACTTCCGCGGCCCCAAGGGCATGAGCAAGGAAGAATACGGCGAGCATTGCGTGGCCAAGTTCGAGCGCCTGTTCGAGACCGAATACAACGGCGTGTGGGATCCCAAGGTCGGCCAGTGCGAGTACGCCGCGTTCTACGTCGAGCCGATCCAGGGCACCGGCGGCTACGTGATTCCGCCGCCGAACTTCTTCGCCGGGCTCAAGCGCGTGCTGGACAAGTACGGCATCCTGCTGGTCGTCGACGAAATCCAGATGGGCTTCTTCCGCACCGGCAAGCTGTGGTCGATCGAGCATTTCGGCGTGCAGCCCGACGTGCTGGTGTTCGGCAAGGCGCTGACCAACGGCCTCAACCCGCTCGCCGGCATCTGGGCGCGCGAGGAGCTGATCAACCCGACCGTGTTCCCGCCGGGCTCGACCCATTCGACCTTCGCCTCCAACCCGCTGGGCACCGCGGTCGGCCTGGAGACGATGCGGATGCTGGCCGAAGGCGATTACGAGAACCGGGTGATGCGCGCCGGCGCGCACTTCCTGGCCGGCCTGAAGGACCTGCAGCAGCGCCATCCGGAAATCGGCGACGTCGACGGCCTGGGCCTGGCGCTGCGCGCGGAGATCTGCGAGGCCGACGGCTTCACCCCGAACAAGCAGCTGCTCGACCGCATGTGCGACATCGGCCTGGCCGGCGATCTGGACTACAACGGCAAGAAGATGGGCCTGGTGCTGGACGTCGGCGGTTACTACAAGAACGTGATCACGCTGGCGCCGTCGCTGCATATTTCCGGCGCGGAGATCGATCAGGCGCTGGCCCTGCTGGATCAGCTGCTGACGCGCGCCAAGCGCTCGCTGTAAGCGGACGCGATGGCCGCGGCGGCTGTGCTTCCTCGTTTGCCAGTCGTCGCGGTTGTCGCGTTGGTTGCGCCGTCGCGTGAGGGCCCGCGGCCCTCACCCTCGCTCGCTGCGCTCGCATTTCCCTCTCCCGCAAAGCGGGGTGAGGGGCCGCGCTTGCGAGCCACCGGCTCGCGCGGCCGCGAACGCCCGAACGCCATGCGTTCGGGCCGGGTGGGCGACGATGCCCACCCGTCCTTTGCGTCGTCTTCAACGCAAGCTTCGGACCGCCACCACCGCATTCAACCCACCGAACGCGAACGAGTTCGACAGCACCGCTTCCACCTTCGCCTCGCGCGCCGCATTCGGCACATAATCCAGATCGCACTGCGGATCCGGATCGAGGAAGTTCGCCGTCGGCGGCACCGCCTGCTCGCGCAGCGCGCCGAGCGCGGCGACCATCTCCAGCGCGCCGGCCGCGCCGAGCGCATGGCCGTGCACGGCCTTGGTCGAGCTCACCGGCAAACCGTCGGCGTGCGCGCCGAACACCTCGCGGATCGCGCGGCTCTCGCTGGGATCGTTGGCCGGCGTGGCGGTGCCGTGGGCATTGATGTAGCCGATCTGTTCCGGCGCCAGCCCGGCGTCCTTCAGCGCGCGCCGCAGCGCCGCGACCGCGCCGGCCTGCGACGGCAGGACCAGATCGCTGGCATCGGCCGACAGGCCGGCGCCGGCCAGTTCGGCCAGGATCGTCGCGCCGCGCCGGCGCGCGTGTTCGTATTCTTCCAGCACGAAGATCGCCGAGCCCTCGCCGAGCACCAAGCCGCGGCGCTGCAGGCAGAACGGCCGGCAGGTGTCGTCGGCCAGCACCCGCATCGCCTCCCAGGCCTTGGTCAGCCCGAGCGTGATGCAGGCCTCCGCGCCGCCGGCCAGGGCCACGTCGGCGCTGCCGGCGCGGATGGTCTGCAAGGCCTGCGAGAACGCATGGTTCGACGAGGCGCAGGCGCTGACCACGCCGAACGCCGGGCCGGTGATGCCGAATTCGATGCTCAGGTGGCAGGCCGGCGCGTTCGCCATCACCCGCACGATGGTGAACGGATGCACGCGCGGGTTGTTGTCGCCGTACAGGCGGCGGAACGCCTCGTCGTGGCTGGTTTCGCCGCCGACGCCGGTGCCGACGATGACCGCGCTGCGCTCGCCCAGATCTCCTTGGCGGAAGTCGAGGCCGGACTGGCTGACCGCCTCGCGCGCCGCGATCAACGCGAACTGCGAAGTGCGGTCGAGCATCGGCAAACGTTTGTCGTCGAAGTGCTGCGCCGGCTCGTAGCCGCGCACTTCGGCGGCGACCTTGGCGCGCAGCTTCTCGGCCGGCACCGCCTGGACCGGGCCGATGGCGCTGCGGCCGGCGAGCATTTCGCGCCAGGTGTCGGCCGCGGTGTGGCCGAGCGCGTTGATCGCGCCCATGCCGGTGATCACTACTCTGCGCATCCGGGTCTCCGGCGGATGGAATTCAAGCGGGCCGTCGCGAAGACGGCCGGCGCGCGCGCCGGCTCAGGCCGCGTCCGGCGCCGCGGCGGCGCCGTCGAGCGCCTGCTGCAGCGCGGTCAGCAGGCCCTGCACCGAGTCGGTGTCGAAGTTGGGGTCGCGGTCGGGCAGGGTCACGCCAAAGTGTTCTTCGATCTCGAAGATGGTTTCGATCGCGGTCAGCGAGTCGACGCCGAGATCCTTGAGCGTGGACTGCGGAGTGATCGTGGCGACGTCGATGCCGCTCTGCTTGGCGATGATTTCGTACAACTGCCGTTCGACGGATTCGTTCATGCTGGCGCTCCTGGTGTCGCTCGCGGGGGCTGGACCGCACAGGGTCGGGTCCGACGCGCGAGGCGGCCGGGCCCGGCCCATCAACGCCCGACTCTAGCCGGCGAACCTTGCACATGTCTTTCGTGACCCGTCTGGAACCTGAGCGGCTGCTCGGCCACTTCCTCGCCCATCCGCCGGCCGGCTTCGCCGCGGAAATGGCCGGCGGTGGCCTGCCCGCGTTCACCGCGCCGTTCGATCCATTGACGACCGCCGAGCCGGAGCTGCTGCGGCGCGTGCGCGGCTGGCCCGGCCACGCGCTGTGGCGGCCGTGGCTGCGCCTGCGCACCCGCTTCATCGGTGCGACCAACACCGAATACCTGTGGCTGCCGCCGCTGCCCGGCCGCGACGACGCCGCCGCGCTGGCGCGGCGCCTGCGCGAGGAACAGGGCCGGCGCTGCCCTCTGCTGATCGTCAAGGACCTGCCGGTCGACTCGCCGCTGCTGCCGGCCGAGGCCAACCGCCAGGCCGCGGCCTTCGCCGACGCCCTGGCCGCGGAGGGCTTCGTGCTGCTGGAAGGCCAGGCGCTGGCCTGGGTGCCGATCGACTTCGACTCCATCGATGCGTATCTCGCGCGGCTGTCGCGCGGGCGCCGCCGCGACCTGCGCCGCAAACTGCGCTCGCGCGCGGACCTGAGCGTGGACACGCTCGCCGCCGGCGCGCCGGAGTTCGCCGACGACGCGCTCGTCGACGCGTTCTACGCGCTGTACCTCAACGTCTACGCGCAAAGCGAGATCCACTTCGACCTGCTCAGCCGCGACTACTTCCGCGCCCTGCTGCGCGACGGCGACAGCGGCGGGGTGGTGTTCGTGTACCGCCACCACGGCGAGACGATCGGCTGGAACCTGTGCTACGAACACGCCGGCATGCTGGTCGACAAGTACATCGGCCTGCTTTACCCGCAGGCGCGCGAACACAATCTCTATGCGCTGAGCTGGTTCGAAAACCTCGACTACGCGCTGCGCCGCAACCTCGACGCCTACGTCGCCGGCTGGACCGACCCGCAGGTCAAGCGCCAGCTCGGCGCGCGCTTCGCCTTCACCCGGCATGCGGTGTACGCGCGCAATCCGCTGCTGCGCGCCGGCTTGCGCCGGATGGCGAAGTTCTTCGAATCCGACCGCAGCGTATTGGAGGCCGCCGCGGCGGCCGCGAACGAACCGGAGAACGCCGATGCCGCCAGCCGCGCCTGATTCGATGAAGTCGGCGGCCGCCGCCCAGACGCCGGTCGTGCTCGACCTCGACGCCTCGGTCGGCGCCCTGCCCGGCGCGCTGCGCCTGGACCTGCGCGACTGGCACGACCGCCTGCGCTTCGCCTGCTCGCAACGCGCGCTGGCGCGCTTCGGCGAACGCCTCGAGCAAACCCTGCCGGCGCGCCACGGCTGCGCCTTCCTCGGCAGCGGCGATTTCCACCACCTCAGCCTGCCGCTGATCCGCCGCGCCGCGCGCGCCCACGGCCGCCTGCAGGTGGTGGTGTTCGACAACCATCCCGACAACATGCGCTTTCCGCTGGCGATCCATTGCGGCTCGTGGGTGGCGAAAGTCGCCGCGCTGCCGCAGGTGGCGCGGGTGCACGTGGTCGGCATCACCTCGACCGACATCGGCCTGGCGCACGCCTGGGAAAACCGCCTGCGTCCGCTGTACCGCGGCAAGCTGCGCTACTGGTCGAGCCAGGTCGCAGTCGGCTGGGCGCGCCGGCTCGGCCTGGGCGCGGCGGTGCGCAGCCACGCCAGCGTCGACGCCGCGCTGGACGCGTTCCTGGCCGAGATCGAGACCGGCCGCGACCCGATCTACCTCAGCATCGACAAGGACGTGCTGCGCCCCGAGGACGCGATGACCAACTGGGACCAAGGCCAGATGCGCGCCGACGCCCTGCTCGCCGCGGTCGCGCGCCTGCGCCCGCGCATCGTCGCCAGCGACGTCACCGGCGAGATCTCCATCGCCGCCTATCCGCAATGGTGGAAGCGCGCGCTGGCCGCCGCCGATGGTCAGAGCCCGCCGGACGCGGACGCGCTGCGGCTGTGGCAGGCGCAGCAGCATCGGGTCAACCTGCGGTTGTTGTCGGCGTTGGGGTGAGATTGCCGCGCGATTCGTTCTGGATGTTGGGAGCGACGCGACTCGCGACTGCGGAACCGCGACTGCGACGGAACTTTCGACGTGGCCGCAATGGCGCGGTCGCGGCTTGCGCCGCTCCTACAGGAGGCTTCGGCCGGCTCGTTTCAGACTGTAGGAGCGACGCGAGTCGCGACCGCGAAGCCGCAACCGCGACGGAGCTTTCGACGTAGCCGCAATGACGTGGTCGCGGCTTGCGCCGCTCCTACAGGAGGCTTCGGCCGGTTCGTTTCAGACTGTAGGAGCGACGCGAGTCGCGACCGCGAAGCCGCAACCGCGACGGAGCTTCCGACGCAGCCGCAATGACGCGGTCGCGGCTCGCGCCGCTCCTACAGGGGGTGCACCCGCCTCGTCAGCCTCGCGGCTGTCGGCAGCTTTCCTGCAGCACCTGCGCGATCCGCGCGAACGCCGCATCGTCGAGCCATTCGCTGTTGCCGACGGCGAGCACGCGCGCGGCGAAATCGGCGGCGTTCGGCATCGGCGCGGACGCAACGGTGCCGCGCAGGTAAGCGTAATCCGGCAGCGCGCGCACGAACGGCCAGGACACGCCCAGGCCCGCGCCCCACAGCCGCGCCAGCGCGGCGTCGCGCGCGGCCGGATCGGCGAACAGCAGGGTCAGGGTCGGCCAGGTGCCGCGTTCGCCGCGGCGGTCGCCGAGCACCTGCACGCCTTCGATCCCGCGCAACTGCGCGCTGCGCGCCAGCGCGCGCTGGCGCGCGGCATCGAGGAACGCCGGCAGGCGCGGCGCGGCGCGCGCGCCGATGGCGCGGCGCCAGCCGCCGACCCGGTGCAACGGAATGCGCAAGGAGAACTCGTCCTGCGCTGCCGCCACCTCGTCGCCGCGCCGCAGCGCGCGCCGCAGAGGCGCGCCGTACACCCAACGCAGCCCGCGCGGCCCGTAGAGCAGCGCGTAGCCGATCAGTTCGATGCAACGTCGCGCTTCCCAGCGCAACGACCGCGGCAGCACCTGCGGCGCGAGTTCGGCGATGCGCGCGCGCAACGCCGGATCGTGCGCGATCAGCGCGCCACCTTCGAAAATGCTCAGTCCCTTGCCGGCGGCGAGACTGAGGATGCCCAGGTCGCCGGCCGCGCCGGCCGGCGTGCCGTCGGCGTGGCGCGCGCCGAGCGCCTGCGCCGCGTCTTCGATCACCCGGGCGCCGACCGCGCGGGCCAGCCGCACCGGCGCGCCCAGATCGGCCAGACGCCCGCCCAGATGCGCCGGCACGATCGCCAGCGTGTCCGGGCCGCACAGCGCCGCCAGCGCGTCGGGATCCATTTCGAAATGCCCGGGCCGGGTGTCGCACAAGCGCAGGTTCAACCCGCAGTGTGCGACCGCGATGGCGACGAGCGGGCAGGTATAGGCCGGCACGATCACATCGCGGCGCGCGCTGTCGCGCCCCAGCGCGCTCAGCGCGAGCACCAGCGCGGCGGTGCCCGAACAGGTCAGCGTGGCCGCACCGTCGTCGAGTTCGAGCAGGCGCGCCAGTTGCGGCGCCAGCGGCGCTGCCGCGCCCGGGGCGAAATCGCTCCAGCGCAGCGGCAACCCCGCCGTCGGCGGCAGTTCAGTGCGCGGCGCCGCCATCGGCTTCGCCCGCATCGCGAGGTTCGCGCCCGGCGGCCAGTTGCGCCGCCTGCTCGCTGCCGGATTCGGCGTCGTCCGGCTCGCCCATCGCCAGGCACACGATGCCGGCGACGATCGCGACCGCACCGGCCACCTGCAACGAGCTGAAGCGTTCGCCGAACAGCCACGCCGACAACGCCAGCACGCTGACCACTTCCAGGTGCGACGCGGCGAACGCCGGCCCGATCGGCGCGTGCTTGAGCAGGCTCATCCAGGTGAAGAACGCGCCGATGTAGCCGAGCAGCGCGCCGTACAGCCACGGCTGCGCGAGCAGGCGCAGCAGCCAGTCCAGCGAGGCCTCGGGCGGAAACGCGCCGCTGCCGGCGTGCTTGAAACTCAGCTGGGCCAGGGTGTCGAACCCCATCAGCAAGGCGAAACCGATCAGATAGAACCGCTTCATGCGCCCGCTCCGACCATCGCCACGCCGAGCCCGATCAGGCCCATGCCGGCCAACCGCCACGGCGTGAGCTTCTCGCCGAACAGCCAGCGCCCGGCGAGCATGATCGCGACGATGTTGATCGAGCCCAGCAGCACGCCGCGGCCGAGCGGCACCAGCGACAGGAACGCGATCCAGGCCAGGAATTCGAGCACGTAGCAGGCGCCGCCGATCCACAGCCACGGCCGCGACAGCATGTGCTTCCAGCGCGCCAGTCCGTCGCCGGCGTCGGGATCGCCCGCGGCCGCCTTGAACGCGAGCTGGCCGCCGGTGTCGAGCAGCACCGTCGCCGTCCACAGCGCCCACACCAGCGCGCTCATGCCGCGCGCACCGCCGCGGCGGACATCGCATCCGCACCGACCGCGCGGCCGTCGCCGACGCGCTGGAAGAAACCGGCCAGGCCGTCGATCAACACGCGCCGGTCGCGGTCGATCGTAATCATGTGATAGCTGTCGCGCAGCCACAGCAACTCGACCGGCCCCGATACGCGGTCGGCGACCAACTGCGCGTTGCGCACGTGGGCGACATCGTCTTCGGTCGCATGCGCGACCAGACACGGCGCGCGCACCTCGCCCAGGCGCCGGCGCAGATGCGCCGACAGGCTGTACAGATCGGCCAGCGAATGCCAGGGATTGCCCGGCAACCCCGCCGCCGCGCTGTCGCCGCCGAGCATCGCGCCGCTGACCTGGGCGCGGATGCGTTCGTCGCGCAGCCCGTACGGCGGTTCTTCCTGAAAACTGCGGCCGCGGCCGATGCCCAGACGCTTGAACCACGGCAACAGGAACGACAGCCGGCCGATCTTCGGCATGTTCCAGCCGTCGTAGCGGAAGGTCGCGCCGAGCACGCCGACGCCCGACACCCAGCCCGGCCGCTCCACCGCCAGCATCAGCGACAGCAGCGCGCCCATCGACAGGCCGGCGACGTACAAACGATCGACTTTGCCGCGCAGTTCGTCGGCGGCGCGCTCGACGCTGGCGTACCAATCGCGCCAGCCGGTCGCGAGCAGATCGGCCTCGTCGCCGCAATGCCCGGCCAACTGCATCCCGTAGACCGTGTATCCCGCCCGCTGCAGCCCTTTGCCGAGCAGCCGCATCTCGTGCGGCGTGCCGGTCAGGCCGTGGATCAGCAGCACGCCGTCGCGCCCGCCTTCGTAGTGGAATTCCGCGTTGGTGATCATCGAGACTCGTATCGCTGGCGCCAGGGCCGCGCCGGAGCGTGCGGCGGGTGGGGGCTGGAAAGGGGGAGTCTGACTAGTGGGGGTTTCAGCAACCTTTCGTGGGGGGTTGGGTGGCTGAATGGTGGCTATTGTGTGAGTAGACACGTCACTGGGAAGTTGCAGTGCGTTATATGGGACAGACTGCTCGATTCGGTGGCGTTTTCGGCGGGTTTGAGTTGGGAATGGACGTGCCGAATGCGGGTTGGTGCTGCGACGCATCCGTATCGAAAGTGCTCTGGAACGCGATTTGCTTTCTGCGTCCCCTGGCAAACGGACAGGCCTGTTTCAGTCGCGCCATGAGGGTGAGACTATTCGAAGGCCGTTATCGGCCGGAGAGCAGATCGATCGAATGGAGTGCCAGTGAGCCAGGGGAACTACCGCCGCCGCCGTTCCAAAGAAGCTCCTTGCAATGCTCATTGACTGCCCGGAGTGCATCGATCGCTTGCAGGCGACTCTCGATTGGTTCGCCGAAACCTCCTCCGCAGGGTTGGATCCCTATGATCGTGCGGTCTGGTTGCTGGAAGGCTGTCTAGAAACGTTCATCTCGGAAGCTCGCGAAGAAATCGAGGCGGCGAAACGGGCTGGCGATCAAACGGCTTTAGAGGCGGCACACAAGAGAGCGCTACGAATGTCGCATGCCGGAGCTGGAATGGGTGGAATGGAGGATTCGTTGATCTACATCCAGAGAACAGTCGAAGATTCCGAATCGCGCTTGCGAGGAAGCCAAGACAGCCCGCACAGATTCTTCGGCCGTACCAAACCGCCCCTATACCTTACTGAATGAATCAATTTCGATGAATCATTCGAACCCACCGCCGCCGCCCATACCGCAAAGACTCCGCGACATGCTCAAGGAGTATCCCGGGCACATCCAACGCTTACAGGATCTGCTTGCCGACTTCGTAGATACACCTTCGGCATCGGAACCGCTCGACCGCATCATATGGATGTTGGAGGGACGTTTGGACACCTTTTATTTCGAGGCGATCAAGGAACTCAAGGAAGCCGAGGCCGATGGAGACGCTGTAAAGATCGCGGCAGCCGATCACAAGCAGGATGTAATGTCCGGCGCCATTCGCAAGATGGCTTGGATCGGCGATAAAGGAATTCGCGATTACGTCGAGAAATACAGAGATGTTCTGTGATGGACGAGAACAACGACCGACTGAGCGAGCAGACGCATAAGCAAATCCTGCTCGATAAAGTTCTTCCTAAAAGTCTGATCAGCGATGTTTCGTCGCAAGACAACCCGAAGGCGATTCTGCTCGCGGGACAGCCGGGGGCTGGCAAGGGTGGGCTCGTCAATGCGGCCAGCCTCGAACTTCAGGGAGATGTGGTTCTCGTCGATCCGGACGAATTACGTTCTTACCACCCTGGAGCCCCGGAGTTTCGGCTGGAAAATCCCTATACGTGGTCGGGCCGGACCCACGCCGATGCCAGCCAGTGGGCCGATGAACTGCTGGAAGCCACTATTGCCGGCAAGAAGAACTTGGTTTTCGACACCACGCTCAGCAACGGACAATGGGCATCGGATCTGATCCAGGATCTCAAGTCGAAAGGCTATGAGGTGGAGGTCCGCGCAATCGCCTCCCCCAAACTGGAAAGCGAATTCGGCGTCGACGAACGCTTCTCTAAAAAGATCGATAACGAAGGCTACGGCCGCTACGTGCCTGAAGGCGCACGCGACGCCATCTACGGAAAACTTCCTGTCAGCCTGGACACGATCCACGATCGTACCGGTGTGCCCATCCGCATATTCGACCGCGAGGGCGTGCAACATTACGACAGCCGCATCGATGCGCGCACACCGGGACAGGCCTTGGAAGAGACCCGCCTGGAGCGGCTCAAGAATCCCGCCCACACTGAACGCTTGCGCGCAGGCTGGGACGCGCAGGTTCAATGGCATAACGACCTGCCCCAAAACTCCGCACGTAACCCAAACCTCGACCCACCCACCCGCACGAACCTGCTCGCCGAACACAGCGACCTGAAAATCGCCGAGAACGTCCTGGCCCGCCAGCAAGGCATCGCCACCATCGACGCCTTGGTGCGCCCCAACGCACCACAACCGTTCGCGACGCCAGCCGAACCTCATCTGCCGAAGATGCCGCGCGCTGCCGTCCTCGCCGGCGCCTCGGCCCTCGGCGTCGCAGCCAGCGCCTACGACGCGCACGAAACCGGCGAGAAGGTCAGTTCGTTGTTGGCGCAGGACAACCCCTTGGCCGCGCAATCGCAACTCCTGCATTACGGCGCACGCGGCAGCGGCGGTTGGCTCGGCGGCGCGGCGGCCGGATTGGCTGTGGGCTGGGAAACCGGGCCGGGCGCGGCGGCATTCGTCGCGGTCGGCGCGATCGCCGGCAGTCAGGTCGGCGAACGCGCGGCGCAGTGGTGGGACGAGCGGCAGGTCTACCGGCAGACCGACCGCGAGGGCGTCGCGTGGCGATCCGACGGCCGCCAGTGGCTGCGCCAGGACACCGGCGACCTGCGCGACGACGGCGTCGACGCGCCGACGCGGCAGGCGTTTTCGGCCACGCCGGAGAAGGCGCGGGAGCTGGATTACTACGCCAGCAACACCGCCACCGCGCTGGCGATGGGCAATCTGCCGCCGCCGCGCGATCCGCACGTGCAGCCCGCGGGTGCCGGCGATGCGCCGAGCCTCGCGCCCGCCGACTGGCGCCGCGACGGCGACAGCGGCGAATGGCGGCGCGACACGGTGGTCGCGCGCACCGATCGCGGCCATCCGCTGACCCGCACCGATGTCGCCGCGCCGGAACGCGCGACGGAACTGGACGCGGCCGCGACCCAGACGCTGCGCGACAACCTCGCCCACAGCCCCGCCGCCATCGCCGCGCGCTACGACGCCAGCTATCGCGCCAACGGTTGGCAGCAGTTCGGCGAGAAGCCCGCTGCGGTCGCGACCGCGCTCGCCGAGCCTACGCGATTGACCGCTTCGGACGGCGAGTTGTATCGGCGTGCGGAGAACGGCGCGTGGCAACGCGAACGTGACGGCGAAGCAGCCTCCGCCAACGCGGGGCGCGAACTCGAAGGCACGCGCGCGCTGCTGCAACCGGCGCTGGCGCAGCACGCCGAACAGATGGCCGGGATTCCGGCGCCGGCGCCGCCGACCCGCGAATCGATCGACCGCGCCGCGTTGCAGTCCGCGTATGCCGCCGCGGGCGTCGCGCCCGCGCCGGAACGGATCGATGCCGCCCTGGAAGCGGTGCAGCGCACGCGCGAGGCGCAAGGCATCGATCCGGCGACCAGCGCGCTGTACGTGCAACCCGACGCGCACGGCCACGCCGACATCCACAGTTCCATCGCCCATCTGCAACGCGACGCGCAAGGCGTGGTGCGGGTCGCCGCGGTCACCAGCGGCCAGGAAGTCGAACTGGCGCGCATGGATCTGCGCGCGGCGTCCGCACCGCTGCCGCAGTCGCCGGAACTGCGCATCGACGCGTTGTCGCCGCAGCAGCGCGACGCGCAGGAACAAAGCGTGCGCGAAGCCAACCGGCAAGGGCTGTCGCACGATCAGGTGCAGCAGGTCGCGGCGGCCGCGCCGATCATCGCCGCAGCGGCGACGACAGCGGCCGCAGCGCCGGACACCGCGACCGCCGCGGCGGTCGAAATCGTCGAACCGGCGCGCGCGCCGCCGAAAGCCGCGCCGCCCGAACGGACACCCGCCGAGCCCGACGCCAACGCGCGGATGCAACACGACGAACGCGAACGCGCCGCACGTCCGCAACCGTCGCCGCAGGAACAGGAACAGGAACGACAACGCTCGTCGCAACGCGAAGACGCCGAGCGCAACCGCTCCGGCCGCGAAGGCGACGCGCACTTGTCGCCGCAAGACCAGGCGATGTTCGCCAAGATCCGCTCCGGCGCGCCGCAAGGCGTGTCCGACGAGACCGTGGCCTGGGCGATGGTCGCGGCCAAGCGCGGCGGCATCGGCGACGCGGACCAGATCGGCCCGGTCGGCGTCGCCGGCGGCAAGCTGTGGGTCGGCAGCGCCGTGCCGGGCCTGCACGCCCAGGTCCCGCTCGGCGAGCAGGCGCCGCCGATGCAGCAGAGCCTGCGCGATGCGCAGACGCTGGAACGCGAGCGCGACATCCAGCGCACGCTCGACGCGCAGCAGCGCGCGCAACCCGAAGCGGCCGAGCGCGGCCCGCGGCTGTAGGCTCCGCCCCGGGCTATTTGCCCAGGAACCGCACCAACACGCGCTGCCCGATGCGCAGCCCGTCGCCCTTGTCCAGCGCCAGCACGCACTCGACGGTGCGCTCGTTCGCGCGCACGTCCGGATCGTCTTCCAGGGTCGAGGCGCCGAACGCGGGCGCCAGACGCAGCACCTTGGCGGCGCCGAGCACGCGCTGGGTGTCGCCGTCGTCGAGGATCTGCGCGCGCATGCCCGGATGCACGCGGTCGAGGAAGGCGGCGTTGAGTTCGGCGCGGACGATGCGCTCGCCGTCGGGCAGCAGCACGAACAGCGGCGCGCCGTGCGGCGCCACGCTCATGCCCACGCGCGCGGCGACGCGCGCGAGCTGGCCCGCGACCGGCGCATGCAGGGTCTGGCGCTGCAAGGTCCAGGCGGCCTGATCGCGCTGCGCGGCGGCGATGTCGGCGGCGGCGCGGGCGCTGTCGGCTTCGTTCTGCAACTGCGCCAGCGCGTCGCGGGCGTCGTCGGCGCTCTGGCCGTCGCCGGCGCCGGCCGCGGCGGCCGCGCCGAGGCGCTGCGCGCGCACGCGCGCTTGCGCGAGGCGTTGCTGCAACAGGTTCACTTGCGCGCGCGCCTGCGCCAGCTTGGCTTCGGCGATGCGGTCGTCGGCCTGCGCGGCGTTGGCGTCGAGCGCGGCCAACTCCTGGCCGGCGGCGACGCGTTCGCCTTCGCGCACCGGCACCCGTGCCAGCACGCCGTCGGCCGCCATGCCGAGCTTGAGCAGGCCGCCTTCGACATCGATGCGGCCGCGCGCGACCGCGGCGAACGCCGACGACGGATTCGCGGCCGCCGGCGCGGCGGCGCTCGCGGCGTCGTCGCGGCCGCAGCCGGACAGGGCCAACGCCAGCGCGAGGCAGATCGACAGCGGCGCAGGGCGGTTAAGGAGACGGATCATCGCGGCCCGGGGGAGAAGGAGGGAATGGGAGAAAGCGGAAGATCGGCGCCAGGATCGCGCCGGTCGCTGAGGATGCGTCCGTCTTCCATGGTCACAAGACGGTCGGCGTGGCCGATCAGGCGCGGATCGTGGCTCACGCACAGCACCAGGGTGCGGTGGCGGCGGGCGATGCCGTGCAGGATATCGATCACGATCTGGCCGTTGGCGGCGTCGAGCGAGCTGGTCGGCTCGTCGGCGAACAGCAGCGCCGGCCGCTTGGCCAGCGCGCGCGCGATCGCCACGCGTTGTTTCTCGCCGCCGGACAGTTCGGCCGGGCGCAGGTGCGCGCGCCGGGCCATGCCGACTTCTTCCAGCGCGGCCAGCGCGCGGGCGCGGCTGTCGGCGCGGCTGAGGCCGAGGTAATGCAGCGGCAACGCCACCTGTTCGGTCGCGGTCAGCGCCGGGAACAGGTTGAAGCCCTGGAACACGAAGCCGGTGTGGTGCAGGCGGAACGCCTCCAGCGCGCGCAGGCCGAGCGCGCCGAGGTCTTCGCCGAGCGCGCTGACCCGGCCTTGGTCGGGACGCTGCAAGCCGCTGAGCACCGACAGCAGCGTGCTCTTGCCGCAGCCCGACGGGCCCGAGATCAAGGTCAGTTCGCCCGGATGCACCTGCAGCGAAATGCCGTCGAGCACGGTGGTGCGCACGCTGCCGGAAACGAAGGATTTGACGATGCCGTGGGCGATAAGGCCGGCCGCGGGATCGGCGGTGCGCGCGGCGGACGGGTTCGGCATGGCGTTCATCGCAGCAGCACCGCGGGATCGGCGCGGCGCAGGCCGCGCAGGGCCGACAGGCCCGACAGGGAAGCCAGCACCATCACCACCAGCATGCAGATCGCGGTCACTTGCAGATTGAACAGCACCGGCACGTCGCGCGCGCGCGCCAGCGCGATCAGCGCCAGCCCGGCGCCGGTCGCCACCACCACGCCGATCGCTCCGACCCACAGCGCCTGCTCCAGCACCACCCAGCGCAGCGAACGCATGCCGATGCCGAGCGCGTTCAAGGTCGCGTATTCGCGCACCGAACCGTTGACCGCGGCGACCAGCGCCTGGCTGGTGATGACCGCGCCGACCAGCAGCACCACCGCGGCCAGGAACAGCACGCCGGCGCCGGCGCCGGTGTCGAACATCCAGAACAGCACCGCCTGGCGGGCGAAATCCGGCGCGGTCCAGGCCTCGAAGCGGCCGAAGCCCGGGGCGCCGGCGCGCAGTTGCGCGATCACCTGCGGCGCCTGCGCCGGATCGCGCAGGCTGGCGACGAAGTACGCCGGCCAGGCCGCGTTGGCGCTGTTGCCTTGCAGGTGCCGCGCGGTTTCGAGCGAGGCGACGACGTTGACGCCGCCGAGCGCGCGCAGGCCCGAGCTGGCGCCGACCACGCGCACGCGATGGCCGTTGAGGTGCGCGCTCTCGCCGATGCCGACGCCGAGCTTGTCGAGTTCGGCGCGGTCGACGATCACGCTGTCGGGCAGCGCCAGCCGCTGGCGCAGCTGCGGCGACAGCGCGCGCGAGAACATCAGCCCGTTGGCGCCGATATCGATGCCGGAGACGTACACCGACACGCCGCCGGTGTCCTTGGCCGGGCCGCGCCAGTCGGCGTCGAGCCAATAGAACGGTTCGACCTTGGCCACCTGCGGCTGCATCAGCAGCAGCGATTGCAGGTTCGGATCCACCGGCCGGCCCTGGTCGACGCTCTGGGTGCCCGGATAGCCGACCCACAGGTCGGCCGAGGAACCCGACACGTACACGCTGGCGCTGCCGAAGATGCCGAGCACCAAGGCCGCCTGCAGCAACAGCAGCAGGCTGGAGAAGCCGATCGCCAGCACCGCCGGCAGGAACCGGCGCCATTCGTAGCGCAGGGTCTGGCGCGCCAGCGAGGTCATCGGCGCGCTCCGGCGTCGGCGCGCGCGGTGGCGGCAACGTCGCCTTCGTCGGCGCGGCCGAGCCGGTCCTCGGGCGCGGCGCCGAGCGCCTTGTACAGCGCGATGTAGGCCTGGGCGCGGTCGCCCTGCGCGGCGACCAGTTCGAGCGCGGCCTGATCGCGTTCGATCGCGCTCGTGGCCAGTTCCAGATCGCCGCTCAGGCCGAGCCCGCGCCGCACTTGCTGCATCTGCGCCGAACGCGCCAGCGCGTCGAAGGCGCGGCGGTCGGCGTCCTCGCGCTGGCGCTGCTGCTCCAGCGCCGACAGCGCCGATTCGGTTTCCGCGACCGCCGCCAGCACGGTCTTGCGGTAGGCCAGCGCGGCCGCTTCGAGTTCGGCGCCTTTGGCGTGGGCGCGCGCGCGGCGCAGGCCCCAGTCGAACAGCGGCACGTCGATGATCGGACCGGACACGCCGATGCCTTCGGTTTCGGTGCGGCGGTGCGCGGTGACGTTGACCGACCATTGGATCGAGGTGCCGAACGCCAGCCGCGGGTATTGATCGGCGCGCGCGAGGCCGAGATCGGCGGCCGCGCGCAGCACCCCGGCCTGGGCCAGGGCGATGTCGGGACGCGTGCGCAGCAGGTCGGCCGGCGCGCGTTCGATCGCCGCGCGCGCCAGCGGCGGACGCGCCGCGCCGCGGCGCCAGTCCGGATCGGGTTCGGCGCGGCCGAGCAGCACCGCCAGCGCCTGTTCGGCGGCGACGATGCGCTGGCGCGGTTCGCCGAGCGCGGCTTCGGCCTGGGCCAGCGCGGCGCGCGGCGCCTGCACGCTGTCGCGCGCGGCCAGACGCAGGTCGGCGCGCACCTGCTGCACGCGCAACTGCTCGGCGCGCGCGGCGCGGATCGAATCGAGCAGGCGCTCGCGCTCGGCCGCATCGCGCAGCGCGATCCATTCGCGCGCGGTTTCCGCCGCCACGCTGATCTGCGCCTGACGCAGCTGCGCGGCGGCGCCGTCGAGCTCGGCGCGGGCGCCGCGTTCGAGCGCTTCGCTGCGGCCGAAGAAGCCCATTTCCCAGACCGCGTCCAGGCCCATCACGAAGAACGAGGCGCTGGCGTCGGGATCGATCGGGTTGCTGGTGCGCGCGCGCACTTCCGGCTTGAGCGCGTCGCCGGCGTGTTGCTGCAGCAGCCGCGCCGAGCGCAGGCGCGCGCGCGCCTGGGCGGTGTCGAGGTTGGCGGCCAGCGCCTGTTCGACCAGCGCGTCCAGGCGCGGATCGCCGAAGGCATGCCACCAGCCGCGCGGATCCGGCGCCGCTGCGGGCGCGGCATCGGCCGCCGGTGCGTTGCGCCACTGCGGCGGCAACGGCGGCGTCTGGTCGGGAATCGGCGTGCTCAGGCACGCGGCCAAGGCCACGGGCAGCAGCGCCAGCGGCAGCAGGCGCGCGATACGCAGCCGGCTGCGCAAGAACGGGCTCGGCAACGGCAGGCTCCGCGAGAACAGGGACATCAATGCAGCTCCGCGGTCAAAGACGCGACCCGCCCCGCCGGGGCGATCAAGGGAAAATCCAGTTCGACCCGCAACCCGCCCAGGCGCGAGCGGGCGAAGGCGACGCGCGCGCCGTGGCGGTCGGCGATGCGGCGCACGATCGCCAGCCCCAGGCCGGTGCCGCCTTCGATCGCCTCGGGCGCGCGATAGAAACGATCGCCCAGGCGCGGCAGCGCCGCGTCGGACACGCCGGGGCCGTCGTCGTCGACGCTGACCCGCGCGAACTCGCCGTAGCGCTGCAGGGCGACGCTGACCGTGCCGCCGCGACGCACATAACTGAGCGCGTTGTCGATCAGATTGCCGAGCGCATCGTGCAGCGCATACGCGTCGGCGCGCACCGACAAGGCTTCGCCGGAGCCTTCGTAGCCCAGATCGACATCGGCGCGCATCGCCCGGGCGACGTGCTCGCCGAGAATTTCCGGCAACAGCTGGTCCAGGCGCAACGGCGCCATCGGCCCGTCGGCCTCCACCGGCGCCTGCGCGCGGCTCAGCGCCAGCAACTGGGTCGCGGTGCGGGCCAGGCGCATGGTCAGCACCTGCACCTGCGCCAGCGCGTCGGCGCGCTGGCCCTCGTCGGCGCTGCTGCGCGCGCGTTCGGCGTGCAGCGCCAGGCCGGCCAGCGGCGTGCGCAACTGGTGCGCGGCGTCGGCGATGAAATGTTCCTGGCTGACGAACAGGCGGCGGATGCGTTCGAGCAGCGCGTCGATCGTGGCGCTGAGCGGACGGATCTCGGCCGGCACCGGCACGTCGCCGACCGGCACCAGTTCCTGCCCGTGCCGGGCCAAGCGGCCGATCAGCGGATCCAGCGCGCGCAGGCCGCGGCTGACGCCGCTCCACATCAGCGCCAACAGCACCGCGGTCAACACCAGTTGCAGCAGGATCGACATCAGCAGGATCTGGCGCGCGCGCAGCTGCCGGTCCTGCACGGTTTCGGCCAGAGTCACCACCAGTGTGTCGCTGGGATCGGCCGGCGCCGGCACCGCCAGCGCGACCGCGCGCGAAGGCACGTCGTCGATGCGGGTGTCGTAGAACTGCGCGTCGCCGTCCAGGCGCGGCGCCGGACCCGGCGGAATCGCCTCGCGGCTGGCGCTGAGTTCGCCGCGGCGCAGGCTGCGCACCGAGTAGTAGTTGTGGCCGAGCTTGGCGTATTCGAGCAGGAACGCCGCCTGCGGCGACAGCTGCCCGTCCGAGCCGGTGGCCTTGAGCACCTTGGCCAGGCCGTACGCGTCTTCGAGCAGGCCTTCGTCGTAGACGCTGTCGGAGTAGCGCGAAGCCACCGCGTACACCAGCACCGACACCAGCACCACGGTGATGCACACCGGCACCAGCAGGAACAGCAGCAGCCGCCGGCGCAGGCTGTCGCCGGCGCGCGCGGGCCGGGCGCGCGGGCCGGGCGTCGATGCGGCGGAAGTCACGTGCGGGTCGGCCGGGCGCGGGCGGTCAGGCGCGGCGTTCGCCGACGGCCGCGATCGCGGCGCCGGTTTCTTCGACCACGTAACCCAGGCCGCGGATGGTGCGGATGTTGACGCCGCTGCCGTCGAGCTTGCGGCGCAGGCGGTGGATGGCGATGTCCAGGCCGTTGTTGGTGATGTCCTGTTCCCAGTTGCACAGCGCTTCGATCAGTTGCTCGCGGCTGACCAGGCTGCCGCGGCGGCTCAGCAGCGCGTCGAGCAGGGCGAACTCGCGGCCGGTCAGTTCCAGCGCCGCGTCCTGGTTCCAGCCGCGGCGACCGGCCAGGTCCAGGCGCAGCTTGCCGATCGACAGCATCGGAATGCCCTGGCTGACCCGGCGGCGCAGCAGCGCGCGCACGCGCGCGGCGAATTCTTCCAGCACGAAGGGTTTGACCAGATAGTCGTCGGCGCCGGAGTCGAGCGCGCGCACGCGTTCGCTGACGCCTTCGCGCGCGGTCACCACCAGCATCGCCGCGCTCTCGCCGCGCGCGCGGGCGCGCTGCAGCACGGTCAGGCCGTCGAGCTGCGGCAGGTTGAGATCGAGCACGACGAGATCGTAGGTGCCGTCGTGCAAGGCCGCGTCGGCGTCGTTGCCGCGCGCGACGCGGTCGACCGCGTGGCCGCTGTCGGCGAGCGCGGCGCTCAGACCCGAGGCGATGGCGGGGTCGTCTTCGGCGATCAAGATGCGCATGGGCGTCCCTGTGCTCGGTCCGGCCGCGCGATGCGTCCGGCGTGATAGCGAAAGTGTGGCACTCGCTATTGCGAATTTTCGTTAACGTTACTTTCTGTCAAAAATTTGTCGGAGAACTTCGCGACAGCGCGAAAACCGGTGGTATTCGCCATGGCCGCAGCGCTGAATTCAAGAGGTTTTTGCATCGCCGCGAATCCGCCGAAAGTCGCATCGGGACATGAACGTTCTCTCACCGCTCAGGCGACCGATACGTACGGTTACAAAACCGCGACAGCGCTTGGGCGCGGCTTCGACCGCGACCGTTACCCAAGGTTCCGCGCCGGCGCAGTCTTCTGCCTATCGCGGCAAACCCGGCGGCGCCGTGACCCCGGTTGCGGTGTGAGCGTCGGTTAGCGACGCCGGCACGGCCGATCCGGGCTTGGCCTAAGATCGGCGGCCAAAGGGGCGAGCGGCGCGGGGAGCGGTGCATGGAAAACGCAGGCGCGGGCAGCGCAGGGGCGGGACGGGCGAGGCAGCTGAACCGGGCGCCGCCGCGGCGCGCGCCGTTCTGGCTGGCGGCGGTCGCATGGCTCGCCGGCGCGGCGTCGGCCGGCGCCGCGTCCGCGCGCGAAGCCGGCGGCGCGGCCGCAGCCGAAGCCGCCACCGCCGCGTACTTCGACCGCATCCTGGCCAGCCCGCCGCGGCTGCGCGCGTTCGTGCAGGCGATGCCCAAGGGCGGCGACCTGCACAGCCACCTCAGCGGCGCGGTCTACGCCGAGGACTATCTGCGCTGGGCCGGCGAAGACGGCCTGTGCCTGCAGCGCGAGGACGCGCATCTGGTCGCTCCGCCGTGCGATCCGCCCGCGCGCGTCGCGGTCGCGGACGCGCCGCTGCCGCTGTACGGGCGCGCGATCGATGCGATGTCGGTGCGCGGCTACGAGCGCGGCATCGGCGATCCGATGGTGCCGGTCGAGCAGCGCTTCTTCGACGCGTTCGACCGCTTCCGCATCGTCTCGCGCAAGCGCGGCGGCGACATGCTCGCCGCGGTGCGCGCGATCGCCGCGGGCGAACGCACCGCGTATCTGGAACTGATGCAGGTGCCGCCGGCCGGGCGCAGCGTGGTCGATGCGGCCGCCGCGCAACACGGCGACGCCGGCGATTTCGCCGCGCTCGCCGCGGCCCTGCAACCGGTGCTGGCCGACGCGGTGCCGCGCGCGCGCGCCGATCTCGATCGCGACGAAGCGCGCGCCGCCGCCGTGCTCGGCTGCGCCGGCGCTGCGCCGCAAGCCGGCTGCGCCGTCGAGGTGCGCTATCAGATTCCGGCCACGCGCACGCACGAGCCGGCGCGCGTGTTCGCCAGCCTCGCGTTCGCCTTCGCTTTGGCCGCGGCCGATCCGCGCTGCGTCGGCGTCAATCTGCTCGGCGTCGAGCATCACCCGCTGGCGGCGCGCGACTACGCCCTGCACATGCGCATGGTCGCGTTCTTCAGGCAGCGCTATCCGGACGTGAAGGTGTCGCTGCACGCCGGCGAGTTGGTCGCCGGGCTGTCGCCGCCGGGCGACTTGCGCAGCCACATCCGCCAGGCGGTGGAAACCGCCGGCGCCGACCGCATCGGCCACGGCATCGCCCTGGCCTACGAAGACGACCTCGCCGCGCTGCTGCAAGAGATGGCGCAGCGCAACGTCGCGGTGGAGATCAACCTGTCCAGCAACGCCGCGATCCTCGGCGTGCGCGGCGCCGCGCATCCGCTGGCGCTGTACCGCGCCGCCGGCGTGCCGGTGGTGTTGTCCAGCGACGACCAGGGCGTGCTGCGCAGCGACCTCAGCGGCGAGTACCTGCGCGCGGCGCAGGAGCAGGGACTGGATTACCGCGAACTCAAGCAGCTCGCCCGCGCCAGCCTGCATTACGCGTTCCTGCCCGGCGCCAGCCTGTGGCGCGACGCGGCCGGCGGCGCGCGCGCAGCGGCCTGCGCCGACGCCGACCCGCGCGGCGACGCCGATGCGGCCTGCGCGGCCTGGCTGCGCGGCAGCGACAAGGCGGGGTTGCAGTGGCGGCTGGAACAACAGTTGGCACGGTTCGAGCGCGAACCGCGCCTGCCATTGCACAGCGCACAGAAAAAATGATCCTTCCGTCGCGGATTCTCCGAGTATTCCATCAGGACCGCGCCTGCCCCGGGCGCGCTGCCGCCCCAGGAGCTTGACCGATGCGCGCCTTCTCTCCACTGACCTTATGCCTGCTGCTGGCCGCCGGCCCGGCCCTGGCCGGCAGCGATTTCTGCGACAGCGGCGGCGGCAAGACCGAACCGCCGGACGGCGCCGCCGGCGGTTCGGCGAAGGCGTCGCCGACCGATCCCAGCGGCGGCTCGTGCGAAGCCAACATGATCGTGACCAACCAGGCGCAGAGCGCCGGCAGCGCCTACTGGCGCCTGCGCGACCTGCGCTACACCAGCGCGAACATGGAAGCGCTCAAGGGCTTCCCGGGCTGGCCGGAACTGCCGCTGTGCCTGGAAGAAGTGCATCTGCCGTCGGGCACCGCGTCGCTGCGCGCGCCGAGCGGCGTTATCGATCCGCCGATCGGCGAGCCGGCCGGTCCTTACAGCGAATCGACCTTCCTGGAATGGGCGTTCCAGCCCGACGCCCTGGAAATCGGCGAGCGGGTGCTGGCGCTGACGGTCATGGTCGACAGCCGCGGCACCTACCTGCGCGCCGACTGGCTCGATCCGCCGACCCGCGACTGGTCCTACCTCAACGGCGCCACGCCGCGGACGCTGTCCAGCCGCACGGTCCGGCTGTACGGCAGCGGCCAGGCGGCGCCGCGGCGCTTCACCCTGCTGCACGACGGCGGGTTCGTGCGCGTCGGCCTGGGCCTGCCGGTCAGCGAGTGGATCAGCTTCGCGCTGCCGAACGCGCAGTGGCATCCGACCCGGCTGCGCAACGGGCTGGTCAAGGGCTCGCCGCTGACCCGCGGCATGGGCCTGCGGGTCGGCTGGCCGAGCGTGTCGCTGGGCACGCTCGACAGCGACGGCCCCGACCCGTCTGGTCCCGGCCAGCCGCAACCGGAGCCGGAACCGCCGGATCCGGCCGGGCCGCACACGGACTGAGCGTACGGCGGCCGGTCCGGCGCGCGCCGCTGCCGGCGCACGCGCGGATCGGACGGGAACGCCATCGATCGCTACCTCATCGCGCGGGCGCCCGCCTGCGCGGCGGGCGCGGCCGTCTGCGGTTCGCCGCGCCCCCCCACACGAACGAAACAGGAACGCGCCCGTCCGGGCGAATCACTCAAAGGAGCACGACCCATGCGCACGCTTTCCCCCTTGGCCCTGTGCCTGTTGCTGGCCGCCGGCCCGGCCCTGGCCGGCAGCGATTTCTGCGACGGCGGCGGCGGCGGCCCGATCGATCCGCCGCCCGGCAGCAGAGCCGGCTCGAACCCGGCGCCGAAGTCGGGCACCGACCCCAACGCCAGTTCGTGCGAGGTCGACATGATCGTGTCGGCCGCAGCGGCCCAGTACGGGATCGAGTACTGGAGCCTGCGCGATCTGCCGTTCACCGGCAAAAACCTGGCGGTGCTGGAAAAGACCAAGGAGTGGCCGGAGCTGCCGCTGGAACTCAACAACATCCAGCTGGCGCCGCCGGGCGATTCGGTGTCGCGCGCCGGCGCGGGCAAGGCCGGCGCGGGTGCGGTGCGGCCGGCGGCGCAACAGCCGCCGATCGGCCTGCCGCCGCAGCGCCAGGAGTCGACGTTCCTGGAATGGTCGTTCCGTCCGGCCTCGGGCCCGCAGTACGAACGCGTGCTGAGCCTGACCCTCATCGTCAAGAACTACGAAGGCGCCGTACCGGTGCTGCGCGCGGACTGGCTGGAGTCGCCGCACGCCGGCTGGTCGCAAGGCGACGGCACCTCGCTGGCGCCGCCGGTGCTGGCGTCGCTGTCGGCGGTGCTGGTCGACGCCCAGAACAAGCCGGATCCGCGCATCCGCCTGCTCCACGACGGCGATCAGGTGCGCGTGGGCATCGGCATGCCGGTGCAGCAGTGGCTGAGCTTCCCGCTGCCGAGCGCGCAATGGCGGCCGGTGCGCCTGCGCAACGGTCCGCTGGGGGGCACCGCGCTCAGCGAAGGCATGGGCATGCGGGTGTCGTGGACGTCGCTGCCGACCGGCAGCCTCGACCAGACGCTCGACGTCGAACGCGAGCCGAACGCGCCGACGCCGATCGCGCCGCGCGCCGACTGAGCCGTCCGCCGGTCGCGGCGGCGACGCCGCGACCGGCTAACCGCGCGCCGGCGCCATCCGCGCGGCGCAGGCTTCCAGGCGGCGACGCTTGGGATGGTCGGGTTCGACTTCGGCGCGCACCGCCGTCGCCGCTTCGGCGAAGGCCTGCGCCTGCGCCGCCGTCCACGGCGGCGGCGCCATGCACAGGTCCTCGCTGCGGGCGAGCGCGCGGTTCAGCTCCTGGCCCTGCAATTCGCCGAATCGCTTGAGCGCCGGCGCCAGCGCGGCGCGCGCTTCCGCGATGCGGCCCAGGTCGTGCAGGTCCATCGCCCAGCCGAGCCGGTACATGGCCAGGTTGAGATGGTCCGGCGTCGCCGCGGCGGCGATCTCCACCGCGCGGCGCAGATGCGGCTCGGCGCCGCGCGGGTCGTCGAGGAACAGGTGGCGCATCACGCCCAGGTTGAACTCGGAACTGGCCACGCGCGGATGCTTCGGGCCGAACACCTTCATGCGCACCGCCAGGGTGCGTTCGAACCAGGCCAGCGCGGCGCGGTAATCGTCGCGCGACTGGGCGATGGTGCCGAGCAGGTTGAACACCGCCGCGGTTTCCTCGTGGTCTTCGCCGTACAGGGTGAGGTCGATGCGCAGGGCCTCGGTCGCGGCGCGCTCGGCTTCGGCGTAATCGCCGGCGTCGCGGCGCTGGCGCGCCTGCGAGGCCAGGGCCTTGGCGGCCGCCGGGTCGTTGCCGCTGTCGCCGCTGCGCGTCTGCGGCAACTCGGCGAGCAATTGCGAGCCGCGCTGTTCCTGGCCGGCCGCGAGCAGGGCGCTGGCCAAGCCGCGCCGCGCCTGCGCGCTGCGCGGATCGTCGCGGCCGTACCGGCGCCGGTGCGCGTCGTCGGCGCGCTGCCATTGGGCCAGGGCCAGGTCGAGCTTGCCTTGCGCCTGCGACAGGCGCGCGCGCAGGCGCAACAGGGTCAGCGCTTCGTCTTCGGCTTCCGGCGTCAAGCGCCGCTCGGCCTGGGTCAGAAACGTCTCGGCGCCGGCGTAGTCGGCGCGCAGCAGCGCCGCCTGCGCGCGCAGCGCGTAGGTCCGGCGCAACACCGCCGGTTCGGTGTCCGGCTGCGCCAGACGCAGGCGCAGCGCTTCGGCCGAAAGGCGCTCGGCGGCTTCGTAGTCGCTCAGATTGAATTCGACTTCGGCGATGGCGGCGGTCAACGCGGCGCGCGTCTCCGGGTCGCGGTTCTCCTGCAATCCCTTGGCCGCGCGCGCCAGCAGTTCGCGCGCGCTGGGATCGCGGCCGCGCGCCTGCGACGGATCGGACGCGCGGAACAGATCGACCATGAACGCCGTCACCCGTTCGGACTGCAGCCGCCGCGCCTCGGCGCGGTCGCGCGCCTGCGCCAGTTCGCGCGCCTGCAACACGGTATGGACGACGAATCCGGCGGTCAGCGCCACCGCGATCGTCGCCAGCGCCAGCGGCAGCCGCTGACGGCGCACGAACTTGCCGAGCCGGTACCAACGCTCGCCGCCGCGCGCGGCCACCGGCTGCGCGTGCAGCCACGCGCGCAGGTCGTCGCCGAGGCGTTCGACGCTGGCGTAGCGCTGCTCGGGTTCCTTGCGCAGGCAGCGCGCCAGGATCGCGTCGAGGTCGCCCTGCAGCTGCCGCCGCAGCGCCCGCGCCGAGGCCGCGCCGCGCGCCTGGGCGACGGCCGCGGCGCGCTCGGGTTCGCGCGCTTCCAGTCTGGCCAGCCGACGGCTCGCCAGCGCCGGGATTTCGTGGGCGATGGCGCGGGTCAGTTCGGCCGCGCTGCGCTCGTCGGCGTCCAGCGGCAGTTGCCCGCACAGCAGTTCGTACAGCAGCACGCCGAGCGCGTAGACGTCGGTGGCGACGCTGGTCGCCGCGCCCGACACCTGCTCGGGCGCGGCGCTGGCCGGCGAGAAGAACGCCTGCGCGTCGACCGTCGCCGCCGCGCCGGGCGCGACCGCCTTGGCGATGCCGAAGTCGAGCAGGCGCGCGCGGCCTTCGCTGTCGACCAGCACGTTGCTCGACTTGAGATCGCGATGCAGCACCAGCCGGCGGTGCGCGTAGTCGACCGCCGCCAGCGCCTGCAACGCCAGTTCGATCCGCGCGCGCAGCGGCAGCCGGTGGCGGTCGCACCAGGCCGCGATCGGCTCGCCGTCGACGTATTCCATCGCGAAGTACGGCTGCCCCGACGGCAGTTCGCCGACGTCGATCAGGCGCGCGATGTTCGGATGCTCCAGGCTCGCCAGCAGTTCGCGTTCGCGCCGCAGCCGGCGCTGCACCTGCGGCGCCCACAGCGGCGAGGCGGCGAGCTTGAGCGCGACGCGCTGTTCGCCGTCCTCGACCGCGCGCCGCGCCAGATACACCCGGCCCATGCCGCCGGCGCCGAGTTCGCGTTCGATCACGAACGCGCCGGCGCGTTCGCCGGCGCTCAGGCCGTGGTCGTCGTCGCTCCACAGCGGCGCGGCGCCGCCGCGCCACGGCAGGGCCTCGCGGTCGCCGGAGGATTCGGCCTCCATCGCCTCGTGCGCGGCCAGCAGGCGCGCGACCGCGGCGCGCAGACCGTCCGGGTCGACGTGCGCGGCGCACACCTGGTCGAGGAAACCCGCGCGCGCCGCCGGCGGCAGCTCCAGCGCGCGGGCGAACGCATCGGCGGCCTGCGCCCATAGCGCGGTCGGAGTGGTCATGGCGCGGCGCTCAGCCCGGCGAAGCGGACAGTTGGTCGTGCAGCCAGGCGCGCGCGAACTGCCAGTCGCGTTTGGCGGTGGGCAGAGACACGCCGATGGTCTGCGCGGTCTCCTCGATGGTGAGGCCGCCGAAGTAGCGCAGCTCGACGCCGCGCGCGGCGCGCGCGTTGATGCGTTCGAGCCGTTCCAGCAAGCGGTCGAGGTCGAGCGCGTCGGCGAGGTCGGCCGACGGCGCGGCGATCTCGTCGCCGGCCTGCAGGGTCACCCGGATCGCGTCGCCGCCGCGCTTGAGCGCGGAGCGCTCGCGCAAGTGGTCGACCAGCAGGCGCCGGATCGCGTGCGCGGCGATGGCGTAGAAGTGGGCGCGGTTCTGGAACGGCACTTCGCGTTGCTGGGCCAGTTCGAAGTAAGCGTCGTTGGCCAGTTCGGTCGCGCGCAGGGTGACCTGCCCGCTGCGCGCCAGCCGCTGCCGCGCCAGCCGCCGCAGCACCGGATAGATGCAGTCGAGCAACTGCGCTTCGGACTGCGCATCGCCCTCGCGCCAGCCGTGCAACAGTGCGGTGATGTCGGACGGCGGATCGGCGGCGGTCATGGCGGGGGCGACGCCCGGAGGGGAGGCCAGCATAGCGCTTGGCCGCGGCGCCGAGCCATGCGCGCCGCCGCCGCGGTTAAGCGCGCGCAACCTCCGTGCGCCGGCGTGCGGCGGGCTTGCCAAGCCGGGCCGGCATCTCCTTCAATGGACCGGCGTCGCGCGCCGGCACGCGACCGTGGAGCCCGCCCATGTCCCAGCACGGCCTGCGTCATCCGATCCTGAGTGTCGCTCCGCAGCGGCTGCGTCCGACCCAGATCACCGTCGGCCTGCGCGAAGTCGCCGACAAGCGTGCGCAATGGCATGCGCTGGGGCGCAAAAAGCGCGCCGCGCTGATCGCCTCGCACTGGTTTCCCGGCGTGCTCGGTCCCGGCCGCGAGGTCTATATCGTCGATCACCACCACTTCGGCCTGGCCATGCTCGAAGAAGGCGTGGCGGAGGTGCCGGTGATCGTGCAGCGGGATTTTTCCTGGCTCGATCCGGCGACGTTCTGGCGGACGATGGAATTCAACCGCTGGGCGCATCCCTACGACGAGCGCGGCGCGCGCACCGACTACGCGGCGATCCCCGACGGTTTGCAGCAGTTGCGCGACGATCCCTACCGCACCTTGGCCGCGCGCGTGCGCGAGGCCGGCGGTTGCGCCAAGGACGCGACGCCGTACGCCGAATTCCTGTGGGCGGATTTCCTGCGCGCGCGGATCGCCGCGAAGGACGCGGCCAAGTCCGGCGCGCGTGCGCTCGAGCGCGCGCTGGCCTTGGCCCACAGCGCCGAAGCCGGTTACCTGCCGGGCTGGAGCGGGTCGTTCGCATGAGCGCGCCCGCGCCCGCCGGCGCCGCATCGGCCGGCCGCGGCGCCGACGTGGTGGCCGGGCTGGCGATCGCCGGCCTGTTGCTGCCCGAGGCGGTGGCCTACTCCGCGCTCGCCGGCCTGCCCGCGCAGACCGGCGTGTTCGCGCTGTTCGCCGGCCTGCTGGCCTACGGGCTGATCGGGCGCAGCCGGTTCGCTATCGTCTCGGCGACCTCGTCCTCGGCCGCGGTGCTGGCCGCGGCGACCCTGGCCGTGGCCGGCCCCGACCCGGCCGCGCGCGCGGCCATCGCCGGGTTCCTGACCCTGGCCACCGGCGCCTGCTTCCTCGCCGCCTCGGCGGCGCGGCTGGGCGGGCTGTCGCAGATGATCGCGCGGCCGGTGCTGCGCGGTTTCACCTTCGGCCTGGCCTGCGTGATCGTGCTCAAGCAACTGCCGTCGCTGCTGGGCTTGCACGCCCGCGCCGGCGACTTCGCGCCGCTGCTGCTGGAACTGCCGCAACGCTGGCGCGAATGGCAACCGGCCAGCTTCGCCACCGGCGCGCTGGCTTTGCTGGCGCTGAAGTTCGGCGAACGGTTTCCGAAACTGCCGGCGAGCCTGCTGGTGATCGCGCTCGGCGTCGCCGCATCGTCCGCGCTGGCCGCGCATGGCGTGGCCCTGACCGGCGCGATCGCGCTGAGCCCGCCACTGGGCGCGCCCGGCTGGCCCGGCCCGGACCAGTGGCTGACCTGCCTGGAACTGGCGCTGGCGCTGACCCTGGTGCTGTACGCCGAGTCCTACACCGCGATCCGCGCCTACGCGCTCAAGCACGGCGACGCGGTCGAGCCGAACCGCGACCTGTTCGCGCTCGGCGTCGCCAACGCGGTGTCGGGCCTGCTGCACGGCCTGCCGGTCGGCGCCGGCTATTCGGCGACCTCGGCCAACGAAGCGGCCGGCGCGCGTTCGCGCGTGGCCGGGCTGGTCGCGGCATTGGCGGTGCTGCTGATGGTCGCCTTCGCCCTGGCCTGGATCGAACGCATCCCGCAGCCGGTGCTGGCGGCGATCGTGATCCACGCGGTCGGCAAGTCGCTGCGGCCCGCAACGTTCGCGCCTTACCTGCGCTGGCACCGCGACCGGCTGGTCGCGTTCGCCGCGGTCGCCACGGTGCTGAGCCTGGGCATTCTCGACGGCCTGCTGGCGGCGATCGCCTTCAGCCTGCTGATGCTGCTGCGCCGGCTCTCGCGCCCGCGCCTGAGCGTGCTCGGGCGCCTGCCCGGCAGCCACGACTTCGTCGACACCGCGCTGCATCCGCAGGCCCAGCCGGTGCCCGGCGTGCTGGTGCTGCGGCCGGAGCAGCCGCTGTTCTTCGCCAACGCCGAGCCGATCCTGGCGCTGGCGCGGCAGCAGGTGGAAGCGCGGCCGCAGGCGCGCCGGCTGGTGCTGAGCCTGGAGATCTCGCCGGACTTGGACAGCACCTCGCTGGAAGCGCTGAGCGATTTCGACGGCTGGCTGCGCGCGCGCGGCGTGGCGCTGACCTTGGCGCGGCTGAAGGACGGCGTGCGCACCTTGCTGGAGCGCGTGCAGTTGCCGGGGCAGACGGCGTCGGCGCTGGAGTATTGGAGCGTGGACGATGCGGTCAATGCCGGGATGGAGGCGAACGAGGCCGGCTCCGTCGAAGCGGATGCAGTCGACGCAGTCGCGACCCGGGCCGGCCCCGCCGACGCGGCGCCGCGCACGTGACGGCGGCGCGGCGATGACGACGATGGGTTGGTTGCGCGCAATCGTGGGTTCGCTGCTGGCGTGGTCTGGGGCGGCAGCGGCGTTCGTCGCGGCGAACTGGAGCGGCGGCGAACTGGCGGCGCGGCTGGGCCTGCCGCCGGGCGGCGATGCGCGCTTGGCTTGGGATTTGACCTGGACGGTCGCCGCAGGCGCGCTGGCGTTGTGGATCGTGGCGCGCTGGACGCCGGCGGCGCGCGCGCAGGCGATGTTCGCCTGGGTGTTGCTGGCGGCGCTGACGGTGTGGGCGGTGGCGACGTTGGGTAGCGAGTACCCCTCGTGGTTCGACGCGGCCTTGTTGCTGGCGCTGCCCCTGCTGGGCGTGTTGGCTTGGCGCTGGGCGGACGCCTCGCGGCGGACACAAAAGCGTCGGGCCTGAAGGCCCGCCCACAAGCAGCGCCGCGAATCCCGAGACCGTGCGCAGGAGAAACGTCGCGCCATGCGGCCGCAAGCGCGCGCTCGGCGTGCTGGGCTTCGTGGGCAGGCCGGCGCGGTGCGGGAGGGCCTTCAGGCCCGACGCGTTCGGCTCAACCGCCGCGCACCCGCCACCGGTCGCCCTCGACCGCGCCGGCGAACGCGGCGCCGCCGCCTAGGTGGTCCCACAACGGCCGCAACACCGCTTCGGCCTTGAGCAAGACCTCCTGGAACTCGGCCTGCGGATCCGACAGCCAGGTGATCGCGCCGCCCGCGCCGAACGACACTTCTTCGCCGTCGTAGGCCAGGGTGCGGATGCCGATGTTGAGATCGGCGACGCGGCCGTAGCCGAGGTAGCCGATCGAACCGCAGTACACGCCGCGCGCGCTGCGTTCGAGCCGGTCGATGATCGCCAGCGTGCGGCGCTTCGGCGCGCCGCTGATCGAGCCGCCGGGAAACGTCGCGCGCAGCAGGTCGATCAGGTCGCAGTCCGGGCGCAGCCGCGCTTCGACCGTGCTGACCATCTGATGCACGGTGCGGTAGCTCTCGATCGCGGCCAGCCGCGGCACCTCGACCGTGCCGCGCACGGCCACGCGGTTGAGATCGTTGCGCATCAGGTCGACGATCATCAGGTTTTCGGCGCGGTCCTTGCCCGAGGCGGCCAGTTCCTGCGCGTAGCGCGCGTCCAACGCCGGATCCTCGGCCCGGCGGATCGTGCCCTTGATCGGCTTGGCCTGGACCCGGCCGGCGCGATCGACGCGGACGAAGCGTTCCGGCGACGTGCTCAGCACGCACTGCGCGCCGCTGCGCAGGTAGGCGCCGAACGGCGCGGCGTTGCCGCGGCGCAGGCGCCGGTACAGCGCCAGCGGATCGAGCCGGGCGCGCACGCGGAAATGGTTGGTCAGGCAGACCTGGTACGACTCGCCCTCGACGATGGCGCGGCGGCATTGCGCGATCGCGTCGAGGTAGTCGTCGTGGCCGAGGTCCATCGCGACGTCGAGTGCGGCCAGCGCCGGCTGCGCAGGCGCCGGTTCCGCCGCAGCGGCCGGCAGTGCGCGCACTCGCGCGGCGGTGTCGTCGAGCCAGCGTTGCGCGGCGTCCGCGCCGGCTTCGTCGGCCACCGCCAGCGCCCAGGCGCGGCCGCCGGCGTGGTCGAAGGCGAGGAAGCGGCGCGCGCGCATCCACACCGCATCGGGCGCGGCCGCGGCGTGGCCGCGTTCGCCGTCGAACAGGGCCTTGGCTTCGTAGCCGAAGTAGCCGACGTAACCGCCGCGGAATTCGAACGGCAGGGTTTCGTCGACCGGGGCGATGTCGCGCGCGAGTTCTGCGCGCAGTTGCGCCAGCAGCCCTTGCCCGGCCGACAAGGCCGCATCGTCGTCGCCGACGCGATAGTGCAACACGTCGCCGGGATCGGCCGCGCCCATGAACGAACAGCCGGCGTCTTCGGCGACCTGGCTGTCGAGCCAGAACGCGTGCGGCGACTGCGCGTAGCAGTGCGCGAACACGGTTTCCGCGTCGGGCGCGGGGTCGAGTGCGCGCAGCCACACGCGCAACGCGGGCGCGGTGGGCGCGGTGGGCGCGGTGGGCGCGGATGCGGGTGCGGGTGCGGGTGCGGGTGCGAGCGATGCGGGTGCGCGCGCGGAAACGGGCGCGCTCGCGGGCGCAGGCGCGACGGCTTCGCGCCAGCCGACCGTCGCGCCGCCGCGATGGCGGCGGACCAGATCGCGGAAGTTGCCGATCATCGCCAGCCCGTGCTCGCTGAGCACCGACTCGGGATGGAACTGCACGCCCCACTGCGGCCGGCGCAGGTGGCGCAGGGCCATGATGACGCCGTCCTCGCTGTGCGCGATGGCTTGCAGCTGCGCCGGCAGCGGCGCGGCGGCGATCAGCGAGTGGTAGCGGATCACCTGCAACGGCTGCGGCAAGCCGGCGAACAGCTCGCGGCCGTCGTGGCGCAAGCGCGCCGGGCGGCCGTGCACCGGCTCCGGCGCGTGGGCGATGCGGCCGCCGTTGGCGTGGGCGATGGCCTGGAAGCCCAGGCACACGCCCAGCAGCGGCAGCGCCGAAGCCTCGATGGCGCGGCGCGACAGTCCCAGGTCGGCGGCGCGCACCGCGCTGCCGGGGCCCGGCGAGACCACGACGCAGTCGTAGCGCGCATCGGCCTGCAACTCGTCCCAGTCGGCCGCGTCGTTGCGCAGCACCTGCGGCGCCTGGCCGAACGCGCGGCCGATCAGGTCGGCGAGGTTCCAGGTGAAAGAGTCGTAGTTGTCGATCAACAGGCAACGCATGATCCGCCCATTGTGTAACAAAGCCGCGGGGACGCGGCGGTCCGGCAACGCGGTGCGGGCACGGCGGAGTCGCTCGGCCGTATCGGCGCGACTGCCGCGCGAGGCTGGCGGCCGGCTTTTTACCGGATTGGGGCCGGATTCGGAGTGGGGCTCAGCCCGGACGCGGCAACCAGACCAGGCTCAGCACGCCGCCGTCGGCATCGAAGCGATAGTGCGCGGCATAGCGCTGGCCGCGGCGGACCCCGGCGGCGAGGTCTTCGGCGCAGACGAACTCCAGCCGCTGCGGTTCGATCCGCGCCAGCCGCATCGCGTCGAAGCCGAACACCCGCCGCACCTGCGCGAACAGCGCCTTGTACAGGCTCTCCTTGGCCGAGAACACCGCGCCCAGGCCGGCGGCCGGATCGGCGAAGCCGGCCTCGATCAGCGCCCACTCGGCCGCGTCGACCACCACCGCGCGGATGTCGGCGGCGCGGCGCGCGTCCATCGGCCGCTCGATGTCGACGCCCAGGCCGAGCGTATCGGCGGCCGGCATGGCCACGCACAAGGCGCGATCGCCGGCGTGGGTGATCGAGGCGGCCACGCCCGGCGGCCACAGCGGCTCGCGATCGCGGCCGATCGCGACCGTCGCCGCCGTCGCGCCGATCCGCGCCAGCGCGCGGCCCGCGCACACGCGCCCGGCGAGGAATTCGCTGCGGCGCTTGGGCACCGCGCGCTCGAGCTGCGGCGCGAACGCGACCGCGTGCTCGGCGAACAACTCGTCGCGATACGCGGCCACATCGAAGCGGCAGGCGTGGCCGCCGAAGCGGCGGCCGAAGGCCTCGACCTCGATATCGCCGGCCTCGCACAGGAATCGCGATGGCGGACGCGGCGGTTCGGGACGGACGGCGGCCGGCGCGTCGGCGGTCATGGGCGCGGGAGCGAGGAAGGGAGCGACAGAATCGCACACGCGCCGCGGCGGCGCCGGTACCGCGGTCGCGGTCGCGGTCGCGGGAACGTCGATAGTCACGTTCCGCTGCGCCTCTTACAGATCGTCATCCCCGCGAACGCGGGGATCCAGAGACTTCAGAGCCATGCCTCGATGAAGCCCTGGATTCCCGCGTTCGCGGGAATGACGGTAGGTAGGTTTCGCCGCGTCTGTTCCAGGTCGTCATCCCCGCGAAGGCGGGGATCCAGAGACTTCAGCGTCATGCCTGGATCAAGCCCTGGATGCGCGCGTTCGCGGGCATAACGGTGTGTGGGTTTCGCTGCGCCTCTTGCAGACCGTCATCCCCGCGAACGCGGGGATCCAGAGACTTCAGCGCGATCCCCCGCCACAAGCCCCGAACGCACAACGGCCCGCACAAGGCGGGCCGTTGCCTGACGCACGAACTCATTCAGCCGTCAGTTGACGTTGACCGCGCTCCACGCCCGCGCCAGCGTGTTGTACTCGGCCGAATTCGCGCCGTACAGCTCGGTCGCCGCCGCCAGCGTCGCCGCGCGCGCCTGCGGGTAGGTGGTGTTGGAAGTGAACTTCGCGGTCAGCGCGCGATACCAGATCTTGCCGAACTTGTCCTGGCCCATGCCGACGATGCCGGTGTCGCCGTTGCAGACCAGCTGCGCCTGGGTCAGCCCCGAGCCCACCGGCACGCTCGCGCCTTCCATCGCCAGGTACGCCAGCCGGTTGCCCACGCCCGAAGTGTAGTGCGGGTTGTGCGCGCCGTCGGACAGCGCCGGGTCGAAGCCGCCGGCGGGATAGCAGTTGAACGACTTGCCGTCGGCGGCCTGGTTGTACATGTCGCGGAAGGCCTTGCCGTCGCTGCGCATCATCTCGCCGATGCGGTAGTCGCCCGGGTCGCGCGCGTTGTTGGCGTAGAACTCGACCAGCGTGCCCATGATGTCCGACGCCGCTTCGTTGAGGCCGCCGGCATCGCCCGAATAGGCCAGCTTGGAGGTCGCCGCGGTCACGCCATGGGTCATCTCGTGGCCGGCCACGTCCAGGCCGACGACCGGGCCGTAGCCGCGCGCGGCGTCGCCGTCGCCGTAGAACATCGAATTGACCAGCGCCACGTACGCGGCGTTGGCGCCGGTGGTGGCGCCGGTGGAGGTCTTGAAGTTGGTGTGGGCGTAGCTCTTGATGCCCTTGCCGTCGCCGGCCAGGCCGCTGCGGCCGTGCACGTTCTTGTAGTAGTCCCAGGTCGCGCCGACGCCGTAATGGATATCCACGGCCAGGGTCGCGCGGTCGCTGACGGCGTTGTTGCCCCAGGCGTTGTCGGCGTCGGTGAACAAGGTCGCCGCACTGGTGGTCGACAGGATGTCGAACAGGTTCGAAACCACCCCGCCCTTGGCGTCGTAGACGCTGCCGTTGCCGCGGGTGGTGTCGATCAGGTCGTACTTGGTCGCGCTCTTCTTGTCGGTGGCGATGCTCAGGTCGCCGTAATAGAACGACTTGCCGGTGCCGGTGGCCGCGGCGGTCTGGATCAGGTCCTGCACGTCGAGCACTTTGCCGTCGGCGGCGTTGACATAGAACGTCACCAGACCCGAGTGGCGGTCGGTGTCGGCGCCTTGCAGGGTCACTTCGTACGCCAGCACCGGCTGTTTGCCGCGCGCGTACACCACCAGCTCGTTCGAGCGCACCTGATCGACGCGGCCGGAGAAGCGCGCGCCGGCCTCGACCGCGGCGGCGTCCGCGCTCAGCCGCGGCGTCAGCGCCGGACGCTGCGCGCTGCGCAGGCTCAGCAGCGCCTGGCGCAGCTGGCCGCGCTGGCTCTTGACCACCACGTCGCCGCCGATCATGCGCAGGCCGCGGTAGCTTCGGTCGAAGCGCACGTGTTCGGTGCCGTCGGCGTCGACCACCGCGTCGCGTGCCTGGAAGCGGTCGTCGGCGGCGCCTTGCAGCGCGCCGAGATGGTTGGCGATCAGGCCCTGCGCCTGATCCATCGCCAGCGCGCGCGCGGCCGGCGGCGCGGCGTGCGCGGCCGGCGCGGCGGCGGCGATGGCCAGGACCAGGGCGAGGCGCTTGGGTGCGTGGAAATGCGAAGTCATCCGGTCTTCCCCTCAAGTGATGCAAGCGCCGGTACGGCCGGCGAACCGTAGCGGCAACGCGGGCCGCCAGGTTCATCTTGAGTCGGTGCCCACGCGGCGGCCGCGACGCGCAAGTGCGGATCGCACGCCGAATTGCTGGGGGATTTCGCAGTTTCCGCAATCGTCATATGACGGCGGATCGTTCATCGCGTTCACGATGAACGCGAAGTGCGACGCAGGTCCACTGCGGTTTCGTCTGCAACCGCGCGCGACGCGGCATGGATGAGCGACGGATGCTTCGCCCATCGCTCGCGCGGCAGCGCCGAGCCGAGGGGGAGGCCTCAGCTTCGACGCTGTGCGATCCGATGCGTCGCGGCCGCGCCGCCGCCGTTCAATCGCCGACGATGACGTGCGGCATGAACCGCGACGTATCCTGGGTGATCGGCCCGGCATCCTCGCGGATGCCCATGCCGGCGGCCTGATCGGCCACGACCCAACTGCCGATCAGCGGATAGTTCGCCTCGCCGTCGGCGCCGTCGAAACGCGGCAGCGGATACAAGGCCTGACGGATGGTCGGGCCGTCGTCGTAAGGGCCGTCGCTGCGCAAACGCTCGCCGTCCAGGCCGACCAGTTCGATGTTGGCGCCTTCGCGCGAGAACAGCGGCTTGCGCACCCAGCCCGGCGCGAGTTCGCCGGCGTCGGCGTCTTCGAAATGCGCTTCCAGCAGGTTCGGATGGCCGGCGTGGCGCTGCCACAGCAGCGGCAGCACGCCCTTGTTGCTGAGGATCGCCTTCCACGCCGGCTCGATCAGCTGCACGCGCGAGCCGGCCAGCTTGGGGCCGTATTCCTCGGCGAACATCCACTCCAGCGGATACAGCTTGAACAAGGTGCGGATGACCCGGTCGTCGCCGTCGGTGAAATACCCTTCGCGGCTCAGGCCGATGCCTTCGATCGTCAGTTCCAGGGTCTGCACGCCGGCCTGCTCGGCGCAGTCGCGCAGGTAGCGCACGGTGCCCTGGTCTTCCAGCGAGCCTTCGACCGCGGCGAAATGCACCGGCGTGGCGATGCGGCCCTCGCGCGCCAGCGCGCCGAAGGTTTCGATCAGCAGTTCCTGGATGCGGTTGTACTGGTCGCTGCGCTCGCCCAGTTCGCCGCGGGCGATGTTCTGCTCCAGCCACAGCCACTGGAAGTACGCCGCCTCGTACAGCGAGGTCGGCGTGTCGTAGTTGAGCTCGTACAACTTGGCCGGGCCGCGGCCGTCGTAGGCCAGGTCCATGCGGCCGTACAGGTGCGGCTCGCCGCGGCGCCAGGAATCGGCGATCCAGTCCCAGTACTCGCGCGGAATCGCCAGCCGCTCCAGCAACTGTTCCGAACCGGCGACTTCGTCGACCAGGGCCATCGCCATGTCGTGCAGCTCCTGGGTGGGCTGCTCGATGTCGTCCTCGATCTGGCGCAGGCCGAACGCATAGCACGCGCGCTCGTCCCAGTACGGCGCGCCGTCGATGGTGTGGAAGCGGAAGCCGAGCGACTCGGCCTGTTCGCGCCAATCCGGGCGTTCGGGGACGACGATGCGTTTCATGGATGCTCGAGTAAAAGTGGATCGGCGCCGCGGCTCAGCCGCCGCGGCCGCCGCCGAAGCCGCGGCCGCCGCCGTCGGAACTGCTGCTGCGGCCGAAGCCGCCGCGCGCGGCCGCGCTGGAGCCGAAGCCCGCGCGCGAGACGGTGACCGCGCGCGCCGGCAGCGCGGTGTCGCCGGCCTTCTTGCCGTAGACGGTGCCGCTGTAGGTGCTGACCTCGCGGCCGTCGGGCTTGAGGTAGCCGCCGCTGCGGTAATCGCGGTACAGCGGCGACACGCCGCCGACGCGGTAATAGCCGCCGCCCCCGTTCATCGCCTGCGACAGCGCGTAGCCGATCAGGAACCCGGTCATCGGCGGGATGTAGGTCGGATGCGCGGCCGCGGACTGGCCGGCGAGCGGCTGGCAGGCGCCGAACTGCTGGTTGCACTCCTGCTCGCTCTCGAAGCGCGGCGCGAGCTTTTCGTGTTCGACCAGGGCCTGGCTGTAGGCCTTGTCGCATTCCTCGCGCGAGACTTCGGTCTGCACCCTGCATTCTTCGCGCGAGGTCAGGATCTTGCCGCTGGGATCGTCGTCGCAGCCGGCCAGCACCGCCGGCACGGCCACCGCCATCAGCACCAGCCGCAGGTTGCGCGAGCGCTTGCCGCGCGGCGCAGTGTCGTTCGCAGTCTTGGTCATGGCATCGCTCACGGCGTCATCGCGGCGGCGTTGATGAGGCCGACGCTGACCGACACGCCGGCGGAGAACACGCCCGCGCCGATCTGGCCTTCGGTGATCTGCTGCGACAGCTTCGGCGAGACCAGCCGCGCGAGCAGGAACGCGAACAGCTGCACCACCACCGACACCGCGCCCCAGATCGCCGCGTCGACCAGGCTGACCGAGTTGGAGATCGCCGAATGCAGCGGCAGGGCCAGGCCGATCAGGGTGCCGGCGAAGCCGGTCGCGGCGGCGGTGTTGCCGGCGCGGATCAGGCTGAGCTCGCGGTGCGGGGTGATCATCGACACCGCCAGCGCGGCCAGGACCAGCACGCCGATGCCGATGCCGGCATAGGCGAGGAAGTTGAGGAAGCTGTAGGCGTTGATCGGTGCGTCCATGGGGCGGTGTCCTTGCGGTGATGGCGGTGCGGCGCGGAAACTCAGGTGATGTCGAGGTCGGCGGTGTTGAGGTCGATGCCGAGCGCGTAGGTGACGACGAATTCGCTGGGGCCGTAGTCCTCGGCGGTGACCAGCAGGAACTCGTCGCGTTCCAGCTCGGGGATCTCGCGCCGATACAGCATCGCGTAATGGGTCAGATCGTCGTCGCGGCGCGGCGGGTCGTGCCGGTACAGCACTTCGTCGTAGACCACCGGCGGCACTTTCTCGGCGATGTCGTCGCCGAATTCGCGGTACCAGGTGCGGCCGGCGTAGTCGATCGAGGCCGCGCCCAGGTGCGGGTGCTCCTGGATGAAGCGCTTGAACGCGGCCTGGTTCGGCGGGTTGACCGTGTCGTTGAAGACGAAGGCCTTGATGCCCTCGACCTGGCCGTTGGCGGTGCTGACCTGCAGGTAGGCGTCGTCGTCGAGATAGAAGCGGTGCAGGGCGTGGCCGCCCTTGAGATCGATGTAGCCGTAGCAGGGAATGCCCTGGTGGCCTTCGGGCAGGCGCAGGGTCCAGGCTTGCGGATTGGCGCGGAAGGTCAGCGTGTCGAACGCGACCCGCCCGTTGATGCGCAGCCCCAGCGGCAGCTCGTGCGCGAACGGCAGCGCGGGCTTGTCGGCCTCGCGTTTCTTGCCGCCGAACAATCCGTCCAACCAACCCATCCCGATGCCCTCGCGATTCGTTTCTTCAGGCCGCCGCGAGCGACGCCCACGGCAGGCGCGCGCCGTCGATGCGCGCGTCGGCAAGGTAATACAACAATGTGCCCGGCGCGATCTCGACATGATCGGGCGGATTCAGTACCGGCGCGGCGGTGCGGCCGTCGCGGTAGCCGATCCACAGCGCCGATTCGCTGCGGAACGCCGCGGCCAGCTTGCCCGCGCGCACCGGCGCGGCCGCGGCCGGCACCTGCAAGCTGAATTGGGTCGGCCCGCCGGCGCCGAGCCATTCGCCGGCCACCAGCGAACTGCCGGCGTCCTGCGCGGCGCGCGCGATCACGTCCACGTGCAGCGGCCGGGTGCATTCCACATGCGGGTAATGGTTGCGCACCAGCTGCGCCACCGCCGCCAATTCGAAGTGGGCGACGATGTGCGCGGACGGCTGTTGCGCCATCACCGCGAACACCGCCGCCAGCGAGCGGTCGTCGTCGGCCGCGTGCACGATCACCCGCGCCGCGCCGGCCAGCGCGGCGCGTTCGTACTCGCCGCAATCGGCGTAGGAATCGACCGCGACGAAGCGGATCTGGTCCGGCAGCGGGTTCTCGCCGAGCCCTTCGGCGACCAGCACGATGCCTTCGTCGTCGGTATTGGCGTCGGCCAGCAGCAGCTGCACCAGCCGTTGCGATTCGCGGCCGTGCCAGCCGATCAGCACGGTATGGCCGCACAGGTCTTCGTAGCTCATCTTGCCCACCTGATGGCGCTTCCAGAAATTGAGCAGGCCGGCGCTGGTCTTGGCCAGGATCGAAGCGAACAAGGCGATCGCGCCGGGCATCACGAACAGCGCCGCGACCCAGCGGCCCGCGGCGCTGCCGGGCGACAGGTCGCCGTAGCCGATCGTGCTGGCCGTGGTCACGTAGTAATAGACGAACGAATCCCAGCCCAGCAGCTTGGCTTCGCCGGCCGCGGCCAGCAGCAGCCAGGTGAGGCTCATGTGCGCCGCCAGCGCGGCGGCGACCACGCCCCAGCTGATCCGGCGCAGGTGCCCGCGCAGGCTGCGGTAGAGCTTGCCCAGGACGATCATGGCGCGGGCCTGCGGCGTCGCGTGCGCGGTTTCGACATCCGTTTTCCCTGGGAGCGGCGCGTCGTGCGCCGGTGGTGCGCGTGGTTTGCGGGGCAGGGTGCGCGCCCGAAGGCGGGGTTCGCCGCAACGGATCTGTCGCGGTCGCGGCTCGCGCCGCTCCTACATGAGCTCCCTGTAGGAGCGGCGCGAGCCGCGACCGCGAAAATCATGCTCCGGCGCCACCTGTCGCGCGCCGGAAACGCGGTCAGTCCTTGCGCTCGACCTTGTCGGCCTCGCGCACTTCCGCCGCCGGCAGCGCCGCCGGCTCGTGGCTCAGCTGCTGCACCGGCTTTTCGCGGAAACGCTCGAGGATGTTGTCGACGCTGGTCGACTCCGGCAGCAAGCCGGCCGCTTCCAGGCGCTTGTTCAGATCGCCGTCGCCGCTTTCCGACTCCAGCTGCGCCGCCGCTTCCAGGCGCGCGCCGCGCTCGGCCTGGCGCTGCTGGATGCGTTCGAGCGAATCCAGCGCGGTGGTGACCTTGCCGTTCGCGCCGGAGTGGCGCGAGGCGACCGCGGTCTGCGCGCGCTGCACCGCCTCGGTGGCCTTGACCGTGTCGACCTGCTGCTTGACCCGCGCCAGCTTGCGCTCGGTCGCGGTGATCGCGGTCTTGAGCTGGTTGATGCTGGCATCAAAGCTGTTGATCGCCTGCTCGTCGTTCTTCAGGTCGTTCTCGACCGCGGCCAGGCGCTCGGCCACTTCGCGCGCGAGCTGCTCGTCGCCTTTGCGCAGCGCGCCGGCGATGTAGGTCTCGTACTCGGCCTTCTTGACGAAGCGGTCCTTGCTGCGGTTGGCCTGCAGCTGGCGCTGCGCCATGACCTTGGTCAGTTCTTCCTTGGAACGCGCCAGCTCGGTGCCGGCGTCGCGGATTTCCTGATCCAGGATCTTCAGCGCGTTGGCGTCGACGACGGCCTGGCCGGCCTCGTGCGCGGTACCGCGGAACAGGGTCAGGATCTTCTGCAGGATGCTCATGCGCTCACCAGATAGGACTTGAGGGCTTCCACCGCGTCGATCGCGTTGTCGGCCAGGGTGCGGATTTCCAGCTCGATCTGCTCGGCGCTGGAGTCGGGCGCCATCTCGCCGAACACGATGTAGACGTCGCGGTCGTTGATGGTGGTCAGGCCCAGGTTGGACAGCGGGTTGATCGGGTTCAGGCGCAGGCAGGCCTCGTTGAAGCCGGCCACGTCGCGCACCTGGCCGGATTCGACCAGCGGGGTGGAGACGAAGATCTCGCGGTCGGTCAGGGCGATGGTGATGCCCAGGTCGCCGCTCTCCGGCAGGGTCACCTGGATCGCGCCGTCGGCGGTCGGCACTTCTTCGACGTTTTCGGCGCCGAAGGTGGCTTGCAAGCGGGCGATCAGTTCGTGCGTGGTCCAGCGGGACATAGGGCGGTCCTTGAGGGAGAGTCCTTGAAAGACGGGTGCGGCGCGGGCGTCCGGATCGCAGGGGCGCGGCGCGGGCGGCGCCCGGTGGCCCGCCGCGATCATCGTCCGTGACCGTGCTCATGGAACGGGAAGGTTATAGGGGCGGCCGCGGGCCGGCGCAAGGCGCACAAGTCGCAGGATCGCACCCCCATACACGGCGCAAAGCCCGCAGCGGCGGGGCCTGGCGGGTCGCGCGCACGTCCGCGCCGGAGCCGGCCGCGCGGGCCGGGCTTTGGGCTAAACTGTCCGGCGGAACTACCCGACCGGCATTCCCGGCCCGCGATTCCGCCCTGGCGGCGGAAGGCGGACCGTCCCAGGGCGGGTCCGTGCAGCGGTCGCGCCGAACCCCGGTGGCGGCCACGTCGATGGCTCGATGCGCCCCCGGGCGGGGCGCACGCAATAGGTGGACCGTGCGCAATTACGACCTTGAATTCCTGAAGAAATTCTCGATGGTGATCGGCTTCCTGATGCTGGTGACCCTCGGCCTGATGATCGCGGCCTATTTCGTCCACAAGCAGCTGCCGCAGGAGATCGATCCGCGCGCGGCGGCCCGCACCGAGAACCGCATCGCCCCGACCGGCGCGGTCTACGCCGGCGCCACCGGCGCGGCGGCGCAGCAGGCGGCGGTCGCCGCGGCGGCGGCCAAGGCGGCCTCGCAGGTCGCTTACGGCGGCACCAAGGACGGCAAGGTGATCTTCGACAGCCTGTGCGCGGGCTGCCACAAGTCCGGCGCCGGCGGCGCCCCGACCCTGGACGCCTCGCATTGGTCGGCGCGCATCCCCAAGGGCAAGGACACCCTGCACAAGCACGCCATCGAAGGCTTCACCGGCACGTCCGGGATCATGCCGCCGAAGGGCGGCAACCCGGCGCTGACCAACGAGCAGGTCGCCGCGACGGTCGACTGGATGCTCAGCAACATCAAGTAAGCCGCCGCGCTCGCGCACGGCCGCACGAACCGCGCCGCCTTCGGGCGGCGCTTTCGTTTGCGCCGCTGGCCGTCGCCTGCGCGGCGCCGGACCCGCGCCGACAGCGCCGACCAGCGGCCGCGTTGCCGCCAGACGGCACACGACGATCCGCAATCCGGGTGCGGATAATGGCCGCTCATTCGACCCCGAGCCCGCCATGACGCGCATCCGCCCCGCCCTCGCCTTCGCGCCCTGCCTGCTGCTGGCCGCCTGCGCCAGCGCGCCGCATGCCGACCGCGGCGCGGCCGCGACGGTGCCGATCGGGACGCTGCAGTCCGCCGGCGCCGCCGCGCCGGTGCGCGTGGCCGGCGTGGTCACCGCCGCGCTGCCCGACGCCGACGGCCAGCCGGGCTGGCTGCTGCAGGACGCCGGCGACGGCGACGCCGCGACCTCGGACGCGATCTGGGTGCTCGGCCCGGCCGCGGCCGCATTGACGCCGGGACAGACCGTCGAAGTCGCCGGCCCCGTGCGCCGCGCCGCGCTGCCGGTCGGCGGCAAGGGCGGCGCCGGCAAGGGCGGCGCCGACACCTTGCTGGCGATCGACGCCGCCCAGGTCGAACCGCTGCGTTCGCGCGCGCTCGACAAACGACTGCGCGCACTGACCCCGACCGTCGTCGGCGCCGCGCCCGACTGGCACGCCCTGGCCGGCATGCGCGTGCGCATCGCCGCGCCGCTGACCCTGGCCGACCGCGACCGCGAACGCGGCACCGTCGAAGCCGCCTTCGACGGCCCGCTGTGGCAGCCGGGCGAACGCGCCGCACCGGGCAGCGAAGCCGCGCGCGCGGTCGCCGCCGACAACCTGCGCCGGCGCCTGACCCTCAGCGGCGACGCGCTCGGCGACGCGGCCTACGCCGCGCGCAGCGGCAGCCGCCTCGACGCGCTCGAAGGCATCGCCCTGCCGCGCAACGGCCGCCCCGGCCTGCGCCTGGAGCATGCGCCGCAGCTGCAGGCGGCGCCGCGCCCGCAACAGCCGCCGCGGGTCGACGGCAGCCTGCGCATCGCCGCGTTCAACCTGGAAAACCTGTTCAACGGCGACGGCCGCAGCGGCGGTTTCCCGACCCCGCGCGGCGCCCGCAGCGAAGCCGAGTTCCACGCCCAGCTGGCCAAGCTGGTCGAAACCATCCACGCGATGAACCCCGACGTGGCCGCGCTGATGGAACTGGAGAACGACGGCTACGGCCCCGATTCGACCCTGGCGCAACTGGTGTCCGCGCTCGACCGCGCCGACGCCGCCGGCGGCGGCGCCCAGGACTGGCGCTACGCCGCGCCGTGCAAGCAGCCGTGCGCGTCGGCCGTGCGCGGCCCCGGCGGCGATCTGATCCGGGTCGGCCTGATCTACCGCGGCCAGCGCGTGGCCGCGCGCGGGCTCGCCGCGACCCTGACCCAGGGCCCGTTCGGCACCCACTCGCGGGTGCCGATGGCGCAGGCGTTCGAAGCGCTCGGCGCCGACGGCCGGCGCGGCCCGGCGTTCGTGGTCGCGGCCAACCATTTCAAGTCCAAGGGCTGCCGCGACGCCGAAGGCGGCGACCGCGACCAGGGCGACGGCGCGGCCTGCTGGAACGTGTTGCGCAGCGATTCGGCGCGGCGCCTGGACGCGTGGCTGAAGACCGACCCGACCCGCAGCGGCGGCCAGCTGACGATGATCGTCGGCGACCTCAACGCCTACGCTCAGGAACAACCGCTGCGCGAGCTGTACGCGGCCGGCTGGCAGGACGCGTTCGCCGCGGCCAAGGTCGCCGCGCCTTACAGCTACGTCTACGACGGCGAACTCGGCCGGCTCGACCACGCGCTGCTGTCGCCGGCGCTGGCGGCGACGCTGCGCGGCGCGGCCGAGTGGCACACCAACGCCGACGAACCCGAGAGCGCCGGTTATCGCGCCGGCGGCGCGGGGCCGTGGCGCAGTTCCGATCACGATCCGGTGTTGCTGGGTTTCGACTTGCTGCCGAAGTAAGCGGCGCGGCGATCGGCGCCGAAAGCGTCGGGCCTGAAGGCCCGCGCACCACCGCATCGGGCGTCGGCCGCATGCGTGGGAGCAGCGTCGGGCCGGATACGTTTTGTGCAACGGCCTTGCACTGCGATGGGCCGAGGCAACGAGCGCGCCGACCGAAGCCCGATGCGGTTGCGGGAAGGCCTTCAGGCCCGACGCCTTGCGCTCCGACGCGACACCCCCTCGACCCGGCCCGCCGAACCGCCGCGATTTGCCCGCCTTGGCCGCCGCCGCCGCGCACACGCCGCCGTAACACCCGCTGCACGCCGCCCCGTATCATGCGCGGCATGAGCAACCCCGCCTTTCCCAGCGACGCCAGCGCCGCGCTGACCCTGGCCGGTCCGGCCGGGGCGATCGAGGCCATCGTGGAAGCGCCCGAAGCGCCGCCTCGCCCGATCGTCGCCATCGTCTGCCACCCGCTGCCGACCGAGGGCGGGACCATGCACAACAAGGTCGTGACCATGGCCGCGCGCTCGCTGCGCGAATCCGGCGCGGCCACGGTGCGCTTCAACTTCCGCGGCGTCGGCCGTTCCGAAGGCGAATTCGACCAGGGCGAAGGCGAATGCGACGACCTGCGCGCGGTCGCCGCGTGGGTGCGCGCGCAGCGTCCCGACGCGCAGCTGTGGCTGGCCGGTTTCAGCTTCGGCGCCTACGTGTCGCTGCGCATGGCCGACGAACTGCAACCGAAGCTGCTGCTGTCGATCGCGCCGCCGGCCGGACGCTGGGACTTCGACCGCATCGCCCCGCCCAGCGGCTATCCGTGGATCGTGATCCAGGGCGAGGCCGACGAGATCGTCGATCCCGAAGCGGTCTACGCCTGGATCGGCGGCCTGCGCCAGCCGCCCGAGCTGGTGCGCATGCCCGACACCTCGCACTTCTTCCACCGCCGCCTGATCGACCTGCGCGGCGCGATCAAGAACTCGGTGCGCCCGCACCTGCCGCCGCCCATCGACGGCAGCGCCGACCACGACGCCGGCGGCGCCGCGCCCGTCTGAACCCGACCGACCAGGACGCTTCCCCCATGCGCCTTCCCCCCCGCCTGGCGCTGCCGCTGGCCGCCGCGCTCGCCGCGGCCGCGCTGCCGGCCGCCGCCGCCGGCATCGACTGCGGCAAAGCCAAAAGCCGCAACGAACAAGCCATCTGCACCGACCCGGTGCTGCGCCAGCGCGACGGCGAACTCGCCGGCGCCTACGCCGCCGCGCTCAAGGCCAGCGACTACCGCGGCGAACTCAAGAAAGACCAGCAAGCCTGGCTGCGCGAACGCGACCGCTGCGACGGCCAGGTGCGCTGCCTGCGCATGGCCTACGTCGGCCGCCTGACCGAGCTCAAGCCGGCCGCGGTCGCGGGCAAGTTCGACTGGGCCGGCGAGTGGACCCGCAGCGACGGCACCGCCACGCTCGCGCTCAAGCCGGCCGGCGACGACCGTTACGAACTGGAGCTGCAAGCCAGTTCCGGCGCCAACACCGGCCTGCTGTCGGGCCGCGCGCGCAAGGCCGGCGACAGCGAGATGGCGTTCAAGGGCCAGGGCGACAACGCCGCCTGCGAACTGACCTTCCACCGCTTCCACCGCCAGATCCAGATCGAACAGCAGCACACCGGCAGCGACTGCGGCGCCGGCATGGGCGTGCATTTCAGCGGCCGCTACCTGCCCGGCCTGCCGGCCGCGGTGGCGACGACCCACTGGACCCTGCTCGACCTCGGCGTAGTGCTCAAGCCCGAGGACGACGCGCGCCTGCGCGCGCTGATCGGCGACGACTACGACGCCCTGGTCGAACGTCTCGACGTCACCGACACCCGCCGCGACGAAGAACTCAAGGCCCAGGTCACCAACGGCTACGTGCGCGGCGTCGCGGTCGACATGCGCGCGCTGCTGATCCAGGCCGACGACGGCCGCCAGTGGGCGGCGATCCGCGCCGAGGACAAGCAGGGCCACGCCGAACTGCGCTACTACAGCAGCGATCCGGCCTGGACCGGCAAGCTGCCGGCCGCGGTCGACGCCTGGTCGGACGGTTACCAGGAACAGGTGCCGGTGCGGCTGATGTCGGCCGGCGGCCGCGTGCTGAAGCCGTGAGCGCGAACCTTCGAGCCGACGCGGCGGCCACGCCGTCGCAGGCCTACGCCGCCGGCGTCGCCCGCGGCGACTGGGGCGACGATGCCGCCCAGCACCCGGCGCTGCGCGAGCTCGACCGGATCCAGGCCCAGCTCGTCGGCGCGCCCGAACCCGGCCTGTTCGACCGCCTGCGCGGCAAGCCGCGCGAAGGCGTGCGCGGGCTGTACCTGTGGGGCGGGGTCGGCCGCGGCAAGACCTTCCTGATCGATCTGTTCTACGAACAGCTGCCGATCCGCGAGAAGCGCCGCACCCACTTCCACCGCTTCATGCGCGAGGTCCACGCGCAACTGCGCGCGCACGCCGGCCAGAGCGACCCGCTGGCCAAGATCGCGCGCGAATGGCGCGACAGCCTGCGGGTGCTGGTGCTGGACGAATTCTTCGTCATCGACATCGGCGATGCGATGCTGCTCGGACGGCTGCTCGAGCGCCTGTTCGCCGAGGGCGTGACCCTGGTCACCACCTCCAACATCGACCCGCCGAACCTGTACGCCGACGGCCTGCAGCGCGACCGCTTCAAGCCGGCGATCGCGCAGATCCAGGCGCACTGCCAGGTGCTGCTGCTCGACAGCCAGCAGGATTACCGGCTGCGCGCGCTGACCCGCACGCCGGTCTACCGCGCGCCGCTGGACGCCGAATCCGAGCCGTGGATGGCGGCGCGCTGGAAGGAACTGGCGGCCGGCTGCGCGCCGGAAACCGGGCCGTTGCGCATCGACGACCGCGACATCCCGGTGCGCGCGCGCGCCGACGGCCACGCCTGGTTCGACTTCGCCGCGCTGTGCGAAGGCCCGCGCGCGGCCAGCGACTACATCGAGATCGCGACCGAATACCACACCGTGCTGCTCGGCGGCATTCCGCTGTTCGACGGCCGCAACGACGACCCGGCGCGGCGCTTCGTCAACCTGATCGACGAGTTCTACGACCGCCACGTCAACCTGGTCTGCACCGCCGCCGACGCGCCGACCGCGCTGTACCGCGGCGAGCGCCTGACCGGCGCGTTCGAGCGCACCGCCTCGCGCCTGATCGAGATGCAGTCGGCCGAATACCTGGCGCGCGCGCACCGCGGCTGAGGCGCAGCCGACCGGCGGCGCGCGCCGGCTGGCCGCTGCGCGCGGCGTTCGCCGTCGGCCTCGGCGGTGAAGACCGCGTGCAGCCGCGCGCCGGCGATCGCGGCGCAAGTCCCTGCTTTCGCGCCTTTAGCTGCCGGTTTTCGCCGCGCAAGCGGCGCCTGCGTTCGCGCAACAACGCGCAAAGGCACACATCCGCGCCGCCGCGCGCGCGTTCGGACCCGCCCGCGACTGAATGCCGCCGCCGCGTCGCCGCCACCGCCGTCGCGGCGCGCGCGCAGCGCGCGCAAAGTTTCGCTGCGCCGCCGCACGAATCGCCGAACATGCTGTTTTCAAGGGGTTTTGTGCGCTCGCGCTGCGGGCGCGGCGGCGTCCGCGGCGGCGCCGAATTCCGCACGGCGCCGGGGTTTTTCCGTGCGCGCCGCCGCGATCGGACGCGCGCGGCTGAAAAACCCGCATTTTTTTACGCCAAAGCTCTTGGCGACGCGGCGGGCTTGCCCTACATTCCGCCTTGCCGAGGGGTTAACCAGGCAACCCATCCATCCAACGCCGTACTACCGGAAAACACTATGGCTACGAAAAAGACCGCTGCAAAGAAGAAGGCCGCGCCGAAGGCTGCCGCCAAGACCGCCGCTCCGAAGCCGATCAAGGAAGTGCTGAGCAAGTCGGGCCTGGTCGCGCACCTCGCCGAAACCACCGGCGTCGTGGCCAAGGACGTCCGCTCGATCCTGGGCGCTCTGGAAGGCGCCGTGCACGCCTCGATCAACAAGAAGGGCGCCGGCGCGTTCACCCTGCCGGGCATCCTGAAGATCACCGCCGTCAGCGTCGCCGCCAAGCCGAAGCGCAAGGGCATCAACCCGTTCACCAAGGAAGAGCAGTGGTTCGCCGCCAAGCCGGCCACCGTCAAGGTGAAGGTGCGTCCGCTCAAGAAGCTCAAGGACGCCGCACTCTGATCCTGCGGATGCGGCGCGCTCCGGCCCGCCGCATCGTCTGCTTGCCGGACGCCGCCTTTGGGCGGCGTTCGCGTTTTTGCGGTTCGCGATTCGCATTGCGGCTTCGATGCCGACAGCGTGCGTGGGTACTGCTCAGCCCGTCGGACAAACGCGGCTCACCGGCCGTCATCCCCGCGAAAGCGGGGATCCAGGGCCTCATCGCGGCACGACTGCGAAGTCTCCGGATCCCCGCCTTGGCGGCGATGACGATCGCAGAGTGCGCCGATGAAAAATGAACAGGCTGAAGCCGCTCGCGCGGCACTTCGCAAACGCGGACGCCGTGGCATAGTGCGCGCATTCGCCTGGAGTCAGCTCGTGGATCCGATCAGCCTGGAAGACTTGGCCTTGCTGGATGTATTGCAGCGCATCGACCAGGGACACCCACCCGGCGCCCACTCGCGCACCTTGCACGAACGCCTGATCGACGCGGCGCTGGCGCAGGCCGACGACGACGGCGCGCTGACCCTGACCGACGCCGGCGTGGAGCGCTGCAAGTCGCTGCGCCACCGCGTCGCCGCGGATGCGGAAGCCGCCCAGGTGCTCAAGGAGCGCGAGGACGCGGCGCAGGAAACCGAGACGCCTTGAGGCGTCGGCTGCGATAGCGCTTTGCGTTATCGGGTTTTTCGTTCTGTGGATCGAATCGATGAAACGACGACGCAGCGGCGCAGGTTCGTCGTTGCGTCATTGTCGCGGTCGCAGCTTGCGCAGCTCCTACAGTCGCTACGGCCAGCGCCCTTTCATCTTGCAGTTGCTTTCCGCTCCCCCCGCCGTTGCGAACTCGTCACAGGCAATGAGAGACCCGAAGGGCGCGCGCATGGATGCGCGCGTGCGGGACCGGGCCAGGATGGCCCTTGTCCCGCATCCCTGCGCAAGCTTCGAACGATAGTGGCTCTTGATTCGGAACAGGAAAAGCGCCTTTCTTTGGTTACTTTCTTTGGCAAGACAAAGAAAGTGACCCGGCCGCTTGCGGACGGAAGCTGTTGATCGTTGCTTGTCTTCACTCGTAGCTCAAGCAAAGACGAACGCAACAACCAAGCGCGATCAAACACCGACAAACGCATAACGAAACTTTGCGCAACTCCACCGCAACCCCCTACACAAAGAAACATCTCACCACTTGCCGACCCCCGCCCCACCCCCGATATCCAGAGTTCCGCCGCCTCCGCCACACCGCGCATGACGACGCCTTTCGAGCACCACCTGGCCCTGTGGACTCTCACTCCCGACGGCCCCCCGATCCACACCCACAGCAGCGACGTGCTGCCGGTGCGCTGGAACGACCAGCCGGCGATGCTCAAGATCGCCCGCGAAGCCGAGGAGAAGAAAGGCGGCCTGCTGATGAACTGGTGGAACGGCGACGGCGCCGCGCGCGTCTACGCCGACGACGGCGAGGGCGCGCTGCTGCTCGAACGCGCCTGCGGGCCGCGTTCGCTGGCGCAGATGGCGCGCAACGGCCAGGACGAGGAGGCCACGCGGATCCTGTGCGAAGCCGTCGCGCGCCTGCACGCGCCGCGCCCTGAGCCGCCGCCGCCGGGATTGGCGACGCTGCGCGAATGGTTCGCCGATCTGCCGGTGTACGCGGCCAGCCACGGCGGCGTGTTGCGGCGCAGCTGGCAGGTCGCGCAGGAACTGTTCGACGATCCGCGCGAACACGTGCCGCTGCACGGCGACATCCACCACGAGAACGTGCTCGACGCCGGCCCGCAGCGCGGCTGGATCGCGATCGATCCCAAGCGCGTGGCCGGCGAGCGCGGTTTCGACTACGCCAACCTGTTCACCGACCCGGACGGCGACACCGCGCTGGCGCCGGGCCATTTCGAACGCCGGCTGGCGGTGGTGACCGAGCTGGCGCAGATCGAGCGGCGGCGGATGCTGCAATGGATCGTCGCGTTCCAGGGCCTGTCGGCGGCGTGGTTCCTCAGCGACGGCGAGCAGCCGGACAAGGAGTTCGCGATCATCGGCAAGGCCTTGAACGAGCTGGATCGGGTGTGAGGCGACGGCGAAATGCTCCGGTGGGAGCGTTTCGCGAGCCGAGAGGAAAGCCTCGGGCCTGAAGGCCCTCCCGCAAGAGGGCTCCTTACCGGAGAGGGCTCTCCCACAACTGGGTTCTCCCGCAACGGCTCAGGCTTTTGTCGCAGGGCCTTCAGGTCAGACGCTTTCTGCCCGACCGCGCCACCGCCTACTGCGCCGCCGGCTCCCAGCCGCCGCCGAGCGCCTTGTACAGATTCACTTCCGCCGTCAGCGCATCGCCCTGCAACTGCAACGCGGTCAGCTCGGCATTGAACAGGTTGCGCTGCGCGTCGAGTTCTTCCAGGTACGAGGCATAGCCCTCGTTGTAGCGGTTGTGCGCGATGCGCAGCGCATCGGCCAGGGCGCGCTGCTGTTGCAGCGCCTGGTCGCGCTGTTCGCGCAGGTGGCCGATCGCCGCCAGCGCGTCCTCGACTTCGGCGAACGCGGTCAGCACGGTCTTCTGGTAGCCCAGCACCGCCTGGTCGCGGCGCGCGGCGCTGGCGCGCACGCCGGCGCGCAGGCGGCCGGCGTTGAACAGCGGCGCCAGCACGCTGCCGCCGACGCTCCACACCCGGATCGGGTCGCCGTGCAGCAGGCTCGATTCCAGGCTGCCGATCGAACCGGTCAGGCGCAGCGACGGCAACAGCTGCGCGCGCGCGGCGGCGAGGCTGGCGTCGCTGGCGGCGATCTGCGCCTCGCCCTGGGCGATGTCGGGACGGCGCCGCAGCAACTGCGAGGGCACGCCGGCCGCCGGCAGCGCCGGCGCGGCGATCTCGGCCAGCGCACGGCCGCGTTCGATCGCCTGCGGGGCGCGGCCGAGCAATACCGACAACGCGTCTTCCTGGCGCCGGATCGCCAGCTCCAGCTGCGGCACCACCTGCGCGGTGGCGCGGTACTCGGCCTGCGCCTGGGCCAGTTCCAGGCGCGAGGTGTAGCCGGTGTCGTAGCGGCGCTGGGCCAGCTTGAGCGCGTTTTCGCGCGAAGCCAGGGTGCGCCGGGCCACGTCCAGACGCGCGTCGCTGGCGAGCAGGCCGATGTAGCCCGAGGCCGCCGCCGCGGCGACGCTCAGGCGCACGCTGTCGGCGCCGGTCTGGCTGGCGAGCAGGTTGGCGCGCGCGGCCTCGGTCAGCGAACTCAGCCGGCCCCACAAGTCGACTTCGTACGCGGCCTGGAACTGCGGCTGGCTGACGGTCGACAGGTTCGGCCGCCCGGTCGCGGCGCCAACGCTGCGCGAGCGCGTGGCGCTGCCGGCCAAATCCAACGTCGGCCATTGCTGCGCGCCCTGCGCGTCGAGCAGCGCGCGCGCTTCGGCCACGCGCGCCGCGGCCAGGCGCAGGTCGGTGTTGCGTTCCAGCGCGGCGTCGACGAGCCGGGTCAGCGCCGGGTCGTTGTAGCCGCGCCACCAGTCGCGCTGCACGGCGACGCCGGCGCCGGGCGCGTCGCGCCATTGCGGCGGCGGCGCGTCCAGCGTCGGCGGCGGGGCGACGCTGACGCAGGCGGCGAGCGCAGCGGTTGCCGCGATCAGCGTGGCGAGGCGGGCGAAGTCGCGCAGCGGGTTCATCGCGCCGGCGCCTGGGCGTTCGGCTGCGACGGATGCGCGGGCGCGCGCGCGGCGGCGTCCGCGCCGCCGCCACGTACGGGCGCGTCGCTCGACTGCGCGGGGTTCGAAGGCGTGCCGTTCGCGGGCTCGCCGCGCGCGGCCGCCGCCTCATCGTCGGCCTGCAACGCCGGCACCGACGCATCGCGCGCCGCATCGGCCGCCGCGGCCTGCTCGGCGCGGTGCACCGCGTCGGCATCGATCTGGCTCGCGGTATCGACCGTGGCTTCCACCGACATGCCCGGCCGCAGCCGCGCGGCCAGCTCGCGCTCGGCCTCGTCCTTGCCGGGCTCCAGCGCGATCCGCACCGGCAGCCGCTGCGCGACCTTGGTGAAGTTGCCGGTCGCGTTGTCGGTCTTGATCACGCTGAATTCCGAGCCGGTGGCCGGCGAAATGCGTTCGACCCGACCGCGCAGGGTCTTGCCGTCGAGCGCGTCGACCCGGAACCACGCCGCCTGCCCGGGGCGGATGCCCGCGGTCTGCGATTCCTTGAAGTTCGCCACCACCCACACCCGCTGCGGCACCAGCTGCATCAGCTGGGTGCCCGGGGTGACGTACTGGCCCAGGCGCACGCCGATCTCGCCCAGGCGCCCATCCTGCGGCGCCTGGATGCGGGTGTTGGCCAGATCGATCTCGGCCAGCCGCAGCGCCGCGCGCGCGTTGGCCACCGCCGCGGTCAACGCGTCGCGGTTGACGATCACCGAACGCACGTCCTCGTCGGCCGAGCGTCGCGCGGCCTGGGCCTGGCCCATCGAGGCTTCGGCCTGGCGCAACGCGGCGAGCGTCTGGTCGCGCTCGCGCTTGGACAACGAACCGTCGCCGACCAGCGCCTCGGCCCGGCGCATGTCGGCCTGGGCGCGGGCGAGGTTGGCCTGCGCCGCCTTGAGCTGGGCCTCGACGTTCGCCACCGCGGCCTCGCGCACGCGCTGGGCCTGGGTCGAGTTGGACAGGTTGGCGTCCTGCGCGGCGAGGTTGGCGCGGGCCTGATCGACGCGCTGGCGGTAGTTGCGCGCATCCAGTTCGACCAGCACCTGCCCGGCCTTGACCTGCATGTAGTCCTGCACCCGCACCTGGGCGACGTAGCCGTCGACCTTCGGCGCGATCACGGTCACGCTGCCGCGCACGTAGGCGTTCTCGGTGCTCTGGCGCGCAGTGGAGAACGGCCACAGCCGCCACGCGTACAGGATCACCAGCACGGCCAGCAGCGCGATCAGCAGCGCCGGCACGGTGGCCTTGGATTTGAAGGGCGTCTTCAGGGGCATGGGGCGTCCTTCGGGTCGGGGAGGTTGGGGTCAGGCATTGGAAGGTGTCGCGGCGCCCGGCGGCGATTGCAGCGCAGGCGGCGTGGTTGCGGCGTCGCGGCGCGCCTCCGCCGCGGGCGCGGGCGCAGGCGCCGCCGCCGGCGGGCCGAACGGGCCGGGCACCTGCGAAGCGAAGCTGACCACGGTGTGGCCGCGCCGCCACAGATGCCACTTCAGCAGCAGCACCCACAGCAGCACCGCCGCGGCCAGCCACGCCACCGCCAGGAACACGTCGTTGTAGGCCAGCACCCAGGCTTCGCGCGTCACCTGCTGATTGAACGACGCCAGCCCCTGGTTGCCGCGCGCGGCGCTGTCGCCGAGCACGCGCGCGACCGCGCCGCCGAGCTGCTGGGTGCGCAGCACCACTTGCGGGTCGGCGAGCGTGGCCTGCTGCATCAGGTGCTGGTAATGCGCGGTCTGGCGCTGGGCCAGATAGGTGCCGAGCACCGCCGAGCCGAGCAGGCCGCCGAGCGCGTTGGTGGTGCTGAACAAGACGATGAAGGTGACCAGGTTGCGCAGCCCGTCGGCGACCACCCGCACCAGCGCGAGCAGGATCGACGAGGCCAGGAACATCGACGCCGCCATCGCGATCAGGGTCTGGGTCAGATAGAAGTTTTCCGGCCGGGTCAGGTTGGTCGCGTGCGAGTCCACGTAGGCGCAGACGCCGACGATGGCGACCGCGATCAGGCCGAGCAAGTCGAAACGCTGCTTCGGCAGGAACAGCAGGGTCACCACGAAGCCGCCGACCGTGCCCAGCAGCACCAGCCAGAACAGGGTGTGCATCTGTTCGTTGAGCAGGCCCAGCACGTTGAGCAGGCCGACCGCGCCGACCGATTGCTCCGACAGCACCATGCGCGACAGCGTGATCGCCAGCCCCAGCCGCACCATGTAGCCGCCGTGCAGCAGCCAGCGCAGGTTGACCATCGGCTTGGAACGGTTGATTTCGACGATCACGAACGCGCCCGCGCACACCGCCGCGGCGACCAGGCACTGGCCCAGCCACGGCGTGTCCAGCCACCAGCGCAGCCGGCCTTGGGTCAGCACCACGGTGAACAAGGCGATCGCGCTGGCGTAGAGCGGGAAGCTGACGATGTCGAGACGGTCGAACATCGGCTGGCGCGGCACCGGCGTCACCCGCAGCAGGTTGATCGCGGCGAAGCAGGCCAGCGCCAGGCCGAGTTCGAACATCACCACGCCGTGCCACTGGCCGTGCAGGAACAGGCCTTCGGCGACGATCCGCGACACCGGCGCGCCGGTCTGCAGCGCGGCGAAGCCGAACATCAGGCCGATGACCTTCTTCGGCCCGCTGAAGACCTCGGCCATGTACAACACGGTCAGCGAACTCAGCGGCGCGGCGGCGATGCCGAGCGCGGCGCGCGCGGCGATCGCCGAGCTGAGGTCGTTGGCGACCAGGTGCACCACCGCGGCGATCACGAACAGGCCGATCGCCAGATCGGCGAACAGGCGCAGGCCGTAATGCAGGCGGAACTTGGTCAGCAGCAGGCTGGCCGGGATGTTGGTGGCGAAGTAGGCGGTCAGCAGCCACGCGCCTTCGGCGGTGGTCGCGCCGAGCGCGCCCTGCACCTGCGGCAGGTTCGAGGCCACCAGGTTCATGCCCAGGCTCTGGGTCAGGCCGAGCAGCAGCGAGATCGCGACGAACGCGGCGATGCGCCAGCGCGGCATCGGCGGCGGTACGGCCGGCGGATCTGCGGGCGGCGGCGGTGCGCCGGCTCCGTCGCTGGCGGCGCTGGCCGATGCGGCGGGCTTGCCGGACCCGAACGGCCCCGGCGCGGCCGCCGAAGACGACGGCGCGGGCGAAGACGGCACGGAGGCGCCCGGCCTCGCGGCGTCGGTGCTGGCGGAGGCGGTTGCGGAATCGGACACGGCGGTAGCGGCGGTGCGGGCCATCGGCAGGCGCGCGGCTCCTGCGTGCGTTGGCGTTGCGACGGAATAGTAGGCAACAGCGGACGGTCAACGATCAAGCGCGCGCGAGGCGGCCGGCTTGTCCGTGCGAGTCCGCTTTCCCCTGCCGGGCTATGGTGCCGGACCGGCGTCGCGGGGATGTGACGGCAAGCGCATTGCGGCTATCGTGTGCGCGCGGCCGTCGCCGGCTTCGGGGGGAAGCCGGAACCGCCGCGCCGGCAGGAGGCGCCATGCAGGAAGAAGATCCGTATCGCCGCGAACCCGCTGCGCCCGCCGAACGCGGCGCGCTGCGGCTCGGCGACGAACCCTTGCGGTTCAGCACCAACCGCAGCGAGCGCAACAGCGGGCCGCAAGGGCTGGGCGGCTGGTTGATCGCGGTGGCGGTGATGTTGGTGTGGTCGCTGCTGTTCGGCATGGTCAACGGCGGCGGCATGGCCGCGATGCTGGATTCGCCGGAACTCGATGCGGCCAAGCGCACGGCGATACAGATCTACATCGCGGCCTGCGGCGTGAGCTTCGCGCTGAACCTCGCCGCGCTGGCGCTGTTCTTCATGAAGTCGCGGTGGTTCCCGCGCGTCTACATCGGCTGGCTGGGCATCGACCTGATGCTGTTCGCGGTCGCCACCGGCCTGCTGACCCAGGCCAGCAACGGCGGCTTCCTCGGCACGCTGGCGCTGGTCGTGATCGTCCGCGGCCTGTTCTGGAACGGCTTGTGGATCGCGTACGCGATCATGTCCGACCGGGTCAAGAACACTTTTGTCGCCCGCCGCAACTGAGTGTATCGGCGCGTTCGCGCCGTGCGATTGCGTGACTGACGCCACGCGGCGGACGCGGACGCGCTGCCTATAGTGGCCGGCCCGCGCGCGCCTTCGCCGTGCGCATCCGTAAGGACACGCCATGCACGTTCTGCATTTTCCGCTGCGTCCGCTGGCCGTCGCGCTGGCGCTCGTCGCGGCGAGTTTCGCCGCCGTCGCCGCGCCGGCCGCGCCGGCCGAACTCGAAGCCGGCACCGACCGGATCTTCGCCCAGTGGAACCACCCCGACACGCCCGGCTGCGGCGTGGCGGTGTTCCGCGACGGCGCGGTCGCGTTCCACAAAGGCTACGGCCAGGCCAACCTCGAACTCGGCGTGCCGATCGGCGCCGACACCGTGTTCGACATCGGCTCGACCTCCAAGCAGTTCACCGCCGCCGCGGTGCTGCTGCTGGAACGCGACGGCCGGCTCTCGCTCGACGACGACGTGCGCAAGTACGTACCCGAGCTGCCCGACTACGGCCGCACCATCACCCTGCGCCACCTGTTGCAGCACACCAGCGGCCTGCGCGATTACCTGGTGCTGCAACTGCTGGCCGGCATCGCCTACGACGACTACAGCAGCGACCGCCAGACCCTGGACCTGCTGGCGCGGCAGAAGGCGCTGAACTTCGCTCCCGGCAGCGAATACGTGTACAGCAACACCGGCTACTTCCTCGCCGCCGAAGTGGTCAAGCGGGTATCGGGCAAACCGCTGGCGCAGTTCGCGCGCGAACGCATTTTCGAACCGCTGGGCATGCGCGACACGCGCTATCGCGACGACCACACCTTGCCGGTGCGCGGCCGTGCCAGCGCTTATTCCAAGGCGGAAACCCAGCCCGGCAAACCGCAGCCCGCGGGGATCGAGCGTTACCGCATCGATCTGCCGAACTGGGATCAGGTCGGCGACGGCTCGGTGCTGACCACGCTGGCCGACCTGCAACGCTGGGACGAGAATTTCTATCGCCCCGTGGTCGGCGACGCCGCGTTTCTCGCCCGCCTGCAACAGCCGGGCAAGCTCGACAGCGGCGAGCCGATCGACTACGCGCTGGGGCTGATGGTCGGCGAGCACGACGGGCTCAAGATCGTCAAACACGGCGGCGCCTGGGGCGGTTATCGCGCCCAGCTGCTGCGTTATCCGCAACGGCATCTGTCGGTGGCGGCGCTGTGCAACGCAGCCCACGCCGACCCCGACGGCATGGCCCAGCGCACCGCCGCGCTGTGGCTGGGGCTGCCGTCCGAGCCCGACGCGGCGCGCGCGCAACGCGCCGCGGTCGCGCTGCCGGCGGCGGCGATGCAGCGCTGGACCGGGGCGTACCGCAATCCCAAGACCGGCAGCCTGCGCCGCATCCAATGGAACGACGGCGAACTGGAACTGCACGCCTTCGGCGACAGCTTCGCGCTGCGCCCGGCCGGCAAGGCCGAATTCGAGGTCGAAGACAGCCCGATCCAGGCGCTGTCGTTCCGCGATGCGGGTCGCGGCCGGCCGCGCGTGCTGGTGCAGCAGGCCGAAGGCGAACGCACCGAGTTCGAAGCCTTGGCCGTGGCGGCGCCCGACGCCGCGGCGCTGGCGGCGTATGCCGGCGATTACCGCTGCGAGGAACTCGGCCGCGACTACCGCCTCAGCGTGATCGACGGCGCCCTGCACCGCTTCGATCCGCGCGTGGCGCCGCCGCGGCTGGAACCGCTGGAGCGCGACAGCTTCACCGAGGACGCGATCACCTACCGCTTCCAGCGCGGCGCCGACGGCAAGATCGACGGCGTCTCGCTCGACGTCGGCCGGGTCCGCGACCTGCGCTGCCAGCGCCGCTGACGCTTCAGCGCGTTGCGCCGGCCGCGCGCCGGCGCAACGCCAGCACCGCGTACAGCGCCACCAGCGCGAGCAGGGAAACGAGGATCGCCAGCCACTGCGCCAGGGTCATCGTCGCCAGGATCGCCGCCATCACCGCGACCGCCAGCAGCGGCATCGGCCAGCTGCCGCCGGGCAGGCGGAAGGGTTCGCCGGCGCCGCGCAGGTCGCGCGCCTGCGCGCGCCAGGCCGCGACCGAGACCGCGGCGAACAGCAGGCAGATCGCGCCGCCGGAAATCAGCGCCAGGGTTTCGAAGTTGCCGATCAGCGCCAGCGCCAGCGCGATCCCGGCATGCGCGAGCAAGCCCACGCGCGGCACGTGATAGCGCGCGTCGACCCGGCCGAACGCAGCCGGCAGATAGCCGTCGCGGCCGAGCGCGAACAGCAGGCGCGAGGACGAGAACAGGTTGCCCATCAGAAATCCCGTCATCGACACGCCCGCGGTCGCCAGCAGCAGCCCGTGCGCGGGCGCCCAGCCCGCGCCGGCGGCGTCGGCGACCGGCGTGGCGCTGCCTTGCAGGCGCGCGCCGAGCAAGCCCTGGCAGGCCAGCTGGATGCCGATGTACAGCAGCACCACCAGCACGATCGCCGACAGGGTCGCGCGCGGCACGTGGCGCGAGGGATCGCGCACTTCGCCGGTCGGCACCAGCGCGGTTTCCATGCCCGAGTAGGCGAACACCACCAGCACCATCGACGAGCCCAGCGCGCCCCAGCCCGGCCACGCCGCGGCGCTGAGTTGATGCCAGTCGACGAACCACAGGCCGACGCCGGCGAGCAGGAACAGCGGCAACAGCTTGAGCGTGGCCAGCAGCACGATCATGCGCGCGCCGAGCCTGACCCCGAACGCGTTGAGCGCGAACAGCGCGGCGTAGACCGCGGCGATGAACGCCGCGCGCGGCAGCGGCTCGCGCAGCGCGGCCCATGCGTTGCCGGCCTGCTCGGCCAGGGCCGCGGCGACGCCGGCGCTGGAGGAGGTGTTGCAGACCCACATCAACGCGCCGGCGAGGAACCCGGCGAACGGCCCGAACGCCGCGCCGACGAAGGTGTACGGCCCGCCGGTGGCGGCGGCGCGGCTGCCGATCGCGGCGAAGCACAGCGCGATCGGCACGATCGCCAGCGCCCCGGCCACGAACACCAGCGGCGCGCTCGCGCCGAGCCGTCCGTACAGCAGCGCCGGCAGCATGAAGATGCCGGCGCCGACGATGATGTTGACGATCGAAGCGCCGAGCTGGAACGGCCCCAGCGCGCGCACCAGCGCGGCCTCGCCTTGCAGCGGTTTCGGCGCGGCGGGTGCTACGGCGGACACGGCATCGTTCATGACGGCTCCCCAGCGATCCGCCGCAGCCTCGCATGCGCCGCGGCGAAATGCGAGAACCGCCTGCGCGGACGGCGCGAATCGCGACCTCCCGGCCATCGAAGCACCACGCGATCTGCCTGTAGGAGCGGCGCGAGCCGCGACCGCGACACCACGCCTACGACGCGACCGGCTACCCCGCGGTCGCAGCTCGCGCAGCTCCTACAGTCGCTACGTCGCGGCTAGTCCCAAGTCTGCGCGCGCAGGAAATCCACGAACACCCGCAGCTTCATCGGCAGCTGCTTGCGCGCCGGGTAGTAGATGTGGAACCCCGGGAACGGCGGCAGCCACTCCGACAACACCTCGATCAAGCGCCCTTCGCGCAGGTCCGCGCGCGCCGAGGGTTCGAACACCTGCGCCAGCCCCAGCCCCGCGCGCGCCGCCGACAGGATGTGCCAGCCTTCGTTGAGGATCAGCCGGCCGTGCACTTCCACGTCGAAATCGCGCCCGTCGCGGCTGAATTCGTACGGATACAGACGCCGCGCGCCGGGCAGGCGCAGGCGGATGCAGTCGTGCTGCGCCAGGTCCTGCGGCGTGCGCGGCCGCGGATGCCGTTCGAAGTAGGCCGGCGAGCCGACGATGACCTGGCGCTGCGGCCCGCCGAACGGCAGCGCGACCATCTCGCGCGCCAGGCTCTCGCCGAGGCGGATGCCGGCGTCGAACCCTTCGCCGACCAGGTCGGCCAGCGTGTCGTCGGCGAACAGCTCCACTTCGAGCTCCGGATACAAGGCCATGAACGCCGCCAGCTTCGGCTCGATCATGATCCGCAGCGCGGTGCGGCCGACATTGATGCGCAGCCGTCCGGTCGGGCGGTGGCGGACCTCGTCGAGGTCGTCGAACGCGGCCTGGATCTGCGCCAACCCGGGCTGGATGCGTTCGAGGAAGCGCGCGCCGTGCTCGGTCAGCGCCACCTGCCGGGTGGTGCGGTTCAGCAGGCGCACGCCGAGCTTGGTTTCCAGCGCGCGCACGCTCTGCGACAGGGCCGACGGCGAGACCTCAAGCTCGGCCGCGGCGCGGGTGAAGCTGCCGAAGTGGGCGACCCGGGCGAAGCCGAGCACGGCGGGCAGGGGATGGGCGGCGATGGCGGCGGCTCCGGCGGGACCTGTCGGCCATTATGAAGAAAATCTTCATGACACATGAGGAATAGGCCGGTTTTTCGCGCAATGACGCCGGCCTACAGTGCCCGCACGCCCTCCCCGGGCGCCGCGGCGGACCCCCACCCGCCGCGTCCCGCTCTCCCCCCGATCATGGAGAACCGCCGCAATGACTACGCTTCCGACCCGCCGCCTCGGCCGCAACGGCCCCACCGTGTCCGCGCTCGGCCTGGGCTGCATGGGCATGAGCTTCGCCTACGGCGCCGCCGACGACGGCGAATCGCTGGCCACGCTGGAACGCGCCCTGGAGCGCGGGGTGAACTTCCTCGACACCGCCGACGTGTACGGTCCGCACACCAACGAGGAATTGCTCGGCGGCTTCCTGCAGGGCCGCCGCGAGCAGGTGTTCCTGGCCAGCAAGTTCGGCTTCGTCTCCGACCCGTCGCAACCCGGCGTGCGCACCGTCAGCGGCCGCCCCGAGTACGTGCGCAGCGCGGTCGAGGGCAGCCTGCAGCGCCTGCGCACCGACCATATCGACCTGTACTACCAGCACCGGGTCGATCCGAACGTGCCGATCGAAGACACCGTCGGCGCGATGGCCGACCTCGTGCGCCAGGGCAAGGTGCGTTACCTGGGCCTGTCCGAACCCTCGGCGCAGACGCTCGAACGCGCTCAGGCCGTGCATCCGATCGCCGCGGTGCAGAGCGAATACTCGCTGTGGACGCGCGACCCGGAGAACAACGGCGTGCTGGCCGCGTGCGAACGCCTCGGCGTGGGCTTCGTGCCCTACAGCCCGCTCGGCCGCGGCTTTCTGACCGGCGCGATCACCAGCGCCGATTCGCTCGCCAGCGACGACTTCCGCCGCATCACTCCGCGCTTCCAGGGCGACAACTTCGCCCGCAATCTGGAACTGGCGCAGCAGGTCAAGCGACTGGCCGCCGACAAGGGCTGCACCCCGGCGCAACTGGCGCTGGCCTGGGTACTGGCGCAGGGCGAGCACATCGTGCCGATCCCCGGCACCAAGCGACGCAAGTACCTCGACGACAACCTCGGCGCGGTCGACGTGACGCTGACGGCCGACGACCTCGGCCGCCTGGCCGCGCTGTTCGCCCCCGGCGCGGTCGCGGGCGAGCGCTACAGCGAAGCCGGCATGGCGATGATCGGTCGCTGAGCCGCGCCCGCGGGACGCAGCGGCGACGCTGCGTCCCGTTTTTCCGCACCAGCGAAGATCCGCGCGATCCACCTGTAGGAGCGACGCAAGTCGCGACCGCGACACCACGCAGACGACGCAACCGGCTACCCCGTAGTCGCAGCTCGCGCAGCTCCTACAGTCGCTGCGTCGCAAGATCCGCGCGCATCACCAGCGATAGCGCACCGACGCCGTCACCGTGCGCGGATAGCCGTAGTAGCACCACGCCGCGCTGTTGCACACCGACACGTATTCCTTGTCGCTGAGGTTGCTGGCGTTGAGCTGGAACCGCCACGCGTCCAGGTCGTAGCGCACCGAGGCGTCGAACAGCGTGTACGACGGCGTCTTCCACTGGTTGTACAGATCGCCGTAGTGCTCGCCGGTGTAGCGCACGCCGGCGCCGAAGCCCAGGCCCGACAGCGCGCCGTAGCCGATGGTGTAGTCCGCGCCCAAGGACGCGACGTTGCGCGGCTGCAAGGCGATCTGCTTGCCGAGCGCGCCGGCGTCGTTGCTGCGGGTCACTTCCGAATCGGTGTAGGTGTAGGCGCCGTACACGCTCAGGCCGTTGGCGAAATTCCAGCGCCCTTCCAGTTCGGCGCCGCGCACCCGGGTCTCGCCCTGTTGCAGCGAGAACAAGGTGTGGTTGGGATCGACGGTCAGGGTGTTCTTCTGCTTGAGCTCGTACGCGGCCAGGGTCAGCAGCGCGCGGCCGCTGGCGGGCTGGAACTTCAGGCCCGCTTCGATCTGCTCGCCGGTGGTCGGCACGAACGAACGGCCGGCGAAGTCGGCGCCGACGGTCGGTTCGAACGACTGCGACCAGGCCACATACGGCGCCCAGCCCGAGTCGAACAGGTAGTTCACGCCCAGGCGCCCGGAGAACTTGCTGTCGTTCTGGCGCTCGCGCGTGACCGGCGCGGCCAGCAGATTGTCGGTGCGCGTGCGCACCCGGTCCTGGCGGCCGGCGGCGGTGATCACCCAGCGGTCGATGCGGATTTGGTCCTGCACGTACACGCCGACCTGCTGCTGCACCTTGTCGGTGCGCGAGGTGTAGGCCGGCTTGACGATGCGCGCGCCGTAGACCGGGTTGAAGATGTCCAGCGACGGCGCGCCGAACGCGAACGCCGAACTGTAGTCGCTTTCCAGACGGCGATAGTCGATGCCGGCGAGGACGGTGTGGTCCCAGCCGCCGGTGCCGAACTTCCATTCGACGTTGTTGTCGACGGCGAATGACTTGGAGGCTTCTTCCAGCGGGAAGTAGTAGCGCGTCAGCGTGCGCTGGTCGTCCTGCAGGCCGAACGCGCCGACGCCGGCGTCGTGATCGACGTCGACCTTGCCGTAGCGCAGGTTCTGGCGGAAGGTCACCGCGTCGCTGAAGCGGTGGCGGAATTCGTAGCCGATCGAGCGCATGGTCTTGACGTAGTCGTTCCAGCCCGGCTCGCCGGTGTAGCGCTCGCGCGGGATCTTGCCGTGCGGGTTCGGCAGCAGGGTGCCGGCCGCGGGCAGGAAGCCGCCGCCCTGCGCGGTGTCGGCCTTCTGCCAGCGCGCCAGCACGGTCAGTTCGGTGTCCTCGCTCGGCTTCCAGCTCAGCGCGGGGGCGAAGAAGTAACGGTCGTCCTTGACGTGGTCGACGATGTTGTCGCTGTTGCGGGCCAGGCCGGTCAGCCGGTACGACCACACGCCGTCGGCGCTGAGCGGGCCGCCGAAATCGAACGCGGCCTGGCGCAGGTCGTAGTTGCCGAGGGTGACCTCGACCTCGTGCAGCGGCTCGGCGGTCGGCCGCTTGCTGACCATGTTGACCAGGCCGCCCGGCGGCATCGCGCCGTAGGCCACCGACGAGGGTCCCTTGAGCACGTCCAGCCGCTCCAGCCCGTACGGCTCGATGCGGGTGCCGCCGGTCCACACGCCGTCGGTGAGGGTCAGCCCGTCCATGTAGCGGGCCGGGGTGAAGCCGCGCACCAGCAGCCAGTCGCTGCGGGTGTCCTGGCCGTAGCCGCCGCCCTGCGCGCCGGCGGTGTACCACACCGCTTCCTCGATGCCCTGGATGCCGCGCTCGCGCATCTGCTGGGCGGTGATGACCGAGACCGACTGCGGCACCTCGATCAGCGGGGTGTCGGTCTTGGTCACGGTCTGGCTGCGCTTGGCGATCGGCGCCTGGACCTGGACCTTGTCGAGGGTGGTCGCGTCGGCGGCCGGGGCGTCCGCGGCCTGCGCGGCGAAAGCGCCGGCCAGCAGCGGCAGGCCGGACAAGGTCAGGCGGATCGCGCGGCCGAGCGCGCGCGGACGGGAAGCGGAAAGGGACATGGGGGCCTGCACGGAGAACGGGAAAGGGCGCGATCGCGGCCGCGAGCGTCCTGCGAGCCGGCAAACGATAACCATTCTCATTTTAGGCCCGCGGCGGCGGCGGGGCAAATCGGCCCGCCGGGCGGCGGCCGGGGCGCCCGTGCGCCCCGGCCCCGACCCGAAGCGGGCGCGCCGCACCGCGCCCGCGGGTCGCACGCCTGGCGGCCTTACTCGATGTCGGTTTCCGGCATCAGCGGGCAGTTCATCGGCCGCGCGCAGTCGTTGTGGCGGTGCGCGCACTGGCTCTGGGTGGTCCCGGGTTCCTGCATGCAGGCGTTATAGATCTGCTGGCAATCCCAGCAACTGCCGGCCGCGGCGGTGCCGACGAAGCCGGCGGCGAACACGAACGCGGCGGCGAACAGGGTCTTGTGGCGAATCGAACGCATACGAACCTTCTCCTGGGTCATGTGGCGGACGACGCCACCGGCCGTCGCTGGCGGCGGCCGGGGACGGACTTCACTCGATCGGCATGTACGGGCAGTCGTAGCGTCCCGCGCAAATGTTGTATTCGTCGACGCACGCCGGAATCGACGCATCGGGTTGGCCGGCGCAATAGGTGTATTGACTCATGCACGAGTCGCACCGGTAATCGAACTGCGCCATCGCGGTCGAGCTCAGCGCCATCGCGAATGCGAACGCGGCGGCGAACAGCGTCTTGTGGCGGATCGAACGCATACGGATCTTCTCCTGGGTCGTGGATGACTCCGGTCGGGCGCAACGGCGGCGCTCAGGGTTCCCACGGCAGCGGCATCAGCATGCAGCCCGCCGGCACGCACTGGTTGTACTGGCGCGCGCAGACTTCGTAGCTGGGAGTGGGGCCGGCCATGCAGTCGTCGTAGATCTGGCGGCACGGCGCGCACTTGGCCGGGATCGCGGCGGCGCTGGCGGCGAAGCCGGCGGCGAACACGAATGCGGCGGCGAACAACGTCTTGTGGCGAATCGAACGCATACGAACCTTCTCCTTGGTCGTGGATGATTCCGGTCGGGTGCGGCGGCGGCGCTCAGGGATCCCACGGCAGCGGCATCAGCGGGCAGCTCGGCGGCACGCACTCGTTGTACTGGCGCGCGCAGACTTCGTAGCTGGGGTTGGGCCCGGCCATGCAGTCGTCGTAGATCTGGCGGCACGGCGCGCACTTGGCCGGGACGGCGGCGGCGCTGGCGGCGAAGCCGGCGGCGAACACGAATGCGGCGGCGAACAACGTCTTGTGGCGAATCGAACGCATACGAACCTGCTCCTTGGTCGTTGGTGAATGCAACGCGGAACACCGGCGCCGTCGCGACGCGCGCCGGAGCCGGCGGCGATGCTCAGAACTCCGGCATCAGCGGGCACTGCTTGGGTTGCGCGCACTGGTTGTGCAGGCGCGCGCAGACGCCCTGGTCGGCGTCGGGCTGGGCCATGCAGCGGTCGTAGATGCCCATGCAGATGCTGCAATTGCCCGCGGCCAGGGCGCTGCCGGCGAAACCGGCGGCGAACGCGAACGCGGCGAGAAAACTCAGGGTGTGGCGAATCGAACCCATGCGAACCTGCTCCTTGGTCGGCGGCCGGATCGGCCGTGGCCAGCATGCGCGACGGCGACGGCCCGGCCTGTGACTGCATTCACGTCCGTACGCACGGTTGCAACGCCGCGTTGCGGCCGCCGCCGGGTACCGCGGGCGCAGCTTCGGCCTTAGCATCGCAGGCTGCCGCGCGTGCGATGCGCGGTTATGGGAAGGCCTTCAGGCCCGACGCTCTGGTGTCCGATCGCGATGATCGCAGCGAACGGCGTCGGGCCTGAAGGCCCTCCCACGACCGCCGACGCATCCGTACGCCGCCTTCCTTCCCGCGCCGGAGTCCTGCGATGTCCCTGTCTTTCCGTCCGTCGGCGTTGGCCGCCCTGGCGCTCGCCTGCGCCGCTCCCGCGTTCGCCCAAAGCGCCGACCCCGCCGCGACCGCGCAGGCCGCGCAATCGGTCCAAAGCCAGGTCGTGGCCTGGCGCCGCGACATCCACCAGCACCCCGAGCTCGGCCAGCACGAAGTGCGCACCGCACAGCTCGTCGCTGCACAGTTGCGCAAGCTCGGCCTGCAACCGCGCACCGGCATCGCCCACACCGGCGTGGCGGCGGTGCTTAAGGGCGGCAAGCCCGGCCCGCGCATCGCCATCCGCGCCGACATGGACGCGCTGCCGGTGACCGAGCCGGCCGGTTTGCCGTTCGCGTCCAAGGTCACCGCCGATTACCGCGGCCAGCCGGTCGGGGTCATGCACGCCTGCGGCCACGACGCGCACGTGGCGATCCTGCTCGGCGTCGCCACCGCGCTGGCCGCGCACAAGGACCAACTGCCGGGCGAAGTCATGTTCGTGTTCCAGCCGGCCGAGGAAGGCCCGCCGACCGCGGGCGAGCCGTTCGGCGCCAAACTCATGCTCGATCAAGGCGTGTTCAAGGACTTCAAACCCGAAGCCGTGTTCGGCCTGCACGTGTGGGCCGGGCTCAACGTCGGCCAGATCGGCTACCGCAGCGGCCCGATGCTGGCCAGCGCCGACGAATGGAGCCTGACCGTGCGCGGCAAGCAGACCCACGGCTCGCGGCCGTGGGACGGGGTCGACCCGATCACCGTCGGCGCGCAGATCCTGCTCGCCAGCCAGAGCATGATCGCGCGCCAGGTCAACATCGCCGCGACCCCGGTGGTGCTGACCGCCGGCCAGTTCAACAGCGGCGTGCGCTTCAACATCATTCCCGACGAAGCCAGGCTCGTCGGCACCCTGCGCACCTTCGACCCGGCCGTGCGCGAGGACGTGATCGCGCGCCTGCGCCGCACCGCCGACGACTACGCCCACGCCGCCGGCGCCAGCGCCGAGCTGGCGGTGGTCAACAACGCGCCGGCGACGATCAACGACGCCGCCCTGACCCGCCGCGCCCTGCCGTCGCTGCGGCGCGCGGCCGGCGAGGCCAACGTGGTCGAATCCGGGCTGGTGACCGTGGCCGAGGATTTCTCCCAGTTCGCCAACACCGTGCCGGGCTTCTATTTCTTCGTCGGCTCGACCGCGAAGGGCAGCGACGCGGCCAAGGCGCCGATCAACCATTCGCCGAACTTCATGCTCGACGAAGGCGCGCTGGAGGTCGGCACGAAGGCGATGTTGCAGGTGGCGCTGGATTATCTGCACGGTGCGCCGGCGCAGGAGTGATCGGCGAGGTCGTATCGATTCGCGCTGCACCGCGCCACGCCACGCCACTCTCCTACCGTCATCCCCGCGAAGGCGGGGATCCAGGGCTTCACCGCGACATGGCTCTGAAGTCTCTGGATCTCCGCGTTCGCGGGGATGACGTTCTGGCGGGGTACGCCGCGAACGTCTCGGGTCTTCAGTGCGCAACCCGGCGATCCCCCCTGTAGGAGCGGCGCAAGCCGCGACCGCGACACCGCAACGACGACGAAACCTCCGCCTTCGCATCGGCGCATGCGGTTGCGCGGGATAGAAGTTTTCGTCGCCATTGCAGGTTCGCGGTCGCGGCTCGCGCCGCTCCTACAGGGACGGGCCCACCCAAAGTCGCGCTGCCGCGCCGCCCGCCTTCGGCTAGCATCGGGACTTTCCCGCCGGAGTCGAAGTCGATGAAGCGTCCGCTGTCCGTCGCGCTGCGCTGCGCCCTGAGTCTGTCCGCCCTCGCCCTGCCGCTCGCCGCCGCCGCCCAGGCGTCGGGCGAGCGCCCGGAGGTCGCCAGCGCCGCGGCCAAGCTCAAGGCCGACGTGGTCGGCTGGCGCCGCGATTTCCACCAGAACCCGGAACTGTCCAACCGCGAGGAGCGCACCGCGGCCAAGGTCGCCGAGCACCTGCGCAAGCTCGGGCTCAAGCCGCGCACCGGCATCGCCAAGCATGGCGTGGTCGCGATCATCGAAGGCGGCAAGCCCGGCCCGAAGATCGCCCTGCGCGCCGACATGGACGCGCTGCCGGTGACCGAACAGGTCGACCTGCCGTTCGCGTCCAAGGCCACCGCGACCTATCGCGGCGAAACCGTCGGGGTCATGCACGCCTGCGGCCACGACGCCCACACCGGCATCCTGCTCGGCGTGGCCGATGCGCTGGTGGCGATGAAGAAGGACCTGCCGGGCCAGGTGATGCTGATCTTCCAGCCGGCCGAAGAAGGCGCGCCGGGCAACGAGGAAGGCGGCGCCTCGCTGATGCTCAAGGACGGATTGTTCAAGGACTACAAGCCCGAAGCGGTGTTCGGCCTGCACGTGTTCTCGACCTTGAACGCCGGCCAGCTCGGCGTGCGCGGCGGCCCGCTGATGGCCGCGTCCGACCGCTTCAGCATCAAGATCAAGGGCCGCCAGACCCACGGCTCGGCGCCGTGGGCCGGCATCGACCCGATCGTCGCCGCCGCCGACGTGATCGGCACCTCGCAGACCATCGTCAGCCGCCGCACCAACATCGCCAAGCTGCCGGCGGTGGTCAGCTTCGGCGCGATCAAGGGCGGCATCCGCTACAACATCATTCCCGACGACGTGGAGATGGTCGGCACCATCCGCACCTTCGACGAAGGCATGCGCCAGGCGATCTTCAAAGACCTCAAGAACGTCGCCGAGCACGTCAGCGCCGCGCACGGCGCCCGCGCCGAAGCGCAGGTGCCGGACCAGGACGGCAACCCGGTGACCTACAACGACCCGGCGCTGACCGCGCGCATGCTGCCGAGCCTGAAGGCGGTGGCCGGCGACGCCAACGTGGTCGAGATGCCGCTGGTGATGGGCGCGGAGGATTTCTCGTACTACGCCAAGGAAGTGCCGGCGATGTTCTTCTTCGTCGGCGCGACCGAAAAGGGCGTGGACCCGACCACGGCGCCGAGCAACCACTCGCCGAAGTTCAAGCTCGACGAGAGCTCGCTGGACCTGGGGCTGCGGGCGATGCTGCAGGTGACGCTGGATTATCTGAACGCGCCGAAGGCGGGGTGAGCGCGGCGCGGTTGCGGTTGCGCCGCAGGTGAATTGTCGCGGTAGCGGCTCGCGCCGCTCCTACAAGGGTTTCGGACGGTTCGGATCCGACTGTAGGAGCTGCGCAAGCTGCGACCGCGAACTGCGGCAACCGGCGCCACCCGCCGCAGCGGCTAAAATACCGCCATGACCTCCCACGAACTCCCCCTCGGCCGCCACGTCGACTACCCGCGCGAGTACGACGCCTCGCTGCTGTTCCCCATCGCCCGCGCGCTCGGCCGCGAGCACATCGGCGTCGACGACGCTGCGCCGCCGTTCGTCGGCTACGACCGCTGGCACGCCTACGAACTTAGCTGGCTCGACCGCCGCGGCAAGCCGCAGGTCGCCACCGCGACGATTTCGGTGCCGGCGACCTCGCCGCACCTGATCGAATCCAAGTCGCTCAAGCTGTACCTGAATTCCTTCAATTCCAGCCGTTTCGACAGCGCGCAGGCGGTGCTCGACACCTTCGTGCGCGACCTCGGCGCCGCCGCCGGCGCGCCGGTGCAGGTCGCGTTCGGCCTGCCGCCGATCGATGACGGCGACAGCGTCGAATCGATCGACGCGCTCGACGTGGCGATCGACGACTACGGCCCGCCGAATGCCGGACACCTGTCCGCCGACGCGGGCGAGATCGTCGAGGAAACCCTGAGTTCGGCCCTGCTCAAGTCGAACTGCCCGGTCACCGGCCAGCCGGACTGGGCGCGGGTCGTCGTCGCGTATCGCGGCCCGCGCCTGGACCGGGCCGGCCTGCTGCGCTACCTGGTCTCGTTCCGCGACCACGCCGAATTCCACGAGCAATGCGTCGAGCGCATCCATGCCGACCTCAGCCGCATCGCCGGCCCGCAGTGGCTGTCGGTGGAAGCGCGCTACACCCGCCGCGGCGGCCTGGACATCAATCCCTGGCGCGGCAGCGCCGGTCTGGACGCGCCGGCCGCCGGCCGCGACGAGCGCCAGTAAGCCGGCTCACGGCACCGGTCCGGCATACGGCCGGTGCCGCGGGATCCAGCGCGCGCACAGCGCCGGTTGAGACGCGTCTTAAACGCGTCATATCCCCATTCAGTTTCCTCATCACAGTTCACGCGGGCGCTATGTCTTTTTAACAAGCCCCATGTCATGGTGCCCCCGCCACCCCGGCAGGAGCCCTCTACCCATGACTACCCCGGACAAGAAAGCCGATTTTTCCGATGTGCAAAGCGGTGTGTCGAGCACCGACGAAATCAAAGAGAAAGCCGATTTCAGCGACGTCCAGAGCGGCGTGAGCTCGACCGACGAGATCACCGGCGGTGGCCAGCAGACCTACACGGTCCAGAAGGGCGACACGCTGTCGCACATCGCCAAAGAGTTCTACGGCAAGGCGAGCAAGTGGAATGCGATCTTCGAGGCCAATCGCGATCAGCTCGACGATCCCGACAAGATCCAGCCCGGCCAGATCCTGAAGATTCCGACCGTCAACGACTGACGCACCGTCAACGACGAGGCGCGAACCCGCGCCGCGACGCTTTCCACTTCATCGTCTTTCCAAGGAGATCCACCATGCTGATCCGCAATCGCACCACGTACGCCGTCGCCGCCGCCCTGGTCGCCTCGCTGGCGCTGGCGGGCTGCAAGAAGAAGGAAGAGCCGGCTCCGCCGCCGCCGCCGCCGGCCGCCGAAACCCCGGCTCCTGCGCCCGCCCCGGCCCCGGCTCCGGTCGCTGCGACCGCGACCGTCGCCAGCCTCGACCTCGGCAGCGCCGTCGGCGCCGACAAGAAGGTCACCGCCGCGGCGACCACGTTCAAGCCGAAGGACACCATCCACGCGTCGGTGACCACCAACACCTCCGATCCGACCGCCACCGTGGCGACCAAGATCGGCGCCAAGTGGACCTACCAGGACGGCCAGACCGTCAAGGAAGATCCGGCGGTCGACGTGCAGGCCACCAACGGCGGCGTGACCGAGTTCAGCATCAACAGCCCGAAGGGCTTCCCGGAAGGCAAGTACAAGGTCGAGATCAGCCAGGACGGCAACGTCGTCCAGAGCAAGGATTTCGAAGTCAAGAAGTAAGCCTCTCTCCGCCTCAAGGGCGGGCAAGCCCGGGCGCGGCCTCACGGCCGCGCCCTTTTTTTGTTCGCGCGATGCGGCGGTTGCGGGACTCGCGTCGGCTTGCTGTAGGAGCGGCGCGAGCCGCGACCGCGAACCCGCAACCGCGGCGCCAGTGGCCATCGCGCGCGACCGCGCGCGCGGATGCGAACGGATCGAAAATTCGTCGTAAGCGCAGTGTCGCGGTCGCGGCTTGCGCCGCTCCTACAGGGGGCGATCGTGGCTTCAACCCGACGGGAATTCGCCGTCCAGATAAAGCCAGCGCCCGTCGACCCGCTCGAACCGGCTGAGCTCGTGCAGCCGCACCGCGCTGCCGCCGCCGACGCGGTAACGCGCGACGAATTCCACCGCCGCCGCGTCGCCGTCTTCGCGCGTGCGCTTGATCTCCAGGCCGAGCCAGCGCACCGCCGGGTCGAAATCGAGTTCGTCCGGGCAGGTCCGCGCCGCCCAGCTCGCGCGCAGGTACTCCAGGTCGCCGAGCGCATAGGCGCTGTAGCGCGAGCGCATCAGCGCCTGGGCGCTGGCCGCGGGCTGGCCGGCATGCGCGGGGCCGCAGCAGGCGGAATAACGGCGGGCCGGGTCGCAGGGGCAGGCGGCGGGGACGGGGATGCGGGCGCTCATGCGGGTATTTTCGCCGCGGCGACGCGCTTGCGACTACCATGCACGCCCCCGTTGCCCCCACGAGCGCCGCCATGAAAGCCCCCGCCTACCTCGACGACGAGCAGATCGAACGCCTGGCCGACCTGCTCGACCAGCGCGCCGTGCCGTACAAGGGCTTCAACCTGGAAGCGCTGGACGGCTACCTCTCGGCCCTGGTGGTCGGCCCCGACCAGCCGGCGCCGGCCGAGTGGCAGCCGGCGGTGTGGGGCGGCAAGGAGCCGCGCTGGAGCGACGAGGCCGAGGCCGCGCAGGTGCAGGCGCTGCTGATCGGCCACTGGAACATGGTCTCGGCGCGGGTCCGCCACGGCGACGACGACCTGCCCGACCACCTCGCCCCGCTGCTGTGGCTGCCGGAAGAACCCGACACCGAACAGCCCGACGAACTCGACGTCGGCCGCGACTGGGCGCTGGGCTTCTTCCGCGGCGTCGAACTGCGCGAAGCCACCTGGGAAACCTGGCTCGACGAGAACGACTGGATCGACGAGATCTTCGTCCTGTTCGACCGCCTCGCCAGCGGCGAAGTGCTCGGCGAGGACCCGGCCGCGCCGCCGACCCCGGTCAGCTACCGCGAGCGCCTGGAGATCGTCTCCGGCCTGCCCGGCATGCTCGCCGACCTGCAGCACCACCGCATCGACGCGCTGACCCCGCGCGAACCGCTGCGCCGCGCCGACACCCCGGACCGCAACGAACCGTGCCCGTGCGGCAGCGGCAAGAAGTACAAGAAGTGCTGCGGGGCCTGAGCGCCTGAACCGCGTCGCCCCTGGCGGTGGCGACCGGGTCGCGCTAGCGTGTGGCTCGGTTCAAGCAGCGCCAAGGAAGCGGCATGCGGCAATCGCGATTCTGGTTCGACTACGACCGGGCGGATCTGCGCCGGATCCGGCCGCTGAGGCTGACGCTGTACGCCGCACTCGCGCTCGGCGCGGTCGCCGGCTACTACGGACTCGAAGCGCCCAAGGCCTTCGACCGCCTCTGGACCGGCCTCGTCCTCGCCTTCCTGCCCGGCTATCTCGTCGGCTGCGCCGTGCAGTGGCTGCTGCGCCCGCAGCGCTTCGCCGAGCATGGCCGTATCATCGCGTGGCTCGGGCTGATCTCCGCGTTCACGAGCGCGGTCGGCGTGTCCGCGCTGCTGTAGCCGTTCGCACCCATTCCATCCCTTCACCGCCGCGACATTCGCCGGCCCATGTCCGACGCTGCCCACCCCTGCCTGCGCTGCGGCGCCTGCTGCGCCGCCTTCCGCGTCGCGTTCCACTGGAGCGAGACCGACGCGCACCCGCACGGCCTCACTCCATCGGCGCTGACCGAAACCCTGGACCCGCACCGCGTGGTCATGCGCGGCACCTACGGCGGCGCGCCGGTGCGTTGCGAACAACTGCGTGGCGACCTCGCGCGCGACGCGCACTGCGGCATCTATCCGTTGCGGCCTTCGCCGTGCCGCGAGGTCAGGCCCGCGTGGGAAGACGGCGCGCCGAGCGCGCAATGCGACCGCGCACGGGCCGTGCATGGGATGGCGCCGTTGACGCCGGGCGACTGGGCTGTCGCGGGCTGACAGGGACGAAGCGACTCGCGCCGAATCCGCGCGGATTCCCGCGCAGACGGCTCAGAGCACGTGCTTGGCGACGATGAACGCACCGATGCCGATGCAGACGACGCCCAGGACCACCGCCGGCCAACCGCGGACCTCCGTCGGCGGCTCGTCGAGCCGCGGCTCGCCGTTGCCGATGGTCCAGTGCAACGAGATGCTGCGGGTGAGGATCGCGCTGATGCCCAGGCCGGTGGAAATCAGGGCGGCTACGATCGCTAGGATCTTCATCATTGTTGCAATCCGAATCGCTGCGTACGAATGCGGGTACGTCGCTACTGCGACAGCATAAGGGATCGGCTCGATTCCAGCGTTGCCGGGCGACGCCCTGCATCGTTCGCGACGCAGGCCGAACCCTCACGCATCCACCGGCGGCAAGGCCGCGGCCAGCAACCGCTCGACCATCGCGCATTGCGCGCGGTCCCTGCGCAGACCGTAGCGCGGCGCTTGCGCCAACAGTTCGCGCCATCGGCGCAAGGCCTGCGGGTCGCGCTTCACGCCCGCGCGGTCGCGCGCCCAACGCGAGCGCAGACGCTTGAGTTCGTCGACCAGGCGCAAGCGCTGCGGCCAGCACTGCGGGCACAGGCAACGTTGTTGCGCGATGTAGGCCTTGCGTACTTCGTAAGTTTCGCGCTGTTGCTGCGCGCTGAACACGAATGCGTTGCGGCAATTGCGGCAGCTGAGCGTGCGATCGGAATAATGATCGCCGATCAGTTCGCAGGTCATCGAGCGGCGGCTGGCCTGCGACCACCGGGAGGTATCGACCGGCACCGGCGGATCGGGCCGCTTCTTCCTGCGTTTACGCACCGGAGATTTCCGACGGTACATGCGCCGCCTCACTCGTCCCGCGGCAAGCCGCAATGGCGGCACTGACGCGCGAACGGGAAGTAGATCAATGAGGTCATGAAATACGAACGTCCGCAGCGAGGACAAGGAAATCGCTGAAGCCGCATCCCGGCGAAGAAGGAACCCGCCAACCAAGTCAAGCCCAGTACGACGAATATTGCGCCGGCCGGGATCTGTGGGAAATGTGGAAGCACGCCGAACATCAGCAGCGCCAGGACCGCGAAGCCGCCGATCCAAACGCCGTAAAACCACAATCGGCGCGCGCGCCGGTCGCGCCACTGCCGGGCATAGATCGAATCCTGCGCCGCCATTGCCTCTGCCTCCGATGCCGCCGCGCCCGCGCCCGCGCCGGCCACGATAACAGGCCCTGCGGCCCGGCCCCGCAACACAGCGACCCACCGCGCACTTTGCCTCGCCTCCCCCGAACCGCGACAATGGCCGGCCGGCCCGTCGCGCCACCCGCGGGCCGCAGGAACCCTGCACCGTCCCATGCGCCTGCGCACGGGCGGCCCCACTGGAGATCGTAATGACCGAGTTCGTAGCGACGCCGCCCGCAGGCGGCGCCAAGATCACCAAGACCCCGACCGGCCTGAACGTGCCGGACCGCCCGATCATCCCGTTCATCGAAGGCGACGGCACCGGCCCCGACATCTGGCGCGCCTCGGTGCGCGTGCTCGATGCCGCGGTCGCCAAGGCTTACGGCGGCAAGAAGAAGATCGAGTGGCTGGAGGTCTATGCCGGCGAGAAGGCCAACAACACCTACGGCACCTGGCTGCCCGATGGCACCGTGCAAGCCTGTCGCGACTACTTGGTGAGCATCAAGGGCCCGCTGACCACGCCGGTCGGCGGCGGCATCCGCTCGCTCAACGTGGCCCTGCGCCAGATGCTCGACCTGTACGTCTGCCTGCGCCCGGTGCGCTGGTTCGAAGGCGTGCCCTCGCCGGTCAAGAAGCCGGGCGACGTCGACATGGTGATCTTCCGCGAGAACACCGAGGACATCTACGCCGGCATCGAATGGGCCGGCGGCAGCGCCGACTCGAAGAAGGTGCTGGACTTCCTGCAGAAGGAATTCCCGCAGGCGTTCGACAAGATCCGCTTCGGCACCCAGGCCAAGATCGACGCCTGGCAGGACGCGCTGGTCGAAGTCGGCGCGCCGCGCCGCGAGCTCGGCGTCGAGGTCGGCATCGGCATCAAGCCGGTGTCGTTCCTGGGCACCACCCGCCTGGTCCACGCGGCCATCGAATACGCGATCGAGAACAATCGCAAGTCGGTGACCCTGGTCCACAAGGGCAACATCATGAAGTACACCGAAGGCGGCTTCCGCGACTGGGGTTACCAGATCGCGCGCGAAGCCTTCGGCGCGGTCGAGCTCGACGGCGGCCCGTGGCACGTGATTCCGGAAGGCAAGCCCGGCGCGGGCCTGGTCATCAAGGACGCGATCGCCGACGCCTTCCTGCAGCAGATCCTGCTGCGTCCGAAGGAATACGACGTCAGCGCGACGCTGAACCTCAACGGCGACTACCTGTCCGACGCGCTCGCCGCGCAGGTCGGCGGCATCGGCATCGCGCCGGGCGCGAACATCAACTACGTGACCGGCCACGCCGTGTTCGAGGCGACCCACGGCACCGCGCCGAAGTACGCCGACCTGGACAAGGTCAACCCGGGTTCGGTGATCCTGTCGGGCGAGATGATGCTGCGTTATATGGGCTGGACCGAAGCCGCCGACGCGATCATCGCGGCGATGGACAAGGCCATCGGCTCCAAGCGCGTGACCTACGATTTCGCCCGTCTGATGGACGGCGCGACCGAGGTCAAGTGCTCGGAGTTCGCGGACGAGATCATCAAGCACCTCTGAGGCGCGACGCGCCGAAGTCGTTGAAGCACGGGGCGCTCAGGCGCCCCGTGTTTTTTTGGCGTTTCGATGCCTACCTGTAGGAGCGGCGCGAGCCGCGACCAACCGCAGCGGTGTTCGCAAGCGAGGTTTCCGAAGCCCCGATAGTCGGCATCTGCAAGCGTGGCCGATTGCCCGGGCTGCGGAAGCGGCGCTTTCGAACACCGCTGCGGTTGGTCGCGGCTCGCGCCGCTCCTACAAGGGGCCATCGCGACCACGCGGACGACGGCCGGCAGACCGGCCGCAGCCGGTTGCGCTAGGATCGCGGCAAGCCCCGCGCCCGCGCGGGCCGCCTTACCGCCTCACATCGGATGCGAGGTCGCCGCCATGCGTTGGTTGTTGACGATCGTGCTGCTCATGTCCTGGACCGGATCCGCCGCCGCGGCCGCGCCGTACGCGGTCAACTCGATCATGCTGCTGCAACCGCAGGAGGCGATGGCGCAGCGCGTCGACGGCGCCGAGGCGATGGCGGCCTACATCAAGGCGCTCAACGCCGCGGCGCAGGCGCATCTGCAACGGGCCGCGCCCGGCGCGCCCGCGTCGGGCTATGTGGTCGTCGCGGTGCGCGCCGACGGCGCGCGCAAGGTCTGGCTGGATTACACGCCGGCATTGCCGGCCGCGGTCGAAGGCCCGCTGCGCGCCGCGTTGGAGCGGGTCGCGCCGATGCATGTGCGCGAAGGCGCGGCGGTGTTCGCGATCAACGCCTCGCTGTGGGGCGGCGCGAGCGCCAGCGACGGTCCCTCGCCGGCGCAATGGCACCAGGCCGCCGCGCGCGCCGGCCGGCCGCTGGAAGTCGAAGAACTCGTGTTGCGGCTGTTCGACGGGCGATGAACGCCGCAGCCGACCTGCGCGGTTACCGCGTCTACGACGACGGCGCCGTCGAACAGCTGGGCCCGGTGCCGACCTCGCGCCTGGGCGAGTTGCTGGCGCAGGCGCAGGCGGCGCCGCCCGAGCGCGCGTACGGTATCGGCCTGTACCGCGACGAACGCGATTTTCTCGAAGCGCGGCCGCTCGGCCATGGCGCATTCGCGTTCCGCAGCGAACGCCTGGTTCGCGATTCCTTGCTCGCGCGCCTGGCGCAGCGCGGCGACGCGCTGAGTTTCAGCGTTTCCAGCGTCGAACAGGCGGTGGCGGCGTTCGTTTGTTACGCAGGCCTGGCGCGCGACGCGTTCGAGCGCAAGGCCGCGGATTTTCCCAAGGCCCGATGATGCCGTTCACTACGATGCTTGCTCTGCGACGTACTGGTTTTCAGGCCGTTGCCGGCTTGTCGCTCGCACTGCTGCTGGCCGCCTGCGCGCACGCGCCCGGCGCGGACGGCGGCCAAACGCTGACCGTGCTGCGCGTGGATCCGGCGCGCTTCGACGACCCGCAAGGCCGCGAACCCGCGCTGCGCAAGGACTGCGCGGCGTGGCGCCTGAATCCGCGGCAGGTGGCGGCATTGTTCGCCGCGAGCCGCGAATACCCCGACGGCACCCACGACGCGTTCTACTGGCTGCCGTGTTCGATCAGCGGCCGCCTGCGCGCGCAGGGACGCGAGTGGGACTTCGAGATCAACGCCGCGGCGACGGCGACCTGGACCGACGGAGCGGCCGTGCGCCGCTGGGGCTGCACGGCGAAAGCCTGCGAGCCGCTGGTGCTGCTGATGCCCGACGGCAACGCGCAGTAGCCGGCGCTTCCTGTAGGAGCGGCGCAAGCCGCGACCGCGAATCCGCAACCACGGCGCCTGCATCCGCGAGTCTTTCGCTCGCAGGGCGGTTTCGTCGTGGTTGCGGATTCGCGGTCGCGGCTTGCGCCGCTCCTACAGGAGGGCTATCGGCGCGTTACATGCGCCGTTTGCACTGCTCGAATTCGGCCTGGAGGGTCGACTTGAACGCGTCGTCGCTGCCGGATTCCATCTCGGCGTTGAGCCGGTTGAGATCGTGCTTGGCGGCGGCCGCGTCGGCGAAGCAGGGGCAGAAGCTCGCGATCTGCGCGGCGCTGAGCGAGGTGCGGCCTTGCAGCCGGCGTTCGCACGAAGCCAGGAACGCGGCGCGCGCCTGTTCCGGCGAAGCCGGTTCGGCGGCGGGCTTGACGCAGGCGGCCAGCGCGAGGACGAAAGCGCTCAGTGCGAGCGTGCGGCAAACCATCATGTGCAATCAACCGATAGCGATGAAACGGCCGCCGTAGCGGCCGCGCATAGTTCTTTTTGGATCCGGGCTGCGCGCGCCGCATCGGCGGGCGCAACCGCGGCGCCCGTATCCGGGCGCCCGGACGAGGCTCAGCGCACGTACGGCGCCGGCGCGTTCTCGACCTGCTTTTGCTTGATCGCCTCGATCTTGGCCTGCTCCTCCTCGGCGGTCATGCGGTGCTTCGGCGCGATGTTCGGCTCGATCAGGCGCAGCCAGTTGCGGGTGATCTGCTTGCTCTCGTCCTGGCAGCGCAGCGCGCGCGCCTCGGGCAGGCGGCCGCTGGTGACGATGCGCAGGTACTTGCCCGGATCGTGGCCGTAGATCATGCACTGCAGGTTGAAGAAGCGCTGCGCGCCGACCGAATGCTCGTCGGCGTAGCTGGCCATGTCGTGGTTGCCGCTGTCGGTCAGCAGGAAGAAGTTCGACGCCAGCTGCAGGTTCTGGGCGATGTCGCCCTCGCTCTCGTCGGCGCTGACCAGCGACAGCATCAAGGTGGTGGCGAGCTGGTCGACCGCGTCTTCCTCGCGCCCGGTCTGCGGCAGGTCGAGCATGTCGACCAGGGCGTGGCCGGTCTCGTGCAGCATCAGGAAGCGCAGGTTCGCCATCAGGTACTTGAGCTGGTCGCCGGTGCTGCCGCCGTTGGCCTGGGCGATCGCCGCGCCCTGGCGCACCAGCAGTTCCAGCATCTCGTAGCACAGCACCACGTCGCCCTTGTCGCGGGCGTAGAAGGCGTTGACGGTGCCGCACTCGGCGGTGATGAAGTTGATCGGCCGCGGCAGGGTCAGCCAGCCGTCGAGCTGATTGACCTCCGGCAGGTGGTGCAGGATGTCGATCTCGCTGGCCATGTTGTACATCGCCAGCAGGTCGGAATTGCGCGGCGAGACGTACTTGTAGGTGAAGTGGGTGCCGTCGGCCTTTTCTTCCTTCGGCGCTTCGGCCGCGACCGGCGCGGTCTCGGCCGGCAGGGCCGCATCGAGCGGCTTGGCCGCGGGCAGCGCGGCGGCGACGGGCGCCGGTGCGGGCGCGGCGGCCTGCTGCTTCTGCCAGGCGGTGTAGCCCCAGACCGAACAGACCGCGATCAGGGCCGCGGCCAGCACGCCGATGATGATCTTCTGAACCATTGGATGTGTCGCTCTCGTCAGGAAAGGCACGGGGCGCGAAGCCCCGGTTCGAGCGCAAGACGCGAGCGGCGAGCGGTGCCGGCGATGCCTTCCGGGCGGCGGGCGCCGCACCGGAGTTCCCCCATCGGGCCGGTCCGATCGGCGCGTATCAGCATCCCTGCACCGTCGCGGCGGATGGTAACCCGATGGTTTCGAGAAGTGCATCGGATTTTGCCGGTAATGACAGTAGGATCGTTGGCCGTATCGACCGAGCGGCCGCCGCGTCCATGACCTCGACCCGCATCAGCCTCGTTTCGCCCGCGCTCGCCACCGGCCGTTCTGCGCTGGCTGGGGGCGTGCGCGCGCTGTGGTTCATGGCCGCGGCGGTGGCGTTGCCGGCCTGGGCGCACTGGGAAACGGTGATCGGCGAAACGGACGTCGCAGTGCTGACGACGATGACGCCGGTGCGCTTTCTCACCGCGCTGACCCTCTTCGCCACGGTCTGCCTGTTGCTGACCGTGCTGCCGTGCGCGTTGCTGCTGCGCTGGCGGCAGCGCCGGCGCGGGCCGCGCCGCTACGACCGCGCGCTGGCGGCGGCGGCGATCGGCGCGGCCCTGCTGCTGGCGCTGCACACCAACCTGACCGTGTTCGCGCTGCACTACGGCAATACCTGGGCGCGCTGGGAACCGACCTTGGAACTGTTCCTGCCGTGGTGGCCGGCGATCTCGGCGTGCGTGGCGGCGATGGTGGCGCTGGAGATGCGGTGGCCGCGCGGGCGCTAGGCGGCGTGGGTTGATCGTGGGTTCGTCGGCGTTGCGTGGATGCGACGCGGCCGGCGGGCTGCGCGGTCGCAGCTTGCGCAGCTCCTACAGGGCGAGTCCGGCGCAGCTCAGCAGTCGTTGTTCTCGTAGTGGACCTTTTCCAGGGTCTCCTCCATCTCGCGGCGCTTCCTGGCCGGCGCCGGAGCCGGCTGGAAGCGCGCCGGCAGCACCCGCTCGCCGTCGGGGCTGATCCACTTGCCTTTCAGGCCATCGCCGTCGCGCACCAGCATCATCGCGCCGCTGACGCCGCTGCCGAGGTTGGATTCGACCAGGGCCAGGCGGCCCTTGCGATCGCTGTTGGCGTCCAGTTCCAGCCACTTGGACACGCCGTCGTAGCGATAGATCGCGGTGATCAGGCGCAAGTCGCCGCCGCACGGGGCCGGTTCGTCCTTGAGGTACATCGTCACCGCGCGTTCGCCGACGCGGCCGGTGTACAGGATCAGGCGGGTGTCGTCCTGGGCCAGCGCGGCGTGCGGCGCCAGCGCGGCCAGTATCAACGCGGCACATAAAATCGCCGGCGTCGGTGTCCGAAGCGTCATGACGGTTTCATCGGTAAGCGAATCCGCCGGCGAGCATGCCACAGCCGCACGCGCGCCGCCGTACACTGCGGCCATGTCCGCCGCCCCCGACGCTCTCGCCGAAGCGGTCGCCGTCGCCAGCCAGATCCGCGATGCGTTCGCCGACTACCACGCGCGCTTCGCCGCGATCACCCGGCGCGCGCAAGCGCGTTTCGAACGCTGCGACTGGAACGGCGCGCGCGACGACGCGGTCGAGCGCATCGCGCTGTACGACCTGTGCGTCGGCGAAGCCGGGCAGGCGCTGGAAGCGCGGCTCGGCGCGCGCGCGCGCGAACCGGCGCTGTGGGCGCGGGTGCGCGAGGCCTATGCCGGGATCGTCGCGCCGCTGCTCGACGGCGAGTTGTACAAGACTTTCTTCAACACGCTGACCCGGCGCTTCTTCAAGACCCGCGGCGTGGATCCGGCGCTGGAGTTCGTCGCCCTCGACATCGAGCCGACCGATGCGATCACCCATCCGGTGGCGCGGCACAGCTATGCGGTGTCCGGCGACCGCTTGGTCGAGACCTTCATGCGCGTGCTCGACGACTACCCGTTCGCCGTGCCCTACGCCCACCGCACCCGCTGCGCCGCCGGCATCGCGGTGCGCCTGCAGGAAGACCTGCAGCACTGGGGCCCGCATCCGGTGCGCGCGGTGGAGCTGCTGGATACGGTGTTCTATCGCGAGCGCCGCGCCTATCTGGTCGGGCGGGTGTTCGGCGAGCGCAGTTTCTCGCCGTGCGTGATCGCGCTGGTCAACGACGACGGCGCGCTGCGGGTCGATGCGGTGCTGACCTTGCGCGCCGAAGTCGTGCAGCTGTTCAGCTATTCGCGCAGCTATTTCCACGCCGACCTGCCGACCGTCGGCGATGCGGTGGTGTTCCTGCGCACCTTGCTGCCGGGCAAGCCGATCGACGAGCTCTACACCGTGCTCGGCCGCGCCAAGCAGGGCAAGACCGAGCGCTACCGCACCTTCTTCCGCCAGTTCGCCGCGCAGCCGGGCGAGCGCCTGATCCGCGCCGAAGGCGAGCGCGGCATGGTCATGGCGGTGTTCACCCTGCCGAGCTATCCGCTGGTGTTCAAGCTGATCCGCGACCGGTTCGCGTACCCGAAGGAAGTCGCGCGCGAGGACGTGGAAGCCAAGTACTCGCTGGTGTTCCACCACGACCGCGTCGGCCGGCTGGTCGACGCGCAGCCGTTCCGGTTCCTGCGCTTTCCGCGCGCGCGTTTCGCGCCGGATTTGCTCGACGAATTGCTGACCACTTGCGCCGGCAGCATCACCCTCGACGGCGAGGATCTGGTGCTGCACCTGTGCTACGTCGAGCGGCGGCTGCGGCCGCTGAACCTGTACGTGCGCGAGCAGACGCCCGAAGCCGCGCGCGCGGCGGTCATCGATTACGGGCAGGCGATCCGCGACCTGGCGCTGAGCAACATCTTTCCCGGCGACTTGTTGCTGAAGAACTTCGGCGTCTCGCGCCACGGGCGCGCGATCTTCTACGACTACGACGAGCTGTGTCTGGTCAGCGACTGCCGCTTCCGCGAGGTGCCGGCGCCGCGCAACCACGAGGACGAGATGGAAGCCGGCGCGTGGTTCTACGCCCACGGCAACGACGTCTTCCCGGAACAGTTCCCGCGCTTCCTCGGCCTGAGCCCGCCGCTGCTGGGCGCGCTGATGCACGCCCACGGCGAGATCTTCCAGGTGCAGTGGTGGCGGCAGGTGCAGGCCGGGCTCGCGGCCGGGCGGATCAACGACGTGGCGCCGTATCCGTCGGCGCGGCGGCTGCCGTAAGCGGCGCGCCGGGTGTTCGGCGAACGTCGCCGGCGCGCGGGCCGGAGTTCGTCCGGCTCCGGCGCAGCGCGCTCTGGCGCAGCGCGCTCTGGCGCAGCGGGTTCAGGCGCAGCGCGCGCCGTCGCAGCCGTCGGCGACGCGGGCGCTTTGCGCCGGCCACAGCCGCAGCCACCACTGGCGCCAGTCGAGCCGGCGCGCGGCTTGAGCCGGGCGCGAGGCGGCGACGAAGGCCGCGCGCTGCGGCGCGGGCGCCGGCGCGTCGTCGTCGGCATCGCGCGGATCGACGAAATGGCCGTGCAGGAACATCAGGTTCTTGTAGATATTCATGGCCTGGACTCCTCCGGAACCGGCTATGGCCGGGGCCTCGTGTGCGGGGGCCGGAGCCGGCCGGCGCGTGGGGGACGCCGTGCGGGCTGCGGACGAGGCTCAAGTTACGCTCGCCAAATCCGGCAAAAAAGCGATACGTTTGCAAGCCAGACTTGAGCCGGATCGAACGCTCGAACGCCACCGGGAACCGCCTCGATGAACCGTCCGCCGTTGCACGCCCTGCTGGGTTTCGCCACCGCCGCGCGCTTGAACAACCTGACCCGCGCCGCCGAGCAGATGCACCTCACCGTCAGCGCCTTGAGCCATCAGATACGCACCCTGGAACAGCGCCTGGGCCGGCGCCTGTTCGAACGCGGCCCGCGCGGTGTGCGCCTGACCGCCGACGGCGAGCGCCTGCTGTCGGTGGTGGCGCCGCACCTGGACGCGCTCGACCACGCCCTGCGCCCGTACAGCCCGCGCCGCGACGACGTGCTGACCCTGAGCCTGCTGGCGTCGATGGCCTCGGCCTGGCTGATGCCGCGGCTGGGCAGCTTCGTCGCGCGTTATCCCCAGCTCGAACTCAATCTGTTCTCGTCCGCGGCGCTGGTCGACTTCGACCGCGAGCCCGGCGTCGACGCGGCGATCCGCGGCGGCTACGGCCGCTGGCCGGGGCTGGTGATCGAGCACCTGTTCGACGAAACCCTGATTCCGGTGGCCAGCCCGGAGCTGGTCGAACGCATGGGCGGCCTGCCGGCGCAGGACGACCTGCACCGCTGGCCCTTGCTCGGCGACCTGTCGACGTACTGGCAGGACTGGTTCGACCGCTACGGCGGCAAGCCGCCGGCGCGCTACGTCGCCCACTTCGACGATTCCGAAACCATGCACCGCGCCGCGGTCGAGGGCCTGGGCGTGGCGCTGGGGCGGATGGCGCGCACGCGGCTGTTGATCCGCAACGGCCAGTTGGTGCCGCTGAGCCAGGGGCGGCTGAAGATCGACTGGGGGCATTACCTGGTGTATCCGCCGCGTTCGGTCGATCACGCCGGGCTGGAGTCGTTCCGCACCTGGCTGCATGAACAGGCGCGCGAGTATGTCGAGCAGATGGACGCCGACCTCGCCGCGCGCGGCCAGGCCGGCGCCGCGGCGCCGGCGCGCAAGCCGCGGGCGAAGCGCAGTTGAGTCGCGCTGCGGCGGCGCAGCACGCGCCGCAGCCGGCAGCGCCGGCACATTCGCGTTACAGCGCAGGCTGAACGCATGCGGTAGGCTGCGGCCTTCCGAACGTCACTGGAGTGGGTTGCATGGAACGTAAACACCTCGCCCGACTGCTGCTCGCCGCGCTGTTGCCCGCCGGCGCGGGCGCGGTCGCGCACGCTCAGGACAACAAGCCCGAGCCGGCGCCGGCCGCGGAGCAGGCCGCTGCGCAGCCGGCCGAAAAGCCCGCGCAGCCCGCCGCCGCCGAGGTCGAGAAGCCCGCCGCGGCAGCCGCCGAAAAGCCCGCGGCAGCGGCGGCCGAACAGCCGGCGAAGGCCGCGGAACAGCCCGCCGAAGCGAAGCCGGCCGAAGCGAAGCCGGCCGAAAAGCCGGCCGCCAAGCCGGCCGCGCACAAGCCCGCCGCGGCCGCCAACACCGGCAGCCCGCTCAAGAACGCGATCGCCGGCGCCTGGCGCGACCCGGGCAACGTCGCCCGCGACGCGTATCGCCATCCGCTGGAAACGCTGCAGTTCTTCGGCGTGCGCCCCGACCAGACCGTGGTCGAAATCACCCCGGGCGGCGGCTGGTACTCGGAAATCCTCGCCCCATACCTGCGCGAGAAGGGCCGCTACGTGGCCGCGGTGGTCGACCCCGACAGCCAGACCAAGGACAGCGCGCGCGCCTACTACTACAAGGCCAAGACCGGCCTGGAGAAGAAGTTCGCCGACGCGCCGCTGCAGTACGCCGCCGCCGTCGTCGCCGCCTACGACCCGTTCAAGCCCGCGTTCGGCCCGCCGGCCTCGGCCGATGTGGTGCTGACCTTCCGCAACGTGCACAACTGGCGCAGCGCCGGCCAGGCCGAGGTGATGTTCAAGGGCTTCTTCGACGTGCTCAAGCCCGGCGGCACCCTCGGCGTGGTCGAGCACCGCGCCAAGGCCGACGTGCCGGCCGAGGACAAGAGCGGTTATGTCGGCACGGCGCAGGTGATCGCGATGGCCGAAGCGGCCGGCTTCAAGCTCGAGGGCAAGAGCGAGATCAACGCCAATCCGCGCGACACCAAGGACTACCCGAACGGCGTGTGGACGCTGCCGCCGACCAACCAGCACGATGCGGCGGACGACGCCAAGTACAAGGCGATCGGCGAAAGCGACCGGATGACCTTGCGCTTCCGCAAGCCGCGCTGATCGTTGCGCGGTATCGGCATTGACCGGCAGGCCCGTCGCGATTGCGGCGGGCCTGTTCGTTTTGGGCGGGTGCCGACGTCGGCACCGGTGGTGTCGTCGTGGGTGGGTTGTCGCGGTCGCGGCTCGCGCCGCTCCTACAGTCGGAAACGGCACAGGCCGCAGCCCCTGTAGGAGCGGCGCGAGCCGCGACCGCGACAATCCGACTACGACAAACTCCGCTCTCGCGCCGCGTCCCGGCAAAATAACCCCGCCCCCCGCCCGCCCCACTCCGATGCTGATCGCCCTCAACAAACCCTACGGCGCGCTCTCGCAGTTCACCGACCGCAGCCAGCCGCCGAAGCCGACCCTGGCCGGGTTCGGGCTGCCGGCCGGGGTCTACGCCGCGGGGCGCCTGGATCACGACAGCGAAGGCCTGCTGCTGCTGACCGACGACGGCGCGCTCGCCCATCGCCTGACCGACCCGCGCCACAAGCAGGCCAAGACCTATCTGGTCCAGGTCGAAGGCGAGCCGTCCGCGGCGCAGTTGCAGCGCCTGCGCGACGGGGTCGAACTCAACGACGGGCCGACCCTGCCGGCGCGCGCGCGCGCGCTCGACCCGCCGGACTGGCTGTGGCCGCGCGATCCGCCGGTGCGGTTCCGCAAGACCGTGCCCGACGCGTGGCTGGAACTGAGCATCGGCGAAGGCCGCAACCGCCAGGTGCGGCGGATGACCGCCGCGGTCGGCCTGCCGACGCTGCGCCTGATCCGGGTGGCGATCGGCCCGCACCGGCTCGGCGGGCTGGCGCCGGGGCAGTGGCGCGCGCTGTGAACTGAGCGCCGCGCTTACGGCGCGCAGTGGCGCAGCGCGTCGTCCAGGGTCCGCACTTCCACCCCGCGGCACACCGGCGCGGGCACCACGCACTCCAGGTACGGCCGCGCCCAGCGCCGCGATTCGGCCTTGCCGGCGACCGTCGCCGGCGCGCCGACGCGGGCGGCGCAGCGCTCGTGCGCGCGATCGACGTAACGCCGGCAATCGGCCGGCCCGAGCCGCTCGCCGCCGGCGGCGCCGCGGTCGCACAGGCCGTAGGCGGTTTCGCGCCACAGCGCGAAGAACTCGGCGCGCGGCACCGGCTGGCGCTCGATCTCGTCCAGGCGGTAGCGCGGCGCCGGCGGGGCGAACCAGTGCAGGTAGGCGAACGCGGCGACCGCGACCAGCGCGATCAGCAGCAAAAGACGTTGCATGCGCGAAACCTTGGCGCAGTTCGGGGGCGCGGCATTTTCGCGGATCGGCGGCGCGCTGACGAGACTCGGCGCTCAAGCCGGCGCCTTGCGGGCCTGTGCGGACGCTGCCGACGCGCGATCGGCCTGACCTGCGCGGCCGCTGGCTCGCTCACCTTCGCTCACCCGCCTTCGCTATCGCCGGCGCAGTGTCGCCGCGACCGCGGTCGCAGCTCGCCGGCGCGGCTGCGAAAACGTCCCCATTTGATCCCGCCGCGGCGCTGGCGCCGCCCGCGCGCGCGGCCTTAGCGTCGACGACAGCTACGCGCCTGGCGCTACGCCACTCGCGGTCTGCTCAACGGAAGGAGCCCGACCCATGTCCACCCTGCGTTCCCTGTCCCTCGGCGTCGGCCTCGCGCTGGCCGCCGGGTCCGCCAGCCTGCTGCACGCGCCGGCCGCATCCGCCGCCGAAGAACCCTTGCCGTTCGAACTGGCCCCACCGGTGGTCGAGGACATGCTGATCACCCCGACCCCGCAGTCGGGCCAGGGCGACGCCCTGCTGCAGCTGATCTACGCCAAGGAGCAGCAGCTGCCGGCCGAGATCAACTTCAACGTCGGCGACAAGCCCGTAGTCCTGCGCCGCGACGAGAAGGACCCGCAGCTCTACAGCGCGCCGATCCCGTTCGACTTCGAAGGCTTCGTCAAGGAGCAGAGCGAGCGCAAGGAGCAGGCCGGGCAGAAGCTGACCGTGGCGACCTTCGTCGACCGCGAGTTCCGCGGCGAGGCGCCGATGGCGTTCCTCGAACCGGAAACCCTGCGCAAGCAGATCGAGCTGCAGATGCCGATCCGGATTCCGTTCCCGGTGGTGTTCGGCCCGGCGGCGCTGGTGCGGCCGGAGCGCTCGCTGCTGGTCACCTCGCCGAGCGTGATCGAGGACCCGACCCGCACCTTCGACCTGTGCACCGGCGCCGGCAACGCCAACGGCGCCTGGACCTTCAACAGGCTGATGACCAACATGGCGAATCAGCCGGTCAGCGGCGTGACCCCGGCGGACTTCACCGAGAACTGGCTGCGCCAGTGGGCCACCACCCAGACCATCAACACCTTCCCGGCCGCGGCGCGCGCGCAGGTCATCAACCAGGTGCTCAACGCCTGGGAAAAGGACACCGTTACCGGCAAGCTGCGCATGGACCGCGCGCCGCTGCGCCTGCTGGCGATCGTCAACCGCATGGACCTGCGCACCAACTCGGCCTACGGCGGCGGCACCGCCGGCGAAGGCCGGTTCGTGTTCGGCGTGCTCCGGCGCAACGCCAGCGGCAGTTGTTCGGTGCTGCCGTTCACGGTGATCCTGGAATACGGCATTCCGATCACCGGCTGCACCAACATCCGCAGCTATGCGCGCCAGTGGGGCGCGTTGGGCACGCTGACCTTGGGCTCGCCGGCCTACAACTCGCAGCTGCAGGTCATCACCGACCGCTTCACCGCGGCCAACGCCGCGCCGGCCAAGCCGAACCGCAGCGCGATCAACCAGGTGCGCACCAACGAGTTCCTGCAAAGCCCGTGGGAACTGCGCGAGTTCGCCATCGCCCGCGGCGCCAACCAACTGACCATGACGACGTCCAAGCAGACGCCGCACCACAGCCTCAACAACTCGATCCTGCTCGGCGATTACATCTGGGACTTTTCGGCGCAGATCCTGGCCAACAACTACCAGGTGCCGCTGGTCTACCAGGGCCAGCGCATGCTGACCGGCGCGGTGCCGAACGGGCCGCCGCAGCAGTTCTGGAACGGTCCGGGCGCCGGCAACGACGAGCGCCACGGGTTCTCGCTCAACACCTGCAACGCCTGCCACGGCGCCGAGACCCAGACCACCAACTTCCTCCACATCGCCCCGCGCGCGTCCGGCGCGACCTCGCTGCTGTCGCGGTTCCTGATCGGCAACAACCCGGCGGGCAGCAGCCTCGCCAATCCGGGCACCTTCACCATGGCCGACCCCTTAAGCGGCACGCCGCGCACCTACGGCGACCTCAAGGACCGCGCGACCAAGCTGTCGGCGCTGCAGAGCAACGCCTGCCTGTCCGGCGCCGTGTTCCACGAAGCCCTCAGCGTGCCGCTGCTGGCGACCCACTGAGGCTGGCCCGAAGTGCGTAAGCGAACAGGCGCCCTCGGGCGCCTGTTCGCGTTTGCGCGCCGGCTCAGCCCGACGCTTTGTCCGCCGCCGCCACCGGCACCGAGTTCGCCCCCGGCCGGCTCAGCAGCAACACCCCGCCGAGCACCACCGCGGTGCCGACCAGCTGGATCGCGGTGATCTTCTCGCCGAGCACCCAGGCGCCGAGGAACACCAGCGACACCGGCCCGATCACCGAGAACTGCGCCGCGGTGCCGGCGCCCAGGCGCCCGACCGCGGCCATGGTGAAGGTCACCGGCAGGAAGGTGCAGAACACCGCGTTGGCCGCGGCCAGCGCATAGACCTGCCACGGCAGGCCGAACAGGGCCGCCGGGTCGCGCGCGATCAGGTAATGCGCCAGCACCGCGGCGGTCGACACGATCATCGCCCACGCCACCAACTGCAACGACCCCAGGCGCTTGACCAGCTCGCCCGACATCGCCAGGTACAGCGCGTAGCTGACCGCCGCGCCGAGCACCAGCGCGCTGCCGAGCAGCACGTGCTCGCCTTCCACGCGCAGGTTCTCGACCATCACCAGGACCACGCCGGCGTAGCTGACCGCCAGCGCCGCCCACTCGCGCGCGGCGACCCGGCGGCCGAACGCGAACAGGCCGATCAGCAGCACGATGGTCGGGTTGAGGAACAGGATCAGCCGCTCCAGCGACACCGGCACGTACTCCAGGCCCCAGAAGTCGAGCAGGCTCGACAGGTAATAGCCGAGCACGCCGAGCACCACGATCAGGCCCCAGTCGCGCCGGGTCGGCAGCGCGCCGCGCACGCGCGCGCGGCGGTGCTCGCGCGCGCCCAGGGCGACGAACAACGGCAGCGAGAAGGCCATGCGCAGGGCCAGCACTTGCAGCGAATCGACGCCGAAGCGGTATTGCAGCTTGGCCAGGATCGCCTTGGCCGAGAACAGGATCGCGCCGGCGGCGGCGAGGGCGAAGCCGGTGCGGCGGACAGAGGCGGAGGACACGGGCGGACAGGGCTCGGGTGGACGCGTGCGCCGCCTGCGTGGCGCGGGCAGCGACGGCGCTTGGGGAATGGGAGAAACGACAGGCAGGGCCGCGACGAAGATCGCGGCGCCGTGGCGACAGGGTAAGGCCGGGCGCAGCCCAGCGACACCGCGCCGCACCCGTCGGCCTTTGCCGGCGTGGGCGTTCGGCCGGACGGGAGGCGCTCAGCGAAGCGCGCCGACGGCGCGTACGCGGCAATACCGGGCGCTTCAGCCGCCGGCGCTGGCCGCATCCAACGCCGCGATCTCATCGACCGCCAGCCTCAGGCGCGCCGCCGCCATCAGTTCCTGCAACTGCGCCACGCTGGTCGCGCCGGCGATCGGCGCGGTCACCGACGGCCGCGCCATCAGCCACGCCAGCGCCACCTGCGCCGGCGTGGCGCCGTGGCCGGCGGCGACCGCGTCGAGCGCGGCCAGGATGCGCAGCCCGCGCGCGTCCAGATACCGGGCCACCGCGCCGCCGCGCGCCGCGCTTTTGCCGAGGTCGTCGCGGCCGCGGTATTTGCCGGTCAGAAAACCGCTGGCCAGCGAGTAATACCCGATGACGCCGAGGCCGCGTTCGCGCGCCAACGGCTCCAGTTCGGCCTCGAAGCCGGCGCGATCGCAGAGGTTGTACTGCGGTTGCAGGGTTTCGTAACGCGGCAGCCCGTGCCGCTGCGACACCTCCAGGGCCTGCGCCAGACGCGTCGCCGAGTAGTTCGACGCGCCGATCGCGCGCACCTTGCCCTGTTCGATCAGCCGGGCGAACGCGCCGAGGGTGTCCTCCAGCGGCACCGAGGGATCGTCCGCGTGGGCCTGATAGAGATCGATGGTGTCGGTGCCGAGCCGGCGCAGCGAATCCTCCACCGCCGCCTGGATCGTGGCCGGCGCCAGCCCGCGCCGCGGCGCCCACTTGCCGACCTTGGTCGCGACGACGATGCGCTCGCGGCGCCCGCCGCCCTGGGCCAGCCAGCGGCCGATGATGCGCTCGGACTCGCCGCCCTGGTTGCCCGGCACCCAGGCCGAGTACGCGTCGGCGGTATCGACCAGGGCGAAACCGGCCTCGATGAAGGCGTCGAGCAGGGCGAAACCGGTCGCCTCGTCGGCGCTCCAGCCCAATACGTTGCCGCCGAACGCCAGCGGCGCGACCGACAGGGAAGAACGACCGAGCGGGCGCATTTTCATTGCGCTTTCCTTAATGCGGGAGTGTTCATGATGCGCCGCCGCATTGCGACCGTCATTCACCTTCGTGTGGGCCATCGTTACCGGTTGCGGCAGGTCGTCGCAGGGCAGTGAACGATTCATCATTCCCGGCTCCGATACCGCCTTTGCGTGAAGGTTTCTGTTAACTTGCCACACGATTTCCACGCGATTCACAAATGCGAATTTTGTGTGAATTATGTGGCAGTCCAGCGCCCTCAGGAGATTTACAGGACGTGAGCACTCCCGCGACATCCACCGGTCGCATCTTGGTCGTCGACGACCAGGCCGCGAATCTGCGCGTGGTGACCGCCCTGCTGTCCCGCCAGGGTTATGAAGTGGTGGCCGCCTCGACCGGCGACGAGGCCTTGCAGTTGTACGCGCAGTCCCCGCCCGACCTGATCCTGCTCGACGTGATGATGCCGGGCATGGACGGTTTCGAAGTCATGGACGCGCTGCGCGCCGGCTCGCCGTTGCGGGTGCCGGTGGTGTTCGTCACCGCCGCCCACGACCGCGACCTGCTGCTGCGCGCGTTCGACGCCGGCGTGGTCGATTACGTCACCAAACCGTTCCTGCCCGAAGAACTGCTGGCGCGGGTCAACGCCCACGTCGGCCTCAAGCTCACCCGCGACCGGCTCGAGCGGGTCGCGCGCGAGCGCGAGGAACTGGTCAACCTGGTCGCGCACGACCTGAAGAATCCGTTGACCAGCGTGCTGTTCGCCAGCGACCTGCTGATCAACAACGGCTGCAAGCCCGAGCGCGTGCCGCGCTATCTGCAAATGATCCACGAGAGCGCCGACGACGCGCTGGGGTATATCCGCCATTACCTGGAAACCCAGGCCGGCCACCGCGAACGCGCCGAACAAAGCGCCCGCGCCGACCTGGCCGAAACCCTGGACTGGCTGGTGCGCCGCTACGAAATGCAGCTCGACGCGCGCGGCATCCGGGTGCAGGTGCAGCCGCCGCCGAACGGTTCGGCGCAGGTGGCGATGGACTCGCGGGTGCTGCGTCAGGTCAGCGAGAATCTGGTCACCAACGCGATGAAGTATGCGCCCGGCGGCGACCTGACCTTGGCCGCGCGCAACAGCGCGCCGGGTTTCTGGCAGTTGATCGTCGCCGACCGCGGCCCGGGCATTCCGGTGGCGCGCCAGCGCGAGCTGTTCAAACCCTTCGTGCGCTTGCACGACAACGACATCGACGACGGGTTGTCGAGCGGGCTGGGCTTGTCGCTGGCCAAGCAGATCGTGGTCAATGCCGGCGGGCAGCTTTGGTATGAAGAACGCAAGCATGGCGGCTCGCGGTTCATTATCGAGTTGCCGGAGGCCTGACGGGTTTCTCGCGCTGCGGTGCGTTCGCTGTAGTCGAGTTTTCGCGGTCGCAGCTTGCGCAGCTCCTACAGTCGGATACGCAACCTGCCGAGGCCCCTGTAGGAGCTGCGCAAGCTGCGACCGCGAAAACTCGACCACGACGCAACCCAAACGAAAAAGCCGGCGCATCCGCGCCGGCTTTTTGTTATTCCGACGAAGCGCCGCAACCGGCGCCTCGTTCACGCGCAAACGTACTTACTCGGCGGCACCCTCGTCCGCGCCATTGCGCGTACGCCGGCGCCCCGCGCCCGGCGCCGAACGGCGCGCGTCGATGCGCCGCGCCGAACCTTCGATCGGTTCGCCTTCGGCCTGCTTGCGCGCCTTGCGCCGCGCCGCGGCGTACCACAGCAAACCCGCGCCGGCGACGGCGGCGACCGCGACCACCGGATTGCGGCGGATGAAACCGCCGGCGGTGCGCGCGCCGGCCTTGACCACGCCGAGCTTGGCGCCGGTGTCGAGCCACTGGCCGGCCTTGGGCGCGGCCTCCTTGAGGTTGGCGCTGATCGCGTGCACCAGTTCCAGCGCGCGGTCGGGCAGGGAATCGAACTTGCTCATCGTGTCGGTCCTGGACGAGAGAAACGGGCTCCAGTGTCGGCGCGCCACCGTTGAAATTCTGTGAGCGGGGCGACGCTGGCGTGGCTTGGGGCTGAATGTGGGAGAGAGGATACGACGGGTGGGTGGCGTCGTGATTGTGGCGGCGCGGTCGCGGCTTGCGCCGCTCCTACAGGGGGCGGGTGTGGGTGGCGTCGTGGTTGTGGTGGCGTGGTCGCGGCTTGCGCCGCTCCTACAGGAAGCCGGTGCGAGTTATGTGCCGCGCGGTTTTGCGCGGTGTGTGGCCTTGGCGGTCCACGGGTCGTCGGGCCATGGATGCTTGGGGTAGCGGCCTTTCATTTCCTTCTTCACTTCCGGATACGTGCGTTCCCAGAAACCGCGCAGGTCCTGGGTGACTTGCAGCGGCCGGCCCGCCGGCGACAGCAGGTGCAGGGTCAGCGGCACGCGGCCGTCGGCGATGCGCGGGGTGTCGGCCAGGCCGAACAGTTCCTGCAGCTTCACCGCGAGCACCGGCGCGCTGGCGCCGATATGGGCGTCGTGAGTTTCGGCTTCGAAGTCGTAGTGGATCGCGCGTTCCTGACCCGACGGCACCGTGATGCGCGTCGGCGCCAGCGTTTCGAGCTTCTGCCGCCAGCTCCAGTCGGCGAGCGAACGCAGCGCTTCGCCGAAGCCGGCTTCGTCGAGCGCGTCGAGCCGGGTCTTGCCGCGCAAGGCCGGCTTGAGCCAGGTGTCGAGGCCCGCCATCAAGGCTTCGTCGCTCAGATCCGGCAACGCGTGTTCGCCCTGCGCCAGCTCGGGCATCCACTCGCGCAGGCAGCGCAGGCGCGCGCGCCACTGGCGCAGCGATTCGGTCCACGGCAACGCGTCCAGGCCGAGCTGGCGCACCGCGTCGACCAAGGCGTCGGCGTAGCGCGCCGGATCGGGTTTGGCCAGCGGCCGGCTGTCGATCACGATGCGGTCGAAGCGGCGTTCGCGCACCGCCGCGATCCCGCGCGCGTTGGCGTCCCACACCACCCGGTCCTCGCTGACGAAACGCTGCGGGAACTCGCGCTCCAGCCGCGCCTCGTCGAGCGGCGCGGCGCGCAGGATGCGCGCGTCGCGCGGATCGTCGCGCAGTTCGGCGACCAGCAGCCACGGTTCGCCGTACACGGCGCTGTCGTCGAACAGCTTGGCGCTGCGGCCGTTGGCGAGCTGATAACGATACGGATCGCTGGGATGCTGGCGGCCGATGCGGTCGGGAAACGCGTGCGCGAGCAGGTCGCCGAGCAAGTGCGCGGGCGCCGACGCGGGCGGCGCGGCGTCGACGCGCAAACGCCGGCGCCATTGCTTGCTGGCCTGATCGAGCGCGGCCAGGGCCGAACGCGACGCGTCCGCCGGCGCGCGGCCGGCGCGGAACGCGGCCAGCGCCTGCCAGCGCGCGTGCAGCGCGTCGCCGCCGCTGCGCAGCGGGTCGCGCGCTTCCAGCAGCGCGGCCAGATCGCAGGCCAGGGCGCGTTCGCCGGCGTCGCTCGGCGCCAGCAGCATCGCCGCCAGCCGCGGGTGGGTGCCGAGCGCGAGCATGCGCCGGCCGAACGCAGTGATGACCGGCTGCGCGCCGGCGCCGGGTTCCAGCGCGCCCAGGCGCAGCAGCAGTTCGCGCGCCGCGGCCATCGCGCCGGGCGGCGGCGCATCGACGAAACGCAGGCCGGCGTCGCCCCAGGCGGCCAGTTCCAGCGCCAGCCCGGCCAGTTCGACCTGGGCCATTTCCGGCCGCCGCTGCGGCTCCAGCCGCTGCGATTCGGGCCATAAACGGTACGCCCAGCCGTCGGCGACGCGGCCGGCGCGGCCGGCGCGCTGGTCGGCCGAGGCCTGGGCGATGGCGACCACGTCGAGGCGGGCGAAGCCGCTGTTGGGGTCGTAGCGCGGCTCGCGCGCCAACCCCGCATCGACGACCACGCGCACGCCGGGCAGGGTCACGCTGGATTCGGCGACGTTGGTCGCCAGCACCACCCGGCGGCGGCCGTCGGGATCGGGCTGGAGCACGCGGCTTTGCTGCTCGACCGGCAGTTCGCCGTGCAGGGTCAGCACATCGACGCCGCGCGCGGCCTCGCTGCCGGCCAACGCCGCTTCGGCGCGCGCGATCTCGCGCTGGCCCGGCAGGAACGCGAGCACGTCGCCGGGGTGCGCGCCCAGCGCGTGTTCGACCGCGCGCTTGAGCTGGTGTTCGGGCTTCTCCTCGCGCCGCGCCGGCAGGTGCGCGATCTGCACCGGGTAGCTGCGCCCGGCGCTGCTGAGCCGCGGCGCGTCGAGGAACTGCGCCAACCGCTCGCCGTCGAGGGTCGCCGACATCACCACGATGCGCAGGTCCTCGCGCAGCGAGGCCTGCACGTCCAGGGCCAGGGCCAGGCCGAGGTCGGCGGCCAGATGGCGTTCGTGGAATTCGTCGAACAGCAGCGCGCCGACCCCGTCGAGGGTCGGATCGTCCTGGATCATCCGGGTCAGGATGCCCTCGGTGACGACTTCGATCCGGGTCCGCGCGGACACCTTGTTCTCGAAGCGGATGCGATAGCCGACCGTGTCGCCGGCGGCTTCGCCGCGCTGGCGCGCCATGAACTGGGCGGCCGCGCGCGCGGCGACGCGGCGCGGCTCCAGCATGACGATCTTGCGCCCGCCGAGCCACGGCGCATCGAGCAGCGCCGGCGGCACCTGGGTGGTCTTGCCGGCGCCGGGCGGCGCTTCCAGCACCAGGCGCGGATGGGCGGCGAGGCTGTCGCGGATCTGCGGCAGCAAGGAATCGATCGGAAAGGCGGGGCTGTTCACCCGCGCAAGGATACGGACCGGCGGCGGCGGCCGGAATGGCGCCGCCGCCGGTGCCGCTCAGGGCTTGGCGTATTCGCCGCAGCCGTAATACAGCTTGTCCGGATCGCTGCTCGCGCCGATCACCAGGAACACCGCCTGCGAATACTTCTTGCCGCGGGCGTCCTGGCACGGCTGGCCGGCCTTGCTCGGTGCGACCAGCACCTGCGCCGGCAGCGAGCGCTGCTGCAGGATGACCGGCCCGGCGAGGCCGTACTGGCCCTTGAGTTCGCCGAACACCGGCAGCTTCAGCACCGGCTCGACCGATTTCAGCGTGCCCGCGGCGATCGGCACGCCGCGCGGGCTGGACAGGCGCAGCTCGACCGCGCCGGCCTCCACGCGCTTGAGTTCGACCCGCCAGACCGGGTTGACGTTGCCGCCGCTGAAGGTCTGTTTGGGGAAATCCAGGCCGGCGGCGGCGGGCGTGGCGGCGTGGACGACGCCGGCGGCGGCCAGCAGCGCGGCCAGGCCGAGGGAAGCGATGCGCATGGACAGTCTCCTGGGCGGCCCCTGCCGCCGTGTATGCAAGCAACGCGGCCGCACCGCCGTTGTGAAGCGCGCCGGTCGTCCGCCGCGGGCGGCGCGCGGGTTGGGCCGGCTGCGGCCAGCATCTACACTGCGCGCTGCCTTCGCTTCCGCTGTGCCCCATGCAACTGATCGACATCGGCGCCAACCTCACCCACGACAGCTTCGACGCCGACCGCGACGCGGTGCTGCAACGCGCCCGCGACGCAGGCGTGGCGCGCATGGTGATCACCGGCGCCAGCCGCGAGCATTCGCCCAAGGCGCTGGAGCTGGCGCGGCGGCATCCCGGCGAGCTGTTCGCCACCGCCGGCGTGCACCCGCACCACGCCAGCGAATACACCGCCGAATGCGACGCGGAAATGCGCGCGCTGCTGGCCCACGACGAAGTCGTCGCGGTCGGCGAATGCGGCCTGGACTACTTCCGCGATTTCTCGCCGCGCCCGGCGCAGCGGCGCGCGTTCGAGATGCAGTTGCAGACCGCGGTCGACACCGGCAAGCCGCTGTTCCTGCACCAGCGCGACGCCCACGACGACTTCGTGGCGATGATGAAGAACTTCGACGGCAAGCTCGGCCCGGCGGTGGTGCATTGCTTCACCGGCACGCGCGAGGAACTGTTCGCCTATCTCGACCGCGACTGGTACATCGGCATCACCGGCTGGCTGTGCGACGAGCGCCGCGGCCTGCATCTGCGCGAGCTGGTCAAGCACATTCCCGCCGAGCGGCTGATGATCGAAACCGACGCGCCGTACCTGCTGCCGCGCACGGTCAAGCCGGCGCCCTCGCACCGGCGCAACGAGCCGATGTACCTGGCCCATATCGTCGAGGAACTGGCGCGCGACCGCGGCGAAGACGTCGCCGTCACCGCCGCCAACAGCACCGCGGCGGCCAGCGCCTTCTTCCGCTTGCCCGGCTGAGCGCGACGCAAAAAAAGGGCCGACCCGTCGGAGAGCGGGCCGGCCATCGGAGTACAGCCTCCACTTCGCGGGCTTGCTCGGCGCAAGCCCGCGTCTTGCCTTACATCCTCAGAACTTCCACTCGAACGCCAGGTTGTAGCGGCGGCCGAGCACGTCGTAGGTCGAGAACGCGTCCGCCGAGGTCTGCGCCGGGAACGGCGGGGCTTTGTCGAACAGATTGGTCACCGCCAGCCGCAGCATGGCGTGATCGTTGAGGCGGTAGCGCACGCCGCCGTTGAACAGCCAGTAGTCGCCGACCTTGAGGATGTCGCGGGTTTCCGGCGTGTTGAGCACGTTGAACTCGGCGCTGCTGAGGTAGTTGCCAGTCAGGTTCAGGCCCCAGCGGCCCTTCTCCCACGCGCCGCTGAGCTGGTACTGGCGCTTGGACGTGCCGATCTCGCCGGCCGAAGGATTCGGCGAGACGCCGGTGACGTCGATCGTCAGCTCCTTGGGGAAGTAGCCGGTCAGGCCGAACGCGAAGCGGCCGAAGCGGTCGGTGTCGAAGCGGTAGGCGATCTCGGTCGAATACGCCTCCATCGTCAGCGACTTGCCGTTGACGAAGCCGCTGATGAAGCTGGTCGCCTGGCCCGCGCCGGCGCTGCTGCCCGGGGCGTTGCGGACGATGCGGCTGCAGAACGAGTTGGCGTTGGGCACGTCGCCGGCGTTGAAGTCGGACGCGTCGAAGCAGGCGGTGGCGATGTCGGCCGCGGTCAGGCTGCTGATGACGTCCTTGATCTTGATGTTGTAGTAATCGGCGGTGACGGTCAGGCCTTCGGCGAACGACGGCGCCCAGGTGAAGCCGTAGGTGTAGGAGTCGGCCGACTCGTTGCGCAGGTTCGGATTGCCGCCGGAGATGCCCTGGATCGACGCGCCGTTGGCATTCGAGGTGAAGTTGGTCAGGCCGTAGTAATTGAGGAAGGCCTGGCAATTGCGCTTGCGGTTGGCGACGTTCGCGCCGCTGTTGATGAAGCGCGCGTCGCAGGGGTCGCCGGTGACGAACTGGAACGAGGTCGCCTGCGGCAGGAACGCTTCGGTGATCGCCGGCGAACGCAGCGAACGGGTGAAGTTGCCGCGGATTTCCAGGTCTTCGAACGGCTTCCACTGCAGGCCGTAGGTGTAGGTGTCGAACTTGCCGTTGATCGAGTTGTCGACCTGGCGGTACTTGCCGATCACGTCGAGCTTACGCAGGCCGATGAAGTTGCGCTCGGGATTGACCAGCGGCAGCACGAACTCGCCGAACCACTCGTTGGTGGTGTACTGGCCCTGCAGCGGGGTGATCGGCACCGAACGGCCCAGGCCCTGCTCGAGGAACGAGCCCGGATCGAACAAACCGCTTTCCTTGCGGTGTTCGAAACCGATGTTGTATTGCAGCGGCCCGCTCCACAGGTTGAACAGGGTGCTGGAGACGTTGACGTTGTAGACCTCCTGCTCCTGCAGCGCCTGCGAGGCGGTGCGGGTGGTCACGTACTGGCGCGCGGCCGCGCTGGGGCGGCCTTCGCCGAACAGGTCCAGCGGCACGCAGTTCGGATCGGGCTTGGCGGTGACCCCGCCCGGCACCACCACGCCGGCGACCGGCGCGCCGGCGCAGACCACCTGGCCGTTGACCCGGATCACGTTGAGCGCGTTGACGAAGTTCTGCTGGTTCAGCGAGGTGCCGTACGCGCGCGAGTCGCTGCGGCCGTAGTTGGCCGAGGCTTCCCAGTAGAAGGTGCGCTCGCCGATGTCGAAATCGCCTTCCAGGCCGAGCACGATCCGGCCCAGCTCGGTGGTGCCGCTGCCGTTGTTGGTGATCAGGTCGCGCGAGGCGCGCGAGAGGTTGAACGCGGTCACGCCGAGCGCGTTCAACTGCGCGCGGGCCTGATCGGTCAGCAGCGCGTAGGTGGTCGGAAAGCGCAGCATCTGGCTGGCGCCGCCGAACAGCGGCGAGTTGTAGGCCCACTGGTCGGTCAGCTCGGTGCTTTCGGCCGAATAGAACGAGCCTTCCATGAACACGTCGACGCGATCGTTCAGCGCCCAGCGCGCGGTGGTGTTGACCGACATGCGCTTGAGGTCGGAGATCACCTGGCCGGCATCGACCAGGCTGATGCCGTCGCCGCCGCTGGCGTCGGTGGCCGAGTACGGAATGCCCTGGTTGTACGGCACCAGGTTGCCGCTGCGGTCGAACGCGAGCACGGTGTTGCCGCCGGGGCCGAAGCCGTTGGCGATCATGTTGTCGGTGCCGGGCTTGAACGCGCCGCTGACCGGCGAGATCAGGCCGCCGAACGGGGTCGACCAGATCCGGCGGTCGCGGATCAGCACGCCGTTGGGAATGCCGTCGCCGTTGCCGGTGTTGAACGGGATGTTCGGGTTGTAGCGGCCGTCGTTGGCCGGCGTGCGGCCCGGGAACAGCGCGGCCATGCGCGCGGCCAGCGGGTTGGCGGCGTTGAAGTAGCCGGCGCGGAAGAAATCGCGGTCCTTCTGCAGCACGCCCTTGCTGTCGTCGTAGGTGAACGAGAAGGTGACGTTGCCGCGGCCGTCGTCGAAGTTCGCGCCGACCAGGGCCCAGGCGTTGTAGCGCTCGTTGTCGCCTTGCTCGGTGACGCCGTAGCTGGCGCCGGCTTCCACGCCTTCGTAGTTCTTGCGCAGGATCACGTTGACCACGCCGGCGATGGCGTCGGAGCCGTAGGTCGGCGCGCCGCCGATGGCGATGTTCTCGACCCGCTCGACCAGCGCGGTCGGGATCGCGTTGAGGTCGACCTGCAGGCCCGGCGCGGCCGGTCCGAACAGCGTGGTCGGCGCGCTGGTGACGAAGCGGCGGCCGTTGACCAGGGTCAGCGTGCGCGCGCTGCCGATGCCGAAGCGGTTGACGAAGTTGACGCCGGTGCCGAAGGTCGCCTGGCCGCCTTCGGGCGTGATTCCGACGCCGAAGCCGGGAATTTCGTTGAGCGCGTCGGCGACGTTGGTGATGCCGCGCGCGGAGATGTACTCCTTGCTGACGACGGTCGCCGGCTCGAGCGTGTCGAAACCGGCGCGGCGGATGCGCGAACCGGTGACGACCAGCCGGTCGAGCTCGGTGGTCTTGGTGCTGGCCGGTTTGTCGGCTTCCGCGGCGGCGGGCGCAGCCGGCGGCGTTTGCTGCGCCCAGACGGCCGGAGCGGCCAGCACCAGGCAGATGCCCAGCATGAGCGGCGAACGGCGCGGCGCAACGCCGCGACGGTGAGTCGTTTGCATGAGTTTTCCCCCGAAAAGTCATCCGTGGCCTTGCGCCACGGGACCTCACTAATAGGTCGCGGCCGGGCGGGGAAGCAAGAAAAAACCGTAACAAAATGTTTCTTCTAGTTAACTGATTGTTTTTACTAGCGTTAATGAGGCTGAATCAGCCAAAGCGAGAACAGGAAAGATCAAGACTTGCGCAAAAGTCAGCAAAGCATTGGATCCATGAAATCGCGCTTGGCAGTGAATATTCAGTACCAATCGACCGCACAGATGCTTCAACCACGTCACTGCCGTGGCGTGCGCCCGGCGCCGGCGCGAACCCGGCGCCCGGGCGAACCGGCTACCCTGTCGCGCCCCCTTTCCCGCGCCCGCCCATGCCGACCGCTCCCGCCGAAAACCGCTCGCCCGCGTTCGTGCCGCTGACCCTGTCCACGCTGGTGTTCGCGCTGTCCGGCGCGTTCGTGCTGGCCGCGGCGGCGTCCTCGCCGGCGACCCAGAGCGCGGGCATGGGCGCGGCGCAGTGGCTGTGTTCGATCGGCCTGTTGATCGGCACCGTCGCCGTCGTCGCCAGCGCGCTGACCGACCGCCGCGGCGTGCCGGCGCGGCCGTGGGCCTGCATCCTCGCCGCGCTGGTGCTGATCTTCGGCCTCGGCGTGCTGTGGTCGCTCGCGCAGGCGCCGCTGATGCAATCGCTGGGGCGGCGCTACAGCGTATCGGCGATGGGCGCGTGGGCCGCGGGCTTCGGCGTGCTCAAGGTGGTGGCGGTGAACCTGGTCGCGTTGCCGCTGGCCTGGCGCCTGGCCGGGCGCGGCGCCGCGCCGGTGCTGTGGCAACCGTGGCAACGGCGCTTGATCGGCGCGCTGGTCGCGCTGAGCCTGGCCGCCGGCGTCGCCTTGCTGGTGCAGACCGTGGCCGCGGCGTTCACCACGCTCGGCGACGGCCAGCAGCGCGCCGGCATGAGCGTGGTCGGGCTCGGCATCGGCGCCGTGCACGGCCTGATCGCGCTGATCGCGCCGATGCGGCGCGGCTCCGGCGCGCTGCCGGCGCTGGCGTCGTCGTTGCTGACGCCGGTGCTGATCGTGCTCGGCTCGCTGCCGGCGATGCTCGGCGGCGAGCAGTGGGACATGGCCGGACGCATCACCATCGTGTTGCTGGTGCTGCTGTTCGCGCCGATCCTGTCGTGGCTGCTGGTGCGCTGGTGGCACGGGCGCGCGGCGCGGCGCTGAGCGCGCGGCGCGACGGAAAACAAACGGCCCGCGATGCGGGCCGTTTGTTTTTGCGCGGTCTGCGATGCGATCAATACACGGCCAGATCGCCGCAGCCGCCGCTGAACTTGTCCATGCCCTCGACGCTGATGTCGACCGACTGCATGTGCTTGTTGTCGCCGTCGTCGATGCATTCCTTGCGGCTGATCTCGATCGTCATCGGCTTGGCCCCGTCCTTGGTCTGCAACTCGCCGCTGAGCACGATCAGCGTGCTCGGCGCATCGGCCGGCTGACCGTTGTAGCGCGCGGTGCCGCTGGCCTTTTCGCTGCCGCTGCCCCAGGTCAGATCGACCTTGTGGTTCATCTCGCCGGTGGCCTGGATATCCACGCTCCAGTGCTCGCCGAAGCCCTTGAACGCCGGCACCGGGCTGAGCTTGCCGACCTGGTCGGCGCCGATCTTGGCCGACGGCGTCGTCGCCGGTTCGGGTTGTGCGGCCGGTTCGGCGGTGGCGGCCGGCGCGACCTCGGCGGCCGGCGTCGCGGCGGCGTCCTTGGCTTTGTCCGGTGCGGTGCACGCGGCGAGGAAGGCGAGCGAAGCGATCGCGGCGAGGGGCGTCAGGCGCATGGGAACTCCTTGGTGGCGGTTACGCCCGGTGCGGGCGGCCTCGTTGTAACGCGAGGCGGGTGCAGGAGGGGTCAATGGTGCGGGATTTGGTTCAGTTAGCGAACGCGGCGAAGTGTCGGGCAACGAGAACGCTTGGATTCGCTGTTTTCGCTAGGTAGTCAGCGCGAACAGCAGACACGGCCGGCTGTCGTCTCTGCTGTTGCCGTTGCTTTTCGCTCCCCCCGCCGTCCCGAACTCGCCACAGGCAAACAGAGACCCGAAGGGCGCGCGCATGGATGCGCGCGTGCGGGACCGGGCCAGGATGGCCCTTGTCCCGCATCCCTGCGCAAGCCACGAACGATAGTGGCTCTTGATTCGAAACAGGGAAAGCGCCTTTCTTTGGTTACTTTCTTTGGCAAGACAAAGAAAGTGACCCGGCCGCTTGCGGACGGAAGCTTTGGATTTCCGCTTGTCGTCACTCGTTGTTGCGATATCCGAAGAGGGTTCGTATCCGACTGTAGGAGCGACGCAAGTCGCGACCGCGAAAACGCAATCACGACGCAACCTACGCAACAGTTGCGCTGAGGCGGCAGGAGAGCAAAAGCAGCGGCTACAACAACACGGATTCCGGCTTTCGCCGGAACAACGCAGCGAAGGTCATGCGGCTTGCGCAGCTACGTCGAGCGCGCTCAGCTACGCAACCCGACGCCGCGCTTGAGCAACCACAAACCCAGCGACGACAACGCCACCACGAACGCCAGCATCAACGCATACGCGACCCACAACGGCACGTCGCTGCTGCCGAGCAATCCGTAGCGGAACGCATTGACCATGTAGAAGATCGGATTGGCGTGCGTCGCCGCCTCCGCCCACGCCGGCAACAGCTTGACCGAATAGAACACGCCGCCCAGATACGTCAGCGGAGTCAGGATGAAGGTCGGCACGATCGCCACGTCGTCGAACTTCTTCGCATACACCGCGTTGATGAAGCCCGCCAGCGAGAAGATCGTCGCGCCCAGCAGCACCGTGGTGAAGGTCACCAGCGGATGCGGGATGCGCACGGTGGTGAAGCACATCGCGATCAGCAGCACGATCGCGCCGACCATGATGCCGCGCAGCACCGCGCCGGCGACGTAGCCCCACAGGATCACCCAGTTCGGCATCGGGCTGACCAGCAGCTCCTCGACATGGCGGCCGAACTTGGCGCCGAAGAAACTCGAGGAGATGTTGCCGTAGCTGTTCTGGATCACGCTCATCATCACCAGGCCCGGGACGATGAACTCCATGTAGGTGTAGCCGCCCATATCGCCGATGCGCGAGCCGATCAGGCCGCCGAAGATCAGGAAGTACAGGGTCATGGTGATCGCCGGCGGCACCAGGGTCTGGCCCCAGATGCGCAGGATGCGCGCGACTTCGCGGCGCACGATGGTGCCCAGCGCGGTCAGGTTGCGGCGCGCGGGCGAAATCTCGGCGCTCGGCGCGGGTTGGGTCTGGCTGCTCATGCGGCGCTCCCGGTGGCGGCGGCGGAAGGCGGTGCGATCATGCGCACGAACAGCTCCTCCAGGCGGTTGGACTTGGTCCGCATCGAACGCACCCGGATGCCGGCCTCGCCGAGCGCGGCGAACACGCGGTTGAGGTCCATCGCGCGCGGCATTTCCAGATCGAGCGTGTGGTCATCGGCGGCCAGCAGGGTCGCGCCTTCGATCTGCGGCAGCGCGGCCGGCAGCACGCCGTCGATGTCGAGCAGGAAGCCTTCCACGTCGAGCATCGCCAGCAGCGCTTTCATCGGGCCCTGCTGGACGATGCGGCCCTGGTCGATGATCGCCAGGTTGCGGCACAGGCTCTCGGCTTCTTCCAGGTAATGCGTGGTCAGGATGATCGTGGTGCCCGCGGCGTTGATCTCGCGCAGGGTCTTCCACATGCCGCGGCGGATTTCGATGTCGACGCCGGCGGTGGGTTCGTCGAGGATCAGCAGGCGCGGCCGGGTCATCATCGCCCGCGCGATCATCAGCCGGCGCTTCATGCCGCCCGACAGCGTGCGGCTCATCTTGTCGGCCTTGTCCCACAGCTGCGCGCGCTTGAGTTCCTCCTCGGCGCGCGCCAGCGCTTGCGCGCGCGGCACGCCGTAGAAGCCGGCGTAGTTGACCAGGATGTCGAGCGGCTTCTCGAACATGTTGAAGTTGATTTCCTGCGGCACCAGGCCGATCAGCCGCATCGCCGCGTCGCGCCGGCGCTGCAGGTCGGTGCCGAAGATCTCGACCGAGCCGTCGCTGAGGTTGACCAGCGAACTGACGATGCCGATCAGGGTCGACTTGCCGGCGCCGTTGGGGCCGAGCAGGGCGAAGAAGTCGCCTTCGGCGACGTCCAGGGACACGCCCTTGAGCGCCTGCACGTTGTTGTCGTAGGTCTTGCGCAGGTCGCGCACGCGCAAGGCGGGCACGGCGGCGGCGGGGGAACCGACCGTGGCGGGGACGGCCGCGGCGCTGCTGGCCGTGGCGGACCGGGGGCCCGTGGCGGGGGCCGTTGGCTGGGTCATTGCGTGAGGGTCTCGGTCGCTGGCCGCGGGCCTCGCGGCGAATGGCTTAGTATAGGCGGCCGCGTGGCGGCACTCCGGCCACAGACTGTTGCGGACGCCCCGATTGCGGCGGCGCGAAAGCGCCCGGCCCGCCCGGAGTTTGCGCAGCCGGTCGCTTCGCCCGCCCCTGCGGCACGGCCGACCCCCTTTCCGCGCCCGGCTCCGGCCGGGCGCTCAGCGAGAACTCCGTCGAATGAAGCAATTCCCGCTCAAGCTCGTCTCGCGCCGCATGCTGGCGCCGACCGTGGGCCATTACGTGCTTCAGCGCGACGACGGCGAACCGCTGGACTACATCCCCGGACAATTCATCCAGGTCCACTTCCAGTACGCCGACGGCACCGCGACCAAGCGCAGCTATTCGCTGGCGACGATCCACGACCATGCGATGGGCCCGGGCGAAACCGTCGAGATCGCGGTCAGCTACGTCGCCGGCGGCGCTGCCACCGCGCTGTTCGAAGGCCTGCGCGAAGGCGAGGCGGTCCAGGCCAGCGGCCCGTTCGGGCGCTTCTGCCTGATGCCGGCCGACGCCAACCGCCGCTACCTGCTGATCGCCACCGGCACCGGCGTGACCCCGTACCGGGCGATGCTGCCGCAGCTGGAACGGCAGATCCGCGAACGCGGTATCCAGGTCGTGCTGCTGTTCGGCGCGCGCACCCCGGAAGAACTGCTGTACGGCGACGAGTTCCGCGCGTTCGCCGAGCGCGTGCCGGGCTTCCGCTTCGTGCCGTGCTTCTCGCGCGAGCTGCCGGCCGACCCGCATCCGGACGTGCGCCACGGTTATGTGCAGCAGTTCCTGGCCGAGTTCGCGCCCGACGGCAACGGCGACATCGCTTATCTGTGCGGCAATCCGAACATGGTCGACGCCTGTTTCGAGGCGTTGAAGGGGTATGGGTTGGCGGTGCCGCAGATCCGGCGCGAGAAGTACGTTTCGTCGAAGTAAGGGCGCGGCGGCGGGTACAAGGGCGTCGGGCCTGAAGGCCCGCTCACAAGCGCCGGCAGGCCATCGGGCTTCGGCTGTTGTGGGAGAGCCTTCAGACGCGCCGCTTTCGGCCCAGCCGCAGCGCGGCCCGACAGCCGTTGAAAGATTCACCGCGCCGGGCGGTCACATTCTTCCCGCCACCGGGGTCTGTCATTCTTGCAGGCGAAACCGCCTGGCGACGAGACCACGCAACATGCCCATCGATTGCAAGCACCCCCGGCCGCTGCGCGCGGCCATCGCGCTGGCCGCCGCGTTCGCGGCCCTGGCGCTGGCCGGCTGCGACAGCAACGCCGGCGGCGGCAACGGCGGCGCGCTCAAGCGCCGCTACGGCGCGATCGCGTTCGAACCCTGCACCCTGGCCTCGCCGTTCGCGACCGGCACCATCGCGGCCCAGTGCGCACGCTTCCAGGTGCCGGAGAACCACGCCCAGCCCAACGGCCGCAAGATCGAGCTCAACCTGGCCTGGCTGCCGTCGACCGACAGCGCCGCGGCCGAGGACGATCCGGTGTTCTTCCTCGCCGGCGGCCCCGGCCAGGCCGCGACCGCGTCGTGGCCGCTGGTCGACGCGGCGTTCCGCGACGTGCGCAAGCGCCGCAACATCGTGCTGGTCGATCAGCGCGGCACCGGCAAGTCGACCCCGCTGACCTGCGCCGAGGCGGTGCCGCAGGACGACGACGGCCAGAACGAGGCCGCGCAGATGGCCGCCGCGACCGAGGCGGTGCGCCGCTGCGCGCAGCACCTCAAGGTCGATGCGCGCTACTTCACCACCACCGACGCGATCGCCGACCTCGACGCGGTGCGCGCGGCGATCGGCGCGGCCAAGGTCGACCTGGTCGGCGTGTCCTACGGCACCCGCGTGGCCCAGCAGTACGCCGGACGTTATCCGCAGCACACCCGCGCGGTGGTGCTCGACGGCGTCGCGCCGAACGAACTGGTGCTCGGCAGCGAACACGCGCGCAACCTCGACAACGCGCTGGCCCAGCAGTTCAAGCTGTGCCAGCAGACGCCGGCCTGCCGCGCGCGCTTCGGCGCCGAGCCGCGCGAGCAGCTGCGCCGGCTGATGGCGCGGCTGCAGGCCAACCCGGTCGAAGTCGACTACCGCGACCCGTCGACCGGCGAGCCGCGCCGCGAACGCATCAGCGCCGGCCACGTGGCGATGCTCACGCGGATGTTCTCGTACCAGCCCGAAGCCGCCTCGCTGCTGCCGCTGGTGCTGTCGGAAGCCGACCAGGGCCGCTACGCGCCGCTGCTGGCGCTGTCGAAGATGATCGGCGGCCAGCTCAGCGAGGAACTCAACTACGGCATGCAGCTGTCGGTGACCTGCGCCGAGGACGCCGACCTGTTCGTCGCCGATCCGGCCGACAAGGACACCGTGCTCGGCAACGCCATGACCGACGCGCTGACCGCGCAGTGCAAGGTCTGGCCGACCGGCACGCGGCCGAAGAATTTCCACGAACCGCTGCGCTCGGACCTGCCGGTGCTGCTGCTGTCGGGCGAACTCGATCCGGTGACGCCGCCGCGCTACGGCGAGCAGGTGCTCAAGCATCTGCCGAACGGCCGCCATCTGGTGCTGCGCGGCCAGGGCCACGGCGCGCTGCGGGTCGGCTGCACGCCGAAGCTGCTCGGCCAGTTCCTGGAAAGCGGCGACGCCAAGAAGCTCGATGCGCGCTGCCTGGATACGCTGGGTTACGTGCCGCCGTTCGTTTCCTTCACCGGGTGGGAGCCGTAGGAGCCGGGAATCGGGAATGGGGAACAGGGAATCGAGAAGGCGCGCCGCATCGCGCTGGTCTGCTTCCCTCGCTGCTTGGCGCGCCCCGTTGCCTTTGCCGACTGCCGATTCTCCATTCCCCATTCGCGACCAGAAGCCATGATCACCGCCCACGACCTGCATAAATCCTTCAAGACCAAGACCGGCACCGTCGATGCCGTGCAAGGCGTCGATTTCGAAGCGCGCGACGGCGAAATCACCGGGCTGCTCGGCCCCAACGGCGCCGGCAAGACCACCACCTTGCGCATGCTCTACACCCTGATGCGTCCCGACCGCGGCGAAGTGCGCGTGGACGGCGTCGACGCGGCCAAGGACCCGGCCGCGGTGCGCCGCGCGCTCGGCGTGCTGCCGGACGCGCGCGGCGTGTACAAGCGCCTGACCGCGCGCGAGAACATCGCCTACTTCGGCGAACTGCACGGCCTGAGCCGCGCCCAGATCGAACGGCGCACCGCCGAGCTGGCGCGCGCGCTCGACATGGGCGACATCCTCGACCGCCAGACCGAAGGCTTCTCGCAAGGCCAGCGCACCAAGACCGCGATCGCCCGCGCGCTGGTGCACGACCCGCGCAACGTGATCCTGGACGAACCCACCAACGGCCTGGACGTGATGACCACCCGCGCGATGCGCGGCTTTTTGCGCGGACTGCGCGAGGAAGGACGCTGCGTGATCTTCTCCAGCCACATCATGCAAGAGGTGGCGGCGCTGTGCGACCGCGTCGTCATCATCGCCAAGGGCCAAGTAGTGGCCGCCGGCAGCGCCGACGAACTGCGCGCGCAGACCGGCGAGGACAATCTGGAAGACGCCTTCGTCAAGGCGATCGGCAGCGACGAGGGCCTGCACGCATGAACGTCAATCCCTTCGCCGCGTTCTGGTCGGTGGTGCGCAAGGAACTGCTCGACATCTCGCGCGACCGCCGCACCCTCGCGATCACCTTGCTGATGGGCCCGCTGCTGTATCCGCTGCTGATGCTGGGCATGGGCTCGCTGGCCGAGAACCGCGCCCGCACCCAGCTCGACAACGCGCTCAAAGTGCCGGTGGTCGGCGCCGAACGCGCGCCGAACCTGATCAAGTTCCTCGCCACCCAGAACATCGTCGCGGTGCCGGCGCCGAAGGACCTCGACGCGGCGGTGCAGAGCCAGGACCACGACGTCGGCCTGATCGTCTCGGCCGACTTCGCCAAGGACTGGAAGGCCGGGCAGCCGGCGCTGGTGGAGATCGTGCAGGACAGCACCCGCCGCGACGCCGACATTCCGGCGCGGCGCCTGCACGCGGCGCTGGAAGGCTACAGCCGCCAGGTCGGCGCGCTGCGGCTGCTGGCGCGCGGCATTTCCGCCAGCGTGGTCCAGCCGGTCAACGTCGCCGACCGCGACGTCGCCACCGCCGAGGCCAAGCGCGGCCTGATCCTGTCGGCGCTGCTGCCGTACCTGCTGATCATGACCTCGTTCGCCGGCGGCGCCTTCCTGATCATCGACGCCACGGCCGGCGAGCGCGAACGCCAGTCGCTGGAGCCGCTGCTGGCCACGCCGGCGCCGCGCGCGGCGATCGTCAGCGGCAAGATCGCCGCAGCCTGCGTGCTCGGCCTGTTCTCGCTGCTGCTGACCTTGCTGGCGTTCAAGCTCAGCGCGCAGATGAGCAGCGGGGTCGGGCGCATGCTCGACGTGAGCCTGTACTCGATCGGCAAGATGCTGCTGATCCTGCTGCCGATGTCGTTCATCGGCACCGCGCTGCTGACCTATCTGTCGGCCGCGGCCAAGAGCCTGAAGGAAGCGCAGAGCCACGTGACCTGGCTGATGCTGCTGCCGCTGCTGCCGACCTTCGTGCTGATGGTCAACCCGCTCAAGACCCAGCTGTGGCAGTTCGCGGTCCCGTTCCTGGCGCAGAACCAGCTGCTGCTGAAGGTGATCCGCGGCGAGGCGATCAACGGCCAGATCTGGGCGATGTACCTGGCCTGCGGCTTCGGCCTGGCGGCGCTGCTGTGGATCGCCGCGGTGCGCCGCTACAACAACGAGCGGCTGGCGATTTCGGGCTGAGCGCTGCGGGCGCCCCGTCGTGCGAGAGCCCTCCTTCGGGAGGGCTCCCATGCGAGGGCCTTCAGGCCCGACGCTGTTTTTCCGGCCGCGGATCCAGCAACGATCGGCGTCGCCGGGCTCAGGCGGCAACGCAGGTCGCCCGGTAAAAAGAAAAACGAAGACCCGCGCAGGAAAACCAGTGCCTGCGCCTGTTTGCGTCGACCTAGTCCAGCGGCTCCAACGCGTCTTCGTGAACTTCCGTGGACGCGCCGTCTTCGTACTCGATCGAGTACACGACCCCTTGCGGAAAGTGTTCGAAATAGCTCCCGCTCGGCCGATCTTCGAAAACCCCGACAATCCATGCGACAGCACCGGGCCGCCACCTCTGGTCGACCCCGGCCATGACGCGAACCCTGTCGTCGTAATTAAAACGGCTCATATCGGTCCTGCGATCTCAAGCTGATCCGGCAACGCGGCCTTGCGGGAACGGCGCTAGCCGCGACCGCGACAACGCCGCTCCGCCGCAAGCAACGCCGCAGTTGCGTTGTCGCGGTCGCGGCTCGCGCCGCTCCTACAGTCGCAAGCGCAACCTTCGCGGTATAAAAAAGCCCGGCGCGAGCCGGGCTTTTTCGTTTCGCTTCGAATCGCCGCGGCGATCAACCGCCCGGGTTGAACCCGATCGTGCGGCGCGTGGTGACCGGCGCGGGCACCGGCTGGAAGCGCCACTTGCGCACCGCGTTGACCGCTTCGCGGTCGAACACGCGCGCCGGGTTGGCGCGGACCACGCGCGCGGCGGTGACCGAGCCGTCGGTGCCGACGGTGAACTCGACCTGGACCTCGCCGGAGGTGCCGGCGCGCAGCGCTTCGGGCGGGTAACGCGGCGCCGGCGTCGACACCGCGCGCAGGTCGCTCGCGGCGGCGGCCGGTGCGCTCGCGGCGGCCGGCGCCGGGGCCGGACGTTCCGGCGCGGCGGCGGTCGGCGCGGCGCGCTGTTCGGCCGCACGCTGTTCGGCGGCGCGTTGCTCGGCGGCGCGCTGGGTCGCGGCCTGGCGTTCGGCGGCCTGCTGGGTCGCCAGCTGCTGCGCGGCCTGCTGCTGCTGTTGCTGCTGCTGGGCCAGGCGCTGCTTCTCCAGCTCGGCCTGCTTGCGGGTCTGTTCCTCGGCGGTCAGCTTTTCCTGCTCGGCGCGCTTGGTCACCGCCTGCTGGGCGCTGGCGATGGAGGCCTTGAGCCGGGCCAACGCCGGGTGCTGGCCGTCGGCGCGTTCGATCAGCGCCGACAGGCGCTGGGCTTCGCTGAAATCCTCGCGGCCGATGCTCTGCTCGGTGGCGATCACGGTCATCGGCAGCAGGTCGGTCAGCGCGCTGGAGGCCACCGCATCGGCCGGCGCCTTCTCGCGCAGGGCCAGGTAGTACTCCACCGCGTTGTCTTCGGCCGGCGCGTACAGACGGTTTTCCGCGTACGCCTTGCGCGCGGCGTCGCGCAGTTGCTCGACCGTCAGCGCCGAGACCTTGGCCGACACGGCGTTTCCGGCGTTCACCGCCGGCGCGCTCGCGCTCGGCGCGGCCTGCTCCGGCGCGGCCGGGGCGGCTTCTTCTTTCTTACCGCAGGCCGCCAGCGCGCATCCGAGCGCGAACACGGCGGACAACTGCTTTACGGCGGACAGCCGGCTGTAATGCCGGTCGTTATTGGCGATCATCGATAAAAGCTCCCCTGAAGTACGCGAGTCCCCGTCCGATACGGGGCCGGGCGCACGCCGGATAGAACGCGCTAGCGGGCCGCGTTTGTCAAGCGTTCAGGTTGCCGCGGCCCGCCGCGATGGGCGTCAGACCCCGAGTGTGCCATCCATCGCGGGCCGCACCGATACCGGGTGTGTCGGTTCGCAGCCACGTGCGCGACCGTCGCCACAGTTTTCGCCGGCCGCCGGACCGCGCCGGCGAACGGCCGTGCGCCGGCGGACGGAGCCTCGTCCGCTGCCCGGCGATGCCGTCGGCACGCCCGCCGGGCCGCGGTCGTCGACCGGGCCGCCCGTGGCGCGGCGTGCGGCCGGTCCGTCCGCAAGCGGCCTGGCGTTCGGCGCGGGACCGACCCGCCGCGGGTCTGCAGCGCAACCGCCGTGCTCTAGAATCGGCCGCACCACTGGCAGGAAGCGGAGCGGCGACATGAGCATTCTGGGTTTCATCAAGGGCGAGCTGCTGGAGATCATCGAGTGGACCGATGACTCGCGCGACACCCTCTCCTATCGCTTTCCCGACGACGACAAGGAGATCAAGAACGGCGCCCAGCTGATCGTGCGCGAGTCGCAGCAGGTCCAGTTCGTCGCCGCCGGCCAGTACGCCGACCTGTTCGGCCCCGGCAAGCACACCCTCCAGACCGAGAACATCCCGGTCCTGTCGACGATCCTGGGCTGGAAGTACGGCTTCGAATCGCCGTTCAAGTGCGACGTCTACTTCCTCAACACGCGCTTGTTCACCGGCAACAAGTGGGGCACCGCCAACCCGGTGATGATGCGCGACGCCGACTTCGGCGTGGTCCGCCTGCGCGCGTTCGGCACCTACGATTTCCGCATCGTCGACCCGCCGAAGTTCCTCAAGGAAGTCGCCGGCACCGACCAGAATTTCCGCCTCGACGAATTCGCCGACACCATGCGTTCGCGCATCGTCAGCGTGTTCACCGAGGCGCTGGCGACCGCCAAGGTGCCGGCGCTGGACGTGGCCTCGCGCTACAGCGAACTCGGCGAGGCGCTGTTGCCGGTCATCAATCCGGCGATGACCTCCAAGTACGGCATCGAGATCACCGCCTTCGTGCTGGAGAACGTGTCGGTGCCGCCGGACGTGGAGAAGGCGATCGATGCGCGTTCGAGCATGGGCGCGGTCGGCAACCTCAACGACTACGTCAAGTTCCAGATGGGCAGCGCGATGGGCCAGGGCGGCGACGCCTCGGCCGCGGTGCCGGCGCAGATGGCGGTCGGTTTCGGCATCGCCCAGGAAATGATGCGCGGCATGTCGGGCGCGCCGGGCGCGGGCTCGGCGCCGGCGCAAGCCGCGGCGCCCGCCGCGGCCGCGGGACTGGAAGTGCTGACGCCCGAACAGGCCGCCGCCACGCTCGGCGTCTCGGTCGAGGACGTGATGGCCGCGATCGCGTCCGGCGATCTGAAGGCGCGCAAGATCGGCAACGCCACCCGCATCGCCAAGAGCGCGCTCGAAGAATTCCTGCGCGGCTGATGGACAACGCCACCGTCGGAAAACATCCCTGCCCGGAGTGCGGCGGGGATCTGCAATGGAACGCGTCCAAGCAGGCGCTGGCGTGTCCGTACTGCGGCACCGTGGTGCCGTGGACGCAGGCGCAGGAAAGCCAGGGCCTGCAAGTGGTGCAGGAACTGGACCTGGCGCGCGCGCTGTCCGAACACCCCGGCGAACAACGCGGCTACGCCGACGACGGCGCGCCGCGCGAGGTGCAGTGCCAAAGCTGCAAGGCGATCTCGGTGTTCGTCGACGGCAAGGTCGCGCAGCGCTGCGAGTTCTGCGGCTCGCCGTCGATCATCGACCACCAGTCGCTCGGCGATGCGATCACCCCGCAAAGCCTGCTGCCGTTCAAGCTCAGCGACGGCCAGGTGCGCGACGCGATCCGCAAGTGGTACGGCACGCGCTGGTTCGCGCCGAACCGGCTCAAGCGCGCGGCGCTGACCGACACGCTCAAGGGCGTGTACCTGCCGTACTGGACCTTCGACGCGCACGTGGCCGCGCGCTGGACCGCCGAGGCCGGCTATCACTATTACGAGACCCAGAGCTACACCGAGAACGGCGAGCGCAAGACCCGGCAGGTGCAGCGCACGCGCTGGGAATCCGCGTCCGGCGCGTTGCAGCACTTCTTCGACGACGAACTGGTGCCGGGCACGGTCGGCGTGCACGCCGGCCTGCTCGAACGGATCGGTTCGTTCCCGACCACCACCGACCTGAAGCCGTATTCGCCCGAGTTCGTGCGCGGCTGGCTGGTCGAGCGCTATCAGGTCGACCTGCGCCGCGCCGCGCAGATCGGGCAGGCGCAGATGGAAGCGCAGACCCGCAGCCTGTGTTCGGCGCAGGTCCCCGGCGACACCCAGCGCAACCTGCAGGTCGACGCCGATTTCAGCGGCCGCACCTTCAAGCACGTGCTGGTGCCGGTGTGGCTGGTCAGCTACACCTACGGCTCGCGCAGCTATCAGGTGCTGGCCAACGGCTACACCGGCGCGCTGGCCGGCGAGCGGCCCTACAGCTGGGTCAAGATCTTCTTCGCCGGGTTGGCCGCGGCGATCGCACTGCTGGTGCTGATGGCGGTGTTCGGCGGCAACCGCTGAGTTATCCACAAACGCGGTTTATCCACAGACTCGACGGCGATCGGGCACGAGCGCGAGGTCGCCGAGGCTGTGGATAAGCCTTTGTGGATAACTGGAACCCCATCTATAGCCTTGTCCTGACTGGCTTTCGGGAGATTTATCCGAGCGCTGTCCCGTGCTTATCCACAGCGCTCCCCCGTTTCTATCCTTGACTTCCAGTCAAATGTAATTCGATAAAAACTGCGTTTTTCCGCAAAGCCCAGGCGCCGACACTGCGCATCCCGAATCGCCCGATTCCCCGGATGCCCGCCATGCCCCTCGCCCTGTTGGCCCTGACCCTCGGCGCCTTCGCCATCGGCACCACCGAGTTCGTCATCGTCGGCCTGATCCCGACCCTCGCCGCCGACCTGCGCGTCGACCTGCCCGCGGCCGGCCTGCTGGTCAGCCTGTACGCGCTCGCGGTCGCGATCGGCGCGCCGCTGCTGACCGCGCTGACCGGCCGGGTGCCGCGCAAGGCGCTGCTGGTCGCGCTGATGGCCTTGTTCACCGCCGGCAACCTGCTCGCCTGGCTGGCCCCGGGCTACGCCACCCTGATCCTCGCCCGCGTGCTGACCGGCCTCGCCCACGGCGTGTTCTTCTCGGTCGGCTCGATCATCGCCACCGGCCTGGTGCCGAAGGAAAAAGCCGCCAGCGCCATCGCCACGATGTTCAGCGGCATGACCGTGGCCTTCGTCACCGGCATTCCGCTCGGCACCTTCCTCGGTCAGCACTTCGGCTGGCGCGCGACCTTCCTCGCGGTCGCCGGGTTCGGCCTGGTCGCGCTGATCGGCAGCGCGCTGTTCGTACCCCAGCGCATCGCCCACAGCGAACCTGCGCCGCTGCGCAAGCAGGCCGCCTTGCTGCTGCAACCGCGCCTGCTGCTGGTCTACGCGATGACCGCGGTCGGCTACGGCGGCTCGCTGATCGCCTTCACCTTTCTCGCCCCGATCCTGCAGGACATCGCCGGCCTCAGCCCGAACATGGTCGGCGCGGTGTTGCTGGCCTACGGCGTGTCGGTCGCGGTCGGCAACGTCTGGGGCGGGCGGCTGGCCGACCGCCGCGGCCCGGTCGCCGCGCTGAAGATCATCTTCGCGCTGCTCGCCGCGGTGCTGCTGGCGCTGAGCTTCACCGCGCACAGCCCGTGGCTGGTGGTATTGACCGCCTTGGCCTGGGGCGCGGTCGCGTTCGGCAACGTGCCCGGCCTGCAGGTGTACGTGGTCAAGCAGGCGCAGCGTTATGCGCCGCAGGCGGTCGACACCGCCGCCGGTTTCAACATCGCCGCGTTCAACCTCGGCGTCGCCGGCGGCGCGTGGGCCGGCGGACAAGTCGTCGCCCACCTCGGCCTCGCGCATACGCCGTGGATCGCCGCGCTGGTGGTGCTGGCCGCGTTCGGCCTGACCGCGCTGAGCGGCCGCCTGGACCGCCGCGACGGCGTCGCCGACCGTGCCGACGGCATTGCCGTCGCCGCGCACTGAATTCTTCCCCCGCTTTCTTTCGGAGATATCCACATGAATGTTCCTGCCTTCGGCCTCGGCACTTTCCGCCTCAAGGGCCAGACCGTCGTCGATTCCGTCCGCACCGGCCTGGAGCTGGGCTACCGCGCCGTCGACACCGCGCAGATCTACGGCAACGAAGCCGAGGTCGGCCAAGCGGTCGCGGACAGCGGCGTGGCCCGCGGCGAGGTCTACCTGACCACCAAGATCTGGATCGACAACCTCTCGCGCGACCGGCTTATCCCCAGCTTGCGCGAAAGCCTTGCCAAGCTGCGCACCGATTACGTCGACCTGACCTTGATCCACTGGCCGTCGCCGGACGACGCCGTGCCGGTGGAAGAATTCATGGCCGCGCTGGCGCAAGCGCGCGACGAAGGTCTGACTCGTGCGATCGGCGTTTCCAACTTCAACATCGCGCTGATGCAGCGCGCGATCGCTGCGGTCGGCGCCGACGCCCTCGCGACCAATCAGGTCGAACTGCATCCGTACCTGCAGAACCGCAAGCTCGCGCGGTTCGCGCGAGAGGCGGGGATCGCGCTGACGTCGTACATGACCTTGGCTTACGGCAAGGTGTTGAGCGACCCGGCGCTTGTGGATATCGCCGCCAAGCATCGCGCCACGCCCGCGCAGGTGGCGTTGGCCTGGGCGATGCAGCTGGGCTATGCGGTCATTCCGTCTTCGACCAAGCGCGAGAATCTGGCCGGCAATCTGCTGGCGGTGTCGCTGCGCTTGGACGATGAGGACATGCAGCGCATCGCGGCGCTGGATCGCGGCGAACGGCTGACCGATCCGGACGGATTGGCGCCGGCGTGGGATTGAGGCGGTGGCGTCGTAGTTGAAATGTCGCGGTCGCGACTTGCGTCGCTCCTACAGAAGGCATGCGATCCACCTGTAGGAGCGGCGCAAGCCGCGACCGCCATCGCACACGCCCGCCGCGCAACCTTATCCACAGAACACTGCATCGGCGCCGCGACGCCTACGCTCGCGCGCGCCCGACTCCACCTCGTTCCCGACTTCCGCGAGATATCCCCATGTTGTTCGCCCCCCACCGCATCGGCGCGCTCGATCTTCCCAACCGCATCGTCATGCCGCCGATGACCCGCTCGCGCGCCGGCCGCGGCGAGGTCGCTACCGAACTGATGGCGCAGTACTACGCGCAACGCGCCGGCGCCGGCCTGATCGTCAGCGAAGGCACCCAGATCAGCCGCCAGGGCCAGGGCTACGCCTGGACCCCCGGCATCTACACGCCCGAACAGATCGCCGGCTGGCGCCGCGTCACCGACGCCGTGCACGCGGCGGGCGGGCGCATCTTCGCCCAGCTGTGGCACGTCGGCCGGGTCTCGCACGTCGCCTTGCAGGAAAACGGCGCCGCGCCGGTGTCCTCGTCGGCGTTGGTCGCCGAAGGCGTCAAAGTCTTCGTCGACGTCGAAGGCCGCGGGCCCGAAGCCGGCGTCGGCGAAATGGTCCAGCACTCCGCGCCGCGCGCGCTGCACCGCGATGAGATCGCCGCGATCGTCGCCGACTACGCCCAGGCCGCGCGCAACGCCGTCGCCGCCGGCTTCGACGGCATCGAGCTGCACGGCGCCAACGGCTACCTCATCAACCAGTTCATCGACTCGCAGGCCAACGCGCGCGACGACGAGTACGGCGGTTCGTTGCCGAACCGCCTGCGCTTTCTGCGCGAAGTCGCGCAAGCCGTGACCGATGCGATCGGCGCCGAACGCGTCGGCGTGCGCCTGGCGCCGCTGACCACGCTGCAAGGCGCGGTCGACGACACGCCGCAGGCGACCTACCTCGCCGCCGCGAAACTGCTCGACGATATCGGCGTCGCCTACCTGCACATCGCCGAAGCCGACTGGGACGACGCGCCCAGCATGCCCGACGCGTTCCGCGACGCCTTGCGCCTGATCTACTGCGGCACGCTGATCTACTCGGGCAAGTACGACAAGGCCCGCGCCGAACATGCGCTCGCGCGCGGCTGGGCCGACCTGATCGGCTTCGGCCGGCCGTTCATCGCCAATCCGGACCTGCCGGAGCGGTTGCGGCGGGATTTGCCGTTGAACGAGGGCGATCGCTCGCGTTATTTCGGCGGTGGGGCGCAGGGTTATACGGATTATCCGCGCGCGGCGTGAGGGTGCGGCGGCGGTAGGGTCGTTGCGCCGTAGACGATGTGTCGTGGTCGCGGCTCGCGCCGCTCCTACAGGTAGCCCCCTGTAGGAGCGGCGCAAGCCGCGACCGCGAAACCGCACCGACGGCGCAACCCTGCTCCCACCGTCGACGTTTCACTTACCGATACAGAAACTCGAAAAGATATGCCCCAGCAAATCATCGGCGCGCACCCGCCCGGTGATTTCGCCCAACGCGTCGTGCGCATGGCGCAGGGCTTCCGCCGCCAGATCGAGCATCTCGTGATCGAGCTGCGCGCGCGCCTCGGCCAGCTCCTCGCGCGCCTGCCGCAACGCATCGACATGCCGCGCGCGCGCGGTGAACGCGCCTTCGGCCGCATCGCTGCCATCGCCTTGCGCCAACGCGCGCAAGCGCGCGTGCAAGGCATCGAGCCCCGCGCCGGTCTGCGCGGACACGAACACCCGGTTTTCGCCGCCGACATCGGCCGGCCCCGGCGAGTCGTAGTCGGATTCGAGCAGATCGATCTTGTTGTAGACGAACAAGCGCGCCGGCACCGGTTCGATCGCATCGGCGACCGCGGCCAACCCGCCGTGCGGATCGCGCGCGTCGAGCACGACGATGGCGAGGTCGGCGCGGTCGAGTTCGCCGCGCGCGCGGCGCATGCCTTCGCGCTCGATCGCGTCGCCGCCGTCGCGCAGGCCGGCGGTGTCGACCAGGGTCAGCTCGACGCCGTCGAGCTTGATGGTTTCGTGCAGCAGATCGCGGGTGGTGCCGGCGATGTCGGTGACGATGGCGCGCTCGCTGCCGGCCAACGCGTTCAACAACGAACTCTTGCCGGCGTTGGGCGGGCCGACGATCACCGCATGCAGGCCGTCGCGCAGACGCCGGCCACGTTCGGCCGCGGCCAGCAAGTCGTCCAGCGCCTGCGCCGCGCCGCGCAAGCGTTCGCGCAACGCGCCGCCGCCGAGCGTGTCGATGGGCTCGTCGGCGAAATCGATCGCCGCCTCCACGTGCACGCGCACCGCCAGCAGGTCGCCGGCCAGGGCTTCGACGCGACGCGAGAATTCGCCGTCCAGCGCGCGCCGCGCCGCGCGCGCGGCGCGCGCGTCGGCCGCGGCGATCAGGTCGGCGACGGCCTCGGCCTGAGCCAGGTCGAGCCGGCCTTCGAGAAACGCGCGTTCGCTGAACTCGCCCGGCCGCGCGCGGCGCGCGCCGAGCGCGCACGCGCGCGCGAGCAGTTCCTCCAGCAACGCGGGGCCGCCGTGCGCCTGCAACTCGGCGACGTCCTCGCCGGTGTAGCTGGCCGGCGCGGCGAAGAACAGCGCGATGCCGTCGTCGATGGTCTCGCCGGCGCCGTCGCGGAAACGCACGTAATGGGCGTAGCGCGGTTGCAGTTCGCGGCCGGCCATCGTTCGCGCGATCTCGCGCGCCTGGGCTCCCGATAAACGCACGATGCCCACGCCGCCCGCGCCGGGCGCGGTGGCGATGGCGGCGATGGTGTCGCGGGCGGAGGCGGGGGCGGTCATAGGCGAATGATAGTGGCTGGGTCGTGCTGTGGATAAGGTCGGAGTTCGGGGTTTCGCCATCTGTCTCCACGCAGCCCACGAGTCGTCATCCCCGCGCAGGCGGGGATCCAGAGACTTCAGAGTCGTGTCGCGGTGAAGCCCTGGATCCCCGCCTTCGCGGGGATGACGGCGGGTGGCGCTGCGCAGCAACCGACTTATCCCCAGAAACGCAAAAGCCCGCCTTGCGGCGGGCTTCGCGAAAACCGATCCGGCGAACCGATCAGCTCTTGTCCTTGTCCTTGTCCTTGCCGCCACCGCCGCCGGCATTCTCCTCGGCGTAGCGCTTGGTCGTGATCCACTGCTGCAACAGACCCAGACCGCCGTTGGCGACTTGGTACAGCACCAGACCGGCCGGCAGGAACGCCAGGATCGCGCCGAACACCAGCGGCATGAACTGCATCATCTTCTGCTGGGTCGGGTCCATGCCGGTCATCGGGGTCAGCTTCTGCGTCGCCCACATGATCGCGATGTTGCACAGCGGCAGCACGAAGAACGGATCGCGCGAGGTCAGGTCGTGGATCCACAGCGTCCACGGCGCGTGGCGCAGTTCCACCGACTCGGCCAGCATCCAGTACAGCGTCATGAAGATGATGATGCTCGGCAGCAGCGGCAGACAGCCGCCGACCGGGTTGATCTTCTCCTTCTTGTACAGCTCCATCAGCGCCATCTGGAACTTCTGCTTGTCGTCGCCGTAGCGCTCCTTGAGCTGGGCCACGCGCGGCTGGAACTTGCGCATCTTGGCTTGCGACTTGTACTGCGCCGCCGACAGCGGATACAGCGCCAGCTTCAGCAGCACCACCAGGCCGATGATCGCCCAGCCCCAGTTGCCGAACAGGCCGTGCAGCTTGTCGAGCAGCCAGAACAGGCCGTTGGCGAGGGTGGCGAAGATCGAGTAGCTGCTGAAGTCGACCGCGCGGTCCAGGCCCTGCACCTTCTGCGCTTCGATCGCCTTGACCAGCTTCGGGCCGACCCACAGGCGCGCTTCGGTGCTGGCCTTCTGGCCGGGCGCGACGGTGAAGCCCGGGCCGACGTCGCGGATGACGTACTGCGACGCGCCGCCGGCGTTGAGCTGGTCGAGCTGGAACTGGCCCTGGTCCTTGTCGCCCGGAATCCAGGCGGCGAAGAAGTGGTGCTGCAGCATCGCGATCCAGCCGCCGGTGACCTGCTTGTTGAGGTTGCCGTCGGCGGCGAACTTGTCGAACTTGCGCTTCTCGTACTTGTCGGTCGGGCTGTACCACGCCGCGCCCTGGAAGCTGTACTGCTCGGGGCTGAAGGGCCCCTTGCGCGCGAGCTCGCGCGGCACGCGGCTGAGCTGGCGGTAGATGTAGCCCTGCCACGGCGCGGCGCTGGCGTTGGCGACTTCGTCGCGGACCTTGATGACGTAGTCGCCGCGGCGGAAGGTGTAGGTGCGGGTGATGGTCACGCCGTCGGCGCCCGTCCACACGAACGGCACCGCGATTTCCTTGGCGCCGTCGGCCAGCTTGAGCTCGCGCGAGTCGCCGGCGTAACGGAAGCCGGCATCGTGGGTCGGGGCGATCTTGGCCTGGTTGACCCAGCCGCTCTGGGCGACGAAGTACAGGGTCGAATCGTGGGCCAGCAGCCGCATCGGCGGGCTGTCGGGCTCGGTGCCGACCGGGTAGCGCAGCAGGTCGGCCTCGCTGATCTCGCCGCCGTTGAGGATCACCTTGAACACGTCGGTGCTGACCACCACCGGCGCGTCGCTGGGCGCGGCCGCGGCGACGCCGGGCGATGCCGCCGGCGCGGACGGCGCGGCGGTCGGCGCGGCGGGCACGCCGGGCGCAGCGCTCAGGCCGGCGACGCTGGGCACGCTGCTGGCCGGCGCGACCGCGCTCGGCGGCGGAGCCGGCGGCGCCGATTTCTCCTTGCCCCACTCCATCCACAGCAGGGTCGCCACCATCAGCCAGGCGAGGATCAGAAAAGCACGGGTCTGGTTCATGGGCAGCAGGCGGGCTCAGCCGGGACCGGAGTCCGGCGTGGGGTGAGAAGGGGAAGCGGCCGGCATTGTGCCGGGGGCCGCAGTCTCGGGCAATGCGAGCGCGTTTCGGGCGCCGGCGCGCTTGAGCAGACTGTGGAACGCGGCGCGGAGTTCCTCGCCGGACAGCTTGGCCGCACCCGGGCGCGCGACCACGACATAATCGCCCGCGGCGAGCTCGCCGCGCAGGTGGCGGAAGGCATCGCGCAGGATGCGCTTGATGCGGTTGCGGCCGACCGCGTTCGGATCGACCTTGCGCGACACCGCCAGCCCCAGCCGCGCCGGAATCTGCGGGTCGGCCTGGAAATGCAAAGCGAGCACGGGCAGCGCCACGCGCCGTCCATGCTTGAAGATGCGGTCGAAATCGGAACGCGCGCGTACCCGCGCGGTGCGCGGGAAGCGGTTCGAGTTCATTGCAGGCGCTCGGCCGCGCGGCGCCGGATCGGCCGTGCCTGGCGGTCGATGGCCAGGAACGATCTCGGCAGGGCGGCCGGCAACGCTTAGGCGGTCAGGCGCTTGCGGCCCTTGGCGCGACGACGGGCGAGAATCTTGCGGCCGTCGGCGGTCGCCATGCGGGCACGGAAACCGTGGTCGCGCTTGCGCTTGAGGTTGCTGGGCTGGTAGGTGCGCTTGGTGGCCATGACAGGCTCGCAAAGATAACGACGAAAGTGGACCGCCGATTCTAGCGGCGCCCCTACGGCAGGGTCAAGCCCTTGTCCCGATTGGGATTGCGGATGCGCGACGCAGGCCACCAAAGCGCCTGGGGGCAGCCTGTGCACGAGCTGTGCATGAACCTGTGGATTAGTCCTGTTCCGATCCCGGCCTCGGTGGTAGTCTGACCGACCCCCCGGCTTCCTGCGTCGCGATGTGCGCATCGTGCGTTGGGCCGCTTTCGTCCGCCGCCGGCCCCGCCGTTGCGGCCGACCGCCCCACGCACGAAACACGCACACAAGAAGACACGCTACAGATGGAAGCCTGGCCCCGCTGCCTCGAACGCCTTGAAGCCGAGTTCCCGGTCGAGGACGTGCATACCTGGTTGAAGCCGCTGCAGGCCGCGCAGCGCGACAGCAAGACCGTGCTTTACGCGCCCAACGCGTTCGTGGTCGAACACGTGCGCGAGCGCTACCTCGCGCGCATCCGCGAGCTGTTGTCGTACTTCGCCGGCAGCGAAGACGTCAGCCTGGAAGTCGGCTCGCTGCCGCGCGCGCCGGGCAGCACCCAGCCGCTGCCGCTGGAGCCGACCACCAGCGCCGTGCGCCAGGCGCCGGCCGCGGTGACCGCGCCGGTCGAGCCGTTCCAGGGCAACCTCGACACCCATTACACCTTCGACAACTTCGTCGAAGGCCGCAGCAACCAGCTCGGCCGCGCCGCCGCGTGGCAGGCCGCGCAGAAGCCCGGCGAACGCGCGCACAACCCGCTGCTGTTGTACGGCGGCACCGGCCTGGGCAAGACCCATCTGATGTTCGCCGCCGGCAACGCCATGCGCGACGCCAATCCGGCGATGCGGGTGATGTACCTGCGTTCGGAGCAGTTCTTCAGCGCGATGATGAAAGCGCTGCAGGACAAGACCATGGATGCGTTCAAGCGCCAGTTCCAGCGCGTCGACGCGCTGCTGATCGACGACATCCAGTTCTTCGCCGGCAAGGACCGCACCCAGGAGGAGTTCTTCCACACCTTCAATGCGCTGTTCGACGGCAAGCAGCAGATCATCCTGACCTGCGACCGCTACCCGCGCGAGGTCGAAGGCCTGGAGCCGCGGCTGAAGTCGCGCCTGGCCTGGGGCCTGTCGGTGGCGATCGAGCCGCCGGACTTCGAGACCCGCGCCCAGATCGTGATCTCCAAGGCCAAGGAACGCGGCGCAGCGATCCCCGAGGAAGTCGCCTTCCTGCTGGCCAAGAAGATGCGCTCGAACGTGCGCGACCTGGAAGGCGCGCTCAACACCCTGACCGCGCGCGCCAACTTCACCGGCCGCGCGATCACCGCCGAGTTCGCCCAGGAAACCCTGCGCGACCTGCTGCGCGCGCAGCAACAGGCGATCGGCATCCCCAACATCCAAAAGACCGTGGCAGACTACTACGGCCTCCAGATCAAGGACTTGTTGTCCAAGCGGCGCACGCGTTCGCTCGCCCGTCCGCGCCAGGTGGCCATGGCGCTGACCAAGGAACTGACCGAACACTCGCTGCCGGAGATCGGCGATGCCTTCGCCGGTCGCGACCACACGACCGTTCTGCACGCTTGCCGTCAGATCCGCACCCTGATGGAAACCGACGGCAAGCTGCGGGAAGACTGGGACAAGCTGATCCGCAAGCTCAGCGAGTGATCCGCGGCGCCTGCTCGGCGGGCGCCGGCCTCGGCCTGGGATGCGCGGCAACGCCGACGGCGCGATCCCGCTATCGCGCCCCGACCGCACCGCGCCGCCCGCGCTAAGCTGGCGCCGCAACGGCCTTCCGGCCGGAGCCGGCCGCGACCTCGCCCAGCGGCGGGCCGGCGGCTCGTTTTATGTGGTGCGGCTCCTGCATTGGCGGTTCCTGCTGGAATCCACGACGACGAGCGCGACGCAGCGGCACGGCCTTCCGGTCGGTCTGGCTGCCGTCCGCGCTCATCCGTAGAGATCGCAGGACCGCAGGCTGAGGGGCCGGGCGGGTGGTTCGGCGTTGGCGTGGGTCGGGATTCCAGGAACCACCGGTTTGCCGGGGCCGCGCACAAGGCGCAGGCGCTAGGCGGATCCAACCGGGTTCCAGCGCCGGCGGTTCGGGGTCCGCACCGACGACCGCGCCGCCGGTGGACACAAGGTAGACGCTAAGTTGCTGATGTGAAAGGCATAAGTTCGGGGACTAGACTCGTACAAGCTGTGGATAAAGTTCAGGCCGCGGCGACGCGCCGAGGTTATCCACAGGTTCCACCCGCCCTCCAGGGCCAGTTCTACCCGCGTTTGAGTTACCGGAATTAGCTTGTAAATCAAAGTCTTAAGTCGGTTTTCAACAGTTTTTCGCTGCTCCACCGCCACCAAGATTTTGATTTATACATCTCTTTAGTAATTGGGTTTGCGCCCACCGACCGGCCAAGGGGTCCGCATGCGTTTCAGCCTGCAACGCGAAGTTTTTCTCAAGCCGTTGGCCCAAGTGGTCAATGTCGTCGAACGCCGGCAGACCTTGCCGGTCCTCGCCAACCTGCTGGTTCAGGTCAAGGACGGCCAGCTCTCGCTGACCGGCACCGACCTGGAAGTCGAGATGATTTCGCGCGTCAACGTCGACGATGCGAAGGACGGCGAAACCACGATTCCGGCGCGCAAGCTGTTCGAAATCGTGCGCGCCCTGCCCGACGGCAGTAAGGTCACCGTGAGCCAGGCCGCCGAGAAGATCACCGTGCAGGCCGGGCGTTCGCGCTTCACCCTGTCGAGCCTGCCGGCCAACGACTTCCCGTCGATCGACGAAGTCGAAGCGACCGAACGCGTGCGCGTGCCGGAAGCCGCGCTGAAGGAGCTGATCGAACGCACCGCGTTCGCGATGGCGCAGCAGGACGTGCGCTATTACCTCAACGGCTTGCTGTTCGACCTGCGCGAAACCAGCCTGCGCTGCGTCGCCACCGACGGCCACCGTTTGGCCTTGTGCGAAGCGCCGTTCGAAGGCGGCGCGCAGACCAAGCGCCAGATCATCGTGCCGCGCAAGGGCGTGCAGGAATTGCAGCGTCTGCTCGAAGGCGGCGACCGCGAGGTCGAGCTGGAGATGGGCCGCGGCCACATCCGCATCAAGCGCGACGATGTCACCTTCACCAGCAAGCTGATCGACGGCCGTTTCCCCGATTACGAGGCGGTGATTCCGATCGGCGCCGACAAGGAAGTGCGGATCGAGCGCGAGATCCTGCGCGCTTCGCTGCAACGCGCGGCGATCCTGTCGAACGAGAAGTACCGCGGCGTGCGCATCGAAGTCTCGCCCGGCCAGCTCAAGATCAGCGCGCACAACCCGGAACAGGAAGAAGCGCAGGAAGAAGTCGAAGCCGACACCAAGGTCGACGACCTGGCCGTGGGCTTCAACGTGAACTACCTGCTCGACGCCCTGACCGCGCTGCGCGACGAGCATGTGGTGCTGGCATTGCGCGACGCCAACTCCTCGGCGCTGGTGCGCGAGGCGTCGAACGAACGTTGCCGCCATGTGGTGATGCCGCTGCGTCTCTGATCCACGGCGTCGCTTCGGTTCCACGTGGAACACAACACACGCCCGGCTTCTGCCGGGCGTGTGCGTTTTGGGGCCTGGCTGAAGGTTCGGCTGCTTACGTCGGGTTCCTGAGGGCCCTGTAGGAGCGGCGCGAGCCGCGATCAACCGAAGAAATTTGGTACCACGAGGTCGCCTAAGCGACTGATGTGGCTAGGAAAACCTTGTTCTGGCGGATCTTTGGCTTCGGCGGCTCCGCTAGCGTCAATCGCTTCGGTTGTCGCGGCTCGCGCCGCTCCTACAGGTAGCCCATACCGGTTTAGCCAGGCCCGTTTGCTGCGTCCCGCCCGCCCCGCCCTAGCCAATCTGCGATCATTCCCCCATGCACGTAACCCGCCTGGACGCCCGCGGCCTGCGCCGCTTCGCCGACGTAAGCCTGTTGCCGGCGCCCGGGATCAACCTGATCACCGGCGAGAACGGCGCGGGCAAGACCAGCCTGCTCGAAGCCCTGCACCTGATGGCCTACGGGCGCAGTTTTCGTGGCCGCGTTCGCGACGGTTTGATCCGTGCCGGCGATCCGGCCTTGGAAGTGTTCGTCGAATGGCAGGAGGCCCGCCGCGACCAGCGGCGCAAGGCCGGGTTGCGGCACAGCGGACAGGACTGGGTCGGCCGGCTCGATGGCGCTTCGGTGTCCCAGCTCGGCGAGTTGTGCGCGGCGCTGGCCGTCGTCAGCTTCGAGCCCGGCAGCCACGCGCTGATTACCGGGCCCGGCGAAATCCGTCGTCGCTATCTCGATTGGGGCTTGTTCCACGTGGAACCAGACTTCACTCCGCTGTGGCGGCGATACACCCGCGCGCTCAAGCAGCGCAACGCCCTGCTCAAGGCGCGGGCCCGCGATGGCCAGATCGATGCGTGGGATCGCGAGCTGTCCGAGGCTGGCGAACCGCTGAGCCGGCGCCGCCAGCAATATCTGGACGAGCTGCAGCCCCGATTTGCCGCGTTTGCGGCGGAACTCGCGCCGGGACTGGGCGCGATCCGCCTGGACTACGTCCCCGGCTGGCGCCGCGACGACTTCCCGCTGGCCGACGCCCTGCTGCTGGCCCGGGAACGCGACCAGCAGCAAGGCTTTACCTCGGTCGGCCCGCATCGCGCCGACTGGCGCATCGGCTACGGTGCGATTCCGGGCCGCGAGGCCCTGTCGCGCGGGCAAGCCAAGCTGGTCGCATTGGTGGCCTTGCTGGCCCAGGCCGAGCAGCACGCGCAAGTCCAGGGCGAATGGCCGGTGATCGCGCTGGACGATCTGGCCTCGGAGCTGGATCGCCGGCATCAGCGTCGCGTGCTGGAGCGTCTGATCGCCAGTCGGGCCCAAGTTTTCATCACCGGCACAGAGCCTCCGCCCGCGTTGGCCGAGATGGAAGTCGAGATCGCTCGGTTCCACGTGGAACATGGAACCTTGCGGCAGGAATCAAGGATCCACGGTTCCACGGGAAGCCTGTCCGTGGAACTGGAGCGTGGAACCCGCTCTTGATGGCCTCAGACGTGTTCCACGTGGAACACGACGCCAACCTCGGTTCTAAACCCCGCCGACCCCGTCCGCATCCCACCCGGACGCATCCAGCCAGGGGATTCAGGGAGTGAAGTCCGTTCTTTCCGCCGTTCTCGGCCTGTTCGCCCTTGTCGCCACCCTGCCGGCGCCGGCCCAGGTCGATCTGTCCGAACTCAGCCGCCGCAGCGCCGGCCCGCGCACCCAGGTCGCCGTGCTCGGCACCGCCCACCTCAGCGGCCTGCCCAAGGACTACGACCTGACCCGGCTCGAGCCGGTGCTGGAGCGCCTGGCGGCGTTCAAGCCCGACATCGTCGCCATCGAGGCCGTGTCCGGCGAAGGATGCGATCACCTGAGGCGCTACCAACCGCTGTTCGACGGCGCGGACGACACCTACTGCGCCGACACCGCGGCCGCGCGCAAGGCCACCGGCCTCGACGTCCCGGCCGCGGTCGCCGAAGTGCGCCGCCGCTACGCCGACTGGCCGGCGCAGCCGACCCCGGCCCAGCGCCGTCGCCTCGCCTCGCTGCTGCTGGCCGCGAGCGAACGCGCCTCGGCCCTGGTCCAGTGGCTGCAACTGCCGCCGTCCGAACGCCGCGCCGGCGACGGCCTCGATGCGGCGCTGACTGAGCAACTGGGCGCCCTCGCCACCACGGCCCGCAACGAGAACTACCGCATCGGCGCGGCCCTGGCCGCGCGCCTGGGCCTACAACGGGTCTACGCGATCGACGATCACAGCGCCGACCGCGTATTCGCCGACATGGGGCCGGGTTTCCAGGACGCGATCGGCGCGGTCCGCAAGGCCTCGGCGTACCCCTTCATCGCCGAGGAACAGGGCTATACCGACCGCGGCGACCTGCTCGGGCTCTACCGCTTCCTCAATCGCCCCGCCACCCAGCTCGGCGGCATCGATTCCGACTTCGGCGCCGCCCTGCGCGAGCCCTCGCCCGAGCGCTACGGCCGCCAGTACGTGGCGTGGTGGGAGGCACGCAATCTGCGCATGGCCGCGAGCCTGCGCGAAGCCTTCGGCAACCGCCCCGGCGTGCGCGTGCTGCAGGTCGTCGGCGCCTCGCACAAGGCTTATCTCGACGCGTATCTGCGGCAGATGCACGACGTCGACGTGGTCGACGTCCAGGCTCTGCTCGCGCCTGGGACGCGCTGAGAGGCCATCCAGGCGTCCGGGGCTGGGTACCCACAGGGGAGGGGGCGCGAAGTGCTATAATTTCGTCTGGATCCCAATAGCTAATGTCTGGCCGGGCCACGCGTTTCCGACCGGGCCCAGCCAGCCTTTGCAGCCGACCCGAAGCGAATGACCGACGAAACCGTTCCGACTCCGCCCTCGACCTCGTACGACTCCAGCAAGATCACCGTGCTGCGCGGCCTGGAGGCCGTGCGCAAGCGGCCCGGCATGTACATCGGCGACGTGCACGACGGCACCGGCCTGCACCACATGGTGTTCGAAGTCGTCGACAACGCGATCGACGAAGCGCTCGCGGGCCACGCCGACGATGTCGTCGTGACCCTGCTGACCGACGGCTCGGTCTCGGTCTACGACAACGGCCGCGGCATTCCGGTCGACATCCACAAGGAAGAAGGCGTCTCCGCGGCCGAGGTGATCCTCACCGTGCTGCACGCTGGCGGCAAGTTCGACGACAACAGCTACAAGGTCTCCGGCGGCCTGCACGGCGTCGGCGTGTCGGTGGTCAACGCGTTGTCCGAACGCCTGTGGCTGGACATCTGGCGCGACGGCCACCACTACCAGCAGGAATACGCGCTCGGCGAGCCGGTCTATCCGCTCAAGCAGCTGGAAGCCTCGGACCTGCGCGGCACCACGCTGCGCTTCAAGCCGGCGGTCGAAATCTTCACCGACGTCGAGTTCCACTACGACATCCTCGCGCGCCGCCTGCGCGAACTGTCGTTCCTCAACTCGGGCGTCAAGATCACCCTGATCGACGAGCGCGGCGAAGGCCGCCGCGACGTGTTCCAGTACGAAGGCGGCATCCGCTCCTTCGTCGAGCATCTCGCGCAGGTCAAGACGCCGCTGCATCCGCACGTGATCTCGGTGTCCGGCGAACAGAACGGCATCACCGTCGACGTCGCGTTGCAGTGGACCGACTCGTATCAGGAAACGATGTTCTGCTTCACCAACAACATCCCGCAGAAGGACGGCGGCACCCACCTGATCGGTTTCCGCGCCGCGCTCACGCGCACGCTGACCAACTACATCGAGCAGAGCGGCATCGCCAAGCAGGCGAAGATCTCGCTGTCCGGCGACGACATGCGCGAAGGCATGATCGCGGTGCTGTCGGTGAAGGTGCCGGACCCGAGCTTCTCGTCGCAGACCAAGGAAAAGCTGGTCAGCTCGGAAGTGCGTCCGGTCGTGGAAAGCACCTTCGGCGCGCGCCTGGAAGAATTCCTGCAGGAACATCCCAACGAAGCGCGCGCGATCACCGGCAAGATCATCGACGCCGCGCGCGCGCGCGAAGCCGCGCGCAAGGCGCGCGACCTGACCCGCCGCAAGGGCGCGCTCGACATCGCCGGCCTGCCCGGCAAGCTCGCCGACTGCCAGGAAAAGGATCCGGCGCTGTCGGAACTGTTCATCGTCGAGGGCGACTCCGCAGGCGGCTCGGCCAAGCAGGGCCGCAACCGCAAGACCCAGGCGATCCTGCCGCTCAAGGGCAAGATCCTCAACGTCGAGCGCGCGCGTTTCGACCGCATGCTCGGCAGCGCCGAAGTCGGCACGCTGATCACCGCGCTGGGCACCGGCATCGGCAAGGACGAGTACAACCCGGACAAGCTGCGCTACCACCGCATCATCCTGATGACCGACGCCGACGTCGACGGCTCGCACATCCGCACCTTGCTGCTGACGTTCTTCTACCGGCAGATGCCGGAGCTGATCGAGCGCGGCCACATCTACATCGGCCTGCCGCCGCTGTACAAGATCAAGCAGGGCAAGAACGAGATCTACCTCAAGGACGACGCGGCGCTCGACGCGTACCTGGCCGGCAACGCGGTCGAGGGCGCCGGCCTGATTCCGGCCGACGGCGAACCGCCGATCGAAGGCGCGGCGCTGGAGAAGCTGCTGTTGGCGTACGCCGCGGCCAAGGAAACCATCGCGCGCAATTCGCATCGCTACGATCCGAACGTGCTGACCGCGCTGATCGACTACACCAAGCTCGACACCGATTACCTGCTCAACCACACGCCGGATTTCGGCGGGCTGGAAAAGCGCTTCAACGAATCCGGCCTGGGCCGTCCGCGCTACGAGCTGACCCTGCATCGCGCCAACGAAACGCGTCAGGCCGCGCTGCTGCTCAAGCGCACCCACATGGGCCAGGAGCTGACCCAGGTGCTGCCGCTGGCCGCGTTCGAAAGCGGCGAGCTGCGCGCGCTGCGCGAAGCCGCGGCGCTGCTGCACGGGCTGGTGCGCGACGGCGCGCAGATCGTGCGCGGCAACCGCGCCCAGGCGGTCTCGGGCTTCGCCCAGGCGCAGGCCTGGCTGATGGACGAGGCCAAGAAAGGCCGCCAGATCCAGCGCTTCAAGGGCCTGGGCGAGATGAACCCCGAGCAGCTGTGGGATACCACGGTCAATCCGGAAACCCGCCGCCTGCTGCAGGTGCGGATCGAGGACGCGGTCGCCGCCGACCAGATCTTCAGCACGCTGATGGGCGATGTGGTCGAACCGCGGCGCGAGTTCATCGAGGACAACGCGCTCAAGGTGGCCAATCTCGACGTCTGAGCCCGCGCCGGGTTCAAGCCTCGCCGGCGCCGCCACGGCCGCGCCGGCCGATCCCTCGCCCGCGCTCGCGGGCGAAGCGGACGCTCTCCCCAACACCGTAGGTTCCACGCCGGCACCGCTGCTGCCGGCGCTGGCCGGCTTCGCCTTCGACCTGCTGCTGTGGCTGTGCCTGCTGGCCGGCGGATCGGTGCTCGGCACGGTCGGCTGGGGCTTCGTCCAGGGGCTGCGCGGCGCGACTTCCGCGCACGCCGGCCCGCCCACGTCGATTTCGCTGCTGATCGGCCTCGCCGCGACCGCTTTTGCGGCCCTGATCGTCTACTACTTTCGTCGAACTGCGAACGCGGTCGAGCGGCGCGCCGCGTGGCGGGCCTTGTTGCGGCCATCTACCTGGATGCTGATCCTAACAGCCGTCATCGTGCTGCTATGGTTCAGTTACATGGCCGATCGGATGACCCAACTGCTGGGCATCGACGCGACCCCGACCAACCAGGTCCTCAGCGACCCGCTGCGCGCCCAGCCCGGGCTGTGGCTGGTGTTCGCGGTGCTGATCGCGCCGGCGTACGAGGAACTGCTGTTCCGCCGGGTGCTGTTCGGCCGGCTGTGGGCCGCGGGCCGGCCGTGGCTTGGCCTGGTGTTGAGCTCGGTCGCCTTCGCCCTGGTCCACGAACCGCCCGGCCTCGGCGCCGGCCGCGGCTGGGGCGTGCTGGTGCTGTGGGCCGTGTATGCGCTGATGGGCGCGGTGTTCGCCCTGGTCTACCGCCGCACCGGCAGCCTGTGGGCTTCGTACCTGGTCCACGCCGGCAACAACCTCATCGCCTGCCTGGCGCTGATGGCCGGGCCCTGAGCCGCGCATCCGCGCCGGGCCGCAGCCCGTACCGCTATTGACGATCCGTTAATCCGGGCAAGGCTACAAAGCCGTTATCGCTTTGGGGACCACCGGCAATGAAACGCATCCTGCTCGGGCTCGCGATCGCCGCGGCGGTCGCGGCCTGCGCCACCACCACGTCGCCCACCGGGCGCACCCAGCACGTCGGCGGCGTCTCCCAGGCCCAGCTCGACCAGATGGGCGCGCAGGCCTTCGCCGAAACCAAGAAGAAGGAGCGCATCAGCACCGATGCGCGCCAGAACGCCTACGTGCGCTGCGTGGTGAACACGATCACGCGCGAACTGCCGCCGGCGTGGCAGGCGAATTGGGAAGTGGCCGTGTTCGTCGATAGTTCCCCCAACGCCTTTGCCCTTCCTGGCGGAAAGGTTGGCGTAAACACGGGAATTTTTACCGTCGCCAAGAACCAGGACCAACTTGCGGCGGTGATTTCGCACGAAATCGGCCACGTGGTTTCGCGCCATCACGACGAGCGCATCACCCGCCAGATGGGCAGCCAGGTGGCGCTCAACATCCTCGGCAGCCTGATGGGCGCGCGCTACGGCGACGGCGCCGCCAGCGCGACCAGCCAGCTCGGCGGCGCGGCCCTGCAGACCGCCTTCCTGCTGCCCGGTTCGCGCACCCAGGAGAGCGAGGCGGACGTGGTGGGTCAACGACTTATGGCACAGGCGGGCTACGACCCGAGGCAGGCCGTGGACCTGTGGCAGAACATGATCGCGGCCAGCAGTTCGCGCCCGCCGCAGTGGCTGTCGACCCACCCCGACCCGCAGTCGCGCATCCACGAACTGAACGCCCGCGCCGGCGCCCTGGTCCCGGTCTACGAGCAGGCCCGGGCGTCCGGCCGTACGCCCAGGTGTGGATGATGAACATGTGAAAAAGGCAGCCCGAACCCGTATCGCGCAGGCCCAAGTTTCTGTTAGGTTGGCGGCCCCTTGGCCTTGCGCCGGTCCGCCGCGAGGCCCCGGTCTGCGGCCTCTGAGCCCCTTGAAAAGGTGAGTCGATGAACAAGCAACCCACCCGTCGCAGCACCCTGCTTGCCGCCGCCATCGGTGCGGTGCTGGTGTTCGGTGCCGTGACCCAGGTCAACGCCCAGACCGCCTCCGAGCGCAGCGCCCAGCGCCGCGCGGCCAAGGACAGCGGCAAGCCCGCCAAGCAGGAAAACCAGTACCCGAACGCGACCCGCACCGCGCCGGAAGCCAAGGCCTCGTCGAAGGGCGGCGCCAAGCTGCAGAAGATGATGGACGCGTTCGACAAGGAGAAGTTCCCGGAGGCCCGCAGCCAGGCCGACGCGATCATCGCCGACACCGGTCTCAATCCTTACGAACGCTCCTTCGCCGCGCAGATCGGCTTCCAGGTCGCGTACGACGCCGACGACAACAAGGCGGCGATCGAGTACCTGAAGAAGGCCATCGAGATCAACGGCCTCGACAACAACGCCCACTTCGACCGCATGTTCGTCCTGGCCCAGCTGCAGCTGCAGGAAGAGCAGTACGCCGAGTCGCTGGCGACGATGGACCGTTTCCTCAACGAGTCCAAGAGCACCAAGCCCGAGCACCTGATCGTCAAGGGCAATGCGCTGTACCGCCTGGAGCGCTACCCGGACGCGGCCAAGGTCATCAAGCAGGCCGTCGACGCGTCGCCGGAGCCCAAGCAGGAATGGCTGCAGCTGCTGATGGCCGCCTACGTCGAGAACAACCAGGGCGCCGAGGCGGCCAAGGTCGCCGAGTCGATCGCCGCCAAGAATCCGAACGACAAGCGCGCGCAGATGAACGTCGCCGCGGTCTATTCGCAGTCCGACATGCTCGACAAGGCCGCCGCGGTGATGGAGAAGATGCGCGCCGCCGGCCAGTTCACCGAAGACAAGGACTATCGTCAGCTGTATTCGACCTACCTCAATCTCGACAAGAAAGAGAAGGAGGCGATCGGAGTGATCAACGAAGGTCTGCAGAAGGGCGTCCTCAAGCCCGACTACCAGGCCTACGTGGCGCTGGCCCAGGCCTATTACTACTCCGACCAGACCGGTCCCTCGATCGACGCGTACAAGAAGGCGGCTCCGCTCGCGCCGGACGGTGAGACGTACCTGAATCTCGCCCGCGTGCTGTGGCAGGAAGACCGCATTCCCGAGGCCAAGGAAGCCGCCAAGCAGGCGATCGCGAAGGGCGTGAAAAAGCCCGACGACGCCAAAAAGATTCTCGCGCTGAAAGGCAAGTAATTTCAGCGTGCAGGCCCATCCGCGCTTGTAAACCTGTGACGCGGTTTGGTATATGCTAGGAGGTTCCCGCGACTGGAAACGGTTGCAGGAACCGAACGATGGCCCGCGGCGCCCAGGCGTCCGGTAACACCTCCCGAGCTGACGGCATGACGCAAGACCTCGAACTCCAAGTTAGGAAAGATGACGACCGCGAAGGGCTGAACTGGGCACGTATTGCCGGTATCACCTGCGCGATCGCCGTGCATGCTGCGGCGCTGCTGTTGTTGCTGGCCCCGATGACTCCGCCCGCCCAGCAGCAGGACAAGGAGGAGGTGACGATGGTGAACATCATCAAGCCGCCGCCGCCGCCCCCGCCGCCGCCGCCGCCGCCGCCGGAGCCGCCGAAGGAAATCAAGCAGCCGCCGAAGGAGCTGTCGCCGCCGCGACCGACTCCGACGCCGCCGCCGCCGGAGCAGCCGCCGATCGAGAACGTCGATCCGAGCCCGATCGATCCGCCCGCGCCGCCGCCGGCTCCGCCGTCGCCGCCCGCCGTGGCCAGCGATATCGGTTCGAGCGTGGATCCGTCCTCGCGCCGCCTGAACCCGCCGAAGTACCCGCCGACCGAAGCCCGTCAGGGCGTGGGCGGCACCGTAGTCCTCGTGATCAGCATCGACGGCCAGGGCAACGTGCTGGACGTGCAGGTCGAGAAGTCCAGCCGCAACCGCAACCTGGACCGAGCGGCCATGGACGCCGCGCGCAAGTGGCGCTTCAACCCCGAAATGAAAAACGGTCAGCCGGTCGCCAGTCGCGTCCGAGTGCCCGTGGACTTCGTCCCGCCGACCTGATCGGGGTCGGCTGGACCAGCTAGTTGTGTCGTTCGTTCCGCGTAAAACCTTTCTTCCTTTCCACGACATTCAAAGGTAAGCGTCATGCTGCAGCAAACCACCACCGCCGCCGCCGGAGGCTCCAACGCTGAAGCGCTCCAGCAGATGAGCTTCTCGCATCTGTTGCAGAACTTCGATCTCGTCGGCTGGATCGTGTTCATCACGCTCACGCTGATGTCGGTTCTGTCGGTCTACTGGATCGTCATCAACTTCGTTAAGAACCTGCGCCTGCGCGGTTCCTCGGACCGCGTCGTCAGCACCTTCTGGGAAACCCCGAACGCGCAGGACGCGATCCGCTACATGGAAGAGCAGCCGCGCAGCGAGCCGTTCTCCAAGATCGCCCTCGACGCCGCCCAGGCCGCCGCTCACCACCAGCGCCACGAAGGTTCGCGCCTGGTCGAGTCGCTGAACCGCTCGGAGTTCGTCGATCGCGCCCTGCGTCAGGCCGTGACCCGCGAGAGCTCGCGTCTGGAAGCCGGTCTGACCGTGCTCGCCACCGTCGGTTCGACCGCGCCGTTCGTCGGCCTGCTCGGCACCGTGTGGGGCATCTACCACGCGCTGCTGCGCCTGGGCGCCTCGGGCGAGTCCTCGATCCAGGCCGTCGCCGGCCCGGTCGGCGAAGCGCTGATCATGACCGCGATCGGTCTGTTCGTCGCGATCCCGGCGGTGCTCGCGTACAACTTCTTCGTGCGCCTGAACCGCGTCACGAACAACAAGTTCGACACCTTCGCGCACGACCTGCACGACTTCTTCGCCACCGGCTCGCGCGTCGGCGAAGTGTCGAACAAGCGCTAATTACCACGCCTCCCCATTTAGCGTAGCTCCTGGAGTTCGGACATGGCCTTTAGTTCAGGCGACACCGGCGGCCCGATGGCCACAATCAACGTCACGCCCCTCGTGGACGTGATGCTGGTGCTGCTGATCATCTTCATGATCACGGCGCCGTTGATGACGCATAAGGTCGAAATCAAGCTGCCCGAAGCCACGCTGAAGAAGATCGAGGAAGCGCCGAAGATCACGCCGATCACCTTGGCGATCCAAGAAGACGGTCACATCTACTGGAACGACGAGCCGATCACCGCCGACCAGCTGGAAAGCCGTCTTTCGGTCGAAGCGCAGAAGACCCCGCAGCCGCCGATCAACGTCCGCGGGGACCGCACCACCAAGTACCGCACGATCAACAACGTGGTGACCATCGCGCAGAAGCAAGGCATGCGTAAGGTCGGCTTCGTCGCGATCAAAGAACGCTAATCGGAGATCGGGAACATGGCTTTCAGCAACAACTCCTCCGATAGCGGCGCGATTTCGGACATCAACGTCACCCCGCTGGTCGACGTGCTGCTGGTGCTGCTGATCATCTTCATGGTCACGGCGCCGACGGTGTCCTATCCGATCGACGTCAATCTTCCGCAGCCGACGCTCAACCCGCCGCCGCAGACCTCCGAGCCGCCGCCGCCGATCGCCTTGCGCATCGACGCGACCGGCCAGGTGTTCTGGAACAACAACCCCACGCCGCTCGCGGCGATCCCGGGGATGATGAACGAAACGGTGCAGCGCGATCCCACGAACCAACCTCTGCTAGAAATCGACACCAACGAAGACGCCGAATACGGCGTGCTCGCCAAGGTGCTGGCTTACGCCAAAAACGCAGACATGAAAAAGATCGGTTTCGTCCAGAAGTAATCCGTTCGGAACCGACGCTTACCGTCGTGAAACGCCGCCCAACCGGGCGGCGTTTTTTTATGCGGCCGCCTGTCGGGGCGCCGGTGATGGGGTGTGGGCAAGTCCGTGGCCGCGATCGGCCACGCCGAGCCGACCCGGCGCGGTCGGCGCCGAAATGCGACGACTTGCGCACCCGGCCGCCGCGGGATTACCGTCGAGCCGGGTATCCCGCCCCAAGGATGGAGGTAGCTCATGGCCGTTTCCGCGTATTCCGCTTCGTCAGGCCGGTACCGCAACGAGACCGTCGCCGAGATCAACGTGACCCCGCTGGTCGACGTGATGCTGGTGTTGCTGATCATCTTCATGGTGACCGCGCCAGCGCTGACCGGGCAGCTCAAGCTCAGCCTGCCCTCCCCCAACCCGCATCCGGTCAAGGAGGCCCCGAAGGCCGAATTGAACGTGCGCCAGGACGGCAGCTTCGTCCTCGACGGCCGGCCGATGACGCGCGCGCAGCTGTCCGCGGCGCTGACGGCGCTGGCCGCCGACCGTCCCGACACCGTGTTGACGGTGAGCGCGAACGCCGATGCCGACTACCAGGCCTTCGCTCACGCCTTGTCGGCCGCGGACGAAGCCGGCATCCGCAACTTGTCCACACGCTAGACCGCTTCGCCGCCCGACGCGCGGCGCCACGTGGAACCGGAGACGGCCGCCGAAGACGCGGCCGTTTTCGTGTGCGGCGAGGCTTGTCCACAAGCTTTGCTGCCGGGCATGACCGCGTCGCGGGCTCGTACCGGGCGCATGCGACGCGATGCCACGGCCGATCCGCGAATGGCTCGGCGTGAGCGCTGCGGATGTTGTCCACAGCCGCGCGATGAGGAGAGCGTCGGTGCGGTCTGCGGGTGATTCGGACTGTGGATAAGCGCGTACCTCGCGCCTCCGCTTCGAACGTGAGGACGCATGTGGATAACCGCTATCGGACTTTTCGTCGAGCGGGCATCGCCGCGTTGTGGATAACGGAAGGTCGGCTCGCCGCGTCGCATATCGGAGCGATGCGATGCGGTGTGCTGTACAGCGCGGAACGTTCGATCGCCACCAACCGGTGCGAATTGCCCACAAGCCTGTGCGCATGGACGTACCCCCAGAGCGATGCGTTTCGACGGCCCGGCGACAACGCTCGATGCCCGCTACGAGATCTGATTGTCCACAGAGCTGCGCCCGATTTTCGGGACCGCGTGGAAGCGCGCACCGCTGCGACTCGCTGTGGACTTGTCTACGTCGCTGCGACGAACACCCGCGCTCGGCGGCCCGACGTCCACGGCTGGGGGTGCGATGCATTCGACCCTGTGTGGCGAAACGATGCGCCTGCGCATTGTCCGCAATCGATGGCTCGCTACCGTCGCAGGCAACACGGGGCCATGCCGATCTCGCCTGGGGCGGATTTGTGAACTGTCCGAACAGTTGTCCACACCGCATCCGCAATCGCTGCGGACCCGCAAAAAAGGCCTGGAAAACGCGGGTTTCGCTCGGTACGCGCGAGCACTTATGACAAGACTTGTCCACAAGCCGGCCGGGCCGCATGTGCGCTGGCGCAGCGTCGCTACTGGCGTTGCGCTGAGCGGTTCATCGCAGTCTCAGCGGACACTTGTCCGAGTCTGTCGTGACGGCGATGGAGACGGCTCTCGTTGCGCGGTGCGTCGCGCCGCGCACTTGTCCACAGCCTTGCAAGCGACAGTCGCTTGCCTGGCCGCATCGCGGCGGCCTTGGCGCCGATGCGATGACGACGCGGATTATCCAAAGAAGGCAGGGCGAAAAAACTGTGGTCGATGCTGATGGAACGGCCGAGATCGCGCGCGGCGCGGCATGCATGCTGCGCGACTCGAGCTTGTCCACAGGCCGCATCGCGAGGCGATCGGAATCGATGCGGCAGTGGCGCCGATCATCCGCAGACCGCGCGATCCATGCCGGTCGAGTCGCCGCGATCGCACGCGAGACCGCGCGCACGGCGTACTTCGAACTTGTCCACAGCCGGCATGCCGGCAGCATCGAAGCAGACGCAACGACCGTGCAGATCATCGGCGGATAGAACGACGAAGCAAGCCGCGCGCTGGTGTACACCGGAAGCGCTATCGATACTTGTCCACAAGCCGCTGCGATCAGTCGAATGCAGTCTGTCGCTGCCGCAAGACGCGCAACCGCGAACCACCGACGATCGAGTCCTGGCCGCGCGCTTGTCCACAGCTCGCACACTGCAGGGCGACGCCGTTGAAACGCTTGATGCGCAGCACTCTGCGAATATGCCGCGCAGTCTTGTCCACAAGTCGTTCTTGTCGCAGTCGTCGACGGGGTGCGTCGCCGACTGCGCGGCATCATCTATCCACAGACGCCTTCGCGGAAACGACTTGTCCACAGAAGCGTTCGTGAGCGCGACGCTGCGCGTCGCCGAACGCGGACTTACCCACAGCGTGGCGGCATCCACGCGCAGGTACGAATCGAAAACGCATCGCCAACTACGCAGCGCTGCGCGGTGGATAAGTTGCGGGATGCGAGCCGACTCGCGTCGGCGGCCGATCGATCCAGCCGCCGCCGAAGCGTTTCAGCGAGCGCCGGCCATCGCCGCGAGATACCCGCGGACCGTCGCATCGAGGCCGTCGTACAAGGCCTCGCTGATCAGCGCGTGGCCGATCGACACTTCCAGCACGTTCGGCACCGCGCGCAGGAACGCGCCGAGGTTGGCCTGGCTGAGGTCGTGCCCGGCGTTGACGCCCAGGCCGGCGGCCTGGGCGCGGCGCGCGGCGGCGGCGAACTCGGCCAGCGCCGCGCCGGCGTCGCCGGCGGCGAAGGCTTCGGCGAACGGGCCTGTGTACAACTCGACGCGTTGCGCGCCGAGTTCGGCGGCGCGTTCGATGCCGTCGCGGTCGGCGTCGGCGAACACGCTGACGCGGCAGCCGAGTTCGCCCAGTTCGGCGATGCGCGGGCGCAGCGCGGCGGCGTCGCGTTCGAAGTCGAAGCCGTGGTCGGAAGTGAGCTGGTCGTCGCCGTCGGGCACCAGCGTCGCCTGCGCCGGACGCGCCTGGCGGCACAGTTCGAGCAGGCCCGGGTAGCCGGCGCGCGGCGGCGCGAACGGATTGCCTTCGATGTTGAACTCGACGCCGCGCGCGTGCGCGAGTTCGGCCAGCGCGAGCACGTCGTAGTCGCGGATGTGGCGCGCGTCGGGGCGCGGATGCACGGTGATGCCGTGGGCGCCGGCGTCGAGGCAGGCGCGCGCGGCGCGCACCACGTCCGGCTCGGACCCGCCGCGCGAATTGCGCAGTACCGCGATCTTGTTGACGTTGACGCTGAGGACGGTCATGGCCAAAGCCTAGCGTGCGCCGCAGCCGGCGGCGAGTGCGCAATCTGGCCGCCGCGGATGCGGCCTGTGGACAAGCGTCGGCCGGGCCGGCGGCCCGGATCCGGCGGACTCAGCGCTGCGGCGGTTCCGACTGGCTGGCCGCGGCGGCGAGCTTGCGCGCTTCGGCCTGCTCGCGCAGGCGGCGCAGTTCGGCCGGATCGATCATCGACGACACGTCGCGGCTGCTGTTGTCCAGGCGCCGCGCCAGCAGGCCCATGACCCCGGCGATCAACAGCCCGAGCGCGGCCAGCAGGCCGACCGCCATCAGCGGCGGCGAGGTGGTCTTCAGCGCCAGCCCGAAGGCGGCGGCGGCCAGCAGCAGATAAACCCAAGGCATTGCGGCGTGCTCCCTGACGAAATCGGCGGTCCCCTGTCCGGGCCGGTCGCGATCGGCCGGCCGGGGGCCTCGGACGGGCCCGGGTCGAGTGTAGCGTGCGACCGCGGCAGGCTACAGCCGCAGCGGTGCGCGGCTGCGACCGCCGGCACATCGGGGCGGAGTCGGCGGGCGTCGGGGCGATGAATACGCTGGCGGGAGGGGTTCGGCGCGAGGCCGGGGGGACGTGGTCGCGGCTTGCGCCGCTCCTACAGGGAGCAGGCGCGACATCGCTGGAAATCCGACTGTAGGAGCGGCGCAAGCCGCGACCGCGACCTGCGCCGTCCGGCGCCAGCCCGACGCCCTGCCGCGCCTACAACAACGGCGACACCAACCGCGCCAGCGCCTCCGGCAGCCGCACCCGCCACAGCGAACGGTTGCGGTCGTTGCGCACCCGCGGCGCGCGCGAGCATTCCTGCTCGATCAGCGCCGCCAGCCGGCCGCCGAGGTCGGCGTTGTAGAACATCACCGAAATCTCGAAGTTGAGCCGGAAGCTGCGGTGGTCGAAGTTGGCCGAACCGATGACGACGCTTTCGTCGTCGCACAGCAGCGCCTTGGTATGCAGCATGCGCGGGCCGTACTCGTGGATCTTGACCCCGGCCTCGAGCAGTTCGTCGAAGTAGGAGCGCGCCGCATACGTCACCAGCCGGCTGTCGCTGAGCTTGGGCACCAGCAGGCGCACGTCCAGGCCGCCGAGCGCGGCCGAGGTCAGGGCCATGCGCGCGGCTTCGCCGGGGACGAAGTACGGCGTCACCAGCCACACCCGCGTGCGCGCGGCGTGGATCGCGCCGACGTGGATGCGGTGGATCGCTTCCCAGTTCGAGTCCGGCCCCGAGCTGACCACCTGCGCGGCGATCGTGCCCGGCTGCGGCGCCAGATGCAGCTGCTTCAGCGGCGGCTGGCCGGTGGCGTAGCACCAGTCCTCGATGAAGACCAGTTCGAGCTCGCGCACCACATCGCCTTCCAGGCGCAGGTGCAGGTCGCGGTAGGCGTCCTTGCGCGCGCGCTCGTCCTCCTCGTCGGTGATGTTGATGCCGCCGGTGTAGCCGATGCGGCCGTCGACGACGACGATCTTGCGGTGGGTGCGCAGGTTCAGCCACGGCCGGTGCCACAACCAGCGCAGCTTCATCGGATGGAACCACGCCGCTTCGCCGCCGGCGTCGAGCAGCGGCTGCAGGAAGCGCTTGGAGGTGCTGCCGGAACCGACCGCGTCGAGCAGCAGGCGCACCTTGACCCCGGCGCGCGCGCGTTCGACCAGCGCGTCGCGCAGCGCGGTGCCGATGCCGTCGGGCTGGTAGATGTAGTACTCCAGGTGGATGTGCTCGCGCGCCTGGGCGATGTCGGCCAGCAGCGATTCGTACTTGGCGCCGCCGTCGATCAGCAGGCGCGCGTCGGTCGCGGTGGTCGGCGGCAGGCCGGTGGTGGCCTGGCCCAGGCGCGCCAGTTCGATCGCTTCCGGCGACGGGGTCAGCCCGGGCGGCGGCGCCGGCAGCGCGGCGCGCGCGCGCACCCGGCGCAGGCGCTGGCGGTGGATGCGCTGCGGGCCGAAGAAGAAATAGATCAGGAAGCCGATGTAGGGCAGCAGGGCGAGGCTGAACAACCAGCTCAGGGTCGCCACCGGCTCGCGTTTTTGCAGGACGATCCAGGTGCCCAGCCAGAACAGGTACACCGCCCAGCCGGCGGTCAGGTACAGGCCCAGGTGAGGGATGCGGACCAGGTCTTGCCACAGCGCGGTCAGCGATTCGGGCACGGCGAAGCTCCATCGGAAGGTGGCGCGGCCGCGGCCGGCGCCGCGCTAGGCTAGCCCGCGCGGGTTGCGGCGCAAAGTGTGCGTGCGGTCGCTGCGTGCGGCACGCGCGGGGTTCGCGCGCGGCCGCGTCGGGGATGGCAGGTTATCCACAACAGGCGCCGCGATGCTTGCCGCTTCGCCGCCGATCGCCGCGCTAACCCCGGCCGCAGCCGGCGCGCGTTGGTGGATCTCACCGGTTCCCATCTCAAGGAGGAAGTCCCATGCCGCGTCCCGCCTGGTGGCTGTTGCTGTCCGCGATCCTGATCGCCGCGCCGTCCGCGGCCGTGCCGCGCTTTTCCGAACTGCCGGCGCCCGAGCGGCGCAGTCTCAACGTGTCGGGTTCGGCCGAAATCAAGGTGCCGCCCGACGAGGTCCTGATCAGCGTCGGGGTGGAGTCGCGCGCGATCGCGCTGGCCGAGGCCAAGCGCCTCAACGACGCCGACGTGGCCAAGGCGCTGGCGTTCCTGCGCGCCAGCGGCGTGCCGGACAAGGACGTGCAGACCGATTACGTCAACATCGAGCCGCGTTATCCGTACGACAACAGCACCAAGGTCGTGGCGCGGCTGACGCCGGAGTTCTACGTCGCGCGCAAGAGCATCGGCGTGCGCCTGACCCGGATCGGCGCCTACGAGAGCGTGCTGGCCGGGCTGCTGGCCAACGGCGCGCAGCACGTGCACGGGATCGAGTTCCGCACCTCGCAGCTGCGCAAGCACCGCGACGCCGCGCGCGCGCTGGCGATCCGCGCGGCCCAGGACAAGGCCGACGCGCTGGCGCACGAACTCGGCGTGCGGCGCGGCGCGGTCTACAGCGTCTCGGAGTCGTATTCCGGAGGCTGGTGGCGCGGCGGCGGCTGGGGCGGCGCCGGCGGCGGGCAGATGATGCAGAACGTGGTCCAGCAAGCCGGCGACGAGGGCGGCGAGGACGATGGCGCGACGCTGGCGGTCGGTCAGATCAGCGTCAATGCGACGGTGTCGGCGAGTTTTGCGATCGAGTGAGCGGCGCGGCTGCGGTCCTGTGTAAGGGCGGCACGAGCCGCGACTGTGGGGCTCCGGGCTTGCGCCGTCGGTCGGGTTTCGCGGTCGCGACTCGCGTCGCTCCTGCAAAGGTTTGGGGGCCGCGTTGGGGCGGCAAACTGCGCAAAATGGAACGCTGGAGAAGCTTGGGGATAACTCGTGGTCAGCGATGTGGGTAAACCCGCGCAAAGCGAACCAGCGCGCGGGTTTCCCTGAACGGGGCGGGTTGGGGATAAGTGCTGTCGATAAGCCCGCGCTCGTTCATCTGCCTGAGCGGTTGTCCACAGCCCGGGTAGCCGGTCTTATCCACAGCCCGCGTTCTAGCGTCGCGTCTGTTGCGACGCCGCGGGCTTAGGCTGGGGCGCATGGATTCGGCGCGCAAAACCCAGATCTCGATGCAGCCGGCGGCGATCAAGGGCCGCGGCGCGGCCAGCTATGTCGAAGGCCGCTTCGCCGTGCGCACCGCCCATGGCGAGGACGACGGCTGGGGCTCGGTCTACGAGGACGCCGAGCTCGCCTCGCGCCCGGACACCGTGGTCAGCGAGGAAACCGCGCGCAGCATCATCAGCCGCAACGATTCGCCCGACATCGCCTTCGGCCAGTCGATCAATCCCTATCGGGGCTGCGAGCACGGCTGCGTCTACTGCTTCGCGCGTCCGTCCCACGCCTACCTGGAACTGTCGCCGGGGCTGGATTTCGAAACCCGCTTGTTCGCCAAGACCAACGCCGCCGAGCGCCTGCAGAACGAGCTGGCGCGCCCGGGCTACCGCTGCGCGCCGATCGCGCTGGGCATCAACACCGATTCCTACCAGCCGATCGAGCGCCGCTACCGCATCACCCGCGGGGTCATCGACGTGCTCGACGCGTGTTCGCACCCTTTCAGCCTGATCACCAAGAACGCCTCGATCGTGCGCGACGTCGACGTGCTGGCGTCGATGGCGCAGCGCGGGCTGGTGTCGGTGTACTTCTCGGTGACCACGCTCGACAACCAGCTGTCCGCGCGGATGGAGCCGCGCGCCTCGGCGCCGCATTCGCGGCTCAAGGCGATGCGCACGCTGGCCCAGGCCGGGGTGCCGGTCGGGGTCATGGTGGCGCCGGTGATTCCGATGATCAACGACGGCGAGATCGAGCGCATCCTCGACGCCGCGCACGAGGCCGGCGCGCGCGCGGCCGGTTACGTGCTGCTGCGGCTGCCGCACGAGCTCAAGCAGGTCTGGCGCGACTGGCTGCAACTGCACTACCCCGACCGCGCCGCGCACGTGATGAGCCTGATCCAGCAGATGAGCGGCGGCAAGGATTACGACAGCCGTTTCGGCCATCGCATGCGCGGCGAAGGGCCGTTCGCGCAGCTGATCGAGCAGCGCTTCCGCAAGAGCTGGCGACGGCTGGGCTTCGACCGCTTGCCGGCGCTGGATACGAGCCGGTTCGTCGCGCCGCGCAAGCCGACGCCGCAGATGGAGCTGTTCTGACCGACGCGGATCGGCCGCACGGCGTTATCCACAACTGACGGTGCGGGCGCGCAGCGTCGGGCCCGAAGGCCCTTCTGCGCCCGAACGCTCTCAGCCCGCCGCGTCCTCGCACAAGGCCGCGCCCGCCGCGTCGGCCGGCGCCGGCTCCGCTGCGGGCCCGAGCAGCGCATACACCACCCACGCCACCACCGCGGTCGCGCCGGCCAGCGCATACATCAGCCACGCGAACGCGCCGTCGTACGCCGCGCGCAACGCCGCCGGCGCGAACTGCGGCAGCAGCGCCTGCGCGCGCGCGGCGTCGCCGGTGGCCAGCCGTTGCGCGGCCTGGTTCAGGGCCTCGCCGGCGGCGGCGCCGGCGTGGCCGAGCCGCCACTGCAACAGGCCGGCCAGGGCCGCGGCGACCACCGCCAGGGCGATGCCTTCGCCGGACACGCGGCTGGCGCCGAACACGCCGGCGGCCATGCCGGCGCGTTCCTTCGGCACTACGCTGATCGCCAGACCGTCCATCAGGCCCCACGGAATCGCCGAGCCGGTGCCGATCAACAGCATCGGCGCGATCAGCCCGGCGACCTCGCCGCGCCCGGCGGCCCAGCCCAGCCACGCCAGGCCGGCCGCGGCCAGCAACAGGCCGGCCGCGCACAGGGTCGAGGCGGCGACGCGGTGGTTCAGCACCGCCGCCACCATCGGCACCACCAGCATCGGCGCCGACAGCGCGATCATCATCAGCCCGGCGTCGAGCGTGCCGAGCCCGTGGATGCCGATCAGCCGCACCGGCAGCAGCACGATCAGGGCCAGGTAACACAGCCCGGTGCCGATCGGCAGCAACTGCGCGCCGACGAAGCGCGGATAGCGCAGCAGGCTCAGGTCCAGCATCGGCCGCGCCGCGCGCGTTTCGATGCGCACGAACCAGACCAGCAGCAACGCCGAACCGATCAGCGCGCCGAGCACCCACGGATCGCCCCAGCCGCGCTCTGGCGCTTCGAGCACGCCGATGGTCAGCGAAGCCAGCATCGCGGTCGAACTCAGGCTGCCGCGCCAGTCCAGGCCGCCGGCATCGGGATCGCGCGATTCGCGCATGCGCGGCACCCCGAACAAGGTCGCCAGCACCGCGATCGCCAGGCTCGACAGGAACACCGAACGCCAGCCCTGGGTCTGCACCAGCCAGCCGGCCAGGCTCGGCCCGAACGCGAGGCCGAGGCCGAATGCGGTGCCGAGCAGGCTGAAGGCGCGGATCCGCGCCGGGCCGTGGAATTCCTGCGACAGCGCGGCATTGCCGCCGGCCAGCGCCAGCGCCGCGGCGACGCCTTGCAGCACGCGCAGGCCGTTCAGCGCGGCCAGGCTCGGCGCCAGCGCCAGCAGCAGCGAGACCAGCGCGAACGCGACGATGCCGGTGGCGAACACGCGCTTGCGGCCGTAGGTGTCGGCGAGCGTGCCGGCGGCCATCAAACAGCTGCCGAAGGCGAGCATGAAGGCGTTGGTCATCCAGTTCAGCGCCACCGGGCTGCCGCCGAGCTCGGCGGCGATGGCCGGGATCGCCACCGGCGGCGCGGTGAAGCTCAGCGGCAGCACCAGCCCGGCCAGGCAGATGGCGCCGAGGATCCAGAAACGGTCGTGGCGGCCGGAGGCGGGCTCGGCCGGAGAGGCGGAAACGGACATGCGGGGTAGGCCGTGGGGGACGGTGGACCAGCTTAGGAGTGCCGCAATCGGTGAAAAACACCACTGCGGTTCAAGCTTTATGGAGCAAACGGACATAATGGCGGCCTCGCACCCACCCTCCCCTGGGGATCCGCCGCATGGACAAGCTCGGCAGCCTGCTCGCCTTCGTGCGCACCGCCCACGCCCGCAGCTTCGTCGCCGCGGCGCGCCAGCTCGGGGTCTCGTCCTCGGCGGTCGGCAAGAGCGTGGCCCGGCTGGAGCAGCAGCTCGGCGTGCGCCTGCTCCAGCGCAACACCCGCAACGTCCAGCTGACCGAGGAGGGCCGCCAGTTCTACGAGCGCTGCAAGCCGCTGCTGGACGAACTCGAAGACGCCGAGGCCGCGTTGACCCACGCCATGCAGGCGCCGCGCGGACGCCTGCGCATCGCCCTGCCGACCGTGGGCTACCGCTTCCTGGTGCCGGTGCTCGGCGAGTTCCACAAGCGCTATCCGGAAGTCGAGCTGGAACTGGACTTCAACGACCAGATCGTCGACGTCATCGACGGCGGCTTCGACGCCGCGATCCGCAGCGGCGACATGCCCGACTCGCGCCTGCGCGCGCGCCGGCTCGGCCCGTTCTGCTTCATGCTGTGCGCCGCGCCGGAGTACCTGGCCTGCCGCGGCGAACCGCGCGTGCCGGCCGATCTGGCCGGGCACGACTGCATCCACTTCCGTTTCGCCAACAGCGGCAAGCTGCAGGAATGGTCGTTGAAGCTGGAACCCGGCGAGGCCGCGCCGCACCTGCCGGCGGCGCTGGTGTGCAACAACAGCGAGGCCGCGGTCGAAGCCGCGGTGCATGGCCTGGGCATCGTGTACTCGGTGGATTTCCTGGTCCGCGAGCACCTCGCCGCCGGCCGCCTGCAACGCGTGCTGCCGGGCTACGAAACCCAGCGCGGCCAGTTCTGGGCGCTGTGGCCGGCGCACCGGCACGTGTCGCCGAAGCTGCGGGTGTTCCTCGACTTCATCGGCGAGCGCTTGTTCCGGCACAAGCCGATCGCGTGAGCCGACAGACCGGATGAGCGGCGGGCCCGCGACCTGCCCGATCGTGGCCGCATCGCGTCCGCGCTGGCAGGCGCGCGCGGCCTCGCCGACAATGCCGCCAGCGCGCCGCGGCACCGGGCGCGCCGCCGTATCCGCCGAACCGCCGGACTGCGCAAGGATGCCCATGCCCCCGCTGTCGCCCGCACGCTTTCTTCCTCGCTTCGGCCGCGCCCGCTCGCGGCCGCGCGCGGCGTGCCCGGCCGTTCGCGCTTCCCTCTCCCCGCCGCAAGGATTCCGCATGTTCCGATCCGCTACTTTCCGCGCTTGCGCGGCGCTAGCCCTGCTCGCCGTCGCCGCGGTGAGCCAGGCCGCCGGCTTCGATTGCCGCCGCGCGCGCACCCAGGTCGAGAAAACGATCTGCGCCGACGCCGAGCTGTCGCGTTTGGACAGCGAAATGAACGAGCTCTACAAACAAATCCGCGCCGAAACCCGCGGCGTCGACGGCGACACCGGCCGCCAGGTCGATCCGATCGCCGCCGAGAACGCGCGCTGGCTGGCCGGGCGCAACGAATGCCGCGATCCGGCCTGCATCCGCGACGCGTACCAGCAACGCATCGCGCAGATGCGCCGCGACTGGGCGCAGGCCTTGCCGCCGGAGCCGGCCGCCGCCGCGAAACCCAAGAACGACTACCGCTTCGACCGCCACGGCGATTTCAAGGTCTTCATCGCCGATCTGCGCAAGGCCGTGGCCGCCGACGACCGCGCCGCGGTGGCGAAGATGACCGCGCAGCCGTTCGCCGATTTCAGCCGCGGCAGCAGCTGCCTGCCCGGCAACGACCCCTGCGACGCGCAGCAGCGCAAGCAGTCGGCCAGCGCGCGCAACGAAGCCGAGGCGGTGGCCAAGTACGACCGCATCGTCACCGCCGCGGTGCGCGCCGCGCTCAAGGCCAACCGCGTGCGCGGCTACTCGCGCAAGCTCGATTCGGGCGAGGACGAGAACGGCGAGGTGCAGGCGCCGGGCGTGATCGAGCCGGGCGAATATCTGCTCGAAAACGACGATATCCACAGCCAGCGCGTGTTCAAGCGCGTCGACGGCGTCTACAAGCTGCAACGCATTCCGTTCTATTCCTGAGGCAGGACGCTTCCATGAGCAAGTTTTCGCGTATCGCCGCCGCCGCGCTGCTGTCGGCCGCACCGATGTTCGCCCATGCCGCGCCGGCGGCGTCGTTCGACGGCTTCTGGGAATCCTGCCAGCGCTACCAGGGCGAGCTGTGGTGCCAGAGCCTGCAACTGGAACAGCGCGGCGCGCAGATCCGCGGCGCGTGGAACTGGCGCGCCAGCAACAGCGGCGGCACCAACCTGTTCAAGGGGCGGCTGGTCGACGGGCGCGTGGAGTTCGACCCGGAAGGTTGTTCGATCAGCGCCAACGGCTGCGAACCGCGCACGCCGTCGAAACAACCGGACTACCTGCTGCAATGCGGCGCCGAGCTGCAATGGGTCGGCGCCGCGACGAAAAGTTGCCAGAGCAAGATCGACGAAGGCTCGCGTTATCGCCGCATTCCGCGCGCCAAGGCCGACGCGGTGGATTTCTCGGCCTACGCGTTCTTCGACGACGGCAAGCCGCAGCCCTCGTTCGATTGCGCCAAAGCCAGGACGCCGGTGGAGCGCGCGATCTGCGCCGACCCGGCCGCCGCGCGCGCGGACTCGGCGATCGCGCACCGCTACGCCGACTTGCTGCAAGGCTTCGGCGGCGAAGCCGGGCAGGGATTGCGCGAGGACCAGCGCTACTTCATGAGCGTGCGCGACGCCGCGTACGAAAACGCCGAGCGCGGCGAACGCGGCAAGGTGCTGCGCGATCAACTCGACGGGCGGCTCAAGGAACTGGAGCGTATTCGCGAGCGTCCCCGCGAGGGCCTGCTCGGCGACTGGAACAACTTCGCCGGCGGCCTGGAAATCCGCCGCGACACCAAGGGCGTCTACGTGGTGCGCGGCAACGCGGCCCACCCGCTCGACGGGCGCTGGGTCTGCGACGCCGAGGTCTCCGGCGGCGGCAGCGAAGCGCGCGTGGTCGCACGTGCCGGCGACGACGGCAGCGCGTTGGAGCTGACCCGCGTCGGCGCCGGCTTGCGCGTGCGCGAACTCGACAGCAACGGCCAGCCGCATCCGATGTCGGAATTCTGCGGGCACAACGGCACGCTGGACGGCTGGTATTTCCAGACGACTGCGCCGGCGCGTTGAGCGCCTGCATCCAACGCATGTCGGATGCCTGCCTGTAGGAGCGGCGCAAGCCGCGACCGCGGGGTCGCAAGCTTGCGCCGTCGGCCCAGTTTCGCGGTCGCGACTCGCGTCGCTCCTACAGTCGCTGCCTCGCAGTTCGCCGAAGGATTGGAAGCCCCCACTGTAGGAGCGGCGCGAGCCGCGACCGCGCAGTCGCAAGCCGCCTCGCCTGCCGCGCTTCGTCGTTGCCGTTTCCTGCCCGTCGCCCGCACGCAAAAACAAAAGCGCCAGGACCGAAGTCCCGGCGCTTTTTCTTTACCGCCGATGCATCAGGCGACGCAGCCCGAAGGCCGCGCCGCCCGCACGATCAGTTCTTGCAGTTGACCGCGTTCGAACCTTCCGGCAAGCCCACGTTCACCGCTTCCCACGCGCAAGCCACGGTCTTGACCGCGCTGGCCTTGAGCAGGCCGCGGTCGACCAGGTCCTGGGCCGCGGTCTGGGTCGCCACGCGCGCATCCGGGTAGCTCGCCTGCGAGGTCAGGTACAGCGTGTTGGCGCGGTACCAGATCTGCCCGGCGACCACCGGCGTCAGGCCCTTCAGGCCGGTCGCGCCGTTGCACACCAGGTCGGACGGCAGCACGGTCTTGCGGTGCGACTTCGGCACCTTCTGGCCTTCGGCCAGCAGGTAGAAGAAGTGGTTGCCGATGCCCGAGGTGTAATGCGGGTCTTCCTCGGTGAAGCCGGCGGCCGGGTAGCAGTCGAACGAACCGTTGCCGTCGGCGTCCGCGTCCAGGCTCGGCTTGAACATGTAGCGCAGCGGCGTGCCGTCGAGGTTCACGTTCTCGCCGATCAGGTAATCCGGCGGATCCTTCGGGCTGTTGTCGAAGAACTCGACCAGGGTGCCGTGGATGTCGGAGTTGGCTTCGTTGAGGCCGCCGGCGTCGCCGGAGTACAGCAGGCCCGAGGTCGCCTGGGTTACGCCGTGCGACATCTCGTGGCCGGCCACGTCGATCGCCACGACCGGATTGGACACGCCGAAATCGCCGTTGCCGTAGACCATGCGCTTGGCGTCGCCGTCCCAGAACGCGTTGGTGCCGCCCAGGTCGAAGATGCCGAAGTAGCTGAAGGTGACGTTGACGAAGCTCTGCACGCCGAGGCCGTCGCCGAAGATGCCGACGCGGTCGTAGAACTTCTTGTAGTAGTCCCAGGTGCGGGCGACGCCGTAGTGGGCTTCCACGCCGGTGCGCTCGATGTTGGTCATCTGCTCGTTGCCCCAGACATTGTCGGCATCGAACATCGCCGGCGCGCTGAAGTCGCCGCCGCCGAAGATCAGGTCGACCACGGTGCCGCCGGTGTTGTGGGTGCTGCCGCCGCCGCGCTTGTCGTCGCGCAGCAGATAGCCCGCGCCGCGACCGTCGCTTTCCGCGGCGCTGACCTTGGCGGTGGTGATGTTCACCTTGCCGCGGGTGATCGTGTAGCCGTAGGTTTCGGTGCTTTCGGCGCTGTAGATGCGGCTGTCGCGGCCGAGCAGGCCGCCGTTGCCGGCGTCGACGTAGATCAGGTCGTGGACCGGGCGCTGCGCCTTGTTGAGGCCGCGGAAGGTGACTTCATAGGCCAGCGTGGGCTGGTTGTCCTTGGCGAAGTAGACCATGCGCGACTTGGGCTGCTCGAGGAAGCGCCCGGCGAAGTGCACGCCGGCGTCGGCGATGGCCTGCGCGGACGAGAGCTTCGCGTTCGGCGCGGCGCCGCCGTTGCCGAGGGTCAGGTCGAGGGTCTTGCTGATCGAGGTCAGCAGGCCGTTCTTGGCGTGGGTGACCAGATCGCCGCCGATCACCGGCAGGCCCTGGTAATCGCGCTGGAAACGCACGTGTTCGCTGCCGTCGGCTTCGACGATGACGTCGCGCGGCTTGTAGCTTTCCGCCGCCAGCGCGGCGGCGCCGGCGCCGCCGGACAGGCCTTGCGCGGCGGCGCTGCGGGCCTTGTCGGCCTGCAGCCATTCGCGCGCGCGCTGCACCGCCGGATGGGTGTCGAGCTGCGCCTGCGGGGTCGCGCCCGAGCGCGCCGAGGCGTCGGCGAAGGGCTGTTCGAGGGTCGCGTGCGCGGCCGGCGCGTGCGCGCTGCGTTGCGCGGCGGCGTGAGCGTTCGCGGCGCCGCCTTGGGCATTGGCCTGAGCGTTGCCGGACGCGCCGCCGGCGTCGCGCTGCGCGACCACCAGCGCGGTCGCGGTGGTGCCGGTGATGGCCAGAAGAATCGATGCGGTGAGCACCTTGTGCTTGATCGACATAGCGTTGGGTCTCCGAGTCATGCAAAGCGAAAGAGAGAAAAGAACGCAAATCGCCGGTGCGCGAATCGAGTCGCGTCTGCGGCGTTACTGCACAACGGCAGGGAGTCATTGGTGCCTGACGGCGGCGTCTTACGACGAGTGAAGGCGCATCCGTTGCAGCGTTTCCCCATAGCTGCGAACGCGGCGCAATGCGTATCCCCCCACCTTTGTTACGCAAAGAAGGCAGGTGGGATCGAAGAAATGGGATGCGCGTCTAAGAGCGCGAAGGCCGACGGACGATGCGAACCGCGGGTTCGCCCTGTAGGAGCGGCGCAAGCCGCGACCGCGAAAAAACCGCTACGACGAACGTTTCGGCGCGAGCGCGAACTTCGTGGTCGCGACTCGCGTCGCTCCTGCAGTCGCTGCGTTGCGCAGCGAAGCGTTGCGGTCAAAGAAAACCTGCGGCCGTTTCAGCGCTGCGGCGCCGGCATGATGTGCGACAGATAAATGCGGCTGTCTTCGAAGATGCGGATCGCCACCGCCACGCGCAGCTGCATCGACAGATCGAAGGCTTCGGCCTTGGCGGCGGCCGACGCCGAGGCGGCATCGTCGAAGCGCGCGTCGGCCACGTCGCACGACAGCGTGCGGCCGTGGTAGGTGGATTCGTTGAGTTGCACGGTGAAGACCATGACGCCCCGCGTGGATGGCGAACGAATGAGGCCCCGACCCAGCTTGACCGCTTGCTCAAGGCGGCGACCCATCGGTTGGCCGATGCGCTGGCCAAGAGCGGCGTCCGTTGCCGGCGCATGAGTGAGGCTGCCGGGGCGCGCATAAGGTGACGCAAGCCACAGTCTTTTACCCTCGGAAGACTCGCAGGCGCGCTGTAGGAAATTTCTGATCGCGGGTCGAGACCGCGCTGCGGCCAACGCATCCGCAAGCGCTTCGCGCTGACCCCCCCGGCAAAACATCCGAACCTCAACCAACGCAATGAGGCCCTCAGCCCGCCCCGACCCGCGCTGTGCACCCTCGCCGCGCCACCTCAGTTCCCCAACCCCCAACCCCGCTCATGCGACTGAACGCCGCCTGTAACCCGTTGCCTCACCGAGACTTTCGGCGGATCAACCGACCCCGCCGCAGGCCTACCTTGACCGCTCCCGCCTCGCCGCGGCCGCTCAAGGACCGACCATGCCCGCCATCGCCAGGACGCCGGCCGCGCTGCCCGTTCGCCCACGCGCGCGTCGGCACCGCCGCGCGTGGTTGGCCTGGGCCCTGCTGCTGGCCTGGGCGGCGGCGCCGGCGGCGACCGGCGCGGGCACGGTCAGCCTGCCGGCCGGCGAACTCGAAGCGCAGGACTGGCTTCAGCCGCCGGGCCAGAACGGCCCGCCGAGCCAGAGCCAGCGCGCCATCCAGGCGCTGACCAAGGCGATGAGCACGGTCAGGGGCAAGCCGATGCGCAGGAAATCGCTGAAGCGGTACTGGCCGGGGCCGAGGATGAGGAGGTTGCCGTGGTGACCGATCGGGGTCAGGAACGCGACCACCGCGCCTAGCGCGGTGCACACCACGAACGGCGTCGGCGGCTGGCCCAGCGATTGCGCCAGCGAGATCGCGATCGGCCCCAGCAGCACCGTGGTCGCCGCGTCCGACAGGATCTGGGTCAGCAGCGCGGCCACGGTGAACATCACCAGCAAGATCGCCAGCGGCGGCCAGCCGGCGATCACGTGCAGCATGCCCTGGGCCAGCAGCTGCGCGGTGCCGGTCTGTTCCATCGCCACGCCGAGCGGGATGACGCCGGCGATCATCACGAAGATGCGCACGTCGATCTCGCGATAGGCCTGTTCCACGTCGACGCAGCGCGTGGCCACCATCGCCACCGCGCCGAGCAGGAACGCCAGCGGCGCCGGCAGCCATTCGGTCGCCGCGGCGACCACGGTCGCGGCCAGGATCGCCAGCGCGACCGGCGCGCGCAGCCGCCGCCGCGCTTCGCCGGCGAACGGCACCAGCATCAGGAAGCCGTGGTGCGCGGCCAGTTCGGCGAAACGCGCCGGCCGGCCCCACAGCACCAGCAGGTCGCCCTCGCGCAGGCGCGCGTCGGCCAGACGCGGCGCGACCGCGCCGTCGCGCCGCCACAGCCCGGCGATGACCGCGTTGAAGCGGCGGGCGAAGTCGAGCTCGCGCACGCTGCGGCCGACGAACTCCGAACCCGGCGCGACCAGCGCCTGCACCAGCTGCGCCTCGCCGTCGCCCTGGGCGTGTTCGCCGAAACGCGCGATCGCGTTGAGGTCCAGGCCGGCGTCGTCGTGCAGCGAGGCCAGCGCGTCGGCCGAGGCCTCGACCAGCAGGATGTCGCCGCTGATCAGCGGGCTGCTCGGGCCCAGGTCCTGGCGGCGCACGCCGTCGCGCAGCCAGCCGGTCAGCACGAAGCGGTCGCCGAGCGCCTTCTGCAGCTCCGCCAGCGGCCGCGTGCTCCAGCGCGAGCCCTCGACCACCAGCAGCTCGGTGCGGTAGCGGTCCAGGCGCAGGTAGCCGTCGTCGCCGTGGTCGCCGCTGCGCTTGGGCAGGATCCAGCGCGCGGCCAGCATGTACAGCACGCCGACCACGACCAGCGCCAGGCCGATCGGGGTGATCGAGAAGATCCCCAGCCCGGGCGCGCCGGTGCGTTCGATCAGGTTGTCGGCGAGCAGGAAGGCGGGGGCGCTGACGAGCGTCAGGGTGGTGCCGAGCGAGGCCGCGAACGACATCGGCATCAGCAGGCGCGAGGCCGACAGCCCGCGCGACTTCGCGAACCGGGTCAGGATCGGCAGCATCATCGCCGTGACCATGACGTGGTGGGTGAACGAGGACAGCGCCGCCACCGCCGGCATGGTCACCGCGATCGCCCGGCCCTCGCTGCGCCCGGCGGCGCGGCCGATCCACTGGCCCAGGCGCTCGGTGATGCCGGTCGCGGCCAGGCCGCCGGAGATCACGAACACCGCCGCGACGATGATCGCCGGTTCGCTGGCAAAGCCCGACAAGGCCTGCTTGGCGTCGAGCACCCCGGTCAGCACCAGCGCCAGCAGGGTCAGCATCGCGGTCACGTCGACCCGCAGGCGTTCGCTGACGAACAGGTACAGTGCGGCGGCCAGGATCAGCAGGAAGGCGATCTGAGAAAAGTCCATGGCGGCGATTGTGCGGGAGTTGGCCGTGTCCGCGCCGTGTGCGCCGTCCACCCTGCCGTCACGGACACATTCGCTACACTTCCCGGCCACTTCGCCGCCGATGGCCGACGCTGCGGTCCGATCCGCCCCCAATCCGATGAGCTTGCCGCACGCCCTGCCGACCGCCCCGCAGGCCGGAGACGATCCGGCGCGGGCAGATCGTTTCCGCCTGGCGATGACGGCGTCGAACATCGGCATGGCCATCGTCTCGCTCGAAGGCGTGTGGCTGGAGGTCAATCCGGCGCTGTGCGCGATGCTGGGTTACCGCGAGGAACAACTGCGCGGCCAGCACTACAGCGACGTCACCCATCCCGACGATCTGGCGATCAGCCACAACCTCGTCGCCGCCCTGGTCAGCGGCGAGCTGGCCTCGGTCGACGAACACAAGCGCTACGTGCACAGCGACGGCTCCGACGTGTGGGTGCAGCTCAACGTCGCGGTGATGCGCGCCGACGACGGCGCGCCGCAGTACTTCATCTCGCACATGCGCGACATCCGCGGCGAACGCGAGGCCGGCATCGCGCTGAGCGCGCGGGTCGCCGAGCACGGCGCCGCGCTCGACGCCTCGCACCGGCAGCTGCAGCTGTTCGCCGACGCGGTCGCCCACGACCTGCGCGCGCCGCTGCGTTCGATCGAAAGCTTCTCCGCGTTGCTGGCCGACCGCGCCGGCGAGCGCCTCAACGAAACCGACCGCGACTACCTGGGCCGGATCCGCGCCGCCGCGAGCCGCATGACCGGGCTGCTGGCGATGCTGACCGAGCTGTCGCACGTGACCCGCGCCGAGATGCGGATCGCGCCGGTCGACCTGAGCCTGCTGGCCGACTGGGTCGGCGCCGAGCTGCAGGACGCCGACCCCGCCCATCGCGGCGAGGTCAGCGTCCAGCCCGGCTTGCAGGTCGAGGGCGACGAGCGCCTGCTCAAGCTCATGCTGACCCAGCTGATGCACAACGCCTGGAAGTTCTCGACCGTGCCGGCCGAGGCGCCGGCCGGGACGCGGGTGCGGATCGAGGTCGCCGGCGAAGTCCGCGCCGGGGTGCTGGCGCTGAGCGTGCGCGACCACGGGAGCGGTTTCGACATGCGCTATGCTCACAAGCTGTTCGAGCCCTTCCAGCGCCTGCACGGGCCGGACCAGGGCGGCGGCCACGGCCTGGGCCTGGCGATCGCGCAACGCGTGGCCGAGCGCCATCGCGGCCAGTTGCGCGCCCACGCCGAGCCCGGCGCGGGCAGCACGTTCACAGTCGAGTTGCCGCTCGTGTCGAGGGGCGAGGAAAACGCTGATGCATAAGGAAATCCTGCTGGTCGAGGACAACCCCGACGACGTCGAGCTGACCCGGCTCGCGTTCGACGAGGCCAAGATCGCCAACAGGCTGGTGGTGATGGGCGACGGCGCCGAGGCGCTGGATTACCTGTTCGCCCGTGGCCGCTACTCCGACCGCGATCCCAACGACCTGCCGTCGATCGTGCTGCTGGACCTCAACCTGCCCAAGGTCGACGGCCGCGAAGTGCTGCAGGCGATCCGCGCCCACGAACCCACCCGGACCCTGCCGGTGGTGGTGCTGACCACCAGCACCGAGCCGTTCGACGTCGAAGCCAGCTATGCGCTCGGGGTCAACAGCTACATCCAGAAGCCGGTGGATTTCGAGCAGTTCGTGTGGGCGGTCAAGCAGGTCGGCTTGTATTGGCTGGTGTTGAACCATCCGCGCAATCCCTGAGCCTGCGCGGCGCGTTTCAAACTCGCGTCGTCGCCCGTAATTCGCGGTCACAGCCGCCACGCCGCGGCCTGCGCCCCCTGTAGGAGCGGCGCAAGCCGCGACCGCGGGCTTTCAATCTCGCGCCGCCGGCTCCGCTGCGCAGCGAACGCCGCTCAGCCCCCGCCGCCGAACAACCGCTCGGCGCGCTGAAACAAGATCCAGCTCGTAGCGATGTACTTGTCCCCACCCTTCGGCCGGTTGCCGCGATGGGTGTGGGTGAACGCGGCCGGCGCGATCAGCAGGTCGCCGGCGCGCGGCGCGATCTTGCGCCGCTGATACAGGAACTCGGTTTCGCCTTCCTCGAAGCCGTCGTTGAGGTAGATCGTCCACAGCACGTGCCGGTGCAGGGTTTCGGCGTGGGCGTCGCGCGGGTACAGCTCGCAATGCCAGTACGGATAACCGCCGCGGCCGTCGGTGTAGCGCTGCAGATTGATCGCGCCGGGACGGAACACGGTCTGGGCGATCGGCGCGAGCTGCTGGTCGTCCATCTGCGCCATGCGCTCGGGGGTCAGGCGGTGGCGCTTGCCGTCGGCGCCCGGCGCTTCCAGCATCAGCGGCGCGATCATCATGTGCGGATAGCGGCGCAGGTACTGCAGCAGGCCGCGGAACACCGCCAGGTTCAGCGCGATCTCGATGTCTTTCCAGCCTTCGCGGCCGGTGATGGTGAGGTCGCGGCTGTCCTTGAGGTCGGGCATCACGCCGCCGCCGACGCGGCCGGGTTCGCTCTCGCGGCTGGCGTCGAAGCGCCGCATCAGCTCGGCGCATTGCGCGCGGTCGAGCGCCTGCGGATAGACCTCGATGAAATCGTCGCCGCCGTTGGCGGCGGCGGGCAGGGCGTCGCGGACGGCGTCGGGTGCGGAAGACATGCAAGGCCACCTGGCGGAACGGATCGGGTAGGACACAAACGCGCCGACGGCGTCGTCGCCCCATCCTCGCATGCGTGGCGAGGTTGCGAAAACGCAACGCGGCCGCGATGCGCGCGCGGCGCGATGCGCGAGCCGCGGCAAAGCCAGGCCCCGCGCGCATGCGCGGCTGCGACAGCGCAAAGCTGAGTGGGGAACCGTCCGCACCGAGGCGCCGGCCGGGCGTTGCCGGCGCGCAACGTTTTGTCGCAGCGGCACCGGACACGCCGCGCTGGACGGCGAAAAACCAGCGCCGGATCAAGCGCTTGCGGAGTTGGCACGGGTTTGGCGTAGGACCCTCTGCCGGCCGCGCCTGCCCCGCGACCGGTGTTTCGAGACCCCCCGTCTCTCGGAGTCCGCCATGTCGTCCCTGCCCGCCCTGCGCGCCGCCACCGTCGGCGCCGTCGCCCTCCACCGCCGCGCGCTGGCGTGCGCCGCGCTGGCCATCGCCGTCGCCGCCGCGCCGGGCGCGCACGCGGCCGAACCCGGCCCCGACCCGAGCGTGATCGTCGCCCGCACGGTGTACCCGCGCATCGCGTATCGCGCGCTGCCGGTGCAGGACAACCCGGTGCGCACCGAGGCGACGACGTTCCCGGGCCGGGTGTTCCACGCCACCCTCGACCGTTCGCTGGCGCCGCTGCTCGACGATGCCGCGCTCGGCCAGCACGGTTCCGGCGGCATCGGCGTGGCCGCGGCCGCCGGCGCGGTGACCGGGTTGCTGGTGCCGTCGGCGGGCGTCGGCGCAGGCAACGCGTTCGGCGGCCCGGCGGCGTCGGCGCCGCTCGGCGCCAGCGCCAGCGTCGGCGGCGCGGTGATCGGCGCCACCGCCGGCCTCGGCGACACGATCAGCGGTGCGGTGATGCAGGCGGCGATGCCGTCCGCCGTCGCGCCGCCGCCGACCGGGAGCGGGCGGTGAACGCGCGCGCGCGCCCGCTGCGGCATGCGCCTTGGTGGCTGATCGGCTGCCTCCTGGCGACCGCGATCGCCGGCGACGGCCGCGCCGAGCCGCCGCTCGACCGCGCCGAGATCGGCGCAGCCGGCCGCGGCCTCGACGGCCGCGCGGCGATCAACCAAGCCGCGGGCCAGGGCAATGCGCAGGCCAATCAGGCCGCGCTGGCGCTGACCCCGGACGGCATCGCGCTCGCCGCCGCCAACGCGCATCAGCAAGCCGAACGTCCCGACCCCGCCGCCGCCGCGCGTAACGCGCAGGCGCGCATCGGCGCCGGCGCGTTCGCCGACGCCAGCGGCCTGCTGCAACTCAACCAAAGCGCCGGCGCCGGCAATGCCCAGCTCAACCAGTTCGCGCTGGCGCGCGGCGGCGCCGCCGCGCTCGACGACGCGGCCCTGGCGCAGATCGCCGGCCCGCCGTCCGCGCCGCTGGAGAACCGGCGCGCGCCGAGCCTGCGCGACGCCGCCATCGCCGACGACGCCTTCCGCGGCGGCCAGGGCGTGCTGCAACTCAACCAGACGGCGGGGGCCGGCAACGCGTCGGTCAACGCCATCGTGCTCCGACTGCCGGGGAGCGCTCCATAACAACCACAACGGCGGAATGCAGTCGCGACACCCACCACCCTTCAGGAGAGAGACCATGAAAGCGCAACTGACCCTGCTCGCCCTCGCCCTGGCCGTCGCCGCGCCTGCTTACGCCGAAGGCGACGACGCCCGCATCCACAGCGACACCTCGATCAGCAACCGCATCCACGTCGGCGGCCGCGTCGCGGTCAAGGGCAAGATCCGGGTCGCGTCCGAATCGGCCGCGACCGTGGACCAGGACCAGAACACCCTGGCCAACACCTCGCTCGGCGACGGCGACCACGACGCCCACATGGGCGGCAGCGCGATGTCGAACGCCCAGGGCAATATGGGCGCCAACGTCGCCGCCGGCGTCGGCAACGCGCAGAGCAACGACACCGCGCTGTCGGCGGTCGACGGCGAGAAGGTGTTCGCCTCGGCGATGGTGTTCAACGACCAGAAGGCCGGCTTCAACTACGCCTATTCGAGCCAGCAGGACACCTACTACAGCGCCACGCTCGACGGCAGCGCGCTGTCGAACGCCAAGGGCAACATCGGCGTCAACGTCGGCGCCGGCGTCGGCAATGCGCAGAGCAACGGCATGGCCGCCTCGGTCAACAGCTCCGGCACGATCGCCAAGGCCGCTTCCGACAGCGAGCAGCACAGCTGGCTCAACGAACTGGCCGCGGCCTGCGACCTGGACACCTTCGCCACCCTCGGCGGCAGCGCGCTGTCGGGCGCGCAGGGCAACATCGGCGCCAACGTCGCCGCCGGCGTCGGCAACCTGCAGCACAACGGCCTGTCGATCGCCACCGCTTCGTGCGGCAGCTGCCAATGACGCGCGCGCGGCCGCGGCGTCGCGCCGCGGCCGCAGCGCCTGACGGAGAACGAAGATGAAACTCCAACACTGCTTGTTGGCGCTCGCGCTCGCCGCGGTGGCCTTGCCGGCCCTGGCCGAGGGCGACGACGCGCGCATCCACAGCGATACCTACGTCGGCAACCGCATCGACGTATCCGGCCGGGTCAAGGTGCGCGGCCAGGTCCGCGTGGCCTCGCAATCGGCCGCGACCGTGGACCAGGACCAGAGCACCGAAGCCAACGCCTCGCTCGGCGACGGCGACCACAGCGCGCACCTGGGCGATAACGCCTTGTCCAATGCCCAGGGCAACCTCGGCGTCAACGTCGCCGCCGGCGTCGGCAACGCGCAGAGCAACGACACCGCGCTGTCGGCAGTCGACGGCGAAAAAGTCTTCGCCTCGGCGATGACGTTCGGTTCGCAGTCTTCGTACGCCAACTTCGCCACCACCAGCACCGACCAGACTTTCTACCGCGCCACGCTCGACGGCAATGCGCTGTCGAACGCCAAGGGCAACATCGGCGTCAACGTCGCCGCCGGCGTCGGCAACGCGCAAGGCAACGCCATGGCCGCTTCGGTGAACAGCTCCGGCACCTTGGCCCTGGCCAGCGCCGACAGCGAACAGTCGGCGACGTCGAACCTGCTCGACAGCGACGGCCGCCGCATCAGCCTGGACCTGTACGCCTCGCTCGGCGGCAGCGCGCTGTCCGGCGCGCAGGGCAACATCGGCGTCAACGTGGCGTCGGGCGTCGGCAATCTGCAGCACAACGGTCTGGCGATCGCCACCGCGTCGTGCGGCGCCTGCGCGCCGCCGCCGCCGCCGCCGACCTGCACCCATTGCGGCGACTGACCTCCCCCGCCGCACCGCGATGGCCGCGCATCGGCCATCGCGGCCTTCCCGACTTTCTCTCGACCTCGCCGCCATGCACGCCTTGCGCGCTATCGCCGCCACGCTCGCGTTCGCTCTTGCCGCCTGCGGCGCCGCGCGCGCGCAGAACGCAGTCTCGCCCGGCGAGCGCTACAGCCCGATCGACCTGACCCGCCTCACCGGCGCCGGCCCGACCCCGATGGTCAAGCCGATGCGCACCCTGCGCGACCTGCGCTATCGCGAACTGCTGCGCCAGCGCTACGACTTCAGCTGCGGCTCGGCCGCGTTGGCCAGCCTGCTGCATTACGGCTACGGCCTCGACGTCGACGAGCCGGCGCTGATCGAAAAGATGATGGTCGGCGTGGATCCGCGCGAAGTCGTGCGCAACGGGTTTTCGATGCTCGACATGAAGCGTTACGTCGAAAGCATCGGCCTGCGCGCGCACGGCTTCCGCATCGACGCCGACGCGTTGTACCGCCTGCAGATGCCGGTGATCGCGCTGCTCGACATCCGCGGCTATCGCCACTTCGTCGTGGTCAAGGGCGCGGCCGGCGGACGCGTGTTCGTCGCCGATCCGGCGCTGGGCCATCGGGTGATGCCGGAAGCCGAGTTCGTGCGCGGCTGGAACGGCATCGTCCTGGCGGTGGTCGGCGACCGACCGATGCGCGCCGACTCCTATCTGGTCTTCGACCGCAGCTCGCCGGCATTGCAACGCCGCGGCGACGCGCTGCAACGCGCCACCGCCGCGCCGCGCGCGGTCGAGTACACGCTGTCGCTGTCGGACCTGTTCTGAACCGTAATCGAGGTTTTCGTTTCGAGGTGCCCGATGAACCGCCCATCACTCCCCTGTGTCCTGTTCACGGCCCTCGCGGCAGCGGCGGCCGCGGCGCAACCCGCGGCCGCCCTGCCACCCGCGCAGCGCGCGCCGGTGCGCGCGCAGATCGTCGACGACGCCACGTTGGCGACGCTCAGCGGACGCTACTACGACGCGCACATGCTGATCGGCCTGCGCGTGGACCTGATTTCCAGCGTGGCCACGCCGCAGCAAGGCGCGGCTATCGCTACCGGTTCGCTGCTGGTGCTGCGCGACGGCGACGGCTACAGCGTGCGCAGCGACGCGCGCAGCAGCGCGGCGGTCGGCGCCGATGCGCCGCTCGCCCATGCCGATGCCTCGGGCGCCGACGCGGTGCGCGTGCAAGGCATCGGCCAGATCGCGCAGATCGCCGGCGACGGCAACCGGTTGTCGAACCTGGCCTCGATCGATTTCGTCGACCGCGCGCGCGCCGACCTGGACGCGTCCGGCTTCAACGGCCAGACCCACAGCGACAGCGCCGCCGGCGCGCTGCGCGCGCAGGTGACCTTCCTCGACGGCGGCGCGCAGGTCGGCGTGCAGGCGCCGGGCGTGTCGCTGCAACAGCGCCTGGACGGCGGCGGCCTCGGCGGCATCGCCCAGAGCGGGCGCATCGCCGGCGACGGCGTCAGCGCCGGCAACCGCCTGCAATTGCAGATCGTCACCGCGGCGATGACGCCGCAGATGAGCCGCCAGCTCGGCCTGCAGCAGGCGCTCGAAGGCCTGCGCGCGCTGCCGCGCTGACGCCCACCGCACCCAAGGCATGGAGGCACGATCATGCGCATTGCCCTCGCCCCGCTGTCGTTCGCCGTAGCGCTCGCGTTGAGCGCGCCGGCGCATGCCGGCGAAGACGCCGCCGCCGCGGATTTCAAGTCGCTGCATCAACGCATGCTCGACATGAGCAACGAACTGACCGCGCAGCGCGCCGAAATCGAGCGCTTGCGCGACGAAGTCGACCGGCTAGAACTGGCTCAGCACGGACGCGGCCTGAGCGCGCCGCAGGCCGACGCGCCCGATGGCGCGCAGCAAGGCGTGCCGCGCGATGCGCGCGAGCTGGCCGAGGATGCGCGGCGCAAAGCCGGCGACAACAACGCAGCAGTCGCCGACGGATCGGCCAACGCACCGATCCAGGTCGGCCAGGCCCAGCGCGAAGAAGACGCCCAGCGCCGCGAGCAGGAAAAAGCCCTGGTCGTGCGCGAACACGCGCCGCTGTTCGAACGCAAGTTCACCCTCGACGCCGGCTTCAGCTACAGCTACTACGACCGCCGCCAACTCGCGCTCAGCGGATTCCTCGCGCTCGACGCGATCTTCCTCGGCAGCATCAACCTCGACCAGACCAAGGCCAGCGTCGGCACCTTCGAACTCAGCGGCCGCTACGGCCTCAGCGACCGGCTCAGCCTCGAAGCCTCGCTGCCTTACGTCTACCGCGACTCGCGCTTCGTCAGCGGCGGCGCCGGCGGCGCGTCCAGCGTGGTCAGCGAAGTGCGCATGCGCTCGCAGGGCGTCGGCGATGCGAGCGTCGCGGCGTACTACCAGTGGGTCAAGGAATCGCAGCGCTGGCCCGACATCGTCACCAGCCTGCGCGTGCGCGCGCCGACCGGGCGCGATCCGTTCGGGCTCAAGCTGATCCAGCCCGACGGCGACAACAACAACCTCAACATCCCCGAAGACCTACCGACCGGCTCGGGCGTGTGGGCAGCGACGTTCAACGTCTCGGCGCTGCGCACCTACGACCCGGTGATCCTGTTCGGCAACATCGGCTACACCTACAACCAGCCGGCCGATTTCGACGACATCTCGCCGGTGGCCGAACAGGTCTCGCCGGCGCGGGTGGCGCTGGGCAACACCGTGCAGCTCAGCGGCGGCCTGGCGATCGCGCTCAACGACCGCTCGGCGGTCAGCTTCAGCGTCGCCACCGCGGCCACCGGCGCGACCCACATCACCGCGCCGGGTGCAGCGAAGCGGCGCGTCGCCGGCAGCTCCAGCAATTCGACCACGCTCAACATCGGCGCCAGCTACGTGCTGCCCTCGGGCTGGACCTTCAACGGCCAGATCGCCGCGGGGCTGACCCCGGACGCGCCGAATTTCGTGTTTTCGCTGCGCGGTTCGCGTTCGTTCTGAAAGCGCCGCGCGGCATCGCTTGCGGGGAATGGCGTCGCGCTGTGCCCGGGGACGGGGCGGAGGGTTTCCGCCCCGATTTCTTTTAGAGGTTAGCCCATCGATCCTTGATTTCTTCGCATGCGGCAGAAAGATCGTCCATGCGCCGTTTTACTGCTTTCGGCGCGAGGTAGATGGTTCTTGTCGCTATATCGACTACATAGCACCGTGTTGGATTAACGACGGAAGGCGACGAAATCACCGTCTCTAAGTAAGCACGCATAGCCGTCGCGACGTACGCCCCACCTTTTTCGTCCAATGGCTGGCTTTTTGCGAAGTGTAGCTTGATGCATCCGACAACCTCATGGGAGTCCTTATCCAGAAGTAGAGCGTCCGGGCGTATGCTTACGCGAACTCCAGAGAGCTCGAGCGAGTCAGAGGCTGCTTCAGGACTGGCGATCGGAACTAGACTTCCCAGATCAATGTCTCCGCTGAGCTCGACGAATTTTTCGATTGCGTCAGCGCAGTTGAATCGATCTTGTATAGCGAAATCCGTTCCGCTTTGATCTTCTCGCAAAGCTTCGGCGGCATCTAGCGCTACTTCATCATCGATCATTCCAGATGCTATGAAAGTAGTAATTATCTCGCGGGCATCTTTATATCTGGCTGCTTTGAAGGCAGGTTTGTTCTTCTGATCCTTAACAATTTGTCGACGTCTAGATGGCGTCGCAGTCATGTACTCGCCGAGCTTGTTCACGGATATGCGTGGGCCCATCCTTTGCTCCTGATCCGGTGGCGTTGAAACTTCAAACGATCTCTAGTTCGCCATTCATATTTTCGTCAGTGCCGCGCATGGCGAGCCGCTGCATCAACCGATACAACGTCACCCGCGACACCCCGAGCTCGCGCGCCGATTCGCCGAGCCGCCCGCGGTTGCGCTGCAACGCGCGCTCGATCGCCTCGCGCGTGGCCGCGTCGCGGGCTTCGTCGAGGGTCATCGGCGCGCCGATCGCGGCGTCGCCGATGTGCAGGTCGGCGGCGGTGAGGTAGCGGCCTTCGGCCATGACCACGGCCTGGCGCACGCGGTTGATCAGTTCGCGCACGTTGCCGGGCCAGTCGTGGCGGTGCAGGGCCAGCCGCGCGCACGGCGAGAAGCCCTTGATGCCGCGCGAGGTTTCCTGCGCATAACGCTGCAGGGCGTGGTCGGCGAGCAGGTCGATGTCGCCGCCGCGTTCGCGCAGCGGCGGCTGGCGCAGGCGCAGCACGCACAGGCGGTGGTAGAGGTCGGCGCGGAACTTGCCTTCGGCGACGGCGTGGTCGAGGTCGTGGTGGGTCGCCGAGACGATGCGCACGTCGACCGGGATCGGCTCGTGGCCGCCGAGGCGTTCGATCGTGCCCTGTTGCAGGAAGCGCAGCAGCGAGGCCTGGCTGTCCAGCGGCAGGTCGCCGATCTCGTCGAGGAACAAGGTGCCGCCGTGGGCCATTTCGATCCGGCCGAGCTTGCGCTGCTGCGCGCCGGTGAACGCGCCGCGCTCAAAGCCGAACAGTTCCGACTGCACCAGGTTGTGCGGGATCGCGCCGCAGTTGATCGCCACGAACGGCTGGCGCGCGCGGTGCGAGTGGCGGTGCACCGCCATCGCCGCGAGTTCCTTGCCGGTGCCGGTTTCGCCGGCGATGAACACCGGCGCGTCGGTGCCGGCGGCCTTGTGCAGGCCGCGGCACAGCGCGCGGATCGGTTCGCTCTCGCCGATCATGCCGTCCAGGCCGGCGTCGCCGAGCGCGCCGTGGCCGTCGGCGCCGCAGGCCAGCGCGGCCATGCCGTAGGCGTGGCCGATCACCGTATGCAGCACCGCTTCCGGGCACGGCAGGGTGACGTAGTCGTAGCAGTAGTCGCGGATCAGCCGGCGGGTCGGCTCGTGTTCGAGCTGGGCGGCGGCGACGCCGGCGATCCAGCCGGCGTTGTGCGCGGCCAGGGCCGGGCCGAGGTCGTCGAGGTCGCGCGCTTCGAAGCCTTCGCGCAGATCGATCAGCACTGCGTGCGGCAGGCGCGGGCTGGATTGCAGCTGGCGCAGCGCGGCGCGCGCGTCGTGGGCGCGGCGCAGGGTCCAGCCCAGGTTCTGCAACGGGGCCAGCGCGTGCATGCGGCCGGCGCCGCCGGGGCTGAGGTAGAGCAGTTCGCGCGCGCCGTCGCCGCGCGCGGCGGCGGCCCTGACCGGCGCCGCGACGGCGTGACGGTACGCCAGATCGCTGCGGATCCCGTTGGCCATGAGTTCGATCCCCGCGCGCGCAAAACTGCGCAATTGATTCCAGTTCTTACTCCAACGCAGTGACCAGCGGAAGCCGGCCACCGACGGCCGGTCGGGTCGGCGCGGTGCGTTTTAGCGGCTGGGCACGGCGGGGCGCGCGCAAGACGCCAGATGTTGGGGTGCGCGGGCGCGGCGTGCGCATTGGATCGTGGCAAGCGACACCGCGCGCGCGTCGTCGCGGATGCCGGAAAATCCGGCGCGCGCGGCCGGATCGCCGCGAATCGCGGTTGCCGCGCGGCGACGTTGCGGTTCGCCGCCGCGCGATGCGGCCGATGCTGCAGGCCGGGTCGGGCTTATCGGCCGCTTACGGCTGCTCGGAATCGAACTCGCGGTGATAGCGCACCGCCGCCTCGACTTCGCTCTTGCTGCCGAGGAACACCGGCACCCGCTGATGCAGCCCGGTCGGCGCCACTTCCAGCATGCGCTGGCGGCCGGTACTGGCCGCGCCGCCGGCCTGCTCGACCAGCAGCGCCATCGGGTTGGCTTCGTACATCAGCCGCAGCTTGCCGCCCTTGTCGGCGCACTTGGCGTCGAGCGGGTAGCTGAAGATGCCGCCGCGGGTCAGGATGCGGTGCACGTCGGCGACCATCGAGGCGACCCAGCGCATGTTGAAGTCCTTGCCGCGCGGGCCTTGCTTGCCGGCGAGCAGGTCGCCGACGTAGCGCTGCATCGGCGGCTGCCAATGGCGCTGGTTGGACATGTTGACCGCGAATTCCTGGGTGTCTTCGGGAATGCGCATGTTGCGGGTGGTCAGCACGAAGCTGCCGACTTCGCGGTCGAGGGTGAAGGCGTGGGTGCCGTTGCCGATGGTCAGCACCAGCATGGTGCTGGGGCCGTAGGTGGTGTAGCCGGCGCAGACCTGTTCGGTGCCGGCCTGCAGGAAGTCCTTGTCCTGCGCCTGGGTCACGCCTTCGGGCGCGCGCAGCACCGAGAAGATGGTGCCGACGGAAATGTTGACGTCGATGTTCGACGAGCCGTCGAGGGGATCGAACAGCAGCAGGTAGTTGCCGCGCGGGTAGACGTCGGGGATCGGGTGCGAGGTGTCCATCTCCTCCGAGGCCAGGCCGGCGAGGTGGCCGCCCCAGGCGTTGGCTTCGAGCAGGATCTCGTTGCTGAGCACGTCGAGCTTCTTCTGCGCTTCGCCTTGGATATTGCCGGTGCCGGCATCGCCGAGCACGCCGCCGAGGGCGCCCTTGCCGACCGCGATGGAAATCGTCTTGCAGGCGCGCGCGACCACTTCGATCAGCAGGCGCAGGTCGGCGTTGATGCGGCCGGCGCGCTGTTCTTCGATCAGGTAACGGGTCAGGGAGATGGCGGAGCTGGGCGTGAGAACGGCGGACATGGGCTCGGACGCTGGCGGCGAGGGGGCGCCATTGTCGCCGAAGTCGGCGACGCGCCGTCGTGCGCAGGCCCCGGCCCGTTCAGTTTTCGCCGGGCGCGGGCTCGGCCGGGCGCAGGTCGACGAAGTCGAAGACCACGTTGTAGCTGTGGTCGAAACGGGCCAGCCAGGTGCCGGCGTCCGGATGCGGCGCGGCGACCCGGATCCAGCACAGCTGCCCGGGCGCGGGCGCGACTTCGAAGTAGTCGCAGGCGATGCGGGCGCCGTCGTCCACGCGCAGGAAGTCGACCGCGGTGTGCAGGATCCAGCGGCCGCGCGGGCCGTCGCGGCGCACCATCACCGCCCGTTCGATCGTCGCGGCAGCCGCGCGCGCGCTCACTGGCGCACGTCCGGCGGCGTGCGCGCCGCCGCGTCGCCGGCGCGCACCTGCAGCGAATCGACTTCGCGGCGCAGATGGCGCTCGGTCACGCCGAAGGCATGGGCGATCTCGCGCTGGTCGCAGCCGGCGCGCAGCGCGGCGCGGATCGCGACCCGGCGCAGGGCCACGAACACGCCCCAGGCCGAGGGAATCTCGATCGTGCCGGCGGCGCTGGCGCGGTCGAGCAGGCGCCGGTGCGCGGCCGCGTCCAGTTCCAGGCCCAGGCGCGCGGCGCAGGCGTTGCGGCCGCGCGGCAGGTAGACGCGGCGGCCGCCGTGGCGGTGCGCCAGCCGCAGCATCGCGGCGAAGCCGCAGGACTGGGCGACTTCGGCCGCGACCCACGGCAGCGCCGCCAGCGCGTCGATCCGGTGGGTGTCGCAGAACGCGCTGAGGGTTTCGAAATCGTCGCTGTCGGGCGCCGGCAGGCCGGCGAAACAGGGCGGGGCCGCGGACGCGGCGGTCGGGATCGGCGAGGCGTGCAGGTTCATGCCCCGGATGAACGCGCCGGCGCCGGCGACGTGAAGCGCGCCGGCGCGCGGTTGCGGGGTTTGTGCGCTGCGTCGGCGCCGCGCGCCTGCGGACCGCGCCCGCAATGGCGGCGCCGCGCGCCGCCGGCTAGGTTCGCCGCGCGGCAATCCGCCGCGGGTTTCCGGAGCGCAGCCATGCCGTACGCGATCGAGTTCAGCAACACGCCCCTGGCCATCCCCGAGCGCCGCTGGGGTTCGGCCGACAACGTTCCGCCGCAGGGCAACGACACCCAGTCCACGATCCAGTTCACCCCCTTCACCTCCTGCATCGGCGTATGCGCGCGCAACGACGCCGGCGCGCGGATCATCGGCATCCACCTCAGCGTCGCCGACGACCAGGGCAACGTGTTCGCGGTCAACGACGTGCCCACGGTCGCCGAGATCCTCGACAGCTGGGGCTACAACCCGGCCTCGGTGTTCGTGATCGGCCAGATCGCGGTCTGGCAGGAAAGCGTGCCGCAGGCCTATCAGGCGCTGCTGGCCACGCTCGGCAACCCGCCGGTGTACAGCTACGGCGACGGCCAGTACGGCGCCGGGCTCGACAGCAACGGCGCGCTGGTGCCGACCTACGCGGAGTGACCGCGGCGGCGGGCGCGGCGCGGACGGCGCGGGCGGAACGGCTACCATGTTCCGCATCGCTCGCCCTGTCCGCGTTCGCCTCCGCCGCCTTCCGTGTCCGCCGCTCCGCGCAAAGTCCTGCATGTCGACATGGACGCGTTCTACGCGTCGGTCGAACAGCGCGACGACGCTTCCCTGCGCGGCCGCCCGGTGGTGGTGGCCTGGCGCGGCGCGCGCTCGGTGGTGTGCGCGGCCAGCTACGAGGCGCGGGTGTTCGGGGTGCGCTCGGCGATGCCGGCGGTGCGCGCCGAGCGGCTGTGCCCGCAGGCGGTGTTCGTGCCGCCGGATTTCGTCCGCTACAAGGCGGTCTCGCGCCAGGTGCGCGAGATCTTCGCGCGCCACACCGATCTGATCGAACCCTTGTCGCTGGACGAGGCCTATCTCGACGTCACCGCGACCAAGACCGGCCTGCCCTCGGCGACCGCGACCGCGCAGGCGATCCGCGCGTCGATCCGCGAGGAAACCCAGCTGACCGCGTCGGCCGGCGTGGCGCCGAACAAGTTCGTGGCCAAGATCGCTTCGGACTGGAACAAGCCCGATGGGCTGTTCGTGGTCAAGCCGCATCAGGTCGAGGCGTTTCTCGCGCCGCTGGCGGTGGGGCGGTTGCCGGGCGTGGGCAAGGTCATGGAGGGCAAGCTCGCCGAGCTGGGCGTGGCGACCGTCGCCGACTTGCGCGCGTTCGGGGCGCTGGAGCTGGAGCAGCGCTTCGGGCGCTGGGGGCGGCGGCTGCACGAACTCGCTTACGGGATCGACGAGCATCCGGTCGAGCCGGAACGGCCGACCTTGCAGATTTCTTCGGAAGACACGTTCGAACGCGACGTGCCGTTGGAGCGTACCGAGGCTGAGATCCGGGCGCTGGCCGGCAAGACTTGGGCGGGGTATCGGCGCGAGTTGCAGCGGCGGCCGGGGCGGATTGCGCGCACTGTGGTGCTCAAGCTCAAGACGTCCGACTTTCGCATTTTGACCCGCAGCCTGACTCCGCCGCAGCCGCCGGGCAGCGAGCGCGAACTGGCTGACATCGCCTGGGCCTTGCGCGCGCGGGTGGAGTTGCCGGAAGAGACCTTGTATCGGTTGGTCGGCGTGGGGTTGTCGGGGTTTGCAGAGGAAGGCGAGGCGTTGGCGCAGTCGGATCTGTTCGCGGCGTCGTTCGCGTTGGAGGATGCGGAGGCGGCTTTGTCGGACGAGATGGACGATTGATGCTTTCGCTGTCGTCGCTGTGTCGCGTGATGACAAGCGGAGATCAATAGCTTCCGTCCGCAAGCGGCCGGGTCACTTTCTTTGTCTTGCCAAAGAAAGTAACCAAAGAAAGGCGCTTTCCTTGTTTTCGAATCAAGAGCCACTATCGTTCGATGCCTGCGCGGGGATGCGGGACAAGGGCCATCCTGGCCCGGTCCCGCACGCGCGCATCCATGCGCGCGCCCTTCGGGTCTACGGTTGCCTGTGGCGAATTCGGGGCGGCGGGGGGAGCGGACAAGCTAATGCAAAGGCAACAGCAGAAAGGATTCCGGTGTTCGCCGGAATCCTTTTTTGCTCTTGCGGTAACTGTCGGCGAGAACGTGGGGCTTGGCCGCGTGGAAATCGCGCGAGTTCAGACCGCGGTGCTGCATCGACGACGCAGACCGCATTGCCTGCGGACGTTCATCGCCGCCGCCGATGTCATCGACGGTATGAACATCGCCGCGCGAACGGAGCCGGACCCGCGCCGGGGGAGACAGCGCCGGCCCGGCTCCCTCGCGCTTACGCTTGCGCGGCGTCCTCGTCCATGCGCACCACGTACTTCACCGCCTCGACCCGCACCGCGCGCAACGGCGCGTCCAGCGCGCGCGCGGCCTGGCTCCATTGCGGCGACTGGCATTGCAGGTTCAGGCAGCCGAAGCGGCGCGCCGCGTCCAGCGCATGGCGCAGCAATTCGGCCTCCACGCCGCACCCGAGCCACGGCTCGCGCACGTAGGGATCGTCGAGTTGCAGGCAGTACGCTCGTTCGAGCATCGAGAAGCCAGCGGTGGCGCTGGCGTAGCCGACCGCCTCGCCGTCGGCCTCGGCCAGCCACGCCCAGGCGCCGTACGGGGGCTCGAACAGCACTTCCATCAGCTCCAGCGCATCCGCGCGCGCGGGGCCGTAGGGGCGGCGCTCCAGTTCGCGGCGGTCGGCGTGCTCCTGGCACAGCGCGATCAGGGTCGCGGCGTCGGCGCGGGTCACCGCGCGCACGCGCAGGACGGCCGGCGCGGCGGCGGGCATGGGGTCGGAACGGGTCACGGCGAGCTGGGGGTTCATCGCGGGTTTCCGGTAAGCGGCGGGTGAGGGGCGCGGCGACGCGGTAGCATCGCGACGGGAGTCCGCGGACGCGGCGGGCCCCGGTGCGGGCGCAGCCATCCTGCGCGCCGGCTTTTAAGAACTTTTTAATCGTGCCGGCGCACAGTGCCCCGGCACGATGCGGCGAAATGCCGCAACACCTCCGCAACACGAGCGCGCGACCGGGTCATGAACATCCTGCTGGTGGAAGACGACGCGATGCTGGCCGAAGCCGTGCGCACCGGCCTGAGCCACGACGGCTGGCGGGTCGACTGGGTCGCCGACGCGCGGCTGGCCAAGACCGCGCTGGTCGATCACGACTTCGACGCGGTGGTGCTCGACCTCGGCCTGCCCGGCGGCTCCGGCCTCGGCGTGCTCGGCGCGCTGCGCAACCGCTACGACGCCACCCCGGTGCTGATCGTGACCGCGCGCGACAAGCTCAGCGAACGCATCGCCGGGCTCGACGCCGGCGCCGACGACTACATCGTCAAACCCTTCCAGCTCGACGAACTGTGCGCGCGCCTGCGCGCGGTGATGCGGCGCAGCCAGGGCCGGGTGTCGCCGGTGCTCAGCTGCGGCACGGTGGTGCTCGACCCGGCGCGGCGCCTGGTCACCCGCGACGGCGAGCCGGTCACGCTCAGCGGCCACGAGTTCCGCACCCTGACCCTGCTGCTCGAACGCCAGGGCCGCGTGGTCACCCGCGAGCAGCTGGAAGAATCGGTGTACGGCAGCTCCGGCACGATCGAGAGCAACACCATCGCGGTGTACGTGCACCAGCTGCGGCGCAAGCTCGGCGAACAACTGATCGTGACCGTGCACGGCTACGGTTACCGCATCGGCGGCGGCCCGAATTGAACGCGAGCGCCGCGCCATGAGCGCCGTCGACGGCCGCGACGCCGGCCCCGCGGGCGACGCCGAACCCGCGGCGCCGTGGCGCGAACGCGAGGCGCCGCGCGAAGGCTGGCGCGAGCGCTGCCGCCGCTCGCGCGAATTCCCGGCCGGGCGCTCGCTGCGCTGGAAGCTGACCTGGGTGCTGTTCAAGGCGGTGCTGCTGACCTGGTTCGTGTGGCTGAGCTGCCAGGTCTGGCAGCTCGGCCGCGAGCACACCGGCATGCTCGACAACTCGCTGCGCGAGATCGCCGAACAAGTGCTCGCCTCGATGCCCGAAGGCCTGGAGCGCCTGCCCTCGCGCGACCCGGCGCGGCAGCGGCCGATACCGGTGTCCGCCGACCGCAAGATGAGCTTCCAGGTCTGGGCCGGCGGCCGCAACGTGGTGTATTCGGCGGCCGCGCCGCTGCAACCGCTGAACCCCGAGTTCAAGGACGGCTTCGCCCGCCGGGTCATCGACGGCGAGCGCTGGCAGGTCTACACCCTGTCCGATCCGCAGCGCGGCCTGGTCGTGCAGGTCGGCCGCAGCAAGCGCATGGTGGTCGAGGAACTGCGCGGCTGGATCGTCGGCAGCCTGATCGCCGCGGCGCTGATCTTGCTGCTGTTCGCGCTGGCGACCTGGATGGTGATCGGACGCTCGCTGCGGCCGATCACCGCGCTGCGCCGCACCTTGCTGCAACGCCAGCCGCTCGACCTGACGCCGCTGCCGACCCACGCCTTGCCGAGCGAATTTCATCCGCTGGTGGAAGCCTTCAACGGCCAGCTCGAACGCGTCGATGCCGCGGTCCAGCACGAGCGCCGTTTCATTTCCGACGCCGCGCACGAGCTGCGCACGCCGCTGGCGGTGCTGAGCACCCACGCCGAACTGGCGCTGCGCGCGGGCACGCTGGAGGAAAAGAACGAGGCGCTGCACCGGCTCAGCGCCGGCGTGCGCCGCAGCGCGCGGCTGTCGGAGCAGTTGCTCGATCTGGCCCGCCTCGACGCCGGCGAGGAAAGCGTGCGGCTGGCGCCGCTGGACCTGTCGGATCTGGTGGTGCTGGTGATCCGCGACTTCGAAACCCTGGCGCGCGAACGCCGCCAGCGCATCAGCCTGTGCGCCGAACCGACCCGCTTGCTCGGCGACGTCGACCAGCTCGGGATCCTGCTGCGCAACCTGATCGACAACGCCGTGCGCCACGCCGGCGCCGACGGCCAGGTCGCGGTCAGCTGCTCGGCCGAAGCCGGCGGCGCGGTGTTGCGCGTGGCCGACAACGGCCCGGGCGTGGCGGTCGACGACTGCGAGCGCATCTTCGACCGTTTCTACCGCGCGCCCGGCAGTCCCGACGGCGGCAGCGGCATCGGCCTGTCGCTGGTCGCGCGCATCGCCCAGACCCACGGCGCCAAGATCGAATGCGGCCAGGGGCTGGAGCGCGGCGCCGACGATCCGCGCGGGCCGGGGCGTGGGTTCGAGGTGTGCGTGTGGTTCCCGCCGGTCGCGCCGTGAACCTGATGGGCCTCCTGTAGGAGCGACGCGAGTCGCGACCGCGAACCCTCGACGGCCGGCGTCACTCGCCCGCAGGCGACTGGCGTCGTAGCTGCGGATTCGCAGTCGCGACTCGCGTCGCTCCTACAGGGAGCCCAGCTCGCCTATGCCGTTGTTGCGGATTCGCCCCCGCCCCCACCCCTGCTGACAACAGGCTGGCAGCAGCCCCCGCCGATCCTGTGCCCCTGCCACCGGACGCGAGGGGAACGCGATGGACACCACTGCAATCGACGCGCTGCGACGGCGCCTGCTGCAACTCGGCGCGAGCGCGCCGCTGGCCGCGCTGGCGGGCGTCGGCCCGGCCAGCGCAGCTGAAGCCGCACCCGCGCCGCACGACGGCCGCCACGACTTCGACTTCTACGTCGGCCGCTGGAAAGTCGAAAACCGCCGCTTGGCCAAGCGCCTGGCCGGCAGCGACGACTGGATCGAATTCGACGCCACCGACGAATGCCGCCCGATCCTCGCCGGCCTCGGCAGCGTCGACCGCTACCGAACCGACTGGAACGGCGGCATCGAAGGCTTCGCCCTGCGCCTGTACCGCCCGCACACCCGGCAATGGCACGTGTACTGGGCCAGCGACCGCGACGGCGCGCTGGAACCGCCGCTGATCGGCGGCTTCCGCGATGGCGTCGGCGTGTTCGAAGGCCGCGAGGCGCACGAGGGCCGGATGCTGCCCTCGCGCGCGGTCTGGTCGGACATCCGCGCCGACAGCGTGCGCTGGGAACAGGCGCTGTCGCCCGACGGCGGCCGCAGCTGGGAAACCAACTGGGTCATGCGCATGACCCGACTGGCCTGAACGAGAGAGAGACGATGAGCGACGACACCCAGGCCCGCGACGGCCGCCACGATTTCGACTTCCTGCACGGCCATTGGCAGGTGCGCAACGAACGCCTGCGCCAGCGCTTGGCCGGCAGCGACGATTGGGAGATCTTCCACGCCCGCCAGAGCTGCGAGCCGGTGCTCGGCGGGCTCGGCAACGTCGACGCCTTCCTCAGCGACTGGCGCCGGCCGGGGCAGGCCGACGACTTCCAGGGCATGACCCTGCGCCTGTTCGACCTGCAACGCCGGCAGTGGAACATCTGGTGGGCCGGCAGCCACGACGGCGTGCTGGAGCCGCCGGTCGCCGGCGGTTTCGAACGCGGCGTCGGCGTGTTCGAAGGCGAACTCGAACACGACGGCGAGCCGGTGCGCGCGCGCTTCCAGTGGAGCGGGATCGGCGCCCACACCGCGCACTGGCAGCAGGCGTTCTCGCGCGACGGCGGCGCCAGCTGGGAAACCAACTGGCATATGTGGCTGCGCCGCCGCGACGACGACGGCCGCCTGCGCCACGACGACGCGGTGATCGAACTGCGCCGCTACCTGATGCGGCCCGGCCGCCGCGACGATCTGATCGAGCTGTTCGAGCGCGAGTTCGTCGAATCGCAGGAAGCCGTCGGCATGCACGTGATCGGCCAGTTCCGCGAACTCGACGCCGCCGACCGCTACACCTGGGTGCGCGGTTTCCCGAGCCACGCGCTGCGCGCCGAATCGCTGCAGGGCTTCTACGGCGGCCCGACCTGGCGCGCCCACCGCGACGCCGCCAACGCGACCCTGCTCGACAACGACGACGTGCGCCTGCTCAAGCCGGCGCGGCCGGACTGCGCGCTGCCCGCCGCTGCGCACGAGCGCGCGCCGGTCGGCGCGCGCGGCGAAGACGGCGGCATCGTCTGCGTCGGCGTGTGCGAGTTGAACGCGCCGGCGCAGGACGGGTTCCTGCAACGCTTCGAACGCGGCTTCGCGCCGCTGCTGGAACCGGCCGGCCTCGAACTGCTCGGCGTGTACGTGACCGACGACACGCCCAACGGCTATCCGCGCCTGCCGGTGCGCGAGGGCGAGCCGGCGCTGGTCTGGTTCGCACGCTGCGACGACGCCGAAGCGCCGCGGCGGTTGGCCGCGGACGCCGGCTGGCGCGCCGCGGTCGCCGACGCCCTGCTCGCGGATCTGAAAGCCGCGCCGCAACTGCTGCGGCTGGCGCCGACCGCGCGCTCGGAGCTGCGCGCGTGAGCGTCCGCGCCCTTCGCCGCCGCCGCGCGCTTGAGCGCGCCGCCGCGGCGCGGGATCATGCGGCATGCGCCGCGCCGACCGCCTGTTCCTGCTGATCCATGCCCTGCGCGGCCGCCGCCAGGCCATCACCGCCCAGCAACTGGCGCAGACGCTGGAGGTGTCGCTGCGCACGGTCTACCGCGACGTCGCCGACCTGCAACGCTCGGGCGTGCCGATCGAAGGCGAGGCCGGGGTCGGCTATGTGCTGCGCAAGGGCGCGGACATCCCGCCGCTGATGTTCAGTCCCGACGAGCTCGAAGCGCTGATCGTCGGCAGCCGGTTCGTGCGCGCGTTCGGCGGCGAGCGGCTCGGCCGCGGCGCCACCGCGGCGCTGCTGAAGATCGAGGCGGTGCTGCCGCCGGAGCTGCGCGACCGCGCCGCGCGCACCCGCATCTTCGCGCCGGAGCTCGGCAACCGCCTGGAAACCAGCGGCGTCATCGACCCGCTCTACGCCGCGGTGCAGAGCCGGCAGGTGCTGCAGCTGACCTATCGCGACAACGAGTCGCGCGCCAGCGAACGCGCGATCGAGCCGCTGTGCCTGTCGTTCTGGGGCGGCAGCTGGACGCTCGGCGCGTGGTGCCGCTTGCGCGAGGATTTCCGCAGCTTCCGCCCGGACCGGATCGTCGCGCAGGCGGCGACCGGGGAAATCTTCGCTGCCGACGAAACGCGCGGGCTCAACGCCTACCTGCGCTCGGTCGGTTCGTCGTTGGGCGATCAGCTGTGAGCGTTGCGGCGGCGCGCCGCCGCCGTCATTGGATCCGCGCCTATTGAATCCGCACCGCCTCCAGCCGCGCCAGCTTGTCGGGATTGCGCATGATGAAGATGTCGCTGAGCGCGCCGCCTTCGTCGTAGCCGAAGCTGATCGCCGCCTCGATCCGGCCCTGGCGCTCCAGGATCACGCCGCGCGAGCCGTTGAGGTCGACGAAGGTCCAGCGGTCCTCGCGGCAGGCCGGGTGCAGCACCGAGGCGATGAAGCCGAGCACCGCGTCGGCGCCGTGGATCGCCTGCGCGGCCGCGGTGGCCTTGCCGCCGCCGTCGGCGTGCAGCGCGACCTGCTGCGACAGCAGCGCTGCCAGCGGCGCGGTGCGGCCCTGCACGATCGCGGTCTCGAACGCGGCCAGCAACTGGTCCTGCTGCTCGGCCGGAGTGACGTGGCGGACCTTGGCCTGTTCGACGTTGCCGCGCGCGCGCTGCACCAGCTTGCGGCAGGCGGCTTCCTCGATCTCCAGGATCTTCGCCACTTCGGCGTAGGGCTGGTCGAAGATCTCGTGCAGCAGATAGGCCGCGCGCTCCTTCGGGGTCAGCCGTTCCAGCAACAGCAGGAACGCGGTCGACAGCGACGAGGCCAGGGTCCAGTGCGCCTCCGGCTCGCTGCCGGCGCTGGCGTGCGCCAGTTCGGCCTGGATCGGCTCGGGCAGCCACGAGCCGACGTAGTCCACGCGGGTGCGGTGGGCGGCGCGCAGCAGATCGATGCAGCGGCGGGTGCAGGCGGTGGTCAGCCACGCGGCCGGGTTGTCGATCGCGGCGCGCTCGGCGTCGAGCCACTTCAGGTAGGTGTCCTGGACCGCGTCTTCGGCATCGGCGCGCGAGCCGAGGATGCGGTAGGCCAGGCCGGTCAGCATCGGCGCGTGCTGGGCGAAAAGGCGGTCGTCGTCGGTGGCGTGGGTCATGGGCGTGGGGCGCGGCGGGGGCGCCAGGATAGCGGTGTGGTGCTGGTTCGACGATCCGGGCCGTGCGGGTGTGACATGGCTCGCGAGGTTCGTCGCCGGCGAAGCGTCGCGGTCGCAGCTCGCGCGGCTCCTGCAACAGCTCCCTGTAGGAGCTGCGCGAGCTGCGACCGCGACACCGCAACTACGTCGAAACCGCTTCTTCAAATCACCCGCAACGTAATCGCCTTCAACACCGCCCGGGTCCGGTCGCGCGTATCCAGCTTCTCCAGGATCACCGACACGTAGTTCTTCACCGTCCCCTCCGCCAGGAACATCGCCTTGGCGATCTCGCGGTTCGAATACCCGCCCGCCATCAGCCGCAGCACCCCGACCTCGCGCTCGGTGAACAAGGCGCGCGGCGCGTCGTCGGCGTGGTAGCGGTAGCGCGCGCGCACCGGCTCGGTGCTGACCGGCTGCAACAGGGTCTCGCCGGCGGCGACCCGGGCGATCGCGTCGCGCAGGTCTTCCGGCGCGGCGTCCTTGAGCAAGAAGCCCTGCGCGCCGGCTTCGGCGGCGCGCAGCAGCAACTCGCTGTCGTCGAAGGTGGTCAGCAGCAGCACCGGGGTGCGGTCGCCGCGTTCGCGCAGCGCCAGCAGCGCGTCGATGCCGTCCAGGCCGGGCATGCGGATGTCGCTGAGCACCACGTCGACCGGCGCGTGCGCCAGCTGATCGATCAGCGCCTGGCCGTCGTCGGCTTCGAAGGCGATGGTCAAGCCGAGGCGTTCGAGCAGCGCGCGCAGGCCGGCGCGGACCAGCGCCTGGTCGTCGGCCAGGGCGATACGGATCGGCGCCGCGCTCATGCCGGCCTCGCGGCGACGGGTTCGGAGCGTTGCAGCGGGAAGCGGGCGTGGATGCGCATCGAGCCTTCGGGAGTGAGGGAGAAATCGAGTTCGCCGCCGGCCGCGGCGACGCGTTCGCGCATGCCCGACAAGCCGTTGCCTTCGCGCAATGGTGCACGCACCCGGCCGTCGTCGTCGATGCGCAGGTCCAGCGCGGCGCCGTCGCGGCGCAGCGCCACCCGCAGCTGCGCGGCGTCGGCGTGGCGCGCGGCGTTGGTCAGCGCTTCCTGGACCACGCGCAGCAGGGTTTCGGCCAGGGCCGGGTCGGTCAGGTGCAGGCGTTCGTCGAGCTCCAGCGCCAGCGTCGGCTTCGGCAGCGGCGCGGCCAGCGCGCGCAGCGCGGTGCCCAGGTCGAGCCCGCGCGCGTCGCGCAGCGCCTGGACCACGGCGCGGATGTCGCCGAGCAGCTCGCCGGCCAGCTGCTGCGCGATCTGCACTTCGCGGCGTTCGGCCAGCTCCGGTTCGGCCGCCAGCGCGCGCAGGTTGAGCATCATCGCGGTGAGCTTGTGCCCCGCCACGTCGTGCAGCTCGCGCGCCATGCGCAGGCGCTCGGCGTCGCGCGCGCTGTCGGCCAGCAGCGCGCGGGTCGCGAGCAGGTCGGCGTTGACCAGGGCGAGGCGGTCGCGGGCCTGCTCGGCGGTGCTGGCGTAATGCGCGATCAGCATCGCGAACGCCTGGAAGCCGGCGAAGCCCAGCACCACGATGCCGGGCACCGGATGCCCGGCCCAATGCAGGATCAGGTACAGCGCGGCATCGATCAGCGCGACCAGCAGATACACCCGGCGCAGCGGATAGACCAGCGCCAGCTGCGCGACCAGGATCACCAGCAGCGCCGGCGCGGCGCCGCCGCGCGGCGCCAGCGCGCAGACCGCCAGCGCCGTCGTCGCCTCGAGCGCGAACCAGGCCTCGCGGCGCGCGCGCGCCAGGCCGAACAGTTCGTCGCCGAAGAAGGCCAGCAGGAACAGGCCCATCGCCAGCCACAGCGTCGGCGCCTGCGCCGAGCGGTCCAGCGGCAACGACAGCCCGACCGCGACCCAGGTCAGCACGGCGGGCAGGTTCAGCGGTCGCAACACGGCGCGCAGCGGCGAAGGCAGGGGCATGGCCGAATGCTGCGCGGCGGCGGCCCGCGTTGGCAACCGGGCGGGCGCAGAAAGTGACTTCTGGCACGGCGCGCCCACGACCGGCGGGGGCTGCGCGCGCGGACGCGGGCCGGGCATGGTTCGCGCGGCGTCCGGTCCCGTGTCATGCGCGCGTCGCGCGCAGCACATCGCACCGCGAAAAGAAAGTGCACAGCGTTGAGGCCGCGATCGCTGCGCAGGCTGCAACCGCGGCGCGCAAGCGCGCATCACAAGCCACGACCTCCCTTCCAACGGCCAGCCCACATGAACCCGACCGCCTTGCGCATCGCCACCCTGACCGCGGCGCTGTTCGCCGCCACCGCCGTCCATGCCGCCGAGCCCGCGCCCGCGGCGAAAGGCGCCGACCTGACCTGCCACGCCGGCGCCTACCGCCTCGACGACGGCCGCGCGGTCGCGATCGGCCGCACCGACGATGCCTCGGTGCTGCGCTGGCGCCTGCTCGACGGCCGCACCGGCAAGCTGGTCAGCGCGCCCGGCAGCAAGGACGGCGCGCTGGTCGGCACGGTCGGCTGGACCCAGCGCGCCGACACGACGAAGGTCGAACTCGGCAGCTGCGACGACGGCATCGTGTTCGACGGCCACCGCGGCGACCGGCTCAAGTTCGACATCGTCGACACCACGTTCGAGGGCGCCGGGGTCAAGCTGCGCGGCCGGCTGGTGCTGCCGGCCGGCCAGGACAAGGTGCCGGTGGTCGTGCTGGTGCACGGCTCGGAGAACTATTCCGGCGTCGACGGCTATTTCCAGCAATACCTGTTCCCGAGCGAAGGCGTCGGCGTGTTCGTCTACGACAAGCGCGGCACCGGCGGCTCCAGCGGCAAGTACACGCAGAACTTCCACGAGCTGTCCGACGACGCCGGCGCCGCGCTGCGCGAAGCGCTGCGCGTGGGCGACGGGCGCGTGGGCAAGATCGGCTACCTCGGCGGCAGCCAGGGCGGCTGGGTCGCGCCGCTGGCGGCGAGCAAGACGCCGCAGGCGGACTTCGTCGAAGTCGGCTTCGGCCTCGCCGACGGCGTGCTGGCCGAAGACCGCGACCAGGTCGTGCTGGACCTGCGCGCCGCCGGTTTCGGCGACGCCGCCACGCTGCGCAAGGCGCGCGAACTGACCGACGCCACCGGCCTGATCGCTTCGACCACCGGCAAGCGCGGCTGGAAGGAACTCGACGCGGCGCGCGCGAAGTACCAGAAGGAGCCGTGGTGGAAAGCGGTCAAGGGCGAGTACAGCGGCCTGATCGCCAACCACACGCCGGCCGAAATCGCGGCCGAATTCGCCAAATACGATTTCGAAGTCAGCTGGGACTACGACCCGATGCCGGTGCTGCGCACGCTCAAGACCCCGCAGCTGTGGGTGGTCGGCGGCGACGACGTCGAAGCGCCTTCCGATGAAACCCAAAAGCGCCTGACCGAACTCGGCAAGGCCGGCCGCCCGATCACCAGCGTGGTGTTCCCGCAGGCCGACCACGGCATCCTGGAATTCGAGAAGGACGCCAAGGGCGAGCGCCAGCACACCCGCATCGCCGAAGGCTATCTGCGCATGCAGTTGGACTGGATCAAGCGCGGCACGCTCGACGGCTGGCCGTACGGCGCGGCCAAGCAGTTGGCCGGGCCGAAGTAAGCGCGGCGCAGCGAGGCCTTGCTTGCGCGAGGGCTTGCAGGCCCGACGCGCTTGGCTGGGTTCGCGTCGAACCCGCATGAAAAGTTCGGGCCGAAGGCCCTCTCATCCGGCGGCTACGGTGGCTGCCGCGATGGGAGGGCCTTCCGGCATGCAGCCTTGCGCGCCGGTGCCGGTGGTTGTTCGCAGCGGAAACGAACGCATCGAAACTGAAGTCCTTGCCGCCGCTTCGATGCGAGGGCCTTCAGGCCCGGCGTCTTAGGCCCGGTGCGTGACGAACCACAACGAGCCGCATCGAAGCCGAAAGGCTATTCCCCCGAATCACAGGAAATTCCTCGCGGCGCGAATCGTCGCGTCGTGTTGCCGTTGCGCGACAGAGCTGATGCCGAATCGTCATGACGATCTTCCGCATCGTGCGCCGCGCTTTACGAACCGGTAACCCCGGCTTTACACCCGCCGCGGCGCAATCCACTAGAACGTCTGCTCCACTCTCGAACGCAGGAGCAGCCCCATGCGGATCACGATCATCGGTGCGGGTTTCAGCGGCAGCGCCCTGGCCGGCGAACTGGCGCGCAGCGCCGGTCCCGGCGTGGAGCTGTGCCTGGTCGGACAGCCGGAAAGCTACGGCCGCGGCGTGGCCTACGGCGAGGCGCGGCCGGAGCATCTGCTCAACGTGCGCGCCAGCGATCTGGGCGCCACGCCCGACGCGCCGGGCGGTTTCGCCGACTGGCTCAACCTCACCGACCGCGCTCGCGGCAGCTACCTGCCGCGGTTGTTGTTCGGCGAATACCTGCATGCGCAGCTGCAAGCCGCGGTCGCCGGCAGCACCGCCGGCTTCAGCCAGATCCGCCACGAGGCGATCGCGGTGGAACGCGCCGCCGCCGGTTTCCGCGTGCATCTGGCCGACGGCAGCGATTTCCTGACCGACAAGGTCGTGCTCGCGGTCGGCGCGCTGCCGCCGCAGCCCTTGGCCGGGGTCGGGCCGCGCTTGGCGGTGCATCCGAGCTATCTCGGCTGGCCGTGGCAGGACGGCGCGCTCGACGCGCTCGACCCGGCCGCGCGCTTGCTGATCGTCGGCACCGGTCTGACGATGGCCGATGTGGTGGTGAGCCTGCACAAGCGCGGCCATCGCGGCCCGATCGTGGCGCTGTCGCGCCACGGCCTGCTGCCGCGCACCCACGGCGAGGCCGCGCCGGCGCCGGTGGCGCTGCCGCCGGCGGTGCTGCACGCGCTCGACGGCCACGCCCCGCGCGAACTGCTGCGCGCGCTGCGCAATCTGGCCCCGGTGGTCGACGACTGGCGCAGCCTGGTCGACGCGCTGCGGCCGTACACGCAAAGTTTCTGGGCCGGCATGCCGGCGGCGCAGCGCAGCGCGTTCGCGCGCCATCTGCGTTCGTACTGGGAAGCGCTGCGGCATCGCATCGCGCCGCAGCTGGCCGACGAGTTGCAGGCCTTGCAGGAGTCCGGCCAGCTGCAGATCCGCGCCGGCCGCCTGCTGCGCGCGCGCCGCGGCGACGACGCGGTCGAAGCGCTGATCCGCGAACGCGGCGGCCAGCGCCTGCACACCGAGCGCTTCGACGCGCTGATCCGCGCGACCGGCCTGGACACCGATGTCGAGCGCACCACCCATCCGCTGATCGCGCATCTGCGCGAATCGGGTCTGATCGCGGCCGATCCGCTCGGCCTGGGGCTGCGCACGTCGGCGCAGTTCGAAGCGCTGGACCGCAAGGGCGCGGCGGTGCGCGGGCTGTACGCGATCGGACCGCTGCTGCGCGCGCAGTTGTGGGAGATCACCGCGGTGCCGGAGTTGCGCGTGGCCGCGCGCGATCTGGCGGAGCGGTTGCTGGCGACCGCGGCGCCGGCGCGAAGCCGGCCGGCGTTGGCCACCGCGTAAATCGGCGGCCGCTTCACCGCGACGTCGCGCAGCCCGGCGCCGCGCAAATCGTCTGCTGCCTGTAGGAGCGGCGCGAGCCGCGACCGCGCCAACCGGCGTGCGGCGAAAGTCGCGCCGCGAGCGTGAAAGCGCGCGGTCGCGACTCGCGTCGCTCCTACAGGGGGCTCATCGCGTCATCCGGCGTGCGGCGAAAACCTCGCCACACGCGCCAAGCCCCTCATCGCGGCCGCGTCGCGCCGATTTCCACGCGCGCGGTCTCGCGCACCGACACCCGCACCGCCATCGGCGCTTCGACCAGCGACCACGGCAACGGCAGGTTGTCGGCGACGACCTGCAGGCGGTGTTCGCCGACGCCGACCCGGTCGAACGCGAACGCACCGTTGCTGTCGGTGCGCGCGGTCCAGCGGCCGTCGAGGATCACGGTGACGTTGGCCGCCGGCGATTCCGACGCGGCGCGTACGCCGTCGCCGTTCTCGTCGAGGTACAGCGTCCCGGCGATCGCGCCGCTGGCCGCGCCCGGCGCGGCGCCGAGGATCGGCAGCGAGCGCCCGGCCTGCCAGTCGTAGCGCAGGGTCAGCAGCGCCGAGCGTTCGCGCGGCAGGCGCTGGAACGGCGAGTCCAGGGCCAAGGGATCGAGCAGGAACGGCGAGCGCTGCGAGCCGCGGCTCTGATACACCGCCGCGCTCAGCGACCAGCCGCGCGCCAGCGCGCCGCTGAGGCTGAGGTTGATGTCGCTGCCGCGCGTCGCCGACGGGCCGTCGCCGTGGCTCCAGCGCGCGTTGCCGTCGAGGCTCCAGCGCTGGCCCAGGCGCAGGCCGCCGTACAGCGAGGCGCTGGCGCTGCGGGTCGCCTCCAGGCCGCGCTGGCCGAGTTCGGCGTACGCCAGCGACAGCGACAGGTGCTGGCCTTCCGGCAGCGGCAGCGCCTGATCGATGCTGGCCTGCCAGCTGCGTTCGCCGCCGCCGGCGTCGGCGCGGTCGAGTTGCAGCCGGGTCTGGCCCCAATCGCTGCGGTAATCGGCGAAGCCCTGCACCGAGTACGCGTCGCCGCCGCGCTGCGCGTGGCGCAGGCTCGCGCTGGCGCCGTAGCCCAGGCGCGTGCTGGCCTGATAGCGCGCGAACGCGGTCGCGTAGCGGCCGTCGAAGCCGCGGCCGCTGATCGAACGGATTTCGTCGAGCCCGGCGTTCCACAGCCAGCGGCCGTATTGGTAGCCCAGGCGGTAATAGCCGCCGCGCGCGTCCTGATTGACCGGCAGCGCGCCCCAGGCCATGCCGGGGTCGAGCGAGAACAGGCCGGCGTCGTGGCGGAAGCGGCCGCGGCGCGCGCTGGCGTCGATCCAGCCGCCGCTGGCGTTGCCGTCGCGGCTGTGGCTGTTGAGCAGATTGAATTGCACCGAGTCGGCGCCCGAGCTCCAGCGCGCGGCCCAGTGCCCGGCCTGGGTCGCGCCGGCGACGTAGCCGACGCCGCGTTCGTCCGGCGCGATCCGGCCGTCGGTGCTGAGCAGCGCCGCCGACGCGGTCCAGTCCTGCGCCGGCCGCCACTGCGCGCCGAGCGCGGCGACTTCGCCGTCGGCGAGGTCGAAGCCGACCGTGCGGGTGCCGTCGAACACGCCGGCGCGGCCGAACGCGGCGTACACGCTGCGGCCGTCGCTGTCGCGGCTCCACTGGCTGCTGGCGCCGGCCATCGCCACCGTCGGCAGGAAGAACCGGTACTGGTTGCGCTGCAACTCCAGCGCCGGCGTGGCGATCACGCCGAGGCCGTTGTCGCCGCGCCAGCCGCCGTCGAGATACACGCCGCGCTGCCACAGCGTCGCCGCGCCGCTCCATTCGCGCGCATCGCGCCGGCCTTCGCCGCGGTTGCGGCGCAGCGCGGTGGCGTCGAGCGAGAGGCTGCCCCAGTCCGCGGTTTCCCAATAGCCGCCGAGGCTGACGCCGCTTTCGTCGTAGCGGTCGTCGCCGCGTTCGTTGCGCGCGTAGTCGAAGCCGATCCGCAGCGAACGCGGCAGGCCGCTGTCGTCGCGGGTTTCTTCCGGGTCCGGCGGCAGCGGCGCCAGCGACTGCGGCGCGATGATGCGGTCGCGGTAGTCGTTGTCGGCAGCGGCGCCGTCCTTGTCCTGCGCCGCTGCGGTCGACGCGGACGCGGTCAGCACGAGCGTCAGCGCCGCGACGAGGCGGCGGCGCAGCAACGGGCGCGAGCGGGCGGTCACCGCGCGCGGCTCACGGCGCCAGGCGCTGGTCGAGCGGCAACTTCTGCCGGTCCCATTCCAGCGCGCCCTTGAGCTGCAACGGATACGCCAGGGTCGGCGCGGCCGCGTCGGCGTCGTCGGCCTGCGGCGTCAGCGCCAGGGTGCGGGTTTCGCCGGGCAGGATCGGCAGGCTCGAAGGCTGCAGGCCGTAGCGGCGGCCGCCGGCGTCGACCGCGTCGACCAAACCTTCCAGCCGCGTATGCGCATTGCCCTCGTTGCGCACGCGCAGCACCGGCACGCGCCGGCCGTCGATCTGCGCGGTGCCGGTGTCGACCACGCGCAACTGCGCCGCGGCGTCGCCGACGGCGAGGTAGACGATGATGCCGATGCGCCCGCTCACCGGCAGCGCCAGCGCGCCGCCGACGGTTTCCGGCTCGCCTTCCAGCAGGATCGCGAAGCGGCATTCGCCGGCCGGCGCGTCCTTCGGCACCGCCACTTCGAAACGGTAGCGGCGCTTGCCGTTGCCGGCGACGTCGATCTGCGCCGCTTCCAGGCCGACCCACGGCCGGCAGCTGCCCGGCGCGAGCGCGGTGTCGAACGCGACCGCGCCGTTGCCGTCGATGCTCCAGTCGGCGGTCTTGAGGGTGTAGCGCGCGGCGCGCGCGCCGACGTTGGTGATCTCCACCACGTTGCGGTAGACGCTGCCCGGCGCGGCGCGGTCTTCGAAGCGCGGCGGCGAGACCAGCGCGGAAAAGCCTTGCGCGGCGGCGGCCGTCGGCCACAGCGAGGCGAGCAGGCACAGCGCGGCGAGGGAGCGCGAGGGAAGGCGCATCAGAGTCCGTCCAGGTCGATTTCGAAGGTGAAATTGAGGGTTTCCACGCGCTCCAGGCGCTGCCCGTCGGCTTGCACGGTCAGGCGCAGGCGGTCGCGCAGGGCGTCGTCGGCGATCGGCCCGGCGTAGATCAGCGCGCGTTCGCCGGCGATCAGCTGGCCCGGCAGCAGCGGCCCTTGCGTGGTCCACGCCGCGCGCAACGGGCCCGACGGCGAGGCCGGCAGCCGCATGTAGATGCGGCCGCTGCGGCCGCGCCACGCGGCCACGTCCAGGCGCAGCGCGACTTCCAGCGCGCCGGTGACGCCGCGGCCCTGCGCGCCGGGCACGCTCGCGTCCCAGCGCATCTGCACGTTCGGGTTCATGACCTGGCTGCCGCTGTCGTCGACGCGGTAGGTCGCCGCGTTCGCCGCCGTCGCGGCGAGCGCGAGGACGAGAACGCAGCAGGCGCGCACGGCGCGGCTCACGGCGCGCTCAGGGTGTAGGTCACCCTGCCGGTGTAGGTGCCCGCGCTGACCACCGCGTCGTTGGCGTAGCGGAAGGTGTGGCAGCTCTCGCGCCAGGTGTTGATCGGAAAGCTCGCCAGCAACTGGTTGCCGGGCTGGAAGGTGCCGGCCGGGATCGGCTGCGCGCCGGTGTCGCCGTTGCCGCTGGCGGTCCAGGAAATCTGCGAAAACGCGATGGTCTGGCCCTGGCCGTTGGTAAGGCCGGCCGGCACGGTCGCGGTGAGGCTGGCGGCGCCGCCGCTGCCGCTGCGGCGGTAGAAACCGCCGACGTAGATCTGCGCCGGCACGTTGCAGAACGCGTAGCTGTCGTAGTTGCTGACGCCCGAGGACGCGGTGGTCGTCATGACCTGATCCACGCCGTTGCCGAGCGCGGCCGCCGGCACCGTCACCGACACCACGTCGATGCCGCCGCCGTTGCCGGGCGTGCCGTTGCCGGTGTAGCTGCCGGTGTAGACGCCGTCGCCGACGCGCAGGTAGATCGCGCGCGTGCCGGGATTCAAGTTGGCGGTGAACGCGGCCGCGGCCGGCGCGAATCCCGCCAGCGCGAATCCGGCCAGCGTTGCGGCGAGCGGAACGGCGGCGCACAGGCCCAGGGCCTGGCCGCGCATGGGTGCGGTCATGACGGGTCTCCGGGGAAGGCGCCGCGGTGGCGGCGGCGCCGGAGTCGCGCGCCGGCGACGCCGGCGCGCGACGCATCGCATCGCGCTTACGGCATCGACGCGGTGTAGGTGACGCGGCTGTTGTTGGCGTTGACGCCGCCGTAGGTGCCCGGCGCGACCACCGCGCCGTTGAGGTAGGCGTAGGTCCAGCGCGCGTCGAGGTTGACCACCTTGCTGCCGGCGACCGGCGCGACGTTGGTGCTGGTGACGGCGCCGTCGGCCAGGGCCGGGGCGGTCAGCGCGGTGGCGGTGGTGTTGACCGCGGTGGTGGTCTGGATCTGGCTGTAGGAAATGCTGTCGCCCGAACCGTTGCCGAGCGCGCCGACCGTCGAGGACGACAGCGCGATGGTGCCGTTGTTGCCGACCAGCTTGGCGGTGACCGCGCCGTTGCCGAGGTCGCCGGAGGCGGCGGTGGCCGCGACCGGGGCGCCGTTGCCGACGTTGGCGGCCGGCACGGTGAAGGCGATCTGGTTGATGGTGGCCGTGTTGGTGTAGTCCGCGCCGGCGCCGACGCGCAGGAACAGGATCTTCGGCACGGTGATCTGGAAGTCGAGGCGGGCGGTGGCGGTGATCGGCGAGGCGGTGCCGGTCGTGTACTGCGACTCGGCCTGGGCGAGCAGCGGCAGGCCGGCCAGCAGAGCGGCGGCCAGGAGAGCGGTCGGAAGCTTGCGCATGGAAGGTGTCCGAAGGGAGTCGGCGCCGGGGGATCCGGCGCTCCGGCCAGATCACGCACAATCCGTGCCACAAGCGTGATTTATGTCGCAGATTGGTTTGTTAGTGCGATGTGATTCACAGGTGCCAAAATGTGAACGTGTTCATAAAACCGGGCGCTTTGCCCGGCTGGGCGGGAATCGCCCAGGCACGTCATCCACTCGCTCACGAATGTGACGTAGTGCGTCCAGTTAGACGTCTTAAAAATTCCAAATCGGCACCTGACTGGTGCCCAGGCCTGCTTCCGGGCCGCCCTGCCCGCCGGCTACGCCACCCGCCGGCCGCGTCGCCACCCGGCCCACGCGATGACTTCCGGCAGGCCGCATCGGTGACCGTCGGGCCTGCGATCGCGCCGGCCCGAGGCCGAGCATATGCACCGTACCCGGCGGCCCTGCCCGCCGGTACGAACCCCGCCCTTCCGCCCGCCGCATCTTTCTCACCGAGGCCCGCCGCCATGTTCCTCAGCCATCTCCTGCAAGGCACCCCGCTGTGGGTCTACGCCATCTTCGCGGTCCTGCTGTACCTCGGCCTGCGCCGCCTGCGCACCGGCGTGCAATCGCTGGCGCGGGTGTGGGCGGTGCCGGCGGTGTTCATCGCCTGGGGATTGATCGGGCTGGCCGGGCACTCCGGCGCGCCGCTGGAGACGCTGAGCCGCTGGTTCCTCGGCGCGGCGATCGGCGGCGCGCTCGGGGTGTGGTCGCTGAACCCGGCCGCGCTGGCCTTCGACCACCAGCGCCGCTTGGTGCGCCAGCCCGGCAGCGCGCTGCCGCTGCTGCGCAACCTCGGCATCTTCGGCGCGCACTACGCGCTGCAGGTGATCGCCGCGGTCCAGCCGCAGTTGCACGCCAGCGCGCTGGGTTGGGACCTGGTGGTGTCGGGCTTCAGCGCCGGCTACTTCGCCGGCTGGGCGCTGCGCTTCCTGGCCGGGCAGCGGCGCGCGCCGCAGACCGACCTGGCGCTGGCGTGAGCGTCGCCGGCGGCGCCTTCGGGCGCCGCCGCTGCTTCGAGCTGCCGCGACTGTTTCTGTGGGAGGGCCTTCAGGCCCGATGCTTTCGGCTCAGGTCGCGGTACCTGGACCGAACGCATCGGGCCTGAAGGCCCTCTCGCATCAAACCTCGGTCAGCGGCAGGTACGGCCGCTCCGGCGGCAACAACGCAGCGGCTTCTTCGAGCCGGTCCGCCTGCACCAGTGCGTGCATGCGATGCGCCAACGGCGTGACATCCTCGATCCGCTGCGTCCACTCGTCGGCATAGCGCAGCACCGCCGGCCGGCCCAGCCCGATCTGGATCGAGCGATGGTCGAGCGGATGGAAATGCAGATCGCGTTCGGGATCCCACTGGATCCGCACCGGCGTGGCGTCGCGATGCTGCTGCCACTGCTGCGGCGTCATCGCCGGGTCCGGATGCGAAGGGCAACTGTTCGCCAACGCCCATTCGAAGCCCTCGCGGCGGATATCGATGGCGAGGATGCGGCGCTGGTTGTCGTCTTTGTAGCCCCAGCCGGCGCGGTACATCATCCAGCGGAACGAGGGCTTGATCCAGGTCATGCGCGAGCGCGAGAACGGCGCGACGAAGCGGCCGGCGGCGAGCGCGGCGTCGGCGATCTGCTCGTTGAAGGCCTGGTAGACGCGGATCGTGGCGTCGTCGTAGACGGCGCGGATCTGGCGATACGGAAGGCCGCTGGCGGTCTGCGCGGCGGCGGCGTGGCCCGCACCCATGTGCGGGGTCTTGCTCTGGTTTTCGTCGTTCATCGGCGGCGAGTGTAGCGCGCGTCGTTGGAATCCGACGGCTGCGCCGCTCGGTGCGGACGAGCGGCGCGGGCCGGCGACGATGGCGTCGTCGGCGGGGTGTCGCGGTCGCGCCTGCAGGGGATACGCGGCGGCGCGGTCAGACGTCGCCGTCGGTCAGCCAGCCTTCGCCGGTGCCGCGGGTGAACACCGCATCGCTCGCCAGCACTTCGCCGGCCGGGACCGATTCGTGCTGGCGCAGGCGCTGGTAGATCGGGGTGAAGTCCGGCTCGGTCGCGCGCATCAGCTGTTCGAAGCTGTCGATGACGAAGTAGGTCTTCTGGAAGGTGTCGATGCGGTAGCGCGTGCGCATGACCCGCTCCAGGTCGAAGCCGATCCGGTTCGGCGCGGCCGATTCCAGGCTGTAGATCGACTCGCTCTTGGACGAGACGATGCCGCTGCCGTAGATGCGCAGCCCGTCGGCCTGCTGGATGAGGCCGAATTCGACCGTGTACCAGTACAGCCGGGTCAGGTGCACCAGCGCGTCGGGATCGATCCCGTGCGCCTTGACCCCGCCGAGGCCATAGGCCTGCATGTAGTCGGCGAACACCGGGTTCATCAGCAGCGGCACGTGGCCGAACAGGTCGTGGAACAGGTCCGGCTCGGACAGGTAGTCGATCTGCTCGGGCTTGCGGATCCACCAGGTCACCGGGAAACGGCGGTTGGCCAGGTGGTCGAAGAAGGTCAGCTCCGGCAGCAGCCCTTCGACCCCGATCAGCTCCCAGCCGGTGTGCGCGCGCAGGGTGCGGTTGAGGTCCGCGAACTTGGGGATGCGGTCGGGCGTCATGTTCATCGCGCGCTGGGCGCTCAGGAACTCGTCGCTGGCGCGGCCGACCAGCACCTTCTGCTGGCGTTCGAACAACTGCGCCCACACCGCATGGTCCTCGCTCGAATACGCGCTCCACGGCTGCTCGACCACGGCGGTGGTGTACACCGGGACGTAGCCCTTGTCGGTGAGTTGGTGTTCGACGCGCTGCGGGGTGGTGTTCATACCGGCTCGCTCCAGGCTCCGGATCGGGCCGTTGAGACGACTTTAGCCGTGTTGCGGCGCAATAGGCTTGCGTTATTGCGCTTGTAACCGGGTTCGGCGCAACATCCTTGCGTATATCGCCCGATGGGCGCCGAAAGTGACCACGAGCATGAGCACGATCGAACTCGACCGCACCGACATCGTCCTGCTGGCCGAATTGCAGCGCGACGGCCGCCTGACCAACGCCGAACTGGCCGAGCGCGTGCACCTGTCGGCCTCGGCCTGCCTGCGCCGGGTGCAGCGGCTGGAGCGCGAAGGGGTGATCCGCGGCTACCGCGCCGAGGTCGACGCGGCGCGGCTCGGGCTGGGCCTGCAGGCGTTCGTGCGGGTGCGCCTGGGCCGCCACGACAGCGAGGCGGTCGCCGCCTTCGCCGAGTTCGTCGGCGCCTGGGACGAGGTGGTGGCCTGTTACGCGCTGACCGGCGACATGGACTATCTGCTGCAGATCGTCGTGCGCGACCTGGAGCATCTCTCGCGCTTCCTGCTCGACCGGCTGCTGAACCAGGCCGGCGGCGCGGACATCAATTCGAGTCTGGTGCTGCGCACGGTCAAGGAGTTCAAGGCGCTGCCGTTGCCGGCGAAGTGAACATTGCCGCGGTTGCTCCCTGTAGGAGCGACGCAAGTCGCGACCGCGGGGTCGCAAGCTCGCGTCGCAAGCGCGGTGTCGCGGTCGCGGCTCGCGCCGCTCCTACAGGGAGAAACGCGACCGCCTCGCGCTGAGGCCGGAAAACAAATGGGTTCCGGCTTTCGCCGGAACCCATTCGATTTTTGGCGCTTATGCGAACGAACCGATCAAGCCGTCGCCGCGGGCTCCGCAGGCGCGTCCGGATCATGTTCTTGCGTCTTCTCCGGCGCCGTCTCTTTCGGTGCCGGAGCAGACGGCGCCCCAAGCAGATCGATACGCCGCTCGCTGCCGTCGACGGCGATCTCGATCAGCCGATAAGTCCAGCGGTCGGCCTCGCGCTCGCCTTTCACGTACAGGCGGCCGCTGCCTTTGGGGCCCTTGATCGGCACCGACAGGTCGGCCGAGCCGCTGTCGTTGTTGGTCGTCAGCGAGCCTTGGAAACCCATGCCGGTCTCCAGCGGCTCCCCGAACGCGGCCTGCACCTCGGGATTGGCCTTGGCCAGTGTCAGCGCATGGCGCACCGGCTCGCTGCCGCTCATGAGCCCCGACATGCCTTTGACGCCGAGCCCGATCAGCCCCGCCAACACCAGCGCGAACAACAGCAGCACGGTCAGGCAGCCGGTCGGCACCAGCCATTTCCAATTGCGGCCGAACCAGCCGGGATTGGGGCGATCGTTCATTGCGGACTCCATTCGCGGTGCTGCGGGAAAGATAGTGTGGACCGGCGGCGCTCACGGCACCAAGCCCGCGGCCGCGCCTGGCGGCGGCTTCGGGCCGGCATCGGGTTCGAACCGGTGCAGGCTCGAACCCGTTTCAATCCTGCCCGATCGACGCCAACGCCGCCGCGCGCGCATGCAGCGCCGCGGTATCGAACAGCGGGATGTCGACATCGCCGTCGCCGATCAGCAGGCCGATCTCGGTGCAGCCCAGGATCACGCCCTGCGCGCCGCGCGCGACCAACCCGGCGATGATCTCGCGGTACACCTGCCGCGATTCCTCGCGGATCGCGCCGACGCACAGCTCGTCGTAGATGATCCGGTGCACCGCCTCGCGTCCGGCCTCGTCGGGCACCAGCACCTCCAGCCCGTGCCGTTGTTGCAGGCGCTGGCGATAGAAGTCTTGCTCCATCGTGAAGCGCGTGCCGAGCAGGCCGATGCGGTGCAAGCCGGCGGCGCGGATCGCCGCGCCGGTCGGGTCGGCGATGTGCAGCAGCGGCAATTGCGCGGCCTGCTCGACCGCATCGGCGACCTTGTGCATGGTGTTGGTGCAGATCACCAGCAACTGCGCGCCGCCGTCGCGCAGCGCGCATGCGGCGCGGCCGAGCGCGGCGCCGGCCGCGTCCCAGTCGCCGGCGTGCTGCATCCGCTCGATCTCGGCGAAGTCGACGCTGTACAGCAGCAGCCGCGCCGAATGCAGGCCGCCGAGGCGTTCGCGCACGGTCTGGTTGATGAGGCGGTAGTACGGCAGGGTCGATTCCCAGCTCATGCCGCCGAGCAGGCCGAGAGTGCGCAGTTGGGGTTCGCTCATGCGTTCGAGTATAGGCCTTGAGGAAGCGACGTCAGTCCCGACGCTTCGATCTCATGAGTCAACGAATCTTCGAAGCGTCGCATTGTGGCAGGCCCTTCAGCCCCGACGCTGTCCTCTCAGCCGCAACCAACCCTCAAGGCTTCGCCGCCTTCGCGAATTTCTCGCCGAAGAAATCCCCGGCATTCCACGCCGGCTTCTTTTCCGCCCCGGCGATGGCCTCGCCGATGCGCACATTGAGCCGCGCCAGCCGCGCCGCGTCGGGGTACTGGATCGGCTGCGAGACATCGTCGCCGGGCTGGTGGTAATCCTGGCGCAGGAACTGGCCGAGCTGGCCCTTGGCTTTTTCGCTGCCGTTCAAGCCGCCGATCAGATACACCGCCGGCACGCCGTTGCGGATGAAGGCGTACTGGTCGCTGCGGATGAAGATGCTCTCTTCCGGAATCGGATCCGGCGACAGCGTCACCCCGGTCTGCGCGGCCGCGCGCTGCAACACCGCCTGCAGGTCGGAATGCTCGACGCCGATCGGAATCGCGTCGCTGGTCGGCGCCAGCAGCACCGGCATGTCCATGTTGACGTTGGCCACCAGCGCCGCGCCGGCGGGGCTGGGATGGCCGGCGAACCAGTGCGCGCCGAGCAGGCCTTTTTCCTCGCCGGTCAGCGCCACGAACAGCAGCGAGCGCTTGCGCGCCGCGTCGCTGTGCGCGAGCTGCTGCGCCGCTTCCAGCATCACCGCCACGCCGAGCGCGTTGTCGAGCGCGCCGTTGTAGATCGCATCGCCCTTGACCGGCGCGCCGATGCCGAGGTGGTCCAGGTGCGCGCTGAAGACGACGTGCTCGTTGCGCAGCGCCGGCTCGCGGCCGGGCAGGCGGGCGACCACGTTGCGCGACTGCGCCGCCTCGAGCGTGTTGCGCGCCGACAGGCTCAGCGTGCCGGGCAGGTCGTAGCCGCGCAGCGCGCCCTCGCGCGCTTGCCGGAACAGCTCGGCCGCGCTGCGGTCGCCGGCGTCGAGCAGCGCCGGCGCGCGCGCGGCCGAGACCTGCGCGACCACGCGCAACTGCGGGAAAATGTCGAGCGCGCGGCCGTCGCCGCCGCGCAGGCGCATGCCGGGCTTGTCCCAGTGCTGCACGGCGCGCGCCCACGGGCTGCGCTTCTCCTCGTCTTCGGTGGCCACGATCACCGCGCCGACCGCGCCGCGCTGCGCCACCGCGTCGAGCTTCTCGCGGTAGGAGCTGTAGAACGCGCGCCGGTCGTGGTCGAAGCGCTTGGGCGCGCCGTTGAAGAACACCGCGATCTTGCCGCGCAGGTCGATGCCGGCGAAGTCGTCTTGCTTGAGTTCGGGCGCATACACCGCCTGGCCGACGAACGCGGCCGGCGCACGCACTTGGTTCTGGCCGCCGGCGAAGTCGAGCTGCGGCAGGAATTCGTCGCGGAACTTCAGCGCCACCGTGCCGGTCGCGCGTTCGATCCGGAACTCGCCGCCGCCGTCGATGCGCTGCGCGCGCAGCAGCGGCACGCTCTGGAAATAGCCGCCGTCGTCGCCGGCCGGTTCGGCGCCGATCGCGCGCAGGCGCTGCGCCACGTACAGCGCGGCGAGGTCGAAACCGCGGGTGGCGGTTTCGCGGCCTTCGAGCAGGTCGTCGGCGAGGAAGCGCACGTCGGCTTCGATTCGGCGCGCCTGCGCGGCGTCGTCGTCGCTGGTGGTCGTCGTAGTGGTGGTCGTGGCGGTGACGGGAGCGGGCGCCGCGGCGCGCTGGCAGCCGGCCAGGGCGAACGCAAGGCAACCGCACCACAAGGCGACAAAACGGGCTGGACGGTACATCGGACCTCCGGCGGCGGCGCGCCCCACGCGCGCACTGCCGGCGACGCTAGCACCGGCCCGGACCCGGCGCTACGCCCGCCGGTAACGATTCGGACGCTACCGCCGCGGCGGCGCCGGCCGCGCCTTGGCGCTTAGAACAGATAGTCCGACAACAGCGTCAGCCACAGCAGCGCGCCGACCGCGAGCCAGACATAATTGGCCACGCTCAAGCGCTGGTTGGCCTCGCCTTGCGGATCGCCGCTGGCGCGGTTGGCGGCTTTCTGCAGCGCCATCACGCACAGGCCGATCGGGATCAGCATGGCGATGCTCAAGAAATCGGCGAGCGGCGAGGCCATGCGCGCGGCCCAGCGGTCGGACGCGGTGCTGGCGATCTGCGCGATCACGAACAGCGTCGCGGTGGCGCTAGGCGACCAGTCGTAGCGCTCGCCGCGTTCGCGCAGCACTTTGTCGATGCGCCGCGCCAGCGCGTGGGTGTAGAAGATCGCGAAGATCGTGCGCGGCACCGCCCACAGGGTTTCGCCGCTGTGGCGGCGGTAGCGCGTCCACTGCATGTAGAACCAGTACAGCTGGTACGCGCCGAGGGTGGCGAAGAACAGCAGGCAGAACTTGAACGGCGCGACCACGTAGAACGCGGCGCCGGTCGCGACGGGCGCGGGGTCGACCACCTGGCTGGCGGGCGGGGCGTAGAGGTTGTCGTCCATGAACGGGGCTCCGGGCGGTGCGGTCCGCGCGCAGCGGACCGGTCGCGGCTGCTCTGTCGCGCAATGACCGGTCGAACAACGATCAGTCGAAGAACAACGATACGCCGACGCCGCCTTGCCAATCCGGGCTGGCGTCGTTCAGGCCCGCGTCGAGCGAGGCGTCGAGCTGGATCTTCGGCGTGGCCATGAAGGTCAGGCCGACCCCGGCCACGCCGGTGTCCGGCGCGTGCGCGGTGCGGGTCCAGCCGGCTTCGACATAGCCGCCCCAGCGCGCGCTGAAGGCGCGGCTCAGGCTCGGCGAAAAGGTCCAGGCCTCGATGCCGCCGCTGCGCTCGACATTGAGGTACAGCGAACCGGAGGTGGCGTCGTCGAAGTCGTAGGCGACGGTGGCGCCGAGCGCGTAACGGTCGCGGCCGTCGCTGAAGTCGCGCGCGCCGGTGGCGACGGTGGCGCTGCCGAGCAGCGCCCAGCTGAACTTGTCGTTGCTCGACGGCAGCGCCAGCTTCAGCGCCAGCGAGGTGTCGCCGCCGCCGTGGGCGCTGCGGCGCGCGCCGTTGCCGCTTTCGCGCAGGTAGTTGTACGGCGAGGTCGCGATCTGCACTTCCAGCGTGTCGGTCAGGCCCAGGCGCAGATTGGTGTCGGCGCTGTACTGGGTGCTGCGCACGCCGCCGCTGCGGTCGCGCTCGACATCCGGCAGCCCCTGTTCCCAGGCGAAGCCGCCACGCGGCAGGGTGCCGGTGGAAAACGCGATGCCGGGCCGGTCGAACGACGGCGGATCGGCGGCGCCGTCGGCGTAGGCCGGCGCTGCCAGCGCCAGTGCGGCCAGCGCCGCGCCGCGCGCGAGTGCGCGCCGCGGCGGGCTCAAGGCGCGACCCACTTGCCGCGCTGCGCCTGGCAGGCGTTGCGCACCATCGTCAGTTCTTCGGCCGAACGCTTGTAGTAATAGATCCGCGCCGGCGCGCCCATCGGCCCTTCGCACACGCCGCTGGCGCCGGCCGGGCAGGCCGCGACCACGCGCGCATCGGCGTGGCCGCCGACTTCGGCCAGCCCCGGCACCTTGCCGTTGCATTGCTGCTTGAGCTGATCGTCGGGGACGTTCTGGTCGGTCTCGGTGCACTCGTTGATGAGCATGCCGCCGACCTGGCCCTGGATGTGGCAGGCGCTCTTGGCCTGCGTCAGGGTCGGCAGCGCGGCGATCGCCAGCGCGGCGAGAACAAGGCAAAGACGTTGCATGGCGGGCTCCGGTCGCAAGGGGAGGCCACGACGACGGGACGGCCGGCGGCCGCGGTCCCGGTCCGTGGACGCGGCGCCAATGTAACGCGCGCCGGACGCGGCCGGAACGACGCAGCGTCCGAAAACCGCCGCGCCGGGTTCAGTCCTGCGCCGGCTTGGGCTTGGCGTACCACAGCGCGTTGACGATGACCCAGCGCTCGCCGAACTTGCCGAGGTGGAAGAAATCCACGAACCACGGCGTTTCCGCGCGCGCGACTGCGACGTTGCCGGCGACGTCGAGCGCGCTGCAGCTGCGGTTCCACTGCGCCTTCGGCGTTTTCAGCGCGCCCTGGCGGGTCAGCTCGACCAGTTCTTCCTTGCTCATCCGACGCAGGCCGAGCTTCTCGTCGGCGGTCTCGCCGAGCACGCGGCGCTTGGCCAGGTCCGGATGCAGCGCGCGCGCGACGCGCGCGGGGTCGCCTTCGAGCTGGCCGTCGACGTAATCGAAGCAGGTCGCTTCGATGGCGCTGCGGGTCGCGGGGTCGATCTCGCTGGCGAAAGCGGCGGGCGCCGCGGTCAGCGCGGCGGCGAGGGCGAGCGCGGGCAATGCACGAGATGCGGTCATGGGCGTGGGCCGGGTCGTGACGGGAGGCGGCCGAGGATGGAGGCCGGCGACGTCGCGCGCAAATGCCGTTGGTTGCGTCGCCGCGATGGGGCGTTCGCGGCGGCGGCAGGTCCGCGGTCGCAGCTCGCGCAGCTCCTACAGGAAGCCGCTGTAGGAGCTGCGCGAGCTGCGACCGCGAAAACACAACGACGACGAACCCCGACGCCGGCGAGTCGTCATCGCTCTCACTCCACCGGCGGTTCGCGCGGCGGAAACCGCAACACCACCCCCGCCTGCACATCGCGCGGCTCCGGCCGGTTCCACAGCACCGGCACGTTGCGCGGGCTCGGCGGTTCCAGTTCGTCGTTGAGCGGCACCAGTTCGGCGTCTTCCTCGTCTTCCCAGCTGTAGCGCTTGCGCGGCGGCAGCGGGTCGCGCAGGCGGAAGGCGAACGCCGAGGCCACGCCGGCGACGGCGCCGCCGAGGTGGGCCTGCCAGGACACCCCGGCTTCGCGCGGCAGCACGGTCAGCAGCATGCCGCCGTAGAGCAGGAAGGCGATCATCGCCGCGGCGATCGACGGGCGGTCGCGGCGCAGCAGGCCCAGGGTCATGACCAGGAACATGAAGCCATGGGTGAGGCCGCTGGCGCCCAAATGATGGCTCCCGGCTTCGCCGAGCAGCCACGCGCCGAGCCCCGACCCCAGCCAGATCACCGGCAGCGCGCGCAACGTGGCCTTGGGATAGACCGCGCCGGCCAGGGTGCCGAGCAGCAGCAGCGAGGTCGCGTTGGCGGCCAGGTGCTCGACCGAACCGTGCAGCAGCGGCGCGGTCAGGATCCCGAGCAGGCCTTCGGCCGACCACGGCTGGACCGTGAACGGGCGGATGTCGAAGCCGCTCTGGGCGGCGAACACCGCCGCCAGCACCAGCACGAAGGCCAGGCTGGCGTTGAGGGCCCGGGTCAGGCGCGAGCGGTCGGCCTTGCGCTGCGCCGGGGTGTCGGGGATCGGGGCGTCGGTGGGCAGGTGCATACGAAGCAGATTGGCACCCGGCCGCGGCAAAACAAGCCGGCCGGGCTGGGCTTCTTTGTCCCGCCGGCGGGATTGGGCCGGGGTTCGCAGTCCGGGCCCGGGCGCGCGGCCCGGTAGAATGGCGCGATGACTACCGAACTCCCCACCGTACGCCTCAAGAACGCCTGGAAATCCACCCACCCCTGGATCTTCCAGCGCCTGGTCGACAAGCCGGCCCAGCGCCCCAAGCCCGGCGCCATCGTCGATGTGGTCGGCGTGGACGGCGTGTGGATCGGCCGCGGCTTCTACAACGGCCATTCGCGCATCGCCCTGCGCATGCTCGAGAACGACCCCGACGTGGCGGTCGACGCCGACTGGTTCGCGCGCAAGATCGCCGCGGCCGTGTCGCTGCGCCGCGACGTGCTCAGGCTCGACGAAATCAGCGACGCCTGGCGCGTGGTCCACAGCGAGGGCGACGGCATCAGCGGCCTGGTCGTGGACCGCTACGGCGATCTGCTCGTGGTCGAATACTTCAGCGCCGGCGCGTTCCGCCACCGCGAGTGGATCTACGACGCGCTGCGCGCGCAGTTCCCCGGCTGCCGTTTCTACGCCTTCGCCGACGAGCACGTGCAGAAGCAGGAAAGCTTCGATTTCCGCGGCACCGAAGCGGTGCCGCCGGCGACCATCACCGAGTACGGCATCAAGTTCCGCGCCGACCCGGCCGGCGCGCACAAGACCGGCTTCTTCGCCGACCAGCGCGAGAATCGCGAATGGCTGTCGCAGCAGGTCGCCGGCAAGCGCGTGCTCGACCTGTGCTGCAACACCGGCGGTTTCGGCGTCTACGCCAAGGCGCGCGGCGCCGAGGAAGTGATCGGCGTGGACATCGACGCCGACGTCATCAACATCGCCAAGGCCAACGCCAAGCTCAACAACGCCCACGTCAAGTTCGTCCAGGCCGACATCTTTCCGTACCTGCGCGACATGGGCAACGCGGGCGAACGCTTCGACGTGGTCATCCTCGACCCGGCCAAGATGACCCGCGACCGCGAGCAGGTCATTCCCGCGCTGAAGAAATACCTCGACATGAACAAGCTGGCGCTCAGCGTGGTCAAGCCCGGCGGTTTGTTCGCGACGTTCTCGTGCACCGGCTTGGTCAGCGAGGACCAGTTCCTCGACATGCTGCGCCGCGCCGCGTTCTACGCCGGCCGCACCGTGCAGGTGCTGCGCGTGGCCGGCGCCGGCGCCGACCACCCGTGGCTGGCGCAGGTGCCGGAGTCGCGTTATCTGAAGGCGGTGTTCTGCCGCGTGCTGGACTGAGCGGCAGCGCCGCGCTTATTCGGGCGGCGCGCGGAAATCGCGCAGGTGGCGCGGGTGCCACTGGGTCGGGCGGTAGGCGACTTCGTTCGCGAACGCGTCGAGGAAACCGATCTCGCCGATGCGTTCGCGCTCGGGCGGCGCCAGTTCGACGGTCAGCTCGTAGGTCGCCACCGTCCCGCACAGCACCGACAGGAAGCGGCGCTCGCCGGCGCCGTACAGGGTCCAGGACCAGTCGCGCTGGCTGAGCTTGCGCAGCTCGGCCGGCGCCGGGCTCGGCGCGGCCGCCGTCAATCGCGCCACCACAGGATCGCCGGCGGGTCGTCCGGGCGCGCCTGTTCGAGCCGCTGCAGCGCGTCCAGGTCGAGCCCGGGCAGGTGCGCGCTGAGCGCGCGCGCGACGTCGGCGTAGCCGGGCCAGTCGGTGCGCAGTTCCAGGCGCTCGCCGCTGGCGGTGCCGAGTTCGACGTAGATCAGCCGGCGCTCGGCCGCGTCGATGGCGTAGCCGTCGATGCCGTCGATATCGCGCCAGCGGATGCCGTGCACGCGGCCGGCGCCGTCGTCGCGCCAGACGCCGCGCGGGTCGGCGTACAGTCGTGGGTCTCGCGGGTCCATGGGCGGGCCTTGTGTGCATGGGACGGGCCTGCGCCGCCCGACGGCTGCGGCCAAGATTGGCACAGCCGCGGCCGTCAGTGCCGTTCCGTATGGAACAACGGACCCGCAGCTTGCGCGCGATTTGTGACCGCCAACGCAGTTGCTGCGCCGCCCCGCCCGGCCGCCGCCGGTCGCAGGGCGTGAGACTCACCCGTTTAGACTGGCCCTTAGACTAGGCACGCCGCTCGTGCCTGCACGCCCCGCCGCCGCGCGGGGCCTCGGGCACGGACGGCCCGCCTGCCGCGCGGCAACGCGCCCGCCTCCTTTCGTTTTCGCTCCCGAGTCCCGGATGTCCCCAGCTTTCGTCGTCGCCGCCGTTCTCGTCGCCGCCGCGGCCTCCGCCGCGCTGGCCTGGCTGCTGGCCCGCGCCGGCGCCGCGCGCGCGCACGCCGCCGCGCGCGCCGAACTCGGCGCCCAGCTCGCCGCCGCCCACACCGAGCGCGCCCAGCTCGCCGAGCGCTGCGCGCGCATTCCCGAACTGCAGTCGCGGCTCGACGAACTGGACGCGCAGCGCAACCAGTTGCAGCGCGACAGCGGCCTGCTGCGCGAAGCCATCGGCCGCAGCGGCGCCGAGCTCGACAAGGAGCAGCAGGCCTTGCAGCGCCTGCGCCTGGAGTTCGAGCAGCTCGAACGCGAACGCGACGCGCTGGCCGGCGACCTCAACCGGCGCACGGTCGAACTCGGCCGCATGGCCACCCAACTGGACGCCGAGCGCGGCCAGGCGAACGAGAAGATCGCCCAGCTGCGCGAGGTGCGCGACGAACTCAGCGCGCAGTTCCGCAACCTCGCCAACGAGATCCTGGAAGAGAAGAGCCGCCGCTTCACCGAGCAGAACCGCAGCCACCTGGGCCAGCTGCTCGACCCGTTGCAGCAGAAGCTGGCCGAGTTCCAGACCCGGGTCGAGACCGTCTACGACAACGAAACCCGCGACCGCACCGCGCTCGGCGAACAGGTGCGCCAGCTGATGGCGCTGAACCAGTCGCTCAGCGAAGACGCCAAGAACCTCACCACCGCGCTCAAGGGCTCGAACAAGGCCCAGGGCGCCTGGGGCGAGCTGGTGCTCGAGCGGGTGCTGGAATCGGCCGGCCTGCGCAAGGGCGAGGAATACGACGTGCAGGAAAGCCACGGCACCGAGGACGGCGAACGCCGCCCCGACGTGACCCTGCACCTGCCCGAAGACCGGCACATGATCGTCGACGCCAAGATGTCGCTGGTCGCCTACGAACAGTTCGTCAGCGCCGAAGACGAGGACACCCGTTCGCGCGCGCTCAAGCGCCACATCGAATCGATGCGCCAGCACATGCGCGGCCTGTCGGAGAAGCGTTACCAGGAGCTGTACGGCCTGCGTTCGCTCGACTTCGTGCTGATGTTCGTGCCGATCGAACCGGCGTTCATGCTCGCCGTCGCCAACGACCGCGGCTTGTTCATGGAAGGCTGGGACCGCAACGTGCTGATGGTGAGCCCGTCGACGCTGCTGTTCGTGCTGCGCACGGTCAAGCACCTGTGGCGGCAGGAAGCGCAGAGCCGCAACGCGCAGGAGATCGCCAAGCGCGGCGCGCTGCTGTACGACAAGCTGGCCGCGTTCGTGGCCGACCTGGACAAGGCCGCGAGCCAGCTCGACGGCGCCAACAAGACCCTGGAAGCCGCGCGCGACAAGCTCGGCCGCGGCAAAGGCAATGCGATCCGCCAGGCCGAGATGCTGCGCGAGCTGGGGGTCAAGCCGAACAAGGCGATGCCGGCGAAGCTGGTGGAGTCGGCGCTGGACGAAGACGGGGGCGAAAGCGAAGACGCTTCGGCGCCGCTGGCGTTGCCGGCGGCCGTCGACGACGCCCAGGCGTTGCAGCCCGACGGCCCGCAGCCCATCGAAGGCGCGGCCGGTTTGCCGGAACCCGACCCGACCTGACGTTGTCGCGTTTCCCCCTGTAGGAGCGACGCAAGTCGCGACCGCGCCACCGCGCTTGCGACGCGAGCGTGCGACCCCGCGGTCGCGGCTCGCGCCGCTCCTACAGGAAGCCACCGCAACAACGCGAACGACCAAAACGAAACGGCCCGGATTCGCAACCGGGCCGTTCGCGTATCAGCTGTTGTACCGCCTCAGCGCACGCCGGCGCCGTCGGTCGGCATCACCGGCATCGCGTTCGCCGGCACGCTCGGGTTGCTGTCGTCCTGCAGGTAATCCGGCAGCTGGGTCTCGCCGTTCTTCTCCAGGCGGTCGCCGAAGATCTGGTAATCGCGGCGCTGCATCCACGAATCGCGCACCAGCGCGTACTCGTCTTCGGCGCCTTCGCGCAGGTTGTCCAGCGGCAGCAGCTGGGCGCGGATGTCGACCAGCTGCAGGCCCTGCAGGCCGATGCGGATGCGGTCGCGCTCGATCCGGCGCAGCGGGCTCAGCGGGGCGTCGCCGACCGCGCCGAAGGCGTCGCGCACGGTGCGCGGGCCGAAGAACGGCAGTTCCAGGTAGCGCGAGCGCTTCCAGCCCCACACGCCCAAGGTCTGGCCGAAGTCCTCGCTGCGGTTCGGCAGCTTGGCCGCGGTGGCCGGGTCGAAGATGCCGCCGATGCCGAGCGTGGTGTTCAGCGCGAACCGGCCCAGCGACTGCGCCGCCTGCTTGGGCTTGCCCTGCAGCAGCGCATTGACCATCGACACCGGCTGGCCGAGGTTGTTGAAGAAGTTGCTGACGCCCAGCCGCACCGGCCGCGGCACCACCTTGGTGTAGGCGCGCGCCAGCGGCTTGGCCACGCCGCGGTCGACCGCGTTGTTGAAGCGGTGCATCTTGCGGTTGTACTTCTCCCACGGGTCGTAGCCGCCGGGCACGTTGGCCGGGGCCGGCAAGGTGGGATCGGCGACCGGGTTGTATTCCTGCTGCGGGCTGCCGTACAGCGCGTCGAAGTCGCGTTCGGCGTCGGTGCGCGGGTCGTCGCTCGCGGCGGCGGCCGGCGGCGGCGCGGCGGTCGCGGCCGGGTCGACCTGGGCGACGGCGTAGTCCAGCGACGGCGCCTCGTGCGGCGCTGCCTGGGCGGCGTCGACGGCGGCGGCCTCGGTCGCGGCGGCTTCGGCCGAAGCCAGCGCGCGCGCCGAATCGGTCTGCACGGGGGCGTTGGCGTCGACCGCGCCGTCCGCGCTCGCCTGCGCTGCCGCGGCCAGCGCGGCCGCATCGATGATCAGGCCGGCGCTGTCGCCCGGCAGGGCCGGCGTGGCGTCTTGCGCCAGGGCCGGAGCGGTGTGCGCGGCCAGGGCCAGGGCCAGCGCGAGAGGGAGTGCGTGGGGGCGCATGGTTGCAGTCTAGTCTTCCGGGACAGCGGTGGGGGCGGCCAGGCCACGTCCGTGGGCGTCGGCGACCGCAACGAGGGGGAATGTGCGACAGCGGTACGGCGGCGCGGTCCTCAGCGGCCGAAGCCGAGCGATTCGTCGAGGCGGTAGGCCGCGCGCAACTCGGCCAGACCGGCCGGCTCGCCGACCACCGCCACGCCCGGCGCCTGCGCGGCCAGTTCGGCCAACAGCGCCAGGCCGGCGCTGTCGACCGAGGCCACGCCGGTCAGGTCGAAGCGGCGCGCGCCGGCCGCCAGCGGCCGCGCTTGCGGCCACAACGCGGCCGCCGCGGCGCGGTCGAGCGCGCCGGCGAACGCCAGCGTCTCGCCGTCGCGCCGCACGCTGGCCGCGGTGCCCGCCGCGCTCACTTGTTGCCGCTCGCCTGCGCCTGCAGCTTGCCGGCCTTGATGTCGGCGGCGACCTGGGCGATCGACTTCTGGCTCAGCGGCGTGTCGAACTGGTTGCGGAAGGTCTGCACGAAGCTGACGCCTTCCACCATCACGTCGAACACCTTCCACTGGTTGCCGGTCTTGCGCAGCAGGTAGTCCACCGGCACCGGCTCGCCGCCCTGGCGCAGGAACTCGCTCGACACCTTGACGATGGCGCCGTTGCGCAGCGGGGTTTCCGACTTGATCCGCACCTGCAGGCGGGTGTTGAAGTCGAGCAGGGCCGAACCGTAGCGCTGCATCAGGCTGCTGGTCAGCGCGTCGGCGAAGTTGGCCACGTCGGCATCGGCGGCGCCGCGGCCGTGGGTGCCCAGCACCAGCCGCGCGGCGTAGTCGCGGTCGAACAGCTGGTTGAACTCGGTGGTCACGAACTGGCTCAGCGCGGCGCGGTTCTTGCTGAACTCGGCGCGGCGCGATTCCAGGGTCGACAGGATGCGGGTGGTGTTGGTCAGCACCATCGCGCTCGGCATGCCGGCGGCCGGCGCGGTGCCCGGCGCGGCGGTGGCCTGGGCCAGGGCCAGGGACGGAACGCCGGCGAGCAGGGCGCAGGCGAGGAGGGAGGCGGTCAGGATGCGCTTCATGGCTTGCTCTCGCTGGAGGGGGCGGTGGGTTCGCCCTTGAGGTAATCGGGGGTGCCGGCGTCGGCCGGCTTGGCGGCTTCGGCGCCGTTGGCGTTGTTGCCGCCGCCGGCCGCGCCGCCGCTGAACATGTACTTGCCGACCAGCTGGATCAGGTCGATCGCTGGCTGGGTCAGGTAGATCTCGTCGCCCGGCTTGAGGTCGTCCGGGTCGCCGCCCGGGGTCAACCCGATATAGCTTTCGCCGAGCAGGCCGCTGGTGAAGATGCCGGCCGAGGTGTCGGCCGAGAGCTTGTTGTAGCGCTTGTCGATGGCCAGGGTGACCACCGAGGCGTAGCTCTTGGGGTCCAGCGAAATATCGGCGACCTGGCCGACGTTGACGCCGCCGATCTTCACCGGCGCGTTCGGACGCAGCGCGCCGATGCTGGTGAACTTGGCGGTGACCTCGTAATTGTCGCGGCCGAAGCCGAACTTGCCGTTGGTGGAGGCGATCGCCAACACCAGCAGCGAGGCCAGGGCGAGCAGCAGGAACGCGCCGACGGCGAATTCGATGCGGGGACTGCGGACGGACATGGGCACCACCTTGGGGATAAAGCCCGCGCGGTTCAACGCGGCTGGGGAAACGGTTTGTCTGCTACGGCAACAGCGAAATTCGGAAAGCCCCTCTCCCGCGTGCGGGAGAGGGGGTGGGGTGAGGGGCGCGCGCAGCGCAGCTCCGGTCACCTCGTTCTGCCCTCATCCGCCCTTCGGGCACCTTCTCCCGCAAGCGGGAGAAGGGAACATCACTTGAACAAGAATGCCGACATCACGAAGTTGAACATCAGCACTAGCAGCGAGGCGTTGACCACCGCGCGCGTCGTCGCCACCGAGGTGCCCTCGATGGTCGGCTCGGCGTGGTAGCCCACGTACGCCGCCACCAGCGCCGCGGTGCCGCCGAACACGGCCGACTTCACGAACGCCATCAGGAAATCGTCGAAGAAATCCACGCTGTCCTTGAGCACCTGCCAGAACACCCCGGGCTCCAGGCCGATCACGTGGACCGATTCGAAATAGCTCGCGCTGATCGCCAGGCTGCAGAAGAAGCCGGTCAGCAGCGGCACGCACAGCACCGCCGCCCAGAACCGCGGCGCCACCGCCTTGCCGACCGGGTCGATCGCCATCAGGCCGAGCGCGGTGATCTGGTCGGTCGCGCGCATCAGCCCCAGTTCGGCCGCGATCGAGCTGCCGGCGCGGCCGATGAACAGCAGCGCGGTCAGCACCGGGCCGAGCTCGCGGTACAGGCCGAGGCCGAGCATCGCGCTGACTTGGTTGGCCGCGCCGTAGGTATCGAGCGCGCGGTAGCCCAGCAGGGTCACCGACAAGCCCACGAACGCGCCGCCAACGGCGATGATCGGCAGCGAACGCGCGCCGATCTTGTAGATCTCGCGCACCAGCTCGCGGAACAAATCCGCGGTCGGTTTGGACGCGCGGAACACCGACAACGAGAACAGGCCGGCGCGGCCCAGCGAGCGGACGGTTTCGAACAACGCCATTACGCGGCCTCCGAGTTGCGCGGTGCGGCGTCGAAGCCGATCGGGCCGTCGGGCTCGCCGCGCAGGAACTGGCGCACCAAGGGGTCGTCGCTGTGCTCCAGCTCGGCCGGGGTGCCGGAGAAGACGATGCCGCCGTTGGCGATGACGATGGCGTGGTCGGCCACCGGCAGGGTTTCGTGGACGTGGTGGGTCACCACGATGCTGGTCAGGCCGAGGGTGTCGTTGAGCCGGCGCACCAGGCTCATGACCACGCCCGAGGCGATCGGGTCGAGCCCGGTCAGCGGTTCGTCGTAGATCATCAGCGGCGGGTCCAGCGCCAGCGCGCGCGCCAGCGCCACGCGCCGGGCCATGCCGCCGGAGAGTTCGCGCGGGTAGGCGTCGGCGGCCGCGCGCAGGCCGACCGCGTGCAGCTTCATCAGCACCAGCCGGCGGATCAGCGGGTTCGGCAGCTGGGTGTGCGCGCGCAGCGGCAGGGCCACGTTCTCGGCCGCGGTCAGGTCGGTCAGCAGGCCGTTGCCTTGCAGCAGCACGCCGATGCCTTTGCGCAGTTCCAGCAACTGGCGCTGGTTCTGCGGCACCGGTTGGCCGAACACTTCGACCGTGCCCGAGGCCGGCGCCAGTTCGCCGGTCAGCGCCGACAGCAGGGTCGACTTGCCGCTGCCGGACGGGCCGAGCACGGCGACGATGCTGCCGCGCGGCACGCTCAGATTGATGCCGCGCAGCACGCTGCGGCCGCCGCGATCCAGGCGCAGGTCGGTCAGGCGGACGATGGGCGTCGAAGTCGTCGTCATGCGGGGGCGGCTACCGGTGGGAGCGATGCGGTGCAGGGCGGAGCGAAGCGGACGCTGTCCAGAACACTGGAAAACCGGCCGCCAGAAAACACACCGTCAGAAAACGGCGCAGCTTGGCCCAGCCCGCCTGAACGGGGATGGAGCGCAGGCCATTGTCGCAGCTTAGCCGTCCGCGGGCCTCGCCGCTGTCGCGCCGGGCCGAACGGACCGTTCGATTCGCCCGCTGCGGCCGCGCGTCGGGCGCTGCGCGCCGCCTCGCGTCGCCGCCAGGCCGCACCGTGTCCGGCGCCGACGGCGCATTGCAGCCGGTCGGGATTAAAACCGTTTTAAGCGCCGGCGCCGCGCCGAGCCGCCGCCGTCGCGCAGCGTAAGCGCGGATCCGCTCGCGCGGGGTAACGGCGCGTAACCCCGCGCGCGACACCGTGCGCAAACGCCCCGCGCGCCGCGCAAACGCCCGATGCGCTGCACGCGCGCCGCGCCGGGGTACGTAAGATGTCGCCCTATGCCCGCGCGTCCCGATTTCCGTCTCTACCATTCCAATGCGCTGGACGTGCTGGCCGGACTGCTCGCGCAGGAGCTGCGCACGCCGGCGCCCGGGCAGCCGTTGCTGGCGCCGGACACGATCCTGATCCCGCAGGTGGCGATGCGGCGCTGGTTGCAGGCGACCCTGGCGCAGGCGCACGGCATCGCCGCGAACCTGGAATTCCTGACCCCGGGCGAATTCGTCCAGCGCGCGCTCGACGCCAACGTGCCCGGCGGCGAGGACGACCTCGACGCCGCCGCGCTGCGCTGGCGGCTGTACGCGCAGCTGGCGCGGCCGGCGCAGTTGCGCGAGCCGGCATTGGCGCCGCTGCGCGGTTATCTGGACGGCGACGATCCGATCAAGGCCTGGTCGCTGTCGGGCGAACTCGCCGGCCTGTTCGAGAAATACCAGGCCTGGCGCCGCGACTGGCTGCTGGCCTGGGACGCCGGTCACGAGCGCGGCGACCCGCAGGCGGCGCTGTGGCGCAAGGTCGCCGGCGGCCGCCGCTACCGCGCGCGCCGCATCGACGACTACCTGCAGCGCTTCGGCGGCGACAGCGAACGCGACGACGCGCCGCGCGGCCTGCCGCCGCGGCTGTTCGCCTTCGCCACGCTGAACATCTCGCCCGACGTGTTGCGGGTGATCGCGACCCAGGCCCGCGCCGGCAGCCTGCATTTCTATCTGCCGACGCCGACGCGCAAGTACTGGGGCGACCTGGGCACTCTGGCCGAGCGCCTGCGCCAGGGCGAGCAGGCCGCGTTCGGCGAAGACGACAACCCGCTGCTGCAGGCCTGGGGCGCGGCCGGGCGCGATTTCATGGCGGTGCTCGGCGGCTACGAAGTGGTGCACCCGTCCGGCGAAATCGCCGCCTACGCCGATCCGGAAGACAGCCGCTACGACGACCCCGAGCGCGACAGCCTGCTGCAACGCCTGCAACGCGACCTGCTGCACCGGCGCGCGCTGCCGGCGCAGCCGTGGCGCGCGCAGCTCGACCGGCTCGACGCCAGCGTGCAGATCCACGCCTGCCATACGCGCTTGCGCGAGGTGCAGGTGCTGCACGACCAACTGCAAGGCCTGCTCGATCCGAACAGCGAACAAGGCCGCCGCTTCGACCCGCCGCTGCAACCGCGCGACATCGCCGTGCTCGCGCCCGACATCGATCCGTACGCGCCGCACATCGCCGCGGTGTTCGGCGGCCTCGCCGGGCGCCCGGGCTTCATCCCGTATGCGCTCGCCGACGTCAGCCCGCTCGCCGCCGAGCCCCTGGCCGAAGTGTTCCTGCGCCTGCTGGCCTTGCCGGTGTCGCGCTTCGGCCTCAGCGAAATCCTCGACCTGCTGGCGACTCCGGCGATCGCCGAACAGGCCGGCCTCGACGGCGACGGCCTGGAGCGCCTGCGCGTGTGGCTCGGCGAAGCCGGCGCGCGCTGGGGCATCGACGCCGCCCATCGCGGCCGCCACGACGCGCCCGGCGACGACGCCTACACCTGGGCGTTCGCGCTCGACCGCGTGCTGATCGGCCACGCCGCCGGCGACGGCGAAGACGGCGACGGCGCCTTGGTCGCCGGCGTCGCGCCGTACGCCGAACTCGAAGGCGCTGCGCTCGATGCGCTCGATGCGTTGATCCGCCTGTTGCGCGTGCTGGCCCGGTTCGAACGCGGCCTCGCCGCCGAGCTGACCCCGGCGCAATGGTGCGAACGCCTGCTCGGCCCGCTGCGCGCGCTGCTGCCCGAACGCCCGCGCGACAGCGGCGACCAGCGCACGCTGGAACGCCTGCGCACGCTGGTGGAAACCTTCGCCGGCGACGCCGCCGCGGCCGGCTTCGACGGCAGCGTCGCGCCGGAAGTGGTGCGCGCGCATTTCCGCGCCGCGCTGGCCGAGGCCGACACCCGCGCGCCGCTGCTGACCGGCGGGGTCAGCTTCGGCCGGATGGTGCCGATGCGTTTGATTCCGTTCCGCGCGATCTGCCTGCTCGGCATGAACGACGGCGATTACCCGCGCCGCGACCCGGCCGGCGGCCTCAACCGCCTCGCCGCCGAACTCGGCACCGGCGCGCGCCGCCGCGGCGACCGCTCGCTGCGCGACGACGACCGCTTCTTGTTCCTGCAATTGTTCGGCGCCGCGTCCGACGCGTTCTATCTGAGCTACCTGGGCGCCGACCCGCGCGACGGCAGCCAGCGCGAGCCGTCGCCGCTGGTGTCGGAACTGCTCGACGCGATCGCCCGCTACCACGCCGATCCGGCCCAGGTGCGCGCGCAGTTCGTGGTGCGCCAGCCGTTGCAGCCGTTCGCGCCGGCCGCGTTCGGCGGCGACGCCGGCGACGCGGCCGAACCGCGCCGCTTCAGTTACCGCAGCGAATGGCGTCCGGCCGCGGACGCCGGCGCGGGCCGGCGCGAAGATCTCGGCCCGTGGCTCGACGACCTGTTGCCGCCGCTGCAGCACGAAGACGGCGACCGCCACTTGAACTACCAGGACCTGCGCAGCTTCCTGCGCGATCCGCCGACCGCGTTCCTGCGCCAGCGCCTGGGCCTGCGCCTGCCCGAGGAAATCGAAACCGCCGAAGACGTCGAACCGCTGGTGCTGCCGGGGCGCGGTCTGTTCCGCCAACAATTGCAGCGCGCGGTGTTCGACGACCTGCTCGCCGGCGACGGCGCGGTCGACCGCGACCGCCTGCAGGCTTCGCTGCGCGCGCGCGCCTTGCTGCCGTCGGGGCCGCTGGGACGGCGCCAGCTCGACGCCTTGCTCGGTCAGGTGCGCCCCTATGCCGACGCGTTCGCGCGCTGGCGCGGCGGCGCGGCGCAGACGCTGCCGTTCGAACTGGAACTCGACGGGACGCGCTTGCTCGGACGGCTCGACGAGTTGTATCCGAGCGGGCTGGCGCGATTGCGCTTCGATACCTTGCATGGGCCGGCGCAGATCGCGCACGGCCTGGACTGGCTGGTGCTGTCGGCGCTCGGCGACGCGCGCCCGCTGGCGCAGTTCGCCCAAGCCAGCGACGGGCCCGGCCCGCACCTGCGCGCCGCGTTGCCGCCGCGGCAGGCGCGCGCCGCGCTGGCGGCGCTGCTGCGTCTGCGCGACTACGGCCTGCGCATGCCGCTGCCGTTCCTGCCGCGCGCGGGCTGGCTGTGGTACGAGGCGGCGATGCAGGACAAGGACGGTCGTGGACACTCTGGTTGGAGCCGGGCCGAAGCGCAATGGCACGGCGGCCCGCGCCATTGGGGCGAAGCCGGCCAACCCGGCGTGCGCCTCGCGCTGCGCGGGCGCGATCCGTTCGCCGATGCGGAACTGGGCGAGCAATTCCGCGGCATCGCCAAGCTGGTGTTCGATGCGGTGGTGCTGGGCCGCGACGAGGACGCCGCATGAGCGCCGGCGACGCGAACCCCACCGACCCGTTCCTGGCGCTGCCGCTCGACGGCCTGCGCCTGATCGAGGCCAGCGCCGGCACCGGCAAGACCTACACCCTGGCCACGCTGGTCGCGCGGCTGGTGATCGAACGCGGCCTCAGCGTCAGCCGCATCCTCGCGGTGACCTTCACCGACGCGGCGACCCAAGAGCTGCGCGAGCGCTTGCGCCGGCGTTTGCTGCTGGCCGCGCGCATCGCCGCGGACGATCCCGCGTTGCAGCCGGCCGACGACGATGCCGAGCGCGCGCTGACCCGCACGCTGGTGCGCGCGCAGGCCGAGCTCGAAGGCGAGGCCGCGCTGCGCGCGCGCCTGCAACGCGCCGCGCGCGAGATCGATCTGGCCGCGGTGGTCACCATTCACGGCTTCTGCGCGCGCGTGCTCGCCGAGCACGCGCTGGAAACCGGCCAGCCGTTCGACGCGCCCGAGCTGATCGGCAGCGAGCGCGAGCTGCACGACGAAATCGCCGTCGACCTGTGGCGCGCGTTCGGCAACGACGCCGGCGAAGCCGAACTGCTGGCGCTGCAATGGCCCGGCGGCCCGCCGTCGCTGGCCGCCGACCTCGGCGCGTTGCTGCGCACGCCGTTGCTGCTGCCGGCCGCGCCGGAAGCCGCGGACGATCCGCTGGACGAGTTGCAACAGGCCGGCGCGGCGTTGAGCGACGCCTTCGCGGCGCACGCCGACGAGGCCTTCGCCGCGCTCGACGCGGCCATCGCCGGCAAGGTACTCAACGGCAACAGCTACCGCGCCAACCTGCCGGGTGAGCTGTACGCACAGCTGCGCGCGTGGTGCGCCAACGGCGACTACGGCCAGCCGCTCGACGAACGCGTACAAAAGCTCGCGCCCGCCGCGTTGGCGTCGAAGGCCAACAAGGGCAAGGAAGCGCAAGTGCCGGCGTCGCCGTTGTTCGACGCGGTGGCGACGTATCTCGACACCGCGCAGCGGCGCGAGCAGTGGCTCGCGGCGCAGCGGCTCGCGTTGGCGCACCGCATCCGCGCGGCGGCGTCGCAACGGTTGGCCGAACTCAAGCGCGTGCGCCGGGTGCAGAGCTTCGACGATCTGATCGCCGATGTCGCCGCAGCGCTGGACGGCGCGCACGGCGAGGCCTTGGCGCAGCGTCTGCGCGAACAGTATGCGGTGGCCTTGGTCGACGAATTCCAGGACACCGACCCGCGCCAGTGGGCGATCTTCCGCCGCGTGTTCGGCGAGGCCGGGGCGGAAGGCAGCGCCTTGTTCCTGATCGGCGATCCCAAGCAGGCGATCTACGGGTTCCGCGGCGGCGACGTGCACACCTATCTGTCGGCCGCGGCGCAGGCCGAGCCGGCGCCGCCGCTGGACCACAATTTCCGCTCGCGGCCTTCGTTGCTGCAAGCGATCGCCGCGCTGTACGCGCAGGCCGGCGCGGCCGCGTTCGTCGATCCGCGCATCCGCTTCCGCGCGGTCGAAGCCGGCGGCGCGGTCGCCGACGACGATCTGCAGCGCGATGGCGCCGTGGCACCGGCGCTGGTGTTGCGCGCGCTGCCGCCGCCGGCCGACGGACGCAAGAAACCCGAGTGGAGTTCGCCCGAATCGCGCGAGCTGGCCGCGCGCGCCTGCGTCGCCGCGATCCACCGCTGGCTCGCCGATGCGCGCGCCGGCCGCGCCACGATCCAGGGCCGGCCGTTGCGCCCGGCCGACATAGCCGTGTTGGTGCGCAGCCACGACGAGGCCGCGCAGATCCAGCAAGCATTGACCGCCGCCGGCATCCCCGCGGTCGCCGCCGGCCGCCGCAGCCTGTTCGCGACCGAACAGGCGATGGAAGTGCTGACCCTGTTCGACGCCTTGCTGCACCCCGGCGACAGCGGCCGCCTGCGCGCGGCGCTGGCGACGGTGCTGGTCGGCCTGGACGGCGCGCAGGTGGCGCGCGTGGCCGCCGAGGAAACCGAACAGGCGCGCTGGCAAGCGCAGGCGCTGCACTGGCGCGAGCGCTGGCAGCGCCACGGCCCGCTGGCGCTGCTGGCCGAGCTGTGCGCGCAACAAGCGCCGCGATTGCTCGCGATCAGCGACGGCGAACGCCGTCTGACCAACCTGCTGCAACTGGCCGAGACCTTGCAGGAAGCCGACCGCCGAGCGCTCGGCCTGCACGGCCTGCGCGACTGGCTGCGCCTGCGCATCGCCGAGGCCGACGACAGCGACGAGAAACAACAACTGCGATTGGAATCGGACGCGCACCGGGTACAGATCCTGACCCTGCACAAGAGCAAGGGCCTGGAATTCGGCCTGGTGTTCCTGCCGTTCGTCGCGCTGGGCCGCGAACCGCGCCCCGGCCGCTGGTGCGAATACCCCGATCCCGACCTCGGCCGGGTCATGCAACTGCAAAGCGAGGTGTTCGACCCGAACGCGCCGGACTGGGACGCCGCGCGCGAGCGCGCCGCGCTGGAGAACCGCGCCGAGGACGCGCGTCTGCTCTACGTCGGCCTGACCCGCGCGCGCCACGCGCTGTGGATCGCCGCCGGGCCGCTGTACCAGGCGTCGCTGTCGCCGCTGCAGCCGATGCTGGCCGACCTCGACGCGCTGGCGCGCGAACCCGGCGTTGCGATCGACGCGGCGCCGATCGAGCCGCCGCCCGCGCCGCTGCCGCCCGCCGCCGCCGGCGCGGTGCCGCCGGCGCGCGAAGCCGTCGCCAAGGTCGCGCGCGACTGGTGGGTGTACAGCTTCACCCAGCTGACCAACGAGGACGCCGGTTTCGACCCCGCGGCGCAGGACGAACGCGGCGCCGAAGACGAACCGCAGACCGCCGTGGACGCCGCCATCGATTCCGCGCCGGCCGCGGCGCTGCCCGGCGATGCGCGCTTCGGCGGCAGCCGCTTCGGCAACGTCGTCCACAACGCGCTCGAACGCGTCGACTTCGGCGCCTGGCGCGACTGGCGCGCAGGCGATCCGCCGCCGCCGGGGCAGGCCGAGGTGCTGGCTTCGGCGATGGGCAAGGAGGGCTACACCGAAACCGAAATCGCCGACGGCATGGAGCTGCTCGGTTCGCTGGTCGGGCGCACCCTGGTCGCGCCGCTGCCCGAAGGCGCGCGCCTGTGCGACGTGCCAGAACCGGCGCGGCGCAGCGAAATGGAATTCCACTTCGCTCTCGACGCCGCGCCGATCGACGCGCTGCTGGCCGCGCTGCACGCGCACGGCCAGGTGCGCGAGCGCCGCGCGTTCGGCTCGCGCCGGCGCCTGGAAGGCTTGATGACCGGCAAGATCGACTTGGTGTATTCGCACGACGGCCGCTATTACGTGCTCGACTACAAGACCAACCGCCTGCCGGGGTTCGACGCCGCCCAGGTCGAACGCGCGATGGCCGAAAGCGAGTACGACCTGCAATCGCTGATCTACACCGTCGCCCTGCACCGCTGGCTGCGTTTCCGCCTCGGCGAGGCCTACGACTACGCGCGCGATTTCGGCGGCGTGCGCTATCTGTTCTGCCGCGGCCTCGATGCGGCCGATCCGCAGGCCGGTCTTTACGCGGCCAAGCCGCCGCAAGCCTTGATCGAAGCGCTCGACGCGGCGTTCGCCGGAGGCGCGCGATGAGCCTGCTCGACGCCCTGTTCCGCGACGGCGCGCTGCGCACCGTCGACCACGCGCTGGCGCAGGCGCTGCGCCGGCTCGACCGCGACACGCCCGATGCGGTGCTGGCCGGCGCGGCATTGGCTTCGCAGGCGATCGCGCGCGGCCATGCCGCGTTCGATCCGCGCAAGCCGCAGTGGCTCAGCGAAGCGGCGATCGAATGGCCCGAGCCGCAGGCGTGGCTGGCGCTGCTGGCGCAATCGCGCTGGGTCGCCACGCCGGGCGCCGACGAAGCCGCCGACGCGGCCGCGCCGTTGGTGCTCGAACGCGGCCTGCTGTACCTGCGCCGTTACCGCGAATACGAACGCCGCCTCGCCGCGGGCCTGCGCCGCTTGCAGGCGTTCGCGCCGCCGCCGGCCGACCTGGACGCGCTGGCGCCGCTGTTCGCGCAACTGTTTCCGCACGCGCGCGACGACGACCGCCAGGCCCGCGCCGCCGCGCTGGCGCTGCTGCAATCGCTGTTGCTCGCCACCGGCGGCCCCGGCACCGGCAAGACCACCACCATCGCGCGCGTGCTGGTGCTGCTGATCGCGCAGGCGCGCCTGGACGGCGTGGCGCCGCCGCGCATCGCCCTGGCCGCGCCGACCGGCCGCGCCGCCGAGCGCATGGCCGAAAGCCTGCGCGGCGCCGCCGAACGCTTGCGCGAGCTGCCGGACTTCGACGCCGCGTTGCTCGACGCCTTGCCGCAACAAGCCGGCACCCTGCACCGCCTGCTCGGCGTCGTGCCCGACCGTCCGCGCTTCCGCCACGACGCGCGCAATCCGCTGGCCTTCGACGTCGTCGTGGTCGACGAAGCCTCGATGGTCGACCTGCCGCTGATGTGCAAACTGGTCGAAGCCGTGCCCGACGGCGCGCGCCTGATCCTGCTCGGCGACCGCGACCAGCTGCCGTCGGTGGAAGCCGGCGACGTGCTCGCCGCGATCGTCGACGCCGCCGGCGACGACGACGGCCTGCCCGCCGAACAAGCCAGTGCGCTGCGTCCGCTGCTCGGCGACGCCGTGCCGGTGCAGACTGCGCCGACCCCGCTCAGCGCCAGCCGCGCACACCTGCGCCGCGGCTACCGCCAGACCGAAGACCTGCAACTGGCCCCGCTGGCCGACGCCGTGCGCGCCGGCGACGCCGACACCGCGCTGGCCCTGCTGCGCAGCGGCGAACTGCGCGGCGTGCATTTTCACGAAGACGTGCACGACCCGCTCGCCGGCAGCGGCCGCGAGCGCCTGCTGCCGGCGTGGCGCGCGATCGGCGACAGCGACGATCCCGCGCAAGCCCTGGCCCTGGCCGCGCGCCTGCGTCTGCTGACCGCGCTGCGCGACGGCGGCCAGGGCGCCGCTCCGCTCAACGCACGCATCGAAGAAGCACTGGCCGGAGCGCACCGTCCCGCCTACTTCCACGGCCGCCTGCTGCTGATCACCGAGAATAGCTATCGCCACGGCCTGTTCAACGGCGACATCGGCGTCTGCCTGCGCGCGCGCGACGGCGCCGGTCGCGACGACCCCACCGCCGGCACCGTCGCGTGGTTCGCCGGCGGCAGTCAGGGTCCTCGCCCCTTCCACCCCTCCGCACTGCCCGCGCACAGCGGCGCGTTCGCGATGACCGTGCACAAGTCGCAGGGGTCGGAGTTCGAGCGGGTGTGGTTGCAGCTGCCGCGGCAGGACGCGCGGCATCTATCGCGCGAACTGGTTTACACCGGGCTGACCCGCGCGCGCGGCGAGGTGCATCTGGCCGCGAGCGAGAACGTGCTGCGCGCGGCGTTGGCGCGGCATGCGGCGCGGGTGTCGGGGTTGGCTTGGCGGTTGGGGTGAGGGGGCGTGCCGATCAGTCGGTCGTTTCGGGTCAGTAAGCGGTGTATGCGGGCAATAGTTCGCTCATGGCTGCATCATCTGAGCAGCTAGATCTCCGCTCTCCTGCCAGATAACTGATTCGATATCTGCATGAAATTCGTCTGTCAGGACCTTGACACCAATCGCGGCTGAGATGGTCACTTGACGAGTCGTGGCGGAGAATCCTCGCTCAATATGATGGTGGTTCTATTGCAAGCACCGAGATTGACTGCGTTCTTTTCGAGGCGTTGGACGAACTCACCCTCCAGCTCGACATAACGCTTGTCATACCTCGATGTATCCATTGCCTCCGGAATCAACAAGCTTACGCAGTCGTCAGTGTAGTTTCCGCGGTCAAACGCCGCTTTGTTGTCCCATATGCCATAACGCTCAAAGCCTGAAGTCATCCACCCAAAGACTTTGACGCGTTGTCCGTGATGCTCGGACTTGGCGGCATTGAGAATGGACGGCGTCAGGGCGCCATCGGGCCTGATAGGAGCCGCCGTGCAAGATGAAAGTATCAAAGCCGCAAATACTGCCTGAGCAAATTTCATTCGTTCAGTCTCCGGACTCGTTGAAGGCGCGCTGGCGGCTATCGATTATGCTTTCGAAATGCTTGATTTCGGCTTGGTTAAAATAGCCGTTTATCGCTCGAACCTGTGTAACCCCGTTGACTACTTCCCACGCTGCCATGCGCCCATCGGTGGCCACCGCGACATTTGGCTTGCTGACATTGATGACTGCTTGAAGGTCTCCCGCACTTTTCTTGTCGTCCATCAGCTGGCTGCTGTCGGGGTGACCATGAATTGTCGCCTTTGCATTGGGAGGGAGGTCTCCACTGGCCTTAAAAGCCGAACTGGTTGTACTGGTCTTTACGTTCGCAACTAGCTCCGTCTTCAAAGTGCCATCCGGCTGCTCATTCAACGAACCGAGCTTTTCCTTTGTCTCGCCAGATTGAAGTTTGACGACATTCTTTCCTGCCTTGGCCGCGCTCTCTTGGTCGGAGGACAGCCGAATATTGACAAATCGAGTGGGGTGGACGCGCTCGGAATCTATGCAAGAACGCTTGCTGGATGTGACGGGGCATCTGCCATCGGGATCGTTGAACTTGAATGGATTGTTGAATCCGTAAGCGTATCGATTGAAGAAGCGATTTCCTCCACCGATAGCGGTCACGGGATCAACTGACATGAATCTGCCGAGCTCTGGGTCGAAATATCGCTGCTGCATGTAGGACAGGCCAGTCGCGGCGTCGTTGACATGCCCTGTGTAACCCGGACCATCCATAAGCTGGCGATTGACTAGCCGCCCGTATGGTTCGTATTCACTGCGCTCGATCACGTTCTGGTTCGCATCCGTGATCGCCACTGGCGTGCCCAAGGCATCGGTGTGGACGTACTCGATAACCGTTTGCGCCTGCGCGACGAATGCGGCAGCAGTCAACGTCGTGGCCGAGATCCAGTTCAGGATTTTCCTTTTCATGGGTTACTCCTCAGTCCATCGGCTCGGTGCGGCGGGTGGCCGGATAGGCCGGCGACGACCACGCCGAGCACCCGCCCGTACCGCACGCACGTACGGCATAGTTCAACGCGCAATACTGCCCACTCGACGCAGAGACGGCCTGCGTTGCGGACCCTCGGTACAACTGCGCGCCGTTGTCTGCCGACTGCAGTTCGTAGTTCTGCGTCTTCGCAGTAGTCGTCCAGCGCACGGTGCAGGTGTCGTTGACGACGCTCCCCTTCAGCGTGTTGCGCAGCCAATCGGCCAACGTGATGCTCGGCGTGGCCGGCGGCAGGTCGACGACGATGAAACGGACGTCGGAGTAAGGCCCGCATCCGGCCGGATTGCAGCCGCGCACGCGGTATCCGTAGCGGCCGTCTCCCAGGCCGCCCAGGATGGTGCCGTTGGCCGCGGCCTGATACAGCAGCTGCCAGGCTGCGCCCTCGCGGCTGCCTTCGAGCTGATATGCCGTCGCGGTCGGGACGACGGTCCAGGTCACTTCGAACGAGCCGGTATTGTTGCTCGCAGCCAGGCTCATCGACGGCACCGCGGTGGGCGGGCCGATCACGGTCACCTGGACTTCCGCCGAGGTCGCGCCGCAACCGGCTGCGTTGCAGGCACGGACGCGGTAGCCATAGGTTCCGCTGGCGCCGCCCACGATCGTGCGGCTGGTCGCATTGGCGTCCTGGATCAAGGCCCAGCCGCCGCCGAGGGCGTTCTGCTCCAGTTCGTACCGGCTCGTGCCGCCGACAGCGGTCCAGCTCACAGCGAAACTGCCCGCGTCGCTCTGCGCCGGTGCGGTCAAGGTCGGTGCCGAGCCCGGCGGATACAGAACAGAAACGTTGCTGGCAGCCGAGGTCGGTCCGCAACCTGCCGGGTTGCAGGCCTTCACCCGATAAGCGAAGACGCCGTAGGGTTTCGCCGAAAACGCCTGGCTCAGCGCAGAACCGCTGTATGCGGTGCTCCAGGCGCCACTTTTGAAGCTTTCCTCCAGCACGTAATCCGTAGCGCCGCCGGCTGCGGCCCAGCTGACGCTGTACTGTCCGTTTAATGCGGTCGCGGGAACGGTCAGCACCGGTGCCTCGGTCGGGGGGCGCTGCACTTGCACGTTCGCCTCGACGCTCCACAGGCCGCAACCGCCGGCGCCGTTGCAGGCGCGCACTCGGTAGCCATAGCTGCCGCTGCTGCGCCCCGAGAGTGTCCGACTACGTTCGGCGCCGTTGTACAAAGCCTGCCAGGCGCCGCCGTTCGTTCGCTCCTGCAACTCATAGCTGCCGGACGCGGTGACATTGCTCCAGCTGACGGTGTAGCTGGTTTGCGAGACGTAGCTGGGCGCAGCCACCACCGGTACATCGGGCGCAGTCGGCGACGTGGCCTTCGCCACGAGGCTGCCGTTCAAATGGAAGTAGGCGATGTCCTTCTCTTTGCGGAAGTCGCGTTGATAGCGCAGCACACCGTCCTGGCTGTACATCGAGACGATGCGGCCGAGCGTCGGGCTGGTGGACAGCACCCGCCGGCCGTGGCCGTCGTAGAGATACGATTCCGCGTCCTTCGCCTCACGCAGGCGGTTGCCGTAGTCGAAGCGGAACTGCTTTCCGTTCTTGTTGCGCAGGTTGCCTTGTTCGTCGTATTCCAGGCCGATCACGCCCGCGCCGTCCGGCGTCCTGACCAGTTCAAGCTGATTGGCGCCGTTGTAGTAGTAAACGTGCTGGCGTCCGGGAACCGTCGCGGTGCCGGCCACTTTGACCGTGCGCAGGTTGTCGAGCGCGTCGTAGCTGTAGGACGCGGCGCCGAACATGGTCGATGCCGTCGTGGTCAGGCGGTCGAGCCCGTCGTAGGTCATGCTGCGGTTGCCAGGCGCGCCCGCGCGGCCGTCGCTGATGGCCGCGACGTTGCCGTTGGCGTCGTAGTCGTAGCTGTCGTCGAGCACCGTGGCGGCGCCGGCGTCGCGGCTGCGCTCGGCCAGTCCGCGTGCGTTCTGGGTCAGGGTGTGGACGATGCCGTTGCCGTAGACGAACCGCGCCAGGCCGCCGTTGGCGAAATAGCTGACCTCGCTGGCATAGCTGCCCGCGCGCTTGGCCTGGCCCAGGCCGTTGGTGTCGTAGGCGACCTGCTGGCCGTTGGGATAGGTGTGCGAAGCGAGCTTGCCCTCGTTGGTGTAGTCCAGACCGAAGCCCCATTCGAAAGTGGAGAAGCTCATTTGCTCGGCGGTCGGCAGACGCAGTTTGTTGTACCAGTAGCGGTTCGTGACCGCCGGGTCCTGCCCGCCGTTCTGGGTCACGATCTCTTTAGGCAAGCCGTCGGGGTAGTAGGTCCAGGCCTGATTGCCGCGGCCATCCGGGAAGCTCAGGGCCTTGATGCGGTTGCGCGCGTCGTAGCTGCGGCCGATCGCGCGGCCGGACGCCAGCGCTTCGTCGCGGTTGCAGCTGTCGGTCGCCGGCAGCGCCAGGCCGGTCGCGGTCCAGGCGATGTTGTTCGCGGCGTCGTAACCGGTCGCGGTCGCGCCGGTTTCGGGTTCGATGCTTTTGCACAGCCGATGCTGGCCGTCGTAGACGTAGCTGCGGGTGAGCTGGACCGTTCCGTCCTGGTTGCTGCGGCGGATCGCCGTCGCGGCGCCGAGGATGTCGCGTGCGATGGTGGTCAGCGTGCCTTCGGGATGCGCGATGGACACTGGCGCGTCGATGCCGGGCTGATCGAAGGTCTGATACGCCGTGGTGGTCTGCTGTTGACGCGGATTGGTCAACCGCGTCTGGAAGCCGGATAAATACTCCGTGCGCGCACTCAGGCGGCCGAGCTCGCTGTCTTGCTGCAACAGCGAGACGCGCCCGAGGGCGTCGTAATCGGTGTAGGTTCCCTTGAGCGGTGTCGAGAAGACATTGGGGAATGCATCCGCATAGCCGAGCGGGTAGCTCGAAAACACCGTCCGGCCCTTGTCGTCGTAACGTTGGGCGCTGGCGCGCAAGGTACCCTGAAGATCGGCGCAGTCCCATTCGTGGGTCAGCACCGGCCGCCAGAAGCCGTCCAGGAACACGTTCTTGCAGTAGCGGCCGCCGATGGTCGTGGTATGCATCCAGTGGCCGGGCGGCAGGCCGTACTCGTCCATGTCGCGCCGGCTCAGGGTGATCTGGGTAGCGCTCCACGCGTTGCTGTCGCCGGACGGCGGCGTGACGGTCTTCAACCGACCCATCGGATCGTAGGCATAAGCGGTGGTGTAGCCGTTCTCGTCGGTCACCGAGGAAAGCCAGCCGTTATCGTCGACCACGGCCGAATCGCCGGTGAGGTCGGCGTACTGGATCGATTGCGGCAAGCCGCGCTTCCACGCGCTCAAGGCGGTGACGTTGCCGCCGCCGTCGGTGACCGTCGCCAGGGTTCCGTCGGCGTTGTAGCCGTAGCTTTCGACCAGCCGCCCGAATGCGTAGCGCTGCGAAGGACGGGCTTGCGCGTCGTACTCGGTGCGCGACACGATCCAGCCGGTGTTGGCGTTGTTTTCCTTCTTGACCTGGCCCAGCACCCACAAGGCGAGATCGTCGTGGTACTCCGTCGTCGTGGTGCGGCTGCCGTCGCTGGCGGTGCCGGACGACCATGCGGTCGTGTTCACCGGCCGCGCCAGCGCGTCGAATGCGTTGATCGCGCGGTTGAAGGTGGCGCCGTCTTGACGGGTGATCGCGCTCTTGAGCGGCCGGTTGGAGTTGGGCAGCTTGTCCGCGTACTCGTCGCCGTTGCTGCCCATCCAGTTTGGGAATGGCATCGCAGCGGCTTCGGCGTCGGTTACGTATGCGCTGTCGACCACGCGGTAGGCCGTGCCGGCTTTCTTGGTTTCGACCTTGAACAACTGGCCTTCGTTGATGTCGCGGTCGCGGCCGAAGGTGTGGATGTTCTGGGTGCCGTCGGGCTCGGTGACGGTAACGGTCTTGTAGTTGGGCGCAGGCGGCGCGTACTTGGCGTTCCAGCCGGCGCCGATGTCCCAGCGCGACTCGTCCTGGGTCTGATAGCCCTCACCAACGCCGTCGTAGCTGTAGGTATAAGCCTTCTCCGCTACGCCCGGCGCGCTGATGCGCTTCTCGGTGATCGACCACGTGTCGTGGAACGTGGAATAGCGATTGCGCGGGCTGTTGTCGTTGATGCCCGTTTCGCACAGGAACGGAACGTTGGTCCGCCCGTGCCGCATGGACTTGAATGTGTACTGCGCGACCGCGCCGGACGGATGGGTGATGCGCGCCCGGCTGGTGGTGTCCTTGAGGATCGCGCCCGGCGAGCAGGGAACGTTCTGCTTTGGGTAGGTCTGGTTGGTGTCAGGATTGAGCAGGTATTCGGCGACATCCAGGCGGAACGTGCCCAACTGGCCTGGACCTTCGTATTTCCATTCGGTGCCATCCGGGTTGCGGACGTTGCCGCCTTCTCCCGATGGATAGCTGAACGTCCAGGTCCGGCCGTTGGCGGTCGCCGAGAGGATGTTGGTCTGCACGTTCCCGGCGAACAGATACGGCGCCGGATCGGTGTACGTCATCGTGATCTCGCGCCCGTCGTTGGCGTAGATCCGCTTGGGATGATCCTGCTCCCACTCGTACTTCACCCAGTTGCCGAAGCGGTCTTCGATCTTGCTGACATAGAGCTTGAGCTTGTAGCGGTGCAGCAACGCATTGGCGACGTTGTATCCCCACGGATGGGTGATCGACGAATAGCGCCGATAGACGAGCCAGTCGAAGGTGTACTTGGTGCCGTCCGGTGCGTAGCCGATCAGGCCTTTGCCGGGGCCGTTCTGCACGCTGGGCAGCTCGGAAAAGTACCAGCCGTCCTTGGTCGCGAAGGTGTAGCTGACAGAGTTGTTCGGCTTCACCTGCTTAGGGTCGTTACCGATCTTGAGCAAGTCGCCGCCGCCGCCTCCGTTGATGGTGAGGCGGTTGCCGCTCCAGAACATCGAATAGTCGAAGTCGACATAGCCGTTGTTGACGTAAGAGGGGAACGCCACCCATCCCTTGGCCTCCGCGCTCTTGCTGTGATGCACCGCGCCGACGTAGGGAATATCCAGATCCCAGTTGCCGTTGAGCGGCCCGCCGGTGATGTCGTGCGGATCCAGGAAGATGCCGAGCGACACCGGCAACGCGCTGTTGCCCGGCAGCGAGATCAGGTCGTGGCTGAAGCGCACGGTGCCGTTGAACAGGTTCACCTTGTCGCCGAAGGCCTCGTCCGACAACGGCGAAACGTTCTCGGTGGCGCGTACGCGCTTGGCGTATTCGTTGGGCCAATCGGTGTTCTGCGCGCGGGCGGGGCTCAACGCGAGCGCCGTCAGCAAAAACAACGCCCAGGCCAAGCCGTATCGCAGCGCGTCGCTGCGAAGGAATCGCTTATTCATCGAATTCATGGAATCGTCCGTGGATCAGCCGTTGCGGCTGAAAGCTGCTCGTTTTCAGGGCGTCCGTGACCTGCCCCGCGGCGATCATTGCAGCAAGCCAAACCCTGATTCAAGTCGCATTTGTAACGGGACGTAATGCGCGTGATTCGATTCAGGCGTTGAAGCGGAAAAAAGCCGCGCACTATGCGCAAGCGCGACTCGCATGTAGACAAAAAATCCCCACCGCCTCGACCGCGAGACGATGGGGAGTCCACACAACGAACCTGTCCGGCGCGGCGCGCCGCAAGCCTTACGCCAACGCGGCGTCCTCGTCGCTCGGGGTGCCGTCGCGCTTGGTCTCGGCGTCGGCCTTCGCGGCGACGCGCGCCTTGCCGGGCCGCTTGCCGCCGTCGACCGCCTCGGCGATCGCTTCGATCGCTTCGACCACCGGCACCGCGATCGTGCGCGGTTCGCCGGCTTCCTTGGCCAGGCCGTGGGCGAGCGCGGCTTCGGCTTCTTCGGAGGCCTTGCGGAAGCGCTTGGCGTCGGGGCACAGCACCTGCATGTAGTCGGCGTCGAAGTTCAGGCGTTCGACCAGGAAGTCGACGAAGGCGCGGACCTTCGGCGATTGCACCTGGCCGCGCGGGAACACGGCGTTGAACTCGTACTCCGGACCGGTCCAACCGGCCAGCACGCGCTGCACGTAGCCTTGTTCGGCGAAAGCCTTGACGGTGACGTCGGCGGCCAGCATCAGCGCTTCGCCGCACAGCAGCGCGCCGCGCAGCGGGCCCGGGTCGTTGGCGACCATGACCGGGTCGATCACGTAGTCGACGGTGCGCTCGCCGTCGCTGAGCGCCCACACGTATTCGTTGTTGCTGCGCCGCGACTTGGGCATGGCCAGGGTGCGGTGGTGGCGCAGGTCGTCGGGGTGCAGCGGTTCGCCGTGGCGCGCCAGGTAGTTCGGGCTGGCGTAGATCTGGGTGCGGAACACCGCCAGCTTGCGCGCGATCAGGTTCGAATCCGGCAGCGCGCCGACGCGCAGGGCCACGTCGATGCCCTGGTCGATCATGTCGACGGTTTCGTTGCTGAGGTTCATCTCCACCCGCACCTCGGGATGGCGGGCGTGGAACTCGCCGAGCAAAGGCGCGATCCAGGTGATGCCGACCGAGTACGGCGCGGTGATGCGCAGCCAGCCGCGCGGGCCGCCCTGCAGCTGGCCGACCGCGCTTTCGGCTTCGTTCAACTCGCGCGCGATGCGCTGGCAGTGCTCGAAGTAGACGTTGCCGGCTTCGGTCAGGCCGAGCTTGCGCGTGGTGCGGTGCAGGAGCTGCGCGCCCAGGCGCGTTTCCAGTTCCTGGACTTTGCGGCTGACCGTGGTCTTGGGCAGGCGCAGCGCCTGCGCGGCGGCGATGAAGCTGCCGCTTTCGACCACCTTGACGAAGATCAGCGTGTCGTTGAGATCGTGAGCCACGGGGGTTGGACTCCTGGTTCGAAGGCTGGGAACACCACGCCGCAGACCGGGATCGGCAAGCGATTGTGTTCGAACGCGAGACGGATGGTGTAACGGTATGTACGTACAGCGATCAGCGGTGCATGCCAGGACCGGGCGCGTCGCGACGACGCGGGCGGAACGCGGCCTGCCGGTGCCGGACCGACGACTCCCTGGGTGTGACGCCCGCCGGCTCCTGCCGGCGCGGTGATAAGTGATGACGGCTGTCACCGGCGCGGATTGATCGCTTCCACTGCCGCCGTCCGCGGCGAACGCCGAAAGTGGCGCCGTCGTGCGATGCACCGCGGGCCGGCCCCCTTCCGCACAGTCGGGGTTGGGGCGGGTCCGCCGGCCTTCAAGGGGCCGGAACCGGGATTGGACCGTTGCCGGGACAATTATTCCCTGAATCCCGGGCTAATCAAGACCCGTTCCCATCTCTAACCTGTGCCGCACATCGTCACGAGGTCCCCCCGCCATGTTGACCCCCCGCCAAGCCAGGTACGCGTTTCTGCCCGTCATGTCGCTGGCCATGTCCGCGCTGATCGGCCTCGCCGTCGTCGTCTTCCGCCAGGGCCTGGCCCAGGGCGCCGAGGAAGCGTGGATGCTGGCCTGGGTGCTGGCCTTCACCATCGCCCTGCCCGCGGCCATGCTGCTGATGCCGGCCGTCGGCGCGCTGCTCGCGCACTACACCCAGGATGACAAGCGTCACGGGATCGTCCCGGTTGTGGGAGAGAAAGTCCCAGGGGCGGGACAATGAAAGCCCCTTTGGTTGTACTCGGTGCCACCGGCGGCGTCGGCCGCGGGGTCGTGCAGGCCGCGATCGACAGCGGCCGCCCGGTCATCGCGGTCGCGCGCCGGTCCAGCGAACTCAAGGCGCTCAAGGCCGGCTACCCCCAGGCCGACCTGACCGTCGTGACCGGTTCCGTCGCCAACGACGCGGCCGGCGCCAAGCTCGCGCGCGCCCTGCGCAAGCTCGGCCGCCCGCTCGCCGGCGTGGTCGCGGCGGTGTGCGGCAGCGCCGAGCGCGGCCGCCTGCTCGACAACCCGGCCGAGTTCCTGCGGCGCAAGCTCGACGAGGATCTTCTCCCCCACCTCGCCGCGGCGCGCCACCTGCTGCCGTTGCTGGCCGAACGCGACCGCGGCGGCACCTATGTGCTGATCGGCGGTCCCGGCAGCGAGCACCCCTGGGCCGGTTACGGCCACCGCTCGATCGGCGCCGCCGCGCTGCGCATGCTCGCGCGCGTGCTGCACGACGAAGCGCGCCAACAGGCGGTGCGGGTGCAGCTGCTGGCCGTCGACACGCCGGTGTGCACCGAGTTCAACCAACGCCATTCCTGCCCCGAATGGCCCAGTGCGCTGTCGGTCGGCCAGCGCGCGATGGCGCTGATCGATCACGACATCAGCGAGGAGCCGCCGCGTCCGATCGTGCCGTATGCGTTGCGCGCGCCGGCGCCGACCTTGTTGCCGCCGCGCGCGCGGCCGTCGCCGCCGCCGCCGGCTGCGATCCGGCTCCCCTCACCGCCCGCCAGCCGCGTCGACGACGCAACGCCAGCCCGCTCCGCCGCTCCGCCCGCCCCTCCCGCGCCGCTTCCTACCAGTCGCGACACCTTACCCAAGACGGTCCCGCTTCCCGCAGCCGCCGCCGCAACCGCGCAAGAACCGGACTGTGCGTCCGACGACAAGACCCAACGATGTCTGCTCGACGCGCGCGCCCTGCTGAAGTCGCTGACCGCACCGAATCCCAAACAGGAACCCACCCCACGATGAGCACCCGTCACTTCTCCGTCCGCTCCGGCAAGCCCGGAATCGGACTTTCCGTGCTCGCGTTGACCGCGAGCGTCGTCATCGCCCTGGCCGCCGTCGGCTGCGGCAGCCAGGCCGCTCCGCACGAAGGCGGCGCGCCGCCGCCGCCGGAAGTCAGCGTCGCCCAGGTCCTGAGCAAGCAGGTCCGGCAGTGGGACGAGTTCACCGGCCGGGTGTCGGCGGTGGAAACCGTCGAGCTGCGCCCGCGCGTGAGCGGCTACGTCGACCGCGTCGCCTACAAGGAAGGCCAGGAGGTCAAGAAAGGCGACCTGCTGTTCGTGATCGACCAGCGCCGCTACCGCGCCGAGCTCAACCGCGCCCAGGCCGAACTGGAACGCGCGCGCGCCGAAGCGCGCCTGGCCCAGACCCAGGACAAGCGCGCCCAGACCCTGGTCGAGGCCAAGGCGATCTCGCGCGAGGAGTTCGAGACCCGCCGCGCCGCCAGCACCGGCGGCGACGCCGCGGTGCGCGCGGCCGAAGCCGCGGTCGCCTCGGCCCAGCTCGACCTGACCTTCACCGAAGTGCGTTCGCCGATCAACGGCCGCGCCGGTCGGGCGATGGTCACCGTCGGCAACCTGGCCTCGGCCGACCAGACCCTGCTGACCACCCTGGTCTCGCAGAACCCGATGTACGTGTACTTCGAAGCCGACGAACAGACCTACCTGCGCTACAACGACCTGGCCCGCAAGGGCGAGCGTTCCGGCGACAAGAACCCGGTCAAGGTCGGCCTGGCCGGCGAAAACGGCTACCCGCATGCGGGCACGGTCGATTTCACCGACAACCAGCTCGACTCCAACACCGGCACCATCCGCGCCCGCGCCGTGGTCCCCAACGAAGACCGGGTGCTGACCCCGGGCCTGTTCGCGCGCGTGCAGCTGGAAGGCAGCGGCGAGTTCAAGGCCATGCTGGTCGACGACAAGGCCGTGCTGACCGACCAGGACCGCAAGTACGTCTACGTGCTCGGCGCCAAGAACGAGGCGGTGCGCAAGGACGTCAAGCTCGGCCGCATGATCGACGGGCTGCGCGTGGTCGAATCCGGGCTCGCGCCGACCGACAAGGTCATCGTCCACGGCGTGCAGAAGGTGTTCTTCCCGGGCATGCCGGTGCAGCCCAAGTCCATCGCGATGGGCGCGCCGGCGCCGGTGCCCGCCGCACCGGGCGCGGCGGCCGGGTCGAAGTGAGCCGGGCTTAGCAGCCACCACACGAACCGGTCGGATCTACCTGACGTCATCCCCGCGAAGGCGGGGATCCAGGGCTGTTCGGGCGAGAACGCTTGAAGTCTCTGGATTCCCGCTTGCGCGGGAATGACGAACCTTCCAGCCGGTTCAAAGCAATCAAAGGCCGACCCCGCCCCTCGCGGGACCCGGCCCGGGACCCATGCGGCTCATCGCCGCACCAAGGAATCCGTCATGGACTTTTCCAAATTTTTCATCGATCGGCCGATCTTCGCAGCCGTATTGTCGATCGTGATCTTCGCCGCCGGCCTGATCGCGATCCCGATCCTGCCGATCAGCGAATATCCCGAAGTGGTGCCGCCTTCGGTGGTCGTGCGCACGGTGTATCCGGGCGCCAACCCCAAGGTCATCGCCGAAACCGTCGCCACGCCGCTCGAAGAAGCGATCAACGGCGTCGAAGACATGATGTACATCAAGTCGGTCGCCGGTTCCGACGGCGTGCTGGTCACCACCGTGACCTTCAAGCCGGGCACCAACGCCGACGACGCCGCCGTGCGCGTGCAGAACCGGGTCAGCCAGGCGCTGGCGCGACTGCCCGAGGACGTGCGCCGGCAAGGCGTGACGACGCAGAAGCAGTCGCCCGTCTTCCTGATGGTCGTGCACCTGACTTCGCCGAACGGCAAGTACGACACCTTGTACCTGCGCAACTACGCCCGACTGCACGTCAAGGACAGCCTGGCGCGCCTGTCGGGCGTCGGCGACGCGCAGATCTTCGGCGGCGGCGACTACGCCATGCGCGCCTGGCTCGACCCGGACAAGGTCGCCTCGCGCGGCCTCACCGCCGGCGACGTGGTCCGCGCCATGCGCGAGCAGAACGTGCAGGTCTCCGCCGGCCAGCTCGGCGCCGAGCCGATGCCGAGCAGCGACTTCCTGACCCTGATCAACGCCCAGGGCCGCCTGCGCAGCGAGAAGGAGTTCGGCGACATCGTGCTCAAGCGCGGCAACGACGGCGAAGTGGTGCGTCTGTCCGACGTCGCCCGCCTGGAACTCGGCGCCGGCGACTACAGCCTGCGCTCGCAGCTCGACGGCAAGAACGCGGTCGGCATCGGCATCTTCCAGGCGCCGGGCGCGAACGCGCTGCAGATCCAGGAGCAGGTCATCGGCACGATGAACCAGCTCTCCAAGACGTTCCCGGAAGGCATCAAGTACGAGGCGGTGTACGACACCACCATCTTCGTGCGCGACTCGATCAAGGCGGTGGTGTCGACCCTGCTCGAAGCGGTGCTGCTGGTGGTGCTGGTGGTGATCCTGTTCCTGCAGACCTGGCGCGCCTCGATCATTCCGCTGATCGCGGTGCCGGTGTCGGTGGTCGGCACGTTCTCCGCGCTGTACCTGCTGGGCTTCTCGATCAACACCTTGAGCCTGTTCGGCCTGGTGCTGGCGATCGGCATCGTCGTCGACGACGCGATCGTGGTGGTCGAGAACGTCGAGCGCAACATCGAGGAAGGCCTGAGCCCGCTCGACGCGGCGCACCAGGCGATGAAGGAAGTGTCCGGCCCGATCGTGGCGATCGCGCTGGTGCTGTGCGCGGTGTTCGTGCCGATGGCGTTCCTGTCGGGCGTGACCGGCCAGTTCTACAAGCAGTTCGCGGTCACCATCGCCATCTCCACGGTGATCTCGGCGGTCAACTCGCTGACCCTGTCGCCGGCGCTGGCCGCGCGCCTGCTCAAGCCGCACGGCGCGCCCAAGGATGCGCCGACGCGCTTGATCGACCGCCTGTTCGGCTGGCTGTTCCGTCCGTTCAACCGCTTCTTCGCCTCCAGCTCGCACAAGTACCAGGGCGCGATTTCGCGCGCCTTGGGCAAGCGCGGCGCGGTGTTCGTGGTCTATGCGGTGCTGCTGGTCGCCACCGGCTTCATGTTCAAGATCGTGCCGCCCGGCTTCATCCCGCTGCAGGACAAGCTGTACCTGATCGCCGCGGTCAAGCTGCCGGAAGGCTCCTCGATCTCGCGCACCGACGCCCTGCTGAGCAAGGTGACCGATGTGGCGATGAAGACCGAAGGCGTGCAGCACTCGATCGCCTTCCCGGGCCTCAACGCGGTGCAGTTCACCAACACGCCCAACACCGGCGTGGCGTTCCTGCCGCTCAAGCCGTTCTCCGAGCGTCACCGCAGCGCGGTGGAGATCACCGCCGAGTTGAACCAGAAGATCAGCGGCTTCCAGGAAGGCTTCACCTTCGCGCTGATGCCGCCGCCGATCCTCGGCCTGGGCAACGGCGCGGGCTATCAGATGTTCATCCAGGACCGCAACAACCTCGGCTACGGCGCGCTGCAGAACGCGGTCAGCGCGTTCCAGGGCACGGTCATGCAGACCCCGGGCATGGGCTACGCCAACAGCACCTACCAGGCCAACGTGCCGCAGCTCGACGCCGAAGTCGACCGGGTCAAGGCCAAGGCGCAGGGCGTGCCGCTGACCGAGCTGTTCGACACCCTGCAGACCTACCTGGGTTCGGCCTACGTCAACGACTTCAACCAGTTCGGCCGCACCTGGCAGGTCATCGCCCAGGCCGACGGTTCGTTCCGCGACAGCGTCGAGGACATCGCCAACCTGCGCACCCGCAACGACCGCGGCGAGATGGTGCCGATCGGTTCGATGGTCAGCATCAAGCAGACCTTCGGTCCCGACCCGGTGCTGCGCTACAACGGCTACCCGGCCGCGGACATCGCCGGCGACGTCGACCCGCGCGTGATGTCGTCCTCGCAGGCGATGGAAGTGGTCAAGGACGTGGCCGCCAAGGTCCTGCCCAACGGCATGGAGATCGAGTGGACCGACCTGAGCTATCAGCAGGTCAGCCAGGGCAACGCGGCGATGATCGTGTTCCCGCTCGCCATCCTGCTCGCGTTCCTGGTGCTGGCCGCGCTGTACGAAAGCTGGACCCTGCCGCTGGCGGTGATCCTGATCGTGCCGATGTGCATGCTGTCGGCGCTGATCGGCGTCAAGCTGACCGGCGGCGACAACAACGTGTTCGTGCAGGTCGGCCTGGTGGTGTTGATGGGCCTGGCGTGCAAGAACGCGATCCTGATCGTCGAGTTCGCCCGCGAGCTGGAACTGCAGGGCAAGGGCATCGTCGAAGCCGCGCTGGAATCGTGCCGCCTGCGTCTGCGTCCGATCGTGATGACCTCGATCGCCTTCATCGCCGGCACCGTGCCGCTGGTGCTGTCGCACGGCGCCGGCGCCGAGGTCCGCTCGGTCACCGGCATCACCGTGTTCGCCGGCATGCTCGGCGTGACCCTGTTCGGTCTGTTCCTGACCCCGGTGTTCTACGTGGCGCTGCGCAAGCTGGTCGGCAACAAGCTGGTCTCGCACGGCGACCACCACAATGTTTCGGAGACCGTCCATGCGTAAGTTGCAACTTCCCGCGGTCGCGCTGCTGACGCTCGCGCTGGCCGCCTGCGCGGTCGGTCCGGACTATGTCCGGCCGACCCTGGCGACGCCGGAAAAGTTCTCCCGCGCCGACGCCGAGGCCGCCACCGACGGCACCGCCGCGCCGGATCCGGCCGCCGAGTTCTGGCGCAACTTCAACGACCCGCTGCTGACCCGGCTGGTCGAGGAGTCGCTGGGCGCCAACCACGACCTGCGCATCGCCCTGGCCAACTACGACCGCGCCAACGCGCTGTTGCGCGGCGCCAAGTTCGACCGCTTCCCGACCATCACCGGCAGCGCCAGCGGCAGCGACACCCGCTCCAGCAGCGACCAGATGCCGGGCGTGGACAACCGCGGCCGCGACAACGAGAGCTACAGCGTCCAGGCCAACGTCAGCTGGGAACTCGACCTGTTCGGCCGCGTGCGCCGCAACGTCGAGTCGCAGCGCGCCGACACCTGGGCCAGCGCGGCCGACCTGCAGGCGATGCAGGTGACCATCGTCGGCGAAGTCGCGCGCAGCTACGTCGAGCTGCGCGGCCTGCAGGAACGCCTGCGGGTCGCGCGCGAGAACGCCGAGAACCAGCAGGAGACGCTGCGTCTGGTCGAAGCGCGCTTCGACGCCGGCCGCGGCACCGAGTTCGACACCTCGCGCGCTCGCGCCCAGCTCGAAGCGACCCTGGCGCGGGTGCCGAACCTGGAAGCCCAGGTCGCGGTGACCCAGCACCGCCTCGCGGTGCTGACCGGGCAGACGCCGGATTCGCTGGTGGCCGAGCTCGATCAGGCCTCGGCGCTGCCGGCCTTGCCGGCGCGGCTGGATGCCGGCACGCCGGGCGAGCTGCTGCGCCGGCGTCCCGACGTCGCCGCGGCCGAGCACCGCCTGCACGCGGCCACCGCGCGCATCGGCGTGGCCACCGCCGACCTGTTCCCGCGCTTCACCCTGTCGGGGCTGATCGGTTCGCAGGCCATCGACACCAGCGCGCTGTTCGAACGCGCCAGCGAAACCCGTCTGGTCGCGCTCGGCATCGACTGGTCGTTCCTCGACATCGGCCGGGTGCGCTCGCGCATCAAGGCCGCCGATGCCAGCGCCGAAGGCGAGTTGGCGCGTTATCAGCAAAGCGTGCTGCTGGCGCTGGAAGACACCGAGAACGCGCTGGTCCGCTACGCCCGCGCGCGGGTCGAGGACCAGCACCTGGAACGCGCCGCCGACGACAGCCGCAAGGCCGCCAAGCTCGCGCGCGTGCGTTACGAGGCCGGCGCCGCCGACCTGTTCGAAGTGCTCGACGCCGAGCGCACCCAGCTGCAGGCGCAGGACGCGTTCGCCGACGGACGCACGCGTTCGGTCACCGGCGCCATCGCGTTGTACAAGGCGATGGCGGGTGGGTGGCCGGCGCGTGAGCCGGTGCGCGAGGGAGTAGCTCGTAATTGAGAAGCGGGATTAGGGACTAGGGGTTAGGGAACTGAGAGTGCGCAATGGTTGGCAGCTTCGTTGTGGCGGTGTACTCCGATACGCGCTGTCGCAACTTCCGCGAAGGCTGCGCCCGATCATCGCCACCTCAGTTCCCCAACCCCCAACCCCGCTCTTGCCTTCTCCGCTTTCCTGACCGACGACCCCGGCCCGCGGCGCGGCCCCTCCCCTCTCTACCGCCGCAGGCCGCTCGTCGGTCCTTTTGATTCCCGGCGGCGCGGGCCTCGCGCCCGCGCCGCCCCGCATCGATTCGCCCGGGACGCGTTGCGCGTTCCTCGCGGTGGGGCGCGCGTCGCGCGTCCCGGGCGGTCGGTTCCGATGTTCGCCTCGCGGCGTCGCCGCGAGGCCATGGCCGAATTCCTCGGTCCGACGGGCCGGTCGCGGCGGCATGCGCGGCGCGGCACTGGGTTCCGCTCGCCGCGCAGCGCGCGCGGGCGCGACTGGTAGCGCGCCCGCGCCGCATCGCCGCCGCGGCCGTCCCGTCGGCTTTTTTTGCCTCAGTCGGTCGGCACCGAGAACACCGTCTTCAGAAAGCCCGGCCACGCCGATTCGCCGACGTAGCGGATCGGCCGGTCGGTATTACTGACCTTGTAGCCGTCGCGGAAGCTGTCGCGGTTGAACTCGGCCGCGCTCTGCGGGAAGAACACCGCCAGCCCGGTGTCGCCGTAATAGCTCTTGCCGACCTTGTTGCCGCTGGTGTAGTTGCTCTTGACCGCCAGCGCCAACGCGTCCTGCGCGTCGCCGATCGCGGCCTTGCTGTCGGCGTCGACGGCCTTGGTCTTCAGCGTGGCGAGCCAGCCGCCGATGTCGACGCCGTAGGAGGTCGGATACGGCGTCAGCGCCTTGCGCGCATCGCGCGCGGCCTGCTGCTCGGCGCTGGTGGTCAGCGACGCGGTCACCCCGTCGAGCGCGTCGGCGAACAGGCCGATCTTGCCCAGATCGATGCTCGACAGCGTGGTGTGGCCGGACGGCTTGTTGGTGTAGTACGCGTCGTAGCTGTCGACCACGAGCTTGCCGAGCGCCTTGGCATCGGTCGTCGCCGGCGCCTTGACCAGGCCGGCGAGGAAGCCGTAATCCCAGCCTTCGCCCGGTTCCAGGTCTTCGCTGCCGACCAGGTAATCGGCGCGATCGGCCAACTCGTAGGCCGGTTCGATCATCGCCATCAGGCAGGCGTCGAAGGCGACGATGTCGAGCTTCTTGTCGCCGAGCGCGGTCTTGATCGCCGCGGCGACGTCGCTGTTGTACAGCGCGTTGCCGGTTTCGTCGTCGAACGACACCGCGCGGTGGGTGGCCTGCACCGGCGCGGCGCGGAAGCCCTGGCCGTGGTTCCAGATCACCAGCATGGTGCGCTTGGCCGGATAGGTCTTGGCGCTCCAGGCCAGGAAGTCGGCCAGCGCGGCCGGATCGCCCATGTCGGTGTTGAGCTTGGCCTTGCCCAGGTCGAGCAGCGCATTGGCCGCGGTCGGCTTGGCGCCCTTGGCCACGCGGTAGCGCTTGACCCCGGTCCAGTCGCCGTTGCCGGTGTAATAGCCGTCGCCGCGGCCGTACTCGACCAGGATGTTGACCTTGTCGGTGCTGCCGACCTTGGCCATCTGGTTCCAGTTGTGGACGGTGAATTCTTCGAGGTTGTTCTTGCCGTTCATGAACACCAGCACGTTCCACTCGGCGGTGGCCGCCTTGGGTTTGGCCGGCGCCTTGGCGGCATGGGCCAGGCCGCCGCCCGCGAGCAGGGCGGCGGCGAGCATGGCGTGATTGAGCAATCGCATGGTTCGGGTTCCTGGTAGGTGAGCTTCGCGGCGCGCACGGCGCGCTTCGTGCGCGCGGCGAAGGGCGGACACGCGTCCGCCACAGGTAAAAGCGCAAGCCGGCGCGGCTCACCCTGGCGCGCCCTACCTAAAATTTGCGTCGCAAGTGTGATCGCTCGCGAGGAACGCGACACGCACGCCGGAACTGCGTTGCGCAGCGCCGGTGGCGGAAGGCGCCGAAGCGCGTGCCGCTCAGCCGCCGACCTGGGCCACCCAATGGTCGAGGTTGTAGTAGTTGCTGACCCGCTGGATCCGGCCCTCGCGGATCTCGAAGAACGCGCCGCCCGGCAGCACGTACTTCTGCCCGCGCGCTTCCGGCAGGCCCGGATCGGTGACCGCGTACTCGCCGTGCACCACGTACTCGGCCGCGGCGCGGGCGCCGTCGACCGAGGTCATCACCACGATGTCGCGCAATTGCTCGCGGTAGTGCCGCGACATGCGTCGCAGGAACGCCGCGAACGCCTCGCGGCCGGTTTCGCGCGCGCCCTGGTTGAGGTCGTGGACGACGTCGTCGCCGAGCGTGGCGAGCATGCCGTCCCAGTCGCCGCGGTTGAACGCGGCGTAGTAGGAGAGCACCAGCTCGCTGGCGAGGTCGTGGCGGCGGGGGCCTTCGGTCATCGGCTGCGGTCCTGCGGAATCTGGGTCGGGGAAGGGGGCGGGGCAGGCGCATGATCGCGCATTCGCGCCGGGCCGACGAGCCAGGGCGGAAGGGCGTTCGCAGCCGGTGCCGGTTTTGCGGGAGGGGCTGAAGGCCGTCCCGGAAAATCCCTCCCGCAAAAGCGCGCGGCCCGGCGGTAAGCCCGCCGGGCCGCGTTCGACGCTCGCATGCTCAGTCCCGGATCGGCGCGATCAGATCCGCACCATCGCGCGCTGGCGCTGACGCAGCAGGCTGATCGTCAGCACCGCCGCGAGCAGCGCGGTGGTGACCACGAAGATGCCCACGCCGAGGTAGCCGCCGCTGACGCCGCCGGCGGCGGCCGCGCTCTTGTCGGGGATGAAGGTCGCCGCGAGCATGCCGGTGTAGTGCATGCCGCACACGGCCACGCCCATCACCAGCGCGCTGCCGAGCATCTGCGCCCAGCCGCGCAGGTTGAACGCCAGCCACAGGGCGACGATCGAGGCGACGATGGCGATGCCGGCGGAGGTCACCAGCAGCGACTGGTTGTAGACGGTGTCGGCCGGCATCACCATCGCCGCCATGCCGGTGTAGTGCATGCCGGTCACGCCCAGGCCCATCAGCACGCCGCCGACGATCAGCTTGCTCCAGTTGAACACGCCGGTGCCGGCGATCGACAGGCCGGCCATGCACGACACCACCGCGATCACCGCCGAACCCAGGGTGACGGGCAGGTCGTAGGTCACTTCCACGTTCATCCGGCAGGCGAGCATGGCGATGAAGTGCATCGCCCAGATCGCGCCGCCGCCCATCGCGATGCCGGCGGCGGTCACGGCGCGCCAGCGCGCCGCGCCGGTCGCGCCCGGGATGGCGATGGCCAACTGCAGGGCGGTGAACGACCCCAGCACCGACACCACATAGGAAAGAATCACGAGCAACGGGTCGTGGACGCATTGAATCGCTTGGTCGAGCGGCATGGCGAACCCCCTGGTGGATGGGTTGTCTTCGGATAGGAACAGCAATCGGCCGCCCGGGCGCCGTCCCGCGCCAAGGCGACATCCCACGCCGGCGCGTACGTCGGCGCGTGGCGCCGCGGCGATCCCGGCCGCGGCGGTCGACCGGTCTGTCCGGTCAGGCTTCGAAATCGAACCGGCAAGTCTCCGCGCCGGTGTTGCGGCACTGGCTTTCGACCACGCGCACGTTGCCGCCGTGCTGGCCTTCGAGCAGGCCGCCGAGCATGCCGCGCAGGAAATGGCAGCACTCGCCATGTTCGCCGCGATGGCAGAAGGGGCTGTTGCGCACGCGCAGCGAGTCGTCGTGCAGTTCGGCCTGGACCAGCTGGCGCATCGCCGGCAGGGCGATGCGGCGCACCGAGTCGGCCATCGGCAGCTGTCCGCCGAGGGCGAAGTCGCGCTTGTAGACCCAGGCGCCGACGCGCTGGCCGATGTAGCGCAAGGTCGCCTCGCGCTGGGCCGGCGGCAGCTCGCGCTCGAGCGCGACCAGCTGCAGCAGGATGTTGGGGTAGTTGCGCGCCAACTGGGGCAGCAGCGTTTCCACGCGCTGCATGTCGATCGGCGCGGCGCCGGCCGGCATCGGCGCCGAGGCGACCGGCGGCGCGGACTGCGGCGGCGGCGCTGCATGGCCGTCGCCGTGGCCGTTGCCATGACCGTTGCCATTGCCGGAGCGCGCGGGCGCCTGCGCCGGCGCGCTCGACGCGCCTTCGTAGGGCGAGGCCTCGAAGCTCTGCACCAGATGATGGGTGCCCAGCTTCTCCTCCAGCACCAGCAGTTGATCGGCCGGCCCGCGCACCACCATCACCAGCACCACGCCTTCGTCGCTGTTGAGCATGCGTTGGCGCAGCAGGGTGAAACCGTTGGCGATGACGACCTGGCCCAAGGCGAGCAGCAGGCCGTCGCGGCGCTCGGAAACCACGCGAAACTCGACATCCACCATGCAGAACTCCCCTGGCCTGTGCGCGGGTCCGTTCCGCTCGGATCGAGCGGTCGACGCGTCATGACAGGGACTGGCGCGCGATGGCGCAGCGTGCCAGTTGTGTTAACAAAAAACACTAACCAAGATCACACAAAAGCCCTGGTTTTTAGTCTTTTTATGCGGCGCGAGGACGCGTCCTCAACGTGCGCCGCATAACAAACGCAAACCGAATCGGAAACCGGTCACGAAGCGTGTGCGGCGAACCATTGCGCCGCTTGATCGAGGTCGACATTGCCGCCGGAGACGATCAGGCCGACGCTGCGGCCGGAGAACAATTCGCGGTTCGCCAGCACCGCCGCCAGCGGAACCGCGCCGGAGGGTTCGACCACCAGCTTCATCCGCTCCCAGATCAGCCGCATCGCCGCGATCGCCTGCGCGTCGTCGACCAGCAACACCTCGCGCACGTGTGAGCCAAGGATAGGAAAGGTGAGCGTGCCCAGTTCCGCGCGCAGCCCGTCGCAGACCGTGTCGGTGGCGCGGCCGGTGATGCGCCGGCCTTCGCGCAGCGAGTCGTGGGCGTCGCGCGCGCCCTGCGGTTCGGCGCCGTAGACCGCAACGCCCGGGTCGGCGCCGTGCGCGGCGATGGCGGTGCCCGACAGCAGGCCGCCGCCGCTGACCGGCGCGATCACCGCGTCCAGGCCGGGCGCGGACGCCATCAGTTCCAGCGTCGCGGTGCCCTGCCCCGCGATCACCAACGGATCGTTGAACGGATGCACCAGCACGCCGCCGGTGTCGGCCAGCACCCGCGCGGTGGCTTCGTCGCGCGCGGACTGCGCGGGTTCGCAGAACACCACCTGCGCGCCGTAGGCGCGGATCGCGGCGAGCTTGACCTTGGGCGTGTTGTGCGGCGCGACCACGGTCGCGCGCGCGCCGCGCAGGCGCGCGGCCAGGGCGATGGCGGCGCCGTGGTTGCCGGAACTCTGGGTGACGATGCCGCGCGCGGCCTGTTCGTCGCTCAGCGAGAACACCGCATTGCAGGCGCCGCGGAACTTGAACGCGCCGCCGCGCTGCAGGTTCTCGCATTTGAAGTGCAGCCGGCAGCCGGCGAGCTCGTCGAGCGCGTGCGAGGTCAGCACCGGAGTCGCGTGCGCATGCGCGGCGATGCGCGCGGCGGCGGCGAGGATGTCGGTGTAGGCGGGGGCGGCGAGCGTCGGGGTATCGGGAGCGTTCATCGCGCAAGCGTAGCGCAGCACGAGCGGGGTTAGGGGTTAGGGAACTGGAGTTGCGACGCCCGCATACAACACCGCCGCAACCGGAAACTGCGATGCCTCGACCGCCCGCGTACCCGCAGTTCCCTAACCCCTAATCCCTATTCCCGCTTTTGCCCCCCTCAGTCATGCCTCAACGCCGCGATCGGATCCAACCGCGCCGCCTGCCGCGCCGGATACACCCCGAACGCCAGTCCCACCGCCGCGCAGAACGCCGCCGACAGCAACACCGGCAGCGGCGCCCACGCCACCTGCCAGCCGGCGAACGCGGCGATCAGATACGCCAACAGCACGCCGAACAGCAAGCCCAGCGCCGCGCCGGCGACGCAGATCACCGTGGCCTCGCGCAGGAACTGCGCGACCACGTCGCGCCGGCGCGCGCCGAGCGCGCGCAGCAGGCCGATCTCGCGCCGCCGCTCCAATACGTTGGCGAGCATGATGTTCATGATGCCGATGCCGCCGACCAGCAGGCTCACGCCGGCGATCGCGCCCATCACCACGCGGAAGATGCGCTGGGTCTTCTGGTGCTGCTGGAACAGCTGCTGCGGCACCACCAGGCGGAAATCGGCGCTGCCGGCATGGCGCTGGCCGAGCACCGTCGACAGCACCCGCGCGCCGGCCGCCAGTTGCGAGGGGTCGCCGAGCCGCAGCAGGAAGCGGTCGATTTCGTCCTCCTGCGGATTGAACTTGAACCGCGCCCGCGCGCTGGCCAGCGGCACGTACACGCGGTTGCTCTCCAGGCCCAGCTGCACGCCTTCGAACTGGTCCTTGCTGAGGTCGCGGTCGGCCAGCACGCCGACCACCTGCAGCCACACGTGGTTGACCTTCAGATAGCGGCCGAGCGGATCCATGTGCGGAAACAGATCGGCCGCGGCCTGATGGCCGAGCACCGCCACCGCCGCCAGCGCGCGGTCGTCGTCGGCGCTGAGCGCGCGGCCCTTGGCCACGCGCAGCGACGACAGTTCGAAGTAGTCCGGGCTGACCCCGCTGGCCTGCGCGTCGCTGCGGCCGTGATCGCTGAACACCGAATGGGTGCGCACGGGTTTTTCCGCGGCGTAGCGCTGCGCGCCGGGCACCACCGCCAGCGCCGCGTCGGCGTCGGCCAGGCTCAGGCCGAGGCTGCGCGCGCGGATCTCGCGCAGGCTGTTCTCGTCCTGCTGCAGCTTGGCTTCGGCGATCAGATTGTTGAGGCCGAGGCTTTCGACCAGGTGCAGCGCTTCGCGCCGGCTGCCCTCGCCGACCGCCTGCATCGCCACGATCGCGCCGACGCCGAAGATCAGACCGAGCAAGGTCAGCAAGGTGCGCAGCCGGCGCCGCCACAGTTCCTCGACCGCTTCGCGCCAGATCGGCGGCAGCCAGCCCAGCGCGCGGCTCATCGGCCCACCGCCTGCGCCGGTTGCGGTTTCGCCGCGGCCTTCTTGTCTTGCGCGGCCGCGTCCTTGGCCGCGTCTTCGGCCTTGGCGGTCGGCGCGTCGATCGCGCCGGCTTCGGCCAGCAACACCGCATCGCCTTCGCGCAGGCCCGACAGCACCTGCGAACGCGCCGGCCCGCGCACGCCGAGCTGGACCTCGCGGCGCTGGAAGCCGGCGCCGTCGCGCACCCGCACGTAGTCGCGGCCGTCGTCGCTGTCGACCGCGACGTTGGCCACGCTCAAGGCCTTGGGCGCGTCCAGCAGCACCACCCGCGCCTGCAACTGCTGGCCCGGCACCAGCTTGTAGCGCGCGATCGCTTCGGCCGGAATCGGCGCCTTCATGCTCAGATACTTCACCGGACTCTGCTGATTGCGCACCTTGGCCGCGCTGGCGACCCAGGACAGCTTGCTGCGGATCGTCTGTTCGGGCCGGCCGACCGGGAACATCTCGACCGCGTTGCCGACCTTGACCCCCTGCGCCTCGATCTGCGGCAGGCTCAGGTCCAGTTCCATCGCCGACGCGTCGGGCAGGCTGCCGTAATCGAAACCCGCGCGCAGGGTCGCGCCGATGTTGGCCTTGTCGCCCTGCCAGTTGGTCGCGAGCATCAGCACGCCGTCGTTGGGCGCGCGCAGTTCCAGCGCGTCCAGGTCGGCCTGGCGGGTCTTGGCGGCGATGTCGTAGGTCGCGCGCTGGGCGTCGAGCACCGCCAGCTCGGCGCCGCCGCGCACCCCGGCCTGGCCGCGCTGCCATTGCAGGATGTCCTGCTTGGAGGTCAGGAAGCTGCGGTCCTGGACCGCGTCGAGCACCTCGTTGCGCGCCAGCGTGCTCAGGTCGGCGCTGGCGTAGCGTTCGGCGATCGCCAACTGCACCGCGACCTGGGCCAGATCGACCCCGACCTTGCTCTGCGCGGTGTCCAGATCGCCCTGCTTGGCCGCGCGCGCGAGCTGGTTGCGCTGCAGGTCGATCAGGGTCTGCGCCAGTTCCTGCTTGCCCTGGTCGGCGCTGAAGCGCGCGATCAGGTCGCCCTTCTTGACCGCGCTGCCTTCCGGCAGCATCCACTCGACCTGACGCGCGGCCCAGTTGCGGCCGGGCACGCTCAGCGGCGTGGCCTTGGCCGACTTGAGCTCGCCCTCGCCGCGCACGCTGAGCCGCAGCGGCGCCGCGGCGACGGTTTCGGTCGCGGCCGGCGCGAGTTCGCCGGAGCAGGCGGCCAACCAGAGAGGCAGCGCCAACCAGCCGCCGCACCGCAGCAGAAGCCGCGCATCCACACCGAACGCTCTCATCGCGCCGCTCCCGCCGCCGCCGCCGCGATCTCGACCCGCACCGCCTGCCCCGGCCGCAGCGGCGCGCGCGGATCGTCGAGCTGCACGTCCAGGTCCAGCACCGGCACCGGCTGCACCTGCGATTTGCTGCGCACCGCGCGCCCGACCGAGGCGACCTTGCCGCGCAGCACGCTGCCGGCGCCGCCTTCGACCACGATCCGCACCGGCGCGCCGACCTTGACCTGGCCCAGGTCGCGCTCGGCGAGTTCCGCGCGCACCGCCAGCGTGCTCATGTCGGGAATCTCGGCCACGGTCTGGCCGACCCAGACCTGCGAGCCGACATCGAATTTTTCGCCTTCGAAATTGCTTCGGTGCATCATCAGCCCGTCGCGCGGCGCGACCACGTCGAGCGCCTGTTGCGAGCGCTGCAGGCGATCCACGTCGGCCTGCAACTGGTCGCGTTCGGCGGCCAGCAGGCGCCGCTCCTGGCGGCGCTGCTCGGCCGACAGGACTTCGCGCTTGCGCGCCAGTTCCATCTTGCGTTCGGCCTGTTCGCGCGCGACCACCAGCTTGCGGTACTCGACGCCGGCGATCAGCTCGGCCGGCTGCTCGGTCTTGCGCTTGGCTTTCTCCAGCGCGGCCTGCGCCTCGGCGGTGGCCAGCCGCTCGGTGCGCTCGCGCTCGGCCAGTTCCAGGTCGAGCTTTTCCAGCTCGCTCTGCTTTTCCTTGAGCGTGCTGCGCTTCTCGGTGAGCTGCTTGATCACGTCGCTGCTGTCGAAGCTGATCACCGCCTGCCCGCGCTTGACCGGCGCGCCGTCGGGCGCGAGCTGGGTGATGTTGAACTGCCACATGCGTTCGATGTTCGGCGGCATCAGCGGCGAGGAACGGCGCGCGTAGACTTCGCCGTCGACGCGCAACGGCGCGGCCGCAGCGGACAGCGTTGCGGCCGACGCCAGCGCGAAGAAAACAGCGCAACGCAGCGCATGGATTCTCATCGGTGCGCTCCCGCCGCGGTCACCCGCACGCTCATGCCCGGCAGCAGCGCCAGGCCGTGCCCGGCCGGCAGGTCGATGTCGACGCTGAAGTAGCGGCCTTCGCCCCATTCGGGCTTGCGGTCGGGCGCGCCGGCGATCGCGGCGATGCGCCCGCGCAACTCGCGCTGCGGCAGCGCGTCGAAACTCAGCTGCACGTCCTGGCCGACGCGCAGCCCGGGGCGGTCGGGTTCCAGCGCCCAGGCGCGCACCTGCATCGCGCCGCCGCTGCCGACCACCTCGCCGGCCTTGCTGCCGGGCATGGTCGAGCTGCCCTCGTCGATGCGCCCGCCGATCCAGTTGTTGTTGAAGCCGTGCAGGACGATGCCGTCGCGCTCGGCGCGCACTTCCGACTGGCGCAGCAGCGCGGCGTAGTAATCGCGCTGCACGCTGAGCTTGCGCGTTTCCAGATCGCCGTCCTGGCGCCGGCGCGCGACCGCGGCGCGCGCGGCGTCGAGCAGTTCGCGCTTGAGCCGCTGCTCGCGCTGGGTCTTGTCGAGTTCGCCCTGATGGCGGTCGTAGTCCAGCTGCGAGATCAGGCCGCGCGGAATCGCCGCTTCGATCTTGGCCGTGGCCAGCGCCGCATCGGCCTCGGCCTGCGCCACTTCGGCGTCGACCGCTTTGACTTCCAGCTCGGCCAGTTCCTTGGCCGCCTTGGCCCGGGCCTGTTCGATCTTGGCGTCGAGTTCGGGAATCTGGGTGCCGGCCTGGCCCGGGTCGATGCGCAGCACCACCTCGCCGGCTTTGACCGCCTGCCCTTCCGGCACGAAATAGCGCAGCGACACCGGCGCGGTGTTGGCCTGCGGGGTGTAGATGGCCTGGGCGCCGACCGAGCGCACTTCGCCGGTCAGTACCACCGCGCAAGCGGCGGGCGCGGCGACAGCGGCTGCGATGGCCAGCGCGGCGGCGAGCGCGGACGCGGCGGAAACGGATCGGAATGCGTTTGCGATCATGCGCTCAGGCCGCCCGGCCGTGCGCGCTGTCGTGCTCGACCTTGCCGTCGTGCAGGCGCACCTCGCGCGGCGCTCGCGCGGCCAGGTCGCGGTCGTGGGTCACCAGCACCACGGTCTGGCCGCCGGCGTGGACTTCGCCGATCAGGTCGAGCACATCGGCCGCGCTCTTGGAGTCCAGGTTGCCGGTCGGCTCGTCGGCGAGCAGCAGCGCCGGCTGCAACAGCAGCGCGCGGGCGATCGCGGCGCGTTGCTGCTGGCCGCCGGACAGCTCGCTGGGGCGGTGCCCGCTGCGCTCGCCGAGGCCGACCCGGGCCAGCAGCTGGTGCGCGCGCTGCGGCGCGTCCGCCGGCGGCTGGCGGTGGAAGCGCAGCGGCAGCAGCACGTTCTCCAGCAGGGTCAGCCGCGGCAGCAAGTGGAAGCTCTGGAACACGAAGCCGATGCGGCGGTTGCGGATGTCGCTGGCGTCCTCGTCGTCGAACTCGGCGACGTCGCGGCCTTCGATCAGATAGCGCCCGCGGGTCGGCCGGTCCAGGCAGCCCAGGATGTTGAGCAGGCTGGATTTGCCGGAACCCGATGCGCCGGTGATGGCGACGAATTCGCCGGCGCCGATCTTCAGGTCCACCCCGGCCAACGCATTCACCGCTTGCCCGTTCATTTCATAACGACGATGGACCGCATCCAATTCGATCATCGATAACCGGGCCGGGAAGTGGGAGACATGCCGCGAGGAGCCTGCCCGCGCATCGTCCGTTGCGCGGGCGCCGCCGTGGTCGTTGCGACCCGGCGCGCGCCCTGAAGGTTCCCGCGCCGGCGCGGGTCGGCGCAATCCCCCATTTGTCAGGACCTGCGCCGGCGCGAGGCCGGGCGCCGCGTGCGCGCGTGTCCGCTGGTCGCAACGCGCAACGATTCATGAACCCGTATTGTGAACCCGTACCGCAATCGCGCAGGTCTTCACCGATAGTTTATGGATCGACCCGCAAGGCACGTCAGTCGAGGACAGGCGAAGATTCTCCGGAATCCGCGCCGTGCGGGGAGTATCCGGCACCGCCCCCGGTTGAACCCGAACGAGCCGATTCCGCCGGTGCGCCCGGCGGGAGCTGCGGATCGATTGGCCAGGACGGCCGCCGCCTCCGGACGCACCCGCGCGTCCGGATCACCACGACGCTCATTCACAGGGGAATCCCATGCGCAAACTTTCGCTCTGTCTGGCCTTGAGCCTGGTCCTGCTCACCGGCTGCGAGCCGCCTGAGATCCAGCCTACGGCTGCCGGTTCGCATCCGGCCCCGCATATCGACCTGAGCGACAACGCGGCGCAGCCCGAACCGGCGTGAAACTGACAGTTCCGGGTCGGCCGAGTTAAGCCCGAGTTCAATGCATCAGGCAGAATCTGAAACCCTATCCGGGGGGGCTGCCATGATCCGACAACTGACAATTCCGCTACTCGCAGCCGGCCTGCTGGCCGGCTGCGTCTCCGACTACACCGTCCGCGGCGGCGGTGGGCCGGGCTCGTATTACTACGGCCGGCCGAGCGTGGACTACAACTATTACGGCGGCTACGGCGGCTATTACGGGCCGGGCTACGGCTATTACCCGTACGGCGAGTCGTATCGCTTCCGCTACGGCGGCGGCTATTACGGCAACCCGTACTACGGTTACGGCGGCTATCCGTACTACTACGGCTACCCACGCCACTACTACCCCAACCGTCCGGGCCGGCCGCCCACCAACCCGCCTTCGAACAACCCCTCGCCGCCGCGCAGCGACGGCGGCATCCCGTGGCGCGACACCCGCCCGGTCGGCGGCGGCGCCTGGGGTCCGCGCAATCCGGGCACCAGCATGCCGCAGCAGCCGCGCTCGATGCCGCAGCAACAAATGATGACGCCGCGTGCCCCAGCGATGCCGTCCGCGCGCCGCGACGGTGGCCGCGCTTGGCGCGACGTGGAACGCTGAACAGGCGAACTCCGCACGCCGGACACCGGCCATCGGTCGTTTACGACCGTTCAAGACGCTACCAGGGGCCTACGGGCCCCTTTTTCGTCGGAACTGGAACGGTGCGCACTTGCGTTCCTGACGGAGTGACAGCAATCTACCGCTACTGACCGCTTACGTCGTATTTGGACGTTTTCGGTAAGCACAGGCTTCTATGTCGGCGCCTGGCGAGGAATCACGGATCCCCCCTGTTCCGTCCCCGTCAGGCGTCGGCGCCCATTCCGCTCCGCAGTGCGGACGCGACCGGAAAGCGCGCGTATCTACGCGCGCTTTTCTTTTTGGGTCAATGGGTTAGGGCGAACGCCCGACGCGGGCTTCGCGGCTGCCTCGGCAGCGTGGCGCGGATCGGCGGGCGCCGGCCGGAGCCGGCGCGCAGGCAATAAAAAGGGGCCGAATGTCCCCCGACATTCGGCCCCCGGCTTCCCCCGCGAGCGCTTGGCCAGCCCCTGTTCCAATTCCAGCCGGCGTCTAGCGCCTGCCCCGCAAGGTGCATGAATATCCAAGCATGGAGCGTGCCAACTTTTCGTGGGCCGCCGCCGGCTTGACGTCGTGCTCCAGTCCGGCGTGCGAAAATGCCGGCCCGTCCGGGCGCCGCGCCGCCCAGCCAGCGCCGCGTCCGGCGCCCCGCCGTTGCCAGACCGCCTCGAACCCATGAGCGACTCCTTCTACCAATTCGACGTCATCGTGGTCGGCGGCGGCCATGCCGGAACCGAGGCCGCGCTGACCGCGGCGCGTGCCGGCGCGCGCACCCTGCTGCTGACTCATTCGATCGAGACGGTCGGCGCGATGAGCTGCAACCCAGCCATCGGCGGCATCGGCAAGGGCCATCTGGTCAAGGAAATCGACGCCATGGGCGGGGTCATGGGCCGCGCCGCCGACGCCGCCGGCATCCAGTGGCGCCGGCTCAACGCCAGCAAGGGCCCGGCCGTGCGCGCGACCCGCTGCCAGGCCGACCGCGCGCTGTACCGCGCCTTCATCCGCCGCGCGGTCGAGGGCCAGCCGGGGCTGAGCCTGTTCCAGGCCGCGGTCGACGACATCGAATTCGACGCCGGCCGGGTCACCGGCGTTCTCACCCAGACCGGGCTGCGCTTCCGCGCGCCGGCGGTGGTGCTGACCGCCGGCACCTTCCTCGCCGGCAAGGTCCATGTCGGCCAGACCACCTACGCCGCCGGCCGCGCCGGCGATCCGCCGGCGACCGCGCTGGCCGCGCGCCTGCGCGAGGGGCCGTTCGTGGTCGACCGGCTCAAGACCGGCACGCCGCCGCGCATCGACGGGCGCAGCCTGGACTACTCGGTGATGGAGGAGCAGCCGGGCGACGATCCGCGTCCGGTCATGTCCTTCATCGGCAGTCCGGCCGACCATCCGCGTCAGGTCTCGTGCTGGATCACCCACACCAGCGAGCGGACCCACGAGATCATCCGCGGCGCGCTCGACCGCTCGCCGCTGTACACCGGCCAGATCGAGGGCATCGGCCCGCGCTACTGCCCGTCGATCGAGGACAAGGTGGTGCGTTTCGCCGAGAAGGCCAGCCACCAGATCTTCGTCGAGCCCGAGGGGCTGGAGACCTTCGAGATCTATCCCAACGGCATCTCGACCTCGCTGCCGTTCGACGTGCAGCTGGACCTGGTGCGCTCGATCCGCGGTTTCGAGAACGCCCACCTGACCCGGCCGGGCTACGCCATCGAGTACGACTTCTTCGACCCGCGCGGGCTCAACGACACCTTGGAAACCAAGGCGGTGGCGGGGCTGTTCTTCGCCGGCCAGATCAACGGCACCACCGGTTACGAGGAGGCCGCGGCGCAGGGCCTGCTGGCCGGCCTCAACGCCGCGCGTTTCGTCCGCGGCGAGCAGGGCTGGAGCCCGCGCCGCGATCAGGCCTATCTGGGCGTGCTGGTCGACGACCTGATCACCCACGGCACCAGCGAGCCGTACCGCATGTTCACCTCGCGCGCCGAGTACCGGCTGCAATTGCGCGAGGACAACGCCGACCAGCGGCTGACGCCGGCGGCGCGCGCGATGGGGCTGGTCGACGATGCGCGCTGGGGCCTGTTCGAGCGCAAGCTCGAGGCGGTGCAGCGCGAGACCGCGCGCCTGGGCGCGGTGTGGGCGGCGCCGAACAACGCGCTGGGGCGCGAAGTCGCGCAGACGCTGGGCATCGAGGTCAGCCGCGAAAGCAGCGCGCGCGATCTGCTCAAGCGGCCGGAACTGGACTACGCCAAGCTGATGCAGGTGGCGTCGCTGGGGCCGGGCGTGGGCGATGCGGAGGTGGCCGAGCAGGTCGAGATCGGGGTCAAGTACGCCGGTTATCTCGATCGCCAGCGCGAGGAGATCGAGCGCCAGCAGCGCAACGAGCACACGCCGATCCCGCAGGATTTCGACTACGCCGCGGTGCGCGGTTTGTCGGCCGAGGTGCAGCAGAAGCTCGAGCGCGTGCGGCCGCAGACGGTCGGGCAGGCGCAGCGCATTCCGGGGATGACGCCGGCGGCGATTTCGCTGCTGCTGGTGCATCTGACCCGCGTGCGGCGTTCGCGGGTGGCGTGAGCCGCGGCGGGATAGGGCGGCGCGGCTGGCCGTTGCGCGTCTCGTTCCTGCCGTCATCTCCGCGCAGGCGGGGATCCAGAGACTTCAGAGACCTGTCGCGATAAAGCCCTGGATCCCCGCGTTCGCGGGGATGACGGGCAAGAGCGCGGCCTGCACGTTTCGTTGTTGCGGACGCCGAATCCCGAGCCCGAACTCAGTACAGCGGCAGCACTGCAGCTACGCGCATCCCGCCTGTCGTCACAACGGCAGCGCTGCAGCTGCAGCTACGTGCATCCCACCTATCGTCATCCCCGCGAAGGCGGGGATCCAGAGACTTCAGAGACCTGTCGCGATAAAGCCCTGGATCCCCGCGTTCGCGGGGATGACCGGCAAGAGCAAGAGCGCGGCCTGCGTGTCCTCTTTGCTGCGGGAGTTGGAGCCGAAGTTCGACTCCCTCGCCTCAATACAGCTTGCGCTCGCTCTTCGGCGGCGGCGACCACTGGTACAGCCAGGTTTCGCTGAGCGTACCGCTGGCGTCGCGCAGGAACAGGCGCAGGTCTAGCTGGTCGGTAGCGTCGCCCGGCGGCACGGCGTCGAACATGACCCGGTAGCCGCCGATTTCGTGCAGCGGGCGGCAGGAGACGGTTTCCAGGCGCGCGCCGCCGGAGATCTGCACCACCGGTTCGACGGTGGCGTCGCGCTTGGCCAGTGCGGCCAGATTGCCGCCAGCGAAGTCCACCGCGAAGCGCCACGAGAAGGTGTCGCGCTTGAAGCCGATGCGTCCGCCCAGGCCGGTGCGGGTGGCGACGCAATGGGCGAGCTTGGGCACCGCCGGCGGCTGCGCGCCCCAGTACAGGCGGTAGCCGTACAGCAGTTCCTGGCCGGCCTGCGGTTTCTCGCGCGGGTTCCAGAACGCGACGATGTTGTCGAAGGTTTCGTCCAGGGTCGGGATCTCGACCAGTTGCACCGAACCCGCGCCCCAGCCCTGCTTGGGCTCGACCCACAGGCAGGGGCGCTTGTCGTAGAACACGCCGTCGTCCTGGTAATGGTCGAAGTTGCGGTCGCGCTGGAGCAGGCCGAAGCCGCGTGGGTTGTCGTCGGCGAACATGTTGAAGCGCAGGTGTTCGGGGTTGCACAGCGGGCGCCAGATCCATTCGCCGCTGCCGGTCCACATCGCCAGGCCGTCGGTGTCGTGGATCTCCGGGCGCCAGTCCCAGTCCATGCGGCGGTCGTTCTCGCCGACCTGGTACATGCTGGTGCACGGGCCCAGGCCGAGGCGTTCGATGGTCTTGCGCGGGTACAGCGCGCAGTCGATGTCCATCAGCAGCACTTCGCCCGGAGTGATCGCGAAGCGGTAGGCGCCGGCGACGCTGGGCGAGTCGAGCAGGCCGTAGACGACGACGGTGTCGGAGTTCTTGGACGGGCGTTCCAGCCAGTAGGCGACGAAGTCGGGGAATTCCTCGGCGTGGCCGCTGCCGGTGTCGATCGCCAGGCCGCGCGCGGACTGGCCGTACTGGCCTTCCACGCCGACCGCGCGGAAGTAGCTGGCGCCGAGGAATGCGGCGAAGTCGCGCTCGGGGTCCTTGCGGGTGTTGAGGCGGAAGCCGGCGAAGCCCAGGTCCGGCGGCAGCGGCGCGCCCGGCTTGAGGCCGCTGGCGGCGCGGTCGAACATCGCCGGGTCGTAGGCCAGCTCGCGCGCCTGGCCGTCGGCGAGGTCGTACATGCGCACCGGCGACTTGAAGAACAGGCCCAGGTGGAAGAACTGGGCGAGGAACTTGCCGTCGCCGTCGCCCCACAGCGCGTGGTCGCGGCGGAAGCGGATCGACTGGTACTGGTCCCAGTTCAGCGCGGCCAGCGCCGGCGGCAGGGTCGTGCTGCGCGCCACGTAGGCCTTCTGCGCCAGCGCGCGCGCCTGGCCCTTGAGGCTGGCGTAGTCGAACGGCTGCGGCGCGCCGAGCTTCTTCGGCGCGGCGGTGCCGGCCAGGGCCAGCGCGGGCAGGGGCAGGCCGAAGGTGGCCAGGGCGGCGGCCGCGGATTGGAGGAACTGGCGTCGGATCATGGGGGCGGTCGGGCAGGGCAGCGACGGAAACGCCGCATGCTAGCCAATCGCCGCGCGCGCGGGGTTAGGCCGGTGTGGAAATGCAAAACCGGTCGTTCAGCGGGGCGGCCTGCGCGGCGGTTCGGCCGGCGATACGCGTCGTCGAACGTCGCGGCCGAACTTCGCCGCCCGATGCCGCCGCCGCAATCGTCGCCGAAAGTCGTCGGGACTTCCGGCCGTGTCGGCCGCCGCGGGCGCGCGGCTAAGGTCCGGCGATCCCCTGCGAATGGAGTCGTCATGCCGGCTGTCCGCTGCGCCTTGCTCGCCGCCGCCTGTGCGGCGGCCTTGTCCTGTCTCGTCCTGGCCCCCGCGCCGGCGTTCGCCGCGCCCGCCGCGCCGGCGGCGCACACCGCCGAAGACGCCAGCGTGCGCGCGCTGGCCGAACGCCTGCTCGCCGAGAACGTCCCGGCCGACGCGCCCGGCATCGCGGTGCTGGTCGCGCGCGGCGACCGCGTGCTGTACCGCGGCGCGCGCGGGCTGGCCGACGTCGAACTCGGCGTGCCGCTGACCCCGCAGCAGACCTTCCGCATCGGCTCGGTGACCAAGCAGTTCGCCGCCGCGGCCCTGCTCAAGCTGGTCGAAGCCGGCAAGGTCGGGCTCGACGATCCCCTGTCCAAGTACGTGCCCGGCTATCCCAACGGCGAGGCGATCAAGGTCCGCCACCTGCTCGACCACACTTCGGGAGTCAAGAGCTACACCGGCATCGACGGCTACATGCGCGAGTCGATCAAGCGCGAACTGAGCACCCAGGAACTGATCGCGGTGTTCAAGGACCTGCCGGCGGACTTCGCCCCGGGCCAGGACTTCCGCTACAACAATTCCGGTTACGTGCTGCTCGGCGCGGTGATCGAGGCCGCCAGCGGCCAGCCCTGGCACGAGTACCTGCGCCGCAGCTTGCTGCAGCCGCTCAAGCTCGAACACACCCGCTACGGCGACGTGCACGCGCTGATTCCCGGCATGGTCAACGGCTACACCCGCCGCGACGATGCGGTCGCGCCGATGGACTTCCTCGACATGAGCCAGCCGCACGCGGCCGGCGCGCTGGTGTCCACGCTCGACGACCTGTTGCGCTGGAATCGCGCGCTGCACGGCGGCAAGGCGATCGGCGCGGCCGACTACACGGCCATGACCACCGCGCACGGCAAGGCGCAGCAGGGCGCGTACGGCTACGGTTACGGCATCGGCCGCACGGCGGTGCGCGGGCGCGACGGCTACGCGCACAGCGGCGGCATCTTCGGCTTCGCTTCGTACCTGCTGTACCTGCCCGAGCGCGAGATCACCGTGGCGGTGCTCAGCAACAGCGACACCGGCGCGCCGGGCAGCGCGGGGCTGGAGCCGATCGTGCGCAAGCTGGCCGCGGCCGCGCTCGGCGATCCGTATCCGCCGGCGCTGGCGGTGGCCGAGGAACCGCGCACGCTGCGCCAGGCCGAAGGCGTGTACCGGCAGGCCGTGCCCGCGCGTTCGTGGGCGCTGCGCGCCGACGGCGGCGGGCTGAGCATCCAGCGCATCGGCGGCGGCGCGGCGGCCACGCTGACCGCGGTCGGCGCCGGCGAATTCGTCTATCCCAACGGCATCGCGCGGCTGAAGCTGGTGCGCGACGCGGCCGGCGCGGTGACCGCGGTGGATTACTTCGAAGACGGAACCGGCACGGCCCAGCGCAGCGAGCGCAGCCAGGAGGCGCTGCCGCCGCGTTGACGGCGGACGGCGCTGCGCGGACGCCGGCGACGGGCGTCGGCCGGCCGCGGATGTGCGCAATTTGCCGCTACGCCGTACCGGCGTCGCGGTATCGCCGACCCATGCCCAATGGCAGGGGGCCGGCGTGCGGGCGCGGTGAGTAGGATGGGTTTTTCGTGTCCTGCGTCCTGGAGTCCGTACATGCGCCGATCCCCGCTCGCCCTGTTGCCCTTGCTGATCGCCGCTGCGCTGCCCTGGCACGCCGCGCGCGCGCAGACCGCGCCGCCGCAGGACCGGCCGTACCCCGGCACCGTGCAACTGGAGGTCGACGCCAGCGACATCGCCCGGCGCGTGCTGCACGCGCGCCAGCGCCTGCCGGTGCAGGCCGGGCCGCTGACCTTGCTGTTCCCGCAGTGGATCCAGGGCAACCATTCGCCGACCGGCCCGATCGACAAGCTCGCCGGCCTGCGCGTGCGCGGCAACGGCCAGGCCATCGCCTGGGCGCGCGATCCGCTCGACGTGTACGCGTTCAAGCTCGAGGTGCCGCAGGGCGTCGGCGAGTTGGACATCGAGTTCGACATGCTGACCCCGACCGCGGGCAACCAGGGGCGGGTGGTGATGACCGCCGACATGCTCAACGTGCAATGGAACCAGGTCGCGCTGTATCCGGCCGGTTACTACGCGCGCGGCATCCAGGTGGCGCCGAGCCTGAAACTGCCGGCCGGCTGGCAGGCCGGCACCGCGCTGGAACTGGACGCGCGCCAGGGCGACACCCTGCGCTTCCGCCCGGTGCCGCTCAACACCTTGCTGGATTCGCCGGTGTTCGCCGGCCGCCATTACAAGCAGATCGATCTGGCCCCGGGCGCGAAGATTCCGGTGCGATTGAATCTGGTCGCCGACGCGGCCAAGTTCCTCGAAGCCAAGCCCGAACAGCTCAAGCCGCACCGCGAACTGGTGACGCAGGCGGTCAAGCTGTTCGGCTCGCAGCCTTACGACCATTACGATTTCCTGCTGGCGCTGTCGGGCCAGATGAGCGGGATCGGCCTGGAACACCATCGCTCCAGCGAGAACGGCGTCGACGCCGACTACTTCACCGGCTGGGACGGCAGCAGCGCGCTCGGCCGCGATCTGCTCGCGCACGAGTACACCCACGCCTGGAACGGCAAATTCCGCCGTCCGGCCGGGCTGGTCGCGGGCAACTTCAACCAGCCGCTGCGCGACAGCCTGCTGTGGGTGTACGAAGGCCAGACCCAGTACTGGGGTTATGTGCTGGCCGCGCGTTCGGGCTTGTGGAAGCCCGAGTTCGCGCGCGACGCGCTGGCGCTGGTGGCCGCGCGCTACGCCGAGGACCGCCCGGGCCTGAGCTGGCGGCCGTTGCAGGACACCACGATGGATCCGGTGATTTCGATGCGCCGGCCCAAATCGTATTCGAGCTACCAGCTCAGCGAGGACTACTACAGCGGCGGCCAGCTGGTGTGGCTGGCGGTCGACGCCAAGCTGCGCGCGCTGAGCGGCGAGAAGCGCTCGCTCGACGACTTCGCGCGCGGCTTCTTCCGCGGCGCCGACGGCGATTTCGAGGTCAAGCCGTACGAGTTCGAGGACGTGGTCGCCGCGCTCGACAAGGTCGCGCCGTTCGACTGGGCCGGGTTCCTGCGCGAGCGCCTGGACGCGCGCGCCGCGCCGCTGGACGGCTTGGCCGCGAGCGGCTGGAAGCTGAGCTTCGCCGACACGCCGAGCGAATACGCCAAGCTCGCCGAAAGCGACCGCAAGCAGACCGACCTGACCTATTCGCTCGGCCTGAGCCTGTCCAACGACAACAACGTCGTCGCGGTGCGCTGGGACGGCCCGGCCTTCGACGCCGGCATCGCTCCGGGCAGCACGCTGATCGCGATCAACGGCTACAGCGCCAGCGGCGAGCGGCTCAAGGACGCGGTCGGCGCGAACAAGGACGGCAAGCAGCCGATCGAGCTGATCGTGCGCAACGGCGATGCGGTGCGCAGCGTGCGCATCGATTACCGCGGCGGCTTGCGTTACCCGCGGCTGGAGCGGATCGACGGTGCGCCGGATCGCCTGTCGAAGATTTTCGCGCCGAAGTAAGCCGTTCCGGCGCGAGCCGCGACCGCGCAGGCCGCCGTTTGGCGGCCGACCGGCGGTGCGGCGGCGACAGCGTGGGACGCGCGACAATGCCGCGCTATGAACGAAAACATCGAAAAAGAACCAGAACGAGAACCCGCGCATTACCTGCTGATCGACTTCGAAGCGACCTGCGCCAACGACGGGTCGGTGCCGCGCCAGCAGATGGAGATCATCGAGATCGGCGCGGTGATGGTCGAAACCGCGACGTTGCGCGTGGTCGACGAATTCCAGAGTTTCGTGCGGCCGGTGCGGCATCCGCGGCTGAGCGATTTCTGCACGCAACTGACCACGATCACCCAGGCGCAGGTCGACGCCGCGCCCGGTTTCGCCGACGTGGCCGCCGCGCTGAAGGCTTGGCGCGGCGCGTATCCGGACCTGATCTGGGGTTCGTGGGGCGATTACGACCGCAATCAGCTGCAGCAGGACTGCGGCTTCCACCGCGTCGCCGATCCGGTCGGCGCGCCGCACCGCAACATCAAGCGGCTGTTCGCGCAGCGCGAAGGCTCGGGCCGCAAGTTCGGCCTCGGCGGCGGCGTGCGCCGCGCGCGGCTGGAGTTCGCCGGCACCCACCACCGCGGCATCGACGATGCGCGCAACATCGCGCGGCTGCTGCCGTACGCGCTGGGTCGGGCGGAGTTGCCGCGCGAGGCGCGCTGAGCCTGTTCGCGGGCCCGGTGCCCACGAGCCGGCTGTCTATGGGCCCGCTATCCCCGCTGGCTTTCCGCGAGCCAGCCGTTCGCGAGCTTGCTGTCCGCGATCTGTCCGCAATACGGCGCTAGAGTCGGCTCCCGGCGGGCCCGCGCCCGCATGCGAGGACACCGCCATGTACGGATTGATCGGCCGCATGAAAGCCGCGCCGGGCCAGCGCGACGCGCTGATCGCGCTGCTGTTGCAGGACGTGGGCGCGATGCCCGGCTGCCGCAGCTACATCGTCGCGCGCGATCCGGGCGACGGCGACGCGATCTGGATCACCGAGGTCTGGGACGACGCCGACAGCCATCGCGCCTCGTTGTCGTTGCCGCAGGTGCAGGCGACGATCGCCAAGGCGCGGCCGATGATCGCGGGGTTCGATTCGCATTTCGAAACCGAGCCGGTCGGCGGGCACGGCCTGCCGCCGGCCGGGTAAACCGGATCGCTTCCTGTAGGAGCGGCGCGAGCCGCGACCGCGGGGTAGCCGTTTGCGTCGTAAGCGCGATGTCGCGGTCGCAGCTTGCGCAGCTCCTACAGTCGGAATCGGCGCTTGCGCGCAGAATTGTGGCCGTTCGCGCCGAAAGCACGGTGCCGCAATCGCCACTCAGCCGAGGTCCTGCTCCACAATCTCGCGCCGCCGCCACAGCATGCTGCGCAACACCCCGTCGCGGCGGATCAGGCCGTGATACAGCGCCGCCGCCAGATGCAGCAGCACCAGCGCGAACAAGGCGTACGCCAAGGTCCGGTGCAGCCAGCGCAGCGCCGCGAACCAGCTCGGGTCGAACGGCGCGATCGGCGGCAGGCGCAGCCCGGCGCCGAGGTCGACCGGATAGCCGCCGGCCGACAGCATCGCCCAGCCGATCAGCGGCATCGCCAGCATCAGCGCGTACAACAGCCAGTGCGAGGCGTGCGCGGCGAAACGCTGCGCCGCGCTCAGCTCGCGCGGCAGCGGCGGCGGGCGGCGCCACAGCCGCAGCGCCAGCCGCAACACCGCCAACACCAGGATCGCCGCGCCGAGCGGCTTGTGCAGCGCCAGCAGCCAGGCGTGGCGTTCCGACACGCTCGCGACCAGGCCCGCGCCGACGAACAGCATGGTCAGGATCATCAGCGCCATCAGCCAGTGCAGCACGCGCGCCGGCCACCAGAACATCGTTTCGTCGCGGCGGGTCGGTTCGGCATTCGTCTCGGCGTTCATCGCGCGGCCTCCTGCGGCGGACGGCCGCCGGCACGCGCTTCCTCGGCGGTGCGGCGGCGGTAGGACTCGGCGTAAGCGGCCGAGCGCGCCGGCAGCAGCGGGTCGGCCGAGGCGACGATGCCGTCGGGCAGCACCATCGGGTCGTAGTTGATGTCGCGGCATTCGCCGCTGTCCTGGTCCTGGGCGCGTTCCAGGATCAGCGTGCCGGCGTCGATCTGCGGGCGCTGCGCCGGCCAGACTTGGGTCGCGTCGTCGACCGGATCGCCGGCCGCGGCCAGCGTCGCCCACAGCCGCCAGCGCAGCGGGCCCCGGGCGAGGCGTTGTTCGAGTTCGGCGGCGAGGGTGTTCACGTCCTGCGCGCCGAGCGGTGCGGCGGCGGCGCCGTTGTCGGCCTCGACCCGCCAGCGCACCGCATGGCGCGCGCCGTCGGCGCCGACGAAGTAGAACGCGTTGAGGCCGTAGTAACTGTCGGTGGCGTAGCTGGCCGACGGCTTCTGGTCCTTGATCCAGGCGCGGAACGCGGACGTTTCCGGGTGCGCCTCGAAGAACGCCTTTTGCTTGGCCGGGTCGGGCTTGCCGGTGGCCGGGTCGGGCGCGGTCGCGCGCAGTTGCTCGAAGAACGCCTGCGGCGTGGCGACCGGAAACACCGGCATGTTGTTCATGCCGGTGCGCCATTGCTGGCCGTCGGCCTGGGTCAGGCGCAGCGCCAGGCTGCGGATCGGCACGCCGCCGTCGGGCGCGTAGGGGTTGCCGCCGGGCAGGGCGAAGCGGCCGACCAGGGGCGTGCTCGCACCCGCAGCGAACAGGGCCGCGCGCGAGTACGGCGCGGCCGCGCCGTTGCTGTCGAAGCGGCCGATCACGCACACGCCCTTGGCGTGGTTGCGGCGGTAGCCGGGGTGCAGGCCGCCGTTGGTCTGCAACTGATCGACCAGGCGCTTCGGCGTCAGCCGCTGCGGGTCGAGGTAGCCGGCGACATAGGCGAAGGCGCCGGCGAGGCCGCCGACCGCGAGCGCGATCAGGGCCCAGCGGGCGAGCGGGACGGGCGGTCGGGGCGGTGCGAAGGGTTCGTTCATGGCGGGCGATCGTGGCTGCGGGAGTGGCTGCGTCACCGGTACGACGCGCGGCCGCGGCGCTTATTCCCTCGCCGCGTCCTGAACGGCGCGGCGACCGGCCGCGGGAATAAACTGGGTCCGGCGGCGTCACACCGGACGAACCCCTGCGAACCGCGCCCATGTCCCCGCACGAACTCGATCAGGCCCTGCGCGAACAACTGCCCTCGCTGCGGCGCTTCGCCCGCTGGCTGGCGCGCGACCCGCACGCGGCCGACGATCTGGTCCAGAGCGCGCTCGAGCGCGCCATCGCCGGCTGGGACCAGCGCCGCGACGAGGCGGCGCTGCGGCCGTGGCTGTTCTCGATCCTCTACCGCCAGTTCCTCGACGGCCAGCGCCGCGCCCAGCGCTATGCCGGCGTGCTCGCGCGGACCGGCCTGGGCGCGCCGGACAGCCAGCCCTCGGCCGAGCGCGAGGCGATCGCGCGCTCGGCGCTGGAGGCCTTGCAGCAGTTGCCGGTGGAGCAGCGCAGCCTGCTGTTGTGGGTGTCGGTCGAAGGCCTGAGCTATCAGGAAGTCGCCGATATTCTCGAAGTCCCCATCGGCACGGTGATGTCGCGGCTGTCGCGCGCGCGCCAGGCGCTGCGCCGGCTCAGCGACGGCGAGACCGCCGCGCCGCCGCTGAGATTGCTGAAATGATGCGTTCGTCCCGCCGCTGTTCGCTTCCGCTTGCGAGTTCCGTATGACCCACGTCCCCGACGAACACGATCTGCACGCCTACATCGACGGCCGCCTGGACCCCGCGCGCCGCGCCGAGGTCGAGGCCTGGCTGGCGCGCCAGCCCGAGCGGCTGGCCGAACTGCAGGCCTGGCAGCGCGACGCGCAGCAACTGCGCGTCGGGCTCGCCGGCGCGCTGCCGCCGCTGGAGCCCGCGCTCGACCCCGCGCGCCTGCGTGCGGGCCTCGCGCGCCGCCGCAGCGCGCGCTACGCCGTGGCCGCGGCGGTGCTGCTGAGCCTCGGCGTGGGCGGCATCGGCGGCTGGCAGGCGCGCGAATGGAGCCGTCCCGCCGCGCCGGCGATGCTGGCCGGCGCGCCGATGGCCGACGCGATCGCCGCGCACCGGCTGTTCGCCGCGCGCCACGACCTGCGCACCGACGCGGTCGCCGGCGATGTGCAGTCCTGGCTCGACGCGAACTTCCGCGAACCCATGCGCCTGCCCGACCTCAGCGCCGCCGGCTACCGCCCGGTCGGCGCGCGCGCGCTGTCCACCGACCAGGGCGCCGCGGCGCTGGTGGTCTACCAGGACCCGGCCGGCGCGGCGATCAGCTTCTACATCCGCCCGCCCGGCCCGCGCCACCACATGCTGCCGCGCGGCGACCGCCGCGACGGCGGCCTGCTGGCGCAGTACTGGTCGCGCGGCGGCTACAACTACGCGATGGTCAGCGCGGGCGATGCGGCCAGCGCGGATGTGGTGCGGCACGCGTTGCGGGCGATTTGAGCCGGCGAGCTTCGGCGGCTTGCGAAGGGGAAAAAGAAACGCCCCGCGGATGCGGGGCGTTTCGTTCCAACGGTGCGATCGCGTGCGCGTCGCGGACCCGAAGGCCTCAAGCCGCCTGCACGATCCGCAACGGATTAGCGAATTCCTTCAGCAACTCCGCCTCGCGCGCCTTGGCCTTGTGCAGGTGTTCTTCCTTGACGTGGCCGTAGCCGCGGATGTGCTCGGGAATGCCGGCGATTTCCGCGGCGAGGTCGACGTTGCCGCCGTCGAGTTTGTCGAGCAGGCCGCCGACGGTCTGTTCGTACTCGCCGATCAGGCGCCGCTCCATCTTGCGTTCCTCGGTGTAGCCGAAGATGTCGAAGGTGCCGCCGCGCAGCTTGCGCAGCTTGGCCATCCACTTGAACGCGGTGAACACCCAGGGGCCGAATTCCTGCTTGATCAAACGGCCTTGCGCGTCCTTCTTGGCCAGCAGCGGCGGGGCGAGGTGGAACTTGAGCTTGTAGTCGCCGTCGAACTGCTGCTGCAGGCGGCGCTGGAATTCGCCGCTGGTGTACAGGCGCGCGACTTCGTACTCGTCCTTGTAGGCCATCAGCTTGAAGAAGTAGCGCGCGACCGCCTCGGCCAGATCGGTCGAGCCCGGCGCCTTCTTTTGCTCGGCCTCGCGCACCTTGGCGACGAAGTCGGAATAGCGCTTGGCGTAGGCGGCGTCCTGGTAGTCGGTCAGGAAGGCGACGCGGCGCGCGATCAGTTCGTCGAGCGAGCGCGACAGGCGCAGGTCGTCGAGCGGCAGGAACGCGACGTTGTCGCCATCGGCCTTGGCAGGCACGTGGCGCAGCTCGTCCTCGTTGCGGGTCGCGCGCGGCGCCGAGGTCGCGCCCCACTCGTTGCCTTCCCACTCGCCGGGCTTGAGGTGCGGCAGGTCGCGCGGGGTCGCTTCGGCGGCGGTCGGCACCTTGCGGGTCACGCCGGCGGCTTCGGCCACCGCGCGCGGGTCGATCGCGGCCAGGCGGCCCCAGGCGAACGCGGTCTTGTTCATCTCGATCGCCGCGCCGTTGAGCTCGATCGCGCGCATCAGCGCGTCGAAGCTGATCGGCACCAGCGCGCGCTGCCAGGCGTAGCCGAGGATGAACAGGTTGGCGGCGATGGCGTCGCCGAGCAGGGCGGTGGCGAGCTGGGTCGCATCGACCAGATGCGGCGCCTGATCGCCGAGCGCGAGCTTGATCGCGGCGACGATGTCGGTGGCCGGGAACTGCATGTCCGGACGCGTGGTGAAGGTGCCCGGCATCGCTTCGTAGCTGTTGAGCACGACCTGGCTGCGGCCGGCGCGGATCTTCGACAGCGCCCAGTAGTCGTTGACCACGACCATGTCGCAGCCCAGCACCAGATCGGCCTCGCCGGCGGCGATGCGCACGGCGTGGATGTCCTCGGGGGTCTTGGCGATGCGGATGTGGGTGGTCACCGCGCCGCCCTTCTGCGCCAGGCCGGTCTGGTCGAGCACGCTCGCGCCCTTGCCTTCCAGGTGCCCGGCCATGCCGAGCAGCGCGCCGATGGTGACCACGCCGGTGCCGCCGACGCCGGTGATGAGGATGTTCCAGGGCTGGTCGAGCGCGGGCAGCTGCGGCAGCGGCAGATCGTTCAGACGATCCTTGGCCGAGGAACCCTTCTTCTTCTTCAGGCCGCCGCCTTCGACGGTGACGAAGCTCGGGCAAAAACCATTGACGCAGGAATAGTCCTTGTTGCAGTTCGACTGGTCGATCTCGCGCTTGCGCCCGAACTCGGTTTCCTTCGGCAGCACCGACACGCAGAACGACTTCTTGCCGCAATCGCCGCAGCCTTCGCAGACCAGCGAATTGACCATGACGCGCTTTTGCGGATCGACCATCTTGCCGCGCTTGCGGCGGCGGCGCTTCTCGGTCGCGCAGGTCTGGTCGTAGATCAGCACGCTGACGCCCTTGACCTGGCGCAGGCGCTTCTGGATCGCGTCGAGTTCCTTGCGGTCGTGGAATTCGACGTCGCTGGGGAACAGCTCGCGGCGGTTCCACTTGGCGATGTCGTCGGACAGCAGGACGATCGTGTGCACGCCCTCGGAGCGCACCTGATGCGCGATCTGCGGCACCGACAAGGTGCCGTCGACCGGCTGGCCGCCGGTCATCGCGACCGCGTCGTTGTAGAGGATCTTGTAGGTGATGTTGACGCCGGCGGCGACCGACTGGCGGATCGCCAGCGAGCCCGAGTGGAAGTAGGTGCCGTCGCCGAGGTTCTGGAACACGTGCTCGGTCTCGGTGAAACCGGCCTGTCCGCACCAGGTCACGCCTTCGCCGCCCATCTGGGTGAAGGTGTTGGTGTCGCGGTCCATCCAGGTGACCATGTAATGGCAACCGATGCCGCCGAGCGCGCGCGAGCCTTCCGGCACCACCGTGGAGGTGTTGTGCGGGCAGCCCGAGCAGTAGTGCGGCACGCGCGGGAACGCGACCCGCGGCAGCGCCAGCTCGCTTTCCTTTTCCTCCATCCAGCGCAGCACGTCGCGCATCTGCTCGCTGTCGTGGAAGCGCTGGATGCGGCGCGCGATCACGCCGGCGATGCGCGCCGGGGTCAGCTCGCCGGTCGAGGGCAGGATCCACTCGCCGTTCTCGTCGTACTTGCCGACGATCGACGGACGCTTGCCGCCGTCCCAGTTGTACATCGATTCCTTCATCTGGCTTTCGATGAAGGCGTGCTTCTCCTCGACCACCAGGATGTCGTCGAGGCCGCGCGCGAACGCGCGCAGGCCGACCGGTTCCAGCGGCCAGGTCATGCCGACCTTGTACACGCGGATGCCGAGGTCGGCGCAGGCGCGCGCGTCCAGGCCCAGGTATTCCAGCGCCTGCAGCACGTCGAGGTAGCTCTTGCCGGTGGTGATGATGCCCAGGCGCGCGTTGGCCGAATCGATGACGATGCGGTCGATCCTGTTGGCCCGCGCGAACGCCTGCGCGGCCTTGACCGCGTACTGGTGCAGGCGCATTTCCTGGTCCATCGGCGGATCCGGCCAACGGATGTTGAGGCCGCCGGCCGGGATGACGAAGTCGTCCGGGGTGACGATCTGCAACGCCAGCGGATTGACGTCGACCGACGCCGACGACTCCACGGTTTCGGCGATGGTCTTGAAGCCGACCCAACGCCCGGTGTAGCGCGACATCGCCCAGCCGATCAGGCCCATGTCGAGGATGTCCTGCACGCCGGCCGGGTTGAGGATCGGCATCATCGCGCTGGTGAACTCGCCTTCCGAGCCGTGCGGCAGGGTCGAGGAGCGGCAGGCGTGGTCGTCGGCGGCCAGCGCCAGCACGCCGCCGTGCTTGCTGGTGCCGGCGGCGTTCGCGTGTTTGAACACGTCGCCGGTGCGGTCCACGCCGGGGCCCTTGCCGTACCACATGCCGTACACGCCTTCGACCTTGGCGCCGGGAAACAGGTTGGTCTGCTGGGTGCCCCAGACCATGGTCGCGCCGAGGTCTTCGTTGAGGCCCGGGGTGAACTTCACCCCGGCCGCTTCCAGATGCTTGCGCGCGCGCCACAGCTCCAGGTCGAACCCGCCCAGCGGCGAGCCGCGGTAGCCGGAGATGAAGCCGGCGGTGTTGAGCCCCGCGGCCTGGTCGCGCAGGCGCTGCATCAGCGGCAGGCGCACCAGCGCCTGCACGCCGGACAGATAGATGCGGCCTTCCTGGCGGGTGTACTTGTGCTCGAGGGTGTAGTCCGGGTCGAGCACGGAGTTGGTGAGGTCCGTGTTCGCCGACGACGGCGAGCTGAGTTCTGCGGTGCTGGTCATGGGCGGGCTCTCGCGGCGATGCCGCGGGTGGGCTGGCGGGGGCGGTGCGGCGGGCGTCCGTGCGGTCCGGTGTGGCGCGCCGGGAGCCGAGCAAAGACTCGGAATTATAGCCTGTGTGCGTAATTGGGCCGCCAGACGGGCAGAGTGTGCCTTTCGTATACGGGGACGGCGGCCGCTGCGTGCGCAGGATGAACAGGGGAATGCGAGGGCCGCCACCGGGCTGCGCGCCGCCGTCGCGGCCGGCGCATCCGGCCTGCGCCGCGCAGGCTGCGCGGCGCGCGATGGCCGCCAATGCGCACCGCGCATGAACGCCTGCGCCGCGCCGCGGCGTGGCGGCGTCGCGATGCCGCTACAGTCGCAAGGCCGGCGACGATCCGGCGTAATTTCAGGACCGCGCTCATGTTCCGTCTTCCTCTCGCCGCAGCGCTCGCGCTGCTGTTGTCGGCGCCGGCCTTCGCCCAGGCGCCCGCTCGGCCGGCGGCCAAGCCCGCCGCCGTCGCGGCCGCCAAGACCTCGCCGCCGGTGTTGGCTGCTCCCAAGCGCGAACCCTCCGCGCATGCGCCGCCGGGCGCGGCGAACCCGCAGGACGCGCTGTATCGCCAGAGCCCGGCCAACGCGCGCCTGGCCGAGCCGGGCGCGGCGAACTTCCCGATGCCGTCGCCGCAGCCGCTGGTGCGCTGGAGCGAACCGGCGGCCGGCGAACGCGATGCGCAAGGCAACGTGCGCAAGCCGATGAGCGACCGCTGCGCGCATTCGATCAAGAAGATGCGCGAAGCCGGCGCCGGCGACGTCGCCCAGCGCGAAGACCGCGCGCGCCGCGACTGCCGCGGCGGCTGAGCCGGGCGCGGCGCGGCCTCAGCGGCCGTGCTGTCGGCGCGCCCCACCCTCTCCGCCTTGTGGACGCATGAAGCCGCGTCGGGACACGCGCGGCGATGCGGCGGCGCCACTGCTGTGGCGAGTGAATCGAGACTCGGCGCGCCGGCCTATGCTTGTGCCCGCAGCCGGGACCGCCGGGCGCCGCCGTTGCCACTCCTCGCAGGAGCGACCCGCATGGCCAAACGCCCACCCAAAGACCCCGCCGCCTTGTTCGAATCGCGCTGCGACACGCCGCTGGCCCTGTCGGTGCTCGGCGGCCGCGAATGCGCGCTGGTGCCCGAAGGCTACGAAGACGACGAGGCGCCGGAGGACTTCCATGCCGCCGTCGCGGCCTTCATCGCCAGCCCCCATTCGGCGCTGCTCGAAGCCGGCGAGCACGTCTACGCGTATGACGATCCGACGCTGGAAGACGTGGTGTATCGCCGCCGCCGTTGATGGCAACGTTTGCCGGCGCGCTCAGCGCCGGCCGGCGATCCAGCTGTCGCGCACCGTCAGCTCGTCGTCGAGCGCGACCAGATCGGCGCGATAGCCCGGCGCGATCCGTCCGAGCTCGCCGCCGAGGCCGAGGAAGTCGGCCGGATACGCCGAGGCCATGCGGCAGGCGTCCTCCAGCGGCAGCCCCAGGCGCCGCACGGTGTTGCGCACCGCGGTCGCCATGTCGAGCGCCGAGCCGGCCAGGGTGCCGCTGGCGGTGCTGCACTTGCCGTCGCGGCAGGTCATGGTCTCGCCGTACAGCACGAAGTCTTCGTTGACGCCGCCGACCGGCGGCATCGCGTCGGTGACCAGCATGATCTTGCCGCGCGGCTTGGCCGCGATGGCCACGCGCAGCGAAGCGTCATGCACGTGTTCGCCGTCGACGATCACCCCGCACCACGAGCCGGGATCGTCGAGGCAGGCGCCGACGCCGCCGGGTTCGCGGCTGCCGAGCGGCGTCATCGCGTTGAACAGGTGGGTGACGCCGCTGATGCCGTTGGCGAAGGCCGAGCGCAGGCGTTCGTAATCGGCGGCGGTGTGGCCGGCGCTGAGCAGCACGCCGCGCGCGGCCAGCGCGCGCAGGGTGGCGTCGTCGAAGCGCTCCGGCGCCAAGGTCAGGATCGTCTTGCCGTTGTCGAGCGAGGCGATGCGGTCGAGCTCGTCCTCGCCCGGGGTGTGGAACTTGTCGGGGTTGTGCACGCCCTTGCGCGCCGGCGCGAGGTACGGGCCTTCGAGATGGATGCCGAGAATGCCGGGCACGCCCGCGGCGATGGCCTCGCGCACCGCGGCGATCGCGCGCAGCATCACCTCGACGTCGTCGCTGATCAGCGTCGGCATCATCCCGGTGGTGCCGAACTTGCGGTGCGCCTGGGCGATCGTGCGCAGCCCGTCGACCGTCGGCGCATCGTTGAACAGCACGTCGCCGCCGCCGTTGACCTGGGTGTCGATGAAGCCGGGCGCCAGATAGCGGCCGTGCAGATCGACCGCCTGCGCGCCGGCCGGCGCCGGGCCGGGCAGCACGGCGACGATCCAGCCGTCCTCGACGATGACGCTGAGGTCGGATTCGAAGCCGCGCTCGCTGAGCACGCGGCCGTTGACGAAGGCGGTGGCGGTCATGGCCTCAGACGGTCTCGGTGACTTTATTGAGATGCGGCGGCACGTCCGGGTTCAGCCCGCGCGCGGCCGACAGCGCGTTGGCCGCCTTGTAGAAGCTGGCCACGGTCAGCAGCGGCGTCATCGCCGGGTGCAGCGAGCGCGCCAGCGGCAGCGCATCGCCGCCGTGGATGCCCGGCGCGGCCAGCCACACCGGCGCGCCGCGCTGGCGGAACTCGCGCGCGACCGCCACGGTGCCGTCGCCGGTGCCGTCGTCCTGGGCGAAGGCCAGCACCGGAAAGCCCGGGCCGACGATCGCCATCGGGCCGTGCTTCACTTCCGCGCTGCTGAAGGCTTCGGCGTGCAGGCCGCAGGTTTCCTTGAACTTCAGCGCGGCCTCCTGGGCCGCGCCGAGGCCGAGGCCGCGGCCGATCACGAACAGGTTGTGCGCGTCCTTGAGGCCCTCGACCAGCGGCGACCAGTCCTGCGCGAACGCCTCGCGCAGCGCCGCCGGCAGCGCGTGCACGGCGTCGAACAGGCGCGCGTCGCTGCTCCAGCGCGCGGTCAGCTGCAGCATCGCCGCGAGCGAGCACAGATAGCTTTTGGTCGCCGCGACGCTCTTTTCCGGGCCGGCGTGCAACGGCAGCACGGTGTCGGCGACCTGCGCCAGCGGCGAGTCGGCGACGTTGACCAGGGCCAGCACGTGCGCGCCGGCGCTCTTGGCGATCTCGGCGTTGCGCACCAGGTCGGGGCTTTTGCCCGACTGCGACACCGCCACGAACAGCGAATCCTGCAACTGCGGCTTGACCGCATAGACCGAGCCCACCGACGGCGACGCCGAGGCGGTGACCAGGCCCAGCTGGGTCTCGAACAGGTATTTGCCGTAGGTCGCGGCGTGATCCGAACTGCCGCGCGCGCAAGTGACGATGAAGCGCGGCGGCTGCGCGCGCAGGCGTTCGGCCAGCTCGTCGACGATGTCGGCGTTGGCGGCGAACTGGCGGGCGACCGCGTCGCCGGCTTCCTGCGCTTCGGCGTACATGCGGGTGGTGCTGGGGTCGAGCAGGGTGTCGGCGCTCACGGGGTGGGTTCGCTCTGGAGTTCGGCGACGAAGTCGTAGGCGTCGCCGCGGTAGAAGGATCGGGTGAACTCGACGACGCGACCGTCGTCGAGGAAGGTGCGGCGTTCGATGAACAGACCGGGCGCGCCTTCGGGCAGGTTCATCAGCCGCGCCTGCTCGGCGTCGAAGGCGATCGCGCGCAGGCGCTGCAAGGCGCGCGCGGGGCGGATGCCGAGCTTGGCGAAGGCTTCGTAGAGCGAGTTCTCGACCAGGTCCGGATCGCCGATGACCGCGGCCGGCACCACCGTGCGCTCCAGCGCCAAGGCCACGCCGTCGGCGGTGCGCAGGCGGTAGTAGCGGATCACCGCCGCGCCCGGCGACAGGTTCAACGCCATCGCTTCCTCCGGCGTGACCTCGCCGAGGCCGCGTTCGAGGAAGGTCGAGCGCGGATCGAGCCCGCGCGCGCGCAAGTCGTCGGTGAAGCTGGTCAGGCGCGAGAACGATTTGACGATGCGCTCGGCGACGAAGGTGCCGGCGCCCTGGCGCTGCACCAGCAGGCCGTCGCCGACCAGGCCGGCGATGGCCTTGCGCACGGTCACCCGCGACAGGTCGAGCAGCTTGCCGAGCTCGCGTTCGCCGGGCAGGGCCTGGCCGGCGGTCAGCTCGCCGTTCTCGATCGCGTGCTGGAGGGTGCGGCGCAGGTGTTGATACGCCGGCGCGCGGCGCGCGTCGGACTGGCGGCGGAATTCGTTTTGCAGATAGTCCTGCATGCGGGAAAAGATACCAGTGGCAGACCATTGGCGGCAACAAAGACGTGCTAAACCGGTTTAAACCATTGATTTATGGTTATTTTGCACGGGTGGTATCTTACTGGTATCTTTGCTGGTATGGTTTCATCCAGACCAGTCGAGACCCCGCCGGACCGTCCATGAGCGTCTATTCCGTGCCTTCCACCGCGCAACCCCCGCATCTGGCGCCGCTGGCCCCGTTCGATCTGGTGATCTTCGGCGGCACCGGCGACCTGGCCCTGCGCAAGCTGCTGCCGGCCTTGTTCCACCGTTATGCCGACGGCCAGATCGTCGCCGCCGCGCGCATCGTCGGCATCGCCCGCGACGAGCGCAGCGACGAGGCCTACCGCGGCAAGATCCGCGAGGCGCTGATCCAGTTCGCCGGCGAGCAGGCGCAGCAGACCGAGGTGCTCGACGGCTTCCTGGCGCTGCTGTCGTACCGCCGGCTGGACCTGAGCTCGGACAGCGGCTGGCCCGAGTTCGCCGCCGAGTTCGCCGACGCCGAGCGGGTGCGGGTGTTCTACCTCGCGGTCGGCCCGGACCTGTTCGGCGTGGTCTCCGACCGGCTGCAATCGCACGGCCTGGTCAATCCCAAGACCCGCGTGGTGGTGGAAAAGCCGCTCGGCAAGGACGGCACCAGCGCCGACGCGATCAACGACGCGCTGGCGCGGGTGTTCAACGAAACCCAAATCTTCCGCATCGACCATTACCTCGGCAAGGAGACGGTGCAGAACCTGACCGCGCTGCGTTTCAGCAACGCGCTGTTCGAACCGCTGTGGAAGGCCGAGCACATCGACCACGTGCAGATCACCGTGGCCGAAACCGTCGGCGTGGAATCGCGCGCCCCGTATTACGACAAGTCCGGCGCGCTGCGCGACATGGTCCAGAACCACCTGTTGCAGCTGCTGTGCCTGGTCGCGATGGAGCCGCCGTCGTCGCTGGCCGCCGACGCGATCCGCGACGAGAAACTCAAGGTGCTGCGCGCGCTGCGCCCGATCGAGAACGGCAACGCCGCCGGCTTCACCGTGCGCGGCCAGTACAAGGCCGGCGCGGTCGAAGGCCGCGCGGTGCCGGGCTATGCGCAGGAACTGGGCGCGCAGTCGTTCACCGAAACCTTCGTCGCGCTCAAGGCCGAAGTGAAGAACTGGCGCTGGGCCGGGGTGCCGTTCTACCTGCGCACCGGCAAGCGGCTGGCAGAACGCGTGTCGGAAATCGTGGTGACGTTCCGTCAGGTGCCGCATTCGATTTTCGAAGGCCTGACCGAACAGGACCCGTCCAGCCGCCTGCAGCCGAACAAGCTGGTGCTGCGGCTGCAGCCCGACGAAGGCGTGAAGCTGTGGTTGATGAACAAGGTGCCCGGCCCCGGCGGCCTGCGCCTGCGCCACGTGCCCTTGGACATGAGCTTCGCGGCCGCGTTCGGCGGACGCCAGGCCGATGCGTACGAGCGCCTGCTGATGGACGTGGTGCGCGGCAATCCGATGTTGTTCATGCGCCGCGACGAAGTCGACGCGGCGTGGAAATGGATCGACCCGATCCGCGCGGCCTGGGCCGCGAGCGCCGAGGCGCCGCGCCCGTACACCGCCGGCAGCTGGGGACCGAGCGCCGCGGTGGCGCTGATCGAACGCGATGGGAGGACGTGGCATGAAGATGCAGGCTGAGCGACTGACCGTGATCGAACCCTTGCCGCTGCCGCTGCACGAAAAACTGTTCGACGACGGCGAACAGCTGGCGTTGGCGCTGGCGCGGCAAGTCGCCGCCGACCTGCGCGCCGCGCTCGCGCGCCACGGCGAAGCCAGCATCGCGCTGTCCGGCGGCAACACGCCGAAGCGCTTTTTCCAGCAGCTGTCGCAGCAGACGCTGGATTGGGCGCGGGTCACCGTGCTGCCGATCGACGAGCGCTGGGTGCCGGCCGAGCATCCGCGTTCGAACGAACGCCTGCTGCGCGAGCACCTGTTCCAGCACAACGCCGCGGCGGCGCGCTTCCTGCCGCTGTATCGCCCGGTCGACACGCCCGAGATGGCGCTGATGCCGGTGCTGACCAAGATCGCCAACGAAGGCCTGCCGCTCGACGTCGCGGTGCTCGGCATGGGCGACGACGGCCACACCGCCTCGCTGTTCCCGGACCTCGGCCACGACAACCCGGCGCTGCGCGAGATCGGCCTGCAGCCGCGCGGCCGCGCGCCGGTGATGTCGGTGCGCACCGCGGCGATGCCCGAGCCGCGCATGACCTTGACCCTGAGCGCGATCTTCACCGCGCCGGCGCTGTATCTGCACATCGAAGGCGAAAGCAAGCGCGCGGTGCTCGACGCCGCGCGTAGCGACCCGCGTTCGACCCTGCCGATCCGCGCCGCGCTGGCCGGCGCGCCGCACGTGCCGACCTTGTATTGGAGTCCGTAACCCGCACGATTATTTGGAACCCGCGTCGTTTTGGGTTCCGCAGACAGCCAAGCCCTGACTCCCTCCCCTCCCAGTTAAGGCTTTTGCTGTCGCCCCGTCGCCGGGGCGGCGTCCGCACCGCGGACGCGGGGGGATTTGCTTTTGCCGGTGCTTCTCCGGAAGGTGTAGGAAGAGCAAATCCCCCCTCTCTCCCTTTTTTAGGGGAGTCTCGTTTTTCGAGTCACCGGCCAGGCGCCGATGCCGGCGCCCCGCATCGAGCAAGGTTCAAGTGAATACCCAATTGCATCCTGTCGTCGCGCAAGTCACGCAAAGCATCGTCGAACGCAGCCGCGCGCGCCGCACCGCCTACCTCGCCCGCCTCGACGCGGCCTGCGGCAGCGGTCCGCACCGGCGCCGGCTGTCGTGCGGCAATCTCGCCCACGGTTTCGCCGCCTGCGCGCCCGGCGACAAGCAGGCGCTGCGCAGCGGCGCGGCGCCGAACCTCGGCATCGTCACCTCGTTCAACGACATGCTCTCGGCGCACCAGCCGCTGGAGCGCTATCCCGATCTGCTGAAAGCCGCCGCGCGCGACGCCGGCGCGACCGCGCAGGTCGCCGGTTGCGTGCCGGCGATGTGCGACGGCGTCACCCAGGGCCGCGAAGGCATGGAGCTGTCGCTGTTCTCGCGCGACGTGATCGCGATGGCGACCGCGGTGGCGCTGTCGCACGACATGTTCGACGCCGCGCTGTACCTGGGCGTGTGCGACAAGATCGTGCCCGGCCTGCTCATCGGCGCTTTGCACTTCGGCCATCTGCCGGGCATCTTCGTGCCGGCCGGGCCGATGACCTCGGGCCTGCCCAACGACGAGAAATCGCGCGTGCGCCAGCGCTACGCCACCGGCGAAGCGACCCGCGACGAGTTGCTCGAAGCCGAGGCGCGCAGCTACCACGGCCCCGGCACCTGCACCTTCTACGGCACCGCCAATTCCAACCAGATGCTGATGGAGATGATGGGCCTGCACCTGCCGGGCTCCAGTTTCGTCCATCCGAATACGCCGCTGCGCGACGCGCTGACCGCGCTGGCCGCGCGCCGCGCCGCGCAGATCACCGCGCTGGGCGAGGACTTCCGCCCGATCGGGCGGATCGTCGACGAACGCGCGATCGTCAACGGCGTGATCGGCCTGCACGCCACCGGCGGTTCGACCAACCACCTGCTGCATCTGGTGGCGATGGCCGCCGCCGCCGGCATCGAGCTGCGGCTGGAGGATTTCGACGCGCTGTCGTCGGTGGTGCCGCTGCTGGCGCGGGTGTATCCCAACGGCAGCGCCGATGTGAACCACTTCCACGCCGCCGGCGGCCTGGCGTTCCTGATCGGCGAACTGCTCGATCACGGCCTGCTGCACGGCGATGTGGAAACCGTCGCCGGGCACGGCCTGGAGCGTTATCGCGTCGAAGCGCGCCTGGGCGAGGACGGCGAAGTGCATTACGTGCCGTGCACGCGCGAAAGCTGCGACACCGCGGTGCTGCGGCCGGTCGCCGATCCGTTCCGCAAGGACGGCGGCTTGCGCGTGCTGACCGGCAACCTCGGCATCGCTGCGATCAAGGTCTCGGCGGTGCCGGAAGACCGTTGGACGGTCGAAGCGCCGTGCCGGGTGTTCACCGAGCAATACGAGGTCAAGCAGGCGTTCGAGCGCGGCGAGCTGGACCGCGACGTGATCGTGGTGGTGCGTTTCCAGGGCCCGCGCGCGAACGGCATGCCGGAGCTGCATCAGCTGACGCCGACGCTGACGGTGTTGCAGAAACGCGGGCATCGCGTCGCGCTGGTGACCGACGGCCGCATGTCCGGCGCGTCGGGGCAGGTGCCGGCGGCGATCCACGTCACCCCCGAAGCGATGGTCGGCGGCCCGCTGGCCAAGCTGCGCGACGGCGACGTGCTGCGCGTGGACGCGGTGGCCGGGACGCTGAGCGTGGTCGAACCGGCCGATTGGGCGGCGCGCGAGAACGCGACGGCCGATCTGTCCGCGCACCATGTCGGCTTCGGCCGCGAACTGTTCGCCGCGTTCCGCGACGCGGCCGCGCCGGCGGATCAGGGCGCGGGCGTGTTCGGGCCGGTGCCGTTGTGATTGCGAGGGCGGTGCGGTGTTGATCGCGCCGCGCTGCCCCGACCGTCGTTCCCGCGAAAGCGGGAACCCAGGGCTTCATCGCGACATGACTCTGAAGTCTCTGGATTCCCGCTTTCGCGGGAATGACGGTAGGTAAGAACTGCATCGCCCCCAACTTCCGAATTCCAAAAGGCAGCGCCATGCCCGCCCCGATCCGCACCACCTTCCTGTTCGACCTCGACGGCACCCTGGTCGACAGCGTCTACCAACACGTCCTGGCCTGGAAACAAGCGCTCGACGCCGACGGCATCCCGCTGTCGGTGTGGCGCATCCACCGCAAGATCGGCATGAGCGGCGGCTTGTTCACCAACATCCTGCTGCGCGAGACCGGAATCGACATCACACCCGAGCGCGTGGAGCGCCTGCACAAGCTGCACGCGCAGGCCTACGCCGCGCAGGCGACGCAGATCCGGCCGCTGCCGGGCGCGGTCGAACTGCTCGCGTACCTGACCGAAAACGAAATTCCCTGGGCCATCGCCACCAGCGGCCGCATGGAAACCGCGCGCCACAACCTGGTCGCGCTCGGCGTCGACCCCGAGCGCAACGTGGTGATCACCCGCGACATGGTGCGCTACGCCAAGCCCGATCCGGACCTGTTCCTCGCCGCCGCCGACAAGCTCGGCGCCGACATCGAGCATTCGGTCGTGGTCGGCGACAGCATCTGGGACCTGCTCGCCGCGCGCCGCGCCCGCGCGCTCGGCGTCGGCCTGCTGTCCGGCGGCTACGGCCAGGACGAACTCGAACGCGCCGGCGGCTTCCGCGTCTACGAAGACCCGGCCGACCTGCTCAAGCACATCGACGAAGTCGCCGCGCGCGCCTGATTATTTTTCTGGGAACCGAACAATGACTGCGATGCAGGATCTGCAAAAGCGCGTCGGCGCGGTGCTGGCGCTGGCGCCGGTGGTGCCGGTGCTGGTGATCGACGACCTCAGCCATGCGGTGCCGCTGGCGCGCGCGCTGGTCGCCGGCGGCTTGCCGGCGATCGAAGTGACGCTGCGCACGCCGGTCGCGATGGAGGCGGTGCGGGCGATCGCCGCGGAAGTCGAAGGCGCCGCGGTCGGCGTCGGCAGCGTGCGGCGGCCGCAGGATTTCGTCGATGCGTTGAAGGCCGGCGCGACCTTCGCGGTGTCGCCGGGCAGTTCGCCGGGGCTGATCGCCGCGGCGCGCGAGATCGATCTGCCGTGGCTGCCGGGCGCGGCCACCGCGTCGGAAGCGATGGCGTTGCTCGAACACGGCTACACCCAGCTCAAGTTCTTCCCGGCCGAATCGATCGGCGGCGCGACCGCGCTGAAGTCGCTCGGCGGCCCGCTGCCGGAGCTGCGGTTCTGCGCCACCGGCGGCATCGGCGCGAACAACGCGCGCGAGTACCTGGCGCTGGCGAACGTGCCGTGCGTCGGCGGCTCGTGGGTGGCGCCGGCGGCGGCGGTGAAGGCGGGGGATTGGGCCCAGGTCGAGGCGTTGGCGCGCGAGGCGGCGGCGCTGAAATGAGCTTTGCTCCCTCTCCCGCTTGCGGGAGAGGGCCGGCGGAGGGCACGCGCTGCGTCCGCACCCGCGCAGGCATTGAAGTCGCATTTGCCCTCACCCTAACCCTCTCCTGCAAGCGGGAGAGGGGACCGGAATGCAGGCGGCTACGCCTGCGCCGGCCGCGGCGGCGCAGTCGACCCGCGCACCACCAGGATCGGGCTGAAGCCTTCGTTCGCCGGCGGCTCCAGCTGGGTGTCGCTCTCGCGCCGCAGTTCGGCGATCAGGCGGTACGCGGCGTGTCGCGCGATTTCTTCGGTCGCCTGCCGCGCGGTCGTCAGCGTCGGCCACGACTGCTTGGAAAACGGGCTGTCCTCGAAGCCGGCGATCGACAGGTCGTAAGGCACGTGCATGCCCGAGGACTTCGCCGCCGCGAGCACGCCGGCGGCGATTTCGTCGTTGCTGCCGAAGATCGCGGTCGGCCGGTCGGGCAGGGCGAACAGGCGGCGCGCGCCGCGGAAGCCGTCGTCGAACGAATAGTCGCCGGGCAGGACCAGATTCTCGTCTTCGCCGATGCCGTAGTCGGTCAGCGCCTGCGCATAGCCTTTGTAGCGCTCCCAACTGGAACGGTGCGACTTGCCGCCCCACAGGAAGCCGATGCGCTGGTGGCCGAGCTGGATCAGGTGTTCGGTGATGTCGTAGGCGGCGTCGCGGTCGTCGACCCACACGCACGGCGCGCCGTCGCGCGGGTCTTCGGCGGCCGAGACGATGCGCACCAGCTTGATCCCGTGCGCGGTCAGTTCGCTGACCAGCTCCATGCGCTCGGACATCGGCGGCGCCAGCACCAGGCCGGCCAGGCGCGCGCCCTGGACCAGGTCGATCAGGTCGGCGGCCAGCAGCGGCGAGGACGAATCGCAGGGATGGATCTGCAGGCCGTAGCCGGTTTCGCGGCAGGCGGCGAGCACGCCGTTCTGCACGCTGATGATGTAGTACGGGTTCGGGTTGTCGTAGACCACGCCGAGCGCATACGGCTGGGCGCTGCGCAGGCTGCGCGCGGACGGGTCGGGGCGGTATTCGAGTTCGGCGATCGCCTCGTGCACCCGCGCGCGGGTGCGGGCGCGCACGCCGGACTCGTCGTTGATGACCCGCGAGACGGTCTTCAGCGAGACCTGGGCGAGTTCGGCGACATCTTTGATGGTGGGTCGGCGCACGGGGCCTCGGCGGTGAGCGCGGTGCGGGCGCGTCGTGCGCGCCACGCGGGGCTTTAGCCTACTCGCCGCTTCAGGCCTTGGGTACCACGGCCAGGGTCAGGCGCGAGATGCAGGCCAGGCGGCCGGCCTCGTCCTCGATGCGGATTTCCCAGACCTGGGTGCTGGCGCCGACGTGGATCGGCCGGGCGGTGCCGGTGACCGTGCCTTGGCGCACGCCGCGCACGTGGTTGGCGTTGATCTCGATGCCGACGCAGACCTTGCCGTCCGGGCAGCACAGGTTGCCGGCGCTGCTGCCGAGGGTTTCGGCCAGCAGCACCGAGGCGCCGCCGTGCAGCAGGCCGTAGGGCTGGTGGGTGCGCGCGTCGACCGGCATGGTGCCGCGCACGTAATCGGGGCCGATTTCGGTGAAGGCGATGCCCAAAGGCTCCATCGCGGTGTTGCGCGAGAGCCGGTTGAGGTCGTCGACGGTGGTGGTGCCGCGGAACAGCGGTTTGGCTGCCGGCGGAGTGGCGGCCGGGGCCGCGGGGCTGGTCGGGTCCGATGCGCTCATCGCAGAACGATAGCGGCGGGACGGCGACCGGACCAGCCGGGACGTGTCGGCTTGCGCCGGGGAACAGCGGTTACGGCGGTGGCAACGGCTTCGGGCGGAACGCAGTTCGGTTCGGGCGGGGCAAAAGAGGCCGGATCGGCGCGCGCTGGGACTTTTGGGAAAAGGGAGCGCTCAGTGCGCCGATCCGGACCAGGGAAGCGTGGCCGACCGGACCAGGGACGCCATGCTGCGATCAGGCGAAGCGGAAGCGCGGCTGGACCCAGTTGCTGGCGTAGCTGCGGTTGCTGGCGTAGCCGCTGGAGTTGCCGTAGCCGACGCCGAAGTCGCGCTGGCGGTGGACGTGGCGGACCGGGGCGTTGGCGGCCGGGGTCTTGGCGGTCGGGGCGGCGGTCTGGGTGCGGGCGTTGGAGGCGTTCATGGTCGGGTCCTTGGTGTGTCGTGGGGTGGTAGTGCTTCGGTGTGTTGGTAAAGTACAACACCTGTGCAGAAATCGGTATGTGCTGGAAGTCATATCCCCCTTTAGTCATGCCCCGTGCGGTTCTGGGGGCTGGCCGGCGGGGCTGCATCTACCGGGTTCGAGGATATGGATGAGCCCGGGGCGGCCGGGGTTGCCATGACTGACGACCTAGACGGCGGCGCCGGCGCGGGTGTGACTGCGGCGGCGCCAGCCCGGGCCGGCAACGCACTTCGGCCGGGCGCCGCGCCGCGTTGCCGCGGGCGCGAACGCTCGCGTAGGCTCGGACCGGTTGCGGCCGGACCGGCTGCTCCGTCATCGCGAGCCTGCGGTCGACGGGCCGCGCTCAAGCAGGGAGAGTCACGATGCAACAGGACGAGCTGACCGCGCTGATCAGCAAGACCGCGGTGTTGATGGAACAGTTCGAGCGCCGCTGCGAGGAACTCGAGCGCCACCAGCGCGCCTTGGCCGAGCACCTGCAGGCGCTGGCGCAGCAAGTGCCCGGGGTGCTGCGGCAATCGGCCGACGACAGCCTGCGCACGCTGCCCGGGGCGGTCATGGGCAAGCTCGAAAGCGGTTTGTCGGAACCGGTGGGCGCGTACGAAAAACGTCTGCGCGACGCCGGCAGCCTGCTCCACGACGGCTCGCAGACGCTGGCCGGGCAGCTCAAGCGCATGGAGCAGCTGCACAAGCATCTGGTGTGGAAAGTCGTCGGCGCCGCGTTCGGCAGCGTGCTGCTGTTGCTGCTCGGCGGCGGCTGGCTGCTGTGGCAGTACCGCGCCGATATCGACCAGAGCCGGATCTCGGCCGAATTGCTGCGCGCCTACAACCGTGCGGACGTGACCCTGTGCGACGGGCGCTTGTGCGCGAACGTGGACGAGAAGGCCGCGGGGTATGGAGATCGCAAGCAGTATCGGCCGGTGCGCTCGCGCTAGGCGGGTGGTTTCGTCGTAGTTGCAGCGTTGCGGTCGCGGCTCGCGCCGCTCCTACAGTCGGACACGCAACCGGCCGCAGCCCCTGTAGGAGCTGCGCGAGCTGCGACCGCGACAACGCAACGACGACGAACCCGACGCGACCGCCGCGTTACAGAATCGGCGCCAACCCCGCCCCGAACGCGGTGAACATCCGCGTCGTCAGACTCTTGACCCCGAGATTGACCTCGGGGAAATCGCCGACCGGCTTGTAGCACGCGCGGAATCCCGGATCGGTGCGCAACAGCGGATTCGGGCAATCCGGCCCGGGCACGAATTCGTAGCTGGTGGCGTAGCGCACCGGCCACAGGTCGAAGATCGGCAGGTGCTCGGAGATCTTGGCGATCGAATACTCCAGCCCGGAGAAGATCGGCGGCTTGTCGCGGCGCGCGATCACCCACGAATTCTCCGGCGCGATGTCGCGGCGGATGCTCGCCGCCAACGCCTGGGCGAACGCCGGATCGTCGATCACCACCGCGCTCTCGGTGTTGTAGTGGTCGCCGCGCGGGTCGAAGTTGTGGGTGCCGATCACGCCGATGCGCTGGTCGATCACCATCGACTTGGCGTGCATGCCGATGCGCACGCCGGCGCGCTTGAGCGGTACCGGTTCGTTGGTGCGGCGCCGCGCGTAGCGCATCGCCGCGTATTCCTGGGTCAGCGGTTGGCGGTAGCGCTGGCGGTAGAGCACGCTGCTGCGGTCCGGGTCGTTGCGGCGCCGGCGCGATTCGGCCAGGCCTGCGCCGGAGACGTCGCCCGGTTCGGCGCGCCCTTCGGGCCCGTCCGCGCCGGTCTCGGCCAGGCCGGGCAGGCCCAGCGCCGGCAGTTCGGCGCCGGTCGCGGCGATGTCGATCGGCGCGTCGGCCGGGAACGGCTTGTACTCGTAGATGTTGAAGCCGAACTCGCGCAGGTAGCGGCGCTTGTACTTGTACGACAGCGCGTAGGCGATGAAGGCGTCGGTCGCGGCCAGCGAGTTGGTCGAGACGATCACCCGCGGCCGGTCGGGGCGCGCGTGCAGGGTGCGGAACAGCTGCTGCGCCGACTTGGACAGCACCAGGTACGGCGTCTGCAGCAGCACCTCGTCGCGCGAATTGGCGATCAGGTTGCGCAGCGAGTCCGAGGCCAGGGCGTTGCTCTCGGCGTCCTCGCGGTGCTTGTCCGGAGTGTCGGAGATGTAGCGCACCGCGCCGACCGCGATCGCGGGTTCGACCAGCCGCTCGCGCACCTGGGCGTCGTCGGCGGCCGCCTCGCGCATCGCCTGCGCGCGCTGCGGGCGTTCGAACTTGCTCGGCGGCAGCAGCGGCACGCCGTCGTCGATGATGCGCTGGCCCACGTCGGCCAGACGCTCGACCGGCACGCTGCGGCGGTCGCTCCAGAACACCTGGAAGTCGGTGCCCATGACCTGCGCGACCGGGCCGGCGACGATCACGTCGCGGTCGCGGAAGTTGTACTCGTCGTCCCAGTCGTAATAGTCGTCCTGGTAATTGCGCCCGCCGGAAATGCCGACCTGGCTGTCGGCCAGCAGCAGCTTGGTGTGCATGCGCTGGTTGAGCCGGCGCCAGCAGCAGGCCGCGGCCAGCGCGTACTGCGGGTAGGTGATGCGGGCGCGGTGCAGGACCGGGTTGTACAGCTTGATCTCGAAGTTGACGTGGGCGCCGGCCAGCGCCGCGAGGGTGTCGATGTGGCGCATCGCCGCGAGCTGGTCGATCAGCAGGCGCACGCGCACGCCGCGGCGCGCGGCGGCGAGCAGTTCGTCCAGGACCAGGCGCGCGGCGTCGTCCTCCTCGAAGATGTAGGTCTGCAGGTCCAGGGTGTGGCGCGCGCTGCGGATCAGGTTGATCCGCGCCAGCAGCGCGTCGGGGCCGCGGTCGAGGATCACGGTGTAGTGGCGCGGCCGCTCCGGCGCCGATTCGGCCAGCGCCTTGACCCCGAGGTCGTACAGCGGCGAGGGCTGGGCGCAGGCGTTCTCGCCGTGGCAGTCGATCTGCGCCGAGCGCGCGGCGGCGGCGATCGCGCTGGCGCGGTCGCGCTGGGCCGGGCTCAGCGAGGCGCAGGCCGACAGGGACAGGGCGAGCAGGGCCGCAAGGCCGCGCGACACGGGGTTCAACGGTACAGCTCCTTGGCGTCGCGGCGCCGGTGCGGCAACGCGGGTGGGTCAGCGCTCCGGCCGTGCCGGAACCGTCTCGGGGGGCCGCGACGGCGGGGTCCGCGGCGGGGGAAGCTTATTTTGCGTGGATAACAGGCGCACTTGCATGGTGAAACGCACCCGGTCGCCCAACGCGAACTGCCATCCGTCCAGAGCGTAGTCGTCGCGGCTGACGCTGCCGTGGGCGATCGCGTCGCAGTCCTCGCCCGGGCGCGCGCACGCGGCCGGGGCCAGGACGAAGGTTTCCATGCGGCTGATCCCGTGCAGGGTCAGCCGTCCGCGCAGCGCGCCGCCCTGGCGGACCAGGTCGGCCGCGTGCGGCTCGGACAGGAATTCGATGTACGGATAACGCTCGGCGGCGAAGAAGCGATCGCCGCGGGCCATGCGGGTGTAGCGCTCGGAATCGCCGACCACGACCGCGCCGGTGGCCAGGCGGATGCGGACCTGATGGCGGCCGTCGGCGAGCACGCTGACCTCGCCGTCGTAGCGCGGGAACTCGCCGCCGACCTTCTGGCCCCAGCGGGTGCGCAGTTCGAAGCTGAAACGGGTGTGGAGCGGATCGAAGCCGGTCTGCGCGACCACGCGCGGGCCCGGCGCCGGCAGCGGCGCGGCGGTCGCGGGCGCCGCCGACGGCAACGGCGCCTGCGCGCCGGCGCCGCCGGCGAGCAGGAGCAGGGCGAGAGGCAGCGACGTCGCAGCGCGGCCGAACGGCCGCGGCCGCGACGCGGTCACGGCCACCAGAAGGCGCTGAGCTGGGCCGAACCGGGTTCCAGGGCCACGCCGGGGACGAGGCTGAGCACGGCGATGCCCGCCGGCGGCATGCCGCGGTAATCGCCGGACTGGCCGCTGTGCAGCAGCGCGGCCAGCCGCTCCAGGCCGGGGTTGTGCCCGACCAGCATCAGCCGTTCGACGTCGGCGTGGGTGTCGGCCAGGGCGATCAGCGTGCCCGGGGTGGCCTCGTACACCGACGGCTCGATCCGCTGTTCGACGTAGCCGATCGCGCCGAGCACGGCTTCCAGGGTTTCGCGCGTGCGCCGCGACGGCGAGCACAGCACGCAGTCGGGCACCAGCTTGTTCTGCGCCAGCCAGCGGCCGGCGGCTTCGGCTTCGGCCAGGCCTTCGGCGGACAGGGGACGGTCGAGGTCGGCCTGACCGTTGGCGGCGGGTTCGGCGTGGGCGTGGCGGAGCAGGATCAGTTCGCGCATGTGGCCTTGACGGATCGGATGGAGAGGGGCGGCGCTTGCGCGAACGCAGGGCGGTCAGGGTAGCGGGTGCGGCGGCGGGTGTGGGTGAATGCGCGCGCGGTGCGCCTCACTTCTTCAGCCACTTCAACAACGGCGCCCAATCGGCCTGATGCTCGCGGATCTGCTGCGAGTGGTAGTCGAACAGGCTCTTGCCCAGCGCGGTCATGACCACGTAGGCCTGGCTGTCGCGGATCTGCCCGACCACCGGATACGGCCATTCGCTGAGCAGGTCCAGCGCCTGCTGCGAGGCGTTGGTCCACGGCTTGAGCTTGTTGCCGACCAGGCCCACGCGCAGCTGGCCGCGGCGCACCCGCGGGTGCTGGGCCAGGGTGTCGAGGAAGGGCACGGTGGCTTCGATGTCGAGGGTCGAGGGCTGGACCGGGACGATCACCGCGTCGGCGACCTCGAGGAAGGATTCCAGGTCCTCGGCCATGGCGCCGGCCGGAGCGTCGATGACGGTGCGCTGGGCGTCTTCGGGCAGCTGCTTGCGCCAGGCCTTCTTGCGCGTGCCGTCGAGCGGCAGCACCGCGCTTTCCAGGACTGAGCGGCGCTGCGCCCAGCGGGTCGAGGAGCCTTGCGGATCGGCGTCGATCAAGGCCGTGCGCAACCCTTCCAAGGCCGCCTGCGCGGCGAGGTGGGTGGCGATCGTGGTCTTGCCGACACCGCCCTTGGAACTGGCCACCAGCACGGTCTTCATGCGAGCTCCCTCCGGATCGGAGCCCCAGCCTACACCGGCTCCGTGCAGCCGGTCATCACGGCGCGGGCCGGTCTCGTCGCGTCCGCGGTGGGGTCCGTGGGTACGGGCCTGCGACGACCGCCCGGCCGGCCGGTGCGATCTGCGACCCAGTCCACATCGACGGGAATGGCATCGGCCGGGAACGCATCGACCGGTAGACGCGGCGCGTAAGCGCCGGTCGCCTGCGTCGCGGCGGGCGTGCCGGCGAGGTTCGGCGCCGGTCCGGGGAGCGACCCGGAGCGGTGGCTGAGGCTGGAACCGAGGCGGCCGCTGCGGCGATCCGGACCCGGGCCCGCGGCCGGCGCCGGCGTGAGGATTACAACGGGACCGGCGGCGCAGGCGCCGCCGCTTCGGTGTCGGCGTTTGCGTCGTCGCCGTCGCCATCGCTACGACCGGTGCGTACCAGCTCGCGCGCCATCGCCTGTTGCGGCAGCCAACCCGGCGGCGCGCGCTCGCGGCCGGCGGCGCGCAGCAGCGCGTCGTAGGCGGCCACTTCGCCGCGGCTGCGCAGCAGCGAGACGAACTGCGGCGAGGCCGGCAGGTCGCGGGCGCGCTCGTTGCGCCAATAGGCCTGGCGCAGGCGCTCGCGCCAGGCCGGGCCGTCGGCGGCATCGGCGCTGAGCCGCGCCATCGTCGACAGGCCGAGGGTCTGGCCGATCAGCGTGTCGGACGCGGCCATCAGGCCGGCGACCGCGGCGCAGGCCGCGCGCTCCTCGTCCTCGGGCGCGCGACAGTTCAGCACCGCCGCGGTCGGCAGCGGCAACGGCGCCGCCATCGTCGCCAGCAGCGTGCGCATATCGGCGTCGCTGGCCGCGTCGGGGTCTTCGTCGTTCAAGTAGCGGCGGGTGGGCGGGTCCAGCGGCGGCAACGGCAGGCGCTGCAGCGACTCCAGCGCGCCGCTCCAGTGGCGGGCGTAGTGCAGGTCGTAGCGGCGCGCCGCGGCGGCGCGGCGCAGGCTGAGGAGATAGCCGGCGGGGTCGTGGCGTGCATCGGCGGCGTCGGCGGCCAGCAGCCAGACCGCGGCGTTGTCCGGTTCGGCCGCTTGCAGCCGGCGCAGGGCTGGGCCCGGGTCGCAGCCTTGCGTCGCCGGCGGATGCCGGCGCACGCACAGCTCGGCGTGGTACCAGTCGGCTTCGGTGTCGGCCGGCGCGGCCGCGCGCACCCGGGCGATGACGCCCAGGCGCTCGCGCGCGAGCCGCTGCGCCGACTGGGTGTGGAAGTTCGGCGACAGCGTTTGCAGGCGCAGCAGGTCGCGTTGGCTTTGCAGGTCCTCGCGTTCGGCCAATCGGCGCAGATGCGCGCGCAGCAGGGTGTCGGATGCGGCCTGCCATGCCGCGGACGCGGCTTGCGGCGGGTCGGCCTCGGCCGCGCCGCGGTCGCAACCGGCGAACGCCAGCGCCAGCGCCAGCGCGGCGAGGACGGTGAAGCGCGAGCGGTACAAGGTGGAAGCGAGCATGAGCGGCGGCCGGCGGAGAAGCCTCAGCCTACCGCCAGCCCCGCCCACAGCGGCAAGCTCGCCAGCGACAACAGCAGGCCATACCCGACCATCGCCGCCGCCAGCCGCGGCGCCAGGCCGTGGGCGATGGCCAGGGCGCCGGCGGTGACCATCGGCGGCATCGCCGATTCCAGCACCGTGGTGCGGGCCATCTCGCCCTGCAGGCCGAGCAGCGGCACCAGCGCCCAGGCCAGCGCCGGCATCAGCGCCAGCTTCAGCGCCAGGCCGGCGGCCAGCGGCTTGAGCTCCTCGCGCGGCAGCGCCAGCTTCACCGACAGGCCGATGGTCAGCATCGCCAGCGGCAGCAGCGCGTCGGACAGGCGTTGCAGGCCGCCGGCGATCCAGCCCGGCGGTTCGGCAGGCATGACCGTGAAGCCCAGGATCAGCGCCCACAGCGGCGGAAAACGCAGCACCCGCCGCAGCATGTCGGCCGCGCTCGGGCGGGTGTCGCCGCCGTAGCGCGCCAGCACCCACAGGCCGAAGGTCGACAGGATCAGGAACGCGCCGAACTGGTCGTAGACCACGGCGTACGGCAGGGCGTGTTCGCCGATCAGGGCGCGGGTCAGCGGGTAGCCGAGGAAGCTGGTGTTGCCCAGGGCCACGGTCAGCAGCAGCACCGCATGCTCGTCGCGGCGCAATTTCAGCGCCCGCGCGAGCAGGCCGACCAGCAGCACGGTCGCCGCCAGCAGCAGCCACGGCACCGCGGCCACGCCGAGCAGGGCCGGTTCCAGGTGCAGGCGCGGGGCGTAGCGCAGCACCGCCGCCGGCAGGCAGACGTACAGCACGACCTGGTTGAGGACCTGGGCGGCGTTGTCGGGCAGGGCGCGCAGGCGCTGGAACAGATAGCCCAGCACCAGCATGGCCAGAACCAGGGCGAAGGCGTCGAAAGCCATGAGTCGCGGCGTGGCAGGGGATGCCGGCATGGTCGCGGCTGGCGCGCGCCGGCTCAAGACGGCTTTCGGATTAGGCCCGCGCGCCGCGATGCGGGTCGGCGCCGCCGCGTCCGCGTGGGCGATCCGCGCCGGCGCGGGTTTGCGTGTAACCGCCAGTGCGCCCGCGAACGCGCGCCGGGCCGAAACCCGCGCCGGCGCGACCCGCCAGCGCGCGCCGCCGTATCATGCCCGTTCCACGGAAGACCCCGGCCCATGAGCGACCTGCAAGACCTGACCGCGCTGATCCGCGCCAACACCCCGTTGATCGTGATCGAGACCCGCGACGAAACCCGCGTGGTCGAACTGTTCCGCCAGGCGCTGATGAACGTCTGGCGCGCGCTGTACCGGTGGTCGATCACCGAAGGCCTGCGCCGGATCGACCTGGACCGCGAGGACGACGCCGAGGTCGCGCCCGACATCTCGACCACCTTGCAGGCGATCCGCCAGGCCGACCAGCGCGGCATCTACCTGCTGTTCGACGCCCATCCGTACCTGAGCTACGCCAGCACCCAGCGCCAGCTGCGCGAGATCGCCCAGCGCCGCGAGTGCGAGCCGCACGTGCTGGTGCTGATCGGCCACAAGCAGGAACTGCCGCCGGACCTGGACGCGCTGGCGGTGCGCTTCACCCCGCGCCTGCCCGACGCCAACGCCCTGCTCAAGCTGGTGCGCGAGGAAGCGGAGAACTACGCGCGCGAAAACGGCGGCCGCCGGGTCGAGGCCGACGGCGAGGCGGTCAAGCAGATCGTGCGCAACCTGCAGGGCATCGACGCGGTCGACGCGCGCCGCATCGCCCGCCACCTGATCTTCCGCGACGGCGCGCTCAACGCCGACGACCTGCCCGAGCTGGCCAAGCTCAAGTTCGAACTGCTGAACCGCTCCGGCCACCTGCATTACGAATACGACAGCGCGCGCATGGGCGAGGTCGCCGGCGCGCGCCGGCTCAAGCGCTGGGTCGAACAGCGCCGCCCGGTGTTCGCCGGCGCCGAACCGCCGCCGGGCCTGGACCCGCCCAAGGGCCTGCTGCTGCTCGGCGTGCAGGGCTGCGGCAAATCGATGATCGCCAAGGCCGTCGCCGCCGGTTTCGGCGTGCCGCTGGTGCGGCTGGACTTCGGCACCCTGTACGACAAGTTCCACGGCGAAACCGAAAAGAACCTGCGCGCCGCGCTGGCCTCGGCCGAACAGCTGGCGCCGGCGGTGCTGTGGATCGACGAAATCGAAAAAGGCCTGGCCGACAGCGGCGACAGCGACGGCGGCGTGTCGCGGCGGGTGCTCGGTTATCTGCTGACCTGGATGGCCGAGCGCCGCTCGAAACTGTTCCTGGTCGCCACCGCCAACCAGATCGACGCCTTGCCGCCGGAACTGCTGCGCAAGGGCCGCTTCGACGAAATCTTCTTCGTCGACCTGCCCGCAGCCGAGGTGCGCGAGGAACTGTTCGCGATCCACCTGCGCCGGCGCTCGCTCGACCCGGCCGGCTTCGACCTGCCCGCGCTGGCCGCGGCCAGCGACGGCTTTTCCGGCGCCGAGATCGAACAGGCCATCGTCGCGGCGATGTACGCCGCGCACGCCGCCGGCACCGCGCTGTCGGATTTCCAGGTGCGCGCCGAACTCAAGCAGACCCGGCCGCTGTCGGTGCTGATGGGCGAGAAGGTGGCGGAGCTGCGCGAGTGGGCGCGGGGGCGGACGGTGCCGGCGGATTGAAGCGGCGGTGGCGGTTGCCGTGAAGCAGGACGCTGAAGGCTCTGGATCCCCGCGTTCGCGGGGATGACGACCTGAGAGAGACGCGACGAAACTCACCCGCCGTCATGCCCGCGAAGGCGGGCATCCAGGGCTTTATCCAGGCAGGACGCTGAAGTCTCTGGATCCCCGCGTTCGCGGGGATGACGTGCCGATGGAGGCGAAGCGAGTCTTAGGGATTCGCCGCTCTTGCGCAGTCGCTATGCGATCTACCCAGCCGTCATGCCCGCGAAGGCAGGCATCCCGGGCTTTATCGCGACAAAGCGTTGAAGTCTCTGGATGCCCGCCTTCGCGGGCATGACGTTCTGGCAGCTGCGCGGTCCATGCGCGCTGCGCTCCTGTCCTCGATCGCTCGGCCGCTCAGCGCCCAACCGCCCGCAGCGGCAACAAGGCCTCGAACCCCGCGATCAACGCCCGCAGCCCGTACTCGTAATCCGCATCGACATCGTTCTGGCTCAGCACCGTCTGCGCCTGCGCCAGCAGCGGGTAGCGCTGCGGGTCCGGCACCATCGGCGCCTGGCCCGGGCCGCGGCCGGCTTCGGTCGCGGCCTGTTCTTCCAGCAGCCAGCCGATCGTGTAGTAGCTCAGCGAGATCAGCGCGCGCAGGCCGTCGGCCGGGGTGAAGCCGGCGGCGACCAGATAGGCCAGCTCGGCTTCGCCGTCGCCGAAGTCGCCGCCCTCGGGGCGGGTGCCGATGTGCACGCGCGCGCCGTCGCGGTGGGCGCGCAGGCAGCGGCGGAACGCGTGGGCCTGGGCGGCCATCCACTCGCGCCAGTCGGGGTACTGGGTGTGATCGGCCGGCTGTTGCTCGGCCAGCATCGCCTCGGCCAGGGCGTCGAGCAGTTCGCGCTTGTTCTTGAAATGCCAGTACAGGCTCGGCTGCTGCACGCCCAGTTCCTGGGCCAGCCGGCGCGTGGTCAGGCCGTCCATGCCGACTTCGTCGAGGAGCTTCAGGGCGGCGGCGACCACGGTCTCGCGTTGCAGTTTCATCGAATTCGGTCTCCGGCCGGTGGGGGCTTGTGTCCCTATCGGCGATAGATTAGCATCCGCGTCGAATCTATCACCGATAGGGAAGCGTGCCATGCACACCCCGATCCAACCGCCGGCCTCCGCGCCGGCCGAGCCGGCGGCCGAGGCCGCGGCTCAAGCGAACGGCCCGGCCCCCGCCGCCGTTTCGTCCGCCGCCATCTCCGGCACCGGCCTCGCGCTGGGCCTGATCCTGGCCACCGTCGCCCTCGACGCCATCGGCATCGGCCTGATCGCGCCGGTCATGCCGCAACTGCTCGACTCGTTCGGCCTGCACCACAACCTGGCCCTGCACGCCGGCGCCCTGACCGCGCTGTACGCGCTGATGCAGTTCGTCTGCGCCCCAGCGCTGGGCGCGCTCAGCGACCGCTTCGGCCGCCGCCCGGTGCTGCTGTGTTCGCTGTTCGGCAGTTCGCTTGACTACCTGCTGATGGCCTGCGCGCCGTGGCTGTCGCTGCTGTACCTGGGCCGCGCCATCGCCGGCATCAGCGGCGCCAGCGGCTCGGTCGCCGGCGCCTACATCGCCGACATCTCCGACGAATCCCAGCGCGCGCGCCGCTACGGCTGGCTCGGCGCGGCGTTCGGCCTGGGCCTGGTGGCCGGGCCGGTGATCGGCGGCCTGCTCGGCGCGATCTGGCTGCGCGCGCCGTTCGTGGCCGCGGCCGCGCTGGCGCTGCTGAACTTCGCCCTGGCCTGGCTGGCCCTGCCCGAACCCAAGCGCGAACGCGATCCCCAGCCGCGGCCGGCGCCGTCGCTGCGCGAGCTGGCGCCGTGGCATTCGCTGCGCGAACTCGGCCGCCTGCCGGACCTCGCCCCGCTGCTGTGGCTGTACCTGGCCATGCAGCTCGCCGGCCAGGTGCCCGGCACGCTGTGGGCGATCTACGGCCACGACCGCTTCGGCTGGAACCCGACCGCGGTCGGCCTGTCGCTGGCTGCGTTCGGGGTCATCCACTCGCTGTTCCAGGCCTTCGCCACCGGCCGCATCAGCGACCGCTTCGGCCCCGGCAAGACCCTGATCGGCGGGGTGATCTCCGACGTGCTCGGTTATTTGACCTTCGCCTTCGCCCGCAGCGCCGCGACCCTCGCGCCCGGCTTGTTGCTGGCCGCCGGCGGCGGCATCGGCGGGCCGGCGCTGCTGGCGATGTCGAGCGAGCGCACCGACGAAGCCCGCCAGGGCGCGCTGCAAGGCGTGCTGGCCAGCCTCGCGAGCCTCGCCGCGGTGATCGGCCCGCTGCTGTTCGGCGCGATTTACGTCGCCGGCGCCGGCCATTGGGACGGCTGGGTCTGGGTCGTCGGCGCGGCGCTGTACCTGCCGTGCGTGCCGGCGCTGCGCAAGCTGCTGCGCGGCTCGCGCGCGTCGGCCGCGGACGCCGCTCCCGCCGACGTTGCTGCGGCCGGTTAAGCCTTCACGTACACCCAGGCGCGTCCGCCCGAGGCCAGCACGGCCTCGACGCGGACGTAGTCGTCGACTTCGTAGTCGTCGGCGCGCGCCAGTTCGGCGGCGCTGATCGCGAACACCGTGCCGTCGACGCGGTCGCCGCGGTCGCCGCTGGGTTCGACGATCGGGTGGTGGGTCTGGCCGCTGGTGGCGACGACTTGCGGGTCGTCGATCTTCACCATCGTGCGGCGGAAGCCGACCAAGGCGTCGGCTTCGCCGGCCAGCAGGCGGCCGAAGGTGGCCTGCTGCACCGCCGGCAGTTGCAGGGTGCCGTAGGAAAACAGGCGCTGATCGTGGGCGTCGCTCATCTGCGTGCGGTCTTCGATGCGGGGCACCCGACGCTAAGCGGCATCGGCCGCGCGCGCAATCGCCGCGCGCGGCCGATGACGGTGCCGCGGCCGGGGTCAGGCCGCCGCGGCCTCGCGCAGCGCCGACCAACGCTGCGCCAGTTGCGCCGCGAACAGGCGCGCGGCCGGCGGATGCGCGGCCAGATGCAGGAACGGTTCGATGAATTCCAGCTCCATGACCTGGAACTCGTCGCCGACCACCACGCCGTCCACGCGCACATAGGCCTGGTCGCGGAAGCCCAGCGCCGCGACCGCATCGAGCGCGCGCCGCGCCGAGGCGGCGACGTGCGCGGGCGGTTCGGTGAGCACGGCGGTGCCGCCGTAGTACGTCTGCACGCGATAGTCGTCGCGCGCCGGCTTCTTCAGGACCGCGTGGCTGTAGACGCCGCCGAAGAACAGCAGCGACCACTCGCCGTCTTCGACCACCTGCGGCACGAACGCCTGGATCAGGTAATCCAGCTCGCGCGGCAGCGCCGCCAGCGCTTGCGCGAAGCCGTCGCTGCCGATGCGGCCGCGCAGCGTGTTCCAGGCGCCGCCGCTGACGCTGGGCTTGACCACCACCTCGCCCTGCATCGGCGTCAGCGCGGCGTCGAGGTCGGCGCCGCGCGCATGCACGGTCGGGATGATCGCCACGCCTTGCGCGGCCAGTTCCAGCAGATAGCGCTTGTCGCTGTTCCATACCAACAGCGGCAGCGGATTGGCGATCGGACAACGCAGCGCTTCGATGCGCTGGTACCACTGCAGGAACTCGGTGTAACGCTCGAAGTAATCCCAGGTGCTGCGCACCAGCAGCGCATCGTGCGCGGCCCAGTCGACGGTGGCGTCGCTCCAGCTGCGGGCGTGGACGTGGATGCCGTGCTCGCGCAGCGCGGCGATCAGGCCGGCGTCGTCTTCGTGCGGTTCGGGCTGGACGTCGGACACGACCAGGGCGAGCGAGAGCGGCGGATCGAAGCGGACGAAGCCGGGTGCGCGCGCATCGGCGGCGGGGGTGTGCGGATCGGACAGGGACATGACGCCTCCAACATGACGGGAGGGCGCCCTTGCTCGGCATCGCGGCCCGAGCGTGGCGGAGCGCAGGCTCCGTCGCAGCACCCCTCGGGTCCGGACGCGCGGGGCCGTGCCGGCGCCGCGCAGTGGACGCATCGCAACGCGATGCCGGCGCAGTGTTCGATGCGGCGCGGCGGGCTGTCAACGCGAAACGCGCGGGCGCGGCGAAATAGCGAAACCTTCGCGGAGCGGCGCAGCGGTGCGCGAAAAATTCTCGTCGTTGCGTCGGCGTCCGCCGCCGGGTATCGCGGTCGGCGCGAGCGCATCGCCTCGGCCGCGCCGCACGCGGCGGCGACCGAACCGGCAACGGCGGCGCGAACCGCGCGCGGCGGCTTACTTCGCCGCCGTATCCTCCAGCGCCACCCCGCGCTCGCGCAGCCACGCCTCGACCGCATCGCGCTCGCCGCGCGTGCGCGCGTTGAGCAACCGGTCCGGGCTCATGAACATGTAGCGCTGGAAGCTCGCGCCCTGCGCGTTGCGCGCGTTCGCATCGGCGCCGGCGCGCAGCAGGGTCAGCGCGTGGCCGAATTCGTTGATCTTCGCCGCGACGTGCAGCGGCGTGTTGCCGGTGCGGTCGGCGCGGTTCGGATCGGCGCCGGCTGCGAGCAGCGCGGCGAAGTTGTCGGCGCGCTCGGCCAGCAGCGCCGCGGCCAGCGCGCTGGCGCCGGTGACGGTGTTGCTCAGGTTCGGATCGACCTGGGCCTCGAGCAAGGCGCGCAGATAGCGCGGGTCGTCGGCCATCGCCGCCAGTTGCAGCACGGTGGCGCCGTCGTCGGCGCCCTGGGCCGGGTCGGCGCCGGCCGCGAGCAATGCGCGCAGACCGTCGACGCTGCGCTGGTACAACGCCCATTGCAGCACGCTGACGCCGCGCTCGCCGCGCGCGTTGGGATCGGCGCCGGCGGCGACCAGCGCGCGCACCCGTGCGGCGTCGCCGTCGCCGGCGGCCTGCGCCAGTTCGGCCGCGGCCGGTGAGGAAAACGCCTGGCTGGCGCGCATGGCCCTGGCTCCGGGTTGGGCGAACGCGGCAGCGGCGCACAGGCACGCGCCCAACGCCGCGGCGTAGGCCAGCCCGCGCGCGGCGCGGGCCTTGCGGTCGGTGTGCATGAGCGCCTCCGCCGGATTGCGGTGGGAAGGGCCGATGCTAACCCGCCGCCGGCGCGACGGACCGGTACCGGTGCCGGATCCGCGCGCGCCGCGACGGCCCTTGCCGGTTCGGGCGAATTCGCGCTGCGCCGCCGCATGGCGCGGCTTGGCCGGCGCCGAAGCACGCATTCAGCCGCCCGGGCTCGACTTTCGGCCTACTCAGTTCGGCGCGCGCCTGCGCTATCGTCGAAGGCTGTCCTGGGGAGCTCGACCATGCCTTCTTCGAACACCGCCCTGCGTCCGCGCCGCGCGGCGGCGCTGCTCCTGGCCTGCGCCGCCGTCCTCGCGCCGGCGCTGCCCGCGCACGCCGCCGACCGCATCAGCGGCCAGCCCTTCGCCACCCGCAGCGAGGTCTACGCGCCGCATGCCATGGCCGCGACCTCGCATCCGTTGACCACGCAGATCGCGCTGGACGTGATGAAGGCCGGCGGCAGCGCGGTCGACGCGGCGATCGCCGCCAACGCCGCGCTCGGGCTGATGGAGCCGACCGGCAACGGCGTCGGCGGCGACCTGTTCGCGATCGTGTGGGATCCGAAAACCAAGAAGCTCTACGGCTACAACGGCTCGGGCCGCTCGCCGCAATCGCTGAGCCTGGCCGAGTTCCAGAAGCGCGGGCTCAAGGAGATTCCGCCGCACGGCCCGCTGCCGGTGACCGTGCCCGGCGCGGTCGACGGCTGGTTCGCCTTGCACGAGCGCTTCGGCCGCAAGCCGATGGCCGAGAACCTGGCGCCCGCGATCCGCTACGCGCGCGAAGGCCATCCGGTGCACGAGGTCATCGCGTATTACTGGAACGCCTCGGTGCCGCGTTTGTCGAAGTGGCCGGGCTTCAAGGAGCAGTTCACCATCGACGGCCGCGCGCCGCGCACCGGCGAGATGTGGAAGAACCCGAACCTCGCCCACACCCTCGAACAAATCGCCCAGGGCGGGCGCGATGCGTTCTACAAGGGCGACATCGCCCGCACCATCGGCGCGTACTTCAAGGCCAACGGCGGCTTCCTGAGCTACGAGGACATGGCCGCGCACCACGGCGAATGGGTCGATCCGGTCAGCAGCAACTACCGCGGCTACGATGTGTGGGAACTGCCGCCGAACGGGCAGGGCATCGCCGCGCTGCAGATCCTCAACATCCTGGAAGGCTACGACCTCAAGTCGTACGGCTTCGGCAGCGTCGAGCACGTGCACCTGTTCGCCGAAGCCAAGAAGCTCGCCTTCGCCGACCGCGCGCGCTGGTACGCCGATCCGGCGTTCGAGAAGTCCTCGCCGGTGGCCAAGCTGATCTCCAAGGACTACGCGGCGCAGCGGCGCAAGCTGATTTCCATGGACAAGGTGCTCAAGGAAGCGCAGCCGGCGACGCCGGCGCAGCTCGACCAGGGCGACACCATCTACATGACCGTGGCCGACGCCGACGGCATGATGGTCTCGCTGATCCAGTCCAACTACCGCGGCATGGGCAGCGGCATGGCGCCGCCGGGGCTGGGCTTCATCTTCCAGGACCGCGGCGAGCAGTTCGTGCTGAAGGCAGGCCATCCCAATTCGTTCGCGCCGGGCAAGCGGCCGTTCCACACCATCATTCCCGCGTTCGTGACCAAGGACGGCAAGCCGTGGCTGTCGTTCGGGGTCATGGGCGGGGCGATGCAGCCGCAGGGGCATGCGCAGATCCTGATGAACATGATCGACTTCGGCATGAACCTGCAGGAAGCCGGCGATGCGCCGCGGATCCAGCACGACGGGTCGACCGAGCCGGCGGGGCAGATGGTGGCGATGAGCGACGGCGGCGAGCTGGATCTGGAGACGGGGTATTCGTACGAGACCGTGCGCGAGTTGGTGCGGCGCGGGCATAGCGTGCGGTTTGCGCTGGGGCCTTATGGCGGGTATCAGGCGATCATGGTCAATCCGAACGGCGGTTATGTGGGGGCGAGCGAGTCGCGCAAGGATGGGCAGGCGGCGGGGTACTGAGTCGCGCGGCGAGGGCTTCGTCGTTGGAGGGGTGTCGCGGTCGCAGTTCCAGGAACACCGGAACGTTTCGTATCCGGCTGTAGGAGCGACGCAAGTCGCGACCGCGAAAACTCAACTACGACGAAACCTGCGCAAGGGCTGCGGTTTCGCGGTCGCGACTTGCGTCGCTCCTACAGCGGGCGTTCCGCGGTTGGTTTCGTCGTTGTCTTCATTGCGGGTGAAGACAAGCCACAATCCAAAGCTTCCGTCCGCAAGCGGCCGGGTCACTTTCTTTGTCTTGCCAAAGAAAGTAACCAAAGAAAGGCGCTTTCCCTGTTTTCGAATCAAGAGCCACTATCGTTCGTAGCTTGCGCAGGGATGCGGGACAAGGGCTATCCTGGCCCGGTCCCGCACGCGCGCATCCATGCGCGCGCCCTTCGGGTCTCTCATTGCCTGTGGCGAGTTCGGGGCGGCGGGGGGAGCGAAAGGCAAGGGCAACGACAAAATCAAAACGGGTTCCGGCGAGCGTCGGAACCCGTTTTCTTTTGGCGCTCTGGAATTCCGAGGTTTGCGGCGACGAGTGATTCGCGATCGCGCCTAACCGCGCAAGCGACGCAAACGGCGCAGCGCGGTTTCGACGTCGCCGAGCAACGGTTTCGCCAGCGGCCAGTCCTGCGCGCGGGCGGCGTGTTCGAGCGCTTGCGCGGCGTCGCCGAGTTCCTGTGCGCCGATCAGTTGCGCCGCGCCCTTGAGGCGGTGGGCGTGGCGCGACAGCGCGGCGGCGTCTTGCGCGTCGCGGGCGTGGCGCAGGCCGCCGAGGTCTTCGTCGGCGGCTACGAGAAATTCGCCCAGCACCGCTTCGGCATCGCCGCCGCCGCTGTCGGCCAGCAGGGAATGCAGGACTTCGAGGTCGAGCACGCGGCCGAGGTCGCCTCCGGGCGCGAGCGCCGATTCGGGTTCGTGCGCGCTGCGTGCGTCTGCATCGGTCGCCGCCGGCAGCCAGCGCCGCAGCGCCGCGGCCAGTTTCGCCGCGGCCACCGGTTTGACCAGGCAATCGTCCATGCCCGCGGCGAAACAGGCGTCGGCCTCGTCCTTCAAGGCCGATGCGGTCAGCGCGAGGATCGGCGTGCGCCGCGGGTCGGCGTCGCCGATCCCGGCCTGCGTCTGTTCGGCGCGGATCGCCCGTGCCAATGCGTAACCGTCGAGGCCCGGCATGCGCAGGTCGGTCAGGACCAGGCCGTAGCGGCCGCTGCGCCAGCGCTGCAGGCCGGCCTCGCCGCCGTCGGCGGTTTCGCAGGCATAGCCGGCCAGGGCCAGTTGCCGCGCGATCACCAGCCGGTTGGTCGGATGGTCGTCGACCAGCAGCACCAGCCGGCCTTCGCGCGCGGCGCGTTCGGGGTCCGGCGGCGCGGCGGCGGGCAGCGCGGCGGCGTCGCCGGCCGCGTCGGCGGTTTCCGGCGCCGACGCGCGCGGCAGGCTCACGCGCAGGCGCAGGGTCGTGCCTACGCCGGGCTCGCTGTGCATGGAGATCTCGCCGCCCATCAGTTCGGCCAGCCGCCGGCAGATCGCCAGCCCCAGGCCGGTGCCGCCGTAGCGGCGCGCGGTGTCGGCGTCGGCTTGCTGGAACGGTTGGAACAGCAGGCGTTGCTGTTCGGCGTCGATGCCGATGCCGGTGTCGCTCACGCGCAGGCACAGGCGGTCGCGCGGCGCGTCGTCGCCGGCGGCGGGCGGCTGCGCGCCTTCGAATTCCAGCGCCGCCTCGATCGTGCCGCGCTCGGTGAACTTGACCGCGTTCGACAGGAAGTTGCCGAGGATCTGCCGCAGCCGCAGCGCATCGGCGCGATACGCCGGGGCCAGCCGCGGGTCGATCTCGCAGCTCAGCGCCACCGCGCGCGCGCCGGCCGCGCCGAGGAAGCCGGCGGCGGTGGCGCGCACCAGCGCGGCCAGATCCACCGGTTCCGGCGCCAGCTCCAGCCGGCCGGCTTCGATCTTCGAGAAGTCGAGAATGTCGCCGATGATCTGCAACAGCGCCTGCGAGGACTGCTGGATCACCTCCAGCGCCTGCCGCTGCTCGCCGTCCAGGCGCGAATGCGCGAGCACTTCGATCATCCCGGTCACGCCGATCATCGGCGTGCGGATCTCGTGGCTCATCGCCGCCAGGAACGAGGACTTGGCCCGGCTCGCGTCCTGCGCGCGCGCTTCGCTGGCGCGCAGTTCGCGCTCCAGCCGCTTCAGCGCGCTGAGGTCGGCGGCGATCACCAGCAGCCCCGGCGCCTCGTCGTCGCCGCCGCCGGTGGCCGACACCGCGACCAGCGCCGGCACCCAGGTGCCGTTGCGGTGGCGCAGGCGGGTTTCGCGCGGCGCGGCCTGGCCGCGCGCGAGTTCGCGCAGCGCGGTCCAGTCGGCCGCCACCGGCCGGCCCAGGCGCGTGCCCAGTTCGGTCGCCAGCGCCTGCAGGGCGCGGGTTTCGAACACCGCATGCAGCGGTTCGCGGCCGACCGCGTCGGCTTCGCGCACGCCGAGCAGGCGTTCGGCGAACGGATTGATCAGGGTGAAGCGGCCGTGCGCGTCGACCGCCATGACCGCGGTCTGGGCCGAATCCAGCAGCGAGGCCTGGAAGCGCTCGCGCCGCTCCAGTTCGGCGCGGGTGCGCTCGTTGCGGATCAGCTGGCCGGTCAGTTCGGTTTCGAAGCCGAGCACGTCGCGGCGCATGTCCAGGAAGGTCTGCATGACCGCGCCGAGCTCGCCCAGCGGCAGGTCGCCGGGGTCGGCGGTGTAGTCGTGGTCGCGCATGCGCCGCGCCAGCCAGGTCAGCTGGTCGACCCCGCGCGAGGCGTTGCGCAGCACCCGCCGGCCGACCAGCGCGGCCAGCGCCAGCGCCAGCAGCGACACCGCGATGCGCAGCAGGCTGACCCGTTCGCTGCGGGCGATGTCGGCGCGCACTACCGCGTCGGCCTGGATCAGTTCCAGGTCGGACAGGCTCTGCATGCGCTGGGTCAGCGGATCGATCGCCGGGTACAGACGGGTGTCGGCGAACCGGCCGAGCGCGCGCAGGTCGCGCCGTTGCAGGATCGTGCGCAGCTCCTGCGCGGCGGCGTCGGCGGTGCGCCGGGCCAGCGCGGCGGCGCCGAGCTGCTGCTGCTCGCGCGGCGTGTGCGGCAGCGCGTCGAGCTCGCGCCAGGCCGCGTCGATGCGGGCGCGGGCGCGGTCGACCCGGTCCACGCCTTCGTCCCAGCCGACCAGGGCGTTGCGCACCCGGAAGGTGGTGTCGACCACGTCCAGGCCGTAGGCGTCGGAAATGGTCTTGATCAGGCGCAGCCCGCGCAGCGAATCGTCCTGCAGCGATTGCAGCGCGGCGCGCGCGCGGTGCTGCTCGATCTCGTCGATCAGCAGCACGCTGGAGCCGGCGGCCAGGAACAGCGCGAACAGGCCCCAGAGCTGGCGGCGGACGCTGTAGCGGTCGAGCCAGGCGAACATCGTCGGGTCAGTGCTCGGGGCGGCGCCAGCGCGCGAGCGCGGCGCGCAGCTCGGCGCCGGGCACCGCCTCGCCGATCAGCCGGCCTTGCGCGACCGCGCAGCCGAGCTCGGCCAGCATCTGCCAGTCCTCGACCGTCTCCACGCCTTCGGCGACCGCGTCCAGGCCGAGCTTGCGCGCCAGGTCCAGGCTGGCTTCGACCACCGCGCGCTTGCGCGGCCGCTGGCTGGCGCCGGCGACGAACTCCTGATCGATCTTCAGCTCGGTGAACGGCACCTGCGAGAGTTGCGACAGCGACGACCAGCCGGTGCCGAAGTCGTCGATCGACAGGCCGAAGCCCTTGAGCCGCAGCCGCGCCAGCACCGCCAGGCCGCGCGCGGCGTCGGCCATCAGCGAGCTTTCGGTCAGCTCCAGCACCACTTCGCTCGGCGCCACCCCGGCCTCGCGCACGATCCGCTGGTAGCGGTCGGCGGCGCCGACGTCGTCGAGGGTGGACGCGGAGACGTTGACCGACAGCTTCAGGCGCAGGCCTTCGCGGTCCCAGCCGCGTTTGTGGCGGCAGGCTTGGGCGAGCATGCGTTCGGTCAGTTCGTCGAGCAGGTCCTGGGCTTCCAGCAGGGGCACGAAATGTTTGGGAAGGATCACCCGGCCGTCGTCGTGACGCCAGCGGGCGAGCGCTTCCACGCCGATGGCGCGGCCGTTGCTTAGTTCCACTTGTAACTGGAACCAGGGTTCGATTTGGCCGGTTTCGAGGGCGGTGCGGGCTTCTGCGGGGGTGACTTGCGGCGTGGTTGGGGGTTCTTCGTCGGCCTTGGTTTGGCGCAGGGACGTCAGGGCTTCTTCCAGTTTGGCTTTCGTCAGCGGCTTGGCCAGCGCGTCGAGCACGCGCAGGCCGCAGGCGCGCGCCATCGTCTGCACGGTATGCAGCAACGCCGGGTCGAGCGCGCTGACCACCAGCACGGCGCGGGCCAGGCGCTGTTGGGCGAGGCGGTCGATGAATTCGATGCCGTCCATGCCGGGCATGTCCAGGTCGACCAGGACCAGGTCGACCGGATCCGCGCCCGCGGCCTGCGGCAGTTCGCGCAACAGCCGCAGCGCGGCGGCGCCGTCGGCGGCTTCGTGCAGGGCGCTCACGCCGAGTTCGGCCAGCAGGCGCAGCGCCATGCGGCGCTGGAAGCCGTGGTCTTCGACCACCAGGACGCTGAGTGCCGACTTCGACATCCGATCCCCGGTTGCGGGCGCAGCGACGAGCCGCGCCCGGAGGCAGCGGACGGCCGAATGTAGCCGTGTAGCCGAGTCAACGGGAAGCGTGGCGACGAACGGTCTGGAGCGCCTGCGACGGGCGTCGCGGGCGCGGGGTGACGCGGGTGGCGCGGCGCGCGCGGACGGCGGCGCGCGTGCGGCCGGATGCGGCCGTCGCGGCCGACCTCCCGCGCGCTCGTTCGCTTACGGCCAGGCCGGCGGATTGGCCGCCCAGGCCTTTTGCACTTCGGCCAGGGTCGCGCGGTCGGCGTCGCGCCAGCCCGGCAGCAGTTCGGCGTAGCGCGAGGCGTCGCGCCACTGGTCCGGCTCGGTGCGCACCGCGGCGGCGTACCACTGCAGCGCTTCGTCCTTGCGGCCGAGCGTCCACAACACCACCGCATAGGTCGGCGGCATCCAGCCGGCGCTGATGTTGCGCGCGCTGTGCAGGGTGGCGAACACCTTCAGCGCCTCTTCCGGGGCGCCGGCGTGGTACAGGTCCCAGCCGTAGCTCCAGTTGATCGAGCGCCAGAAGCTGCTGCCGCTGTCGATCTCGCGCAGGGCGCGGGCGTACAGCTGGCGGCCCAGGTCGTTGCGCCCGGCCTCCATCGCCAGATGCGCCAGCTGGGCGGCTTCGGTCGGCGCGTGCGCCTTGCGTTCCAGGATCTTGGCCAGGCGGTCCATCGCCGCCTCGCCGGTTTCGCGCACCGCGATGACCGGCTTGGCGGTCTGCGCGTCGGCGTCGAAGTAGAACTCGTTGGGCTTGGGCAGGCTTTGCGCAGCGGCCGCGCCGGAAGCCAGGGCCGCGGCGAGCGCCGAGGCCAACAGCAGATTGCGGATGAGCATGTACGTGAGTCCCCCCTTTGGGCCGCACATGCTACCGCCCAAAGCACGGATTCATGAACATCGCCACATATTTTTGTTTCCGAAATGCGGCCGAACGCATGCCCGCATGCGCTGTAAATGCAGTAACGCCACCTCGGACACGTCCCAGGCGCCGGTCTGCGGGACGGCGGGGGGCGTCGGTCGGCCGCCCCCTCGCCGTACCGCTCAGGGCGCGGTCCGCAGGCTGACCCGGTCGAGCGCCCACAGCGGATCGTGGCGGCCGCTGGCGAACACGAAGCACAGATCGTGCGTGCCCGACAGCTTCGGCAGCGGCGCCTCCAGCACGGTCAGGCCGTCGCTGGCCAGGGCCGGCTTCAGCGCCAGGCGCGCGATCGGCGCGCTCTTGCAGTCGTTCAGGCGCACTTCCAGCGCCGCATCCGGCTCGGCCTTGCGGGTCACGATCTTGTCGGTGTCGTGCCAGAGCTGGAAGTTGTACGGCACCTGCCCGACCGTGGCGCGCAGCGTGGCCACGCCGTCGAGCTTCGCGGCGGGGTAGATCCAGCACGGGTCGATCAGGTTCACGGTCAGCGCGGCGCGCGTACCGTTGTCGCCGAGGCTGCCGTCGCGCGCCGCGTCGTCCTCCAGGCGCAGGTTGTAGCCCTCGCGGCAGGCCTTGAGCCGGGCGCTGCCGCGCTCGCTGAGGTCGGCGGCGGTCTGCGCGCGATAGCGGCCCGGCGCCGACAGCGCGTGGCCGTCGAAGAAGGTCGTGGCGACCACGTCCAGCGGCAGCGGCGCCTGCACCGGCTGCGTATACACCGGCGAGGACGCGTCGGGTTCGCCGCCGTCGGTGCGGTAGCGGATTTCGCCGAAGCCGGTCTGGCTGCTCAGCGTCACCCGCGCGCCGGCGGCGTCGGGCTCGGCCCGCACGTCGACCGCGTAGGCGGCGTCGCTGTACGGGGTCTTGAGCGCCTGGTAGCGCGCCAGCTGCGGCACCAGCCGGCGCTGGAAGTCGTTCCAGTCGCGGCCCTGCGCCGGCGACCACACCACCTCGGCCAGCGCGTCCAGGCGCGGATGCAGCGCCAGCTGCACCAGTTCGAAGGTGCGCTTGTGCTCGACCCACAGATTGCCCTGCGCGCCGATCACCCGCTGCGCCTGCTGCGCGTCCATGCCGGGCGGGGTCATCTGGAAATCGTAGAACGCGCGCAGCGTGCTGACCGGGAAGCGGCCGCTGGGTTCGTCGTCGCGTTCGCTCTGGGCGTAGTCCAGGTACAGCTTGCGGTCGGGCGCGAGGATCACGTCATGGCCTTTGCGCGCGGCCTCCAGCGCGCCGGCGTCGCCGCGCCAGGACATCACCGTGGCGCTGGCCGGCAGCGCGCCGCCTTCCAGGATCTCGTCCCAGCCGACCAGGGTGCGGCCGTGTTTCTCCAAGTGCTGGCCGATGCGGCCGACGAACCAGCTCTGCAGCGCGGCTTCGTCCTTCAGCCCCAGCGACTTGATCTTGGCCTGCACCCGCGGCGAGGCCTGCCACTGGTCCTTGGCCGCCTCGTCGCCGCCGATGTGGATGTACTTGGACGGGAACAGCGCGACCACTTCGTCGAGGATGTCGGTCAGGACCGCGAACGTCTGATCCTCGGGGTTGAACAGATAGGTGTGCACGCCCCAATCCGACGACACCTTCGGCGCCTGCTTGAGCACGTCGCCGACGCCGAGTTGCGGATAAGCCGCGATCGCGGCCTGGGCATGGCCGGGCATTTCGATTTCCGGCACCACGTTGATGTGGCGCGCGGCGGCGTAGGCGACCACGTCGCGGATCTGTTCCTGGGTGTAGTAACCGCAGTACGGCACCGGCTGGCCGCGCGCGTCGCGGCCGTTGGCGCCGGCGCGCACGCGGCAGCCGCCGACTTCGGCCAGGCGCGGGTATTTCTTGATCTCCACGCGCCAGCCCTGGTCGTCGGTGAGGTGCCAGTGGAAGGTGTTGAGCTTCAGCGAAGCCATCTGGTCGAGCACCGCCTTGACCTCGTCGACGCTGCGGAAATGGCGCGCGACATCGAGCATCAGCCCGCGCCAGCGGTAGGCCGGCGCGTCTTCGATGCGCTGCGCGGCGATCACCGTGGCGCCCTGGCCGCCGTCGGCGGTGGCCAGCTGCCACAGGCTGACCGCGCCGTAGAACAGGCCGGCCTCGCTGCGCGCGCTGATCTTGGCGCCGTCCCGGCCGATGTCGAGCACGTAGGCTTCCTCGCCGATCGGCAGCTTCGGGTCCAGCGCCAGCTCGACCGCGCCCTTGGTCTCGCCGCTGTTGTCCTGCAGCTTCGGCGCGAAGCCGCGCAGCGCCTGCACGCGCTGGGCGAAGAACTCGCCGACGCGGCGCGCGCCGGGCTGGTCGGCCGCGACCGTCACCACGGTCTGCGGGCCGAACGCGAACGCGCCCTGGCCCGGCACGAACTTGGCCGGGCGCGGCAGGACCGCGCTGGGATGGGCGACGCGCGGCGCCGCGGCGGGTTGCACGGCGGCCGGCGCGGCGACGGGTTCGGCCGTGGCCTTGCGTTCGCATGCGGTCAGCGCGGCGACCAGCGCGCAGGCCAAGCCGGCGTGGACGAAAGCGGTACGGACGGGCGGGGCGACGCGGTGGCGGGTCTTCATCGTGGACGGACTCCGGAGCGGGGCGTTCGGCCGCTCACCATGCCGCAGGCGCGGCGGCCGGGGGTTGTTTGTTTGTGCGTCCGCGCGGTCGGCCGCATGCGCGGCGGACTCGGCGGCGCGGAAAAAAGACAAGCCCGGCATTCGCATGCCGGGCTTGTCGGGTCGAGCGATCGATCGCCTTGCCGGCCGATCAGAACTTGAAGCGGAACGACGCCATGAAACGGCGCCCGGTGTGGAAGCTCTGGGCGACCAGTTCTTCGCGGCCGAGGTACTGCTTGTACTCCGAGTCGAGCAGGTTCATGCCCTCCAGCGCGACCGTCAGGCGGTCGTCGATGTTCCAGGCCACGCTCGCGCCGAGCTCGGCGTAGTCGTCCACGCTCGCCGGCGGCGCGCCGGCCACGTAGCCGCCGGCCAGGTAATCGCTGCGCCAGTTGTAGCTGATGCGGGCGGAGAACGGGCCGCGCTCGTAGTACGGGCTGATCGCCACCGCATCGCGCGACTGGTACGGCAGGTCGGTGCCGTTGGCGCCTTCGCCGTCGGCGTAGGTGTAGTTCGCGGTCAGGCCGAAACCGGTGTCGCCGAACGGCTGCTGGTAGCTGACGGTGAAGCCCTTGACCTTGCCTTTGCCGGCGTTGAGCGGACGGATGATGCTGTAGTTGCAGAAGCCGTCGGTGGTGCAGCCGTTGGTGCCGACGATGCGCGACTGGTAGAACGCCGGCGCGGTGGTCGCGTTGGAGTTGAACTGGCGCTCGATGCGGCCTTCGCTGGTGATGTAGTTGTCGATGTCCTTGTAGAACACCGACGCCGCCAGCACCGACTGCTCGGCGAAGTACCACTCGGCCGACAGGCTGTAGTTGGTCGACTCGTACGCGTCGAGGTTGGAGCTGCCGCCGCTGCCGGTGAAGGTGCTGTCGTTGAGGAAGGTGTTGCCGACCAGCTGGTTGTACGGCGCCCAGGCCACGACCTTGGCCGCGCCGAAGCGCAGCAGCACGTCGTTGCCGGTGTCGTAGACCACGTTCAACGACGGCAGCACGAAGTCTTCCTTCTTCGAGCTGCGCACGCGCTTGGAGTCGAGGTCGGTCAGGCTCGGGGTGCCGCCGTAGGCGAAGCCCTCGCCGTCGGTCTTGGACTCGACGTAGCGCACGCCGACGTTGCCGCGCCAGCCGCCGCTGGCGAAGTCGGCCTGGACGTAGGCCGCGGTGTTGGTCTGCTCGATGCTGAAGGTGTTGTTGAGGAAGCTGGCCGGATCCGGAGTCAGCGCGCCGCGGTAGCGGTTGACGTAGTCGATCACGTTCTGGCGGCCGACCTGGACGTGGCGGCCCGAACCGGGATTGAGGTCGCGCAGGCTGACCGGGTTGATCGTGCCGACGGTGACCAGGTCGGCGACCGGCAGGCCGACGTAGACGTTCTGGCGGTAGTCTTCCTCGTGCTTGCCGCGACGCGCGCCGAAGCTGAGGTTGTTGAGCACGCTGTCGAAGCGGATGTTGAAATCGACCTGGCCGTAGGTGTCCTTGGTCTCGGTGTCGATGACGCCGTAGTTGCCCATGAAGCCGTCGCCGGCCCAGTTGGCCGGGTTGCTGGCCGCCGCCGGGTTGTCGAAGGTCAGGCCGCGCTTGAGGTCGAAGCTGTAGCCGCCGGTGTAGACCGGTTCGATGAACCACTGCTCCAGGGTGTTCTCCGACTTGCTGTGGCCGACCTGGCCCGACACGCCCCAGGTGTCGGTCTGGTACTTGCCGGTCAGGTCGATGCCCTTGGTCTCGGGCTCGGAGGCGCGCACGTTGTTGTCGTAGAACACCGGGTTGGCGTTGCTGTGGCCGCCGGTGGCGACGCCGCCGCTGGTGCTCAGACGGTCCACCGCGCCCGGACGCTGGGTCAGGAAGTTGTAGAACGACTGGTTGTAGTTGTCGAAGCTCTCGCGGATGAACAAGCCGCTGAGGTTGAACTCCAGCTCGTCGCTCGGCTTGAACTGCAGGTTGAGGTTCGCGCTGTTGCGTTCGCGGGTCTGCTGGAACCAGGCGGCGTTGACGAAGTTGGGCACGTCGATGTTGGCCGCCGCGCCGGTCTGGTTCGGGAAGGCGCTGGCCTTCTGGTAGCCGAACACTTCCACGCCCTGACGGTCGACGGTCTCTTCGTAGTGCTGCGCGGCGATGTTGAAGCCGAAGTTCGCGTCGGCGTTCTTCCAGCTGTACATCACCGAGCCGCTGGGACGGGTGTCGCCGCCCTGGTCGTTGTAGTTGAAGCTCAGCGAGCCGGCGATGGAGTTGGCGTCCAGGTCCAGCGGCTTGCGCGTGTGCATCAGCACGGTGCCGCCGAGGCTGCCTTCGGTCAGGCGCGCTTCGGAGGACTTGATGACTTCCAGACGGCCGAGGATTTCCGGCGCCAGCAGGGTGTAGTCGAAGCCGCGGTTGGGCTGCTCGCCGTACAGCCAGATCGACTGCGCCACCGGGTGGCCGTCGAGGAAGCTGAGGTTGAGGCTGGGGTCGGTGCCGTCGATGCTGACGCGCTCGCCCTGGCCGAAGCGGCGGTCCAGGACCACGCCGGGAATCTGCGACATGGCTTCGGCGACGTTGGTGTTGGCGAACTTGCCGATGTCCTCGGCGGTGATCGCCTCCGACACGGTCACGTTGGCCCGCTTGGTGTCGAGCGACTTCTCCAGGCTGGCGCGGATGCCGGTGACCACGACCGCGTCGAGGTCCTTGGCCTGGGCCGCGGCGGCCGGTGCGTCCTGCGCCATCGCTACGCCCGTGGCCATGCTCAGAGCCATGACGATACTGGCGGACAAAAGGGTCTTGCGCGCTTTCATTACTGTTCCTCCCTCGGGCGGTGATGGCTCGGCGATCGTCCGTTGCCGGTTCGTCGCGGAGTCCGGTTGTCTTGTGTGCGTGCGGTGCTGCGGCAGCCCGGTCGCGTTGCGGCCGTCTGCGTGTTCCCGGTGCTGCCTGTGCTGCCAGCGCGGAGCGCTGGGTGTTGCCGCCTTCGATGCGAGGCCGCGAGCGTGCCTTCGGCCTTGCGCCTGGTGCGTGTGCTGCCTGCGCCGCGCGGCGCCTGCGCGCCGCGCGACGGAATTCGGGATTACGTGACGCTGCGGGCCGCGGCGTCGCGGCTGTGTTCCAGGTACCAGCTGGCCGCGCCGATCACGCCCAGGCGCTCGTTCTCGATGAGCCGCACCGGCACGCTCTCGAGCACCGGGCGCATCACGCCCTTGTCGAGCATGCGCGCGTGGAAACGGCTGTCGGGCACGAAGTCCTTGAGCTGCGGCAGGATGCCGCCGGCGATGAACACCGACTTGGCGCCGCTGATGACCACCAGGTCGCCGATCACGCTGCCGAGCAGGGCGCAGAAGGTCAGCACCGCCTCGCGCGCGATCGCGTCGCCGCGGCGCGCGGCCTCGGTGATCGCCGCCGGCGCGCGCAGCGCCGGCTCGACCGCGGACAGCGTGCACAGCGAGTCGTACAGGTTCACCAGCCCGGGGCCGGAGACGAAATGTTCGGTCTTGACGTAGTCGTGGCCGCGCTGCTGCACCAGCCGCAGCATCTCGACTTCGCGCGCGTTGCCCGGCGCGAACGCGGTGTGGCCGGCTTCGGTCGGCAGCACCACGGTGCCGCGGCCGTTGGGAATGCGGATCGCCGCGCCCAGGCCGGTGCCGGGGCCGATCACCAGCACCGGGCCCGGCGCGGCGTCGCGCACGCCCGGCGTCAGCAGGGTCGAGTCTTCCGGCGCCATGCACTGGGCGGCGTTGGCGTTGGCCTGGAAATCGTTGATGAACAACACTTCGCGCAGGCCCAGCTCGCGGCGCAGTTCCGACAGCGAGATCGGCCACGGCAGGTTGGAATTGACCACGCGGTCTTCCAGCACCACGCCGGCGCAGGCGATGACCACGCGCTCCACGCCGATGCCGTTGCCGGCGATGAATTCGGCCAGGATCGGCGCCAGGCTCGGGTAGTCGGCGCACACGTACTTGCGGTGGGCGAGCACGGCGACGGTGTCGCCGCCCTGGCCGGGGCGCACCAGCCCGACCCGGGTGTGGGTCCCGCCGACGTCGGCGGCGATGAAGGTACCGGCGTCGGCCGGCGCGGCCGTGCTCGGCCGCGGCGCCGCACTCATGCGCGCACCCGCGTCCGCGCGGCGCGCCCGTTCAGGCGCCACGCGCGGCGCCCGCTCTGCGGCTGCGATTGTCCGGTTTCCCACGACCCGTCCCACTGCATGCGCCCTCCACGGCTGCCTTTGAGCGTTCCCCTTGGCGGCGCCGAGACTGCACCCGCTTTGACAACGTTGTCAACAAGACTCCGCAAAACCGTCATCGCCGGGCGCAAACCGTGTCGGTTGCCGCGCTTTTCTTGATGCGGCGCAACATCGCCACGCGCGCCGGAGATCACGTTCTGGCGCGGGTTTCAGCCGATTCGGGCGGTCCCGGTTGGCAGGACGCGGGCAGTTGTGACAACGTTGGGCCAACGCTTGTCGTGCCGGTCAACCGGAGCAAGGCGCACGCGGCGGGCGTCTCCCGCCTGCCCTGGGAGGGGATGTCTCATGTCGGTTGCAAACGCCAGCGCTCCGCCGCGCTATCTCATGTCGATCGCGATCGTCGGCGCGCTGTTCTTCGTGTTCGGCTTCGTCACCTGGCTCAACGGCCCGCTGATCGGCTTCGCCCAGCTCGCCTTCGAGCTCGACGAAGTCGGCGCGTTCCTGGTGCCGATGGCGTTCTATCTGTCGTACTTCTTCCTGGCCCTGCCGGCCTCGTCGATCCTGCGCTTCACCGGGATGAAGCGCGGCATGGCCCTGGGCCTGATGGTGATGGCGATCGGCGCGGCGGTGTTCGGCGAGTTCACCACCCAGCGCTGGTACCCCGGCGCGCTCGGCGGTCTGTTCGTGATCGGCGCCGGCCTGGCGGTGCTGCAGACCGCGGTCAATCCCTACATCAGCATCCTCGGCCCGATCGAGGGCGCGGCCCGGCGCATCGCGGTGATGGGCATCTGCAACAAGATCGCCGGCATCCTCGCGCCGATCGTGCTCGGCACCCTGGTGCTGCACGGCATGGGCGACTTGGCCGAACAGGTCAAGGGCGCCGATCCGGCCACCAAGCAGCAGCTGCTCAACGAGTTCGCCACCAACATCCACGGCCCGTACCTGCTGATGGCCGGCGTGCTCGCGCTGCTCGCGGTCGGCGTGCTGTTCTCGCCGCTGCCGGAACTGCGCGCCGCAGAGGTCAACAAGGGCGGCGCCGCGGGCGGCGACGACGGCCGCAGCCTGTTCGGCTATCCGCACCTGTGGCTCGGCGCGCTGTGCATCTTCGTCTACGTCGGCGTGGAAGTGATGGCCGGCGACGCCATCGGCACCTACGGCCACAGCTTCGGCCTGCCGCTGGACAAGACCAAGTTCTTCACCTCGTTCACCCTTGGCGGGATGCTGGCCGGCTACATCGTCGGCCTGATCGTGATTCCGCGCTTCATCTCGCAGGAGCGCTACCTGTCGTGGTCGGCGGTGCTCGGCGTGCTGCTGAGCATCGGCGCGTTCGCGACCCAAGGCTACGTCTCGGTGCTGTTCGTCGCCGCGCTCGGCTTCGCCAACGCGATGATGTGGCCGGCGATCTTCCCGCTCGGCATCCGCGGCCTCGGCCGCCACACCGAAACCGGCTCGGCGATCATGGTCATGGGCATCGCCGGCGGCGCGGTGGTGCCGCAGCTGTACGCGGTGCTGAAGCAGCACTTCGATTTCCAGGCGGTGTTCCTGGCGCTGATGGTGCCGTGCTACCTGTACATCCTGTTCTTCGCCAAGGTCGGGCATAAGCTCGGCCTGCGCGAGCGCAGCGGCGCCGGCGCGGCGCCGGCGGTCGAGGCCAACTGAACCGCCGGGCCCCGCGCAGGCGGGGTCCGCCGGGCTGGAGCCCTTCTGGGAGGCCTTGCCGCCGCGAGGCCCCGCTGCCGCTCGTCCCGCCAGCCGGCGCCCGGCGTTTGAAGCGCCGGCGCCGATCCGGTGAAAATTTCACCGCCGCCGCGTCCGGCCTCGCCGGACGTGGCGTTCCGCCATTTGACCCTGGCCGCTGCGGCGGCGCTTCGGTATCGTGCACGCAATGAATGCGCCGCCTCCCCACGCCGGCGCGGTCGCGCCCACCGGCGCGTCGGCCGCGCGCGCGCTGCGTTACCTGATCCGTACGCCCTTGCTGCTGTGGCACGTGTTCGTCCACCTGCCGCTGGTCCTGCTGCTGATCACCCTGCCCACCGCCCGCATCCCCTGGGGCGAGGAAACCCTGGAACACCGCGTGATCCGGGCCTGGTCGGCCGGGTTGATGCGGATCTTCGGCTTCCGCCTGCGCCGGGTCGGCACGCCGCTGGCCGGGGCGACCTTGTTCGTCGCCAACCACGTCAGCTGGGTCGACATCGAGATCCTGCACAGCCAGCGCATGATGGGCTTCGTCGCCAAGCGCGAAATCGCCGGCTGGCCGGTGGTCGGCTGGCTGGCCGCGCGCGGCCACACCATCTTCCATTCGCGCGGCAGCACCGAATCGCTCGGCGGGGTGCTGCACGAAATGCTCTCGCGCCTGCGCGCGGGCCGTTCGGTCGGCGTGTTCCCCGAAGGCGGCACCCGCGGCGGCCGCGAGATCGGCCCGTTCCACGCGCGCATCTTCATGGCCGCGGTCGAAGCCGGCGTGCCGGTGCAGCCGGTGGCGCTGCGCTACGGCGAGCGCGGCGACGCCCAGCAGGTGGTCGCGTTCCAGGACCGCGAAAGCTTCTTCGCCAACTTCCTGCGCCTGCTCGGCGAGCCCGGGCGGCTGGCCGAAGTGCATTTCCTCGCGCCGATCGGCCCCGGCGAGGCCGACGGCCGCCGCCGCATCGCCGATCTGGCGCGGCAGCGCATCGTCGAGGCGATGGCGGGCTGAGGCGGCGATGCTGACCGCATCCGACTACGCGCCGCCGCGCTGGCTGCGCAACGCTCACATCCAGTCGGTGCTGGGCTCCAGCCCGCTGCGCCGGCGCAACGCCGAGCGGCGCCTGGCCCAGGCCGGCGCGCGCAGCGAACTGCATCTGCTGGAAACCGCCGGCGGCGTGCGCCTGCAAGGCCTGCACAGCGCGGTGCCCGGCACCACGCCGCGCGGCCTGGTGCTGCTGCTGCACGGCTGGGAAGGCAGCGCCGAATCCAACTACATGCGCCTGACCGCGGCGCGCCTGCTCGGCCGCGGCTTCGAAGTGTTCCGGCTCAACTTCCGCGACCACGGCGACACCCACCACCTCAACGAAGGCCTGTTCCACTCCAACCGCCTGGAGGAAGTGGTGCAGGCCGCGCAGGTCGTGGCCGAGCGCTTCCCGCTGCGGCCGCTGTCGGTGGCCGGCTATTCGCTCGGCGGCAATTTCGCCCTGCGCCTGGCGCTGCGCGCGTCCGAGATCGGCCTGCCGCTGGCGCACGCCGCGGCGGTGTGCCCGGTGCTGGATCCGGCGCGCACGATGGAGCAGATGGAAACCGGGCTGCCGATGTACCTGTGGTACTTCGAGCGCAAATGGCGCGGCTCGCTGGCGCGCAAGCGCGAACTGTTTCCGGCCGTGCACGATTTCGACGACCGCACCCTCGGCCTGCGCATGCGCCCGCTGACCCAGTGGATGGTCGAGCGCCACACCGACTTCGGCACCCTGGACCGCTATTTCGACGGCTATTCCATCGCCGGCGAACGCATGGCGCGGCTGCAGGTGCCGGCCAGCATCCTGATGGCCGCCGACGACCCGGTGATTCCGCTGGCCGGCTTCCGCGAGCTGCGCCTGCCGCCGCATTCGCGCCTGGAAGTGGCGCCGTGGGGCGGCCATTGCGGCTTCCTCGAGAACGCCCAGCTCGACGGCTTCGCCGAACGCTGGATCGCCGACCGCATGGACGCGCTGGCGGCCGGCTGAGCGCTGCCGCGCCGATCGGCCATCGCCGGGCCGCGCCCGGCCGGCGTCCGCGCCGCCGCCGTGCGCCGGTACCGCTGCGCGTTCGCCCGGCAGCGCCCGCTCCCGCTGCGCGCCCGCCCGAAGCCGCCGAACCGGGCAAAAAGCGCAAAACCGCGCACACCCCTACAATCCCCCCTCTTATCCAGCGCGAAGCACGTCACATGTACGAACCCATCCTCGACGCCCTGCGCCGCGGCGACACGGCTCAGGCGCTCGCCAGCGCCGAGCAGCTCGTCGGCGAGCAGCCCAACGACGCCAGCGCCCACCGCCTGCACGCCGCCGCGCTGCGCCTGGACGGCCAGGGCGAGGCCGCCGTGGCCGCGCTCGACCGCGCCATCGGCCTGACGCCCGAGGACGCGCAGCTGCACCTGGAGCGCGCCGGCGCGCTGCTCGACGGGCGCCAGCTCGACCAGGCCCAGGCCTCGCTGGCGCAAGCCATCGGCCTGGACCCGAACACCTTCCCCGCCTACATCATCAAGGCCCAGCTGGCGGTGCTGCACGGCGACCTCGACGAAGCCGAGCGGCTCGCCCGCACCGCCGCGCGCATCGCCCCGGACCATCCGCGCGTGGCCGCGGTGGTCGGCATGCTGGCGCTGCGCCGCGGCGATCCCGACCGCGCCCTGGCGGTGCTGAGCCAGGCCGGCTCGGTCGCGCCGGACGACCCGCAGGTGCTGCACGCGCTGGGTTTCGCGTACCTCGCCAAGGACCACCTCGCCTTCGCCGAGCAGTGCTTCCAGCGCCTGTCCGAGCTCAATCCCGACCAGCCGACCCTGCCGCTGCTGCTGGCCGAACTGCTGCGCCGCCAGTCGCGCTTCGTCGACGCCGCCGACCGCCTGGCGCCGCTGGCCGAACGCGACGGCGCCGACTTCGGCGTGCGCCGCTGGGCCGGCGAAGTCGAACTCGACGCCGGCCGCAACGACCGCGCCCTGCGTTTCCTGCGCAGCGCCTTCGCCGAGCATCCGGCCGACCTGCGCACGCTCGACGCGACGATGGAAGCCTGGCGCCGCAACGACGCCTTCGACGAAGCGGTGCAGTCGCTGGAAACCGCGCTCGCCGCGCAGCCGCAGACGCCGCAGCTGTGGCGCGCGCGGGTCGCGCTGGAACCGTTCGCGTCGGAGTCGGCGCTGGCGGTGATCGCGCGCTGGCGCGAAGCCATGCCGGAAAATCTCGGCGCGCTGGAAGCGCGCGCCGCCGTGCACGACCACCTCGGCGAAACCGATCAGGCCGTGGCCCTGGCCGAACGCATCGCCGAACTCAGCCCGGGCGACGCCCAGGCCGAGATGCGCATCGTCCAGGCGCTGGTCGAACGCGATCCCGAGGCCGCCGCCGAGCGCATCGAGCGGCTGATCGGGATGGCCCCGGATCCGAACGTCAAGCGCGAGCTGCGGCAGATGCTCGGCCGCACCCTCGACGTCGCCGGCCAGCCCGAAGCCGCCGCCGCGACCTGGGCCGAGCTGCACGCCGAAGTCACCGAGCAGCGCCTGCCGCTGAACCCGATCAGCGCGCGCACCGGCCAGGAATGGCCGGCGCTGGCGAAGGCGCCGGAAGGCAGCCGCGGCATCCTGCTGCTGTGGGGCGCGCCGGGTTCGCAGATCGAACGCATCGGCCAGGTGCTCGGCCTGGCCGGCGCGCCGCTGCTGTTCGACCGCTTCGGCCCGCAGCCGCCGAGCGACCCGATGCAGCGCTACGGCACGGTCGACGAATTGCTGTCCGGCAGCCTGGATCCGGCGTTCCTGGTCAAGCTCTACCGCGCCGCGCTGTCCGCGCGCGGCGTCGGCGAGGCGCCGGTGTACGACTGGCTGCTGTGGTGGGACAACGCGCTGCTGCGCGCGCTGCGTCCGTACCTGCCCGAAGCCTTCCTGCTGATGGCGGTGCGCGACCCGCGCGACATGCTGCTGGACTGGCTGGCGTTCGGCAGCCCGACCCCGTACCGCCTGAGCTCGCCGGAAGAAGGCGCGCGCTGGCTGGCGCGCAGCCTGGAGCAGGTCGCCGACCTGCACGAAGGCAACCTGTTCCCGCACCGTTTGGTCAAGCTCGACGAAGTCGGCGAACACCCGGCGCAGATCGCCCAGGTGCTGGCCGACACGCTGCGGGTGAACCTGCAGCTGCCGAAGGAGATCGACATCAGCGACCGCCTGCCGAACGGCCGCTGGCGCGATTACGCCGGCCCGCTCGGCGAGGCCTTCGCGGTGCTCGGCCCGGTCGCGCGCCGGCTCGGTTACCCCGAGCGCTGAGCGCGCGCGCCGCGCCGCCGCCGCCGATGCGGCGGCGGTCGCGGTCGTCGTCATGCGCGGGTGCGATCATGGGCGCCCGCGCCGCCGCGCCCGCCGCGGCGCGCGCGTGCGTCGAGCCAGCCGCGTCGAACAAAACACCCGAACCATCCGCGTCCGCCGGCGCGCTCCGAAAATCCGCTTCGAACCATCCGCGTCCCCAAGCCGGCGTGCGCACGCCGGCTTCGAACCAGGAGTCCGTCATGCAGATCCGCAGCAACAGTTTCCAGCACCGCCAACGCCTGGACGCCGAATTCGCCGCCGGCCAGGCCACGGCCGACGGTTTCGGCTTCGCCGCCAACCGCAATCCGCACCTGGCCTGGGACGACGTGCCGGAAGGAACGCGTTCGTTCGTGCTGATCTGCATCGACCCGGACGTGCCGACGGTGGCCGAGATGGTCGGCCGCGACGACGTGCAGATTCCCGAACATCAGGTGCGCGGCGATTTCATCCATTGGGTCGTGGCCGATGTTCCCGCCGATGTGCGCGAGATCGCGGCCGGCAGCTGCAGCGACGGCGTGGTCGCGCACGGCAAGCGCGATCCGGCCGGCCCGAGCGGCGCGCGCCAGGGCCTCAACGACTACACCGGCTGGTTCGCGTCCGATCCGGATCTGGCCGGCGACTGGTACGGCTACGACGGCGCGTTCCCGCCGCCGAACGATCTGCGTCTGCATCGCTATTTCTTCCGCATCTTCGCCCTCGACGTCGAGCGCCTGCCGCTGGACGCACGTTTCACCGCGGCCGATGCGCTCAATGCGATGCAGGGGCATGTGTTGGGGCAGGCGTCGATCTATGCGACGTATTCGCTCAACCCGGAGGTCAAGGGGTGAGTACGCGGGTGGCCTTGGTCAGCGGCGCCAGCCGCGGCATCGGCGCGGCGATCGCGCGCGAGCTGTCGGCCGGCGGGCTCAGCGTGGTGCTGGTCGCGCGCTCGGGCGCCGCGCTCGACGCGTTGGCCGCGCAACTGCCGGGCCCGGCGCTGGCATTGGCGGCCGACTTGTCCGAACCCGAGGCCGCCGCGCGCGCGGTCGCCGCGGCGCACGAACGCTTCGGCGGCCTCGACGTGCTGGTCAACAACGCCGGCGCGACCCCGCGCGGCGATTTCCTCGGCTTTTCCGACGCCGACTGGAGCTCCGGCTTCGGCCTGAAATTCTTCGGCGCGGTGCGGCTGTGCCGCGCTGCGTGGCCGGCGCTGGCCGAACGCGGCGGCGCGATCGTCAACATCGCCGGCATCGGCGGGCGCACCGGCAGCGCCGAGTTCGCGATCGGCGGCGCGGTCAACGCCGCGCTGTTGAACCTGACCAAGGCCCTGGCCGACCGCGGCGTGCGCGACGGCGTGCGGGTCAACGCGGTCAATCCCAGTTCGATCGCCACCGAACGCACCCAGACCCGCATCGACGCGATCGCGCGCGAACGCGGCCTCGACGCCGCCGCGGCCGCGGCCGAACTGGCGCGCACGCTCGGCGTGGCGCGTTTCGGCGCGCCGGAAGAAATCGCCCGCGTGGTCGCCTTCCTCGTCTCCGACGCCGCCAGCTACATGCAGGGCGCCATCGTCGACGTCGACGGCGGCCAGACCCGCACGCTGTAAACCGCGCCACGATCCGAAACGAACGACGCCATGAACCTTCCCGACGATTCCCGCCAGCGCGATCCCCAGCAGCGCGACCCCCAGCAGCGCGACCCCCACGAGCGGCCGCAGTCCGAACTGCGCGCCGAGCGCGCCGCCGAACTGGTGGTCGCCAGCCGCGCCCAGCGCCTGATCAACCTGCTGATCGACAGCGCGGTGTGCAGCGCGGTGGTGCTCGGCGGGCTCAGCGTGTATTCCGCGTTCGACCCCGACGTGCTCAAGCTGCTGCGGCCCGCGCCGGACGCGCCGTGGAACCCGACCATGTCGCTGACCATGCTGCTGGTGCAGTTCGCCTATTACGTCCCGATGGAAGGCATCTTCGGCGTCACCCTCGGCAAGCTGGTCACCAGCACCCGCGTGGTCGACGTACAGGGCCGGCCGCCGAGCTGGGCCCAGGTGCTCGGACGCACCGCCGCGCGGCAGATTCCGTTCGAACCGTTCACGATCTTCTTCAGCGGCGCGCGCGTGGCGGCGTGGCACGACCGCTTGCCGAAGACGCTGGTGGTGCGCGCGGCGGCCAAGCGCTGAAGCGCGGCGCACAGATTCGCCTGCGTCGACCTTCGCAGCCGAGCCGATAACGAACGGGCCCGGCCGCCTTGCGGCGACCGGGCCCGCAGCAAGCGAGGCGGCGCGGCTTACTTCGACTTCGGCGCCGGCACCGATTCGCTTTCGATCACCATGTCCTGCACGTACGCCACCGACGACGCGTCGGCCGGCGGGTTCTTGATGTCGAACTTCTTGACCCGCACCACGTTGCGGATGCCGGCTTCGTGGGTGTAGCCCTCGATGTTCTGGTACAGGAAATGCCATTCGTCGCTGGGCTTGAGCGCGACGCCGTTGTCGTCGTACTTGCGCTCGCGCACCCACAGGCACTGGTAGTTCGGGATCAGCGGGTGCGAGCACTTGCGCAGCTGCGAATCCACTTCCAGGAACATCGTCGTGCCGGCGCTGCCGTAGCGGGTTTCCGCGGTCGGCTCGCCGCTGAGGACGAGCTTGGCGCCGCCGGCGGTGGTCAGCAGCAGGCGCGGCTGCGGCGCGTCGCCTTCGATCGCGAAGCGCGCGCTGCCCTTGAGCTGTTCGCTGATCGCGCTGTCCATCTGCATCAGGCGCTGGTCTTCGCAGGCCATCAGGGTGGTGCGGAACGCGCCGATGTCGATGCGGTCGCCGGCGAGCTTGAAGCCCGCGCCGACGTGGTTGCAGCCGCCGGACACGCCGAGGTTGTCGCCGCTGAAGCTCAGCTTGAGGCCGTACTTGCCTTCGCGCTGCAACAGCGCGATTGGCTTGCCGGCGGCGTCGGTCGCGGTGTCGAGGTTCCAGGTGTAGCCGCGCAGGTCGACCGACGAAGCCAGCGCCGGATCGCTCTTGACCGCGGCCGGTGCGGCGCCGGTGTCGGGCTGGGCGCCGCTTTGCGACTGCGCGTCGGGCTTGGCGTCGGCGGTCTTGCCGGCATTGGTCGAAGGCGCGGCGCAGGCGGCGAGCAGGACGCTGGACAGCGCGGCGGCGAGAAGCAGGGGGCGTTGGATTTTCATGGGGCGCAATGATCCGGGGTGAGTCGCGAAAAACAGATGAACGCAGGCCCGCGCCGCATGGGGTTTTGCGCGTTCAGGCGCGGGTCGGGCTCACGGCTGCGCGTCGTGTTGCGCCGTCGCGCTGACCGTATTGCCATGGACTTCGACCTTCGGGATCTGATCGAAGTCGGTGACCATGTCGACCACGTAGACGCCGAGCGAGCACGCTTGTCCGGTCAGGCTCGGATAGTGGCGCGTGTCCAGCAACTGGCGTCGCTGCGGGTCGGAACGGCGCCCGTCGAAGGCGTGCTTCGGCAGCAGGAACCAGTCCGACGCCGGTTGCGGCATGTACTTCACCCAGCGCAGCTTGCGCACCGACAGGCAACTCGGCGTCGGCGCCGCCAGCGCTGCGCAGCCGACCGCGCAGGCGCGCAGTCCGGGTTCGGCTTCCAGGCTGACCTGCTCGGCCTTGGCGCCGTACGCCGCGTCCTGCGTCTGCAGGATGAAGCGAGTGCCGTCGGCGCCGGTCAGGTACAGGCGCTGGGTCGCGCCGCTGCCTTCCAGCCAGTAGTCGAACGGCGGCCGCAGGTGCGCGGACAGCAGGTCGTCGATCGCGCGCGGGCGCTCGTGCGCGGTGCCGGCGAGGGTCATCGCGAAGCCGTCGCTGTCGCCATGAGCGGGTACGATGCGCGCGCCGTCGATGCGGTACTCCATCGAATGCGTGTTGCCGCCGCGGAACATCATGCTGCGGTCGCTGAAGCGCAGTTCGATCTGGCTGATCGCATCGGCCTGCAGCAGCGGCAAGGCGTTGCCGTCGGCGCGCGTGGCCAGTTGCACCTGCCATGGGTATTCGGTCAGGTCGGCGATGCCGGCCTTGCGCCGCGGCAACGAGGTCAGGGTCGGGTCGGACGAGGCATCGGCGCCGTAGCCGCCCGGCCTGGCGGCGTACGCCAGCGCCAGGCCGGCGCAAAAGGCGAGCGCGACGACGATCGCGGCGACGCGCGGGAATTTCATGCCGGTGCCCATGACGATCTCCGTATCGGGGCGCACAGCGTGAAGCAGTCCGGTGCGCGGCGTCGATACCGATGTGCGATAGCGGTCGCGCTATCGAGATTCGTCACCGGCGCGCGCAGGCTTGCGCACAGGCGTTTCCTCGCGTGCGGCGCTCAGTCGCCCTTGGGCTTGGCGAACTTCTGCGCCAGCGCGCGCTGCGCCTGGGCGAGGTCGAGCCCGGGCGCAGCGTCCGCGGATTGGTCCGCCGCCGCGCCGGCATCGGCGATCACCGCATCGAGGTGTTCGAGCAATTGCGTCGGCGCGACCACCGCGCATTGCATCGCCAGGTCCGGAAACGTGCCGACGCCGACGCCGGCCTCGTCCATCGCCGCGGCGGCGCGCTCGCGCCAGGCGGCCAGTTCGCGCGGCGCCGGCGCGTAGCCGGCGAGGTTCGGCGACTGCGTGCGCGCCTGCGCCAGCGCGGCGTGCGCGGTCGCGGCCGAAGGCCAGGCCGGCAGCAGTTCCTGGCCGTCGCCGTCGAACAGGGTCAGCAGGTACTCGCCCGACTCGGCGACCCAGAAGCGGCCGCTGTCGGCGACCGCGGCGAGGAACGAGGCGTAGCGCTCGGCGGCCGACAGCGCCTGGTCTTCGAGCAGTTCCTGCTCGAACTGCGCGGCGTTGGCGTTGGGTGCTTGCGGATCGGACATGACGGTTTCCTCAGCTGCCCGCCGGCATCAGCAGCAACAGCGCGATGCCGAACACGAAGCGGTAGATCGCGAACGCGGTGAAACGATGGCTCTGGATGTAGCGCAGCAGCCATTTGACCGCGATGAAGGCGGTCACCGCCGACGCGACGAAGGCCACCGCCAGCGCGCCCCAGTCTTCCTGCGCCGCGGCCGGGGTGCCGATCACACCCATCAGCTCGTAGCCGCTGGCGGCGAACATGGTCGGGATGCCGACCAGGAACGCGAACTCGGTCGCCGCCGCGCGCGAGGTGGTGCCGGCGAGCAGGGCGACGAAGATCGTCGCGGCCGAACGCGAGGTGCCCGGGAACACGCCGGCCACGACCTGGGCGATGCCGACCAGGGTCGCGACCGTCCAGGTGATCTCGCTGCGCTCGCCGAGCGCGGCGGCGCGTTTGGCGGCGAAATGCTCGGCCGCGATCATCCACACGCCGCCGAGCACCAGCGCCCAGGCGATCGGGGTGACGTGGTCGGGCAGGGTGAAGCCGGCTTTCTTGACGATCAGGCCGAGCACCGAGGTCACGCCGAAGGCGACGCCGAGCTTGAGCAGGTAGTCGAGGTTGTCGCGCTGGGTGAAGCCGACGGCCAGGCCCCACAGGCGCTGCCAGTAGATGACCACCACCGCCAGGATCGCGCCGGCCTGGATCGAGATGTTGAACAGGTCCGAGCGCGCGCCGAGCCAGTGCTGGGCGATCAGCAGGTGGCCGGTGCTGGAGATCGGGAGGAATTCGGTGATGCCTTCGATGATGCCGAGGAGGAGGGCGGCTAGCAGGTCGGTCATTGGGGGCGGGGATTGGGGATTCGGGATTCGGGATTGGCGGAGGCGGGATTCGCGGCGGATTTGCCCGGGCCGCGCGATCGGGGGCTCGCGGCAGCGGGTCAGGATAGCGGAAGCGGCAATTTCCAAGTTGGTGCGAAACCTGGATTGCTTGCCCCAATTTGGTGCTTTATCTGAAAGGGCTTAGCTGGTCGCCTTTTAAAATCATTAGCTTACGTTAAGTCGAAAGCTGGCACGCCGTTTGCTTGAATCTAACCAGGTCGCAAGGCCCCCGCTTTGCCAATCCCGAATCCCAAATCCCCAATCCCCAATCCCGGATCCCAGCACATGTCCCTCGAACACATCGAAAAGCTCATCAAGGACCACAAGGTCGAATTCGTCGATCTGCGCTTCACCGACATGCGCGGCGTGCAGCATCACGTGACCTTTCCCAAGTCGATCGTCGAGCCGGCCCTGTTCGAGGACGGCAAGATGTTCGACGGTTCCTCGATCAGCGGCTGGAAGGGCATCAACGAGTCGGACATGATCCTGCTGCCCGACGCGTCGACCGCGTTCCTGGATCCGTTCACCGCCGATCCGACCGTGGTGCTGACCTGCGACATCCTCGACCCGGCCACCATGCAGGCCTACTCGCGCGACCCGCGCGGCGTGGCCAAGCGCGCCGAGGCCTACCTCAAGTCTAGCGGCGTCGCCGACCAGGCCTTCTTCGGCCCCGAGCCCGAGTTCTTCATCTTCGACTCGGTGCGCTACGCCAACGACATGGGCCACACCTTCTTCCACATCGATTCGGAAGAAGCCGCGTGGAACTCGGGCAAGGAATACGAAGGCGGCAACAGCGGCTACCGTCCGGGCGTGAAGGGCGGCTACTTCCCGGTCGCGCCGCTCGACTCGCTGCACGACATCCGCGCCGAGATGTGCAAGACGCTGGAACAGGTCGGCATCGAAGTCGAAGTGCACCACCACGAAGTGGCCAACGCCGGCCAGTGCGAGATCGGCACCAAGTTCAACTCGCTGGTCGCCAAGGCCGACGAGCTGCTGACGATGAAGTACATCATCAAGAACGTCGCCCACCGCAACGGCAAGACCGCGACCTTCATGCCCAAGCCGATCGTCGGCGACAACGGCAGCGGCATGCACGTGCACCAGTCCTTCGCCAAGGGCGGCGTCAACCTGTTCTCCGGCGACGGCTACGGCGGCCTGTCGCAGCTGGCGCTGTGGTACATCGGCGGCGTGTTCAAGCACGCGCGCGCGATCAACGCCTTCACCAACTCGGGCACCAACAGCTACAAGCGCCTGGTGCCGGGCTTCGAAGCGCCGGTGATGCTGGCCTATTCGGCGCGCAACCGCTCGGCGAGCTGCCGCATTCCGTACGTGGCCAACCCGAAGGCGCGCCGCATCGAAATGCGCTTCCCCGACCCGATCCAGTCGGGCTACCTGACCTTCGCCGCGCTGATGATGGCCGGCCTGGACGGCATCAAGAACCAGATCGACCCGGGTGCGCCGAGCGACAAGGACCTGTACGACCTGCCGCCGGAGGAGGAGAAGGGCATCCCGACCGTGTGCCACTCGCTCGACCAGGCCCTGGAAGCGCTGGACAAGGACCGCGACTTCCTCAAGGCCGGCGGCGTGTTCACCGACGACTTCATCGACGGCTACATCGCGCTGAAGATGCAGGAAGTGACCAAGTTCCGCGCTGCGACGCACCCGCTGGAATACCAGATGTACTACGCCGTCTGACGGCGCCGCAGCGCGGCCGCGCACTGCGGCCGCGCTGAGTTCGAAACGATCGTGTCCCCCAGGGCGGCGGCCTCGCGCCGGCGCCCGCGGCCCCTGCTTTGCCTGTCGAAACGAAGGAACAGCGACTGATGCACATCCGCGAAGGCCAGCTCGACCGTCCCGAAGTGATCGCGCTGCTGCGCGAACACCTGCAGGGCATGGCCGAACTGTCGCCGCCGGAAAGCATCCACGCGCTCGGCCTCGATGCGCTCAAGCACCCGCAGATCAGTTTCTGGAGCGCCTGGGACGGCGAGGAACTGCTCGGTTGCGGCGCGCTCAAGCGGCTCGACGCGGAGCACGGCGAGATCAAATCGATGCGCACCGCCGACGCGCACCGACGGCGCGGGGTGGCCGCGGCGATGCTCGAGCACATCCTCGCCGAAGCGGCGCGCCGGCAGTACCGGCGGTTGAGCCTGGAAACCGGCTCGATGGATGGATTCGGGCCGGCGCGCAGCTTGTACGCGCGTTACGGCTTCGGTTACTGCGGGCCCTTCGCCGATTACCGCGACGATCCCAACAGCGTGTTCATGAGCAAGACCTTGTAACCCGCACGGCCCGGAGCGAACGCTTCGGGCCGTGTTCGTTTGGGCGGCTTTCGATTTCCCTTCCAACCAGGAGAACGCGCACGACGGGCCACGTCCGCCGCGGGGCGGCTTGTTTCCGAAAAACGGCGAGAACGACGACGAAGCGTTCCGCCGCATCCCGCACCACCGCTTCCTTCGCGAAGCAATGACCGGGGAGGGGCCACCGCTTATGAGGAGCCTGCGTCATGTCGTCTCACACCAGCGATAACACCACCGATGCCGTCGCCACCACGGCGTCCCGCGTCACGACGACGCTCGCACACGCTCCGCGCCAGGGACAAACCGCACGACGCGCGATGCTCGCGTTGGCGCTCGCCTGCGCGGCGTCGCCGGCGTTCGCCGGCACGTCCGGCTCGGTCGCGCTGACCACGGACTATCTGTTCCGCGGCGTGTCCCAGACCAACCAGAAGCCGGCGTTGCAGGCCGGGATCGAGTACGCCCACGACGGCGGCTTCTACGCCGGCGCGTGGGGCAGCAACGTCAGCTGGCTGTCGGACACGGTCGTCGTCGGCGACGACATTTCCAACAGCCTCGAACTCGACGGCTACCTGGGCTATCGCGGCAAGGCCGGGGAGATCTTTTCCTACGACGTCGGCGTGCTGACCTACTACTACCCGGGCAGCTATCCGTCCGGCTTCAACAGCCCCAACACGACCGAGATCTACGTCGGCGGCACGCTCGCGGCGAGCGAGACGGTGTCGCTCGGGCTCAAGTACTCGCACGCCGTCACCGACCTGTTCGGCTACGCCGACTCCGACGGTTCGGGCTATCTCGACGCCAACCTCAACTGGACCTTCCAGCCGGGCTGGACGCTGAACCTGCACGGCGGCAAGCAGTGGATCGAGAACAACGAGGCCTTCGAGTACACCGACTGGAAACTCGGCGTCACCAAGAGCTTCGACAACGGCTTCTCCGTCGCCGCCGCCTACAGCGACACCGACGCCGAAAAAGCGCTCTACACCAACGCCCACAACAACTTCCTGGCCGACAGCGCATTCACCCTGACCGTCAGCAAGGCGTTCTGACGCCGCGCGAGCCCAACGAGCACGACCCAACCTGGAGTTGCGAGATGAAACTGATCATCGCCATCGTCCGCCCGTTCAAGCTCGACGAAGTGCGCGAAGCGCTGACCGAAGTCGGCGTATCGGGCATCACCGTCACCGAAGTCAAAGGCTTCGGACGGCAGAAGGGCCATACCGAGCTGTACCGCGGCGCCGAATACGTCGTCGATTTCCTGCCCAAACTCAAGATCGAATGCGCGGTGCCCGACAGCCTGCTCGACGCGGCGCTGGAGGCGATCCAGAACGCCGCGCGCACCGGCAAGGTCGGCGACGGAAAGATCATCGTCCTGCCGGTGGAGAACACGGTGCGCATCCGCACCGGCGAACTCGACGACGACGCCCTGTGACGACGAGCCCATTGACTTCGGCCTGCGAGAAACCCTTATGAAGTACGCGACGATCGACGAGGCCCGCGCGCGCGGGCGGATGAGCAAGACGTTGTTGTGGACCGCGTTGCCCGCGGCGGCGCTGCTGGCGTTCGCCCCGGCCCACGCGCAAGAGGCCGCGGCCGCCGCGGCGGCGGTCAAACCCGTGGTCGACAAGGGCGATGTCGCCTGGATGCTGACCTCGACCCTGCTGGTGCTGCTGATGACCGTGCCCGGCCTGGCGCTGTTCTACGGCGGGCTGGTGCGCTCCAAGAACGTGCTGTCGGTGCTGATGCAGGTGCTGGCGGTGTTTTCGCTGATCGTGCTGTTGTGGGTCAGCTACGGCTACTCGCTCGCCTTCGCCGGCGGCAACGCCTGGATCGGCACGTTCGATAAACTGTTCCTCAAGGGCGTGAACAAGGAATCGCTGGCGGCGACGTTCACCGCCGGCGTGTCGCTGCCCGAGTACGTGTTCGTGGCGTTCCAGTCGACCTTCGCCGGCATCACCGGCGCGCTGATCGTCGGCGCGTTCGCCGAGCGGATCAAGTTCGCCGCGGTGCTGCTGTTCGCGGCGATCTGGTTCACCTTCGCGTATCTGCCGATCGCGCACATGGTCTGGTACGGGCCGGACGGCTTCCTGTTCGCCAAGGGCGCGATCGACTTCGCCGGCGGCACCGTGGTGCACATCAACGCCGGCGTCGCCGGTCTGGTCGGCGCCTACTTCGTCGGCAAGCGCGTGGGTTACGGACGCGAGGCGCTGAAGCCGCACAATGTCACCTTCACCATGATCGGCGCGTCGCTGCTGTGGGTCGGCTGGTTCGGCTTCAACGCCGGCTCCAACCTGGAAGCGACCGCGGGCGCGGCGCTGGCCTTCCTCAACACCTTGCTGGCCACTGCGGCGGCGGCGTTGGCGTGGAGCCTGGTCGAGAAGATCGTCAAGGGCAAGTCGTCGATGCTCGGCGGCGCGTCGGGCGTGGTCGCCGGTCTGGTCGCGATCACCCCGGCCTGCGGCACGGTCGGCCCGTTCGGCGCCATCGCCATCGGCGCGATCGCCGGCGCGGCCTGCGTGTGGGGGGTGCACGGGCTCAAGCGCCTGCTCGGCGCCGACGACGCGCTCGACGTGTTCGGCGTGCACGGCCTCGGCGGCATCATCGGCGCGCTGCTGACCGGCGTGTTCAGCGCACCGGCGCTGGGCGGCTTCGGCCTCGGCGCGGGCAACGACAGCATCGCCGCGCAGGTCGGCGTACAGGCGCTGAGCGTGGCGATCACCGTGGTGTGGTCGGGCCTGGTGTCGGTGGTCGCGTTCGCGATCGTCAAGGCGGTGGTCGGGCTGCGCGTGGCCGAAGAAGCCGAGCGCGAGGGCCTGGACATCACTACGCACGGCGAGTCGGCGTACGAGAGCTGAGTGGGGGACCCCTCTCCCGTTCGCGGGAGAGGGGGGATGACGGGGCTGCGGGGTTGCGGCACGATCGGATCGGGCGCGGTCGCGGCTCGCGCCGCTCCTACAGCCGCTCCCTGTAGGAGCGGCGCAAGCCGCGACCGCGAAACCTCGCCAACCGCGCCACTTGCCTTCAATCCGTACGCAACACGCCGTCGTAGCCGCAACTGAGCAGCCGCCCGTCGTCCAGCAGCAAGGCATCGGTGGCGAAGTTGTCGTGCCGCCGCTCCTGCAGCAACGCGCCGTCCGCGTTCCACACCCGGACGCGCCCGTCCTCGCCGCAGCTGACCAAGCGCCCGTCGCCGAGCCAGCGCACCCGCCGAACCGCCGCGTCGTGGCCGAGCCAATCGCGGTCCTCGCGCAGCGCCCCGTCGCTCGCACGCGCCAAACGGATACGGCCGTCGACGCCGGCGAACGCGATCCGCGCGCCTTCCGCGTCCACGCTGCGCAGCGGCGCATCGCAACGCAGGCTGGCGACACGCTCCGCGCTTGAAGCGTTCCACCACGCCAGCTCGCCGTCTTCGCTGGCGCTGAGCAATCCGCTGTCGCCTAGCGCGCACAACGACCACACCCAGCCCGCGTGCGCGGTCCAGGCGCGCAGGCGCTCGCCGTCGCCGTTCCACAGCGCGATGCCGCCATCGGCCGCGCCGCTGGCGAGGCGGCCGTCGCCGAGCCGGGTCAAACACAGCGCCGCGCTGTCGTGCGCGGGCGCGCTGCGCAGGCAAGCGCCATCGGCGAGGTTCCAGATCCGCAGGCTGCGGTCGCGCGACACCGTCGCCAGCCGTGCGTGCGGCAGTTCGCACAGGCCCAGCACCGACTGCGCGTGTCCTTGCAGGCGCGCCGTCTCGCGGCCGTCGCCGGACCACAGCCGCACCTGCGCATCGCGCCCAGCGCTGGCGATGCGGCCGTCGCCCAGGCGCGCCAGCGTCCAGACGTAGCCGTCGTGGCCGGGCGCGAACGGCGCCGGCGCGTCGGCCGGGCCGCGAGCGCCAATGCGGCGATACAACAGATCGCTGCGCAGGATGTGCTTGACCCCTGCGGTGACCGCTTCGCCGGCATGCCACAGCGCGTGGTCGAACAGGATCAGCGCGCCGGCGCGCGGCCTGACCCGCGCCTGCGGCGCGGCCTCGGCCTCGCCGCCGCGGCCCGGGCCGTGCGCGTAGAACAAGGTGTCGCCGCCGGCGAACGCGGCGCCGTCGGTGAGGTAGATCATGAAGGTCAGGCGGCTGCGCAGGTCCGGGCCGCGGTGGTGCACGCCGTCCTGGTGGATATTGAAGCGCTGGCCCGGACGATAGCGGCACAAGCGCAATCGTTCGTTGAGCGATTCGAGCCGCCAACGCCCGCCGTCGGCGTCGGCGAGCTCGTCCGGCGCGTACGCGCGCAGACGCTCGAACAGGCGCCGCGCCAGCGCCGGATCGTCGAGCACCTGGCGGTCGTTGTTGCGATAGGAAGGCGGGTAGTCGCTGCCGGCGCCGCCGAAGCCGCGCGCTTCGGCGGCGGCGATCAGCGCCGCGCATTCGGCCGGGTCGAGGAAGCCGTGGATCAGCGCGCAGGCGCCGAGCGCGGCCGGCAGCGGCCGTTCGATGCTGCGGACAGCGGACGACGGCGCGTCCGCCCGCAGGGGCAGGAGCGTGTGGGCAGCGGCGTTCATGTCGGTTCCTTGTGAGTGCGGACTCGGGGTCCGCGGCCGCGGCGATGCGCTCGTGGACGACGTTACTCCTGTGTTCGAGCGCCGTCGAGGGAGGGGGTTTCTACAGGAGCGGCGCGAGCCGCGACAACCGCAGCGGTGTTCGGCAGTGTCGTAGCCGAAGCCTGGAAAATCGTTGCGTCATCCGCAACAGCATCGATTGTCCTGGCTTCGGGGAGATGGGCTTTCGAACACCGCTGCGGTTGTCGCGGCTCGCGCCGCTCCTACAGTCGCTGCGACCCGCATTCGATGCGTTCGATACATGCATCAAGCACCTGCTTCTGCATTTGCGCACGTACGTTCGCGCGTCGCCGCATCGCCTCGCGCCACTCTCGGTTGGATAACCGTTTACCGCAATCGAACTGCGCGGCCCGCCTTCACGACGCGCATCGCACTCGTTCATCGCTACGAAAAAAAACATTGCGCCGATTCATGCGAACGCGAGCGGCGACGATGCGCAATCCATGATGTTTTCGGCGAAGCCGATGTGACCGACGGTGGTTTAGCGGTTGTCGAATAAATATTCCTCTCTAGGCTCCAGTGCGCGGGCATAGCGCTGCCCGCAGACCACGTCCGGACGCGCTCGCGTAAGGCAACGTCGTATTCCCCACTGCTGGACACGCGAGAGGGACCAGGACGGTTCCGCCGCAGATCGCGGCTCATCGAAACCTCACGGGAGTTTCGTTCATGTCTTCGCCTTCCATGCTTCGCCTCCGCCGGCACGCGCTGGCGGCCGCCGTTCTCAGCCTCATCGCCGCGCCGGCCCTGGCGGCCGACCGCGTCGATCTCACCGGCCTGAAGGCCGACGAGCCGGTCGACGGCTTCCTCGTCAGCTACGCCGAGGACGCGCCCAAGGCCGCCGCGTTCCAGCGCGATCTCGACATCGCCCTGGCTTCGCTCGGCCGCAAGGACCTGAAGATCCAGCACACCCGCACCATCTCCACCGGCGCCGAACTGATCGAAGTCAGCCGTCCGCTCGACGTGGTCGAAGCGGCGACGCTGATGAAAAGCATCGCCGCCGATCCGCGCGTGCGCTTCGTCGAACCCAACGCGCGCTTCCAGGCGCTGCTGACCCCGAACGATCCGCTGTATCCGCAGCAATGGGGCCTCAACGGCACCTACGGCATCCGCGCCAACACCGCGTGGGACAACGGCTATCAGGGCCAGGGCAAGATCATCGCGGTGGTCGACACCGGCATCACCGATCATCCGGACCTGCTGAACAACCGCACCTCGCCGCTGGGCTACGACTTCATCAGCAACGCCACCACCGCCAACGACGGCAACGGCCGCGACGCCGATCCGCACGACCCGGGCGACTGGACCACCGCCGGCCAGTGCGGCGTCGGCCAGCCGGCGCGCAATTCGAGCTGGCACGGCACCCACGTCAGCGGCATCGCCGCCGGCGTGACCAACAATTCCACCGGCATCGCCGGCACCGCGTTCCTGTCCAAGATCCTCAGCGCGCGCGTGCTCGGCCGTTGCGGCGGCACCCTGGCCGACATCGCCGATGCGATCACCTGGGCCTCCGGCGGCACCGTCTCGGGCGTGCCCGCGGTCGGCGCCAACAAGGCCACCGTCATCAACATGAGCCTCGGCGGCGGCGGCGCGTGCGCGACCACCTCGGCGATGCAGGTGGCGATCAACGGCGCGGTTTCGCGCGGGGTGACCGTGGTGGTCGCCGCCGGCAATAGCAACGCCAACGCGTCCGGGTTCCAGCCGGCCAGCTGCGCCAACGTCATCAACGTCGGCGCCACCACCTCGGCCGGCGTGCGCGCCAGCTTCTCCAACTACGGCGCCTTGGTCGACGTGTCCGCGCCGGGCCAGACCATCCTGTCGACGCTCAACGCCGGCACCACCTCGCCGGGCGCGTTCAACTACGTCAACTACAACGGCACCTCGATGGCGGCGCCGTTCGTGGCCGGCGTGGTCGCGCTGATGCAGTCCAAGCCGGGCACGGACCTGACCCCGGCGCAGGTGGAGACGACGATCAAGAACACCGCTTCGCCGTTCGCCTCGACCCAGAACCCGACCATCGGCACCGGCATCGTCAACGCCGACGCGGCCACCGACGCCACGCCGTAACGCGGCAGCGCACGACGCGGCCGCGCGTGCGGCGGCCGCGGCAAGACACGATCGCGAGTCGTGACCCACGGACTCCGGCTTCGGCCGGAGTCCGTTTTTGTCCGCCTCGCGCTGCCGCGCCACCGCACTCCCGCTCGGATGTGAGCGCGATCGCAAAGCGCGCCCCCGCCGACCCGCGCCGAGGCCGCGCAAGCGCCGTGATGCGCTGCGCCATCGCCGCGCGCAGGCGCCTGCCGCGGCGGCGTCGCGCGCGCCCCGCACACGGCCGACTTTGGTCTAAGCCAGACCGCCGCCGCGCCGCATTGAAAACGCTTACGCCCGTGCAAACGCGCAATTGTCGTGATCCGGATCACGCAAGCGCCGCACACCTGTCCTGTCCCGAACGGCCGATCGATTTCAGCGGAAATCGTGCTGCATTGCCGCAACGTGTCCGCTTTGTTGACAGCGCTGTCATCGGCGGGCTACAAGCTGCCGGCATCTTTCGGCCGGTTCCGCGCAGGGGGCGACCGCGCCGCGCTCGACATCAGCAGTCAATACGACCGGCCGCAGCGCCGGCATCGGAAGGGGAGGTTGCGATGCACCTGAATCACTGCGGTTCGCGTCTGAGTCTGGCGGTCGTCGCCGCGCTGCTGGCCGGCCACGCCGCCGCGCAGGACGCCGCGCCCGCCGCGCCGCCGCAACCGACGGGCGAACAGCGCGCCACCGACCTGGATTCGGTCATCGTCACCGTCGAGCGCCGCGCGCAAAGCCTGCAGAAGTACGCCGGCACCGCGCAGGCGCTGTCGCAGGAGGATCTGCGCGGCCTTGGCATCAACAACGAACTGCGCCAGATGCAGGTGGCCGTGCCCGGCCTGAGCATCGCCAACCAGGAAGGCGCGACCGAGATCTTCATCCGCGGCGTGGGTTCGTCGAACAACACCGAACTCGGCGATCCCGGCGCGGCGCCGCACATCAACGGCGCCTACATCCCGCGGCCGCGCGGCCTGGGCGGGATGTTCTTCGACCTGGAACGGGTCGAGATCAACAAGGGCCCGCAGGGCACGCTGCGCGGACGAAATGCACTGGCCGGCACGCTCAACATCGTCACCAAGAAGCCGGAGCTGGGCGGAAAATTCAGCGGCTACGTGCAGGGCGAAGTCGGCAACCGCGACCAGAAGGGCTACGAAACCGCATTGAACTTCCCGCTCGGCGAATACGCCGCGCTGCGGTTCGCGGGCTATCACGTCGAGAAGGAAGCCGGCTTCAAGAACGTCGGCCTGTGGCAGAACCTGAAACCCGCCGGCATCCAGGACGACAGCGCCGGCCGCCTGTCGTTCCTGTACGAGCCCGACGAGAAGCTGCAAGTGTTCGCGATGCTCGACGTCGGCCGCGAACTCGGCACGGGCTATCCGGGCGCGGGCGTGTTCCGCGCCGCCGAAGCCGGCTTCAAGCCCGACGACATCGACATGCGCGCGGTGGTCTATCGCGGCGTGCAGGGCAAGGTCGACAACAAGCTGTGGGGCTTCCAGGGCCAGGTGCGCTACGACTTCGGCGGCGTCAACCTGGAATACAGCGGCAGCTACCGCGACGTCGACTACTTCCAGATCAATGCCGCCGCCGACGGCAACAGCTGGCCCGGCCGCGACCTGCGCGCGCGTCCGGCCGGCGAGCCGGCCAGCTGGGGCGGCGTGGACTACGACAACTTCGGCACCAACTACCTGCAGGCGCGTTCGCAATCGCAGACCCACGAGCTGCGGCTGTCCTCCGACGACGACGCGCGCTTCCGCTGGACCACCGGCGGCTTCTATTTCCACGAAAAGCAGCAGGTCGGCTTCATGTCGCTGACCGACAAGGGCGCGTTCTACTCGGGCACCGAGTTCACCATGCCCGACGTCGACGGGCGTTCGTGGGCGGTCTACGGCGACGGCACCTTCGACGTCAGCGAGCGCCTACGGGTCAAGGGCGGCCTGCGCTACACCGAGGAGCGCAAGTCGCGCGACGGCATCGGCGGCAACTGGACGATGGGCTTCGGCGGCGACGGCGGCGTGTTCCAGACCCGGCTCGGCACCGAAGGCTTCATGCCGGCGTTGTTGAACCGCCCCAGCTTCGACGTCAGCGGCCTGACCAGCAATGCGGACCTCGCCCGCTTCCTGCTGCAAGGCATCCTGCGCGCCGGCGCGCGCGACACCATGCAGCAGCAACTGGCCGGCATCGTCGACGGCAGCCGTCCGAACGGCACCTGCATCGACCGTCCCGACATCGGCGGCAACACCGTGAACTGCCCGGCCAACGGCCAGCACAGCTTCCTGGTCCTCGGCGTGCCCGCGCCGCAGCACGGCTCCAGCGCGTTCGAGTTCACCGACTGGCGCCTGGGCCTGGAATACGACCTGACGCCGCGCAACCTGCTCTACGCGACCGTCTCCACCGGCCACAAGGCCGGCGGCTTCAACGACAGCTTCGACGTCAACGTGATTCCGGAAACCTACAAGCCGGAGAAGCTGACCGCGTTCGAGATCGGTTCGAAGAATTCGTTCGAGTTCCTCGGCCGCACCTCGACCTTCAACGTCAGCGGCTTCTACTACGACTACGACGACCAGGTGTTCCAGGACCTGAGCGTGATCGCGTTCAATCCCGACGGCGAGGCCAGCGGCTTCGCCCTGGTCAACCGCAACGTCGGCAAGTCCGAACTGTACGGCGTCGAGGCCGAGAGCCGCCTGCGCTTCGGCGCCGGCTTCACCCTCGACCTCAACGCGCTGTACCTGCACACCAAGATCAAGCAGGGCGTGGTCGCCGACGTGCGCAGCCAGGACTTCGGCAACGGCGGCATCACCTCGCAGATCGACCTGTCCGGCAACGAGCTGCCGCTGTCGTCGAAATACACCTTCAACGCGCGCCTGCAGCAGGCCTTCGACGTGCCCGGCGGTACCTTCGACTGGCAGATCCTGGCCGCGTACCGCTCCTCGTTCTTCCTGACCCAGTACAACAACCGCCCGGTGACGTTCCTGCGCGACACCGCCGGCACCGTCGACCGGATCGAGGACGCGGCCACCGCGGGCTTCCCGGATCGCCAGGACGGCTTCACCCAGATCAACGCCGGCGCCGGCTACACCACCCTCGACGGCGCCTGGCGCTTCGAACTGTGGGGCGCGAACCTGACCAACAAGGACGTGTCGCAGAAGGCCTTGGTCGGTTCGGGCGTCAACACCCGATTCCTCAACGACGCGCGCAGCTACGGCGTGCGCGTGCGTTGGGCCTTCTGATGCCGGAGCGTCCGGCAGCGCCAGCGCAGCGTCCCTGCCTCGCCGCCCCGTCCCGCGCGCGTCCCCACGGCGCACGGGCGGAGCGGCGGGGTGTCGCGGCGTCGGCGCCTGTTGCAATCGAATTCTTGCGCCGAAACGCGCCCGGACCGTGGCCAGCCGCGGCGCCGGCGGGTAGAACGGACGCAACCGCGCAATCCATCCCCGGAGCCGCATGAAACTGTCCCTGCTCGATACCGCCATCGTCCTGGCCTACCTGGCCGGCGTGTTCGTTCTCGCCCAGTGGGTCTCGCGCGAGAAGGGCGGGCACGAGAAAACCGCCAAGGACTACTTCCTCGCCAGCAAGGCGCTGCCGTGGTGGGCGATCGGCGCTTCGCTGATCGCCGCCAACATCTCCGCCGAGCAGATCATCGGCATGTCCGGCTCGGGCTATGCGCTCGGCCTGGCGATCGCGTCCTACGAATGGATGGCGGCGGCGACGCTGCTGGTGGTCGGCAAGTTCTTCCTGCCGGTGTTCCTGCGCAACGGCATCTACACCATGCCGCAGTTCTTGGAGGAGCGTTACGGCAACCGCATCCGCACGCTGATGGCGGTGTTCTGGCTCGGGCTGTACGTGTTCGTCAACCTGACCTCGATCGTGTGGCTGGGTTCGATCGCGGTGGCCCAGGTCACCGGCATGGACCAGATGCTGGCGCTGACCCTGCTCGGTTTGTTCGCGCTGGCGTATCAGCTGTACGGCGGGCTCAAGGCGGTGGCGCTGACCGACATCGTGCAGGTGACCTTGCTGGTGCTCGGCGGCTTGTTGGTGGCGGGGCTGACGCTGAGCAAGATCGGCGACGGCGCGGGCATCGTCGCCGGCTTCAACAAGCTGCTCAGCGCGCATCCCGACCACTTCCATATGATCCTGCCCAAGGACAGCCCGCATTACGACAAGCTGCCGGGGCTGGGCGTTCTGCTCGGCGGCCTGTGGATCGCCCATCTGAGTTACTGGGGCTTCAATCAGTACATCATCCAGCGCGCGCTCGCCGCCAAGGATCTGAACGAAGCGCAGAAGGGCATCGTATTCGCCGCGGCGCTGAAGATCGTGCTGCCGGTGATCGTGGTGTTGCCGGGCATCGCCGCGGTGATGCTTTCGCCGGGGCTGGAGCGCTCCGACGATGCCTATCCGGCGATGATGGCGCTGCTGCCGCCGGGCGTGCTCGGCTTGGTGTTCGCGGCATTGGTCGCGGCGATCGTGGCGTCGCTGGCCTCGAAGATCAATTCGGTGGCGACGATCTTCACTCTGGATTTCTATGCCAAGCGACGCACCGATGCCAGCGAGCGGCAACTGGTGCGGGTCGGCCGTATCGCCGCCGCGGTGTCGATCCTGATCGCCATCCTCACTGCGCGGCCGCTGCTGGGCGGGTTCGATCAGGGCTTCCAGTACATCCAGGAATACACCGGTTTCTTCACCCCGGGGATCGTGGTGATCTTCCTGTTCGGGCTGTTCTGGAAACGCGCCAACGAAGCTGGCGCGCTGGCGGCCGCAGGTGGCTCGATCGCGCTTTCGTTGTTGTTCAAGTACGTGATCTGGACCGACATGTCGTTCGTCAACCGCATCGGCGTGACGTTCCTGCTGTCGGCGTTGCTGATGGCGGCGGTGTCGCTGGCGACCGCGCCGCCGGCCGCGCGCGACCGCATCCGCCACGACGGCGTCAGCTACGCCACCGCGCCGGCCTGGAACATCGCCGCGCTCGCGGTGCTGGCGATCCTGATCGCGCTGTACGCCGCGTTCTGGTGACCGCGCCGGCGCGAGCGAGGCGACCGCTGCGCGCCGCGCCGCGCGCGTCAGCGCTTGCGCGCGCGCGGCTTGCCGACCGCACCGGTGGACTTGCGCAGCTGCAGTTCGTACGGGGCCAGGATCAGCTGGCCCGCGTCGGGCGCCTTGATCCGCTTGAACAGCTCGTGGGTGGCGAGCCGGCCCATCTCGCGGGTCGGCTGGCGCACCGTGGTCAGCGGCGGATAGATCTGCCGCGACAGCGGCGTGTCGTCGAAGCCGCACACCGACACGTCGCCGGGAATCGACAGCCCCATTTCGCTGGCGGTGCGGATGGTGCCGGCGGCCATGTCGTCGTTGGCGGCGAAGATCGCGGTCGGCGGATCGTCCATCAGCAGCAGGCGCTGGGCGCAGATCGCGCCGGTGTCGTAGTGGAAATCGCCTTCGGCGACCAGCTGCGGATCGAATTCGATGCCGGCCGCGGCCAGCCCGTCGCGGTAGCCGTTCAAGCGCCACTGGCTGGCGCCGTGCTCGGGGTGGCCCTTGATGTGGGCGATGCGGCGATGGCCGAGCGAGACCAGATGCGCCATCAACTCGCGCACCGCGCGCTCCTCGTCCAGGACCACGCCGATGCGCTCGCCGCGCAGCTTGGGCGAGATGTTGGCGTAGGGAATGCCGAGCTGGCCGAGCCGCTTCATCAGGCCCGGGTGGTCGGTCAGCGGCGGCGTCAGCACCAGGCCGTCGGCGCGCGAGCGCTGCACGATCTCGTCGACGTGCGCCACCAGCTTCTTGTCGGTGTAGGTCACCGGCGCCAGCATCAGGTTGTAGTGCTGGCTGTTGCAGGCGTCGAGCATGCCGGCCTGCACTTCCATCAGATAGTTGCTGGACGGGTTGTCGTACAGCAGCGCGACCAGGAACGAACGCTGCCCGGCCAGGCTGCGCGCCGACGGGTTCGGCCGGTACTGCAGCTTGCGCGCGGCGGCTTCCACGCGCTTGCGGGTTTCCTCGCTGACGTTGGGTTCCTGGTTGAGCACGCGCGAGACGGTCTTCATCGACACGCCCGCGACCTCCGCCACATCTTCGATGCGCACCCGCATGACCGGTCTGTTTCCTTGCCGCGTGTAGGCCGCATTCTGCCAGATCGCGCGGGCGGAACTCATCTGTTTTCGCGGCGTTTCGGCCGATCCGGCCGAAACGCTGCCGTACCTTTCCATGCCTTCAGGAGCGACCCATGAACGCCACCGTCCCGATGCCCCGGCGCGCCGCCGCTGTCTCGATCCAAAAACCCGCGCCGCGCCCGCGCCGGCTGGCCTGGGCCTTGCTGCTGGCGCTGGCGCCGGCGCTGACCGGCGCGGCGCAGGAACCGACGAGCGCCGCGGCGACGGTGCACCCGGCGCTGTGGCCGGCGCTGAAGCCGCCGATCCCGCGCGACGCCCAACTGGAGGCAAGGATCCAGGCTTTGCTGGCGAAGATGAGCGTGGAGGAGAAGGTCGGCCAGATCGTGCAGGCCGACATCAACAGCGCCACGCCCGAGGATGTGCGCAAGTACCACATCGGCTCGGTGCTGGCCGGCGGCAATTCCGAACCCGGCGGAATCTCCGAGCCGGGCGGCAATTACGCCGCGCCGCCGCAGGAATGGCTCGACATCGCCGACAAGTTCTACAACGCCTCGATGGACGCCAGCGACGGCAAGGTCGCGGTGCCGATCATCTTCGGCATCGACGCCGTGCACGGCCACAACAATCTGGTCGGCGCGACCTTGTTCCCGCACAACATCGCGCTCGGCGCGACGCGCAACCCGGCGCTGATCCGGCGCATCGGCGAAGCCACCGCGGCCGAAGTGCGCAGCACCGGCATGGAGTGGACCTTCGCGCCGACCCTGACCGTGCCGCGCGACGACCGCTGGGGCCGCACCTACGAAGGCTATTCCGAAGATCCGCGGCTGGTCGCCAGCTACGCCGCCGCGGCGATCGAAGGCCTGCAGGGAAAGCTCGGCAGCAAGCAGTTCCTCGACGGCGCGCACGTGATCGCCTCGGCCAAGCACTTCCTCGCCGACGGCGGCACCTTCGAAGGCCGCGACCAGGGCGATGCGAAGATCAGCGAGCAGCAACTGCGCGATATCCACGGCGCGGGCTATCCGCCGGCGCTGAAGGCCGGCGCGCAGACGGTGATGGCCTCGTTCTCGAGCTGGAACGGCGCCAAGATGCACGGCAACCGTGCGCTGCTGACCGACGTGCTGAAAGGCCGCATGGGCTTCGACGGCTTCGTGGTCGGCGACTGGAACGCGCACGGCCAGCTGAGCGGTTGCAGCAACGACAACTGCGCGGCCGCGTTCAACGCCGGCGTCGACATGCTGATGGCGCCCGACAGCTGGCGCGGCTATTACGACAACGCGCTCAAGCAGGTCAAAAGCGGCGAGATTTCGATGGCGCGGCTCGACGACGCGGTGACCCGGATCCTGCGGGTCAAGCTGCGCCTGGGCCTGTTCGAAGCCGGCGCGCCGTCCAAGCGCCCGCTCGGCGGCAAGTTCGAGGTGCTCGGCAGCCCCGCGCATCGCGCGATCGCGCGCCAGGCCGTGCGCGAGTCGCTGGTGCTGCTGAAGAACGACAGCGGCGTGCTGCCGATCGCGCCGAAGTCGCGGGTGCTGGTGCTCGGCGACGGCGCCGACAACGTCGCCAAGCAGTCCGGCGGCTGGACCTTGAACTGGCAGGGCACCGGGCTCAAACCCTCGGATTTCCCGCACGCGCAATCGATCTGGAGCGGCCTGCGCGAGCAGATCGAAGCCGCCGGCGGCCAAGCCGAACTGGCCGCCGACGGCAAGTACGCGGCCAAGCCGGACGTGGCGATCTATGTCTACGGCGAAGACCCCTACGCCGAGTTTCAGGGCGACCTGCGCATCGCGACGTTCCGCGGCACGCGCAACGCCGAGCTGGACACGATCAAGCGGCTCAAGGCCGACGGCGTGCCGGTGGTCAGCGTGTTCCTGTCGGGCCGGCCGCTGTGGACCAACCGCGAGATCAACGCCTCCGACGCGTTCGTCGCCGCCTGGCTGCCGGGTTCGGAAGGCGGCGGCATCGCCGATGTGCTGCTGCGCAAGGCCGACGGCAAGGTCCAGCAGGACTTCAAGGGCAAGCTGCCGTATTCGTGGCCGCGCACCGCGGTGCAGGTGGCCAACGTCGGCGACAAGGATTACTCGCCGCAGTTCGCGTTCGGTTACGGCTTGAACTATGCCAAGGGCGGCAAGGTCGGCGCCTTGTCGGAAGATCCGGGCACGCCGGATCTCGACCAGCGCTCGATGAGCTTCCTCGCCCGCGGCGCGCTGCCGCGCGGCTGGCTGCTGCGGGTGAATTCGCAGGGCAAGCACAGCGACGCGGCCAAGCCGCCGCTGGCCAGCGCCGACGGCGCGCTGGCGGTGACGGCGGTGGACTACAAGGCGCAGGAAGACGCGTGGCGCGCGGAGTGGAAGGGCGAGGCGCGCCTGGATCTGGTCGCCGACGCGCCGGTGGAACTGGTGCGCGAGACCAACGGCGACGTGCAGCTGCTGATCTCGCTGAAGGCCGATGCGGTCGGCGCGGGCGAGGCCTATCTGACCGCGCAGTGCGGGCCGACCTGCGAAGCCAAGCTGCCGTTCGGCGAGATCCTGCGCGGGCTGCCGCGCGGGCAGTGGCAGCGCATCGGCGTGCCGCTCAAGTGCGTGCGCACGGCCGGCGGCGATATGGGCAAGCTGCTGTCGCCGTTCGGGTTGCAGGCGCCGAAGGGGACGGTGGTGGTGTTGCACGAAGTCGCTTACGGCACCGATGCGGACAAGGTGGTGGAGTGCAAGCGGCAGTGAGTCGTTATGCGTCGGTGTCGTTCGCTGACGTTGATGCTGATGCGAAGCGGGGAGCCTGAGTTCATCGGCGCATGACGCTGAAGGCTCTGGATCCCCGCGTTCGCGGGGATGACGGGTGTGGGAGGACGAGGCGTCTCTCCCATTCCTTGCGCACTGCGCGGCGTCGCAGCGACCGGCCGTCATACCCCCAACCACAGCGTTGGACACATTGTCCTGTGGCAGTTTGCCGCACTCCCGCGGCGCGGGCCCGGGCGTAGGATGCCGCGCATGAACGCAACCACGCCCCCTCGTGCCGTTGTGAACGGCCCCCTCGGCCCGGGCCTGATCGTCGACGACGACGACACCTATGCCGCCACCCTGCAACGCAGCCTCGCCCGTCGCGGCGTCGACACGCGCACCGCCGGCAGCGTGCGCCAGGCGCTGGATCTGGCCTTGCAGCAACCGCCGGCGTTCGCGCTGGTCGATCTCAAGCTCGGCGCCGAGTCGGGCCTGCAGTTGATCCGGCCGTTGCGCGAGCTGCGCACGGACATGCGCATCGTGTTGGTCACCGGCTACGCCAGCGTCGCCACCGCGGTCGACGCGATCAAGCGCGGCGCCGACGATTACCTGCCCAAGCCGGCCAGCGTCAACGCAATCCTGGCCGCGCTCGGCCTGGAGTCGCCGGATGCGGCGCCGACGCCCGCGCAGGCGCCGGACACGATGATGCCGCTGCGGCGGCTGGAGTGGGAGCATATCCAGCAGGCGCTCAACGATACCGGCGGCAACATTTCGGCGACGGCGCGGTTGCTCGGCATGCATCGGCGTTCGCTGCAGCGCAAGCTCGGCAAGCGGCCGGGGCCGGAGCGCAGCGTCGTCGGGCTGTAGCGCTTTTTGTAGGAGCGGCGCGAGCCGCGACCGCGACAACGCAACTACGCCGAACCTTGCGCAATGGTTGCGTTGTCGCGGTCGCGGCTCGCGCCGCTCCTACAGGGCTGCTACGACGCCGGCGTAGCCAGCGGGCGCACTTCGGCCTGCACATCCTGCTCGCTGCGCTTGCCCGCAGCATCTTCGAACACCAGCGTCAGCGACACCTTCGCGCCCGCGCGCAACGGCTGTTTCAGCCCGATCAGCATCAGGTGATAACCGCCCGGCGCCAACGCCACCGCGCGGTCCTTGGGCAAGGCCAGCGCGGCGATCTGGCGCATGCGCATGGTCTGTCCCTGCATCGCCATCTCGTGCACTTCCACATGCTCGGCCGCCGGCGAGCGCGCATCGACCAGGCGCAGCTCGCGCGCGGCGGTCAGGCGCATGAAGGCGCCGGTCGCCGGTTGCTGGGCGACGGTCGCGCGCACCCACGGCGCTTCCACCTTCACTTGCGCGGACGCGGCGGGCGCCGCGCACAGCAGCGCGGCGGCGAGCAGCAGGACGGGGAAACGATCGCGACGCATGGGCGGCCTCACAGGATCTGGCGGATGTCGTCGACGCACTCGGCCGCGCTCTGCTCGTGCCGCAGCGCCATGCGCAGGCGGCCGTGGGCGTCGTAGACGTAGCTCAGCGCGGAGTGGTCGATGGTGTAGGTCGAACCGGTCGGCACTTTCGCGTAGACCACGCGGAACGCCTTGGCGGTGTCGGCGATGCGCTGTTCGCTGCCGCTCAGGCCGATGAAGCTCGGGTCGAAGGCCTGGGTGTAGGCCTGCAGCACCTGCGGCGTGTCGCGCGCCGGGTCGAGGGTGACGAACAGCACCTGCAGGTTCGGCCCGTCGGCGCCGAGCAGTTTGCGGATCTGCACGGCGCGGGTCAGCGCGGTCGGGCATACGTCGGGGCATAGGGTGAAGCCGAAGAACAGCAGCACCGTCTTGCCGTAGAAATCCGACAGCGTGCGTTCGCGGCCTTGCGGATCGAGCAGGCGGAAATCGCCGCCGAAACCGGGGCGCAGGCTCAGGTCGATGCCGTGCAGTTTCAGCTTGGGTTCGCCGGGGCCGCAGGCGCTCAGCAGCGCGGCGGCGCCGGCCGCGGCGAGCAGGCGGCGGCGCGAAGGCGATGGAAGGAAGGGCAGGTCGCGCATGCGCGTTCGCTTCGGTGCGGGGAGGCTGGCATTGCAGCACCGGCGTTGCGCGGAAGGATGTGGCTCAGTGTCGCAGCGGCGTTTTTGCTTGCGGCCCTCACCCCAACCCCTCTCCCGTAAACGGGGTGAGCGACTGCGCTTGCGAGCCATCGCAGTCGCGAACGCCCGAACGCTCTGCGTTCGGGCCGGGGTGGGGCGACCCCCGGCGACGATCAAAGATCGCGAACCACCCAACCTGTCGGCAACGGCGCCTCCGCCACATCCAGCACCGCCTGCGCCACCTCGTCCGGCGAGCGCCCGGCCCGCCACGCGTCGGCCAGCGTGCGCAGGCGCTCGCGGGTGGCGCGCGTGTAAGCGCCTTCCATCTCGTTCTGCGCATCGGCCGCGAGCTTTTGCGGATACAGCGTGCGCGCGTCCTCGCTGCGGTTCAGCAAGGCGATCAGCCGCGCCAGCGCGGTGCGGAAGGTGTCCGCGCCCAACGCGGTGCGCTGGGTGCGTTGCAAATGCCACACGGTCAGGTATTCGACCGGCCCGAGCAGACGCCGCGGCGTCGCGCCGAAGAAGTGGCCGGACAACGCGCTCGCCGCGACCGGCCCGGTCGCGTCCGGCAAGCGCGTCGCGCCCCACGAACTCAGCGCGCCGCCGGGCAGGTCCATGCGCCGCAGCGCGGTGCCGAAGGTGTCGGCGAGCAGGCGCTGGGCGCGCGCGTCGTCGCTCTCGGCGACCACGCCGAGCAGGCGGATGAACAAGGGATAGCGTTCCTCGCCGAGGCGCCGGACCACGCGCTTGAGCACGCTGAGCCGGTACTCCGGGTCGCTGTGCGCGGCCAGCGCCGACACCAGCCGGTCGGCGGCGGCGCGCAGGGCTTCGGGCGACGGCGATTCGTTCAACGCGGCGGGTTCGGTCACAAGCAGGAAGACGGCGAAAGACGCCACTAGCCTAGCCGAGCGGGCCGGCGGCAGCGATGCGGGCAGGCGATGGCGGCCGCGGATCGCCGGCCGGAGTGCGCAGTCGGATCGAACGCCCCGGTCAGGCGGTCAGCGAATCCAGCACCGCCTCGGCGCCGCGGTCGGCGGCGGCGGACAGGTCCAGCTGGCCCAGCTCGTGTTCCAGGCGGCTATCGCCCGGCAACTGGCGGTCGCCGGCGGCCACGCCGCGCCAGGCGTCGGCGTTGAGGGTCTGCTCGCCGGGGTCGACCGCGGGCGGGGCATACGCGGGGACCGCCTCGGCGACCGCGCCCGGCGCCTGCGCGCCCTGCGCCGCCGGCTCGCGGACGCGCAGCGCTTCCAGCGTCTGGCTGTCGAGGCCAGCGCGGTCGATGCGCGAATCGGGGCCGATGGTGCTCATGCGGGCGGTCAGGGCGGTCGCGGTGTGGGGGATGGGCGCAATGTAGCCCCAGGGCGCCAACAGGGCCAACTCGGGGCGACCCTAGGTGCGGTGGACGTGCCCCGCCTGCGTTCAGGCCCCCCGTCGCACGCCCGGCGGCGATTGCTGACACCCGCCACTTTCGCGCTGTGGCCTGCGTGCTAGCCTCGGTGCCCTTCCCGCAGCAGGGCCGCGCATGGCGAAGGACCAGGGCGCCGACAAGACCGAGCCGCCGACCCAGAAAAAGATCCGCGACGCGCGCAAGGAAGGCAATGTCGCCAAGAGCAAGGAGCTCACCAGCACCGTGCTGGTGCTCGGCTGGATGGTGTGCGGCTGGCTGATGCTGGACTTCATGCGGCTCAAGCTGATCCGCCTGTTCGAAACCAGCCTCAAGGCGATCAACCAGCCGTTCGGCGACGCCTTGCGCGAGGTCGGCGGGTCGGCGTTCGAAACCCTGCTGTGGCTGACCCTGCCGCTGCTGACGATGGCGGTGTTCCTCGGCGCGGTGGTCGAGTTCCTGCAGGTCGGCCCGATCCTGGCGCTGGGCAAGCTCAAGCCGGCGATGGACAAGATGAACCCGGCCGAGGGCGTCAAGAAGATGTTCTCGATGGACAACCTGGTCGAACTGGTCAAGTCCACGATCAAGAGCGCGGCCCTGGTCGGCATCGGCAGCTTCGTGATCTACAAGATGCTGGCCCAGCTGATGCTGCTGCCGTACGCGCCGCCCGCGGCGATGGGCTCGGGCATCTGGTACGGGCTGGTGCGGATCGGGGTGTGGACGATCTTCGTGTTCTTCTTCGTCTCCGCCATCGACGTGTGGTACCAGAAGTTCTCCTACCTCAAGCAGTTGCGCATGAGCCGGCGCGACATCCAGCAGGAGGTCAAGGAAAACGAAGGCGACCCGCACGTCAAGAGCCGGCGCCGGCAGTTGCATCAGGAATGGTCGCAGCAGAACATGCTCAACGCCGTCCGCCAATCCAACGTCGTCGTGACCAACCCCACCCACATCGCCATCGCCCTGCAGTACGAGCACGGCATCACCGACCTGCCGGTGGTGGTGGCCAAGGGCGAGGGCTACATGGCCGAGGCGATCAAGCGCGCCGCCGCCGAGGCCGGCGTGCCGATCCTGCAGAACGTGGAGCTGGCGCGCGGCCTCAACGAACGCGCCGGGCTCGACGAATACATCGGCAACGAGTTCTTCGAGGCTGTGGCCGAGGTCCTGCACTGGGCCGAAACCGTGCGCCGCCTGCGCGACGGCGACGACAGCGCGCCGGAACTGCCGCCGCCGCTCGACGATCAGCGCTGAGCGGCGTCGGCCGCGGCGAAGTGCGCCATCTGGTCGGCATGGGCCTTGGCGAACGCCGGCCGCGCGGTCGCGCGGGCGACATAGGCGCGACAGGCCGGATGCCCGCTGAGGCGATCGAAGCGGTCGGGCAGGCGCAGCACGTCGGCCATCAGGATGTCGGCGACGCTGAACTGTCCGGCCAGCCATTCGCGCTGCGCCAGCACCGGCTCCATGCGGTCCAGGCGCATTTCCAGGAAGCCGTTCATGCGCTCCCAGGCGACGCCGTCGGCGACGTCGGAGAACTTCAGCACCGACCACGGCACGCTCGCCATCTCGACCGAATTGAGGCCGGCGAACAGCCATTCCACCGCCTCGCTGCGGCGCTGCGGATCGGCCGGCAGCAAGGCCTGCGCGCGCGGACTGTCGGCGCGCTGGGCCAGATGCAGCAGGATCGCGCCGCTTTCGAAGATCGACAGTTCGCCGTCGGTCAGCCACGGCACCTGGCCGAACGGCTGGTGCGCGTAGTGGTCGGGGCCGCGCTCGCGGAACGGCACGCTGCGCACCTGGTAGTCGAGCCCGGCTTCTTCGAGCGCCCAGCGCACGCGCACGTCGCGCACGTAGCCGCGCGGGAAATCCGGCACCCAGTCGAACGTGGTGAGGGTCAGTTCGGTCATCGCGCGCTCCTTCCGAAACGGGGAAAACGACAGACGCGGCGCGCGCCTCAGGCGCCGCCGAAGGCTTTGTTCAAGGCCTCGATCAGGCCGCGGTTGCCGGAGATGCGCTGCAACACGATCTCCACGTACACCCCGAGCATCAGCAGCACGATCCAGGTCGCCAGCCAGGCCTTGATCGGCATGGTGATGGTGAACACGTTGAGCTGCGGGGCGAAGCGGTTGACCAGGCCGAACGACAGGTCGATCAGCAGCAGCACCACCATCGCCGGCGCCGCCAGCACCAGCAGCGCGCTCATGAGGTAACTGAACTGGCCGACGAACAGCTCCATGCCGGCCGCGTGCAGGGTCGGGAAGAACGACACCACCGGCCACATCGCGTAGCTGGCCATCAGCAGGTCGAGGAACACCAGGAACGCGCCGCTGGCCATGAACAGCCAGGTCGCGAACTGCGACAGGAAGCTGCCGTGCAGCGAGGCCTGATGGCCCTGGACCGGGTCGAACACCTGCGCCAGGGTCATGCCGACCTGGGTGTCGATGACGTTGCCGGCGGCGCTGATCGCCCAGAACACCATGCCGAACACGAAGCCGATCGACACGCCGATGAACAGTTCCTTGAGGATGATCGGCGCGAACTGCAGCGCGTTGAGCTGGCTCAGCGGCACGCCGTTCATCGCCACCGGAATGGCGATGATCGCCAGCGAGACCATGAAGCTGTTGCGCACCAGCGGCGGCATGTTTTCGGAGGTGATCAGCGGCAGCATCATGAACGCGCCGAGCACGCGCGGCAGCACCAGCCCGAGCGCGAGCAGCAGGTTGCCGCCGTTTTCTACGTCGAGAATCATCGCGTCGTCAGCGTGCGTCGCGCATCAGTGGCGGATCATGCCGGGGAAGTCGAGGAAGATGCGGTCGGCGAAGGTGTACAGGGTGCCGCCGATCATCGACGCGGTGACGAACAAGGTCACCGCGATCACGGTGAACTTGATCGCGTAGGCGAAGGTCTGTTCCTGCAACTGGGTCGCGGCCTGGATGAAGGCCACCACCAGCCCGACCAGGGCCGCGGCCACCACCGGCGGCCCCGACAGCAGCAGGGTCAGCCACAGGGCCTGTTTGGTCATTTCGAGCATGTCGCCCATGGCGGGGTCCGTTGTGGCGGGAGGGAGCGTGCAGCGGGGTTGGAGAGAGCAAGGGCGGGGTTAGGGAACTGTGGATGCGCGTGAGTTCAAAGGCCGCCGGCACAACCCGCACCCGCGCCGCCCCAGTTCCCCAACCCCGCTGTTGCTGTCCCCAACCCCCGCTTCACCCGCCATACGTCAGCACCAGCCCGTGCACCAGCTTCGCCCAGCCGCCGATCAGCACGAACAGCAGCAGCTTGAACGGCAGCGACACGGTGGTCGGCGAGAGCATCATCATGCCGAGCGAGAGCAGGATGTTCGACACCACCAGGTCGATGATGAGGAACGGCAGGAAGATCAGGAAGCCGATCTGGAACGCGGCGGTGAGTTCGCTGACGGTGAACGCCGGAATCACCACGATGAAATCGTCGACGCTGATGTCGCCGCGCGCGTTCGGCGGCAGCAGGCGTTGGGCGCTGCGCAGGAAGAACGCGCGCTCGGCGTCGCTGGAGTGCTTGATCAGGAACTTGCGCAGCGGTTCCTTGCCGGCGTCCATCAGCGCGAGCAGGCGCGCGGCGTCCATCTTGCCGCCGAGCACGGCCGACGGCAGCGGAGTCGGGCGTTTGGCGCCGGCGGGCGCGTTGGCCTGCGCGGCGGCGGGCGTCGCGGCAGCGGCCGCCGGTGCGGCAGGCGCCGCAGCGTTCGCCGCGGCCGGTGCGGCCGCAGCAGCAGGCGCCGCTGCGGCGGCCGGATCCGCCGGCGCGTTCGCGGCGTTCGCCGCGGCCGGCCCGGTGCCCGGCGGCTGTCCCTGGGTCGCGGTCGCCGCCGCGCCGCCGCCGGCGCGCGCGTTGATCGCGTCGTGGGTCTCCAGGATCACCGGATACATCACATAGATCGACAGCACGATCGCCAGACCGTTGATGACCACGTTCGGCGGCACCTGCTGCAGGCCCAGCGCGTTGCGCAGCAGGCTCAGCACCACCACGATCTTGGTGAAGGAGGTCACCATCACCGCCACGAACGGCGCCAGCGCCAGGCTGACCACCGTCAGCAGCACCAGCGCCGGCGAGAACGAACTGAAATCCATGACTCAGCTCCAGGAGAGCAGGCGCACGCCCAAGGTATCGCCGACCGCGACGATCTCGCCGCGGCCCGCATCGCGCCCGTTGGCGCGGATCACCACGTTGGCGCCTTCCAGCCGCGAGGGCAGGGCGAACACGTAGCCGGGCTGGAATCCCTGCAGGTCCTCGTAGCGGCATTCCAGCCGCCCCAGGTCGAACTGCAGCCGCACCGGCACGTCCGGTCCGGTCGCTGCGGGCGCCTCGGCGGCGGATTCGGGGTCGCTCATCGCGGATGTCTCCTCGTGCGTGGAAAGGAATTGCGCCGGCCCGTCGATGCGCCAGCCCTCGGCGCTCGGCGCCAGCGGCCAGGCGCAGCCCGGCGCGCATGCGCGCATCTGCGGCAGGCGCTGGAAATTGCCGATCACCAGCACGTCGCCGACGCGCAGCTGGCGCCATTGCGCGTAGCGCAGGGTCGGGCCGTCCCAGCTCAGCGCCAGCGGCACCGGCAGCTGCGACCAGTCGCGGTAGTCGTCGCCGTCGCCGTCGCCGTCGCCGCGCGCGCGCTCGAACAGCTCCGCGCGTTGCAGCAGGCGGTCGACCCAACCCGGCGGAATCCGCAGGTGCCCGCGCGCGCGCGGCTGCGCGGCGCCGTCGAGCACGCGGAAGCCCAGCCACAGGCCGTCGTCGTCGCCGCGCGCCTGCAGGCTCTGCAGCGAGGCGGCGCTGTCGTCGACGACCGGAATCAGCGCCACGTCGAGCGCCTGGCTCAGCTTCATCAATTGCGATTCGTGCGCCAGGCTCCAGGCCAGCACCCGCGAGCGGCCGCGGTAGCCGCTCCAGTGCAGGCCGGTGTCGGCGTCCAGCGCCAGCCCGCTGTCGAGCTGCAGCCGCACCCGCGCGCCGTCGCCTTCCAGGGTCATCACTTCGCCGTCGACCGGGCCGGCGGCGAAGAACTCCAGCCAGCCGCCGCCGTCGCGCAGCGGCCAGCGCTGGGCCGCGCCGAAGAAACCGCACAGCGCCTGCGCCTGCCACAGCGGCACCGCCGGCACCCGGCCGCGCAGCGGCCGCGCCTGCAGCGCGGCGTTTTCGCCGGCCGTGCCCGGCGCAGCGTCGATCGCGTCGGCCTCAACCATGACCCAGCGCCACCTTCATCAGTTCGGGCAGCGAGCGTACCCCGAGTTTGTTCATCATGTTCGATCGATGCAGTTCCACGGTCTTGACGCTGATGCCGAGCACGTCGGCGATGATCTTGTTGGGCTTGCTCGCCACCACCAAGTCCATGACCTGGCGTTCGCGCGGGCTGAGCCGGGCCAGCCGGTCGTCGCCGGCCTCGCCGCCGCCGGCGTGGTTGCGCGCGTTGGCGACCGCGGCGCGGATCGCCTCGATCAGGCCGTCGTCGCTGAAGGGTTTCTCGAGGAAGTTGGCCGCGCCCTTGCGCATGGCCTCGACCGCCAGCGGCACGTCGCCGTGCGCGGTGACGAACACCAGCGGCAGCGTGATCCCGCGCCGGCGCAGTTCCTCCTGCAATTGCAGCCCGCTCATCAGCGGCATGCGGATGTCCGAGACCAGGCACTGCGCGCCGCTGCCGTGGCGCTCGCCGGCGTAGGCCTCCAGGAACGCCGGCGCGCTGGCGTAGGCCTGCACCTCGAAGCCGGCGGTTTCCAGCAGCCACGCGGTGGATTCGCGGAAACCGTCGTTGTCGTCGACCAGATAGATGCGGGCTTCGCTCATGCGGACTCCCTAGCGGCGGATCGCGCGCCGCCGTGCGGAGCCGGCCGGCGCATCGGCGCGGCGCGGCCTCGCCCGCTCGCGCGCCAGCGCGACGGTATAACCCGGAGCGGCCCGGCGGCGGTGCTGATGTTTGTCACCTGCGCGCCTTTCAAGCGCGCGCCTCGTAACGCGGCAGGGTGAAGCCGAACACGCTGCCGCCGCCTTCGCGCGGCTCGAAGAACAGCCGGCCCTCGTGGTATTCGATGATCGAACGGCAGATCGCCAGGCCGATGCCGAGGCCGTCGGTCTTGGTGGTGAAGAACGGCGAGAACAGCTGGTCCTGCTCGGCCGGGCTGAGCCCGGCGCCGCGGTCGGACACGCGCACCTCGACCTGCTCGTCCAGGTTCAGGCGCGCGTCGATGCGCAGCTCGCGCCGCTCGGGGGCGATCTCGCGCATCGCCTCGATCGCGTTCTTGACCAGGTTCAGCAGCACCTGCTCGACCATCACCCGGTCGGCGAACACCGGCGGCAGCGATTCGGGCAGGCGCAGTTCGATGCGCAGGTCGAGCCGCTCGGCTTCCAGCCGCAGCAGCTCCAGCACGGTCTCGGCCAGGCGCGACAGCGCGTGCGCGTCGCGCCGCGGCTCGCGCGCGCGGACGAACTCGCGCACCCGCGAGATCACCGCGCTGGCGTGCTCGGCCTGGGTCCGCGCGGCCTGCAGCGCGCGTTCGACCTGGACCGGCCCGCCGGCCTGCTCGACCAGCCGCAGGCTGCCGTTTACGTAATTCATGATCGCCGCAAGCGGCTGGTTGAGCTCGTGCGCGAGGGTCGCAGCCATTTCGCCGACCGACATCATGCGCGAGGTGAACAGCAGCTTTTCCTGCCGGCTCTTGTGCGAGGCCAGGGTCTCGATGCGCTCGCTGATGTCGACCGCGGTCAGCACGTCGGCGGCCTCGCCGGCGTGTTCGGCGCGGCCCCAGTGCAGCGCGTACCAGCGCCCGCTGTGCGGCGCGCGGACCTCGCGCGGGCGCGCGCCGCCGCCGTTCTGGCCGTGCAGGCGCGCCAGCAGGGCTTCGCGCCGGTCGTGTTCGGGCAGTTCGCCGAATTCCTCGCGGTAGCGCGGGTTGGCCGCGCGCAGCGCGCCGTCGCCGGCGAACACCGCGCAGGCGAACGGCACCGCGGCGAGCAGGCCGGCGTCGCCGCGCGCGGCGGTGTCGGCCGTATTGGTGCTGGCGCGGGTGCGGGGCATGCCTCAGCCTCCCGCGTTCGCCGGCCGCGCGGCGTGAAGCCGCGGCGGGCTGCTACGGTATGTCGCCGCGCGCCGGCCGCCGATCGCGCCGTCGTCGCTCCTTCCGTTCCCGAACCTGGTTGCGCACTCAATCGCCATGCCGACACTGCCCTTGCTGCGTTCCGCCGTCCGTTCCGGCCCCGTCCGCGCCTGCCTCGCCTTCGCGTGCTGCGCGCCGTGGGCCGCGTTCGCCGCGGCGCCGGCGGCCGCCGCCGCTCCCGCCGCCCAGGCCGCCGCTGCGCAGCCGCCGTCGTTGCTGTTCGAGTTCGCCGCGATCCTGCTGCCGGTGGCGGTGGTGCTCGGCGGCCTGGTCGCGGTGCTGTACGTGCTGCGCAAGCGCCACGGCCTGACCGCGCGCGAAGCGCCGCTGTCGGTGCTGCAGATCCTGCCGATCGGTCCGCGCGAGCGGATCGTGGTGTTGCGCACCCGCGCCGGCCGGGCGCTCGCGGTCGGCGTGGGCGGACAGACCATGACCCTGATCGCCGAGCTCGAACCGGCCGACATCGCTGCGGCCGACGCAACGGTTGCATCTGCAACCGCTTCGCCTGTGGAATCGTCCGTCGCTGAATCCCCCAACGCGGCCCCCAACGCCGCGGTCGAGCGCGAGGCGTGAACGTTTTGCGCGTACGTTAGACGAATGCGTCGAAGCAAGTGCGCACAAGTTCACAAAAACAGCGACGAATGCGCGCGAATTTAGCCGCGTCCAATGAAGGCCGCGTGAGTTTGTGCGCGCATTGCGCGGAACCCGTTCGTTCACACAACAAGTGACAAATTGCACTTAGTATCGGCCGTCCGGACCGGCATCGTGTCGAGGACAGCCATGCGCGATGGCTCTGGGGTACGTGGCAACGTCGTGATCGCCTGCAACGTTCCAGACTGTGCGACTCATCACACGAACGCTGCGCGCGGATCCGTTCCGCGCGGCGCCGCGGTCGCCGTCGCGCTGGCGCAAGGCGCCGCGCCGGGCCTGCGCGGGCGGATCGGCCATGCCCCCGCGGGGAGCGGGATTTCCTAAGGAACTCGGGACGAACGAATGCGTGGACTGCTGACTTCCTGGATCGCTACCGCGTCCGGCGCGCAGGGCCGTCGCCGCGCGGGCTACAGCGACGTGGTCCTGGCGTTCGCGGCGGTGACCATCATCGGCGTGATGATCCTGCCGCTGCCGCTGGCGATCATCGACACGCTGGTCGCGGTCAACATCGCGATCGGCTTCGGCCTGCTGCTGATCGCGCTGTACATCCCCACGCCGGTCGCGTTCTCCAGCTTTCCCAGCGTGCTGCTGCTGACCACGCTGTTCCGGCTGTCGCTGTCGATCGCCATCACCCGCTCGATCCTGCTCGAAGCCAACGGCGGTCATATCGTCGAAACATTCGGCAGCCTGGTCGCCGGCGGCAACCTGGTGGTCGGCTTCGTGGTGTTCCTGATCATCACCGTGGTCCAGTTCATCGTCATCGCCAAGGGCGCCGAGCGCGTGGCCGAAGTCGCCGCGCGCTTCACCCTCGACGCGATGCCCGGCAAGCAGCTGTCGATCGACTCGGACCTGCGCGCCGGCCTGATCGACAAGGACGAGGCCAAGCGCAAGCGCCGCCTGCTGGAAGTGGAAAGCCAACTGCACGGCAGCCTCGACGGCGCGATGAAGTTCGTGAAGGGCGACGCCATCGCCGGCATCGTCATCATCATCATCAACCTGCTCGGCGGCCTGGCCATCGGCGTGCTGCAGAAGGGCATGCCGCTCGGCGACGCCACCCACACCTATTCGATCCTGACCATCGGCGACGGCCTGGTCTCGCAGATCCCGGCGATCCTGGCGACGATCGCCGCCGGCTTGGTGGTGACCCGCACCGCCGGCGACGAGGACGACCGCCACCTCGGCGAATCGATCACCCGCCAGGTCTCGGGCCAGCCGCGCGTGCTGCTGATCACCGGCTGCCTGGCGTTCCTGATGATCTTCGTGCCGGGCTTCCCGAAGCTGGTGTTCTTCGCGCTGTCGGTCGTGCTGCTGGGCTTCGCCGCGTGGCGCTACCGCCACTACCACCCGCTGCTGCGGCGCGCGTTCAGCGTGCCCGAGGGCGAGCGCGCGGCGGAGGACAAGCCGGCCAACGAAGACGAAGTCGCGCCGCCCGCGGCGCTGCAGCTGGACCTGTCGCCGTCGCTGGCGGCCGCGTTCGGCGAGCACGCCGCGCGCGAACGCATGATCGAGATCGCGCGCCGTCTGCGCGACGAATACGGCGTGCCGCTGCCGGTGCCGGTGGTCAAGATCGCCGCCGACCTCGACGGCAGCGACGGCCTCGGCGGTTACCGCCTCACCGCGTTCGGCGCGCGCATGGCGTTCGGCCGGCTGTCGCCGAACGCGCAGTTCCGCGCCGCGCGCGCCGGCGACGCCAACGCGCCGAAGTTGCCGGGCTTCTTCCCGCCGCTGGCCGGCGAGTGGACCGGCCAGGCCGGGCCGGGCATCCGCGACGGCCTGGGCACGGTGATGGAGCATTGCCGGCTCGCGCTGGAACGGCGCCTGGGCAGCTTCATCGGCATCCAGGAAGCGTCCAACCTGTTCGGGCGCATGCAGCGCGACTATCCGGACCTGGTCAAGGAAATGCTGCGCGTGGTCGCGCCGCAGCGCGTCGCCGACGTGCTGCGCCGGCTGGTCGAGGAAGGCGTGCCGATCCGCAATCTGCGCGACGCCTTCGAAGCCATCACCGACGTCGGCGGACGCGAGAAGGACGTGGTGCTGCTGACCGAGTACGTGCGGGTCGCGCTGAAGCGCGAAATCGCCGACCGCTACGCCGACGGCGAACGCACGATGCAGGTGTTGCTGATCCATCCCGAGCTCGAAGACCGCCTGCGCCAATCGGTGCGCGTGGCCGGCGGCGCCACCCAGCTGGCGATCTCGCCGGAACTGGCCGGACGGCTCGGCGCGGAAGTGCGTTCGCATCTGGCGCGACAGGGCGAAGGCATAAAACCGGTGCTGTTGTGTTCACTGGATGTTCGCCGTCATTTGCGCAAGCTGCTGGAGATCGACTTCTTCGAGCTGCCGGTGTTGTCCTACCAGGAACTCGCGCCCGATCTGCGCATCGTGCAGGCGGGTCAGGTCAACGCCTGAGGAGAGAACACAGCCATGTCCATCGCTGCGAGCGCCCATTTCCCCATTCATCGGCCGAACGGCCCGCGCGACTCGCGCGTCCCGGCCGCGCGCCCCGCCTTCGGCGGCGGCGCTGAACAGGAGTCACCGCGATGATGTCCCCCGATCAACACCCCCCGCACGAGCGCGAAGACGGCATCGGCGACGCGGAGCGGACGCGCGCCGCGCAGTCGCCTGCGGTCGAGTCGCCTGAATCGTTCACGTCCGCAGCGTCGACCGGTGCCGCTTCCGAGCCGCGCGCCGTCGAAGGCCGCAGCGCCGAAATCCGCATCGCCTCGCCGATCAGCGTGCTGCGCATCGTCTCCGGCCTGCACACCGGCGGCAGCCGGCCGCTGTCGGCGCAGGAAACCGTGCTGATCGGCAGCAGCGGCGATTGCGACATCGTCCTGTCCGATCCCAACGTCGCACCGCGCCACGCCTTCCTGACCCGCATGGGCGGCACGGTCTCGCTGCGCGCGCTCGACGCGCCGCTGACGATCGAAGGCCAGACCTTGAATCCGGGCGACCCGGCCGAACTCGCGGCGATGCAGCGCGTCGACATCGGCGGCGCCTCGTTCGCGGTCGGCGCGGCCGAAGACCCGGGCTGGGCGACGATGCTGCCGAACCTCGCCGACGCCGCGCGTCCGGCCAAGACGCCGATGCGCCACCTGCCGCTGATCGCGGGCCTGGCGGCGCTGTCGCTGGTGTCGGTGGCGATCGCCGCGGCGGTGATGCCGGGCTTCGAGAAGAAGCCGACCCCGACCGAACTGGTGCAGCCGCTGATCAAGGAGTTCTCGATCGCCGGCGGCAAGCTGGTCGAGAACGAGGACGGCGGCCTGGTGCTGTCGGGCACGGTCAAGGACGCGAGCGTGCGCGAGATGATCCGCAAGCGCCTGGCCACCGACCAGGTCGAGGCGCGGCTGGACCTGCGCACCGGCGACGACATCGCCGCCGACGTGCGCGAGGTGCTGCGCAGCCAGGGCCTGAGCACGACCACGCGCTACCTCGGCAACGGCGACGTCGAAGTCAGCGGCCGCTTCGCCGACGAAGAACAGTTCAAGCGCGCGGTCGCCTCGCGCGCGATGCAGGACGTCAACGGCGTGCGCCGGGTGATTCCGCGCAACCTCGACGAAACCCAGGTCGCCGGCCCCGCGGTGGCCGCGCCGGAAGCGCCGAAGCAGGCGGTGCCGACCGAGCCGACCCGGATCGTCAAGATCGTGCGCGGCGACAACCCGCACGTGATCGATCTCGACGGCGCGCAGTACGCGGTCGGCGACAGCCTGCCCGACGGCCGCAACCTGATCGCCATCGGCGACAAGGCCTGGGCGCTTAACAAGCTGACCGGCCTGACCGAGCAGATCAAGGCGCAGCCGCTGACCGCGCAGGAGCTGGCGATCGCCAGCGGCGCCGCGCCGGCGGCCGATGCCGCCGCCGCTGCGCCGGCGCCCGACGCGGCCGCGCCTGCGCCCGCCACCGCCGGCGCTGCGCCCGCGGCGAACGCCGCCGCCGGCAGCAACGCCAAGCCGCCTGCCGCCGCCGCGGCCCAGCCGCCCGCTGCGCCCGCGAGCGCGCGCCCGGCCGTGGCCGAAGCGCCGGCGCGGCCCGGAAACCGACAATGAACAGGGACGACCCAGGGTCAGCACTAGCTGGTTTCGCCCGCACGGCGCCGATTTAATCCAACCTCGGCACCCTGCACCCTTCGTCCGCTGAAACGTCCGGAATTGCAGTACGCGTCAAGTTTTCGGTGCCATTCGTTGTTCCACGCCATTGCGCGGCCATGCCGCAAACGAGCAGGAGAGACGTCATGAGCAACAACGCAGTCAACGGCGCCGGCGGCAATGCCGGCCTGGTCACCAGCTTCATCGCCGACGTCAACAAGAACGACGCGATCGGCAACGGCAAGGGCTCGCGCGCGGGCGGCAGCAGCGGCGGCGGCGGCATTTCGGCCGGCGGCGGCGGTGGCGGCGGTTCGGCGAGCTGGTACGAGTCGATGGCGCGCGCCTGGGGCCAGACCATGGACGCGCAGGCCTCGCGCATCACCGAGCTGTCGGGCTCGATCGGCGGCGGCGACGACCAGCCCTCGTCGATGATCGCGCTGACCTCGCAGAGCCTGCGCATGCAGTTCATCTCCAACAGCGCTTCGACCTCGATCAACTCGGTCGCCCAGGGCATCGAGAAGCTGGCGTCGAAGAACTGACCGGCGCGCGGCCCGACGTCTGCCGCCTGCCGTCGCGGCGCCCGGATCGAGCATCCGGGCGCCCGCGGCCGTCGCAGGGTTCGGCATCCGCCGCGCCGGTGCGTCGTAACGTTCGTTCGGACCTCATGTTGTCGAACCTATTGCAGGAGACAGGTTCATGATCGAAGCCATCCAAGTCGCGGCCGAAGCCGCGCAGCCGGCCGCCGCGTCGCCGGCCCAGTCGCCGCAGGCCTCGGCCTACGACATCCGCGAGTTCGCGGCCGCGTTCGACCGCGGCGCCGCTCCGGGCGGCGCGGGCGGGGTGCACGCCGAAGGCGCGGGGCAAGTCGCCCAGGCCGGCGCCAGCGAGCCTTCGCAGGGCACCCGCGCGGTGCTGGCGGCGCTGGACAACCTCAACGGCGGCGCCGAAAGCATCGGCCAGGTCAGTCAGAGCATGTCCGCCAACGCGGCCGAGCTGACCCCGGGCGAGATGATCCAGATGACCATGAAGTGCCATCAATTCATGTTCACCTCGCAGCTGACCTCGAACGTCGCCAACCGCACGTCCGACGGCATCCAGCAGCTGTTCCGCCAGCAGTCGTAACACGCAAGACACACCAACACGGGGGATGCATGGGTAGGGCGTCGGGCTTCAAGGCTTTAAGGATTCTGGCGGCCCTGCTGGCCTGCCTGCTGATCGTGGGGTGTACGCGCACGCCGCTGTACAGCCAGCTCGACGAGCAGCAGGCCAACGAACTGATGGCGGCGCTGCTCGACGCGGGCATCCCCGCCGAGAAGGACCCCTCGCCGAGCAAGACCGGCTGGGAGGTCATGGTCAACCGCGGCGACATTCCGTACGCGATGCAGGTGCTGACCTCGCGCGGCCTGCCGCGCGCGCAGTACCGCTCGCTCGGCGACGTGTTCAAGAAGGAAGGCTTCGCGTCCTCGGCGCTGGAAGAAAAGGCGCGCTATCTGTACGGCCTGTCGCAGGAGCTGTCGCGCACCCTGACCCGCATCGACGGCGTGGTCGAGGCGCGCGTGCACATCGCCTTGCCCGACCGCGACCCGCTCGGCGGCAACGTCCAGGACTCCTCGGCCTCGGTGCTGATCTTCGAACGCCCGGGCCAGAGTCTGCGCGACCGCGAGACCGACATCAAAGTGTTCGTCAAGGACAGCGTCGAAGGCCTCGACGACGTCAACAAGGTCACGGTGAAGTTCTTCACCGTGCAGTCGCCGCCGAAGGTCAGCCAGGCCGGCGGCCCGCTCAACGCGGTGCTCGGCTCGATCGACCTCAGCGCGGTCATCATCGGCGCCGGCGCGCTGGTGCTGCTGGCGATCGTGGCGTTCTTCTTCGGCCGCATGCGCTCGCGCCTGTTCCCGGCCGCGCAGCCGCCGCCGCAGAGCAACGCCCGCGGCGGAGTGTGGAACGGATGAGCGTCGCGGCGCTGCGCGCGGTGTTGACCGAGACCGATGCCAGCTGGCACGGCCGCGGCGACGAGCGCATCGCGCCGGAACTGCTGGCGGCCGCGCGCGACAGCGCGCTCGGCCGCCGCCTGCTCGGCGGCTGGCTCGCCGCCGAAGCCGCGCCGGCGTTGCTGGCGCCGCAGCCGGGCGCGGGCTTCGCCGCGGCCGCGCTGCGCTGGCCGCGCGCGCGGGTCGAGCGGCTGGTGCGCGACCTGGGCGCGCTGGCGTATGCGCCGGCGATCCGCGCCGAAGTGCGGCGCGAGCCGGTGCGCCGGCTCAAGCAGGCGCTCGACAACTCCTATCTGCTGGCGCTCGACAGCCAGGTCTGGGACGGCAAGGTGCAGAACCAACTGGCCCTGCAGCTCGGCGACAACCTCGACCGCGCCCTGCGCATGGACGACGACGCGCCGCTGTACTTCCTGCTCGACCTGCGCGGCCGCGCCGAACTGCGGCTGTGGGCCGAGCGCCGCGACCCCGGCCTGGCCGACTGGGTCCGGCTGCTGCTGCCGCGCGAGGTCCACGACAGCGCGCCGACGCTGGTCGCGCATCTGCCGCCCGAAGTGGTCGAGCGCCTGCATACGCATCACGGCGCGCGCCCGCTGACGGCCTGAGCGCGCCTTTCCTTTCGCCGCAGTCCACGGAACCGCCATGCCCGCCGATCCGCTCCGCCAGGAAGTCCCGTCCGCCGCCGGCGCGAGCAACGTCGCCGAGCTGACGGCGCGGCGCGACCACGGCCGCGCCGGCGGCGCGGTGGCGGTGTTCGAGCGCCGCCAGTTCGACCGCGCGCTGGCCGGGGTGGTGGTGCCGGGCAAACAGTGGAACCAGATCGCCGAGATCGACCAGATGCTGGCCCGGGTCAACGAGCTGTACGAACTGGCCGGCGACGAAATCAAGCAGGCGCGCGAGGCCGGCTACGCCGCCGGGTTCGCCGAAGGCCTGGCGCGCGCGCAGTTGCAGATGGCGCAGCAGCTGGCCGACCTCAACGAGCGCCGCGCGCGGGTGCTGGCCGACGCCGGCAGCCGCGTGACCGAGCTGGCCTGCGCGATCGTGGCGCGGATCTCGCCGGAGTTCGACGCGCGCGCGGTGGTGCCGCCGCTGGTCATGCAGGCGGTGGAAGCGGCGCAGGCCGAACAGTTCCTGCTGATCCGCGTGCACCCCAGCGTGCGCGAGGAAGTCGCCAAGGGCCTGGGCCTGGTGCGCCAGGCGCATCCGGTGGTCGGGGTGATCGAACTGGTCGACGACGAAAGCCTGGACAAGCTCAGCTGCGTGGTGGTGTCGGAAGTCGGCGAAGTGCGCGCCGGCGTCGCCCAGCAGATCGAAGCGATCCGCATCGCCCTGTCCGGCGCCGAGTACGGCGCGGAGCACGGCGGATGATTCCGCGCGCGCCCGCGTTGCGGAATCCTTCGCGGGAAGCGGCGCGATGAGCAGCCTGCCGCGCACCGTCCTGCAGCCGGCGCCCGCGCCGGTGCAGATCGACCCGCTGATCGCCGCGCTCGCGCGGGTGCCCAGCGTGGTCCGCGTGGGCAAGGTCGCCGAAGCCTACGGCACCATGATCCGCGCGACCGGCCTGAAGGCGATGATCGGCGAGCTGTGCGAACTGCGCAGCCCGCGCGACCGCAATTTCCGCCTCGCCGCCGAAGTGGTCGGGGTGTCGCGCCAGTACACCCTGCTGACGCCGCTGGGCGCGCTCGACGGCGTCGCCCACGACACCGAAGTCGTCGCCACCGGCCGCCAGGCCTCGGTGCGCTGCGGCGACGGCCTGCTCGGGCGCATCCTCGACGCCAACGGCGACGCGATCGACGGCCGCGGCAGCCTCGGCCCGACCGTGCAGATGCCGATCTACGCCGCCTCGCCGAATCCGCTGGCGCGGCAGCTGATCGAACAGCCCTTCGCCACCGGCGTGCGCGCGATCGACTCGGTCATCACCGCCGGCGTCGGCCAGCGCCTGGGCATCTTCGCCGTCGCCGGCGGCGGCAAGAGCACCTTGCTCGGCATGCTCGCGCGCGGCGGCGACGCCGACGTCAACGTGATCGCCCTGGTCGGCGAGCGCGGCCGCGAGGTCAACGAATTCATCCACGACAACCTCGGCGAAGCCGGGTTGAAGAAATCCATCATCGTCGTCGCCACCTCCGACCGGCCGGCGCTGGAGCGCAGCCGCGCGGCCTGGGTCGCCACCGCCATCGCCGAGTACTTCCGCGACCGCGGCCAGCGGGTGATGCTGCTGGTCGACTCGGTGACCCGCTTCGCCCGCGCGCTGCGCGACGTCGGCCTGGCGATCGGCGAACCGCCGGCGCGGCGCGGCTTCCCGCCGTCGGTGTTCAGCCAGATGCCGCGCTTGTTCGAGCGCGCCGGCAACAACGACAAGGGCTCGATCACCGCGTTCTACACCGTGCTGATGGAAGGCGAGGACGGCGACGACCCGGTCGCCGAGGAAGTGCGTTCGATCCTCGACGGGCACATCGTGCTGTCGCGCAAGCTCGCCGCCGCCTACCACTACCCGGCCATCGACGTGCTGGTGAGCCTGAGCCGGACGATGCCGCGCGTCGCCGACGACGCGCACCAGCGCGCCGCCGGGCAGCTGCGCAAGTACCTAGCCAAGCACCAGGACATCGAGCTGCTGCTGCAACTGGGCGAGTACAAGCGCGGCAGCGACGCCGACGCCGACATCGCGATCGAGAAGATCGAGCCGATCCGCAAGCTGCTCAAGCAGTCGGCCAACGATCTGGCCGACTACAGGCAATCCGTCGACGCGCTGCGCAGGTTGTTCGGATGAAGCAGCGCTTTCCCCTGGCGACCCTGCTGCAACTGCGCGAGCACCGCCTGGAGAAGGCGCGCGCGCTGGTCGTTGAGCGGCAGGCCCAGGTGCAGGCGCGGCGCGAGGCCTGCGTGGCGATCGAGGGCGAGATCCAGTCGCTGCTGCAGGAACGCGCCGGCCAGCGCCTGCGCCTGCTCGACCCGCCGCCGCCGGGCGTGCCGTGGCCGATGGCGATGTCGCAGCGCGAGGCGCACATCGATCACCTGGCCGAACTCGCCGCCGCCGCGCGCCAGCGCCTGGCCGACGCGCAAGGCAAGCTGCGCGAGGCCGAAGCCGCGCTGGACGAGGCGCGCAAGGCCTTCTTCCGCGCCAAGGCGCGGCTGGAGGCGCTGGAGAAGCGCCGCGACGTCTGGCGCAAGGAACAAAACGCGATCGCCCAGCGGCGCGAGGAAGCGCTCTCCGCCGATCTGTTGCTGGCCGCGCGCCAGCGCTCCGCTCACGACAGCAGTCCCTTCTGAGGTCGCCATGAGTACGATCCGCAACTCCGCCAACGAAGACGCCAAGCGCGCGCAACAGGCCGCGCAGGAAGCGCAGGTGGCCGAGCGCCGCCTCGCCGCGCACGAACCGGCGCCGGCCGAATCGGTCGACCAGTTCCGCAACCTGATGCAGCAGCGCCAGGCGCTGGGCCAGAAGGGCGAGCAGACCACGCCCGGCGCGCCGCCCGAGGACGGCCAGCAGGCCGCCGCCGGCGACGCCGCTTCGCAGGCCCTGCGCGGCCGCCAGCAGAACGCGCTGGAGCGCGGCCGCAACCAGTACGCCCAGGACCAGACCGCGCAGAGCCACGCCGCGCAAGGCCAGGCGCGCCAGCAGACCGTCGAGCAGAAATCGCGCGACGAGCAGCGCTATTCGGTCGGCTTCGACCGCGGCGACGCCGGCCAGCAGTCGTCGGAGCAATCCGGCCTGTGGCTGGCGCAGCAGGCGATGCGCGCCGAGCAGGCCGCGCCGATGCAGGCGCCGGCGCCGACCTCCAACGCCGCCGCGTTCGCCGACCTGATCGAGCGCCACGTGCGCCAGCTCGCGGTCAGCGGCGGCGGCGCCGACGGCGAGGACGGGCAGGTGCTGCTGCGCCTGTCCGACCAGACCCTGCCCGGCACCGACCTGCTGTTGAGCAAGACCGCCGAAGGCTGGACGCTGCGCGCCGACTCGCGCTCGCGTTCGAGCTACGACGCGATCCGCGACGCCGGCCCGGAGCTGATGCGCCGCTTCGCCGCGCGCAACCTCGGCCAGCTCAGCATCGATCCGCATTACCACGACTGACCGCGCCGGCGCGCGCGGCCTCTTACACCCAACCGACGGAACGCCACCGATGACCGACCAGACCGCCGACGACCAGCGCCGCCAGCTGCGCGCTTCGTTCGAGACCATGCTGCAGGAGCAGTCCCAGCTCAACGGCGAAGACCGCCGCCTGTTGATGCAGCACTTCGAGGAGGCGCTGGCGCAGCAGGACCTCAGCGCGCCGGCCGAACTGGACCCGGATGCGATGCGCCGCGACTGGGCGGCCGCGGTCGAGGCGATGCTGCCGGACGCCGACGCCAGCGAGCGCGAGTCGCAAATGCGCAATTTCGACGAGACCCTGGAGCCGCTGCGCCGCGAATCGGTCAAGGACGCGTACGAGTACGCGCGCCTGCGCCGCGAGCAGGGCGAAGAAGCCGCGGCGCAATGGCTGAACGAGCGCAACGCCGCGCGCAAGTCGGCCCAGGCCGCGACCGCCGTCGCAAATTCGCCGGCGCAGCCGGCGTCGCGCAAGCCGGCGCCGCGCAATCCCTGGGGCAATGCGGGCTGAGAGGCAGGCCAGGCGCGGGTTTTCGCGCCGCGGCACCTAGGGTACGCCATAGCTTGTTGCGACCCGGGGCCATGCGGAAGATGGCATCACACCAGGGGCGGGTCTCGACGACCAAGGCTGAACCGCTCTATCTCGCACAACGCATCGCATTGGAGAAGATCATGAGCAACGACGTGAACGCCCTGTTCGTCAACTCCCTGGCCAATCAGGAAGTGCAGAACAAGACCGAAGAAGCCAAGGCCGGCGGCAAGAACGGCTGGCTGATGGCGCTGGCTACCCTGTGCGGCAAGCTCGCCGACAAGAAGGCCGACCAGATGACCAAGGCGATCGAAGGCCTGCCGGCCGACGCCAAGCCCAGCGACATGCTCAAGACCCAGGCCCTGGTCTCGGAATTCCAGCTGATGATGAACACCTTCACCAACGTGGTGAAGACCATCGGCGACACCAACGCCAACACCGCCCGCAAGGGTTGATGGCGCGCTCGCGCCCAAGGCGCGAGTCGGAGGGAGCGAAGCCGCGAGGCTTCGCTCCTTTCGCGTTTCTGCGTTGCGCGCGTTCGCGTCTGGCGGTCGTCGCGCTGTGCGTCGCCGCGTCGCCGGCGATGGCGCAGGATTATCAGCCGTACATGGACTCGTTCAATTCGTCCATGAACGCGATGCAGAACACCGCCGGCACCGCCGCGGTCAACGCGGCGATCAATCGCTCGCTGAGCCAGCGCAACAGCGCGGCGGCCGCGGCCAAGCCGGCGGCAAAGGCGAGCGCGAAAGCCGCGCAGGCGGACCTGTCGTTCCGGCGCGACCCGGCCACCACCGAGCGCGTGCGCGCGGCGCTGATCGCGGCGATGGGCAAGCAGAGCCGCGGCGTCGCCGAGGATTTCGCCCGCCGCTCCGGCGGCGCCGATTACCGTCGCCGCTTCGCCGCCGCATTGCCGGCGCGCGGCCTGTCCAACGACAACCTCGCCGATGTCGCCGCCTATCACGTCGCGGTGAACTGGGCGCTGGTGCACCAGGCGCCGCTGCCGTCGGCGCAGTCGCTGCGCGCGCTGCGCGAGCAGATGCGCGGTTCGTTCGCCGACAACGGCGTGCTGGCGCGGCTGGCGCCGGCGCAGCGGCAATGGGTGGCCGACGATTTCCTGTTCCGCTCGTTGAACCTGGACGAGAAGCTGGAGCAGTTCGCGCGCGCGCCGGATCCGCAGACCCAGGCGGCGTTCGCGCGCGCCGCGCGCGAGGACATCCGCCGGACCTTGGGGCTGGATCTGCAGGACTATCGCTTCGGCGCGGCGGGGCTGGCGCGCTGAGGCAGCGCGGCGACGCGCTGAGGCGGCGCGGCGAGCCGAAGCGAACGCATCGGGCTCGAAGCCGCTCGCACGAACGCACGCACTGGCCCGGTTCGCGGCGGTCGCGCTCGTGGAAGGACCTTCCGGCCCGAGACCTTGCGCGCCGACGCGCCGGATCCCTCAGCGCGAGCGCCTGATCCTGCGCCCGAGCACCCACGCGCCGGCCGCGACCACCACCGCCAGGAACAGCGCCAAACCGCTGCCGGCCGGGCTGGCGCGTTCGCTGATCAGGCTGCCGGCCGGCAGCATCAGCACCACCGCCATCGCCAGGCTCGCGTAGGCGACCACGGTCAGCACCCAGAACAGCCATTGCAGCGCGCGCAGCGCTTCCAGCTCGGGCTCGGCTTCGCGGCTGGGGCGGTGCGCGCCGCCGCGGCCGAAACGCCACAGCCAATGGGTCAGGGTGGCGTTGTCGACGCCGGCGCCGCGCCGTTGCGCGCGCCGCGGCGCGCCGTCGCCGGTGTAGACCAGGGCGTTGTTGGGCGCGTCGCCGCGTTGCTGCGCGGCGCGTTCGTTGCCGCCCAGCGGCAGCGAGCGCGGATCGTTGTGGGCCGCGTTGCTGCCCACCGCCGGCAGCGTGGCCGAGGTTTCCGACGGCGGCGGCGCGGCGTTGGCGGCGGTGTTGCCGGCGGCCGGCGCGTGTTGCCCGGCCATGCGCGCGAGCAGGTTCTGTTGCGCGAGCAGCGCCTCCTGCGAGGTCGCCGCGGCCATCGGCGCGGCCGCGACCGCGTTCGGCGTGGCGGTGTTGACCAGGGTCAGCGCCGGCGCCGCGGCATTGCTGGTGGTCGAGGCGGCCGCGGCGGAATTGGCGGCCGCGCCTGCGCCCGCGCCGCTGCCCACGCTCGGCGGCAACGCGCCGGACGCCGTCTGCGGCAGGCCCTGGCCTTGCACGACGGCGCCTTGGGCGTTGCCGCTGGCCGGCATCACCCCGTAGTTCACCGCGACCCGATCGCCGGCGCCGAACTGCGGCGCGTTGACCAGCGCGCGTTCGGACAAGGTCGGCGGCGGGTACTGGGTCGGCGAGTTGGCGTTGAACGGATTGCTGTAGCTGCTGTTGTTCGCGCTCGGCGACTGGCCCTGCAGCAGACGGCTGGCGGGGTTGTCGGGGTTCAGCAGTGGCGCGTTGGGTTGGCTGACCGCATCGGGCGTGGCGGTCGGCGTGCCGGGCCCGCTGGCGCCGGGCGAATACGGGTCGCCGCCCGGCAGGCCGTTGTTGCCGCCGGGGTTGGACAGGCCGTCGGGGCCGTTCTGCCCGGGCGGCAGGCCGCCGTGGCCGGGCGGGGCGTCGATGCCGCCGGGCAGGTTCAGCCCGGGCGGCTGCGGGCCGCCGGGCAGGCCCGGCTTGGAGCCGCCGAGGCCCGGCAGCAGACCGCTCAAGGGATTGCCGAAGTTGATGCCCGACATGGCCGCACCCGCCCACCGAATCGCCTGCCGTACGCAGGCGCCGGATTCGACGGTAATGCGCGCGGACGGGCGCGGCATCCTCGGGCTGGCCCTAGGTGCGCGCGCGGCGTCGCGAATGCATGCGCAACGCAAGTCGGCGACACGCGCGCCGCAGCGTGCGCGGGAACCGAAATGCGGCAACGTTCGTCGTCGCCATAAAAGATTCTTGCAACTGCCGAAAACGCAGATTGCAGCGCGGCGCGCGCGCCTGCGCAACGCAGCGCAAACGTGGCAACGCAGGCGCGCCGCGCGCGCACATCGTCTTGTTGCGCGCGATGCGCGGGCGCACACTGTCTTCGCGCCCGCTCTCCACGATGCAACGTCGTCAAGCGAACGCGGCACCGACCTCCGCAACGCTCCCCCAACTCCTGGAATCAAGATGAGCCGACTGCCCGGCCTCGATCTGCTGCGCGCGATCGCGATCGTTTGGGTGATGTTCTTCCATGCCCAAGGCGCCGGCCTGGGTTCGTCGTGGTCGCCGATGTCGCAGTTCGGCTGGATGGGCGTGGACTTGTTCTTCGCCCTCAGCGGCTATCTGATCGGCTGGCAGGTGCTGCGGCCGCTGAGCCAGGGCCGCGCGCTCGATTTCAAGGATTTCTACCTGCGCCGCGCCTTGCGCGTGCTGCCGGCGTTCTGGACGGTGCTCGCGCTGTATCTGCTGTGGCCGGCGTTCCGCGAACGCCCGGGGCTGGAGTCGGGCTGGCAGTTCTTCACCTTCACCCTGAACCTGCTGATCGATTACGAACGCAACAAGGCGTTCTCGCATGCGTGGTCGCTGTGTGTGGAAGAGCATTTCTATCTGCTGTTCCCGCTGCTCGCGGTTACGCTGACGCGGCGGCCGGCGTTGTGGAAAGGCGCGGCTGCGACGGTCGCGCTGGTGCTGGCCGGAATCGCGTTGCGCGCCTGGGTCTGGAACGATCTCGACGACAACGCCAACCATTGGGTCGAACGCATCTACTACCCGACCTGGATGCGCCTGGACGGTCTGCTGTTCGGCGTGGCGCTGGCGGCGTTGCGCGCGTACCGGCCGCGCGCGTGGCAGGCGCTGATGCGGCATTCGGGCTGGCTGGCGCTGGCCGGCGCGCTCGCGGTCGGCGCGGCGATCGCGTTGTCGCAGCAGCGCCTGGGTTTCGTCGCGTCGGTGTTCGGCTTTCCGGTGGTGTCGCTGGGAATGGCGTTGCTGGTCGCCGCCGGCGCGTCCGAGCAGCGCTGGACCGGACGCCTGCGCGTGCCCGGCGCGGCCTGGCTGGCGGCGGCGTCCTTCAGTCTCTATCTGGTCCACAAAGGCGCGTTCGCGCTGATGGCCGGCGCGTACGGCGAGGCCTTGGAGACGCGGCCGCTGCTGGCGTTGTTCGCGTATGCCGGCGCCGCCTTGGCGGCCGGCGCGATCCTGCACTACGCGGTCGAGCGGCCGTTCCTGCGCTGGCGCGAACGCCTGATCCGGCGCCGCGCGCCGGCGCCGGCGGCCGAAGCGGCGGCGGTTTAAGCGCGGCGGTTCCGGCGAAGCGGTTCAAGCGATATCGACTCGAGCGGCACCGACTCGCGCGGCCCGATTCGAACCGCCGGCGCGTGGCTCAGCCGCGCGCCGACTCGGCCGCGAAGCTGCTGCGCACCGCGACCGCCGCGGCGACCGCGCCGAGCGCCGCCAACGCCACCGGCCATGCAGCGGCCGCCCAGCCGGCGGCCTGGACCACGCTGCCGAACAGCGACGGGCCGATCACCTGGCCGAGGTAACTGCCCTGCATCAGCAGGCCGACCGCGATCGCGATCCGGCCCGGATCGCGTTCGAGCTCGGCGGCGCCGCCGATCGCCGAGGCCGGCAGCAGGCCGCCGGCCAGCGCGAACAGCACGCACAAGGCATAAGCGACGACGGCCGGCAGCGGCAACGCGAACGCGCCGGCGGCCGCCGCGCCCATCACTACGCTGGCGAGCGCGATCAACCGCCAGCGCTGCGCGCCGCGCCGCAGCAGCGCGCCGGCGGCGAGGTTGCCGAGCACGTTGCTGCCGATCGCCAGCCCGCTGAGCAGGCCGGCGGTGGCGGCGTCGACCTGCATGCGCTGCATCAGCAGGGTCGGCAGGAAGCTCAGCAGCGCATAGAACTGCAAGGCGTACAGGGCGAACGCCAGCGCCAGCAGCAGCGGGCCGCGCGCGCCGGCCACCGCCAGCGCGTCGGCGCCGATCTGCCGCCACGGCCGCTGCGCGGCGGCGCGCGCGGCCTGCGCCGACGGCGCGCGCACCGCCAGCCGCAGCGCCAGCGCCGCCGCCGCGCACAACAGCGCGTTGAGTTCCCAGTAGCCGCGCCAGCCGGCCAGCGCGGTCCCGTCCAGCGCCGCGCCGGTGGCCAGCGCCAGGGCCATGCCGGCGGGCATGTAGCAACTCCAGATCGCGAATACCACGGCGCGGTCGCGCGCCAGCGACAGCCGTTGCAGCACGCTCGCGCCGGCCACCGCGAACAGCAGGAAGCCGGCGCCCTCGAGCACGCGCGTGGCCATCAGCGCCGCCAGGCTGTGGACCTGGCTGCCGAGCGCGCTGCCGACCGCCATCGCGGCCAGGCCGATCACCTGCAGGCGGCGGTCGCCCAACCGCGCCACCAGCGCGCCGGCCGGCACGCTGGCGAACAGGCCGAGCACGCCGAACACCGCCATCAGCCAGCCGCCGGCGCGCAGGTCCAGGCCGAGGTCGGCGCGCAGCGCGGGCAGGGCGATCGCGGTCTTGCCGACTTGCAGGGCGGCGATCAGGCCGGCGCCGAACACGGCGGCCACCGCCTGCCAGTCGGTGCGTTCGGCCTGGGGCAGGGCGGCGGGGGAGGACACGGGCATGGGATTCACGGGAGCGGGCCGGATCGGGACGATGGCCGCCACCTTGCGACCTCAGGCTTGCTTGAGGTCAATGCGTCGCGGGTGGAACGCTGAGGCGCAAGAAGCGGGCGCAGGGCAGCGGGCGAAAGCGGCTTTTCCCGCTGCCCACTCCTTCGGTCTCACCCCTTGCTGCACGCCCCTCCTACCCTGGCACACCACGATGCCGGGTAAACAACGTGACTTCAGTCACTTTTTGGATATATTTTTGGTGATCTAAGGTGGGGCAACGGTCCCAGTCTGCGTTCGTACATTAGAGGCCGTCCCGCATCCCCCGGTGGCGACGGCGAGTTCAGCACGGCGGCTGCGGCCGCTCAGGCGTCAACGAGGGCGGGCCGGTCCCGCCGCTGTCAGGGGAGTCGAACCGATGCACCGAACCCGCGCCGAACTCGACGGCGATCTGTGCCAGCTCAGCGCGGCATTGCCGCTGTGGCGCCGCCATTGGCGCGACGACGAGGTGTTCTGGCCGCGCGTGGACAGCCTGATCGAGCGTCTGCTGACCGTCACTCCGCGCACCGAGCGCTGCCATGTGGTCGCGCACATCAACCGCATCATCGCCGCCCAGGGCCTGCAGCACGCGCCCTACGAGTGAGCCGGCTGGGGAGCCGGGTTCACTTCTTCTTGTTCTTGAGCAACTCGTCGAGCAAGGCGCCGACGCGCGCGGCATAAGCGTTCGGCGCGAAGCGCTGGGCGAAGGCGCGGCGCTGTTCGGCGTTGCCGACCACCGATTCGCGGCTCAGCCGGATCATCAGCTCGGCCAGTTGCGGGCGGTCGTGCGGATCGAAGCGCGGCATGTCGCCCGGCGCCACTTCCTCCAGCGCGCCGCCTTCGGCGACCGCCACCGGCGTGCCCGCGGCCAGCGCTTCCAGCACCGGCAGGCCGAAGCCTTCGGCGTAGGACGGCTGCCACAGGCGCTCGGCGTCGAGGTACAGGCGCGCGAGCTCGTCGTCGCCGATGCGTTCGAACCAGTGCACGCCGCTGAGCCGCTGCAGCTCGGCCGGCACGTCGGCGGGCGAGCCGACGACCACCAGGTCGGGGGTGTCGTAGTGCTGGCGGCGCGCGTCCAGCCACGCGCGCAGGAACAGGTCGGCGTTCTTGCGCGGCTCGCGCGTGCCGACCAGCAGCCAGTAGCGCGGCGGCAGCGGCCGGCTCAGGCGGCTGCGCTCGGCCGGCGCCGGCAGCGGCGCCAGCGCGTCGGGCAGCACGTACAGCTTGTGCGCGTGGGCCGGGAACAGCCGGCCGCACTCGGCGGTGGTGTAGCGCGACGGCGTCCAGATCGCGTCGGCGCTGGCGATGGAATGGCCGATCGCGGCCTCGTCGATCAGGCGCGAGGCCAGCGAGCGCCACGGCGCCGAGCGCGGGCGGCGCAGGGTCAGCCGGAACAGGTCGTGCAGCAGCAGCACCTGGCGCACCGCCGCGGGCTTGCGCCACACCGGCAGGCCGCCCTCGGCCGCGGCGATGTAGATGTCGACCTTCTGCGCGCGCAGCGCGCCCGGCAGGAAGCCGGCCTCGAAGCGCCAGCGCCGGCGCAGCCCGGGGGGCGCGGCGTCGGCGTCGGCGCGCGCGGGCAGGTCGGCGGCGACCGCGATGGCGCGGTGCGGGTGATCGAGCGGGGCTTCGGTGAACAGCACCGTCTCGGTGTCGGGCCGGCGGCGCAGGGCGCGTTCCAGCGCCAGCACCTGACGGGCCGGGCCGCTGGCCGGCGCCGCGGTCGCGGCGCGGTAGTCCAGGCCTATGCGCATGCGGTCCCCGCAGTCGCAGCGGCGTCCGCGCGCGGGGGCCGCGCGGCAGCGAAGATCGCGTTGGAGTGGAGAGACTTCATCGGTGACGCAGGTCCTGGCCGGGATACGACTAACGAGAACAAGCGGCCGAGTCAGCGCCTCTCCATTAGTGCGAACATCGTCACAGTTATTATGTGATGAAGTGAGGTTCCGTGAGTAAGAATTCAGTACGCCTATTCATGAATCGACTGAACGAACGGCGCGCGGACGCGGCCGGCAGGACTGACGGAACCCTCACGGCCGGCTTGACACCCTGCGCGCGCCGGGCGCTCACTATCCCGGTTATTTAACCTCTCGGTTCAGTTGCCATGTCCGTCGATTCGCTCAGCACCACCTTCGCCGCCCTCGCCGACCCGACCCGACGCGCGATCCTGGCCCGCCTCGCCAGCGGCGAAGCCGGCGTGACCGAACTGGCCGAACCGTTCCAGATGAGCCTTCCGGCGATCTCCAAGCACATCAAGGTGCTCGAGCGCGCCGGCCTGGTCGCGCGCGGCCGCGCCGCGCAGTGGCGGCCGTGCCGGCTGGAGACCGCGCGCCTGCAGGAAGTGTCCGGCTGGCTCGACGAATACCGGCAGCTGTGGGACGAGCGCCTGCAGCGCCTGGACGATTACCTGGCCCAGTTGCAGGCCGCCCCCGGGGCCGCGCATGACGACTTGCCCGACTGACGCCGGGCGACGCGCGCCTGCGGCCGCCGCGCACGCGGAGCGCGCGCATGGCCGCTGACGCCGGCCGCCCCGCGCGCCGGCGCGCCGCGCCGGCCAAGGCCGCCGCTGCGGCGGCGCCCTGCGCGTCTTCGCGCGCACCGTGTTGTTGTCTGCCCAGTCCGCTCGCCGGCGCGATCCGGACCACCGTCGCGCGGTCGTCGTCGGCGGGCGCGAGCGAATCGGTCGCGCCCGCGATGCCGTTGCCGACGCGCGATCGCGACGAAGACGGCGTGGTGGTTTAGCGCGCGGAATTCGCCGCACGGCTTCCGCATGTTCATCCCTGCGAAAGCGACAGATCGACGAACCTCAGCCTCATGCCTGGATGAAGCCCTGGATGCCCGCGTTCGCGGGCATGACGGTGGGTGGGTTTCGTTGCGTTGCTCCCAGACCGTCATCCCCGCGAACGCGGGGATCCAGAGACTTCAGCGCGATGCGTGATGAAGCGTCGCGCTCGTCCGCGCGCGAACGACGATCAGCGGTCACAGCGAAAGCGCATTCCGCGAATCGCGGACACGACGCAACGCACATCGCCTGCGCCACGAAACTTTGCCGATCCAGTAACTCCCGATGATGCATCCGCACAATCGCGGCGCAAAAAAATCGCCCTCGCGTCCGTCGCTTCGCGCACACCGCGCTAAGCGAAATTCCGCGGCCATCGCCACCGCGCGCATCGTCGCGCGCATCCGTTCAACGCACTCGACACACTCCGCAAAGTTTTGCGCGCGCTAAACGGAACTGCGTCGAAGTACCGCTGCGACGCGGCGCGTTAACGTCGATTCACGCGTGCGCCGCGCATCGGCGCTGCGCGACGTCCGCGTCCGCAGCATCGAATCCGCAACGCATCGGAACATCGAGGGGGCTCACTGCCGCAGTCGGCGCCAGTCGCGCCGCGCATCGCTGCGCGAGCGGTTCGCGCAAGCGCCGGACATTGATCGCGATGCCCGCGCGCAGCGACAGCGCGCGATGCGCACAACGACGGCGGCGGAGGTTGCCGACACTGCCGTAGCCCCGCCGCGATCCCCAGGGAATCCACCGCAATCAGGAGCCAGCCGATCATGCCGCACGCCCCTCTCAGCCACGCGATCCGCCGCGCCTTGCTCGTCGCCGCCGTCGCCGGTCTCGCACCGGTCGCCGCGCAGGCGCAAACGCAGGACAGCGCCGCCGAGCCGACCACCACGCTCGGCCGGATCGAAGTCACCGGCTCCAACATCAGCCGCGGCGACATGGAAACCGCTTCGCCGGTGCAGGTGGTCACGCGCCAGGACATCGACCGCAGCGGCAAGGCGACGCTGGCCGAATACCTGCAGACGCTGACCGTCGACGGCGCCGGCTCGGTGCCGCGCACCTACGGCACCGGCTTCGCCGCCGGCGGCACCGGCGTGTCGCTGCGCGGCCTCGGCGCCGGTTCGACCCTGGTGCTGCTCAACGGCCGGCGCATGGCGCCTTATGGCCTGGCCGACGATGGCCAAAAAGTGTTCACCGATCTCAGCGTCATTCCGATGGACGCGGTCGAGCGGGTCGAAGTGCTGAAGGACGGCGCCTCGGCGATCTACGGCTCCGACGCCATCGCCGGCGTGGTCAACATCATCCTGCGCAAGGAGTTCAAGGGCGTGTCGGTGCGCAGCAGCTACGGCGCGTCCGGCAAGGGCGACGGCCAGCAGGCCAAGGCCTCGGTGACCTTCGGCTTCGGCGACCTCAACGAAGACCGCTACAACGTCTACTTCAATCTGGAAGGCGGACAGACCGACGAGATCCGCGTCGCCGACCGCCGCGACCGCAAGTGGATCGGCACCGGCGACGCGCGCCCGTGGGGCTACAGCCAGACCAAGCGCTTCATGTCCGGCTACATCCTCGGCACCGACGCGACCAGTTCGCCGGCCGGCAACGTCAAGAACCCCACCACCGGCCAGTACATGTCGCTGCCCGGCTGCGCGCAACTGTCGCCGCTGACCCCGCAGGACCCGAACGGCGGCTGCCTGTGGCAGTCCGGCCAGTTCAACAGCCTGGCGCCGGAGGAGAAGTACGTGAACCTGTTCGGCCGCGGCACCTTCGCGCTGTCCGACACGTTCGAGGCGTACGTCGAAGCCGGTTACTCGCGCAAAAAGAGCACGTTCCACAACACGCCTTCGGGCGTGTCCGGCGCCTGGGGCTATCCGGGCGGGCCGATCAACGGCGACGCCGGCGACAGCGCCGTGGTGCTGGGCCCGAACCATCCCGACAATCCGTTCCCGGGCCAGTCGGTGAACCTGCGCTACGCCGCGTTCGACGTCGGCCCGCGCACCATCCGCACCGACAGCGAATTCAGCCGCATCCTCGCCGGCGTCAAGGGCACGCTCGGCGCCTGGGACGTGGACGTGGCCTATCTGCATTCGCAGAACGACCTGACCAACACCCGCGACAACTTCCTGCGCTACAGCGCGGTGCGCGACGCGCTGACCAACGGCACCGGCCCCGGCGGCTACTGGCGCATCGGCCAGAACGCGGGGCTGAATTCGAAGGCGCTGTACGACTACATCTCGCCGACCATCCACGCCGACGGCAAGACCACGCTGGACCTGTTCGACGTCAAGGGTTCGCGTTCGCTGGCCGAACTCAAGGGCGGCTCGCTCGGCATCGCGTTCGGCGCGGAATGGCGCCGGCAGAAGGCAGAACTCGACCCGCAGACCTACACCGACACCGGCGACATCATCGGCCTGGGCTATTCGGCCTACAGCGGCACCCAGGAAGTCGCCGCGGCCTACGCCGAACTGGTCGCGCCGGTGCTGGAAAGCCTGGAGATCTCCGGCGCGGTGCGCTACGACAAGTACAAGGGCGGCGACGACGCGACCACGCCGAAGATCGGCATCAAGTGGAAGCCGTTCGAACAACTGGCGTTGCGCGCGACCTACGCCGAAGGCTTCCGCGCGCCGAATCCGGCCGAGTCGGGCAAGGGCGGGCTGGCCGCGTTCACCGCCGCCGCCGATCCGGTGCGCTGCCCCGGCGGCACGCCGGCGCCGGGCGCGAGCGTGCGCGACTGCGACATCCAGGTCGCGGTGATCACCAGCCCGAATTCGAACCTCAAGCCCGAAGAATCCAAGAGCTACACCCTGGGCCTGGTGTTCGAACCCACCGCCAACACCACCATCACCCTCGACGGCTGGGAGATCAAGCGCACCAACGAGATCAACGTCGAGTCGACCTCGGCCGCGGTCGCCGCCGGCCGCACCGTGCGCAGCGACAACAACCTGCCCGGCGTGCCGAACTCCGGCACCTTGCTCGCCGCGCAGGCCAACTACATCAACTCGGCCTCGACCACGGTGCGCGGCATCGACCTGGACGCGCGCCAGAGCTTCGACCTCGGCGCCAGCGGCAGGCTCAACCTCGACCTGCAGTGGAGCCACATCAGCACCTTCGAGCGCGAGGAGGAGGACGGCACCACGTTCGAATACGCCGGCACCCACGGCAACTGCGACGTGACCAACTGCATCGGCACGCCGAAGGACAAGATCAACCTCGGCGCGACCTGGGAATACGGCAAGCTCTCGCTCAGCGGCGTGGTCAACTACATCTCGAGCTTCAAGAACATCACCGCGAAGGGCAATCCCTGCGCCAGCCGCTACGCCGACGGCACCGCGGCGCCGGGCGGCGGCTGCCGGATCCCGTCGTTCACCACCTTCGACCTGTCCGGGCGCTGGCGCGCGGTCGACGGCATCGAGGTGTTCGGCTCGATCCAGAACCTGACCGACAAGATCGCTCCGCTGGATCCGCTGACCTACGGCGCGATCAACTACAACCCGATGCATTCCAGCGGCGCCATCGGCCGCTACTTCACCGTGGGGGTCAAGTACGACTTCCATTGAGGCCGGGCCCCGGCCTGGCCGGGGCTTGTCCGCCCGTATCCCGATCCGGCCCACCCTCCAGTAAGCCGCTCTCCAGCCGTTTAGGGCTGTTTCCGGCCTGTCCCGCCGCCCGCGGGACGGGCCTTTTCTTGTCCGCGCGGCGGCGCGTTTGCGCGCCGATCGCGGTTTCTGCGACGCCGTTCATGCCGGCGCCGACCCGCGCTTCACCGACCTTCACCCATCGTCCAATAGCCGGCCACGCCGGGTAGCGACGTAAGATCGTCCTCATCCCGTCGTCCGCAGCGCACCGCCCTGCGATTCCTGCGACACCTACAGGCCCGCCCCATGCCTACCTTGCTGATCGCCGACGACCATCCGCTGTTCCGCGAAGCCTTGCGCGGCGCGGTCGCGCGGGTGCTGCCCGACGCGGCGCTGCGCGAGGCCGACAGCGTCGACGCGCTGTACGCCCTGGTCGAAGCCGAATCCGATGCCGACCTGTTGCTGCTGGATCTCAACATGCCCGGCGCGCAGGGCTTCAGCGCGCTGGTGCATCTGCGCGCGCTGCATCCGCAGCTGCCGATCGTGGTGGTGTCCGCGCGCGAGGAGCCGGCGACGATGCGCCGCGCGCTCGACCACGGCGCGGTCGGCTTCATTCCCAAATCCGCCGATGCGGCGACGCTCGGCGAAGCCATCACCACCGTCCTCGACGGCGACCGCTGGGCGCCGCCGGCGGCGATCGCCGCGCCGGCCGCGAACGCCGACGAACACGAGGCCGCGCAGCGGTTGCGCGACCTCACGCCGCAACAGTTCCGGGTGCTGCAGATGCTCGGCGCGGGGCTGCTCAACAAGCAGATCGGTTACGAACTGGGCGTGTCGGAAGCGACGGTAAAGGCGCACGTGACCGCGATCCTGCGCAAGCTCGGCGCCAACAACCGCACCCAGGCGGTGTTGATCGCAGGAAGGCTGGCGCTGGATCCGAGCGCGATCGTGCCGCCGCCGGAAGAAGCGGAGTAGTGCGGCCGTTGCAGCGCCGGCTTCGAGGTGGGAGGGACTTCAGTCCCGACGCTCTGAGTTCGGACCGCTGCGATCCGGCGCAAGAGCGTCGGGACTGAAGTCCCTCCCGCCCAAGCGCCGCCGCCGCGCGAGCCCGACCCGCGCAGCGGCTCAGCGCGGTTCGTCGCGCCCGAGCCCCAGCTCGCGCATCGCCGTCGCATACGCGCGATCGATCTCCATCAAACGCCACTGCGCCTGGCGCCGCGCGCCGGCGCCGAGGCGGGCGACGCGTTCGGGCAGGTATTCCTCGCGCTTGGCCCGGTGCGCGGCGTCGATGATCGCGCGCTCGGCGTCGGCGCCGACGCCGAGCACTTCGTGCCAAGGCGGATCCGGCGCGAACGGGCTTGCGCCGGGCGCCTCGGCATCGTCGCCGCGGCGGCCGCGCAGCAGCGGCCAGGCCACGGCGATGAACCAGTAACCCAGGGCCGCGCCGCCGATGGCGACGAGCAGTTCGGTGGAGGTCATCGCAGTCGCTCCAGGCGTTGGCGCGCGTCGAGCAGGCTCGGGTCGTCGCCGCGGAAATCCAGGGCCAAATCCAATCGTTCGCCGATCTCGCCGGCCAGCGTCGCCGTTCGGCCAGGGCCGAGCAAGCGCCGCGCCGCGGTCATGGCCTCGCTGCGCAGGCCGCGGCGTTCGCACAGCCGGCGTACGGCGTTGATCGCATGCGGCGGGCAGCACAGCAGTTCGAACGCCATCGTCAGCGCCTGCCGCCGGCTCAGTTCCAGCACCCGCCGCAGCCGCCACAGGCGCAGGCCGATCCACAGCACGCAGGCGTAGACCGCCGCGGCCAGCGCCAGCATCGCGGTCGGATGCGCGGCGCGCCACAGCATCAGCGGCAACGCCACCAGCAGCAGCCACCACAGCAGCCGGCACGGCGCGGCGAAGCGCGCGAGCGCGGCGAGGTAGTGGTCCAGGCCGGCCCAGTGCTCGCCCGGTTGCGATGCGTCCAGCCAGCCGGCGCGGAACAGCGGCGCGGCCGGACGCAGCGGGTCGGGCAGGTACAGATAGCGCCCGCCCAGCCGCGTGTCCGAGCCGGCGCTGGCGAACCAGCGCCGGCCGCGCCGGGTCAGCACGATTTCGTCGTAATGCAGCAGCAGCGCCGAATCGTGCAGATAGAACGCGAACACGCCGAGCGCCAGCAGCAGCTGGAGCGTCTGCGGGCTCATTGCCCGGACGAATCCTTCTTGCGTCCGAACAGCTTGCCGATCGCGCCGCCGACCGCCGCCAGGCCGACCAGCACCAGCTTCCAGGCCTTGACCAGGAACAGGCCGATCGCCGCGAACACGCCCTTCTTGCTCGCCACCGCGGCGGCGCCGCCGGTGATCAGCGCGGCCAGGCCGATCTCGGCGACGTGGTCGCCCGGACGGAACTCGGTGTACTTCTCGCCGTCGTTGAACGCGTAACCCGGCACCAGTTGCTTGAACTCGCCGACCGCCTGGGTAAGCCCGGACTGATCCGACACCAGCACCACTTCGGTCACGCCATGACGGCCGAGCAGGCGGGTGTTGTAGTTGACGATCTTCTCGCTGCTGCCCTCGGCCGAGGCCAGGATCGCCCATTCCAGATTGTTGAGGGTCTTGTCGTACTGCGGCTTGAAGCTCCAACCCTCGACGTGCATGGTTTCCCAGCCGCGGCGACGGCGCTCCTCGTTGGACTGCTCGGTGCCTTCGCGCACCGAAGCGAGGATCGCGTCGGGGTCGAGCTTCTCGTTGTCCTTCACATAGCCGATGTCGCTGTAGTGGAAGAACGAGAACCAGTGCAGGTCCTTCGGCGCGAGGGTGAACTCGTCGTCGCCGGACGGCGGGTTGTGCAGCAGCTCGTTGAGCTTGCGGGTCTCGGCCGCGCCGAGGAAGACATAGCCGTCGGGCACCTTGACCGTCGCCTTGCCGGCGATGGCGCCCTGGGTCGGGCCGATCTGCCAGGCGAGTTTGGCCAGCGCGTCGGCCGGATCTTGGGCGGCGGCGGTCGCGGCGGCGGTGGCCAGCGCGAGCGCGGTCAGGACGCAAAGCAGGCGCTTGCGCATGGTGTGGAATCCCCTGTGTCGATGAACGTCTGTGAGAGACGCTGACGGACGTACCCCTACGTCCGGCCCGCGATCGCGTCCTTGGATCGGTGCGGGCGGCGACAGCTTATGGGCACTGCGTCACATCGGCAATGGCGTCGGGCGGCGACCGGCGGCGTCGGGCGCGCGCGGCGACGGCTCAGGTCGCGTCGTCGTCCCGGGGCAGGGGCTGGAGGAAATCCTCGTCCATGCGCAGGAAGGCGCGCAGGCGCGGCGCGACCTCGGTGCCGTGGGCGGCGAATTTCTCGCGGATCAGCAGATACAACCCGTTGCGGTCCTCGCCGCGCCAATACGAATACGACAGCAGCGATTCGCGCGATCCGCGCGTGCGCAGCAGCAACCGGTCGGCATCGCCCTGCGCGGCGACGATGTCGCTCCAGGCGATGCGTGTGTGCCGATGCAGACGCCGAACGGTGAGTCCGTCCTCGTCGCCTTCCAGCGGCGCGGCCATCAGCATCAGCGCCATGCCGGAGCCGCCGAACAGCAGGGTCAGGACCGTCACGGCGGTCCACGCGTGTTGATAGACGGCGGTCGCGACCAAGACCACGGTCGCTGCGCAAGTCAGAGCGCCGAAGCCGAACAGCAGCGGCATGCGCACGCGGTAGCGGCGCGGATGCGTCGGATCGGACGAGTTCGGGAGCTTCGAATGCTGCGGCTGCATGGCCGGCCGGTCGGGGCGAGTGCTCGAAGCGCCAGCGTAGCGCACCCGGCCGCGCGCCTGCGGCCCGCGCGAGCGGGCCTGGGGCGCAAGACAGACGGCAGCGGGGAGTGGACGCCGGCGCTTGAGGTCCCTGCGGTCGATTCGTCGCGATCCGTCGCAACGCGAAGTGGCCAGGCATCCGGGCGTTATGGTGTCGACGATGAGCGCCGATCTCAAGGCGGAAAACGCGATTCGGCCCGCTTCGTTCAGCGGAAAAAGTTAACCGTTCAGGCCGCTGGGCGCTCAACGCTGCGCGAGGCGCGATTGAGCCGGTTGCGGGCGCGGCAGCCTGAACCGCCGTCGGTCCGCCTAGCCGGCCCCGCAGGCGGGCGGCGCGTCCGCCGAGGGCTGTTCGCTGAGCTTGGCGATCGGGACGAAACGGAACGTCTGGTCCGATTCGTGGCCGTTGATCAACGAGCGCACATGCGCGTCGAAGCGGTCGTGCGCGAGCGTTCCGGCGTACTCGACCGAGCCGACCCGCGCGCGGGTGACGAATTCGACGCGTTGGTCGCGCCGCGTGTAGGCGCCGCGCGGCAGTGCGGCGCAGCCGCGGTTGAACCAGTCGTTGACCTGTTCCGCCGGTTCCGGCGAGGTCACCGAGACCACGACGCCGTCGGCGTAGAAGCGCAGGTAGAAGAAGTGGCCGCGACCCGAATCGGCTTGATAGATCCCGTCCAGACGCGGCTGGGCCGGTTCGCGCCCGGGTGCGGCGACGGCGAGGCCGGCGGCGCAGGCCAGCGCCAGCGCGGCGACGAAACGTTTGCGTAGGCGCATCGATTTTCCCCTGGCTCGATGGAGCGTCGGTACGGATCGGCCGCGGCGCGGCGATTCGCTTCGGCTCCGACGCAGAACCGGATCAGGATAAGGCGCGCGGACCTCAGCGGACAGCGGCGCGGACCCGCGGCCGGCCGATGGCATCGGCCGCGCCGCTCACGCCGCCGGTCGCTGCGCCGCCAGGAACGCGCGCAACGAAGCCGGTTTGATCGGCTTGGTCAGCACCCGGCAGCCGCGGTCGCGCGCGGCGTGCTTGAGCGCGTCGCTGCCGTCGCCGGTCAGCAGCGCCGCCGGCAGTTCGCGGCCGAGCCGCGCGCGCAGCGCGTCGATGGTGGCCAGGCCGTCGAGGCGGTCGTGCAGGTGGTAATCGACCAGGGCCACGTCGGGCGTTTGCCCGAGCAGCGCCAGCGCGTCGTCGACGGTCGCCGCGAGCAGGGCGGTCGCGCCCCAGCGGTCGAGCAGGGCGCGCATGCCGTCGAGGATCTCGCGGTCGTTGTCGATGCACAGCACGCGCAGGCCGGCCAGCGAATCGGCCAGCCCCGCCTGCGCGGCCTCGGCCGGCGCGGCTTCGCGCGGCACCTGGCCCCACGGCACGCTGATCGAGAACACGCTGCCGCGGCCGATGTGCGAGCGCACCCGCAGCGGGTGGTCGAGGGTGCGGGCGATGCGCTGGCAGATCGACAGGCCCAGGCCGAGGCCGCGTTCGCCGCCGCTGCCGGGTTGGTCGAAGCGTTGGAACTCGTCGAAGATCTGTTCCAGATGGTGCTCGGGGATGCCCGGGCCGGTGTCCCACACTTGCAGCTCGACCCGGCCCGGCTCGGCCGCCGATGCGCCCGGACGCATGCGCGCGGCCATCAGCACGCCGCCTTCGCGGGTGTAGCGCAGCGCGTTGGCGAGGAAATTCTGCAAGGCGCGGCGCAGCAGGCGGCGGTCGCTGCGCACCGGCATCGCGCCGAGCGGCGCGCGCACGCGCAGCGACAGGCCGCGGCCGGCGGCGCTGGGCGCGTACTGCGCGGCCAGTTCGCGCAGCAGTTCGCCGGCGTCGAAATCGCTGGGCTCCGGACGCAGCGCGCCGGCGTCCAGGCGCGAGATGTCGAGCAGGCCGTCGAGCAGGTCCTCGGCCGCGCGCAACGAGGCGTCGACGCGTTCGGCCAGGCGCCGTTGTTCGTCGGGGCTGTCGCTCTCGCGCAGCGCCGCGGTGAACAGACGCGCGGCGTTGAGCGGTTGCAGTACGTCGTGGCTGACCGCGGCGAGGAAGCGGGTCTTGGACTGCTGCGCCGATTCGGCTTCCTGGGTGCGCTGCTCGACGCGTTGCTCCAGGTTCTCGTTGGCCTCGCGCAGCGCCTGTTCGACCCGCTTGTAGTCGGTGACGTCGCTGTAGCTGGTGACGTAGCCGCCGCCGACCAACGGCCGCCCGACCATTTCGATCACTTGGCCGTTCGGGCGCACGCGTTCGAACAGGTGCGGCGCGCCCGCGCGCAGATGCGCGAGGCGCCGGCGCACCAGCTCGTCGATGCTGGCTTCGTCGAGCGGGCCCGGCCCCATCTCGCCGCGCTCGGCGTTCCAGCGCAGCAGGTCGGCGACCGGACGGCCGACGTAGAGCATGCCGTCGGGGTAGTCGAGCAGTTCCTGATAGCGCCGGTTCCACGCCACCAGCCGCATCTGCGGATCGACCACGCTGACGCCCTGGCTGATGTTTTCCATCGTCGTCGACAGCACCTGCCGGTTGAAGCGCAGCTCCTGGTTGGCCTCGTCGAGCAGTGCGACCACTTCGCCCAGTTCCATGCCCGAACCGCGCAGCGCGCTGGTCAGGGTCAGGCGCGCCGAGGCGGCGCCGATCGCCGCGGCCAGCAGGCGTTCGGTGAACTGCGCCAGGGCGCGGTCGGCGGGTTGTTCGGGCTGCCACTCGCGGCCTTGCTGGCGCGCGTAGTCCTCGAACGCGCGGCGCGCGTGGCGCTCGCCGACGATGCGCTCGGCCAGCGCCAGCAATTCGCCGCCGCGCACGCTGCCGGCCCAGCCGCCGGGGCCGAGCGCGGGACGGCGCACGTACGGGTCGAGAAACGGCGCGGCCAGCAACTGTTCCTGCAGGCGCGGGCGCTGGCGCGCGGACACGAACAGGAACGCGCCGACGTTGAACAGCAGCGACCAGAACGTGCCGTGGGTCAGCGGCTCCCAGCCGACCAGCCCGAACAACTGCTCCGGGCGCAGCCACGCGATGTCGAGCGGGCCGGTGGCGAGCCAGCCCTGGTCGATCCAGCCGATCCGGCTCAACGCCGGCAGCAGCAGGGTGTAGCTCCACACCACGGTGCCGGCGAACAGGCCGGCGAACGCGCCGGCGCGGCTGGCGCCGCGCCAGTACAGGCCGCCGATCAGCGCAGGCGCGAACTGCGCGACCGCGGCGAACGCGAGCAGGCCGTGCTGGGCCAGCCCGTTCGCGCCGAGCGAGGCGCGGTGGTAGCCGTAGGCCATCAGCGCCAGCAGCACGATGGTGACGCGGCGCACCCACAGCACCTGCCGGTCGATGCCCGGGCTCTGGTGCGGCGCGCCTTCGTGCAGCACGCCGCTGCGCAGCAGCAGCGGCATGACCAGGTCGTTGCTGACCATCGTCGACAGCGCCACCGACGACACGATCACCATGCCGGTCGCGGCCGAGAAGCCGCCGATGTAGACCATCAGCGCCAGCGCCTGCCGGTCCATCTGCAGCGGCAGCGCCAGCACGTAGGTGTCCGGCGAGACGCCGGTGCCGCCGAGCGCGGCCTGCCCGGCCAGGGTGATCGGCACCACCAGCAGGCTGATCAGCGCCAGATAGCCGCCGAACAGCCAGCGCGCCGAACGCAGGTCGTTGGGGTCCTGGCATTCGACCACGGCGACGTGGAACTGGCGCGGCAGGCAGACGATGGCGGTGAACGCGAGCAGGGTCTGGGTCACGAAGCCGTCGGGCAGGCCGGGTTGCAGCACCACCCGCGCGGCCTGCTGCATGCGTTCGCCGTAATTGCCCAGGCCCGGCAGGTGGATCAGGGCGAACACGCCGATGGCGACGAAGGCGATCAGCTTGACCAGCGATTCCAATGCCACCGCCAGGACCATGCCGTGGTGGTGCTCGGTCGCGTCGACGCGGCGGGTGCCGAACAGGATCGCGAACACCGCCAGCATCATCGCCACGTAGAACGCCGGATCGGCGAGCAGGCCGGCGTCGGCGGGCACGCCGGCGAGCACCTGCACGCTCATCGCCACCGCTTTGAATTGCAGCGCGACGTAGGGCACCGCCGCGGTCAGCGCGACCGCGGCGACCAGCGCGGCCAGGCCCGGCGCGCGGCCGTAGCGCGAGGACAGGAAGTCGGCGATCGAGACGATGCGGTGTTCGCCGGAGATCAGCACCAGCCGTTCGAGGATGCGCCAGCCGAACGCCAGCATCAGCAGCGGGCCGAGGTAGATCGGCAGGAAGCCCAGGCCGGTGCGCGCGGCGGTGCCGACCGCGCCGTAGAACGTCCACGACGAGCAGTACACCGCCAGCGCCAGCGAATACACGGCGGTGCGCAGCCAGCGCGCGCGCGGCGAGCGCTCGCGCTGATCGCCGTAGTAGGCGACCGCGAACAGCAGGCCGACGTAGCCGGCCGAGACCAGCAGCAGGATCCAGCCGGGGATCAAGGGTGCGGGCGCCGGGTGATTGGAGTCGGTCGAGTGTACGGGGTCGGTGGCGGGGGCGGGGCGCGAGCGGAGTGCGACTTTGGGCGGGGCGTCCGGCCGCAATTCTCCCGTGCCGGCGTCCCCGCCAGAATGTCATCCCCGCGAAGGCGGGGATCCAGAGACTTCAGAGTCATGCCGCGATGAAGCCCTGGATCCCCGCCTTCGCGGGGATGACGACAGGCGGGGCCGTGGTGTCTTGCTGCGGCGGCAGAGGATCTGTCGTCCCGCATCCCAAGTCCCAGCTCCCAACTCCCAACTCCCAACTCCCGCCACCCACTTACGCATTGCTGTCCTGCCGCAACGCGCACCCCTTCACCCGCAACGCCCTGAACGCGTCTTACCCGCGCCTCAATCGCCCTGAGCCGGCTATCAAGGTTCCGCCACCGACCTGTATCCGCGCGCCGCGTAACCCACCGCGATCACGGTTTGCCCCCGCCGCATTTGCCAAGGTCGCCCGCGCACGGCGGGGCCTCGCCGTGCGCCACCTCAACCATCGTCTCCGGCGCAGCACTCGCCACGCCCGACCGCCGCCCGCGCGCGGCGCGTCGGCGCGCGCCCGCACGCCTCATCGCCTCAAGCCGTGTTCGCGCCGCTACATCCCAGGAGGGACCAGCGAATGAACCACGCAATGTCCAAGCTGTTCGTACCCGCGCTGCTCGCCAGCGCGCTGTGCCTGTCGCTGTCGGCCAACGCGCAGACCGCGCCGGCGCCGATCAAGATCGCCGACGTGCGCGCCGCCGATCTGCAACTGGGTGCGCAGCCCGGCCGCGTCGGCCGCGCCGGCGTCGACGCCGGCGCCAAGCAGGTGGAAATCCGCACCCCGGACGCGTCCTTCATCAAGGTGCACTTCGAACACTTCTCGCTGCCGGCCGGCGTGACCCTCGAAGTCGCCAGCCCCGACGGCAGCGAGGTGTATCGCTACAGCGCCGATCGCCGCGACGGCCACACCGTCGCCGCCGATCTCGGCGAAGACGGCAAGACCCGGTTCTCGGCGATGTCGATCTCCGGACCGGTCGCGGTGCTGCGCCTGGTCGGCACGGCGCGCGAGCCGTGGCGCAAGGATCACGGGGTCAAGGTCACGCGTTATCTCGAAGGTTATCCGGACGACATGCTGCCGGAGCTGCAGAACGCAGGCCTGCTGAGCACCGACGTCGGCGGCAAGTCGATCTGCGGCACCGACAACAAGCAGGCCGCGGCCTGCTATTCGACCAGCGACACCCAGGCCTTCAACGGCTCCAAGCCGGTGGCGCGCGCGGTCATGAGCGGCGGCAGCCTGTGCACCGCATGGCGGGTGAGCTCGCAGAACCGCATGTTCACCAACAACCACTGCATCAACAGCGCCGCCGGCGTGGCCGGCGCCGAGTTCTGGTTCAACTACCAGCGCAGCACCTGCACCGGCGCGCAGGCGACGGTGACCAAGGTCGCGGGCGACCAGATGCTCAAGACCGACGCCACCCTGGACTACACCCTGTTCACGGTGAAGAACTTCGCCAACATCTCCAGCTTCGGTTCGCTCGGCCTGGATCCGCGCGCCGCGGTCGCCAACGAAGGCATCTTCATCGCCGGCCATCCGGGCGGGCGGATGAAGGAGCTCAGCGTCGCCGACACCCAGAACAGCGGCGGCAAGTGCCGCGTCGATGCGCCCAGCGTCAACGGCAACGCCACCAACAGCGACGTGGGCTATTACTGCGACACCGAAGGCGGCAGCTCGGGTTCGCCGGTGATCGCGCGCTCCAGCGGCAAGGTGCTGGCGCTGCACCACTTCGGCGGCTGCTTCAATTCCGGCGCGAAGATCTCGCTGATCTGGCCGCAGGTGTCGACGTATTTCGGCGGCGTGATTCCGTGATGCGGCGGAGCCGGCGCGCGTAGGCGTCGGTGGGATCGCGGTTGCGGGAGGGACTTCGGTCCCGACGCTTTGGGTTCGGATCGCCGCGCCGTGGGGGCGCGGCGATCGGGGCGAAGGCGTCGGGTTGGAGTCCCTCTCGCGTTCGTGGCGGCGTCGTGGTCGCTGCGTTGCGGCGAGCGCTGCCTGTAGGAGCGGCGCGAGCCGCGACCGCGGAGTCGCCGTTCGCCGCGCAAGCCGGATGCCTCGGCGAAATCCGCGCAAAAGAAAACCCGCCATGTAGGCGGGTTCGCTTCTGAAGGCTCTGGATCCCCGCTTTCGCGGGGATGACGCAATGGCAAAGGCGTTCGCGCTAGGCGCGAACGCGCCATTGCGTCACTTGATCTTGCCTTCCTTGTAGATCACGTGCTTACGGACGACGGGATCGTACTTCTTGATCTCCATCTTGGCCGGGGTGTTCTTCTTGTTCTTGTCGGTCGTGTAGAAGTGACCGGTGTTCGCCGTCGAGATCAGGCGGATCTTGTCGCGCTTGGAAGCCATGGTCGATCCTCCTTAGATCTTTTCGCCGCGGGCGCGCAGCTCGGCGAGAACGGAGTCGATGCCGTTCTTGTCGATGGTGCGCAGGGCGTGGGCGGAAACGCGCAGCTTCACCCAACGGTTCTCACTGGCGACCCAGAAACGGCGCTCGTGCAGGTTGGGGAGGAAACGGCGGCGGGTTTTGTTCATGGCATGCGAGACGTTGTTGCCGGTCGTCGTTCGCTTGCCCGTAACTTGGCATACGCGGGACATTGCGCACCTCTAAAAGGTTGGATGCTTCCCTTGGCCAGGGAGGCGGCGGCCCCGATGCCGGCATCGATGAAGACGCTTGCACCGCGCGATACAGGTGGAATTTCCGCTGCACGTGGCGGTCCGGAATCGCGCTTCCGGGGCCGCCCGGTGACGCCTCGAGAGGCGGCCGGACACAGCGAGCCGCGCATTATGCCGGCAATTACAAGCCGGAACAAGCACTTGGCCCATGCGACGCGGCCCGGCGCCATACTCCGGCGGCGGACCACCCCGTCGAGGACGAGCGCCATGACCCGTCGCACCGCTTCCTGCGCCTGCGGCCAGCTGAGCCTGGCCTGCGAGGGCGAACCGCTGCGGATCTCGATCTGCCACTGCCTGGCCTGCCAGCGCCGCACCGGCAGCGCGTTCAGCTATCAGGTGCGCTATCCCGAAGCCTCGGTCGCGGTGCAGGGCGAGACGCGAGAGTTCGTCAAGGCCGGCGACAGCGGCAACCGGGCCCGTTTCGGTTTCTGCCCGCACTGCGGCTCGACCGTGTTCTGGCGGCCCGAGGCGCTGCCCGGCATCGTCCTGGTCGCGGCCGGCGCGTTCGCCGATCCGGCGTTTCCGCCGCCGCCGCAGGTCTCGGTGTACGGCGAACGCCGCCATGCCTGGGTCGTGGTGCCGCCCGGGTGCGAGCAGCTCGACTAGCCCCGCGGGCGCCGGCTCAGTGGCTGGCGCGGTCGCGGCGCCAGCCGCGGTGCTTGATGTCCAGGTACAGGCTGTAGGCCGCGGTGAACGCCGGGAACAGGTTCTGGATCACCCCGACCGAGTCCTGCTTTTGCGAGAACAGGAAGTAGCTCAGGGTCATCGCGCTGCCGATCAGGCTCATGTACCAGAACACCCGCGGGATCACCGGCTTGCCCGCGCGCTTGCTGGCGACGAACTGGACCAGCCAGCGGCCGCCGAACATCAGCGCGCCGATCAGGCCGATCAGCTTCCACGGCGACATGTGCAGGCCGGTCCAGGCCAGCCACCCGATCGGGGAATTCATCAAGTCCATGGCGGCGCTCAGCGTTCGACGATCTGGGTCAGCTTGCCGCGGCGGATCAGCCAGGCCACGCCGCGCAGGTCGCTGATGCCGACCAGGGCGCGGTTGAGGTTGTTGTACTTGGACACGCCGGCGCCGCGCGCGCGGTGGTTCACCGGTACGCTGACGGTCTGGTAGCCGGCGCGTTGCATCAGCGCCGGCAGGTAGCGGTGCATGTGGTCGAAGTACGGCAGTTCCAGGAACGCGGCGCGCTCGAACAGCTTGATGCCGCAGCCGGTGTCGGGGGTGTCGTCGCGCAGCATGCGGCTGCGGATCGCGTTGGCCCACTTCGACGCCCAGCGCTTGCTGCCGGAGTCCTGGCGGTTGACCCGCCAGCCGGCGAACAGCTTGAACTGCGGCGCCGATTCGGCGCGCTTGGCCAGCAGCTTGGGAATGTCGGCCGGGTCGTTCTGGCCGTCGCCGTCGAGGGTCGCGATCCAGGCGCCGCGCGCGGCCTTGACCCCGTTGCGCACCGCGGTGCTCTGCCCGCTCTGGGTTACGTGGTGCAGCACGCGCAGCTCGGGTACGCCGGCTTTCAGCGCTTCCAGCGCCGCCAGGGTGCCGTCGCGCGAATGGTCGTCCACATAGACGATCTCGAAATCGGCCACGCCGCGCAGCGCGGTGGTGATTTCCTGGACCAGGGGCGCGACGTTGTCCTGTTCGTTGAACACCGGAACGACGACCGACAGTTGTGGGGTTTGGGTCATGGATGGAACTCGAGGGAATTCGGGGGAGGTCCGGCGGGCATGCGCGATATGCCGCAGGAGCGCCTGAGACGCAAGCCTGCCGCGCCGGGTTTAACGATTCATTGTGCGCAGCCCGGCCGCCGGCGCAAACCGCGGAGCTTACCTGCGCCGGTGTTCAGATTCGGTCGGAATCGTCACGGGCCACCGTAGTGCGGCTAAAAACCCGCCCCAGGTCTGGAAAACAGCCGAACTTCAAGCATTGTCGCCGAAATAGTCGCGGCACCAGGCGACCACGCCGGGCAGCCCGGCCTCGATCGAGGTCGCCGGCTCGAAGCCGAACGCGGCCCGGGCGAGCGCGGTGTCGGCCATGGTTTCGACCATGTCGCCGGGCTGCATCGGCTTGTAGACCTTCTGCGCCGGCCGGCCGGCGGCGTCGGCGATGACCTGGATGAAACGCTCCAGCTCGACCGGGGTGTGGTTGCCGAGGTTGAACACGCGGTGCGGCGGGACCGCTTCGGACGGGTGGTCGAGCGCGCCGATGACGCCGGCGACGATGTCGTCGATGTAGGTGAAGTCGCGGCGCATCTTGCCGTGGTTGAACACCTCGATCGGGCGCCCGGCCAGGACCGCGCGCGAGAACAGCAGCGGCGCCATGTCCGGCCTGCCCCACGGGCCGTACACGGTGAAGAAGCGCAGGCCGGTCGCGCGCAGGCCGTACAGCTGGGCGTAGGTGTAGGCCATCAGCTCGTTGGCGGCCTTGGTCGCCGCGTACAGCGAGCGCGGCTTGTCGATGCGCTGGTCTTCCGAGAACGGAGGCGTCGCCGAGTCGCCGTACACCGACGAGGACGAGGCGTAGGCCAGGTGCTGCACGCCGCGGTGGCGGCACAGTTCCAGCAGATTGACGAAGCCGACCAGGTTGCTGTCGACGTAGGCGTGCGGATTGCTCAGCGAGTAGCGCACGCCGGCCTGCGCGGCCAGGTGCACCACGCGCTCGAACGCGAACTCGTCGAACAGCGCGGCCAGGCCGTCGCGGTCGGTCAGGTCGAGCGCGCGGATGTCCACGTCCGGACACAGCGCGGCGACGCGGTCGCGCTTGATCTGCGGGTCGTAGTAATCGTTGTAGTTGTCCAGGCCGACCACGGCGCGGCCCTGGGCGCGCAGCGCGCGGCAGACGTTGGCGCCGATGAAGCCGGCGGCGCCGGTGACGAGGATGGTCATGCGAGGGAAGGCCGGCGGTCGGGACGGGCGCACATTATCCGTCGTGCCCGCGACGCGCGCATTGCACGCGCGTCGCGGTCGCGGATCCGGCCGGGCCGGGGCCTCAGTTCAGCGCCACCTGCTTGGCGATCGCGGTGGCCTGGCTCAGCTGTTCGGCGGTGGCCGCGTCGATCCAGGCGTAGACCTTGAGCTTGCTCTTGGGCTTGTCGCCGGGGATCACGATCATCGCTTCGCGCGAGTACGGACGCGCGTTGCCCGGGGTGGCCTTGGTGTACCACTGCACCTGCTGGGTGCCGACCGCGCCCTTCTCGGCTTTGGCCTTCTTGTCCGGCTTGAACGTGCGGTGGCCGACATAGATGCCGAAACCGGTGCTGACGCTGCCGGGCAGTTCGATGTAGCACAGGGTGTAGTTGTCGCCCTGGCGCTGGTTCCACTTCATGTCCGGGTTCTTGAGCGCCGGGCAGGTGCCGGTTTGCGCCCAGGCCAGGACCGGGGCCAGCATCAGCGCGGCGGCGGCCATCCATTTCATCGTTGCATCTCCTTGCTCGGTGGATTTTTCAGTGCCTGAATTTCTGAAACTGCCTACCGCACCGGCGACGCCCAGCGCCCGGCCGGACGGGATCCGGCAGGGCAGGCGGCGGGGGACGGTGGCGCAAGTTTAGTGGAACCCCTCGCGATCCGGTGTCGTTACGGTCGACAAAACACGGAGGCGGCCGCTAGGGCGGCGCGATCAGGCTAGGGGGAAACGACCGAGCCGGTACTCGGTTCAGCGAGCTGAAGGAGATGGCGGGGCGGCGCGGTCGGGCGCCGCCGAGCGGGCGCCTTAGATCGCAGCCGGATCGGAAGGCGTCGGGCCTGAGGCCCTGCCGCAAACGCGCGGGAAACCTCGCGTCGAGGACTTCTTGCAGAAAGCGCGGCGGCCCGGGCCCGAAGCCCGCCCGCGAGGCTTAAGCCTCGACCTTGCCGCGCAGCTTTTCCAGCACGCCTTCGAGCGAATCCAGGTCGGTGTAGTGGATCACCAGCCGGCCCTTGCCGCCGCGGCCGTGCAGCACGTTGACCTTGGTGTTGAGCGATTCCGACAGCTCGCGCTCCAGGGTCACGATGTCGGCCTGCGGCTTGAGTTTGGCCGGCTTGGGCTTGCCGGACACCGGGATCTTGCCGGCGGCGAGCTGCTGCACGCGATGTTCGACGTCGCGCACCGACCAGCCGAGCTCGGCGGCCTGGCGGGCCAGGGCGATCGCGGCCTGCGGCGCCAGGGTCAGCAGCGCGCGCGCGTGCCCCATTTCCAGCGAACGGGTCTCCACCAGCACCCGGATCTCGCCCGGCAGCTCGAGCAGGCGCAGCAGGTTCGACACCGCCGCGCGCGAGCGGCCCACGGCCTCGGCGGCCTGGGCGTGGGTGAGGTCGAATTCGTCGATCAGGCGGGTCAGCGCCTGCGCTTCTTCGAGCGGGTTGAGGTCTTCGCGCTGGATGTTCTCGATCAGCGCCATCGCGACCACGGTGCGGTCGTCGACTTCGCGGATGACCACCGGGATCTCGGCCAGCCCGGCCAGGCGCGAGGCGCGCCAGCGGCGTTCGCCGGCGATGATTTCGTAGGTCTTGCCGCCGCGTTCGCCGATCTCGCGCACGACGATCGGCTGGATCACGCCCTGGGCCTTGATCGACTCGGCCAGCTCGGCGAGCTTTTCCTCGTCCCAGTGCTTGCGCGGCTGGTACTTGCCGGCGCTCAGCGAATCGACCGGCAGGTGCCGCAGCAGGTCGCCGGGCTGGGCTTCGACCAGGGTCGGCGCTTCGGCGGCGGCCTTGGGGCCGAGCAAGGCTTCCAGGCCGCGGCCGAGGCCGCGCTTCTTGGCGGGATTGCTCATGCCGGGGTCTCCGCGGTGGCGCTGCGCGCGGTCTTGGCGGCGGCCTGATCGCGCTCGCGCTGGCGGCGCAGCACTTCGCCGGCCAGGCCCAGGTAGGCGATGCCGCCGCGGCTGGCGCGGTCGTAGCCGACGATGCTCTGGCCGTAGCTCGGCGCTTCGGCCAGACGCACGTTGCGCGGCACGATCGTGCGGAAGACCCGGTCGCCGAAGTGGGCGGTGAGGTCGGCGGAGACGGCGTTGGCGAGGTTGTTGCGCACGTCGAACATGGTGCGCAACACGCCTTCGATTTCGAGTGAAGGGTTCAGCTGGGCCTTGAGCGCATCGATGGTCTCGACCAGCGCGCTGAGGCCTTCCAGGGCGTAGTACTCGCACTGCATCGGCACGATCACCGAATCGGCCGCGGTCAGCGCGTTCAAGGTCAGCAGCGACAGCGCCGGCGGGCAGTCGATGATGATGAAGTCGTAGTTCGCGCGCAGCGGTTCGAGCGCGCGCTTGAGCCGCTGCTCGCGCGCATCTTCGTTCATCAGGCGGATTTCGGCCGCGGTGAGGTCGATATTGCCCGGCAACAGGTCGAAGCTTTCCGGCGCCTGCACGATCGTGGCGGCGGCGTCGGCCTCGCCCAGCAGCACGTCGCAGACCGAGTCCTCGAGCTGGCGCTTGTCGATGCCGCTGCCCATCGTGGCGTTGCCCTGCGGGTCCAGGTCGACCAGCAGCACGCGCTTGGGCGCGCCGGCCAGCGCGGCGGCCAGGTTGACCGCGGTGGTGGTCTTGCCGACCCCGCCTTTCTGATTGGCGACGGCGATGATGCGGGCCATGCGGCTCGTCCCTGCGGTTGCGGAGTGAATAAAGAAGAAGCTGACGATGCCGGCGGCGCGTGGCGCCGACCGGACAGGGGATTATGCCCGCCCCGGCCGCCGCGCGCTTGGGGCGTCCTGGGGCGGCGCGTGGCGCCGGACGTTCCGCCCGGCCGCCGTATGGTAGCCGCAGCCCCCTGCAGGAGCGGCGCAAGCCGCGACCGCGCCAATTCCGCTACCGCGCAGGCCGCAGCGCAGATCGCCGTCGCCGCGCCCGGCGTCCGCCGCCCGGATCAGCCCTCGCCGACCCGCCCGATCACCACCATATGCCGCTCCGCGGCCAGCCCCGGCACCGCCATCGGCTCGACCGCGCGCAGCTCCCAGCCCGCGGGCAGGGCGGCGATTTCCTCGTCCGGGCGCACGCCCTTCATCGCCAGCAGCACCCCGCCGGGCTTGAGCAGGTGCCCGCCGAGTTCCAGGATCAGCGGCAGCGTGGCCAGGGCGCGCGCGGTGATGGCGTCGTAGGCGCCCGGCTCGGCGAAGGCCTCGATCCGCGATTCGGCCACCCGCGCGTGCCTGAGCCCGAGCTGGCGCAGCGCCTCGCGCATGAAGCGGGCCTTCTTGCCGTTGCTCTCGACCAGGGTCACGCGCAGGCCCGGCTTGACGATCGACAACGGGATGCCGGGCAGGCCGGCGCCGGTGCCGAGGTCGGCCAGCGCGCCGCCGCGCGCCGCGAGGGCCTCGGCGTAGCGGTGCATGGCCAGCGAATCGAGCAGGTGCTTGCCGACCATCTCGTGCGGGTCGCGCACCGCGGTGAGGTTGTAGGTGCGGTTCCAGCGCGCCAGCAGGGCCAGGTAGTCCAGCAGCGGCGTCGCCAGCGCCGGGTCGAGCGCGAGCGCGGACAGGCCGGCCTCGAGCTCGCCGCGCAGGCCGGGCGGTAGGGAAGTGGGAGCGTTCATCGCGGCGATTATCGCCGAATGCGCGATGGCCGAAGCTTGTTGTAGGAGCGGCGCGAGCCGCGACCGCGAAAATCCCGCTACGGCGAAAGTCTCGGCGCCATCGAAAACCCCGCAGCCGCGGCTCGCGCCGCCCCTACAGCGGCTCCATCCGCCACGCCAGCGCGCCCAGGTATCCGGGCCCCGGTGCGATCTCCAGCAGCCGCCACTGCTCCGGCACGCCCAGCTCCGCATCGCATTCCACCAGCCGCAACCCGTCGGCCGCCGGTTCCAGGCGCAGCCGGTGCAGCCCGAACGACAGCCCGTGCCCGTGCGCCTTGAGCACGGCTTCCTTCGCGCACCACAGCCGCAGGAACGCCAGATCGCGATCGTCCTGCGCCGCCAGCCACTGCGCCTCGCGTTCGGTGAAGTAGCGCTTGGCCACCTCCAGCGCGCGCGGGCGCCGGTGCAGCCGCTCCAGGTCGACGCCGACCCGGCCGCCGCGGCCCAGCGCCACCAGCAGGCGGTCGCCGCTGTGGCTCCAGTTGCAGTCCCAGCCCTGGTGCGGCGGCAGCAGGTGCGGACGCTGGCGGCCGTCGCGCGCCACTTGCAGGTCCGGGTCGCCGAGTTCGGCGGCGAGCCAGGCGCGCGCCTGCGGCTGCGCCGGTTCGCCGTGCGGATGCGGCAGCCAGATCCAGCGCGGCGGGGTCCACAGCGGCGGGGCGGTGACGGCGGACAGGGACATGAACAGATGCGGGCTTGGCGTGCGGCGGGTCGGTCAGCGTAAGCTAAACCCAGGGGATCGGGTTTCGTTCGTACGGCAGCTGCGCGGGGGCGCGGCGCTTGCGCGCGGGCCGCAGCAGGCGCAGTACCGGCGCGGCCGAGGCCGCGCCGAGGCGGTTCGTCAGCCTGCGATCAGGCAGGGCCCGGCAAGTTTCAGGCAACACAGCGGAAAACCACAGCGAATGTCAGCGGTCATCGATCCGAGCCACGGCGCCCCGGCGCCCCAGCCCAATTGCGAATCCGAGTCCGCGTGGCGGGAGCTTCTGTCCGGCGCGCCGACGCGCGCGCTCGCGTTCGGCCCCGGCGGCCGCATCGACCGCGCCGCGTTCGAAGGCGACGTGCGCGCGCTGGCCGCGCGCCTGCCGCAGGCGCGGCATGCGGTGAACCTGTGCGAGGACCGCTACCGCTTCCTGGTCGCGCTGTGCGCGGTCGCGGTGCGCGGCCAGATCAACCTGCTGCCGCCGTCGCGCGCGCCGGCGATCGTCGACGACGTGCTCGGCCGCTACCCCGAAAGTTACTGCGTCGGCGATCTCGAACTCGAACCGGTGCCGCCGCGCTATCTGCGGCTGCAGCAGGCGTTGCCGCCGCTCGCGGGCGAACCGCTGCGCGTCGACGACGAAGCGCTGCTGGCGATCGGCTTCACTTCCGGCAGCACCGGCCAGCCCAAGCCGAACCTCAAGACCTGGGGCGGCTTCCGCACCAGCACCGCGCAGAACCTGGCCGCGCTGGCCGGCCTGCTGCGCGCGGACGGCGTCACCGAAGTCGTGGCCACCGTGCCGCCGCAGCATATGTACGGCATGGAGATGTCGGTGCTGCTGCCCTTGCTCGGCCCGGTCGCGGTGCATGCGCAGCGGCCGTTCTTTCCCGGCGACGTCGCGCGCGCGCTGGCCGACGCCGCCACGCCCCCGTTGCTGGTGACCACGCCCGTGCACTTGCGCGCGCTGGTCGAATCGCAGATCGAACTGCCGCCGCTGGCCGGCATCGTCTCGGCCACCGCGCCGCTGTCGCAGGAACTGGCGCAGACCGCGGAACGGCGCTACGGCTGCGAAGTGCGCGAAGTGTTCGGTTCGACCGAAACTTGCGTGTTCGCGCGCCGCCGCACCGCGCAGGAACTGGCGTGGACGCCGCTGCCCGGCGTGCGCGTGTGCCCGCAGCCCGACGGCACCGCGATCCACGCCGCGCACTTGCCCGAAGCGGTGGTGCTGGCCGACCTGATGGAAGTCGACGCCGACGGCCGCTTCCACGTGCGCGGCCGCGCCGCCGACCTGCTCGAAATCGCCGGCAAGCGCGCCTCGCTCGGCGATCTGACCCGCAAGCTGCTGGCGATCGACGGCGTCGACGACGGCGCGGTGTTCCAGCTCGACGAAGCCGATGCGTTCGGCGTGCGCCGCATCGCCGCATTGGCGGTCGCGCCGTCGCTCAGCGAAGCGCAGATCCTGGCCGCATTGCGGCAGAGCGTGGATCCGGTGTTCCTGCCGCGCCCGCTCAAGAAAGTGGCCGCGTTGCCGCGCAACGACACCGGCAAACTGCCGCGCGATGCGCTGGAAGCGATGCTGCGCGCGCAAACGTAAGCCGCGATCGCTCCCCCCTGTAGGAGCGGCGCGAGCCGCGACCGCGCCAAGCCAACCACGACGAAATTTTCACCGGCCGCGTTGAGCGGCCGTCGTGTTCGTTTGCGTCTGCGGCCAGCCGTGCGACCGATGCGGTCGCAATGGTCGCGTTGGCGCGGTCGCGGCTTGCGCCGCTCCTGCAGCAGGCAGCCCCCGCATGCGCAAGTTGTCGCGAAATCGCGCCGCGACGTTCACGAACGCCCGCGTCGTTCGCTTCTTCACATGACCAACGCGCGCAATTCGACGTTGCCGTCACGCCATCGGTACCAGACTGGCCGCAACCCCGTTCAGGCAACGGCGCCAGCGCTACGTTTCACGCACTACGGCGCCGTTCGCATCACCTGTGCAACCTCAGGAGAAGACGCAATGTTCGGCATCATCGTTTGGTTGGTCGTAGGCGGCATCATCGGTTGGATCGCCAGCATGATCATGCGCACCGACGGCCAGCAAGGCATTTTCCTCAACATCATCGTCGGCATCGTCGGCGCCTTCCTCGGCGGTTGGCTCGGCGGCGTGCTCGGCATCGGCGCCGGCACCATCAACAGCGGCGCGTTCAACGTCGCCGGGCTGGCCTTGTCGCTGGTCGGCGCGATCGTGCTGCTCGGCATCGTCAACCTGTTCCGGCGCGGCCGCGTGCGCTGAGCGCAAGCAGGCGCCGCGAAAAACAGAAGGCCCGGCAATGCCGGGCCTTTTGCTTGGGCGAAAACGCGCGGGCTCAGGCCAGTTCGACCCACGCCGGCGCGTGATCGCTGGGACGGTCCCAGGTGCGCGGTTCGCGGTCGATGCCGGCGGCCACGCAGCGCGCGCGCAGCGAGTCGGAAATCAGGGTCAGGTCGATGCGCAGGCCGAGGTTGCGGCGGAAGCCGGCCTGGCGGTAGTCCCACCACGAGAACTGGTTTTCTTCCTGCGGGAACAGCCGGAACGCGTCGTGCAGGCCCAGCGCCAGCAGCCGTTGCAGCGCGTCGCGCTCGGCGGTGGAGGTGAGGATGTGGCTGTCGTTCCACACCGCCGGGTCGTGGGTGTCGCGCGCTTCCGGGGCGATGTTGAAATCGCCGAGCACGATCAGGTCGGGATGGCGGCTGAGCTCGTCCTGGATCCAGGCGTGCGCCGCATCGAGCCAGCGCAGCTTGTAGGCGTACTTGTCGGTGCCCACGTCCTGGCCGTTGACCACGTACAGGTCGATGATGCGCAGCCCGCCGACGGTCGCGGCGATGACGCGCTGCTGCTCGTCGTCGAAACCCGGAATGCCGACCTGCACGTCCTGCGCGGCTTCGCGCGAGAGGATCGCCACGCCGTTGTAGGTCTTCTGCCCGGCGAACACGCTGCGGTAGCCGGCCTCGGCCAACGCGGTGTCGGGGAAGCGGCTGTCTTCGAGCTTGGTTTCCTGCAGCGCGACGATGTCGGGCGCGAACGCCTCCAGCCACTGCTGCAGGTGCGGCAGGCGCACGTTGAGGGAGTTGACGTTCCAGCTGACGATTTTCATGGGCGAAGTGTAGCCGCGTTTGCGGGCGCGGCGATGTCGCCTCAATGTGCGGGCGTGGCCGGTTCGGGCGCCGGCGGCTCGGGGCTCGGCGACTGCGACGACCCGAGCGCCTCGCGCCGGGCCGCCTCCGACGCGGCGTCGGAGGCCGCCGCGAGGCTGTCTTCGTAAGCGGTGGTGGACGAAGACGTCGGCGCCGGCGGCCGGCCCTGCGGGCACAGCGCCCGATCGATGCGCTCGGCCGCGGTGGTGCGCGCGGCCGCGGGCGCAGACGCGCGGTCGGCGGCCTGGCTGCGCTCGGCGTCGCGGAAGGTTTCGCACAGGGTCTTGCCGTAGCGGGTCCGGCCGAGTTCGGCGCCGGCGCGCAGATAGGCTTCGGTCAGCCCGGCCAGCGCGGCGGGGTCGTCGCCTTGGTCCAGCCGCAGCGGCAGGCGGGCGGCGAGCTGGTGCATGGCCTCGTTGTTGGCGACCGGCCGGCGCAGCGCCGCGCGCAGGTCGAAGCCGGCGGCGAGCAACGCGTCCAGACCGGCCTCGCTGCGCAGTCCGTCGAGCGCGGGCGGTCCCTGTTCCGCCGAGAAACCGTAGCCGGCGGCGATCCAGGCGCGCAGGCCGTCGTCGTGCCAGGTGTCGGCGACGATCCGGGCGAGGTCGGCGTCGCTGTCGAGATGGCAGTCGCCGGCGGAATCGTCGGCGCGCGGTTGTGCGAAGGCCAGCGTACGCGACGCGCGTTCGGCCTGGGCGTCGCGCCACAGGCGCAGCCAACCGCGCAGGTAGCCGATCGCCTCATTGCGTTCGCTCAGCCGCACCAGCAGCGCGCCGAGCACGGCCTGGCGCTGCGCGCGCGGCAGGTCCTGCATCAAGGCTTCGGCGGCGTCGAACAGCCGCGCGGTGGGAACGCGCAGTGCGCCGCCGTCGGGTTCGGGCAGCACCCAGTCCTGGCTGCGGCCGGCGGCGCCGATCAGGCACAGCGCGTGGGCCGGGTCGTATTCGTCGGCGAGCGTCGCCATCGCCGCGCGCACGCCGTCGCGGTCGCCGCGCACGCTGGCGTCGAGCAGCCCGGCCATGCGTTCGCGCTGCATCTTCATGGTGTGCTCGAAATAGGCTTGGTCGGCCGCGGTGACGCAGGCGACCACCAGCAGCGCGGGCACGACGCCGAGCAGGCAGCCACCCACGGCCGGGCCGATCGCGCGGCTGCGCGCGCCGTCGATCAGCGCCAGCAGCGGCATCGCCAGCGCCGCGCCGGCGGCGACGACCGCGAGCAGCAGGAATTCGCCCATGTCGGTGCGCGCGGACGTGGCGACCGCATAGATCGACAAGGCCAGCGCGACCACGGGATAAGCGAGCAGCCAGCGGCGCAGGACGCGGCGGCGCTGGCGGGCGGTGCGATCGACAGTGCCGTCCAAGGCGATGGCTCGAATCCGGGGCTGACGCCGTTTTACCGCGCCGCCGTGGACGATGCCAGTTCGGCCGCGCTCACGCCGCAGCGGGCCGCGCCGCGTGCGCGGGCTTGCGCGGCTGCGGGCACAACACTGCGCGGATGCGCTCGACCGCCGCCTGCCGTTGCGGCGTGTCGCGCGGCGCGTCGCGTCGCTTTTCGCCGGCCTCGAACAATTCGCAGCCGGTCGCCAGCCCGACCGTGCGCGGCCGCGCGCCGGCGGCGTGCAGCGCTTCGACCAGTTCGGCCGCGTCTTCGGGCCGCTCGCTCGCATCGAGCGTGGCGCTGAGCGAATCGGCCTGCGCCGACAGCGCTTCTTCGCCGGCGTCGCGGTCCTCGCGCAACAGCTGCGCGAACTGCGGGTCGGCGGCGAGCAGGGCGCGCAAGCTGCCGGGACGGCGCAGGGCGCGCAGCGCGGACAGCGGCTGGCTGCGTCCCTCGGCGAAGCCGAAACCGGCGTCGATCCACGCGCGCACGCCGTCGTCGCGCCAGCGGCTGAGGGCGAAATCGAGCGGATCGCCGTAGCTGCAATCGCCGTGCGCGTCGGGATCGGCGACGAGCAGCAGCGGGCCTGCGGCCGGTTGCGTCAGCGTGCGCCGCCACAATGCGGCCCAGGCGCCGAAGCGCGCCGGCTCGTTTTGCTCGATCAGGCCGAGCAGGGCCGTGCGCAGGGTCGTTTGCTTGACCTGGATCGAGGCCGGCCCGTCGACCACCGCGGCCGCCGCGGTCAGCAGCTCGGCGCTGGACAACTGGGGGCCGTTGGCGTGTTCGTCGAACCAGACCCAATGCACCAGCTTGTAAGTGCGCCGGCCTTGCAGCATGCACAACGCGCGCGCCGGGCCGGGTTTGTCGGGCAGCGCGTCGATCGCGGCGCGGATATGCGCGGCGTCGCCGCGGCGGACCGTGTCGGCGAGCTGGCGCACCTGTTCCTGCCGCTGTTCGAAATCCTTGCGCCGCGCCGACAGCACCGCGCCGGCGCCGAACCACAGCAGCAGCGGCGCCAGCAGCAGGCCGGCGAGCAAGGCGAGCAGGGCGCGGCCGACGTAGCCGCGCAGGCCGGCCCAGATCAGCACCGCGATCGCGGCCACGCCGGTCAGGCCGGCGCCGCCGATGCCGTACAGCATCATGTCGTAAGCGCGTCCGCCCTCGGCCTCGGCGTTGCCGAGCGTCAGCGCGGCCCAGACCAGCCACGCCGCGCTGGCCAGCGGCGGCAGCGCGAAGGCGACCCACGCGGGCGCGTTGGAGCGCGTTGGCGCGGACGGCGAAGCGGGGTGGGGCGTTGGGGCGTCCATGCGCGTTGCGATCCTCCGGCGCGGCCTTGCGCCGCGCCGCCATCATCGCATTCGCGGCCTTGCGCTGCGCCGGTTTCGTCGCGACGAAGGCTGCGCGTCGCGCGCAGGTGGCGGCGCGCAGCGCACCGGGGATCGCTCGGCGGACTCGCGCCGCGCCCGCACGACCGCCTCGACGGCTCCGCGGTCCCTGCGTCGCTGCCGTCGATCACTTCCAGCGCGCTACTTCGCCAGGAAGCGGATCATCGCGTCGATCTTGCCCTTGTACGGCGGCTTGAGCAGGTCGCTGCCGGCCCACGGCCGCTGGTAGAACACCGGCAGCAGCTTGCTGAAAGCGTCGAAGCCGTTGCGGCCGTGGATCGCGCCGATGCCGCTGGGGCCGATCCCGCCGAACGGCAGGTCGTGGGCGCCGAAGTGCAGCAGGGTGTCGTTGACGGTGACGCCGCCGGCCAGGGTCTGGGCGAGGATCTTGTCGACCTGGGCCGAGTCGCGGCTGAAGGGGTACAGCGCCAGCGGCCGGTCGAGCCGGTTGATGCGGGCGATGGCCTCGTCGAGCGTGCGGTAGGACAGCACCGGCAGGATCGGGCCGAAGATCTCGTGCTGCATCACCTGCGCGTCGTCGCCGGGTTCGATCACCAGCGTCGGCGGGAACAGGCGCTCGGCCGCGCGCGCGTCGCGCGCGGCGGGGTCGTCGAACGGTTCGATCACCGCGATCCCGCGCGCGCGCGCGTCGTCGAGGTACGAGGCCAGCCGCGCGTACTGGCTGGCGTTGATGATGCGGGTGTAGTCCTGGGCCACGCCCAGGTCGCCGTAGCGCGCCTTCAACTGCGCGAGCACGGCGGCGACCAGCGCGTCGCGGCGCGCCTCGTCGACCAGCACGTAGTCCACGCCGATGCAGGTCTGCCCGGCGTTGAACCACTTGCCGGTGGCGATGCGCGCGGCGGCCTGTTCCAGCGGATAGTCCGGGCACACCAGCGCCGGCGCCTTGCCGCCGAGTTCCAGCGTCACCGGGGTCAGGTTCGGCGCGGCCGCGGCCATGACCTTGCGGCCGACCGCGGTCGAGCCGGTGAACAGCAAATGGTCGAACGGCAGCGCCGAGAACGCCGCGCCGAGCTCCGGCCCGCCCAGCGCGACCGCGACGCGGTCTTCGGGAAACACGTCGGCCAGCAGCTCGCGCAGGAACTGCGCGGTGCGCGGGGTGTGTTCGGACGGCTTGAGGTAGACGTGGTTGCCGGCGGCGATCGCCGAGACCAGCGGCACCAGGGCCAGGTTCACCGGGTAGTTCCACGGCGACAGGATGCCGACCACGCCGACCGGCTCGGGCCGGATCTGCGCGCGCGCCGGCCAGAACCGCCAGCCGACCGCGGCGCGGCGCGGGCGCATCCAGCCGCGCAGGTGCGACAGCGCGTGCTCGATCTCGGCCAGGGTGATCATCGCCTCCGAGAGCAGGTTCTCGTGGCTGGAGCGGTGGCCGAAGTCGGCGCGGATCGCCGCGTCCATCTGCGGCAGCCGGGCGCGGAACGCGTCGCGCAGGCGCAGCAGGTCGGCGCGGCGCTGGGCGTAGTCGGGCTTGCGCGCCTGCCAGGCGGCGCGCAGGCGTTCGCGGGTCGCGGCGAGGTCGGCGAGGGGCGTGTCGGCGAGAGTGTCCATACGCCGCAGTCTAGTACGCCGGGGGCGGCGAAAACGCGACCGCGGTGGGGCGGCAGAGGACAGGCGAGGGGGGCGCGGCGGTCGAGTTGCGGACCCTACGGTTGTGGCGGGACTGTCCCGCGCCGGCGTCTCCACCAGAACGTCATCCCCGCGAAGGCGGGGATCCAGAGACTTCAGAGTCGTGTCGCGATGAAGCCCTGGATCCCCGCCTTCGCGGGGATGACGGTGGGACGGAGGGCGCTGAAGTGCCGCGTCAAGCGACCAAGCGACCGAGCGACCGAGCGGACCAGCCTGCCCGGATCGGGCGATCCGCGCCCGCCGCCGCGGCCCGCCGCCGCCAGCGCCTACAATGCGCGGATGAGCCTTCGACCCTATCTCGACACCTTCCCCGCCCTCGGCGAACGCGTCTACGTCGACCCGGCCGCGACCGTGATCGGCGCGGTGACCCTCGGCGACGACGTGTCCATCTGGCCCGGCTGCGTGGTCCGCGGCGACGTCAATTCCATCGCCATCGGCGCGCGCACCAACGTCCAGGACGGCACCATCGTCCACGTCACCCACGAGGGCCCGTTCACCCGTCCCGGCGGCCTGCCGACGGTGATCGCCAACGACGTGACTATCGGCCACGGCGCCATCGTCCACGCCTGCACCATCGACGAGTTCGCCCTGATCGGCATGGGCGCCAAGATCCTCGACGGCGCCCGCGTCAGCCGCTTCGGTTTCGTCGGCGCCGGCGCGGTGATCGCGCCGGGCAAGGTGGTCGGCGAGGGCGAGCTGTGGCTCGGCAATCCGGCGCGCCTGGTCCGGCGCCTGAGCGAACGCGAGATCGAGCAGCTGCAATACAGCGCGCAGCATTATGTTCGGTTGAAGGACCGCTACCTGGGCATGGCCACGGCCTGAGCCCGGCGCCGGCCGCGCCGCGGCTAGTCAGGCCCGCCCGCCGCGTTTACAGTCGCGCCAGGGGAAAGCACCACCACGGAGTTATCGCTACATGGAAGATTCGCAGAATCCGTACGCGGCGCCGACCGCGCCGCCGCCGCTGCCCGGCGAACTGGCCGACGACTCGATCAAGGCCGACCGCGGCCTGCGTCTGGTCGCGCGCCTGATCGACGGCGGCCTGATCATGGCCTGCCTGCTGCCGGCGTTCCTGTCGGTGGCGATCGCGCCGCGCAACGAGGAACCCTCGCCGCTGCAACTGGGCATGATCGGGCTCGGCCTGCTGCTCGCGCTGGGCCTGTTCGCGTATCAGCTGGTGCTGCTGTCGCAGCATTCGCAGACCCTCGGCAAGCGCTGGCTGGGGATGAAGATCGTGCGCAACGACGGCTCGCCGTGCTCGTTCGGCCGCATCGTCGGCCTGCGCATGTTCGTGATCGCGCTGATCGAGCAGGTGCCGTGCCTGGGCGGCATCTTCGCCCTGGTCAACGCGCTGTGGATCTTCGGCGAGGAAAGCCGCTGCCTGCACGACCTGATCTGCGACACCAAGGTCATCAAGGTCTGATGCTCGACACCTACCGCCAGGTGGTGACGCCCGAAGGCGTGGCCCTGCACCTGCGCGCGGCCGGCCCGGTGCCGCGCGCGCTGGCGTATCTGGTGGACCTGCTCGCGCGCGCGGCGATCTACGTCGCCCTGGTGCAGCTGCTGGCGATTCCGTTCGGCAAGGCCGGCGGCGCGCTGCTGATGCTGGTCAGCTTCGGCCTGACCTGGTTCTATCCGGTGCTGTTCGAAGCGCTGATGCAGGGCCGCACGCCCGGCAAATGGGCGCTGGGCCTGCGCGTGGTGTCCGCCGACGGCGCGCCGGTCGGCTGGATGGCGGCGTTCGCGCGCAACCTGTTGCGGGTGGTCGACGCGCTGCCGCTGTTCTATGCGGTCGGCCTGACCACGTGCCTGATCGACCCCTGGGGCCGGCGCCTGGGCGACATGGTCGCGCGCACCCTGGTCGTGCACGCGCCGCGCCAGACGCTGCTGCACGAGGCCGCGGTCGCGCCGGCGGTGGCGCCCGACCAACTGCTGCTGCCGCACGAACAAGCCGCGGTGGTCGCCTTCGCCGAACGCGGCCCCGGCCTGACCGCGGCGCGTCAGGCCGAACTGGCCGATCTGGCCGAGCCCTTGGTGCACGTGCGCGGCCAGGCCGCGGCGGCGCGCCTGTACGGCATCGCCAACTGGCTGCTGGGGCGGCGATGAAGCGGGGCGCACGGTCATGAAGCAGGAACGCTTCGTCGAACGGCATCAGGCCGAATGGCGCGAGTTCGAACAGTGGCTGGAGCGCCGCGGCGACAGCGCGCGCAACGCGCGTTCGACCCGGCGCGAATGGCGCGGCATCCGCGACGACGAACTGCCCGCGCGCCACCGTCGCCTGTGCCAGCAACTGGCGCTGGCGCGCCGGCGCGGCTACAGCGCGGTGGTCACCGACCGCCTGCAACAGCTGATGCAGCGCGGCCACAGCATGCTGTACCGGACCAAGCCGGCGCATCCGCGCCGCGCGGTCGAATTCCTGCTCGCCGGCTTCCCGCGCCTGGTCCGCGCCGAATGGCGCTGCATGCTGGCCGCAGCGCTGCTGTTCGTGATTCCGCTGGTGACGATCTTCGTCGCCATCCAGGTCAAGCCGGACCTGGCCTCGGGCCTGTTCCCGCCGCAGATGCTGGCCCAGTTCGAGGAAATGTACGACCCCAGCGGCAAGCGCGACCTCGGCCGCACCCAGGAAGACGACCTGGAGATGTTCGCCCACTACATCGGCAACAACGTCGGCATCGGCTTCCAGACCTTCGCCACCGGCCTGGTGGCCGGGGTCGGCACGGTGTTCGTGCTGATCTTCAACGGCATCATGATCGGCGGCGTCGCCGGGCATCTGCAGGCGGTCGGCCACGGCGATCCGTTCTGGCGCTTCGTCGCCGGGCATTCGGCGCCGGAGCTCACCGCGATCGTCATCGCCGGCGGCGCCGGCCTGCGCATGGGCCTGAGCCTGATCGCGCCGGGCCAGCGCCGGCGCGTGGATTCGCTGATCCACGGCGGCCGCCGCGGCGCCAAGATCTGCATCGGCGTGTTCGCGATGCTGGTGTTCGCCGCGTTCGTCGAAGCGTTCTGGTCGTCGATCGGCTGGATGCCGGCCTCGATCAAGTACGCCGTCGGCGCGCTGCTGTGGTCGCTGACCGCGCTGTGGCTGCTGCGCGGCGGCCGCAACGCGGCGTACCAGGACGACGAAGACGCCGCATGAAGCTCGAAGCGCTCACCGTCGCCCTGCGTCCGCGCACCGCCTGGGAAGCCTGCGAACTCGGCATGGCCCTGGTCCGCCGCAACGCCGGCGCGATCTGGAAACCCTGGCTGCTGGTGACCCTGCCGCTGCTGATCGCGCTCAACGCGATCGGCTGGGTGTTCGACCTGCTGTGGCTGTCGGGCCTGCTGATGTGGTGGCTCAAGCCCTGGCTCGACCGCATTCCGCTGTTCGTGATCTCGCGCGCGGTGTTCGGCGAAACCCCGACCCCGCGCCAGACCGCGCGCGCCGCGCTGCGCTGGGGCGGGCGCTGGTGGTTGCCGTACCTGACCTGGCGCCGGCTCGGCCCGGCGCGTCCGCTGTACCTGCCGGTCGACCTGCTCGAAGGCGGCGACGGCGGCGAAGCGCGCCAGCGCCGCGCCGCGCTCGGCGCGCCGGTGTACGGCGTGAGCGCGCTGCTGACCCTGATCTGCCTGAACTTCGAACTCGTGCTGATGCTCGGGCTGGTGTTCGCCGGGGCGATGTTCATCCCGTTCGACTACCTGCCCGACACGCTCAAGTCGCTGTGGGAAGCGTTCGTCGAACAGCCGGGCTGGATGATCGCGCTGTTGAACGTGCTGCAGTGGATCGCGATGAGCGTGATCGAGCCGTTCTACGTCGGCGCCGGTTTCGGCTTGTATCTCAATCGCCGCACCGAGATCGAAGGCTGGGACATCGAGATCGTGTTCCGCCGCCTGCGCGCGCGCCTGAGCGCGGCCGCGGCGCCGTCGCTGCTGGCGCTGTGCCTCGGCCTGGGGCTGGGCGCGTGGCTGGCGCCGGCGCAGGCGCAGGACGCCGGCGGCGACCGCGCCGCGCAGTTCGAAGGCGGCGATGCCGCCGCGCCCGCGGCCGAGCCGGCCGCCGACGACGCGCAGGTCGACGCGGACGAACTAAGCGAGCAAGGCGGCGGCGACGAATCCTCCGAGGACGAAGACGCCGAGTCGTCCTACCCCAGCGTTCCGATCCGCGACGACGAAAAAAAGCCCGGCGCCCAGACCTCGACCCTGGACGCGCTATACGGCGCCGCGCGCAGCGACGACGCGGCGCTGCGGCGCGCGGTCGATCAGTCGATGAAAGACCCGACCGTCGCGCCGAAGCAGAAGCAAAGCCTGTGGAAGCCGCGCGCCAAGGCCGACGAACCCGAGCCGGACAAGCCCGCCAGACGGCGCGACCGCAGCGGTTTCAACGGCATCGGCAGCGGCCTGGCCACCGGCCTGGAAGTGGTGCTGTGGGGCGTGGTCGCGCTGATCGTCGGCCTGTTGCTGTTCAGCCTGAGCCGCTGGCTGGGCTGGTTCCGCAGCGGCGCCGGCGACGCGGTGCAGGCGCCCGGCGATGTGCGCAGCGCGGCGCTGGCCGAACCCGAACCGCTGCCCGACGACATTGCGACCGCGATCCGCCGGCTGTGGCGCGGCGGCCGCCACCGCGACGCGCTGGCGCTGATGTACCGCGCCGCGGTCGAATCGATGGCGCAGCGCGCGCAGGTGACCCTGGTCCCCGGCGCGACCGAGGCGCAATGCCTGCGCGCCTCGCGCCAGCTGCCGTTGGCCGAGGACCGCGACGCGTTCGCGCGCGCGGTGCGGGTGTGGCAGTACGCGGCCTACGCGCAAACCCTGCCGGCGGCCGAGGAGTTCGATGATCTGGTCGGCACGCTCAGCCGGCGCTTCGGGTGGGCCGCATGAACCGCCAGGCCGTGTACGCGATCCTGGTCGTGCTGGTGCTGGGCTTGCTCGGCTTCGCCGGCTATTCGCTGTGGCGCCAGGATTTCGTGCGCAGCGAGGAAATGGTCGACATGCCGCGCACCGGCGAGGCGGCGAGCAATCCGCTGTACGTGCTCAAGCTGGCTCTGCTCAAGGACGGGGTCAAGGTCGACGCGCGCCAGCGCCTGCTGCTGTCGACCCATACGCTGGGCAAGCGCGACACCGTAGTGATCTACCGCGACCCGCGCACCCTCGCCGCCGGCGACGCCAAGGCCTTGCTGGAATGGGTCGCGCGCGGCGGCCACCTGGTCGTGCGCACGCCGCCGTGGCGCGAACGCGTCGGCGAAGCGCGGGTGCCGGTGCTCGACGACGTCGGCGTGACCTTGCTCGACGCGTCCGACGGCAGCGAGCAGGCCGAGCGCAACGGCTGCGCGCAGTTGTTCGAACGCGGGCGCCAGGCGCAGTCGATGTTCTGCGGCTCGCGCCGGTTCTATTTCTACAACGCCGAAACCGAACCCGAAGCGGCCTGGGGCGACGAGGACACGGCTTACGTGTACGCGCGTCTGCCCTACGGCGACGGCAAGGTCGACGTGCTGGCGGACCTGGATTTCCTGTCCAACCGCGGCGGTTCGGGCGTGCCGCTGTTCGGCGGCCCGCGCCTGGGCGGCGACGAGATCGCGCAGGCCTCCAACGCCGCGTTCGCGCGCCAGGTGCTGGCGCCGAACTACGAGGCCGGCACCGTGCACCTGATCTACGCGGCCGAAGTCCCGTCGCTGTGGCATACCTTGATCGTCAACAGCTGGATGGCGTGGCTGCCGCTGCTGTTGTGGCTGCTGGCGTGGCTGTGGCAGCGCATGCAGCGCTTCGGCCCGTTGCGGCCGGCGCCGGCGATGGAGCGGCGCTCGCTGCTCGAACACGTGGTCGCCAGCGGCGAACACATCTACCGCTACGGCTACGGCCCCAGCCTGTACGCCTCGGTGCGCGCCGCGTTCCTGCTGCGGCTGCGCCGGCGCGACCCGTACGCCGCCTCGATCGAAGGCGAGCCCCAGGTCGAGCTGCTGGCGCAGCGCTACAAGAACGAACCCGGGCTCGGGCCGGCGCAGATCCGCGACGCCCTCGCCCCTCCGCTGGCGCGCGACCACGCCGCCTTCCGCACCCGCATCGCCACTTTGATCCGCATGAGAAACCGTCTATGAGCCTCGATGCCGCTCCGCTCGTCCCGATCACCGGCGCCGCGCTCGCCGAACGCGCCGCCGCCGTGCGCGATGAGGTCGGCAAGGCCTTCATCGGCCAGGCCGAAGTGCTCGACCAGATCCTGATCGCGCTGCTCGCCGGCGGCCATGCGCTACTCGAAGGCGTGCCCGGCCTCGGCAAGACCCTGGTGGTGCGCGCGCTGTCGAAGGCGCTGGACTGCGGTTACGCGCGCGTCCAGTTCACCCCCGACCTGATGCCCAGCGACATCAGCGGCCACGCGGTGTACGACCCCAAGACCGAGAGCTTCAACATCCGCCGCGGCCCGGTGTTCACCAATCTGCTGCTGGCCGACGAAATCAACCGCGCCCCGGCCAAGACCCAGTCGGCGCTGCTGGAGGCGATGCAGGAACTGCAGGTCACCATCGAAGGCCACAGCTTCGAACTGCCGCCGCCGTTCCTGACCCTGGCGACCCAGAACCCGGTCGAACAGGAAGGCACCTATCCGCTGCCGGAAGCGCAGCTGGACCGGTTCCTGCTGAAGATCATGATCGACTACCCGACCCTGGCCGACGAGAAGCGCATGGTCAGCGCGGTCAGCCTCGGCCGCAGCGCGTCGGACTTCGACCTGTCGCAGGTGCAGCGCGTGCTCGGCCCCGAGGAAATCGTGGCGATGCAGCAGGGCACCGCGCTGGTGCGGGTCGACGAGGCGGTGATCGACTACGTCGTGCGCATCGTCGCCAAGACCCGCGACTGGGCCGGCATCGCGCTCGGCGCCGGCCCGCGCGGCAGCCTCGGCCTGGTGCGCGCCGCGCGCGCGCAGGCGGTGCTGTCCGGGCGCGATTTCGTGACCCCCGACGATGTGCGCGAAATCGCCAAGCCGGTGCTGCGCCACCGCATCGCGCTGGCGCCGGAGCTGCAGATCGAAGGCCAGTCGCCCGACGACGTGCTGCACGCGCTGCTGGCCACGGTGGAAGCGCCGCGGCAATGAGTCCGACGGCGCCGCCGCCGTTGCCCGCCGTCGCCGGCGCCGCATCCGCGGTGCCGCGCGAACGCGCGCTGGCGCGCCAAGCCTGGCCGCGGCCGTCGCTGCGGCTGGGCTGGCTGGCGCTGCCGTGCGCGGCGCTGGGCCTGGCGGCGAGCGCGGGCTGGCTGAGCCCGCAGTGGTGGCAGCTGGCGGTGCTGGCCGCGGTGGCGCTGCTGGCGCTGGACGGCTGGCGGGTATGGCGCGCGCCGACGCCGCGCGTGCAGCGGCGCATGCACGACACCTGGGCGATCGGCGTGGAACGGCCGGTGAGCCTGGAAATCGACGGCGAACGGCGCCAGCGCGTCGACGTGTTCGACCTGCATCCCGGCGGCTGGGCTTGGCGCGACCTGCCGCGCCGGCTCGACCTCAAGCCCGGCGAATCGGCCGGCTTCGACTACTACCTGCGCGCCAACAGCCGCGGCGATTTCCAGTTCGACGGCACCCAGCTGCGCCTGCATTCGCCATGGGGCCTGTGGTGGCAGTCGCGCGTGGCCGGCGCGCCGCAACGCGTGCGGGTGTTCCCCAATTTCGCGCCGCTGGCCAAGTTCGCGATGTTCAGCGCCGAACAGGCCTCGCGCCTGGTCGGCGCGCACGTCAAGCGCCGCCGCGGCGAAGGCACCGACTTCCACCAGATGCGCGAGTACCGCGTCGGCGACAGCCTGCGCCAGATCGACTGGAAGGCCACGGCGCGCGCGCGCCGGCTGATTTCGCGCGAATACCAGGACGAGCGCAACCAGCAACTGGTGCTGATGCTCGACACCGGCCGCCGGCTGATGGCGCGCGACGGCGAGCTCTCGCACTTCGACCACGTGCTCGACGCGGCGCTGGTGGTGTCGTATCTGGCGCTGCGCCAGGGCGACGGCGTCGGCCTGCTCGCCAGCGGCGGCCAGAGCCGCTGGGTGCCGCCGCAGCGCGGCGTCGGCGCGATCGACAACCTGCTGCGCGCCAGCTACGCGTTGCAACCGCAGCCGGTCGCCACCGACTTCCTCGCCGCCGCGACCGAACTGTCGCTGCGCCAGCGCCGGCGCGCGCTGGTGATGCTGGTGACCAACCTGCGCGACGAAGACATGGACGACCTGCTGGCCGCGGTGCGCATGCTGCGCGGCCGCCATCTGGTGTGCGTGGCGAGCTTGCGCGAAGGCTCGCTGGATCAGGCCCTGGACGACGAAGTCGACGACCTGTCCGGCGCGATCCGCGCCGGCGCCACCGCGCAATACCTGGAACACCGCACCCAGGCGCACGAAGCGCTGCGCAGCCAGGGGGTGATGGTGCTGGACGTGGCTTGCGAGCAGTTGGCGGCGTCGTTGGTGGAGAAGTATCTGGCGGTGAAGCGGGAGCGGTTGTTGTAACAGCGCGCCGCTGTCGATCTTTTTTGCGCGTCGCCGTTCACGGCGATGTCGGATCAAGGTCACAACGCAGTGTCTTTTCGGCACGCCAGTGTGCGCCGCGAAAAAGAAAGCCCCGGCTCACGATGGGGTTTGCTTTTTTCCTCGCGCTCGCAAGCTGTCGCCGATAGGTTTTTTAGCGCCAGTTGACTGTGCCGAACCCGCTTGGTTGCGGCTTCAGTCGGTGATTATTACTCGACCGACACCACCCGAAACATCGACTGTGCTTGTCTGCGTCGTACCGGCCGGTCTGGTGCAGGTGCTCGTATGGTCGACCGCGTTGGTCGTCACGCCATTGGCATCGACCAGCGTGGTTCTCCATTTGAACGTCGCCGTGGGCAGTGGCGAGGAATTCGTGCACTTGAAATTGAAGGTGAGCGGCGAGGACGTATAGGTCGAGTAGCTTCCGTTGTAATCGGAGCACGACCAGTCGCTGGCGCATTCAACGATCTTGGTCTTTCTCTGGACCGGGAACTTGGGAATGCCTTCAAAGAAGATCTGAGCAGGAATGTTCACGCCCTGCGGGCCGGCCAGGTTCGCTAGGCTCGTGATCTTGAACGGCTTGTACGCATCGATGTATACCAGTTTTTCGTCCGCGCACAGGCTGCGCTGCTTTTGTCCTGGGCCCAATTCGAAATACATCGAGCAGCTGATGTCGCTCTGGCTGTCGTCGATTCCAACCACGTGCCCAAGTTCGTGAAGAATCGCGGATTCCCAGTCAACTTCGGCAGGTGGGATATTCGTCGCGGTCGAGCAACTAAGCTGGATTTGGGTCGGATCGTTGTTCCATAGCCGGCGCTTGTCTACGACGATGTCCGCGTTCTGCAAGACTTTTGTAGAGGTGTTCATCGTCACTCTAGCCGCCATAAGCGCAAGCGGATTCGACGGCACGCCGTCTTCGATGGTGACGTTCTTGTAGTCGTAATCCGGCCTCTGCTCGGCCACTCGCGGTTGAGAGACGATGAAGTCCGGGAAAAGAAGGAAATTTGCCCCAACGCTGTTCCATGTGGCGACTGCATTCGCCGTGGGCTGGACGCAGGTCGGCGGTATGGAACTGTGGATTCCGACGATAGCGGAATCGATCTGCCATTTTACGAGAAAGTTCGGTGGGCTGGCATGGCCGATTCCAGCCCAGACTATCGCCCCGATTGCTAGCGCAGTGCGCGTGGCGCGAAATCTCATCGGACCCCTCCCGTTTGGCTGCTGCTTACGGCGAGGCGCCTTAGTTCGGCTTCTACGGATTCGACGTTTTCGGGTTCGGGTCCGGCTTTGAGCGTGCGGGAGACGCGGCGCAACGCGTTGTTCTCGGCGATTTCGTACACGACGTAGGGCAGTGCGGTAAAGCTGCTCTCGGCTCGCTTCTTCTTTATGGCGACGAATTGCTCGTACCAGTTCTTTGACAGAACGAGCAGGTACTTTTTTCCATAGGCGAACTGGACTTCGGAAAAATCCCGCTGATAGTTGCCATCCGGAAGCGGGCCGGAATTCATGGGGATGTGAACGATGTCGCCGGCAGTGCGCGAGCCCTTCAGTGATTTCGCGACGCTGAACGGGACTTCCGTCAGGAATCCGTCGATGCGGTCGCGCGCGCCCCGCATCTGCCCCGCCGTGCCTATCACAATGGTGTCGGCCATCAGCATCTGTTCTGTCGGCGACGTGATGCCTTCGAAAAACCGGTGCGCCACATCGAATAGATCGATTTGGCGCGCGCGATAGGCTTTGACGTCCGCCGCGGTGAAGCCAAGGGCAGCCAAGTCGATGGCTGCATCGCGCGAAGCGGCCTCGGATGCGCCGGTGGACGAGGCGACCTGCATGCGGCCCGTTCCGAGCAACTGTTGGAAGCTGCCAATCCGACCGCGTTGCGTAAGCGCTTGCAGGCGCTCTTGCTGGTTTTTGTGGACTTCTTGGCGCCCGCGTTCGGCTATAGCGTCCTTGAGCGCGGCGTGCGACGGAACGGAAGCACCCAATCCGCCCAGGGCTCCGATCAAGATCAGGATCCGCAACATTTTCACTTTCTCCATGTGAGGGGTTCGAGCCAGTAGCGATTTTGCGAGGGGCTGAGGCGGCGGCGCGTGCGCTTATCCTGCCCAGCGATCGCTGTTTTGCGCTCTCGTCCGCGATTATTCCGGTGACGCTCCCGATCGAGCGTTTTTTGTGTCGAAACAACGGGGCTTGATCAGACAGTCGGCATTCCCCGTGGCCTAGGCGATCATGGCTCAGTCGTCTGGCGGGAACTGCGACGCGTTGAGCGCAAGCAGCGGTGCGCTCAAATTCTCCAACTTCGATATGGGCGATTTATCACTGCGTTATGGCACGTCAATAAGTGCCATATATGTGGAAGCTCAAATTCCCATCTATTCCCCGGCGCAGAAGCTTCCTTGTAAATCCAGCATGGGAATGGGCTTTCTAATAGGCGGATTAGCGTAATACTGTCCCCGGGGCGCTAACCGCTTCGTGATACCGAAAAATGGCTGAAGCGGCCGAGGTTCCGATTCGGTCCTCTCTACTCTCCGCCCACATACCCGAACTGCCGCCACGCCTCGAACACCACCACCGCCACCGTGTTCGACAGATTCAGACTGCGGTTGTCCGGCCGCATCGGCAGCCGCAACCGCTGCTCCGCCGGCAGCGCATCGAGCACCTCCTGCGGCAACCCGCGGGTCTCCGGCCCGAACAGGAACGCATCGCCCGCTGCATAACGCGGCGCGTCGAAGCGCTCGCGGCCGCGCGTGCTCAGCGCGAACAAACGCGGCGGCGCGCCCTGGGCGGCGGCGATCGCGGCCAGCGCGGCGTCGAGGCCGTCGTGCACCTGCAGGCTGGCGTACTCGTGGTAGTCCAGGCCGGCGCGCTTGAGCTGCTTGTCTTCGAGGGTGAAGCCGAGCGGCGCGATCAGGTGCAGGGCCGCGCCGGTGTTCGCGCACAGGCGGATGACGTTGCCGGTGTTGGGCGGAATCTCCGGCTGGAACAGGATAACGTTGAACATGCGCGCATTATGCGGCGGCCGGGCCGGCCTTGGGCCGCGCAACGCAGCCGCGCGCGGCCTCCCCACGTGACCGGCGACCCATGCCCGGCGTGGCGCCTGCGCCTAAGATGGCCGGTGGTCCGCTCGCGGACGCCCCTAACGACCGGAGCCGTCATGTCCCAGCTTTCCTCCTTCTTCGGCCCGCGCGCGTGCGCGCCGGCCCCGCGCGCCGCCGCGCTAGCCCTGGCGCTGGCCGCCGCGCTGGGCGCGCCCGCCGCGGCGCTGGCCGCGCCCGCGACGCCGGCCGCGGCCGCCAAGCCCGCCGCCGCGGTCGCCATCGCCTACGACGAATTCACCCTGCCCAACGGCCTGCGGGTGATCGTGCACACCGACCGCAAGGCGCCGATCGTCGCGGTCAACGTCTGGTACCACGTCGGCAGCAAGAACGAACAGCCCGGCCGCACCGGCTTCGCCCATTTGTTCGAACACCTGATGTTCCAGGGTTCGGAAAACCACCGCGACGAATTCTTCGGCCCGTTCGAACTGGTCGGCGCCACCGACCAGAACGGCACCACCAACGTCGACCGCACCAACTATTTCCAGAACGTGCCGACCACCGCGCTGGACATGGCGCTGTGGATGGAATCCGACCGCATGGGCCACCTGCTCGGCGCGATCGACCAGAAGACCCTGGACGAGCAGCGCGGCGTGGTCCAGAACGAAAAGCGCCAGGGCGAAAACCAGCCCTACGGCCGCCGCATCATCGCCAAGCTCTACGAGGCGCTGTATCCGGCCGACCACCCCTATAGCTGGCAGACCATCGGTTCGATGGCCGACCTCGACGCGGCCTCGCTCGACGACGTCAAGACCTGGTTCCGCAGCTGGTACGGCCCCAACAACGCGGTGCTGGTGCTGGCCGGCGACATCGACCTGGCCACCGCGAAGCAAAAGGCGCTGCGCTACTTCGGCGACATTCCCGCCACCGCCACGCTCAAGGACATGGCACCGCGCGTGCCCAAGCGCGAGCGCGACACCGAGGAAACCATCGGCGACCGCGTGCCGCAGGCGCGCGTCTACCGCGCCTGGCCGGTCGCCCAGTTCGGCGCCGCCGACGGCACCGACCTGGCCTTGTTCGCGCAGGTGCTCGGCGGCAGCGCGGCTTCGCGCCTGGACGAGCGCCTGGTCCACCGCGACCGCATCGCCGACAGCGCCAGCGTCTCGGTCAACGACGCCGAAATCAGCGGCACCCTGGTCGTGGTCGCCAACGTCAAGCAAGGCGTCGACCCGGCCAAGGTGCGCGCGGCGATCGACGAGGAAATCTCGCGCCTGATCGCGCAGGGCCCGAGCGCGGAAGAACTCGAACGCGCCAAGACCGCCAGCCGCGCCGAGTTCGTGCGCGGCATCGAGCGCATCGGCGGTTTCGGCGGCAAGTCCGACGTGCTCGCGCGCTGTGCGGTGTTCCTCGGCCGGCCCGATTGCTACCGCGGCGAGCTCGCCGACCTCGACAAGGCCAGCATCGCCAGCGTGCAGGCGGCCGGGCGCACGTGGCTCGGCAAGGGCTCGCACACCATCGTGGTGACGCCCGGCGACCAGCCGGCCTCGGCGTTGCCGGAGACCGCGCGCGCCGCGCCGGCGAGCCGGCCCGCGCCGCTGCCGGCGCCGGACCCGCGCTTCACCACGGTCAAGTCCGACCTCGACCGCAGCCAGGGCGTGCCCAAGACCACCAGCTTCCCGGCGCTGAAGTTCCCGTCGCGGCAGACCGCGACGCTGGCCAACGGCATGCAGGTGGTGCTGATCGAGCGCCACGAAATCCCGGTGGTGCAGTTGCAGATGGAATTCCCCGGCGGCTTCAGCGCCGACCTGGGCCGCAAGACCGGCACCGCCAGCTTCGCGATGGCGATGCTCGACGAAGGCGCCGGCGATCTGGGCTCGCTGCAGCTGTCGGCGCGCAAGGAACAGCTCGGCGCCGAACTCAGCAGCGGCGCCAGCCTCGACAGCGCCAGCGTCGCGTTGTCGGCGCTGAGCGACAAGCTCGAACCGTCGCTGGACTTGTTCGCCGACACCGTGCGCCGTCCGCGCTTCGAGGACGGCGAGATCGAGCGCGTACGCGCGCAGTGGCTGGCCGGGATCAAGCAGGAGAAGGCGCGCCCGCAGACCGCTGCGCTGCGGGTGCTGCCGCCGCTGCTGTACGGCGCCGACCACGCCTACGCGATTCCGTTCACCGGCACCGGCACCGAGGCCTCGATCGGTTCGATCCAGCGCGACGACCTGCTGCGCTTCCACCGCGACTGGTTGCAGCCGCAGCGCGCGCGCGTGGTCGTGGTCGGCGACACCACCCTGGCGCAGATCGTGCCGCTGCTGGAAAAGCGCTTCGGCGACTGGAAGGGCGCGGCCGACGCGCCGGCGCTGCCGGCCCTGACCGCGGTGGCGCGGCCGAAGGCGCCGCGGGTGTTCCTGGTCGACCAGCCCGGCGCGATCCAGTCCAATCTCTATGTCGGCGAGCTGATCGCGCCGACCAGCGACAAAGGCACGATCGATTTCGATTTCGCCAACGGCGTGCTCGGCGGCGAGTTCAGCTCGCGCCTCAACATGAACCTGCGCGAGGACAAGCACTGGGCCTACGGGTCCTACAGCGGCTCGGGCAATGCGCTCGGCCAGCGCCCGTGGATCGCGCAGGCGGCGGTGCAGGCCGACAAGACGGTCGAATCGCTGGCCGAACTCAAGCGCGAAATCGAAGCCTTCAGCAGCGGCAGCAAGCCGATCCTGGCGGCCGAGGTGGCCAAGGTCCGCGCCGCCAACACCCTGAGCCTGCCGGGCGCGTACGAAACCGGCGACGCGCTGCTCGGCCAGGTCGGCGCCGACCTGCGCTACGGCCGCCCGGCCGATTACATCCTGCAATACAAGGCGCGCAACGAGGCGATGACGCCGGCGCTGGCGCAGGCCGCGGCCAAGGCGCTGGACCCGGCCGCGCTGACCTGGGTGGTGGTCGGCGACCTGTCCAAGATCGAGCAGCCGGTGCGCGCGCTGGGGCTCGGCGAGGTCAAGGTCATCGACAGCGACGGCAAGCCGCTGCGCTGACGCAGCGGCTATAACGGCGGCGGGTTCGCCGCTGGAACGAACCACGGGCCGCCCGCGCAGGGCGGCCCGTTCGCGTTCGGGCGCAGGCGCTGGTCGGCGCGTGCATCGCGGCCGCACGCGATCGGCCGGCACGCATTGGTTTCGCGCTCAGCCGATTCCGGCGACAATGCCGGCCGGTTCCAACCGCCCCCATCGAGGTTCCGCATGCGCGCACCGGCAATCGTGTTCCTGGCTCTGAGCGTTTCGGCCTGCACCTGGGTCAACATGGCCCCGGGCGCGCAGGCGGTGCGGGTGCTGTCTCCGGGCGCGGCGCCCGCGTGCGAGAAGCGCGGCGAGGTGCAGGTCGCGGTCAAGCACAACATCGCTTTCTACGAGCGCAACGAGCTGCGCGTGCGCGAAGAACTGGAAACCCTGGCGCGCAACGAAGCGCCGGCGTTGCAGGCCGACACCATCCAGGCGCTGGCCGATCCGAACCAGGGCGCGCAGCGTTTCGGCGCCTACCGTTGCGGCGCCGCCGGCCCCGGCGCGGCCGCTCCGGCCGCGCAAAAACCCGCTTCCGGCAGCGCCCAGACCTATCCCGTCGGCGGTTGAACGCAAATCCAAACGCCGGCGTACGGCTTTTTTGCGGTGCAAAAACCGTTGTAAATGGTTGAATTTCAAACGGAATAACCCTTCGGGCTTGGTTCAGATCCAGGCCCCGGCGTGACTTTTGCTGGTGCATGGGGGGCGCGAAGGCGCTAACCTGTCGCACTTTTCTGCCTGCCAAGGGTTCGCGCCCATGCTGTTCCAACACGTAGCCATCGCCGGCCTCGCCCATGTCGACGCGCCGCGAAAGCTGACCACCGAGGAAATCAACGCCCGGCTCAAGCCGACGTTGGACCGCCTCGGCATCAAGGTGGACGTGCTGCAGAACATCGCCGGCGTGCGCGAGCGCCGTCTGTGGGACGGCGAGGTCAAGCCGTCGGAAGCGGCGACCCTGGCCGGGGTCAAGGCGCTGGCCGACGCCGGCGTCGACGCCGACCGCATCGGCCTGCTGGTCAACACCTCGGTCAGCCGCGACTACCTGGAGCCGTCGACCGCCAGCATCGTCGCCGGCAACCTGCGCCTGGGCGAGAACTGCCAGAACTTCGACGTCGCCAACGCCTGTCTCGCCTTCATCAACGGCATGGACATCGCCGGCCGCATGATCGAGCGCGGCGAGATCGACTACGCCCTGGTCGTCGACGGCGAGACCGCCAACAAGGCCTACGAGAAGACCCTCGACCGCCTGTCGCGCGCCGACGTCACCGAATCGCAGCTGCGCGACGAAATGGCGACGCTGACCCTGGGTTCCGGCGCCGCGGCGATGGTCCTGGCCCGCGCCGAACTGGCCCCGGGCGCGCCGCGCTACCGCGGCGGCGTGACCCGCTCGGCGACCGAGTGGAACCACCTGTGCGTGGGCGACCTGCACCACGACCGCATGGTCGCCGACGGCCGCATGCTGATGATCGAAGGCCTCAAGCTCGGCCAGAAGACCTTCACCGCCGCGCGCGCCGCGCTCGGCTGGGCGGTCGAGGAGCTCGACGAATTCGTGATCCACCAGGTCAGCCGCGCGCACACCCAGGCCTTCCTCAAGGCCTTCGGCATCGACCCGAACAAGGTCATGACGATCTTCGGCGAGCACGGCAACATCGGCCCGGCCTCGGTGCCGATCGTGCTCAGCAAGCTGCGCGAGATGGGCCGCTTGAAGAAGGGCAACCGCGTCGCGCTGCTCGGCATCGGTTCGGGCTTGAACTGCTCGATGGCCGAAGTGGTGTGGTGATCGCGGACTGAGCCGCAAGGCTCGCTGCGAAAAACGAGCGGGTCCGATGCGCGAGCGTCGGGCCCGTTTTGTTTTTGCGCGGGCGTGGCGGGTTGCGCGGTAGTTGCGGTGTCGCGGTCGCGGCTTGCGCCGCTCCTGCAGGGGTTTCGTTTGCGACTGTAGGAGCGGCGCAAGCCGCGACCGCGACACTTCGCTGACGGCGAACCCTGCGCCCCCGACCGCAGAACCCCGCACCGACCTTGCTATAGTCGAACCCATCACGCGCCGGCCGCGACGGCCGCCGCACCAGGACCTTCATCACCCGCAACGGAGTTGCCGCATGGCCCAGCCCAAGAGCCACCTCGTGATCGCGCTCGCCTCGATCCAGGTATTCACCAACGACGGCACGCTCGACCTCGCCGAACTGCAGAACCTGCTCGACCTCGCCCTGCGCGACGACGTCATCGACGACGACGAGAAGCGCGTGCTCGGCAACATCTTCAAGCAGGCCGAACTCGGCACCCTCGCCCCCGAAGTCCAGGCCCGCATCGCCCAGGCCCGCCAGCAACACGGCATCCCGGCCTGACCCAAGCTCTCTGTAGGAGCGGCGCAAGCCGCGACCGCGCCCTCGCCCATGCCGGCGAGAGCCTTCCACCCGCGTACCGCAAGCCCTTGATCGACAACGCCCGGCGGCCCCCAACGGCCGCCGTCTGCCGCCGTTCGTCGGCTCTTACATGTGACAGCTTGTCAGTGTCACATGTAATGCTCTAACGTCCGTCTCCATGGAACGCAGATCCTCCGCCTACTACCAGCGCCGCCACCGCGAACGCCTGCGCGAGAAAGGGCTGGTCAAGAAAGAACTGTGGGTGCTGCCCGAGTTCGGCGACGAGCTGCTGGCGGCGGAAAAGCGCATGCGCCAGCCGCGCGGTGCGGCGACGGGACGGGGACGGGTGGAGAGGGACATGAACGACGGCAAGGTCTGGACCGCGACGGGGCTGTTCGACGCCCTCTCGCAGACCGAGGAATTCGTCTACGGCGACTCGCAGATCGAACTGATCGACGGCGCCGAGCCGAGCCTGCACCTGGTCATGGCCGAATACGGCGACCTGCCGCTGTTCCTGGCCGTGGTCGGCGAGCAGATCGTGGTCGAGGCGCTGCTGTGGCCGGTCGCGCACGTGCGCGACGCCGCCGCGTTCAACGAAGAAGTGCTGCGCACCCACAAGGTGTTTCCGTTGTCGACCATCGGCATCGAAACCCTCGCCGACGGCGAAGCGGTGTACATGATGTTCGGCGCGCTCAGCGCGTCGTCGTCGCTGTCGAACGTGCTGTACGAAATCGAAACCCTGGCCGACAACGTCATCAAGGCCAGCGAGGCCTACGAGACGCAATTGCTGGAGGCGGCGTGATGGCCAAGCAGGGCGGCATCTGGAGCAAGCTGCTGACCTCGGTGCGCGCCGGCGCGCAGGAGCTCGGCGAGGCCTGGGTCGACAGCCAGGCGCTGCGCATCCTCGACCAGGAGATCCGCGACTGCGACATCGAGCTGCGCCAGTCGCGCGAATCGCTGGCGCACCTGCTCGCGCGCCACACCCTGGCGCAGCGCGCCTGGAACGAGGGCGCGGACAAGATCGCCGAATACGAAGGCTATGCGATCAAGGCGCTGGAGTCGGGCGAGGACGCGCTGGCGCGCGAAGTCGCCGACAAGATCGCCGCGCTGGAAGCCGCGCGCGGCGACGACGAGGCGCACCTGCGCCAGCTCGCCGCCAGCGTCGCCGAGCTGCGCAAGGCGGTGGCGATGGCCGAAGGCAACATCCGCCGGCTCAAGCAGCAGCTCGACACGGTCAAGGCGACCGAAAGCATGCAGCGCGCCCAGGCTGCGGTCGCGCAGCGCTACGCCGGGCCGCAGAACCGCTTGCAGACCGCGGTGGATTCGTTGGCGCGGATCAAGCAGAAGCAGGCCGAGCGCGGCGCGCGCATGGAAGCGGCGGCCGAGCTGGCGCGCCACGACGGCGGCGACGCGCTGGAAAAGAAATTGCGCGACGCGGGGATCATGCCCGACGAGGCCGGCGCCGAAGCGGTGCTGGCGCGCCTGCGGCAGAAATTGCCGGGCTGAGCCCCGGTTCGATTCGGTTCGGTTTGGCCGGTCGGCATGGGGCCGCCCGGTTTCATGGAGGCGCCGCGGGCATCGCGGCAAGCGGGGAGGGAGACGGGATGAGCGATTTCTTCAGTACGATCCTGACGTTGCCGACGGCGTTCTACACCGTCCTGCTCGGCGTGGTCGTGGGTTACTGGCTGCTGTCGGCGGTGGGTCTGGCCGGCGGCGAAATGATCGACGGCTGGATCGGCGGCCACGGCCACGGTCACGGCGCGCACGGCTTCGGCGACCACACCCTCGCCGACGGCGCGCACCATCCGCAGCACGGCATCTTCGATCCGCTGATGCGCCTGGGCCTGGGCGGCATTCCGATCACCGTGGTCATCAGCGTGATCGTGCTGGTCGGCTGGATCCTGACCTACTACGCCGACGTCTACCTGATGAAGCTGGTGCCGGGCACGCCGCTGCGCATCGCCGCGGGCGCGGCGATCATCTTCGTCAACTTCTGCGTGTCGCTGCCGGTCGCCGCGCTGGCGCTGCGGCCGCTGCGCCAGCTGCTGCGCAAGATGCAGCCGGGCCCGCCGCGGCCGATCCTCGGCCAGGTCGCGACCGTGCGCAGCCCGGTCAACCGCGGCACCGGCACCGCCAGCGTCGAAGACGGCGGCGCCGGCCTGATCCTGCAGATCCGCGACGAGGACCCGCAGCGCTTCAAGCGCGGCGACCGGGTCGTGCTGATCGAATACCTCGAAGACCAGAACGCCTACCGCGCGGTCAGCGAAGACGAATTCCGCGGCGCCTGAACCCGGGCGCCCGCCATCGAACCGTCGCCGCCTTCTCGGCCGCGACAAGCAGTCGTGTCATAGGGAGATGCAAATGGACAACTTGATGATCGTCGGCGCCGCCATCGTCGTCGTCGTACTGATGATTTTCGTGATGCTGCTGATGTTCAAGGCCTTCTACATCAAGGTGCCGCAAGGCACGGCCCTGATCGTCAACGACATGTCCGCGACGCCGAAGGTGCACTTCACCGGCGCGCTGGTGTATCCGGTGATCTACAAGAAGGAGTTCATGAAGATCTCCCTGATCACCCTGGAAGTGGATCGCCGCGCCAAGGACGGGCTGATCTGCCGCGACAACATGCGCGCGGACATCACCGTGGCGTTCTACCTGCGCGTCAACGAGACCCAGCAGGACGTGCTCAAGGTCGCCAAGGCGATCGGCGTGGACCGCGCCTCCGACCGCACCGCGGTCAACGAGCTGTTCAACGCCAAGTTCTCCGAAGCGCTGAAGACGGTCGGCAAGCAGATCGAGTTCGTCAAGCTGTTCGAGAACCGGCAGGAATTCCGCGACCGCATCATCGAGGTGATCGGCAACGACCTCAACGGCTACGTGCTCGAAGACGTCGCCATCGATTATCTGGAACAGACCCCGAAGGCGTCGCTGGACCCGAGCAACATCCTCGACGCCGAAGGCATCCGCAAGATCACCGAGCTGACCGCGGCGCAGAACGTCATCACCAACGAGCTCGAGCGCAACGAGCAGCTGGCGATCACCAAGAAGAACGTCGAGACCCGCGAGGCGATGCTGGCGCTGGAACGCCAGCAGGCCGACGCCGAGGCGCGGCAGAAGCGCGAGATCCAGACCATCCAGGCGCGCGAGCAGGCCGAGACCGCCAAGGTCCAGGAGGAGGAGCGGCTCAAGGCCGAGCAGGCGCGCATCGCCGCGCAGGAACAGATCGACATCCGCGAGCAGAACCGCCAGCGCGAAGTCGAAGTGGCGCAGCAGAACCGCCAGCGCGCGGTGGTGATCGAGGTCGAGAAGGTCACCCGCGCCAAGGACCTGGAAGTGGTGTCGCGCGAGCGCGAGGTCGAGCTCAACCGGATCGAGAAGGAGCGCGCGCTGGAAGAACAGCGCAAGGAAATCGCCAACGTCATCCGCGAGCGCATCGCGGTCGAGAAGACCGTGGCGCAGGAGGAGGAACGCATCAAGGAAGTGCGCCAGGTGTCCGAGGCCGATCGCGCCAAGCAGGTCGCGGTGCTCGCCGCGCAGGCGCTGGCCGAGGAAGAACTGGTGCGCCAGGTCAAGCAGGCCGAGGCCGACGAGACCGCGTCCAAGCACAAGGCGGTGGAGATGACCACGCTGGCCCAGGCCGAGTTCGAAGCCGCCGGCAAGACCGCCGAGGCCAAGAAGAAGCTCGCCGAAGGCATCGAGGCCGAGCGCGCCGCGCCGGGCCTGGCCGATGCGCGGGTGCGCGAAGTCACCGCGGCCGCGGCCGAGAAGGAAGGCCTGGCCAAGGCCCGCGTGATCGCCGAGACCCTCGGCGCGGAAGCCAAGGGCGAGCAGGAAAAGGGCCTGGCGCAGGCGCGCGTGATCGAAGCGCAGGCCGACGCCAAGCAGAAGCAGGGCCTGTCCGACGCCAAGGTGCTGGAGGAAAACCTGTTCGCGCAGGCGCGCGGCGAGGAGCAGCTGGGCGCGGCCAAGGCCAAGGCGACCCAGGCCCTGGGCCTGTCGGAAGCCGAAGTGCTGCTGCAGAAGTTCAAGGCCGAAGCCGAGGGCCTGGGCGAGAAGTTCGGCGCGTTGGGTTCGCTCAGCGATCAGGCGCGCGCGCACGAGGAGTTCCGCATGCAGCTGGAAAAGAACTTCGAGCAGGCCATCGCCGGCATCGAGGCCAACAAGGAGATCGCCAAGGAGCAGTCCGAGGTGCTGTCGGCCGCGCTCAGCAAGGCCAACATCGACATCGTCGGCGGCGAAGGCGCGTTCTTCGATTCCTTCGCCAAGGCGCTGTCGGTCGGCAAGGCGATCGAAGGCGTGGCCGGCAAGAGCCCGATCGTGCAGGACGTGCTGCAGCGCATCCTGGCCAAGGCCGAACCCAAGCCCGGCGACAAGGCCGCCGACGGCGCCGCGACGCTGGATTCCTGAGCGCGGCGCGAGGCCAGGGAACGCGCCGCCGCTGACGGCGGCGCGTCGGTGTGACGCCGGCGGCGCGGACTCGCGCGGCCGGCCCGAAAGGCAGGACGAAACATGGCGGACACCAAGCCCGCCGCGGCTGCGGCCGCGGGCGCTCCCACTGCTGGCGACAGCAGCGCAGTCGATCAGGCCGTCGCCCAGGGCGGCGCCTACGAGGTGCTGAGCAAGCGCCTGGCCGAACAGGGCCAGAAGCTGCGCGCGCTGGCCGACGCACTCAACCAGCAGCGCCTGGCCGAGTTCGGCAGCAGCCAGATGGAGGTGATCGGCCGCTTCCGCATCCGCACCGAGAACAACTGCGTCGCGCGCGACATCGTCCAGGTAGGCGACTACCTGGTGTTCGGCTACAACGTGTTCATGGGGCTCAAGAAAGAGACCGTCGTCGCCGACGTGTTCTCGCTGTACAAGCTGGTGCAGGGGCCCGAGGGCTACGACGTCACTCCGGTCGAGCTCAAGGGCAGCTTCCTCGGCATCGACAGCTTCGCCCACGACTTCCGCGAGCTTTACGCCTACTACAAGCACACCCGGCTGATCCAGCTGATCGTGCGCGACGGCAAGCTGCTGGCCGCGTTCCAGATCGGCGAGCGCATCACCGACCTGCGCGTGTTCCGCTGGTCGGTCTCGCCCGACGGCGAAGTGCGCTACATCGACAACCGCGGCGAGCGCGACATCGCGCTGCCGGCGCCGTACGACTTCGAGTGGATCCGCGCCGGGCGCGAGCTCGTCGTCAACGGCCGCCATCCGCATCTGAACATCCTCGACAGCGTGTTCGTCGAGACGGTCAACGGCGACCTCACGGTCAAGATCGAGAACAACACCCAGGACGGCCAGGGCATCTACCGCGAGCCGGTCCAGGACAAGACCCAGTCGCTCGACGACGCCCAGGTCGACTACGCCCGCGTCGGCAGCCTGATCCTGCTGAAGATCCTGCCGTACCGCGAGGAGCAGTGGCGCTACCTGGTGTTCAACACCCTCACCCGCAAGGTGGTGCGGCTGGACGAGATCGGGCTGGCCTGCATCCAGCTGCCGGAAGACCACGGCATCATCTTCCCCGGCGGCTACTACCTGCAGAACGGCGAGCACAAGCGCTTCGACCAGTCGATGGACGGGATGCGCTACAAGCGCAACATCCGCTCGCCCAACGGCGAAGACGTGATGTACCTGTTCTACGAGCCCGAGCAGGGCCGCACCGCGATGTTCACCTACAACCTGATCGAACGGCGCCTGCAGACGCCGATCTTCGGCCACGGCTACGCGCGCCTGGAAGACGGGCGCATGGTGATCTTCGCCACCGAAAGCGACGAGCCGACCCGCGTGCACCCAATGCAGGTGTGGCAGACACCGTACGCCAGCGAGGAATACGCGGCGCGGCAGCCGGCCGGCAACAGCTTCATGGGCAAGATCGGCAACGCCGAGTTGGTGCGCGGCATGTCCGAGCTGATCAGCCTGAGCCGCGAGATCGAGGCGACCGAAGTCTCGGCGCAGCGCTACGGCCTGCTCGCGCAGAACACCCGGCGGCTGTTCGACGCCCACCATTGGCTCAGCGACCCGCACTGCGGCGACGTCGCGCCGTTGCTGCGCGAAATCGCCGCGACCGCCGAGTCGGTGCTCGACGAGTACGAGAAAGTCGAAGGCATCCGCAGCCAGTCCGAGCGCGCGATGGGCGAGGCGCAGAGCCGGCAGAAGGAACTGCTCGACAGCCTGCAGCCCGAGAACTGGGAAGAAGTGCAGCCGTTCGTCGATGCGTTGAACGGACTGACCGCGCAGCGCGGGCACCTGCTGACCATTCGCGAGTACCGCTACATCGATGTGGCGAAGATCGATGCGATGGAGCAGGCGCTGATCGCCGCGCACGAGCGCATCGGCGCGGCGACCGGCGCGTTCCTGGCCGGCGACAAGGCGCTGGCGCCGCTCGGCGAGGCGCTCAAGACGCTGGACGCGCAGGCGCAGGCCGCGTCCACGGTGACCCAGTTGAGCGAGCCGCTGAGCCGGATGCAGGCGATGTCCGGCGACCTGGACATGCTGTCGGGGCTGATGGCGACGCTGAAGGTCGACGACGCGACCCAGCGCACCCGTGTGGTCGAGTCGATTTCGGAGATCTACGCCAAGCTCAATCAGGCCAAGGCGCGCGCCGACCAGCGCCGCAAGCAATTGGGATCGGCCGAATCGGTGGCCCAGTTCGGCGCCCAGTTCACCCTGTTCGGCCAGAGCATCGCCAGCGCGCTGGCGTTGGCGCAGGACCCGGAAAAGGCCGACGAGCAACTCTCGCGCCTGCTGGTGCAGCTGGAGGAACTGGAAAGCCAGTTCGGCGAGCACGAGGCCTTCCTCGGCGACATCCTGGCCAAGCGCGAGGAGTTGCTGGAAACCTTCGAGGCGCACAAGCAGACCCTGCTGGACGAACGCCAGCGCAAGGCGCAGGCGGTCATGGACGCGGCCGTGCGCATCCTCGAAGGCCTGGGCCGGCGCACCGCGCGCTTCGCCGACAACGACGAGCTCAACGCGTTCTTCGCCGGCGACGCGTTGATCCTCAAGCTGCGCGAGCTGGCCGAGCGCCTGCGCGCGCTCAAGGACAACGTCAAGGCCGACGACGTCGAGGCGCGGCTCAAGGGCGCGCGCGATCAGGCGGTGCGCGCGCTGCGCGACCGCAGCGAACTGTTCGAGGACGGCGGCGGCGTCATCAAGCTCGGCCCGCGCCACCGCTTCAGCGTCAACACCCAGGAACTCGACCTGACCCTGATGCCGCGCGGCGACGCGCTGAACCTGCATCTGACCGGCACCGATTTCTTCGAGCCGATCGACGATGCCGGCCTGAACGCGGCGCGCGACTACTGGGGCGTGTCGATGGACTCCGAATCGCCGCAGCTGTATCGCGGCGAGTACCTGGCCGGGCTGGCGATCGAGGCCGCCGAAGCCGGACGCGAGAACCTGAGCATGGACCTGCTGCGTTCGCAGCTCGCCCAGCCCGAGGCGCTGGCGCGCACATTGCGCGACTTCGCCGCGCCGCGCTACCGCGAGGGCTACGAGAAAGGCATCCACGACCACGACGCCGCGCTGATCCTGCAAGCGCTGCTGCCGCTGCGCGACAGCGCCGGCAGCCTGAGCTTCGAACCGGCGGCGCGGGCGTGGGCGGCGTACTTCTGGTCGTTGCAAGGCGGGCACGGCGATGCCGCCGGCTGGCCGGAGCGCGCGCGCACCGCGGCCGACATCCAGCGCCTGTTCGGCAGCGGCGACGGCCTCGCCGCGCTGCGCGGCGAAGTCGCCGCGGCGATGGCGGCGTGGGCGCAGGCACAGACGATGCCGGTCGATCCGGCGCTGACCCCGCGCGCGGCGGAATACCTGGTGCTGGAGCTGTCGGCGCCGCAGCCGCGGTTCGTGTTCAGCCGCTACGCCGCGCAGCTGCTTGCGGCCTTGCGCGAAAAACTCGGCGCGGCGCGGATGTGGGACGGTTTCGCCGCGACGCTCGAATCGCTGCGCGAACGCCCGGCCGCGCGCTGGGCGCTGGCGACGAACTGGGTCGACGCGCTGGCGCGCACGCCGGAGCTCGCCGCGCAGGCGGCGTACGCGGCCGAAGCCGCGGCGCTGCTGCTGCTCGACGACGGCTTCGCCAAGACCACCAGCGAAACCGAACTCGGCGCCGACCTGCAAGGCCTGCTCGGCGAGCACCCGCGCATCCGCGAGGGCCGCATGCGCATCGCCGTGGACGACTGGTCGGCGCGGCTGCGCCACCATCGCGAACGCTTCGTGCCGGGCTTCCAGACCTATCAGGCGCTGCGCCAGGGCATCGTCGCGCGCGAACGCGCGGCGCTGCGCCTGGACGAGTTCAAGCCGCGGCCGCTGAGCTCGTTCGTGCGCAACAAGCTCATCAACGACGTCTACCTCGGCGTCATCGGCGACAATCTCGCCAAGCAGATGGGCACGGTCGGCGAGAGCAAGCGCTCGGACCTGATGGGCCTGCTGATGATGATCTCGCCGCCGGGCTACGGCAAAACCACGCTGATGGAATACGTGGCGCACCGGCTCGGCCTGATCTTCATGAAGATCAACGGCCCCGCGCTCGGCCACGAGGTGCGTTCGCTCGATCCGGCCCAGGCGCCGGACGCGACCTCGCGCCAGGAGCTCGAAAAGCTCAATCTGGCGCTGGAGATGGGCAACAACGTAATGCTGTACGTCGACGACATCCAGCACACCCATCCCGAGTTCCTGCAGAAGTTCATCTCGCTGTGCGACGGCACCCGCCGCATCGAGGGCGTGTGGAAGGGGCGCACGCGCACCTACGACATGCGCGGCAAGAAGTTCTGCGTGGTCATGGCCGGCAACCCGTACACCGAGTCCGGCGAGGTGTTCAAGATTCCGGACATGCTCGCCAACCGCGCCGACATCTACAACCTCGGCGACGTGCTCGGCGGCATGGAGCACGCGTTCCTGTTGAGCTATATCGAGAACAGCCTGACCTCGAACCCGGTGCTGGCGCCGCTGGCCACGCGCGAGATGGGCGATCTGTACAAGCTGATCGACAAGGCCCAGGGCAAGGCGTTCTCGGCCAACGAACTCAAGCACGCCTACAGCGGCGCGGAGATCAACGAGATCGTCGCGACCCTGGAACGGCTGGTGCAGGTGCGCGACGTGGTCTACCGGGTCAACCAGCAGTACATCGCCAGCGCGGCCCAGGCCGAAACCTATCGCACCGAGCCGCCGTTCAAGCTGCAAGGCAGCTACCGCAACATGAACAAGCTGGCGGAGAAGATTTCGCCGGTCATGAACGCGGCCGAGTTGCAGCAGCTGATCGACGATCACTATCTCGGCGAGGCGCAGCTGCTGACCTCCGGCGCCGAGGAGAACCTGCTCAAGCTCGGCGAGCTGCGCGGCATCCACAGCGAGGAGCAGGCCGCGCGCTGGGCCCAGATCAAGCGCGATTTCCTGCGCAACAAGGCGATGGGCGCGGGCGAGTCGGACGTCGGCGGGCGGGTGGTGGCGCAGCTCAACGATCTGGTCGAGAGCGTGCGCGCGCTCGATGCGGCCACCGGCCGCGCGAGCGCGGCGCAGGTGGCGCAAGCCAAACCGGCCGAAGCAGCGCCGTGGCCGCAACTGCTGGCGGCGCTGGAACGCATCGCCGCCGCAAGCAGCGAACCCGACGCCGCGCCGCCGGCCGACGCCGGCGCGGCCCTGGCCGCCGCGCTCGGCGGGCTCGGCCCGCAGCTGCAGCAGGCGTTCGTGCCGCTGGTCGAGCGCTTGCAGGGCAACGACGAACGCCAGGAACGGGTCAACGCGGCGATGATCGAGCTGTTCAAGCAACTCGGCGAGCGCGGGATCGAGGATGCGCCGACCCGCGCCGAGATGACCGAACAGCAGCGCGAACTGCAACGCGCGCTCAACGAATTCGCCGACCGGCTCAACGGCCGGGTCCAGCGCTGAGGCCGCCGTGATGGATTTCGCCGAACTCGACCGCACCCTGCGCGAAAGCGTGGCCGACCTGAACTTGGACGCGCAGGAGAAATTCGAACTGCGCGAACTCGGCGCGAAGCTGCCGGCCGACCGGGTGCGCTATCTGCGCAACCGCGCCTTCGACATGGCCCGCGAGCTGATGCTGGCGCAGCCGTCGCAAACGCCGCAGACCCTGGATTCGCTGCGCTGGCTGGAGCAGGTGGTCAAGACCCTGGACGCGGTCGCCGAGCCGCCGGCGCTGGTGTCGAGCGCGTTCTTCGCGCCCGGCGACGCCTGCCTGCGCAAGTTGCGCGAGCTGTGCCGGTCGGCCAAGCGTCGGGTCGAGGTCTGTGTCTACACGATCTCGGACGACCGGCTCAGCGAGGAGATTCTCGCTTGCCATAAGCGCGGGCTCGAGGTGCGGGTCATCAGCGACAACGACAAGCAATACGACGAAGGCAGCGACGTGGCGCGGCTGATCGAACTCGGCGTACCGCTGCGGATCGACGACAGTCCGTTCCACATGCACCACAAGTTCGCGCTGTTCGACGGGCGGGTGTTGGCGAACGGCAGCTTCAACTGGACGCGCAGCGCGACCACCAGCAACGAGGAGAATCTGGTGGTGACCGACGACGCCAATCTGGTGCGCAGCTTCTCGGGGCACTTCGAGATGCTGTGGGACAAGTTCGGGCGTTGAGGCGGACGTCGTAGGCGAAGTGGCGCGGTCGCGGCTTGCGCCGCTCCTACAGGGGCGCGATCCCGACTGTAGGAGCGGCGCGAGCCGCGACCGCGAAACTCCGACTACGCCGAAACCGGCCTCACCCGCGCTCGCGCACCGCCACCACGCCCGACTCGTCCAACTCGCGCGTCACCGCCTCGGTATCCTGCCCCAGCTCCGGCGCCGCGAACGGCGCCGGCCCCGGCGTGCGGCCGAACTTGATCGACTGCGCCACGCCACGGTAACGGCCGATGCCGGGATGCTCGATCGGCGCGACGATGCCTTCGGCGAGCACCTGCGGATGCTCGAACATGTCTTCGATCCGCCGCGCCGCCGCGCACGGCACCGCGTCGCCGAACAGCGCTTCCCATTCCAGCGCGGTGTGCTGCGCGAGCGCCGCGTGCAGTTGCGGGACGATCTGCGCCGCGGCGTCGGCGCGCTTGCGCACGCTGTCGTAGCGCGGGTCGGCGACCAACGCGTCCAGCCCGGTCTTCTCGCACAGGGCCTGCCAGAACCGCGGCGTGTTGGCCGAGATGTAGATATGCCCGTCGCGGGTCGGGTGGATGCCGGTGACCCCGCCCGAGCGCATGTCGCGGCCGATGTCGAGGCCTTCGCCTTCGGCCCAGATCAGCCGTGCCGATTGCATGGTCAGCGCGCTGCGCAGCAGCGACACGCCGACGAACTGGCCCAGGCCGCTGCGCTCGCGCTCGTACAGCGCCGAGGCCACGCCGCCGGCGAGCAGCGCGGCGGCGTAATAGTCCACCACCGAGCCGTAGATGATTTCCGGCGGCCCGCCGCGCTTGCCTTGCAGCGCGCACATGCCGGTCATGGTCTGCAAGACCTGGTCGTAGCCGGCCTTGTCCTTCATCGGCCCGTCTTCGCCGTAGCCGCTGACCGCGCAATAGATCAGGCGCGGGTTGATCAGTTGCAGGCGTTCGAAATCGATGCCGAGCCGCGCCGGAACGCTGGGGCGGAAGTTGTGTACCAGCACGTCGGCCTCGCGCACCAGGCGCAGCAGCGCGGCGTGGTCGTGCGCGCGCTTGAGGTCGAGGACGATGCCGCGCTTGCTGCGGTTGACGCCGAGGAAGGCGCGGCTTTCGCTGACCAAGGTCGAAGGATATTGCCGCAGGTTGTCGCCGTCCGGCGGCTCGATCTTGATGACGTCGGCGCCCTGATCGGCGAGCAGGGCGCAGCCGTAAGGGCCGGCGATGTACGCGCTGAGATCGAGCACGCGCACGCCGGCCAGCGGGCCGGCGCCGGTGCGGTTGCGATCGGGCGGAAGCGGAGTGCGGTAATCCATGCGTGCGGTGGCGGAGCCTGGGCGGTTCGACGGTGCGGGCGGTTCAACTGTGCGCCTGCCCGCGCCGCGCGAACAGGCAGGCGGCATATGTTCTGGCGTTACGAATTCTTGCTTGGGCCGTGTGCATCGTGCGCGAAGCCGCAAACCGCATCGGCCTCGGGCGGCGCCAGCGACAGCCAGGTCAGGCGCCAGGCGCCGTCGACGCGGCCGCCGGCGCGGTAATACGGTTCGAAGCTCAGCGGCGCGCGATAGCCCAGACGTAGCTCCAGCCGCGGCGGCGCGCCGGCGGCGGGCGCGGACCAATGCAGCCACTCGGACTCCGGCGCGTCGGGCAGGCGCACGGTTTCCTCGCTCTTGAAGCCGTCGATCAGGCCGGTGGCGTAGACCAGCGGGCCGCAGGTGAAGCCGAGGTAGGCGTGACGCAACACCTCCTGCGCGACCGCGCTGCCGTCGGGCGCGCGCGATTCCTGCACGTTGCGGTTCAGCGCGAGGTGCGCGACCGGCCGCATCGGCAGACGCAACAGCACCTCGTCGCCTTCGCGCCATTCGCGTTCGACGGCGAAGTAGTCGCCTGCGGCGGGCTTGCCGTCGACGGCCGCGCCGTTGACCTCGACATGCGCGCCTTGCGCCCACGAAGGGATGCGCAGGCGCAGCGCGAAACGCGCCGGATTTTTCGGCTCGACCCGGATGCGGATCGACCCGTCGAACGGATACGCCGTGTCCTGAGTCAGACGAAGTCCGCCCGCGACCGGATGGGCGACGCGCGCCGAGCCGGCACCATACAGATTGACCGCGACCGCGTCAGCGTCGTCGAGCGAGTAAGCCACGCCCGGCAGTTCCTCCACCGCCATCGCACCGCTGGACTTGCAGCAGCGCCAGTACGTGGTATGCACGCGCCGCCCGTTCGGGAACACGTAATAGCACCAGTCCTCGCCGTCCGGCGCCTGCGCGGCGAGCAGGTCGTTGTAGGCCGAACGCTCGATTTCCTCGGCGTAACGCGCCTCGCCGGTGATCGTCAGCAATTCGCGATTGAGCTGGATCCAGGCCAGGGTCGAACAGGTTTCGACATAGCCGTGCGGGTCGAACGCGCCGGGCGCGTTGAACACCTCGCGCGAGCGGTGCGCGACGCCGCCCCAGGGGCCGCCGCCGAGGGTCAGATGGCGCTCGCGGATGCTGCGCCACAGCGACTCGACCGCGCCCAGGTAGTCGGCATGGCCGCTGGCGCGGTGCAGCTTGGCCAGCCCGACCAGGTTCCAGGCCAGTTGGTAGGCCTTGCCGGTGGCGATCTCGGCCGCGTCCGCGCCGGCGAGAGCGCGCGTGAGCAGGGCCAGCGGCGGATGCGCGTCGGCCTGGCCGAGCACGATCAGGGCCAGGTCGAGGAAATCCTGCTCGCCGGTGGCGAAATACAGTTCGACCGCGGGATCGAGCAGCACCGTCGCCGACATGCCGAAATGATTGCCGAGCTCGGTGATGTCGATGCCGCGGTCGTTGAGCGTGCGCAGGCACAGCGCGCCGATGCGGCGCGCGGCGTCGAGGTAGCGCGGTTCGGGGAAGTGCTTGTGCACTTCCAGCAGGCCGAGGATCAGATACGCGTGGGTCCAGATGTCCCAGGTGCGCACGCTCGGCGCGCCGTCCCAGCTGACCGGCTTCGGCGGCTGCTTGCGCATGAAGCGGCGCTCCGGCGCGTAGGTGCCGAGGTAACCGTCGGCTTCCTGCACCGAGACCAGGAAGTCGGCGACGCGGCGGACGTTGCCGAGCAGACGCGCATCGCCGCTGCGCGCGGCGGCCTTGGCCGCAGCGCTGAGCCACTTGCCGGCGTGTTCGCCGTACCAATCGCCCTCGGTGTTGTGGCGGCGGCGCTCGGGCGCGAACAGCGCGATCGCCGGGCTGGTTTCGTCGACGATGAAATGCGACAGGCGGCCGCGCAGGTTGGCCGCGAGCGCTTCGCCGAGCGGCCCTTGCAGGTCGATGCCGGCCGGATCCAGCGCGGGAGCGTAGTCGCGCATGCGCTTACTCCGCGTCCATCGCGCAGCGGAAGCCGATGCAGGCCGAGCGGTCTTTGCTCGGCGCCATCAGCAGCAGCTTGCCGTGCTGGTCGAGTCGGTAGGCCTGCGGGAAATACCAATGCGAGGTCTGCGGCTGGTACGAACTGCCGCCGCGCAGGATCGCCGCGCGGGTGTGATCGTCGACGTATTCGTCGGTCCATTGCCAGACGTTGCCGACCAGATCGAGCACGCCGAACGGGCTGGCACCGGCCGGATGCGCATCGACCGGATCCGGCGCGCGCACGCGGCGGCCGCGGTTCGGCGCCGGCACCGCGTCTTCGCGCCAATCGTCGCCCCAGGGATAGCGGCGGCCGTCGCCGCCCTGCGCGGCGTACTGCCACTCCCACTCGCGCGGCAGGCGCTTGCCGGCCCAGTGCGCATAGGCGCGCGCGTCTTCGAGCGCGACCCAAGTGACGGGACGGTCTTCCCAACCCGCCCGTGGCGCACCGTCGACCCAGTCGCGCAGGTAGTTGTGCGCGTCGCGCGGAACGTAGCCGCTGGCGCGCACGAACTCGAGGTACTGCGCGTTGGTGACCGGAGTGCGGTCGATGAAGAAGCGCGGCAGGCGCAGGCGCCTGCGATGGTTGCGGCGCGCGCTGTTCTCCCACGGGTACTGCACGTCCACGCCTTCCCAGGTCTGGCCTTCGATCTCGACGCCGCCGACGACGAAGTCGAAGTCGGCGGCAGGGATCTCGACCATGCCTTGCGGCGCGGCCGGTGCCGGCGCGGTCGGCGCGATCTCCACCAGGGTCTGCTTCAGCGAAGTCCACTGCGCGCTGTACTCGCGCAGCGGTCGGGCCGACAGCGTGCGCATCTTGGCCAGGAACGCGTCGAGCCCGTCGTCGTCGGCGGCTGCGGCCGGCCGCGCCAGCAGCGCGCCGAAGCCGCGGCCTTCCAGCGCGAATTCGAGCGTCGCGCGTCCGCCGTCGACGCGCGGCGTCAGCTCGGCGCCGTTCCACAGGTCGTAGTACCGCTGGCCGTCCGCATGCGCGACTGCGATCAATTCCCCGTCGACGTCGAATTCGTTGCGGTTGACCACGGTCCAGACCGTCGAGCCCCCGTGCGGGAAACGGCTGGCGAATACACCGTGTTGCAAGGTGCGCGCGTACGGCCGCCAATCGGCGGCGACGAAATGCGGCGCGAACGCGCGCTCGACCGTGGCGATGCGGCGCAGGCCTTCGGCGTCGCGGTCGCTCAACTGGTTCCAAACGCCCCACACGTTCTCCCAGGCGTTGTAGCCGACGCCGTTGAAGAAGATGTATTGCAGGTCGTGGTTGCGGTCGCGGCCCCAGCGGTTTTCGTAGTTGATCATGTGCCGCGGTTCCAGCCACTTGAACTTGGCCACCGGCGGTACCGCTTCGTTCGGCGCCTTCTTGCCCCAGCTCTGCACGTTCCAGATCAGCGCTTCCTCGGCGCTGATGGTCGATTCGGGTTGCAGCACCACCGGATGGCCGGCGGCGTCGCAGGCGTCGAAGAACGCGCGCGGCACGCCGTTGTAGGTGTCGCCGTTGACGCCGTCGGCGCCGATCGCTGCGACCAGTTCGGCGACGCTGTCCCAATCGCGGCGGCCGGCGTCGCGGGTGCCGTGGTCCCACGGCATGGTCGGAAGGAACACGCGCACGCCGCGGCGGTGGAAATCGGCGACCGCGCCGCGCAGCCCGTCGAGGCCGCCGGGCAGATCGCGGGCGAGGTCGAACTGGTTGCGGTCGTCGACGCCGATGTTCGGATACACCGGCCAGATCAGCACGCTGTCGATGCCGCCGTAGCGACGCTCAAGGTCGTCGAGATAACGATCGACGGTATAGCGGCCTGCGACCGGATCGTAGAAATACCGGTCCTCGACCATCATCTGCGCGTGGACGAAGTTGCGCTGCGCCCATTGCAGTTCCGGCCGGCGGTAATGCGCGTCGTCGTAGCCGATGCGGACCAGATGCTCGCGCCGCCAGTCCTTGAGTTCCTCGATCCAGTCGTCGAGCGCGCCGTCCACGTCGGTCTTCCAGTGGCCGATCTCGGCGAACGGCCAGCCCGGCGCCTTGCCCGGCAGCGGCAGGTAGCGCTGGGTGGTGACGTGGGAGAACTTGTACTCGCTGCGCACGCGCGGGCGCTCGGCTTCGGGAGCGGCGTCGGCGGCGGAATCGTAGTCGGACATGGCGGGGGATTCGTGAGTCTGATTGCGGGATTGGAGTTCGGTGTCGATGCGTCGCGCTGGTACGGCGGCTGTGGGAGGGACTTCGGTCCCGATGCTCTGCCTCAAGTCGCGGCAACCGGATCGGAAAGCGCCGCCGCCTCGGCAGTTTGCAGCAGCCGCTCGACTTCGACATGACTCGGCACGCTGGTCTGCGCACCCGGTCGCGTGCACGCCAGCGCCGAGGCCGCGCAGGCGCGCCGCAACGCGGTGTCGAAGCCGTCGCCTTGCGCCAGCGCGGCGACCAGGACGCCGCAGAACGTATCGCCGGCCGCGGTGGTGTCGACCGCGTCGACCGCGAACGCGCGCTGGCGCAGGGCGCGTCCGTCGGCGCGCGCGAGGCAGCCGCGCGCGCCCAGGGTCACCACCACGTTCGGCACGCGCACCGCGGCGAGCGCGGCCTCAGGATCGCTCTGGCCGGTCAGCGCGGCCAGCTCGCCTTCGTTGACGATCAGCAGGTCGACCGCGTCGAGCAACGCCGCCGGCAAGGCCTGCGCGGGCGCCGCGTTGAGCGCCACGGTCACGCCTGCCGCGCGTGCGCGCCGCGCCCACGCGGCGACCGCGTCCAACGGCGTTTCCAGTTGCAGCAACAGCCAGCCGACGCCGTCGAGCGCGGGCAGGTCGTCGCCGCGCAGCGCGGCGTTGGCGCCGGGCGCGACGACGATCGAGTTCTCGCCGTCGTCGGCCACGCAGACGAAGGCGGTGCCGGTCGCGCGGTCGCCGATGCGGCGCACCCGCAGTTCGACGCCGCCTTCGCGCAACGAGCGTTCGATCGGTTCGGCGTGCGCGTCGGCGCCGAGCGCCAGCAGCATGCGCGTCGGCGCGGCGCCGGCGCGCGCGCAGGCGAGGGCCTGGTTGGCGCCCTTGCCGCCGGGATAGGTCGCCAGTTCGCGGCCGAGCACGGTTTCGCCGGGCGCGGGCGCGTGCGCGGCGCGGACGACGAAGTCGAGATTGGCCGAGCCGGCGACGAGGACGGCGAGGCGTTCGGGCTGGGTCACCGGGCACTCCCGCTGGCGGCCGATGCCGCGGCCGCGGCGTCGACGGCGGCGTAGGCGAGACGATAGAAATCCGCGCTCAGGCGCGGCGGGTCGTCGGCGATTTCGCGGCGTGGTAGATGCTGCAACAGCGCGATCGCCACGGTCTTGCGCAGCGGATCGATGGCGTAGGTGGTCGACGCCGCGCCGGGCCAGCCGAACTGTCCCGGCGACGCCGGCGTCGCGCGCTTGGCCGGATCGATCACCACCGCACCGCCGAAACCGAAGCCTTCGCCGCGGTCGAACTGGTGCACCGGCGGATCGAGCATGCTCAGCTGGTTGCGCAGCATCGCCGCGACCGTGTCGGCGCGCAGCACGCGCGGGCCGGGGCCGGCGCGGCGTTCGCCGCAGTCGGCGAAGCCGGAGCGGTCGGCGATGCGGCCGCCGTCGAGCAGCATCTGGGCGAAGCGCGCGTAATCGCAGGCGGTGGAATACAAGCCGCCGGCGCCGCTGGAATAGGCGTTGAGCGGCGCGCCGGGAACGCGTTGCGAGGGGCTGTCGTCCAGGCGCAGGCGGCCGTCGTCGGCGGTGGTGGTCAAGTCGGCGATGCGGCTGCGCGCATCGGCGGGCACCGCGAAACCGGTGTCGCGCATGCGCAGCGGAACGAACAGATGCTCGCGCAAGTAAGCATCGAAGGCTTGCCCGGACACGACTTCGACCAGCCGCGCCAGCACCTCGGTGGCTGCGCCGTCGTAACCGAAACGGGTGCCGGGATCGGCGGCCAGCGGCGCGCGCGCGAGGCGGGCGACGAAACCGGCGAGGTCGCCGGCGGCGTGCGGATCGTCGCGACGGGTCAGCGCAGCGGCGAGGTCGTCGCCGGGCAGGCCGGCGGCGAAACCGGCGGTGTGGGTCAGCAGATGTCGCACGGTGATCGCGCGCCGCGCCGGGTGCAGCCGCGGCGCATCGGCGCTGCCGCCGGCGGCGACCTGGCGGTCGGCGAGTTCGGGCAGGTAGCGTTCGACCGGCGCTTCGATGTCGATCAGGCCGCGCTCGGCCAGTTGCATCACCGCGGCCGAAGTCACCGTCTTGCTCATCGAATAGATGCGGAAGATCGCGTCGCGGCGCATCGCTTCGCGGCGGGCCAAATCGCGCTGGCCGTAGGCGTGGAAGTCGACGATGCGGCCGTCGCGCAGGATCAGCACGACCGCGCCGAGGTAGCCGCCGGGGCGGGTCGCGTCGCGCATGTACGCGTGCAACGGTTCGAATGGCGAGGTGGGTGCTGAAGCCTGAGCGGAAAGCGTCGGGACTGAAGTCCCTCCCACAGACTCCGCCGATGTCTGCATTGCCACGACCGTCGCGGGAGGGCCTTCGGGCCCGAGGCTGTTGTGCCCGGTTTCGGCGCAAGCCGCACCTGTCGCCATCGCTCCCACGATCAGCAGCGGCACGCGGCAACGGCGGAAGGCGCGAGTGGGCAAGTCGATTCCTGTTGCGAAGAAAAAGCCGCCGCGGCTGTCCATGCCGCGGCGGACGAGGGCGATCCGAACCGGCGTCCGCCGCGGAACTCAGAACTTGAAGGTGTGGGTCAGCGAGACGGTGCGCCCGCGTCCGGCCCAATAGTTCTGGAACCCGCCCGGCGGCTGCGACCAGCTCAGGATGTATTGCTTGTCGAGCAGGTTCTCGATGCCGAGCGAAAACTTGCCGTAGCGCTGGGTCTCGTAATTGAAGCCCAGGTCGAACAAGGTGTAGCCCTTGGTGCTTTCGGTGAAGGCGAACGCGCGGTTGTCGAATGCGCGCACGTCGCTGCCGGACAGGTCGCGCGAGAACAATGTGGTCGCGCCCAGGCTCACATCGGCGTTGGGGCGGAAGTTCCAGGTCAGGGTCCAGGCCAGCTTGTCGGGGTTGATGTCGAGCACGCCCATCGGCTTGTTCAAGCCGCCGGCGCCGAAGCGGCCGGCCGCGTCGGCCGACCAGAACGAGGTCTTGCCGCGGGTGCGCGAATACACTGCGCTGATCCGCCAGGCGTCGTTGAAGCGCCAGTCGGCCGAGACTTCGACGCCCTTGATCCGCACCGGCGCGCGCAGCAGCACCAGGTCGTTGGTGACCGGGTCGATCGCCAGCGACTGGCCGTAGTCGGACTTGGAGTCGTAATGCGAGGCGCTGACCGAGGCGCGCTCGCCGCGCCAGTTGAAGCCGAACTCGGTGTTCTCGACCACGATGGCGTTGAGGTCGAGCAGGTCGCCGACGTTGATCGGCGGGTCGTTCGGGCAGCCGTTGGTCTGCACGCTGCCGGCGTCGCCGGAGCACTGCACGTTGCGCAGCGGAATGCCGACGTTGGCCAGGGTGAAGCCTTCGCCGTAGGAGCCGAACACCGACCATTGCTCGTTGACGCGCCACACGGCGCCGAAGTTGGTCAGGTTCTCCTGATAGTCCAAAGTGCCGCCGCCGACGTTGCGGCGGTCGCGGTACCAAGTGGTGGTGTAGCTGTCGACGTGCAGCTCGCCGTCCTCGCGGCGGATGCCGCCGGACAGAGTCACCGGGCCGATGTCCCACGACAGCTGCATCCACGGCGCACGGCTCTTGTAGTCCATCGGCGGCACCCACAGCCGGTCGGTCAGCGCCAGGCGCTGCTGCGCGGTGTCTTCGACCAGGTCCACGCCGATGCGCAGCTCCAGGCCTTCGACCGAGAACAGCGACGGCCGCGCCCACGAGGTGCGCAGGCCTTTCTTGTTGGTGACGATTTCCGACTGGTCCCAGACCGAACCGATCGGCCCGAGCAGCGGATCCTGGCGGTCGATGGTGTTCTCCGGCAGGTAGCGCATTTCCTGATCGGCCTTGTAGCCGTTCACGGTCAGCGTGCCGCCGAAGAAATCGCTGTTCGTGTAGGTCAGCTGGTATTGCTTGAAATCGTTGATCGCGGCCTTGGAGCCGAAGATGCTGCCGCGCTCGGAGGTGTTGGTGCGGGTCTCGCCGCACAGCGCGCGCTCGTCGGGGCGGCAGCCCAGCACCTGGATGTAGTTGGCCTTGCCCTCGATGTTGAAGTGGCTGACCGAGCCTTCGATGCGCTGGGTGCCGTCCTCGCCGAAGTCGTAGCCGGCTTTGAGGAACAGGTTGCGCGATTCGGTGTCGGCCAGCGAGCCGCTGGTGTTCATGCCGATGCGGCGGCCTTGGCCGTCGTAGGTGATGCCGCGGTCCAGGAACGAGACGCTGGCGAGCATGTCGAAGTTTCCGGCCTTGCGGGCGAAGTTGAAGCCGAGCTTCCAGCCGTCGCTGTCGTCCTCGAACTGGGTGGTGTAGCGGGTGATCAGGGTGAACTCGTTGCCTTCCTTGGTCGGCGCGGCGGACAGATAGTTGATGATGCCGCCGGCCGCGCCGATGCCTTCCGACGCGGACGGGCCGTTGATGACTTCGATCCGGCCGACGATGCCCATGTCGGTGAAGGTGCCGTTGCGGGTGCCTTCGCGCAGCGGCGAGCCCTGCGGCACGCCGTCGAACAAACGCAGGGCGACGCGGCCGCGCAGGTTCTCGCCGGTGTTGCTCATCGCCTGCGAGGATTCGGCATAGCCGGGCACGGTGCGCGCGAGCACCGCGGTCGCGTCTTCGGTCAGCACTAGGCTGCGCGCGAGTTCGGCTTTCGACACCAGGGTGATCGCGCCGGGAATCTTGTCGACCGCCTTGGGGCTGCGGGTGCCGGTGACCACGACGTTGTCGAGGTCGACCGCGGCGCGCGCGGCTGCGCTGGCTTCGGGCGCGGCCGGCGCCGGGTCCTGGGCGGCGGCGCCGCCGGCGACGAAGGACAGCAGCAGGGCGCTGCCGATCGCGGCGGAAAGAGGCTTGAGCATGTTCGGTTCCGTCGTGGTGATGCGAAGGCCGGCGCGCGCCGCGAGCGGCGTCGCGCATCGTTCCGGCGTTGGCCCGACGGCAGCGTGGCCGCGTCCTTGTGGCGACGTCCCCGACATCGCGCGATCCCCGGATGCTGGCGAGACTATGCGTTCGCTCGGTGGCTTAGAACCGTTGCGCGCTATGTTCAGAGGCTAGGTTTTGTTGGGTGAGGCGTTAGCAATTCTTGTTGCGCTGCGGCAAAAACGATGTTGTTTCGTTTCAAGCTGCAGGAGTTGCGCAAGCTGCGACCGCGGGCTTGCACGGTTGCGTCGTAAGCGAGGCTTCGCGGTCGCGACTCGCGTCGCTCCTACAGGGGCTTCGGGCCGTTGCGCTGCTGCATGGCTTTGCGGCTTTCCTGCAAAAGCACGGTGACGAGCCGCACGCGCACGCTCGAACGCGACCAGACGATGCCGATGCAGCGCTTGGCCGAGGCGTCGGGCAGCGGGATGCGCGCGAGCTTGAGGCCTTCGGGCCAGGGCTGCGCCCAGTCGGGCACCAGCGATACGCCGAGGCCGCGGTCGACCATCACCGCGATGGCGTTGAGCGCGTTCAATTCGAAGCGTTCGCGCGGGACGATGCGCTGCGCGCGCAGATATTCGTCGGCCTGGCGGCCGCCCCATTGGTGGCGGTCGTAGCGGATCAGCGGCTGGGTCGCGAGCAGTTCGTGCGGGTCGCGGTCGGCCAGGTGCGCCGGCGCCAGCACGATCAGCGGTTCCTCGCGCAACAGCTGCCATTCGCAGGTCTTGGGCAGCGGATACGGCGCCTGCAGCACGATCGCCGCGTCCAGGTCGCCCTGTTCGACGGCGTGGTAGAGATCGGCCGAGAAGCCGGGCTTGATGAAGACGTTGATCTGCGGAAACGTCTCGACCATGCGCGCGAGCACGTCGGGCAGGATCCCGGCCAGCGCGGTCGGGCACGCGCCCAGGCGCAGCTCGCCGGCGACTTCGCTTTCGGCGGCGACGCTGCGCAGGTCGGCGACGTTGCGCAGCAGTTCGCGCGTGCGCGGCAGGATCCGCGCGCCTTCCTCGGTGACGCTGACGGTGCGGCCGACGCGCGCGATCAGCGGCGCGCCGATCTCGCGTTCCAGGGTGCGGATCTGCTGCGCGACCGCGGCCGGGGTGATGCCGAGCACGCGCGCGGCGGCGGCCATCGAGCCTTGGTCGACGATGGTGACGAAGGTGTTGAGGAACTGGGTTTCCACGGCGGCTCGCGGTTGTTGTGGGGCAACGCTACCTCAGGCGGGTGGGGTGGGCTACTTCCATTGGTCACCTTTTCAGCGGGTGCGGTTGCCCTCACCCCAACCCCTCTCCCGCAAGCGGGAGAGGGGCTCAAAGCTGATCGCCGCTGGCTGTCCCTTCTCCCGCTTGCGGGAGAAGGTGCCCCGCAGGGGCGGATGAGGCCCCTCGCCGCCGATAAATCGTCAACCCCTCCAACGACTGCGTCGGCGCCGGGAAAAACAGACTCGCCACATACCCGATCGCGATGCACAGCGCGATCGAGATCGCCAGGTAGTAATACGGATGCACCGCGCGCAAGGTCCAGATGCCCAAGGTCAGCACGATGCTCGCGCCGATCCCGATCGCCACGCCCTGCCAGTTGGCGCGGCGGGTGAACATGCCCAGCGTATAAGCGCCGGCGAAGCCGCCGCCTAGCAAACCGGCCAGCTCGATCGACACGTCGAACAGCGAATGGATGTCGAACTTCGACAGCAGCAACGCTGCGCCGATGCCGATCAGCCCAACGACCACGGTCATGAGCTCGGCGAAGCGCACGCTCTGCTGCGGCGTATGGCCCTTGTGCAGCTTCTCGTAGAAGTCCACCGAGATCAGCGTCGCCACCGAGTTCATGATCCCCGACAGCGTCGCCATCGCCGCGGCGAAGATGCCGGCGATGATGAGCCCGGTCACGCCGACCGGCAGCTCGGCGGCGATGAACATCGGAAACGTCGCGTCGATCGGCAGCAGCGGGTTCATGCGCTCGGGGTGCTCGCGGTAGTACACGAACATCGCCGTGCCGATGGTGTAGAAGACGATGCCGCCGGGAATCATGATCGCCGCGAACGCCCAGATCGAGCGCCCGGCTTCCTTGTCGGACTTGGTCGACAAGGTGCGCTGCATCAGCACCTGGTCCTTGGGGAAGGTCAGCACCACTTCGAACAGGACCAGGAACACGAAGCCCCACACGGTCGCTTTGGTCAAATCGAAGCTGAAGTCGAAGGTGTGCATCTTGCCTTCGGCCATCGCAGTGGACCAGAACTGGCCGAAGCCGCCGCGCAGGCCCCAGATCATGAAGCCGATGGCGAAGATCGCGCCGCCCATCTTGACGATGACCTGGACGAAGTCGGTCCAGATCACCGCCTTCATCCCGCCCATCGCGGTGTAGACGATGGTGAAGCCGCCCATCAGCAGCACGCTCCAGAACACGCTGATGCCGGTGATGGTGGCGATGGCCAGCGCCGGCAGGAACAGGATCACGCTCATGCGGCTGCCGATCTGCACGAACACGCACAAGGCGCTGGCGAGCATGCGGATGGCCGGGTGGAAGCGGGTTTCCAGGTACGAGAACACCGACATCAGGTCGAGCCGGCGCAGCAAAGGCACGACCCAGATCGCCACGAACACCAGCCCGAACACGGCGATGACGTTGTTGGCCATGTACTGCCAGTTGGTCTCGAACGCCTTGGCCGGAATGGCGATGAAGCTGATCGAGCTGGTGTTGGCCGCGTACAGGCTGATGCCGGCGGCCCAGAACGGAATGCTGCGGCCGCCGACGAAGAAGCTGTCGGTGTTGCCGCGTTTCTCGCGCAGGTAGAAGTACAGGCCGATGCCGATCATGCCGGCGAGGTAGACCACGATCACCACCCAGTCGAGCCAGTGCAGGCGCAGCTTGTTCGACTGGATCTGCGCGGTCGCGAACTGGGTGCGGGCGCCGTCGGCGCGCGCCCACATCAGCCCGTCGGGCCAGGCCGCGCTGGCGAGCGCGTCGGCCGGCAGTTGCGCGCCGGGCAGTTCGGCCCAGGCGCCGGTGATGGTCTGGTAGGTCTGCAGCCGCGCCGGCGCGTGCGCGCTGGCCTGCACCGGGATCAGCAGATGGGCCTGGCCGGTGGCGCGGCCGGCGCCGGCGGGCACGTAACCGGGCACGCGGCCCACATCGCGCCAAGCCGCTTCGCCGGGCGTCCAGCGCAGCAGCGCGTCGGCATCGCCGGCGGGATCGGCGAGCACGAGGAACAGCGATCTGGTCTGCAACAGCAGGGTGCGCGGCGTGCCGGGTACGGTCCACGCGGGCGCGGCGGTCCAGGCGGCGCGTTCGTCGCCGAGCGGGCGCTGGTAGACGCGCGGCGCGCCGTCGGCGCCGAGGCCGGCGAGGTAGAGCGTGTCGGCCGACCACGCCGCCGCCGCGTCGCGCAACGGCTCCGGCGGATTCGGCAACGCCTGCGCCTGCAAGCGCGTGGCGTCGGCTTGCAGCCGCGCCAGCGAACCGTCGGCCGACAGCGCGAACGCGCGCGCGCCGTCGCCGACGACCGCGCGGGTGCGCGGCGGCGGGCCGCCCTGCAGCGCGCGCCACTGCGCCGCGCCTGGGTCCAGGCGCCAGGCGCCGTCGGCGCCGATCGCGATCGTGGCGCCGTCGAGCTGCGCCAGCCCGAGCGGCGGCGATGCGGCTTCGAGCGCCGGCAACGCGCCGGCCCGCAACGGCGTCAGCGGTTCGGCGCGCAGCGGCGCGGCCAGCATCGGCAGCAACAGCAAGGCAGCGAAGGCGATCGACGCGCGCCGCAGCGCGGGCCACACGCTGGCGAAGCCGCGATGCGCCGTTGGCGCGCGAAGACCGAACCCTACCGACTGCGACTGCTGCGACATCCGCCAACGTCCCCTCGAACTTGCGCGGCGCCGCGGGCGCGGCGCCCTGATGCCGCGGCGCGCCGGCCGCGGCCGAATACGGCTGGTTACGACCGTTCCGCGGTCGCGAGCAGGGCCTGCGCGCGCTTGAGGAACGGCCGGTCGATCATGCGCCCGTCGACCACGAACACGCCGCGGCCGCCGTCGGCGGCCTCGCGCGCCGCGGCGACGATGCGCCGCGCGCGGTCGAGCTCGTCGCCGCTGGCGGCGAAGGCGCGGTTGGCCAGCCCGACCTGGCGCGGGTGCAGGCAACTCTTGCCGAGGAAGCCCAGGCGCTTGGCGGTCAGCGCTTCCTCGAAATAACCGGCCTCGTCGTGCAGGTTGGCGTAGGCGCCGTCGAGCGCGAACACCCCGGCCGCGGCCGCGGCCATGCGCACGGCGAACAGCGCGGCGTGCAGGTTGGCGCGGTCGTCGCGGGCGATGCCCTGCGCTTCGAACAGATCGGCCAAGCCCAGTTGCAGCCCCGCCACGCGCGGATGCGCCGCGGCGATGGCGGCGGCGGCGAGCAGCGCGCGCGGGGTTTCGATGTTGACCAGCAGGCCGATCGGCCGGGCCACGCCGTTGCGCGCCTCGGCCCGTTCCAGCGCCGCCGCCGCTTCGTGCAGGGCCGCGGCCGATTCGATCTTGGGCAGGTTGATGAGGTCGGTGCCCTCGCGCGCCACCGCGGCCAGATCGGCGACGAAGTGCTCGCTGCCGGGGGCGTTGACCCGCACGATCATCAGCTTCGACGAGGCCGCCGCGGCGCCGGACGCCAGGAACGCGGCCACCGCGACCCGCGCTGCGGCCTTGCGCTCGGGCGCGACCGCGTCCTCCAGATCGAACGACAGCGCGTCGGCGGCGCCGGCCAGGGCCTTGTCGAACAGCTCCGGCCGCGCCCCGGGGACGAACAGCTTGCTACGCATGGCGGGGCGGGGCGGCGGCATTCATGGTCCGGCGAGTGTGCGGCAAGCGTTCGCGGGCATCGGCACAGGGGCGGCATGTTCAAACGATAGGTTTTGTTGCGATCGCCGGGGGATTCGCGTGGGTTGTCGTTGGGGGCGGCGCGAGGCCGAGGCCCCGCGGTCGCGGCTCGCGCCGCTCCTACAGGGAGCCCAGCCCCCCGACACCGCAAAAATTCCCCATCCGGCCCCGGCACCCGATAATGGCCGCCTGTCCGCCAGGCCCGCCCGCGAGGCGCGCCGCCACCGAGTCCCCGATGACGTCCAGCCTCAACTTCCCCGACTACCCGTTCCAGCCGCAACGTTTCGAGGTCCGCCCGGGCATCCGGATGAGCTATCTCGACCAGGGCCCGCGCGACGGCGAGGTGGTGGTGATGCTGCACGGCAACCCCTCGTGGAGCTATTACTGGCGCAAGCTGGTGCTGGGCCTGCACGACCGCTACCGCTGCATCGTCCCCGACCACGTCGGCATGGGCCTGTCCGACAAGCCCGACGACGCCGGCTACGACTACACCCTGCAATCGCGCGTCGACGACGTCGAGACGCTGCTCGAGCACCTCGGCATCGCCGGCCCGATGACCCTGGCCGTGCACGACTGGGGCGGCGGCATCGGCTTCGGCTGGGGCCTGAAGCATTCCGACCAGATCAAGCGCCTGGTCGTCACCAACACCGGCGCGTTCCCGCTGCCGGCGGCCAAGCCGCTGCCCAAGCGCCTGCGCCTGGGCCGCGATTCCGCGCTCGGCACCGGCCTGATCCGCGGTTTCAACGCCTTCGCCGGCGGCGCCGCGCGCCTGGGCGTGGCCAAGCCGATGCCGGCCGAGGTGCGCCGCGCCTATCTCGCGCCGTACGACTCGTGGGCCAATCGCATCGCCACCTCGCGCTTCGTCCAGGACATCCCGCTCGGCGAAGGCGACAAGGCCTGGCCGCTGGTGCAGGCGATGGGCCGCAAGCTGCCCGAATACGCCGACCGCCCGGCCTTCCTCGGCTGGGGCCTGCGCGATTTCGTGTTCGACCACCACTTCCTCAAGGGCTTCACCGACGCCTTGCCGCAGGCCGAAGTGCACGCGTTCAAGGACGCCGGCCATTACGTGCTGGAAGACAAGGCCGCCGAGCTGGTGCCGGCGATCCGCGCCTTCCTCGACCGCCACCCGCTGGCCTGAGGCGCGCGCATGGACGCTACCGGTGCGATCTGCAACATCGCCGCCTCGCTGCCGCGGCTGGCCGCGCAGTCGCCGCAGCGCGTGGCCATGCGCTGCCCCGGCACGCGCGGGCCGGACGGCCTGGCGCGCTACGACGTCGAGCTGACCTACGCCGAACTCGACCGCCGCAGCGACGCGATCGCCGCCGGGCTGGCGAAACGCGGCATCGTCCGCGGCACCCGCACCGCGGTGATGGTGCGGCCGTCGCCGGAGTTCTTCCTGCTGATGTTCGCCTTGTTCAAGGCCGGCGCGGTGCCGGTGCTGATCGATCCGGGCATCGACAAGCGCGCGCTGCGCCAATGCCTCGACGAAGCCGCGCCGGAGGCGTTCATCGGCATTCCGCTGGCGCACATCGCCCGCGTCGTGCTGGGCTGGGCGAAGTCGGCGCGCATCCGCATCACCACCGGTCAACGCGCGTTCCTCGCCGACGACACGCTCGCGCGCGTCGAGCGCGCCGGCGAAGGCGCCGGTTCGCAGCTGGCCGACACCCGCGCCGACGAAGTCGCCGCGATCGTGTTCACCAGCGGTTCGACCGGCGTGCCCAAGGGCGTCGTGTTCCGCCATCGCCATTTCGTCGCCCAGATCGAAATGATGGGCGAGGCCTTCGGCATCGCGCCCGGCGGCGTCGATCTGCCGACGTTCCCGCCGTTCGCGCTGTTCGACCCGGCGCTGGGCCTGACCTCGGTGATTCCGGACATGGACCCGACCCGGCCGGCGCAGGCCGACCCGGCCAAGCTGCACGATGCGCTGCGCCGCTTCGATTGCGACCAACTGTTCGGCTCGCCCGCGCTGATGGCGGTGCTGGCGAACTACGGCCGGCCGCTGCCGACGCTGCGGCGGGTGACCTCGGCCGGCGCGCCGGTGCCGCCGGACACGGTCGCCAAGCTGCGCGGGCTGATGCACGAGGACGCCCAGTTCTGGACGCCGTACGGCGCCACCGAATGCCTGCCGGTGGCGGTCATCGAAGGCCGCGAACTGCAATCCACGCGCGCGGCGACCGAAGCCGGCGCCGGCACCTGCGTCGGCCGCGCGGTCGCGCGCAACGACGTGCGCATCATCCGCGTCAGCGACGAAGCCATCGAGCAGTGGTCGGACGAGCTGCTGGTTGCCGTCGGCACCGTCGGCGAAATCACCGTGGCCGGGCCGACCGCGACCGATTCGTACTTCAACCGCGAGCGCATGACCCAGCTCGCCAAGATCCGCGAAACGACGGGCGCGGGCGAGCGCATCGTCCACCGCATGGGCGACGTCGGCTACCTCGACGAACACGGCCGGCTGTGGTTCTGCGGGCGCAAGGGCCATCGCGTCGAAACCGCGAACGGGCCGTTGTACACCGAGCAGGTCGAACCGGTGTTCAACACCCATCCCAAGGTGCGCCGCACCGCGCTGGTCGGCACCGGCGAAGCGGGCCGGCAGCGGCCGCTGCTGTGGGTCGAATTGCATAAGCCGCGCATCGGCAACCGCGAGCGCGAGCGCATCGTCGAGGAGCTGCGCGAAATCGGCGCCAAGCATGCGCATACCGCCGCGATCGAACGCTTCCGCTTCCATCCGGGCTTTCCGGTCGACATCCGCCACAACGCCAAGATCGGGCGCGAGAAGCTGGCGCTGCAGGCGCGCGCGATCGGCGACTGAAGGCGGTCGTTGGGTGTTGCGGTACCGCCTCCAGCGCCGAAGGTCCGCTTCAGCGCTGGTGAGACAGCCTTCAGGCCCTCCCGCCAACGCCGGCCTGTCGCCTGGCCGACATTCCGCTGCGGCCGCAAGCCCTATCATTCGATTCCCCACTCATGGACCCCAGCGCGATGAAGATCCTCGTTACCGGCGGCGGCGGCTTCCTCGGCCAGGCGCTGTGCCGCGGCCTCACCGCGCGCGGCCATGAAGTGCTCAGCTTCAACCGCGGCCACTACCCGGCGCTGGAACCGCTCGGCGTGACCCAGATCCAGGGCGATCTTGCCGACCGCAACGCCGTGGTCGCCGCGGCGCAAGGGTGCGACGCGATCTTCCACAACGCCGCCAAGGCCGGCGCCTGGGGCAGCTACGACAGCTATCACCAGGCCAACGTGGTCGGCACCGAGAATGTTCTGGCCGCCTGCCGCGCCCACGGCATCGGCAAGCTGGTCTACACCTCCACGCCGAGCGTCACCCACCGCGCGACCCATCCGGTCGAAGGCGGCAGCGCCGAGACCGTGCCCTACGGCGACGGCTTCAAGGCCCACTACGCCACCACCAAGACCATCGCCGAAAAAGCCGTGCTCGCGGCCAATTCGCCGCAGCTGGCGACCGTGGCGCTGCGCCCGCGGCTGATCTGGGGCGTCGGCGACAATCAGCTGCTGCCGCGCCTGGTCCAGCGCGCCAACAGCGGCCGCCTGCGCTTCGTCGGCACCGGCGACAACCTGATCGACACCACCTACATCGACAACGCCGCCCAGGCCCACTTCGACGCCTTCGAGCATCTGGCCCCGGGTTCGGCCTGCGCCGGCAAGGCCTACTTCATCAGCAACGGCGACCCGCGCAGCGCGCGCGAGACCCTCAACGGCCTGCTCGCCGCGGTCGGCGCGCCGACCGTCGACAAGACCCTGCCGTTCCGCGCCGCCTACGTCGTCGGCGCGATCTGCGAAGGGCTGTGGACGCTGCTGCCGCTCAAGAGCGAACCGCCGATGACCCGGTTCCTGGCCGAACAGCTGTCGACCACCCACTGGTACGACATGGGCCCGGCCCGGCGCGATTTCGGCTACGTGCCGCAGGTGGGGTTCGACGAAGGGCTGGCGCGGGTCAAGGCGGCGCAGGGCTGACCGAAGCCTCCTGTAGGAGCGGCGCGAGCCGCGACCGCGGGGTTTCATGTTCGCGCCGGACGCCGCAATTCGCGGTCGCGGCTCGCGCCGCTCCTACAGGGAGCCCGGCCAGGATGCGCGGCGGCCCAGGACCTGCGGCCAAACCGCGTCCCTAAACCGCACCGCGCTTGCACAAAGCGCTAACAGCCGCGCCGGCGGCCGCGGATAGAATGGGCGCATGAACGATTCCGCCTCGCCCCTGGATGCGCTCAAGCCGCTCGCCGGCCGCGCCCTGGAAGCCGCGCTCAACCGCGCGCTCGCGCTCGATCCCGACACCCGCGCCGGCCTGTCCGCGCTCGACGGCCGCAGCATCGCCCTGCACCTGGCCGAGCCGCCGCTGGCCGCGCGCATCCTGGTCGCCGGCGAACGCCTGGAAGTCGGCCCGGTGCGCAGCAGCGACGAGCCGGACCTGTCGGTGCGCAGCACCCTCGGCGCGATCTTCGCCCAGCTGCCGAACCTGCTCGGCGCGGCGCGCAACGAACAGGCCGCGCCGGTCGGCAAGCTGCGCATCGAAGGCGACGCCGATCTGGCCCGGCGCCTGCAACGGTTGGCCGAGCGCTTCGATCCGGACTGGCAGCAGCCGTTCACCGCGGTGTTCGGCGACATCGTCGGCGTGCAGATCGCCAACGCGGTCGCCGGCGCATTGCGCCACGCCCGCGACGCCGCCGGCGCGTTCGCCAGCAACGCCGCCGAATACCTCACCGAGGAAAGCCGCGACCTGGTGCCGCGCGCCGAACTCGACGCCTTCCACGACGACGTCGACGCCTTGCGCGACGACGTCGAGCGCGCGGCCGCGCGGGTGGCGCGCCTGCGCGCGCGCGCGGGCGGCCGCGCATGAGGTCTGCCGCCCGCGCCTGGCGCATCGGCCGCGTGCTGCTGCGCTATCGCCTCGACGCGCTGCTCGACGACACCCCGGCCGAACGCTGGCTCAAGCTCGCGCGCCCATTCGTGCCGCGCGCCTCGGCCGAAGTCGCGGCGATGTCGCGCGGCGCGCGGCTGCGCCTGGCCCTGCAGGAACTCGGCCCGATCTTCGTCAAGTTCGGCCAGATCCTCTCGACCCGCCGCGATCTGGTCCCGCCGGACATCGCCGCGGAACTGACCTTGCTGCAGGACCGGGTCAAGCCGTTCGACGGCGAGACCGCGCGCGGCATCGTCGAGCGCGCGCTGGAGCGCAGCATCGAGGACGCGTTCGAACGCTTCGACATCGAGCCGCTGGCGTCGGCCTCGATCGCCCAGGTCCACGCCGCGCGCCTGCCCGCGCAGGGCGAACGGCCCGCGCGCGAGGTCGTGGTCAAGGTGCTGCGCCCCGACATCGAGGGCAAGATCGCCGGCGACATCGCCCTGCTCAAGGCGCTGGCCGCGCTGGTCGACCGCGCCCATCCGAACGCCGACAAGATCCGTCCGCGCGCGATCGTCGCCGAGATCGAAAGCACGCTCGCCGCCGAGCTCGACCTGCAGCGCGAGGGCGCCAACGCCAGCGTGCTGCGCCGGTTCTGGGCCGACAGCGACGACATGTACGTGCCCGAGGTGATCTGGTCGCACACCTCCGAACGCGCGCTGACGCTGGAACGCGTCTACGGCATTCCGTCGGACGACATCGCCGCGCTCGACGCCGCCGGCATCGACCGCCGCGCGCTCGCCGCCAAGGGCGTGCGGGTGTTCTACACCCAGGTGTTCCGCGACAACTTCTTCCACGCCGACGCCCACGCCGGCAACATCTGGGTCGACAGCGATCCGGCGCGGCGCCACAACCCGCGCTTCATCGCCCTGGATTTCGGGATCATGGGCCAGTTGTCGGACGAGGATCAGTACTACCTCGCCGAGAACTTCATGGCGATCTTCAACCGCGACTACCGCCGCATCGCCGAACTGCACGTGCAGGCCGGCTGGATGCCGGCGCACATCCGCATCGACGAGCTCGAAGCGGCCACGCGCGCGGTGTGCGAGCCGTACTTCACCCGCCCGCTGAGCGAGATTTCATTGGCCGAGGTGCTGGTCAAGCTGTTCCGCACCGCGCAGCGCTACGAGCTGACTTTGCAGCCGCAGCTGATCCTGTTGCAGAAGACCCTGCTGAACATCGAAGGCGTCGGCCGACTGCTCGATCCCAAGCTCGACATCTGGGCGGTGGCGCGGCCGGTGTTGCAGCGCATCCTGCTCGACCGCTACAGCCCGCAGCGGCTGGCCGGCGAGTTCCGCAAGCGCCTGCCGGAGCTGGTGACGCGCGCGCCGGAAATGCCGCGGCTGCTGCATTCCTGGCTGAGCCAGCAGGTGGCTGGGCAGCACGAGCTGAAGATGCGGTCGGGGGATATCGTCGAGCTCAACCGCACGATCAAGGATGCGGTGCGGCGGACGGTGTCGGCGATTTTGGGGACCGGGTTGTTGATCGTTTCGGCGGTGTTGTACGGGTTGGAGTCGGGCGGGCCGCGGTTTTGGTCGATTCCGGCTTCGTCGTGGATTGCGGGGTTGGGGGGGGTGTGGGCGTTGTTGGCGGCTTGGCCGCGGCGGCGGCGTAAGCGGTGGTTCAAGTAACGGCGGCTGGGTTGAGGTTGGTGTTTGAAGTTTTGCCGTGGCTGGGGTTTCGCGGTCGCAGCTCGCGCAGCTCCTACAGTCGGATACGGAACTGGCTGGAGCCCCTGTAGGAGCTGCGCGAGCTGCGACTGCGACAACTGAACTGCCGCGCTCCTGTCTTTCCGTGTTGATTTCGCCGTTGGCGGTATGTCGTGTGACGACCAGCCGCAATCAACAGCTTCCGTCCGCAAGCGGCCGGGTCACTTTCTTTGTCTTGCCAAAGAAAGTAACCAAAGAAAGGCGCTTTCCTTGTTCTCGAATCAAGAGCCACTAGGGTTCGGTGCTTGCGCAGGGATGCGGGACAAGGGCCATCCTGGCCCGGTCCCGCACGCGCGCATCCATGCGCGCGCCCTTCGGGTCTGCTTTTGCCTGTGGCGAGTTCGGGGCGGCGGGGGGAGCGAAGATCAACAGCAACAGCAACAGCAACAGCAACAACAGCGGCCGCAGCTCGCCGTTTACTTCGCCGCCGCCGGCTTGTCGCCCGCCGCGAAATCGCCGGCCAGATACACGCTGAAGTCTTGCGGCTTCAGGCTGCGCTTGATCGCTGCGTTCACCGATTCCACCGTCAGCGCCTTGAACTTCGCGTCGAGGTCGGCGCTGAACTGCATGGTGCGGTCGAAGAACAGGTTGCGGCTGAGCAGCACGGCGACGGTGGCGTCGGAGGCGCGCGCTTGTTCGCGTTGGGTCAGCAGGCCGGAGACGGCGTCGCGCAGTTCGTCGGCGGCTACGCCGCCTTCGGCCAGGCGCGTCAGTTCTTCGCGCATCGCGCGCTCGACCTTGTCGAGGTTTTGCGGCGCGGCGATCGCCTGCACGCTCCAGCTGCCGGCATCGTCGCGGCCGTCGCGGCTGGAGTCGGCGTCGAGGTCGCTGCCGACGCCGTAGCTCAGGCCGTCCTTGCGGCGGATGCGGTCGCCCAGGCGCGACTTCATGCCGCCGCCGAGGATGTAGTTGGCCGCCACCAGCGCCGGGTAGTCGGCATCGGTTTCCTTCAGCGCCACGTTGGCGCGCGCGATCAGCACGCCGTTGGCCTTGTCCGGGGTTTCCAGCCGGCGCTGCTCCGGCGCCACCGCGGTGTAATGGGTCGCGATCGGCGCGAACGCGTGGCCGGGCTTCCAGGCCGCGAACAGCGCCTGCAACTGGCGCTTGAGTGTTTCCGGATCGAAGTCGCCGACCACCGCGATCTCGCCTTCGGCGCTGCCGTAGAAATCGCGGTGGAACGCGCGCAGCTCGTCGAGCTTGATCGCCTTGATCTGGGCCAGCGATTCGTCGAGGCTGCGCGCGCGCAGCGGGTGCCCGGCCGGCCACGGGTCGAAGTGCTTGGCCAGCGCCTGCCCGGCCAGCGCGTCGGGTTCGCGGCGCTGCGATTCCAGGCCGACGATCGCCTGTCGCCGCAGTTGTTCGAATTCGGTTTCAGGGAACGCCGGTTGGCGCAGCAGCTGCGCGGCGAGCGCGACCGCGTCGGCCAGTTGCTCGCGGCGCGTGTGCAGGCCGATCGACGCCGATTGCAGGCCGCCGCCGACGCGTGCGGTGGTCTTGAGCGCTTCGAAGCGCGCGTCGATCTGCTCGCGGCTGAGGCCGGCGCCGCCGCGCATCAGCATCGAGCCGGCCAGGCTGCCGGCCGCCTCGCGGCCGCGCAGCGAGGCTTCGTCGCCGAAGCGGAAGTTGGCGCTGAAGGTCACCGTGCCGCCGCGGTTCTTCTTCGGCAACAGCGCCAGCTTGAGGCCGCGGCCGACGCCGGTGTCGATGGTCACGGTCTGGGTGCGCGCCTGGAGATTGGCGGGGCTGGGATCGAACTGCTCGCCGGCGTCGACCGCGGCCTTGCCGACGTAGCCCTTGAGCGCGCTGGCCGCGTCCGGCGCCTGCGGCACCTCGACGCGATCGGGTTTGTCGCTGGGTTCGAACCGGCCCAGGGTGCGGTTGCTCGCGCGTAGATAGGTCTTGGCGACCCGGTTGACCGCGTCGGCGTCGACTTTCTCCAGCGCGTCGCGGAACTGGAAGTACAGGCGCCAGTCGCCGGCGGCGATCGGATCGGACAGGCCCATCGCCACGCCGGAGACGTTGGTGTAGGCCTGCTCGTAGGCGTTGCGGATGCGCTGCTTGGCGGCGTCGACCTCGGCGGCGCTGACCGGCTGCGCGCCGATGCCTTCCAGCTGCGCCAGCAGGAGCTGCTGCGCCTTGGCCGAGTCGCCGTCCTTGGCCAGCGCGACTTGCGCGGAGAACAGGCCCGGATCGCGCAGCGCATCGGCGCCGACGCCGACGCTCTCGGCCAGCCCGCCCGCGACCAGCGCCTTGTGCAGGCGCCCGCCGGGGATGTGGCCGAGCACGTCGTCCAGCACCGCCAGCGGCGCGGCGTCGGCGTGGGTGATCGCGGGCGTGTGGTAGGCCGACATCAGCAGGCGCAGGTCGCCGACCCGGCGCACCGTGACTTCGCGTTCGCCGTCCTGGGCCGGCTCGCGGGTGTAGAACGCGGGCAGCGGCTGCGCCGGTTTGGCCACCGCAGCGAAGCTGCGCGCGACCGCGGCCAGGGTGCGTTGCGGATCGATGCGGCCGGCGATCACCAGGGTCGCGTTGTCGGGACGGTACCAGGTGCGGTAATAGCCGCGCAGGCGTTCGATCGGCACCGCTTCGACATCGCTGCGCGCGCCGATGGTGCTCTGGCCGTAGTGGTGCCACAGATAGGCGGTGGAACGCACGCGCTCGTACAGCGCGCGCAGCGGGCTGTTCTCGCCGGATTCCATCTCGTTGCGCACCACCGTCATCTCGCTGTCGAGGTCGGCCTTGGCGATGTCGGAATGGACCATGCGGTCGGCTTCCAGCGCCAGCACCCAGTCCAGGGTCGCTTCGTCGGCGGGGAAGGAAGCGTAGTAATCGGTGTGGTCGAGGGTGGTGGTGGCGTTGTAGTCGATGCCGCGCTTCTTCATCTGCGCGGGGATGTCGCGATTGGTCGGCGTGCCCTTGAACAGCATGTGTTCGAGCAGGTGGGCCATGCCGGTTTCGCCGTAGTTCTCCTGCGCCGAGCCGACCGCGTAGACCAGGTTCAGCGTCACCGTCGGCCGGCTGGCGTCGGGGAACAGCAGCACGCGCAGGCCGTTGCCGAGGCGGTACTCGCAGATGCCTTCCACGCAGGGGCCGGCGCTCGCGCCCTGCGGCAGCCGCACGGGTTCGGCATGGACGCCGGCGAGGGCCAGGCTCAGGGCGAGGGCGAGCGGAACGGCGAGGCGGTGCGGTGCGGACATGGAAACTCCGGTGGAGGACTGCGGGTGTCGGGCGGTGCTGATGTGGAACGGTGGCGATGTCGAACAGTGCCGATATTCAACGGTTGCGATCTCGAACCGTGCGAACTGCGGCGATGCAACGCACAAACAGCGCGAACGGCGGACTACGCGGGCGGGGCTGCGCCGCTTGCAGGCATAGACGACAATGGGAGCACACCTCCCCAGCCGGCTTGCAGCGCGCATCCATCCGATGTTCAGTTCAGACACCCGTCCCGCCGATGCAAACGAACCCGCCGCTGCCCTGCCGGTGCTGTACGCCGACGAGGCCCTGGCCATCATCGACAAGCCGGCGGGGCTGATGGTTCACGACAGCGCGCTGGCCCGCGGCGAGACCGACTTCGCCGCCGACCGCCTGCGCGAGCAGTTCGGCCGGCCGATCTTCCTGGTCCACCGCCTCGACCGCGCCACCAGCGGCTGCCTGCTGCTGGCGTTCGACCGCGAGACCGCCTCGGCGCTGGGCAAGGTGCTGATGTCGCGCGAGGTCGAAAAGGATTATCTGGCGGTGTGCCGCGGCTGGCCCGGCGAAGACGCGTTCGAAGTCGACCACGATCTCGACGGCGGGCCCGGCAAGCCGTTGAAGAAGCCGGCGCAGACCCGCTTCGCGGTGCTGGCGCGGACCGAACTGGCGCTGCCGTCGGCGGGTTTCGACACCTCGCGCTACGCGCTGCTGCGCGCGCAGCCGCTGACCGGGCGCTTCCGCCAGATCCGGCGCCACCTCAAGCACCTGTCGCATCACCTGATCGGCGACACCAGCCACGGCGACGGCCGCCACAACCGCAGCTTCCGCATGCTCGGGATCCATCGCATGCTGCTGCACGCGCAGCGGCTGGCGTTCGTGCATCCGCACAGCGGCGAGCGGGTCGAGGCGGTGGCGCCGGCGGATGCGGAGTTCGCGAAGGCGTTGGCGCTGTTCGAGCGGGCGCAGTAGGGCGGCGGGGCGCGAAGCGTCGACCACCCGCAACGACCGCGGCGCCGGCGGCGAGGGTATTCCGGCAACAGCCAAAACATCGGGCCTGAAGGCTCTGCCACAGCGCGACGGCTGTTGTGGGAGGGCTTTCAGGCCCGACGCTTTCGTCTCAGCAGCGGCGAACCCGCCGCAAGCCCATCACCCTCAGGGCCGGCGGCCGCGATTGTTGCTGGGCACGTAATACGGATTGCCCTGCACCTGCACGCGCGGCCCGATCGAGCGCTGGATCGCGGCGTTGGTGACGTCCTGCAGCAGCGCCCCGCCGAGCGCGCGGCCGACCGAGGACTGCGGCGGCGCGTAGCCGCCCTGGGCGCCGTAGCCCTGCTGCGGATAGCCGCCCTGATATTGCGGTGCCGGTTGCGGCGGCAGCTGGCCATAGGCCTGCTGATACAGCCGCTCGTACTCGTTCTGCGGCTGCCGCGCCTGCTGTTGGTACTGGGCCGGATAACCGCCGCTGCCGCCGCCGCCGCGCTGCTGCCCGGCCATCTGCTCGAGCACGTAACGCCCTTCCGGCGACTGCTGCAACTGCTGGATCGCGCGCGCGTCCAGCTGCGGCTGGCCGCCGTAGGCCGCGCCCGCGCCCTGCGCGGGCATGCGGTCGAGCGCGCCCTGCATCTGCCGCAGCGCCTGGGTCTGGACCTGGTTGAACTGGCTCAGGATCTGCTGCTCGGTGCCGTTGGCCTGACGGCCGATCATGCTTTCGGCGATCGACTGGGCCTGATGGTTCATTTGCCGCTGGAAGGCCGGGTTGTCGATGCGGTTGTTGACGTTGGCCGGGTCGTAACGCTGGTCGATGGCCTGCGCGCCGGCGACGGGCGCGGCCATGCATGCCGCCGCCAGGGCCAGGACGGCCGGCCAACGCGGCGCGGACGGACGGGACGGGCGTTTCATGCGGGCTTCCTCCTTGGATCGCTCGGGTATCGCTCGGGTATCGGACGGGACCGACCGGATCGCGCCCGGTGGGGCGCGGACGGCCATCGTCCCCCCGCGGCGGCGGCCGCGTCAACGATGCGGCGGTGACCGGGCGCGATCGCGCCGGCAACGTCGCCCAATCCGCACGCAGCGCGATCCGGGTCGAAACGCCCGTCATGGACGAATGGCCGCCGCCGACTACAATCGCCGACGGAGGAGAGCATGGCCATCACCATCCCCGAGACGGAACTGGTCGAACGCTTCGTGCGGTCGACCGGTCCCGGCGGGCAGAACGTCAACAAGGTCGCCACCGCGGTGGAATTGCGCTTCGACGTCGCCCAGTCGCCGTCGTTGCCCGAAGCCGTGCGCGAACGCTTGCTGGCCAAGCGCGACCGGCGGGTGACCAACGACGGCGTGCTGGTGATCAGCGCCCAACGCTTCCGCACCCAGGAACGCAACCGCGAGGACGCGCGCGAGCGCCTGGCCGCGTTCGTCGACAGCGGCCTGCGCGCGCCCAAGCCGCGCGTGGCCACCAAGCCCAGCCGCGCCGCCAAGGAACGCCGTCTGGGCGCCAAACGCGAGCGCGGCCAGACCAAGCGCGGGCGCTCGCAGCGCGAGTGGGATTGACCCGCGAACCACGCACGGAGACTGCATGTCAGCCGAACCCGAGACCCCCGCCGACCACGCGCCGAACGGCCCGCCCCACGCCCCCTACCAGCATCCGCCGGGCGCGCCCGACGGCTCGATCGTGCTGCCGCTGCCGCCGAACGTGCCGCGGGTCAAGCGCAGCCGGCTGGCGCAGTGGACCGGCCGCGCGATCCTGCGCCTGGGCGGCTGGCGCATGGTCGGCCAGTTCCCCGACATCCCGCGCGCGGTGCTGATCGGCATTCCGCATTCGTCCAACTGGGACGGGGTGTGGGCGTTCGCGGCCAAGGCGGCGATGGGCCTGAACGTCAACATCATCGCCAAGGAATCGCTGTTCAAGGTGCCGGTGGTGGGGTTCATGCTGCGCCGCTTCGGGGTGATTCCGATCAACCGCAGCGCCGCCCATGGGGTCATCGATCAGGCGGTGGCGATGATGAAGGGCGCGGAGAAGCTCTGGCTCGGCATCGCGCCGGAAGGCACGCGCAAGCGGGTCGAGAAGTGGAAGGCGGGCTTTTGGAAGATCGCCAAGAACGCGGACGTGCCGGTGGTGCTGGCGTATTTCCATTATCCCGACAAGGTGATCGGGATCGGGCCGGCGTTTCATCTGGGCGACGATATGGATGCGGACATGCGGCGGATTCGCGAGTATTGCCGGCCGTTTATCGGCAAGAACCGCGGGACGGTTTGAGGGCGGTGTCGGGGTGGCGTGGTCGCAGCGCCTGTCGCCGCGAACGAAACCTGCTGGAGCTCCTGTAGGAGCGACGCGAGTCGCGACCGCGAAAACGCAACTACGACGAAACCTGCGCAGTGGCTGTGGTTTCGCGGTCGCGACTCGCGTCGCTCCTACAGTCGGATACGAGGCCCCTGTAGGAGCTGCGCAAGCTGCGACCGCGACAACTCGACTACTGTGCCCCCTTTCTTTCTGTCGTTTTGCTGTTGGTTTCGCCGTGGGCGGTGTGTCGTGTGGCGACCAGCCGCAATCAACGGCTTCCGTCCGCAAGCGGCCGGGTCACTTTCTTTGTCTTGCCAAAGAAAGTAACCAAAGAAAGGCGCTTTCCTTGTTCTCGAATCAAGAGCCACTATGGTTCGGAGCTTGCGCGGGGATGCGGGACAAGGGCCATCCTGGCCCGGTCCCGCACGCGCGCATCCATGCGCGCGCCCTTCGGGTCTGCGTTTGCCTGTAGCGAGTTCGGGGCGGCGGGGGGAGCAAGAAGCAACGGCAACGGCAACGGAAAAATCAAAGACGGATTCCGGTGTGAGCCGGAATCCGTTTTCATTTTTTCAAGCGGGTTCGCTCAGGCCGGTTCGCGGCGCCGCCGCGGGGCGCGGCGGAAATCCGGCAGCAGCGGGCCGGTCAGCGGGATTTGTTCGAGCTGGGCGCGCAGGTCGTGCAGGGTGCTGAGGATGTGGGTCGACAGCAGTTGGTCGACCAGCGCGGCGTCGCGTTGCAGCCAGGCCTGCAGGATGCCGAGGTGTTCGTTGGCCGCGCGCGCTTCGCGCCCGACCGGTTCCAGGTGCTTGCGCACGTAGCGCTCGGCCAGCACCTGCAGGCGCTCGATCAGTTGTGCGGTGACCTGGCGCCCGCCCGGCGTCACCAGGGCGAGGTGGAAGGCGCGGTTGCAGCGCACGCTGGCGTTGGGGTCGCCGTGGTCGGCCTGCTCCCAGGCCAGGAACGCGGCGCGCGCGGCCTCCTGGCCGGCCTCGCAGGCGCTCAGGCAGGCCTGGGCGGCGGCTTCCGGCTCGATCTTGAGGCGCAGCGCGAACACTTCCTCGGCCTCGGTCGAGGTCAGCGGCGGCACGAAAAAGCCGCGGTTCGGGTGCGAGGACAGCAGGCCCTGTTCTTCCAGCCGGCTCAGCGCCTCGCGCAGCGGGATCTTGCTGATCCCCAGTTCCTCGGCCAGCAGCTCCTGGCGGATCGGCGCCAGCGGCGGGATCTGGGTCGACAAAATGCGCTCGCGCACCACTTCGAAGGCTTGGTCGGACAGCGAACGCGGCAGGATGCTCATGCGGCCAGTCTATCCAAGGCTTGCGCCGGAAATGTGGCGGCGGTCGCGGCTATGCGGCGAGCGAGCGTGAGCGACTTAGTACTTTAGTGGGATGCGCTTCGCAAAAGCGCGCATTGCACGCCCAGAACGTGCCGCCGTGCGCGCCGATGAGCGGCAGGAAGTTCGCGCGGAGCCACAACCGCAGTCACGGAATCGCCACGGATTCCGCACATATCGTATACGGTATACCGATTAGCAGCCTTCGATGTCGCGGCGATGACCGACCGCGCGGGGCCGCGGCCGATCGGTGGCTCGCGGCCGTCAGGGGCGGCCGTGCCGTCGCAGCGCATGCCGGGTTCGGCCTTGGGCCGGCCGTGCCGGCGTGCGTGCGCGCGGCGCGGCCGGGCGGCGCGCAGCAAGAGAGCGCAGACGCGACGGACGCGGCGACGCGGCCGCACGGGACTGCGCGTCCCGCGCGGCGGCCGCCGCGCCCGTTCGCCGAGCGCAGCCGCCCGATCCATCGCCAGCTTTCGCGCCGCGCCTCAGCGCGGCCGCTGCTCAGCCGCGCGCTTGCGGCCGATCCGCGCAGCCGTTTCGCGCAGGTCTTCCGCCGCCGCCGCTGCGCAGGTCGTCGCTCAGCCGTATCGCCGTTCCGTCGTCCGATTCGTCCCGGCCGTGTTCGCTGATGCGGGCGTCGCCGCGCACCGCGCGGCCGCCGCGGCCGTCCTGCCATCAAGGAGATTCGCGATGTCTTTCGTTTTCCGTCCGGGCCCGTTGCGGGCCCTGTTCGCCGGCGCCGCCGCGTTGGCGGTGTTCGCCAGTTTCGCTTTGCCGTCCGCGTTCGAAGCGGCGCCGTCGCCGACCGCCGGCACCGCCGCCGCCGCGTCGTCCGCCGCCGCATCCGCGCCGTCGGCGCCCGGCCATAGCGCCGTCGCCGCTGCATTCGCGGCCTCGCGCACCGTTGTCGCCGGCGCCGCGCGCAAGCAGCCCGCGACCGAACGCCAGTTGTTCGGCGAACACCGCCAACCGCGCTCGCTGGCGCCGGCGCAGCGCGCGCCGCAGCAGCCGTTGTTGCCCGATCGCGCCGACAGCGCCTACGACGGCGCGGGTGTGCGCCGCGACCCGCTCAAGCGGCCGTCGCTGCTGTCGTTCGCGCGCACGGCCAAGGCCGCGGCGGCCTGCGATCCGAACAGCTTCGGTTCGCTCAGCGGCGCCGCGCTTGCCTCGGCGGTACGCGCGGCCGCGCCGGACTGCGTCAACCAGTTGTTCGGTTTGAGCGGCAGCCAGGCGTACGCGACCTTCCGCGAGGCGCAGATGGTCAGCGTCGCCGACGCGTTCGCCGCTTCGGCGCGCGCTTACGACGGCACCAACGCCGGCGGCACTCTGCAACTGGTGCTGTTCCTGCGCGCCGGCTATTACGTGCAGTACTACGACAGCGCGGTCGGCAGCTATGGCGCCGCGCTGCGCAACGCGATTCGGCCGGCGCTGGACGCGTTCGCCGCCAACGCCAACTTCGGCCGCATCGACGATGCGCACGGCGAGATCCTGGCCGAGTACGTGACCCTGATCGACAGCGCGGCTGAGAACGCGCGCTACCTGTACGTCGTCAAGCGCCTGCTCGACAGCTACGACAGCCGCTACGACGCGTTCTACTGGATGAAGGTCGCGGTCAACAACGCCTACACCGTGACCTTCCGCGGCCACCAGGACGCGGCGTTCCGCGCGCTGGTGCAGTCGGACACCTCCATCGTCGACACGCTGTACAACTTCGCCAACCGCAACTTCGCTTTGCTCGGCACCGACCGGGCGTATCTGGCGTCGAACGCCGGCCGCGAGATGGCGCGCTTCCTGCAATACGACGGCGCGCTCAAGACGCTGGCGCGCGCCCGCGCCAAGGCGCTGATCGACCGCAGCTCGATCACCGGCGCGACCGCGCGGCTGTGGGTCGGCATCGGCGAAATGGCGCAGTACTACGACGCCGGCAACTGCGCCTACTACGGCCAGTGCGATTTCGTGCCGCGCCTGGAAGCGGCGGCGCTGCCGGTCCGCCACACCTGCAGCGCCACCTTGACCCTGCGCGCGCAGCAGATGAGCGCGTCGGAACTGGCCAGCGCCTGCGCCACGGTGTCCGGACAGGAGGCCTACTTCCACCGCGAACTCGCCACCGGCGGCGTGCCGGTCGCCGGCGACAACAACGCCAGCCTGGAAATGGCGGTGTTCGACAGCAGCGACGACTACGGCATCTACGCCGGCGCGATCTTCGGCATCGACACCAACAACGGCGGCATGTACCTGGAAGGCGATCCGTCCGCACCCGGCAACCAGGCGCGCTTCATCGCCTACGAGGCCGAGTGGCTGCGCCCGACCTTCGAGATCTGGAACCTGACCCACGAGTACGTGCACTACCTCGACGGCCGTTTCGACATGTGGGGCGACTTCCAGGCGGCGATGCAGCAAAAGACCGTGTGGTGGGTCGAAGGCTTCGCCGAGTACCTGTCGTATCAGTACCGGCAGGTCAGCAACGACGCCGCCATCGCCGAGGCCGCGCGCGCGACCTACGCCTTGAGCACGGTCTACGCCAACGATTACGACAGCGGCACCAACCGGGTCTATCGCTGGGGCTATCTGGCGGTGCGTTTCATGTTCGAACAGCGGCGCGAGCAGGTGAACGCGATCCTGGCGCGGTTCCGTCCGGGCGACTACACCGGCTATGCGACCTATATGGCCGGCATCGGCCAGAGCAACGACGCCGCGTTCAAGGCCTGGCTGCCGTGCGTGGCCGATCCGGCCGGCAGCGGCTGCGGCGGCACGCCGAACCAGCCGCCGACGGCGAACTTCAGCGCGGTCGCCAGCGGTTTGAGCGTGAGCTTCACCGATACATCAGGCGACAGCGATGGCCGGATCGTTTCGCGCAGTTGGAGCTTCGGCGACGGCAGCGGTTCGACCGCAGCCAATCCGAGCAAGACCTACGCCGCGGCGGGCGCTTACAGCGTCAGCTTGACCGTGACCGACGATCGCGGCGCGACCGCGACGGTCACGCGTTCGGTCAGCGTCAGCGAGCCGGGCCTGCCGGAGTGCGCCGGCAGCGACGCGCGCGCGTTGGGCCGCAATTGCTCGCGCAGCAACGCGGCGGCCACGGCGGGCAACTACGCCTACTTCTATCTGTACCTGCCGGCCGGCGTGAGCCAGCTGCGGATCGATACCGCGGGCGGCAGCGGCAACGCCGATCTGTACGTCAGCGCCGGCAACTGGCCGTCGCGCGAGTCGTATCAGTACCGTTCGGCCAAGGCCGGCAACGGCGAGTCGGTGACGATCGCCAATGCGCCGGCGGGGTATGTGTATGTGGCCGTGCATGCGGCGAGCGCGTTCTCGGGCGTCAAGGTGAGCGCGCGGTACTGAGGTTTCGCTGGGGCTGCCCTCACCCCAACCCCTCTCCCGCAAGCGGGAGAGGGGCTTCAAGCAGCGACGCTGATTGCTGTCCCTTCTCCCGCTTGCGGGAGAAGGTGCCCCGAAGGGGCCGATGAGGGCGGCAACCTGCGCCGCAATGGGTCACGGCGTTCCCCAGCCCGAACGCAGAGCGTTCGGGCGTTCGGTGGCGCGCGAGCCGGTGGCTCGCAAGCGCGCCCCCTCACCCCGCCTGCGGGAGAAGGTGCCCCGGAGGGGCGGATGAGGGCCCACCGATCAGCGATCCGACTGGCCGGTCGCGTAATAGTCGCCACGCTCGAACAACGCCGGCTGGATCAATTCGGTGAACGCCCGCGCCTGCGGCGACAGATACTTGCCCTTGCGCACCACCACGCCATAGCTGCGCGACGGAAAATAATCCGCCAGCGACCGCGCCGACAGCCGCGCGCGGTCGGCCTCGGTCAGACAGATCGCAGTGACGATGCTGATCCCCAAGCCCATCGCCACGTACTGCTTGATGACCTCCCAGCCGCCGACTTCCAGCGCCACCGTGTACGGCACCCGGTTCTGCTGGAACACCAGATCGACCATGCGGTAGGTCGTCAGTCGCTGCGGCGGCAGGATCAGGCCGTACGGGCTCAGGTCCTGCAGGGTCAGCGTGTCGAGCTTGGCCAGCGGATGGTCGCGCGGCGCGATCAGCATCGGTTCGAAGCGGTAGACCGGGGCGTAGCTGAGGTCGCCGGGCACGTCGAGCATCGAGCCGACGGCGAGGTCGACGCCGTCGGAGCGCAGCAGGTCGAGGCCGCCGGCGCCGGTGACGTTGTGCAGGGTCAGCCGCACCTCCGGGTGCGCGGCGCGGAAGGCTTCGACGATCTTCGGCAGCAGGTAGAGGATGGTCGAGCTGCCCGCGGCGACGTTGAGCTCGCCGGCGTCGAGGCCGCGGATGCGTTCGCGGAATACGCCTTCCAGCCCGTCCAGGCCCTCGACCAGTGGCCGGGCCAGTTCGTAAAGCGCCTCGCCTTCGCGGGTCAGGGCCAGCCGGCGGCCGCTGCGTTCGAGCAGGCGCACGCCCATTTCGCGTTCCAGCGCCTGCAACTGCAGGGTCACCGCCGGCTGACTGAGGTACAGCGCCTCGGCCGCGCGTGAGACCGAGCCCAGGCGCGCGGTTTGGCAGAACGCCCGCAGCGGCTTGAGCTTGTCGCTTTTGTAGGCAAATCGCGGACTTAGCGAGCGCGTCGAAGTCACGTGAATTCCATATATAAGCTAAGCAAATGATATGCATTGAAAAAACTTGATTGTCAAATACAACACGCCGCCGCATGGTCTGGTCCAGGGACTCGCTCGCTGGGAGCGGTCCTCCCCCACAGGAGTCGCACCATGTCGGCAGTCATGACGCAGTGGCAGGAACCCCGTCCCGGGCAACGCGGGCCGGGCGCAGGCATCGAGCTCAGCGGCCGCGCCGCCGGCCAGGAGCAGGTGCTGACCCCGGCCGCCCTCGAGTTCCTGGCCGACCTGCACCGCCGTTTCGAACCCGCCCGCCAAGCCCGCCTGGCCGCGCGCCGCGAGCGCCAGGCCTTGTTCGACGCCGGCGGCCTGCCGGGCTTCCGCGCCGACACCGCCGCGATCCGCGCCGGCCACTGGCGGGTCGCGCCGCTGCCGACCGCGTTGCTCGACCGCCGGGTCGAGATCACCGGCCCGGTCGATCCCAAGATGGTCATCAACGCGCTGAACTCCGGAGCCAAGGTCTACATGGCCGACTTCGAGGACAGCACCGCGCCGACCTGGGCCAACCTGATCGCCGGCCAGCGCGCGCTCGCCGCCGCCGTCGCCGGCACCCTGGAATTCACCGCGCCCGACACCGGCAAGCGCTACGCGCTCAAGCCGTTCGAGGAGCAAGCGGTGCTGATGGTGCGCCCGCGCGGCTGGCACCTCGACGAAAAGCACCTGCGCGTCGACGGCGCGGCGGTGTCCGGCGGCCTGTTCGATCTGGGCCTGTTCGCCTTCCACAACGCCGCCGCGCTCGCCGCCAAGGACCGCGGCCCGTACTTCTACCTGCCCAAGCTGCAGTCGATGGAGGAGGCGCAGCTGTGGAACGACGCGCTCGAACACATCGAGCGCGAGCTGGAGCTGGAGCCGGGTTCGATCAAGGTCACGGTGCTGATCGAGACCTTGCCGGCAGTGTTCGAGATGGACGAGATCCTGCATGCGCTGCGCACGCGCATCGCCGGGCTCAACTGCGGCCGCTGGGACTACGTGTTCTCCTACCTCAAGACCTTCCGCGCGCACCGCGACAAGATCCTGCCCGAGCGCGGCCAGGTCACCATGACCCAGCCGTTCCTGCGCGCCTACTCGGAACTGCTGATCCAGACCTGCCACAAGCGCGGCGCCCACGCGATGGGCGGCATGGCCGCGCAGATCCCGATCAACGGCGACGAAGCCGCCAACGAGGCGGCGCTGGCCAAGGTGCGCGCGGACAAGCTGCGCGAAGTCACCGCGGGGCACGACGGCACCTGGGTCGCGCATCCGGCGCTGATTCCGCTGGCGATGCGCATCTTCGACGAGCGCATGCCGACCCCGCACCAGCAGCACGTGCTGCGCGAGGACGTGCTGATCATCGCCGAGGACCTGATCAAGCCTTCGTTCGGCACCATCACCCGCGCCGGTTTCGAAGGCAACGTCGAAGTCTGCGTGCGATATCTCGCCGCGTGGCTCGACGGCAGCGGCTGCGTGCCGATCCACTGGCTGATGGAAGACGCGGCCACCGCCGAGATCGCCCGCACCCAGCTGTGGCAGTGGCTGCACGCGCCGTCGCTGTTCCTCGACGACGGCACGCCGGTCGACTTCGCCCTGCTCGAACGCGCGCTGATCGGCCTGCCGAGCCGGTTCGCCGACCGCGCCGCGCTGCCGGGCGGCGGCAAGCTCGACGAGGCCATCGCGATGCTCGACGAACTCACCCACGCGCCGACGCTGGCCGAGTTCCTGACCCTACCCGCCTACGAACGCATCGACTGACCCCCTGTAGGAGCGGCGCGAGCCGCGACCGCGAAACACCGCTTGCGACGCGAGCCTGCAACCCCGCGGTCGCGACTCGCGTCGCTCCTACAGCCAGACGTCCAGCACCCGCCTCACCCCATACCCACGTCGCTACGACCCACACGCAAGGAATCGATGTCATGAGCCACACGCTGCCGACCGCCGACCAACTGCGCCACCAATGGGCCACCGACCCGCGCTGGGCCGGCATCACCCGCCCGTACTCGGCCGAGGACGTGGTGCGCCTGCGCGGCACCGTGCCGGTCGAACACAGCATCGCCAAGCTCGGCGCCGCCAAGCTGTGGAACTCGCTGCACACCGAAGACTTCGTCAACGCGCTCGGCGCGCTGACCGGCAACCAGGCCATGCAGCAGGTCAAGGCCGGGCTCAAGGCGATCTACCTGTCGGGCTGGCAGGTCGCTGCCGACGCCAACATCGCCGGCGAGATGTATCCCGACCAGTCGCTGTACCCGGCCAACTCGGTGCCGCAGGTCGTGCGCCGGATCAACAACACCTTGCTGCGCGCCGATCAGATCCAGTGCGCCGAAGGGACCGGCGACATCGACTTCCTGCAACCGATCGTCGCCGACGCCGAGGCCGGTTTCGGCGGCGTGCTCAACGCGTTCGAGCTGATGAAGGGCATGATCGAAGCCGGCGCTTCGGGCGTGCACTTCGAAGACCAACTGGCCTCGGTCAAGAAGTGCGGCCACATGGGCGGCAAGGTGCTGGTGCCGACCCGCGAAGCGGTCGAGAAGCTCGTCGCCGCGCGTCTGGCCGCCGACGTGATGGGCGTGCCGACCCTGATCGTCGCGCGCACCGACGCCGAAGCCGCCGACCTGCTGACCGCCGACATCGACCCGAACGATCAGCCGTTCACCACCGGCGAACGCACCAACGAAGGCTTCTACAAGACCCGCAACGGCCTGGATCAGGCGATCAGCCGCGGCTTGGCGTACGCGCCGTACGCCGATCTGGTGTGGTGCGAAACCGGCAAGCCGGACCTGGAATTCGCGCGCAAGTTCGCCGAAGCCATCCACGCCAAGTTCCCGGGCAAGCTGCTGGCCTACAACTGCTCGCCGAGCTTCAACTGGAAGAAGAACCTCGACGACGCGACCATCGCCAAGTTCCAGAAGGAAATCGCGAGCTACGGCTACAAGTTCCAGTTCATCACCCTGGCCGGTTTCCACAGCCTCAACTACGGCATGTTCAACCTCGCCCACGGCTACGCGCGCCGGCAGATGAGCGCGTTCGTGGAGTTGCAGGAAGCCGAGTTCGCCGCCGCCGAGAAGGGCTTCACCGCGGTCAAGCACCAGCGCGAGGTCGGCACCGGCTACTTCGACGCGGTGACCCAGACCATCCAGGGCGGGCAGTCCTCGACGGTGGCGTTGAAGGGCTCGACCGAGGAGGAGCAGTTCCACGAGTCGAAGAAGGTCGCCTGAGTCTTCGCGGCGGTCTTGCGCGCGAAGGGCCCCGCGGGGCCCTTCGTCGTTTCAGGCGTCCTCGCGCAGCGGCTTCAGGTCCGCTGCGGTCGGCAGCTGTTTGCGCAGGCGCGCGGGCAGGGCGGCGGAGAGTTTGTATTCGGCCACGCCCATCGGCTTGAGCGAGTCGCGCAGCGCGTACTCGACCACGATCCGGTTGCGGCTTTTGCACAGGACGATGCCGATGGTCGGGCGGTCGTCGGCATGGCGCAGGGTGTCGTCGACGGCGGAGAGATAGAAGTTCATCTTGCCGGCGAATTCGGGCTTGAATTCCTCCATCTTGAGTTCGAACGCCACGAAGCAGCGCAGATGCAGGTGATAGAACAGCAGGTCGATGAAGTAGTCCTCGCCGCCGATCTCCAGCCGGTATTGGTTGCCGACGAAGGCGAAGCCCTTGCCGAGCTCCATGATGAGCGAGCGCAAGTGGTCGATGAGCCCCAGTTCCAGGTCGCGTTCTTTCGCCTGCGGACTCAGCGACAGAAAATCGAACGCATAGGGATCCTTGACGATCTGCTGGGCCAGTTCGGATTGCTGCGCCGGCAGCGTGCGCGAGAAATTGGTCAGGGCGCGGCCTTGGCGCGCGTACAAGCGGTTTTCGATTTGATGGACCAGGACGTTGCGGCTCCAGCCGTGCTCCAGCGCCTGTCGCGCGTACCATTCGCGCTCGTCGTCGCTCCTGACCGCTTCGATCAGACGCAGGTTATGGCCCCAGGGCAATTGTGCAACAAGCTGTTGCACTATTTCGGCATCGGGCCAGGTCTGCGCGAAGGCCCGCATGTATTTCAGGTTTCGCGACGAAAAACCACGCATTTCCGGGAACAGACGGGTCAGGTCGGCGGCGAGGCGGTCGACGATCTTGGCGCCCCAGCCCTGCCGGTCCTGCCGCGCCAGGATGTCGCGGCCGATGCTCCAGTACAGCAGGTTGAGTTCGCGGTTGACTGACAGCGACGCCCTGAGCCGGGAATCGCCGATTCGTTGCTTGATCTGCGCGAGTAGCGCGGCATAGCCCGACGGAGCTCGGGTCGGTGCAGCGGTCGGAGAATTCTTGCGAGGCATGAAAACTGTATCGAAACCCGCGACCGGCAGCGGACGCGGCGGATCGAGACGGTAGCGCGGCGATAACGATCCGGACGCGTCGACGGACCACGCCGCGCCGACCGACGCTCGCAACGAATCGGCCGCCGCCTGTGCAGGCAGCGGCCGACTGCGCGGCTTACTTCTTCACTTCCTGCTTGTGCGTCTTCAACGCCGCCTCCAGCCCCTTCACCCCATCCGCGCCCGCCGGCACGGTGATGCTGGAGCCCTTGAAGTCCTCGCCGATCGGCTGTGCGCGGCCGCCCAGGCACTGGGCCAGGAAGCCTTCGGCGACCGCGTTGAACGCCATCGAATTTTCCGGCCGGGCGAAGCCGTGGCCTTCGTCGGGGAACAGCGCGTAGGTGACCGGGATGTTCTTCTTGCGCATCGCCTCGACGATCTGGTCGCTCTCGGCCTGGTTGACCCGCGGGTCGTTGGCGCCCTGGCCGATCAGCAGCGGCTTGTCGATCTTGTCGACCCGGCCGATCGGCGAGCGTTCGGCCAGTTGCTTGCGCCCGGCTTCGGTGCGCGGGTCGCCCATGCGCCGGGCGAACTGCTCGAAGATGCTGGCCCAGTACGGCGGGATGGTCTTGAGCAGGGTTTCCAGGTTCGACGGGCCGACGATGTCGACGCCGCACTTGAACGCGTCGGGGGTGAAGGTCAGGCCGACCAGGGTCGCGTAGCCGCCGTAGCTGCCGCCCATGATCGCGACGTCTTCCTTCTTGGTCACGCCTTGCTTGACCGCCCAGTCGACCGCGTCGATCAGGTCGTCGTGCATCTTGCCGGCCCATTCGCCGTCGCCGGCGTTGATGAAGTCCTTGCCGAAGCCGGTGGAGCCGCGGTAGTTGACCCGCAACGAGGCGTAACCGCGGTTGGCCAGCCACTGCGCGTAGGCGTGGTAGCCGTAGTAGTCGCGCGCCCACGGGCCGCCGTGGACGAACAGCACCAGCGGCACCGGGCGGTCGGGCTTGCCGTCGCCGTTGGCGTCGGCGCTCTTGGGCAGGCTGAGGTAGCTGACCAGGGTCTTGCCGTCGCGCGCGCCGATCTCGACCGGCCACATCGGCACCAGCGGCTGGCCGTCCAGCGCCGGGCGGGTCGAGAACAAGCGGGTCAGGCTCGGCTCGCCGCTGCCGCCGCGCTTGTACAGATAGGTCGTGCCGGGTTCCTCGGCGGCGCTGTAGGACACCACCCAGGCGCGGTCGTCGAGGCTGCGCGAGGCGACCGAGACTTCGCCCGCGCCGAGCTTGCCCTGCAGCCAGGTCAGGTCGCGACCGACGGCCGGGTCCAGCGGTTTCCATTGCTGGCGCAGGTAATAGACCGATGCCGCCTGGACCCGGTCGCTGCGCGGATCGCTTAGGCGCGCGCCGACATCGGCGCGGGCGTCCTCGAGCAGCAGCGATTTCTTGCCGTCGGCGTCGACCGCGTACAGCGCGGCGGTGTTCCGGCCGCGCGAGTCGGTCAGATACAAGGTGCGGCCGTCGTCGCTGTAGCCCTCGTACTTGGTGGTCTGGCTGTCTTCGAACGGAATCGTGTCGATCACCGTCCAGCCGCCCTTGCCGTCGGCGGCCAGCAGTTCGCCGCCGCCGTCCTCGCGCGAGCGGGTGGCGCGGCCGACCTTCAGATCGCCGTCGGCGAGATAGCCGGACAGGCGGTCCTTGTTCTCCAGCACGCGCTTGCGTTCGCCGCTGGCCAGGTCGACTTCGTACAAGTCGTGCCACTTCGGGTCGCGGTCGTTCATGCCGACCAGGATCCGGTCGGGATGGCGATGGGCGAGGCGGACCAGGCTGGCGCGGGTCTTGGGATAGGCGGTGAGGTCGCGCGCCTGGCCCGGCTTGGCCACGTCGACCGCATACAGGTGGAAGTTCTCGTCGCCGCCGCTGTCGCGCAGGTACAGCAGGGTGCCTTCGCGATAGCTCCAGACATAGCTACGGATCCCGCGCGCGGCGTCGTCGGTGACCGCGCGCGCTTTGGCCGGATCGTCCGCCGGCGCCACCCACACGTTCATGACGCCGTTCACCGGCGCCAGCCAGCTCAGGTAACGGCCGTCGGGGCTGAGCTGGGCGCTGCTGCGCTCGGGATTGCCGAACAGGGCCGAGCGCGGAATCAGCTCGACCTGCGCCGACCCGGCGGCGAAGGCCGGCGCGGCGGTGGCGGCGGCGAGCGCGAGGGCGAGGCCGGCAGGCGACAAGCGGTGGCGGTGCGGACGAGCGGGCATGGCGGTTCTCCGTTTCCGTGGCAGGTCGGGGTCGAGTATGAACAGCATCCGCCCCGGCCCGCGCAGTGCCGAAGGCCATGCCGGCGCGGCCGCGACCGCGACCGCGACCGCGGTCGTACTGCGCATCTGTTGCACACCTGCAACGCGGCGCGCCCGCGCCGGAGCGGACCGCGGGACTACACTCGCGGCCGTATACGCAACAGCGCGCATCGGGACGGCGGGGGGTGGCCGCTCCTGCCCCCTTGCGGCGTTAGCTGCTCAGACTCAGGTGCTATCCTGCCGTCAAAGCTTCACAGGGGATGTGGGGCTCGGGGAGATCGGGATGAATCGCGACACGGCGGCGCCTTCGGTGGGCCGCGAAACCGACAATTCGGCAGCGACCGCGGCGCCGACGGACGTGGCGATGGCGGTGCTGACCCCGGGCGAATTCGAACTGTTCGCCGAGATCGGCCGCCCGCGCCGGGTCGAGGCCGGGCAGGTGCTGTTCCGCCGCGGTGAGCTGGGCACCACCATGTTCGTGATCGCGCGCGGCGCGATCGTCCTGGACTTCGGCGACGACCTGGTCACCAAGCGCCTGGGCGTGCGCGAATTCTTCGGCGAACTCGGCCTGCTGATCGGCGACCACGCCCGCAGCGCCGACGCCATCGCCGCCACCGACGGCCTGCTGGTGGAACTGCGCCACGAGGAATTCCAGCGCCTGGTCGACCGCGATCCCTCGCTGGTGTCCTACTTCCTGCGCCGCGCGATCATGCGCGTGGTGCTCAACGAACAAAGCCTGATCCGCCGCCTGCGCCGCCGCAATCAGGACCTGGAAGCCGCGCTCGACAGCCTCTACGCGACCACCCACCAGCTCAACCAGACCGAGGAGCTGGTGCGCACCGACGACCTCACCGGCCTGTACAACCGCCGCGGCCTGACCCTGCACCTGCAGGAAGTGCGCGCGGCCGGCATGGCCGACACGATCGGGCTGGTGCTGGTGGACTGCGACCGCTTCAAGCAGGTCAACGACGAACACGGCCATCTGGCCGGCGACCGCGTGCTGCAGAGCGTGGCTAACATCCTGCGTTCGGTGGCCGGCACCGAGGACATCGCCTGCCGCCTCGGCGGCGACGAGTTCTGCCTGCTGGTCGCCGCGCACACCCGCCAGGACGTCATGCGCTTCGCCGACTTCATCGTCCATACCGTGCACGGGCTGCTGCTGATCCCGCAATCGCCGCCGACGATCTGCCCGGTCAGCGTCGGCGCCTGCCTGGTCAGCGCCAAGCGCGACTGGAACGACTGGTACGCGCAAGCCGATGCCGCGCTTTACCAGGCCAAGCGCCTGGGCGGCAACCGGGTGCATTGGCAGGACGCCGAACTGAGCGCCGTTTGATCGGCGTGGACAAGGATGCCGCGATGAACGACGCCCACCGCCCCGACGCCGACGGCCCGCAGCTGCGTACCCTGCTGCTGACCGACCTGTGCGATTCGACCACCCTGGTCGAACGCATCGGCGACGGCCCCGCGGCGGAGCTGTTCCGCGAACACGACCGGCTGGTGCTGTCGTTGCAGCAACGCTGGCGCGGGCGTTTGATCGACCGCTCCGACGGCTTGCTGCTGCTGTTCGAGCGGCCCATCGACGGCCTCGGTTTCGCCCTGGACTACGCCCGCGGCCTGCGCGAGATCGGCGCGGCGCGCAAGTTCGAACTCAAGGCCCGCGCCGGCCTGCACGTCGGCGAAGTGCTGACCTGGCGCAACAGCGACGAGGCGGTCAAGGTCGGCGCCAAGCCGGTCGAAGTCGAAGGCCTGGCCAAGCCGATGGCCGGCCGGCTGATGGCGACCGCGCGGCCGGGCCAGATCCTGCTGTCGGCGGTGGCCGAGCCGCTGGCGCACCGCGCCGCGCGCGAACTCGGCGAACGCGGCCAGCAGCTGCTGTGGAAGTCGCACGGGCGCTGGCGCTTCAAGGGCGTGCCCGAGCCGCAGGAAATCTACGAAGTCGGCGAGCCCGGGATCGCCCCGCTGCGCGCGCCGCCGAACGGGCCCAAGGCCTGGCGCGACATTCCGCTGTGGCGGCGCCCGGCGGCGCTGGTCGCCGAGGTCGCGCTGCTGGCGGCGGTCGGCGGCGGCATCTGGTTCGCGACCCGGCCGCAGCCGGCGATCGCGTTCGGCCAGCGCGACTGGGTGGTGATCGGCGACCTGCGCAACCTCACCGGCCAGAGCGTGCTCGACGATTCGCTGGAACAGGCCTTCCGCATCAGCCTGGAGCAGTCGCGCTACGTCAACGTGCTCAGCGACCTCAAGGCGCGCGACGCGCTCGAGCGCATGCAGCGCAAGAACGACACCGTGCTCGACCGCGCCATCGCCTCGGAAATCGCCCTGCGCGACGGCGCGCGCGCGGTGATCCTGCCGACCGTGGCCGAAGTCGGCGGGCGGGTGCGGGTCAGCGCCGAAGTCATCGATCCGCATACCCAGACCACGGTCTACGCCGAGTCCGCCGACGGCGCCGGCAAAGAGTCCACGCTGAACTCGATCGACACCGTCACCGCGGCGCTGCGCGAAAAGCTCGGCGAGGCGATGAAGTCGATCGAGCGCGATTCCGAGCCGCTGCCGAAGGTCGCCACCTCCAATCTCGACGCGTTGCGCGCCTACGCCCTGGGCCAGAAGGCGTTCGGCCGCGGGCGCATGGAGGAGGCGGCCGACTTCTACCAGCGCGCCACCACCCTCGACCCGACCTTCGCCCTGGCCTACCTCGGCAGCGTGCGCACCGCGGTCTCGCGGATCGACGCCACCCACGCCAAACCGTTCCTGGCCCAGGCGCTGGAACACCGCGACCGGCTGCCGCCGCGCGACGCGCTGTACCTGGACGCATGGTCGGCCGAGTTCGCCGGCGGCCGCGAGGCGGTCGGCAAGTGGAAGCTGCTGGCCGACCTGTATCCGGACTACTTCGCCGGCGCCGCCAACTACGCGTTCCAGCTGATGCAGGAGAGCCGCTTCGCCGAGGCCCGCACCTACGCCCAGCGCGCCACCGTGCCGCAGAACCCGCTGCGCGGCCACGGCTACGACTATGTCGGCCGCACCGAGCTGGGCCAGGAGAACTACGGCGCCGCGCGCGCCGCGTTCGACCAGGCGCTCAAGCTCGACATCGCCGATGCGGCGCGCCGCCGCGCCAACGTCTCCGCCGCGCAGGGCGCGCTCGACGACGCCGCGCGCCGGCTCGACGGCGGCGGCGCCGCGCGCAAGGGTTATGCCGCGGTGCGCGATCTCGACAAGACCTCGCTGCTGCTCGACCAGGGCCGCTGGAAAGAGGCCCAGCGCCATATCGAGGCCGCGGCCAAGCTGCCGGTGGAAGGCAACGACCTGCTCAAGCACGTGCTGGCGGTGACCGAGGCCAGCGTGGCCATGCTCAACGGCGAACGCGCGCGGGCGCGCGAACTGCTCGGCGCGAGCGCGCGCAACGCCCTGGCCGCGTCCAAGGGCGCCGGTTTCGACGAGAGCGACTACGTGTTCCTGGCCCTGGCCAGCGCTTACCTGGCCCAGCGCCAGGACGATGCCAGCCTGGCGACCAGCGTGCTCGACGCGCTCAAGGACCAACCGAAGCTGTGGGCGACGCCGAAGCTGGCGGAACTGCGCGAAGTGGTGCTGGCCGGGCAGGAGCGGCTGGACGGCAAGCCCGAGGCAGCGGTGCGGCGCTTGGCCGGCCTGCTCAACGGGCACGAACTGTTCCAGACCCGGGCCGCGCTGATGCAGGCCTTCGAGGCCGCCGGCGACAACGAAAAGGCGCTCGAGCAAGCGCGCTGGCTGGCCGCGCACCGCGGCCTGGCGTACATCGAACTGGCCGGCGGCCAGTCGCTGCAATCGCTGAACGTGGCCGACACCCGGATCGCGCGGCTGCGCGCCGCGCAGGCGCTCAAGGCCTTGGGCCGTACGGCCGAAGCGGACAAGGAAGCCCAGGCGTACTCCGCCGCCTGGGCCGCCAATGCGCCGCCGGCTTACTTGTCGTCGAGCGCCGGGCCGAGGTTGCCGGCCTCGAAGCAGTGAGGATTGCTGTAAGCGGCCGCCGAGGTCAGGAACTCCTTGATCGCCTCGCGCGCCTGGGCGATCTCTTCCTTGCTCGCCATCTGGGTCGTGTTCATGCACAGCAGCTGCACGCCCTCGGGCACGTCGTGGCCGAGCGACTGCACCGCGGCCTTCGGGTCTTTCTCGAAGTTCGCGCGGAATTCGTTATCGGTGCTCAACAACTCCAGCAGCTTGTCGGCGACTTTCGGATCCAAAGGCGTGTGTCCGCCGCCAGGTTTTTTCGTAGCCATAGGTAGTTCCCCAGTTCCCCCGTGATTGCCCGATTCGGGCGTAAAGCGGCGCCGTACGGCCGCCCCGGTCAAGCAGGGACAACGCGACAACCCGCAGCGACAGGTCAAATGCGTCGTTCAGCAAAGTCGGGTCGGCGCCCGGCGCCGGGCCGCCGCGCGGCGTGTGCGAGCCGGTGCGGCGTCCATCGCCTATTCTAGCCGCGGCCGCCGTGCTGTCCGGCACGCGCAGGCCGCGGTTCGTGCACCGCCGCCGAGCCCGCCGTCGCCGAGACCCGCCCGCCGCCATGCGCATCCGCCGCTGCTCCATCGTATTCATCGAACCGCGCGAAACCCTGTCGTTCGACCTGAACTCGCTGCTCAGCGGCGGCAACGGCCTGCACAGCCAGCGCCAATGGCTGGCGCTGGCGCCGCACCTGGAGGCGGAGGTGGAGATCGGCGCCGACGAGCGCGAGCTGCTCGGCGCGGTCGGCGCGCACGCGTGGCTGCCGGCCGAGGACGTGCGCGCGCTGGCCCCGCAGGCCTGCGAGGCCTTGCTGCAGGCCGGCCTGCTGATCGGCGACGACGAAGCCCGCGCCGCCCACCGCGAGCGCGACGAGGCGGTGCGCGCCGCGCACTGGTGGCCGCCGGCCGCGCTGGCCCACCGCATGGCGCGCTGGCAGGGCACGGACAGCGCCGCGGCGATGGACGAGAACGAACTGACCACCGCGGCCGAGATCCGCCGCCGCCTCGGCGCGCCGCCGCCGCACGTAGTCGAGCGCGCGCCGGCCGCCGCGCGCCTGCCGCTGCCGCGGCTGGACGACGGCGAGTTCGAGCGGCTGCTGGCGCGCCGCGCCACCTGCCGCAACTTCGACGCCGCGCGCGCGCTGCCGTACGAGCGCTTCGCGCGCATGCTACGGCGCGTGTTCGCCGCGCAGGCGCAGGTGCGGATCAGCGACGACACCGTGTTCCTGAAGAAGCACACGCCGTCCGGCGGCGGCCTGCACGCGACCGAGGCGTATCTGATCGTGCAGAACGTCGACGGCGTGGCGCCCGGGCTGTACCACTACCACCCGGTCGAGCACGCACTGGAGCCGATGCCGGCGCCGGCCGCGCCGCTGGCCGAGTTCGCCGCGCAGGCGGTCGCCGGCCAGCATTGGTTCGCCGACGCGCACGCGCTGGCGGTGCTGGCGCCGCGCTATGCGCGCAGCTTCTGGAAGTACCGCCGCCACGCCAAGGCGTATCGCGCGCTGCTGCTCGACAGCGGGCATCTGTCGCAGACGCTGTATCTGAGCGCGACCGAGCTCGGGCTCGGCGCGTTCGTGACCTCGGCGATCAACGAAGTCGACATCGAGCGCGGCTTCGGCCTGGACCCGCTGGCCGAAGGCCCGCTCGCGGTCTGCGGCTTCGGCTGGCGCGGCGAACGCATGGGCACCTCCGAGTTCGATCCGGCCGGCGCGGTCTGGCCGCGGGACTGAGCGCGCGCGCACGTTCGCCACAGCGCGCCAACACGGCGCGCGCGGCCGGTGGCATGCTGCGCGCATCCTCCACGGAGCGCGCACGCATGTGGCCAGACCGCCGTATCCAGGACTTGTTCGGCATCGCCTTGCCGATCGTGCAGGCGCCGATGGCCGGCGCGCAGAACGCCGAGCTGGCGATCGCCGCCGCGCGCGCCGGCGCGCTGGGCTCGCTGCCGTGCGCGATGCTGTCGCCGGCGCAGGCGCGCGAACAGGTCGCGCAGTTCCGCGCCGCGGTCGACGCGCCGGTGAACCTCAATTTCTTCTGCCATCGCGCCGCCGCGCCGGACCCGGCGCGCGACGCCGCGTGGCGCCAGCGGCTGCGCCCGTACTACCTCGAATTCGGCCTGGATCCCGACGCCGCCGTCGCCGCGGCCGCGCGCGCGCCGTTCGACGAGGCGTGGTGCGCGCTGGTCGAAGAACTGCGGCCGCAGGTCGCGAGCTTCCACTTCGGCCTGCCCGAGCCGGCCTTGCTCGAACGCGTGCGCGCCAGCGGCGCGCGCGCGATCGCCTCGGCCACCACCGTCGCCGAGGCGGTGTGGCTGCAACGGCGCGGCTGCGACGCGATCGTCGTGCAAGGCAACGAAGCCGGCGGCCACCGCGGCGTGTTCCTCGACGGCGAAGACGTCAGCGCGCAAGCCGGCCTGTTCGCGCTGCTGCCGCGCGTGGCCGATGCGGTCGGCGTGCCGGTGATCGCCGCCGGCGGCATCTTCGACGGCCGCGGCATCGCCGCGGCGTTCGCGCTCGGCGCGGCGGCGGTGCAGGTCGGCACCGCGTATCTGTTCTGCCCGGAAGCGACGATCTCGCCGCTGCACCGGCGCGCGCTGCACGCCGGCGACGGCGACGACACCGCGCTGACCAACCTGTTCAGCGGCCGGCCCGCGCGTGGCGTGGTCAACCGGGTCATGCGCGAACTCGGGCCGCTGTCGCCGCTGGCGCCGGCCTTCCCCGGCGCCGGCGCCGCGCTGGCGCCGCTGCGGGCGAACGCCGAGGCCGCCGGCGACGACGGCTTCATGTCGCTGTGGTCGGGCCAGGCGCGGCGCGCGCATGCGCTGGACGCGTTCGCGCTGACCCGCGAACTGGCGCGGCAGGCTCAGGACTTGCTCGATCGCGGCCGCGACGGCGGCCGCAGCGACGTCGGTTGAACGCTGCACCGCTGCGCGCAAAACGCCGCATGCAGCGGTTTCGCTCGACGCAACGCGGCAATGTCGACGTTTCCACAATCACTGCGCTCAACGGGCCGCTGCAGCGTGCGCGTATTCGCAACCGCTACGATGGACGCAACACGACGACGTTTGTGTTGCAACAATCACAGCGCTCAATGCGTCGTTGCGGCGTCCACACCCACACAGCCGCTGCGCTCCACGCAACGTAGCGGCGTCCGCGTCCGTGTACCCGCTACGCTCACCGCACCCGCTGCGGCGCCCACGCCGCCCACAAGCGCTGCGCTTCCTCGGCGATCACGTCCGGGCGTTCTTCCGGCCAGAACAGCTTGAGCCCGTCGAGCTTGCGCAGCCCGCGCGATTGCCCGAACGCATCGGCCAGCGGCTGCGCCTGCTTGTTGTCGAAAATGTCGTCGGCCATGCCCCACAGCACCCGCGTCGGCGCGCGGCTCTTGCCCAGCAACGGACCGATGCCTTCGAGCACGTTGCGCTCCAGGCCCATCGCGTACGCATGAGTCAGCGCCTTGCGCTTGTCGGTCGACAGCAGCGGGCCGAAGTACATGTCGATGGCGTCGTCGTCGGGATGCGACGGATCGGCGTAGCACATGCCGCCGAAACCGTTCGGCGAGCGCGCCAGCGCCTTGTCCTGCCACCACGGCGCCAGCCATTCGTCGACGAAGCGGCCTTGCTTGGACAGTTCGATCACCGGCACCAGCTTCGGCGGCGGGTTGTCGAATTCGGTGTCGCAGTTGGTCAGCAGCACCGTGCGCACGCGCTCGGGATGGCGGGTCAGCAGCAACTGGGCGATGGCGCCGCCGCTGTCGTTGGCGACCAGGTCGGCGCTGTCGATGCCGAGTTGGTCCATCAGCGCCACGATCATCGCCACCTGCGCATCGGGATCCACGGCCTGGCCGTCGGCCACGCGGGTGTAGCCCAGACCCAGCCAGTCCGGCGCGATGCAGCGCCGGTACGGCGCCAGCCGCGGCAGCGCGCCGCGCCATTGATAGCTGTTGAGCGGGAAGCCGTGCAGGAACAGCGCGGCCGGGCCTTCGCCGCGTTCGACGTAGGCGATGTCGCCGAACGCGGTGTGGGCGAACTTGCGGCTGGCGTGGAACTCGGCGGCGCTGAGGTCGAGGCCGGCGGTCGCCTGCGCGCCGCCCGCGGCGGCGCCGCGCGCGGCGGCGTGGACGATGGCGCCGAGGCTGCCGGCGGCGATGAAGCCGGCGCCGCCCAACAGGAAATTTCTGCGGTTCATGGGGGAACTCCTAGGGTGCGCAGCGCCGTCGCGGGCGTGCAGAGGCCCGCAACGGCGCTGCGGGCGCCGCCTTGGGACGTTGCGTTATCGGAATGCGGCGCGAGCGCCGCGATGTCTTGAATGCGTGCAGCCGGCGCCCGCTACCCCCTTATCGGCAGGCGATGCGCCAGGATCCGCACACAGGCGACTTAGGCACGGGCCGACGCGTTTTCCAGAGCGCGCCGCGTGCGTTTTTCGGAACGATCAGTTGCCGCCGGGCGACTGCGCCGAGACGTAGGCCGCGTCGAGTTTCTGCGCGCATTCCTCGCAGCACACCTCGACGGTCTTGCCGCCGACCTTCACCTGGAACGCGTTCTCGTCGAGCGGACAGTCGCAGGCCGCGCAGGTCTTCTCGCTCATGGGGATTCTCCGAAGGCGCCCGGGAGTGGGCAGGCACAGTAGGCCACCGCGGGCGGGGTAGGCGCTGTCAGAAAATTTAGCGATCGGGGTCCGAGGGGCCGGCCGGGGCCCCTGTAGGAGCGGCGCGAGCCGCGACACCGGATGCGGTGCGATACCACGCTTCCTGCCGAAGCTGGCGATGCCGGGCCGTCGATTGGAACCCTGCGCGGCCGGGCTTGGGTCGGTCCGTTTGCGCCCACCGCATCCGGTGTCGCGGCTCGCGCCGCTCCTGCATCGCGCGGCCTGCGGCCGCGGTGGCAGCGGCTTCGCCGGGAGATCAGCGATACAGCGCCGACTGCCGGAATTCCGACGGCGAACGCCCGTAGGTCTGCTGGAACGCGGCACTGAAATGGCTGTGGCTGGAAAACCCCAGATCCTGGCTCAACGCGCTCAGGTCCTCGTACTCGCCGAGCAGATCCAGCGACCGCGCCAGGCGCAAGCGCAACTGGTAGCGGTACAGCGGCAGCCCTTCCACGCGCTGGAACACTTGGGTCAGATAGACCGGCGACACCCCGACTTCGGCGGCGATCTCGGCCAGGGTCCAGCGCCGCGACAGATCGCTGACCAGCACCAGCTTGGCCCGTTCCACCAACCGCTGCTGGCCCGCGCTGGCGCCGGCGATGTGCGCGGTGCGCGGGCCGAGCGCGCGCTGCACCAGGGTCAGCGCCAGGCTCTCGGCTTCCAGCGGCTCGGCGATGCCCTGGCGCAGGCTGTGGCGCAGCAGCATCGCCAGCGACTGCGCGCGCGGGTCGATGCGCAGGCGCGGCTGGCGGAACGACAGTTCCTCGCCGTCGCGCAACAGCGTCTTCGGCGCCATTTCGCGCAGCATCGGCTCGGCCACCGACACCGATAGGCTGGCGTCGCCGCCTTCGATCGGATGGCTGACCCGGTAACCCTCGCCGGCATTGAAGAACAGCACCTGGCTGGCCTCGGCCACGGTCGCCTGCTCGCCGACATGGCGTACGTACACGCCGCGATACGGGAACACCAGATGGGTCGCGGCGGCGCATTCCTCGGCGCTGCGGTGCTTGCACTCGCCGCGGCAATAGACATCGCGGACCGTCACGGTCGGCGTCTTGAGCAGGCTATGGACGGTGAACTCGGACATGCCGGAGGCCTCGATGGCGCCGCGCGCCGCGGCCGGCGGGCCGTCGCCTGCCGTGGCCGGGTCCGCGCGGCGACTATAGCCCAGGCCGGCGGCCGCGGCGCGGGCCGCCGTGGGCCGTGGCGCAAGCGTGCAGCGCGGTCGCGAACCCGCGCCGCCGCGCTTTTTCGCGGCGAAAGCGTGTCCCGGCGGGCGGCGGCGAGGTCCCGGCGGCCGCGGCCGGAACGCTGCGTTACGCCGCCCGCGTCGCGCTGTCGCGGTCCGCGCGCCGATAGCCGATGGCTTCGCTCAGATGCGCGGTGGCGATGGCCTCGCAACCGGCGAGGTCGGCGATGGTGCGGGCCACGCGCAGGATCCGGTGCATCGACCGCGCCGACAATTGCAGCGCGTCGACCGCGCGTTCCAGCAGGGCCTGATCGGATTCGCTCAAGCGGCAATGGCGGTTGGTGTCGGCCTGGTCCAGGCGCGCGTTGTGCTTGCCGCTGCGTTCGGTCTGCAGGCGGCGCGCAGCGCTCACGCGTTCGCGGATCGCCGCGCTGGACTCGCCGTCGGGCTGGTCCGGCCGCAGCGCCGCCGGCGGCAGCCGCGGCACCTCGATGTGCAGGTCGATGCGGTCCAGCAACGGGCCGGACAGGCGCGAACGATAGCGATGGATGAGGTCGGCGCTGCAGCGGCAGCGCGCGCTGCTGTCGCCGGCCCAGCCGCAGGGGCAGGGATTCATCGCCGCGACCAGCTGGAAGCGCGCCGGAAACTCGGCGCTGCGCGCCGCGCGCGCGACCGTGACCACGCCCGATTCCAGCGGTTCGCGCAGCACTTCCAACGCGCGCCGCTCCCATTCGGGCAACTCGTCGAGGAACAGCACGCCGTGGTGCGCGAGCGAGATTTCGCCCGGACGCGGATCGGCGCCGCCGCCGACCAGCGCGACCGCGCTGGCGGTGTGGTGCGGCGCGCGGAACGGCCGCTGGCGCCAGCGCGCCGGATCCAGCGCGCGGCCGTGGCCGCCGCCGCCGACCGAAGCGATCGCCGCGGTTTCCAGCGCTTCGTCTTCGCTGGCTTCGGGCAGCAGGCCGGGCAAGCGCGAGGCGAGCAAGGTCTTGCCGCAGCCGGGCGGGCCGATCAGCAACAGGTGGTGGCCGCCGGCCGCGGCGATCTCCAGCGCGCGCCGCGCCTGCGCCTGGCCGCGCACGTCGCGCATGTCCGGCTCGGGCGCGCGCACGATCGCGGGCGCTTGCGCGCGCGGCAGCTGGCTGCGTTCGCACAGCATCGAGCAGACTTCCGACAGCGTGCGCGCGGTGCGCGCCTCGACCCGGCTGGCCAGCGCCGCTTCGCTGCCGTTGCCGGCCGGCACCACCAGCCGGCGCCCCGCGTCGGCCGCGGCCAGCGCCGCCGGCAGCACGCCGTCGATCGCGCGCAGCTCGCCGGTGAGGCCGAGTTCGCCGAGGAATTCGCAGTCGGCGAAGGCCGGCAGCGGCAGCTGCCCGCTGGCGGCGAGGATGCCGAGCGCAATGGCCAGGTCGTAGCGGCCGCCGTCCTTGGGCAGATCGGCGGGCGCGAGGTTGACGGTGATGCGTCGCTGCGGGAATTCGTACTGCGCCGACTGGATCGCCGCGCGCACCCGGTCCTTGGCCTCGCGCACCGCGGCCTCGGGCAGGCCGACGATGTTCATGCACGGCAGGCCGCCGGCCAGATGCACTTCGACGCGTACCGCCGGCGCACGCACCCCCGTTCGCGCACGGCTGTGCACGAGCGCCAGGTTCATGGCGGGAACTCAGTGCTGGGGCGCGGGCGCGTCGTCGAGCCGGGCTTCGAGCTCGGCCACGGTGCGCTGCAGTTCTTCGAGCTTCTCGCGGGTGCGCAGCAGCACCGCGCGTTGCACCTCGAATTCCTCGCGGGTGACCAGGTCGAGCTTGGTCAAGCCGGTCTGCAGCACGGACTTGAAGTTCTGCTGCATTTCTTCGCGGCCTTCGCGCACGCCCGGCGGAACCAGGGTGCTGAGGCGGCGGGCGAGGTCGTCGATATAGTTCAGGTCGATCATGTAGATGAAACTCCTCCGGTATTGGGGTCAGCTTGACCGCCGGACCGGGGCGACGCCGTCGGCCGGGGCCGGGGCGGGCTGTCGGAAAAGTCCGAAGTGGATGACGCGGTCACTACATCACGGCCTTGGCGCGTGCGGCAAGCCTCCGTGCAGGCGATTCGCCGCAGCTTTCATGTGCCGTTGCCATCCTCCGACGCACGCCGCGCAGGCGATGTGAACGCCAGCCGACCGGCGGCGCGGCTAGGTCGCGGCGCGCCGGCGCGCTATCCTGCGCGCCAAATCGGAACGCGCCGGCGCCCACCGGCGCCGCGCCACTGGCGGAGACAGCGAATGAAAATGGTCATGGCGGTGATCAAGCCGTTCAAGCTCGACGACGTGCGCGAAGCGCTGGCCGAGGCCGGCGTGGCCGGCATCACCGCCACCGAGGTCAAGGGCTTCGGCCGCCAGAAGGGCCACACCGAGCTGTACCGCGGCGCCGAATACGTGGTCGACTTCCTGCCCAAGATCAAACTCGAAGTGGCGGTCACCGACGATCAGGTCGACACCGTGGTCGAGGCGATCATGAAGGCCGCCGGCACCGGCAAGATCGGCGACGGCAAGATCTTCGTCTGGGACCTGGAACGCGCGGTGCGCATCCGCACCGGCGAAATGGACGGCGACGCGCTGTAAGCCGGATGCTCCTTGGCTGAGCGCACGCAGCGCTCGAGCGCTGCCAAGTTCCGGTCGGTCTGCGCGACGTGACGTCGCCGCGCGCGCTCTAGCGTTCGTCCATCGAGCGCGCATCGACCGAGCGCGCATCCACCCAGCACGTTCCGCCGCCTCCACACCGCGATCGCATTCGCCGGGCGCGGCACGCGCGCTCACGCCTCGCGTTCTTCCTCGAGAAACGCCTGCAACGCCGGCGCGCGCGGCCGATTGGCCAGTTCCAGCCGGTACAGCGGCCGGCTCAGGGTTTCGTCTTCGCCGAGCGCGATCGGGCGCACCCGCTGCATCAGGATCAGGTCGGCGACCACGGTCGCCGGCAGCAGGGCGATGCCGGCGCCCGCGGCGACGGCGCGGGCGATGGCTTCGTTGCTGCCGATCTCGACCGTGCGCGCGGGCGCGATGGCGCGCGCGGCGAACAGCGACTGGGCGACCTGGCGCGTGCCCGAGCCGGGTTCGCGCAGCAGCCAGGTCTGGCGCGAGAGTTCGCCGATGGTCGGCCGCCGGCGCGCGCCGAGCGCGCTGTCGGCGGCGGCGATCAGGCGCAGCGGTTCGTCGCGCCAATGGCTGGCGGCGATGCGCGGGTCGTCGACCGAACCTTCGACGTAGCCGATGTCGACCGCGCAATCGATCACCGCGCGACTGATCTGTTCGGTGTTGCCGACGATCAGCTCGGTCGCCAACTGCGGGTGCCGGCGCATGAACGGCCCGAGCTGCTGCGGCAGCCAGTACGCCGCGACCGTGGTGCTGGCGCCGATGCGCAGCCGGCCCTGGCGCAGTTCGACCCGGTCGCGGATGTCCTCGATGGCGATGCGCTCCAGGGCGAAGATCGCGCGGGCGTGTTCGAACAGGGCGCGGCCGTGGTCGGTCAGGGCGATGCCGTGGACGCCGCCGCGCACCGCCTTGCCGTCGCTGCCGGTGCGCTCCAGCAGCGGCAGGTCGAGCTGGCTTTCCAGCTCGCGCACCGCCTTGGACACCGCCGACTGGCTCACGAACAGGGTTTCGGCCGCGCGCGAGAAGCCTTGCTGTTCGACCACGGTCAGGAACACGCGCAGCAGGTGCAGGTTCATGGCTATGAGTCCAACTCATGGATTCTTGAATTATATGTATTGGACTCCGTTTGGGGGCGGGCCTACCGTGGCGCCTTCTTTCCAGCCCGAGTACGCCCCCGTGTCCGCCGCCATGACTCCGACCTCGTCCGCCCCCGTCGCCCCGCAAGGCGCGCACCGGCAGCCGGGGTTCTGGCCGGGACTGGCGCTGGCGGCGGCGATCGCGGCCGCGGCGACCGGCCTGGCCGGGCTGCCGGCGCTGCAGTCGGCCGGGCTCAGCGCGCTGACCCTGGCGATCATGCTCGGCATCGCGGTCGGCAACACCGTGTTTCCGGCCATCGCCGGGCGGGTCGGCAGCGGCGTGGACTTCAGCAAGGCGATGCTGCTGCGCGCCGGCATCGTGCTGTACGGGTTCCGGGTGACGTTCCAGGAGATCGCCGGAGTCGGCGCGGCCGGTTTGGCGGTCGACATCGTCGTGGTCGCCGGGATCTTCTGCCTGGCGACCTGGCTCGGCACGCGCGTGCTCAAGCTCGACCGCGAAACCTCGATGCTGATCGGCGCCGGCAGCGCGATCTGCGGCGCGGCGGCGGTGATGGCGACCGAGCCGGTGGTGAAGGGGCAGGCGCACAAGGTATCGGTCGCGGTCGCCACGGTGGTGGTGTTCGGCACCGTGGGCATGTTCGTCTACCCCTGGGCTTATCCGTATCTGGGCCTGAGCGAGCACGCGTACGGCGTGTTCGCCGGTTCGACCATCCACGAAGTCGCCCAGGTTGTCGTCGCCGGACGCGCAGTGAGCGAGCAGGCGGCATCGGCGGCGGTCATCGAGAAAATGCTGCGGGTGATGCTGCTGGCGCCGTTCCTGCTGATCCTGTCCTCGCGTCTGGGCGGCCAGGGCGGCGCGGGCGCGACCCAGTCGAAGATCGTGATTCCGTGGTTCGCGCTGCTGTTCGTCGCGGTCAGCGGAATCAACTCGCTGCACCTGCTGCCGGCGGCGTGGAAGGCCGCGATCATCCAGATCGACACGGTGCTGCTGGCGATGGCGATGGCCGCGCTGGGGCTGCGCACCCACATCGGCGCGATCCGCCAGGCCGGCGCCAAGCCGATGCTGCTGGCGGCGATCCTGTTCGCGACGCTGACGGTCGGCGGCTATGCGCTCAATGTCGGCGCGGCGAAGCTGTTCGGCTGACTGTCTGTAGGAGCTGCGCGAGCTGCGACCGCGACACCGCACCTACGTCGCAAGCGTGGTAACGCGGTCGCAGCTCGCGCAGTTCCTACAGTCGTTTTGCTTGAGGATTTCGCGCAGCAAGTGCGCGTCAGACGTGAGTAGACCGTCTTGAGCCGTATACCTGCGCTACCGCAGCAACGGTAGTTATCTGTGAATATGTGATGTGCCGCGTACTTCAGCGCACACACGACGCTTGCGACTACGATTCGCGCCACACCCCGCGTGCCTAAGCTCAGCTCCGTTCGCGGTAGCTCGACCGTACCCCTGCGCCCTCGTTCGCCAGCGAGCGGTCAGCGGCGATGCAGCCATGAACTTCGCGGGCGGTTACCGCCGCCCATCATCGCTGCAACGCATTAGGGAGAGAGAACCGATGCAAAAAGCACTCTTGGTCGCGGCCATCGCCGGCGCCATCGCGCTCACGGCGAACGCCGCCAGCGCACAATCGGCCGCCGCGCCGGAACTGTTCCAGGCGCAGTCGTCGCGCGCCGCGGCCGCGGCGCCGGCCCACGTCGCCGGCATGCTGCGCGGCAAGACCGCGCAGTGGGCGGCGGCGGTGTCGGTCGACCGCAAGATGCTGGTCGACGGCCGTCGCGAGCTGAGCTTGAGCCTGCCCGAAGGCGCGCGCATGCAGATGCGTCTTGCCAAGTCGTATCGCGCGCCCGGCGGCGAGGTGGTGTGGTCCGGCGCGGACCGGCTGCGGCCCGACGGCAGTCTCGCGCTCGGCGCGCAAGCGCCGTCGACCGCGCTGTTCGTGGTGCGCGGCGAGCGCGTGACCGGCCAGATCGTCGCGACCACCGGCGAGGTGTACGAACTGCTGACCTCCGAGAACGGCGCGCAGCAGTATCTGGTCAAGCGCGATCCGGCCAGCCTGGAAGGCGCGGACGACACGCCGACCCATGTCGACCTGCCGCCGCAGTCCGACCGCGCCGCGCGCTCGCTGGCCGCGGCGCCGTTGCTGGCCGATCCGGTGGTGCGCGTCCTCCAGGTCTACACCCCGGAAGCGGTGGCCGAACTCGGCGGAGTGAACTCGGCCAACGACCGCGCGGCGTTCTTCATCGCCCAGTCCAACACCGCGTTCGCCAACAACGGTTTGGCGGTGCGCTTCGAAAGCGCCGGGACCCGTTTCCCGACCCAGGGCCAGGCGACCGACAACTCCGACACCCTGGTGTCGCGCATCAAGGGCACCAGCGACGGCTGGTACGACGCCTATTCCACCACCGAGCGCAACAACACCGCGGCGGACTTGGTGACCCTGGTCGTGCGCGACGGCCTGGTCAGCAGCAGCGGCGGCCTGTTGTGCGGCCAGGCCGCGGCGATCGGCGCGAGCGCGGCGAACGGATTCTTCGTGCAGAACCATTCGTGCAGCACCTTCACCTTCGTGCACGAGGCGGCGCATCTGTTCGGCGCGCGCCACGACAACGATCCGAACACCACGCCGTTCTCCTACGGCCACGGCTACGTCAATTCGGCCGGCAATTTCCGCACGATCATGGCGGTGAACTCGAATCCGCAGCCGCGCATCGGTTACTTCTCCACGACCGACCAGAGCTATGTGTCCGGCGGCGTGAGCCGGTCGCTGGGAACGAGCACGCGCGACAACGAGCGGGTCATGCGCGAGCGCGCGGCGGCGATGGCGGCGTTCCGCTGATCGCCTTGCGACCCGGAGCCCGGCGGGCTCCGGGTCTGTAGGAGCGGCGCAAGCCGCGACCGCGACAACTCAACTATGCCGAAACCTGCGCCGTGGTTGCGTTGTCGCGGTCGCGGCTCGCGCCGCTCCTACAGTCGTACTACGAAAAAGCCCCGCGAGTGCGGGGCTTTTTCTTTGCAGCACCGGCAAAGGCGATTTACTCGCCCAGCGCCTGCGCCACGAACGCCGGCGTCGACAACGCGCCATGGTGGATGCCGGCGTTGTAGTACTTGGTCGCAAACGCCTTGCCCTGCGCATCGTCCTGGCGGAATTCGAAGCCGCCGGCCTTGCGCGCCAGGGTGCAGCTCCACCAGCCGGTCGGGTAGCACGGCTGCGGGAACGGCAGGGTCTTGAAGGTCTTGAAGCCGGCCTTGCCCATCTCGGTGCGCATTTCCTGGATCAGCTTGAGCAGCATCAGCGGCGATTCGGACTGCTGCACCAGGATGCCGTCCTCGCGCAGGGCGCGGAAGCAGCTGTCGTAGAAGGCCTTGTTGAACAGGCCCTCGGCCGGGCCGACCGGGTCGGTGGAGTCGACGATGATGAGGTCGACGCTGCCGGCCGGGCGGTTGGCCATGTAGGCGATGCCGTCGTCGAACAGCAGCTGCGCGCGCTTGTCGCCGTTGCTGTCGCACAGTTCCGGGAACCACTTCTCGGCCATGCGCGTGACCTGCTCGTCGATGTCGCACTGCACGGCTTCCTCGACGCCCGGGTGCTTGAGCACTTCGCGCAGGGTGCCGCAGTCGCCGCCGCCGATGATGACCACGTTCTTCGGCGCGGCGTGGGTGAACAGCGCCGGGTGCGACATCATCTCGTGGTAGAGGAAGTTGTCGCGCGTGGTCAGCATGACCGCGCCGTCGATCAGCATCAGGTTGCCCCAGTCGGTGGTCTCGAAGATCTCGATCTTCTGGAACGGCGACTGCACCTCATCGAGCTTGCGGGTGATGCGATAGCCGATGGACGAGCCGGTCGGCTCGAAGTTCTCGTAGTGCCACTGGGCTTCGTTGGTCATGCGCGTGCTCCTGAAGTAAGACGGTTGCTGGTGCGGCCAGCCTGTGGGGTCGGTGCGGGCGGGCCCGGCCGGCGGCGCCGGGCTGGGGACCCGGCTTGGGGCGCGAATTGTAGCGGACCGGTATGAACACTCGTCGCGAGGGTGTCCGGCCAGCGGCCTCAGCGCCCGCGCCGACCGCTTGCCGGCGCCTGGGCGCGGCGGTTTTTGCCGATCCGGCCGGATCGGGCCGAGTCCGGACGGCCCGGCGCGCTCACCCGCCGCGCGCGAACGGCCCCCCAACCGGACGCGGCCTGTAGAATGCGCCTTCCCCACGATTTTTACGGTACCGCGCCGATGTCCGACTGGTCGCTCGATCAGGCCCGCAAGACCTATTCGATCCCGCATTGGTCCGAAGGCTATTTCGACATCGACGGCGCCGGCCGCATCGTGGTCAAGCCGCGCGGCGAGCGCGGCCCGACCGTGCCGCTGCCGGAGGTCGTCGACGCCGCGCGCGAAGCCGGCGCCAAGCTGCCGCTGCTGGTGCGCTTCCCCGACATCCTCGGCGACCGCCTCGGCAAGCTGCAGGGCGCGTTCGAGCAGGCGATGAAGGATTGGGACTACGCCGGCGGCTACACCGCGGTCTACCCGATCAAGGTCAACCAGCACCAGGGCGTGGCCGGCACGCTGGCCTCGCACGCGGGCGAGGGCTTCGGCCTGGAAGCCGGCAGCAAGCCCGAGCTGATGGCGGTGCTGGCGCTGAGCCGGCCCGGCGGGCTGATCGTGTGCAACGGCTACAAGGACCGCGAGTACATCCGCCTGGCCCTGATCGGCCGCAAGCTCGGCATGGAGACCTACATCGTGGTCGAAAAGCCGTCCGAGCTGGCGCTGGTGTTCGAGGAAGCCAAGGCGCTCGGGGTCAAGCCGGGCCTCGGCGTGCGCATGCGCCTGGCCTCGCTCGGCGCGGGCAAATGGCAGAACAGCGGCGGCGACAAGGCCAAGTTCGGGCTCAGCCCGCGCCAGGTGCTGGACCTGTGGAAGCAGCTGCGCGACAACGGCCTGCAGGACTGCCTGGGCCTGCTGCACTTCCACATGGGCTCGCAGATCTCCAACGTGCGCGACATCGCCAACGGCATGCGCGAGGCCACGCGCTATTTCGTCGAACTGTCCAAGCTCGGCGCCAAGGTGCGCTACATGGACGTCGGCGGCGGCCTCGGCATCGACTACGAAGGCACCCGTTCGCGCAGCTATTGCTCGATCAACTACGGCGTCAACCAATACGCCTCGAACATCGTCCAGCCGCTGGCCGAGGCCTGCCAGGAATACGGGCTGCCGCCGCCGCGCGTGGTTACCGAGTGCGGCCGCGCGATGACCGCGCACCATGCGGTGCTGGTCGCCAACGTGTCGGAGATCGAGGAGGCGCCCGAAGGCCGGGTGCCGCCCGCGCACGAGGACGAGCCGGCGGTGATCCGCCACCTGCGCGAGATCCACGACGAACTCGGCCAGCGCCCGGCGGTGGAGCTGTTCCACGAGGCCCAGCACCACCACGGCGAAGGCCTATCGCTGTACGCGCTGGGCCAGATCGACCTGACCCACCGCGCGCGCATCGACGACCTGTTCTACGCCATCGCCCACGCCGTGCGCGCGCGGCTGGACGTCAGCGAACGCAGCCACCGCGACCTGCTCGACGAGCTCAACGAGCGGCTGGTCGACAAGTACTTCGTCAATTTCAGCGTGTTCGAATCGATGCCCGACGTGTGGGCGATCGATCAGGTGTTCCCGATCGCGCCGATCGAGCGCTTGAACGAGAAGCCGCTAAGGCGCGGCGTGATCGCCGACCTGACCTGCGATTCGGACGGCAAGATCGACACCTACGTCGACAGCGAGGGCCTGGACAGCTCGCTGCCGCTGCATGCCTTGCAGCCCGGCGAGCGTTACCGGCTGGGCTTCTTCCTGGTCGGCGCGTACCAGGAAATCCTCGGCGACATCCACAACCTGTTCGGCGACACCGACGCGGTGGAAGTGCGCGCCGACGGCGACGGCTACCGCTTCGCCCAGCAGCGCCGCGGCGACACCACCGACGTCATGCTCGATTACGTCGGCTACAAGTTGTCCGAGCTGCGCGAGGCCTATGCCGCCAAGGTCGCCGCCGCGGGCCTGCCGGCCGAGGAGGCCGCGCGCCTGCAAGCGGCGCTGGAGACCGGCCTGACCGGGTATACCTATCTCGACGACACCCCGCTGGCCTGAGGAGGCGCGATGAACCGCTATTTGGTCATGGTCATGCGCCTGCCGCAGTTCGATACCGATCAGATCGGCCCGCACCGCGATTTCCTCGACGGCCTGCGCGCGCAGGCGCGGCTGGAGCTGGCCGGCGGCTTCGCCGACAAGAGCGGCGGCGCCTACGTGCTGCGCGCGGCCGACCTGGAGGAGGCGCGGGTGCTGGCGTTCGCCGACCCGCTGCATCTGACCGGCTCGTCGCGGGTCGACGTCTACGAGTGGAAGGCGGCCTGAGCGCCGCTTGAGCCGCCCGGCGGCCCGTGGGACGGGCAGCCGGGCGGCGGGGACAGGCGACAGGGGCGCCCTGCGGGGCCGGCCGGCGCGCGATCCGCGCCGGGGCTGCCGCGTTTTCGGCGGCCGCGGCCGCATCGCGTAGCGCCAGAGCGAGCGCGCAGGGCGGCGATGCCGCATCATGGTTTGGCAACAATCAACGCCCGGACGGGCAGAAGGTCGAAATGAAAGCAGGGGTGATCGGTCTGGGAGCGATGGGCGCGCCGATGGCGCGTTACGTACATGCCATGGGCGGGCTGACCGCGGTCGGCAACCGGACCCAGGCCAAGGCCGACGCGCTGGCGTCGGAACTGGGCGTACGCGCGGCGCGTTCGGCGGCGAACTTCGCCGATTGCGACGTGGTGATCCTGTGCGTCTCGCTCGACGCGGACGTGCTCGAGAACGTCGCCGCGCTGGCCGAGGTGCTCAAGCCCGGCGCGATCGTGGTCGATCATTCCACCGTGTCGATCGAAACCGCGCGCCGTTCCGCGGCGATGCTGGCCGTGCACGACATCGGCTTCCTCGACGCGCCGGTCTCCGGCGGCGCGGAAGGCGCGCGCAACGGCAAGCTGTCGATCATGGTCGGCGGCGACGAAGCGCAGCTCGAACGCGTGCACGAGATCGTCGCCAGCTACGCCGCGCGCATCACCCACATGGGCGCGACCGGCGCCGGCCAGGCGACCAAGGCGATCAACCAGGTATTGGTCGCCGGCATCAACGAAGCGGTCTGCGAGGGCCTGGCCCTGGCCGAGAAGCTCGGCCTGGAGGCGGACAAGCTGCTGCCGACGCTGATGGCCGGCGCGGCCAGCAACTGGTTCCTCGACAAGCGCGGCGCGACCATGCTGCGCGACGAGTTCGCGCCCGGCTTCAAGTGCCAGCACATGCTCAAGGACCTGCGCATCGTCCAGGGCATCGCCCGCGACACCGGCGTGCGCACCGCGACCCTCGACCAGGCCGCGGCGGATTACGCCGAGCTGATCGAACGCGGCTACGGCGAAGCCGACACCTCGGCGCTGATCGCGCTCAAGCGCGCGCGGGCGCAGGCGGAGAGCGACGCGGCCTGAGCCGCGTCGGCGCTGGCCCGGCGCGATGCCGGGCCGCGCGACGCCGAGATCTCGCGGCGGCCCCCTGTAGGAGCGGCGCAAGCCGCGACCGCGACACTGCAACTACGACGACCGCTCTCGACCGCCGGCGCCCGCTGCACGTCGCTTCATGCGCGCGCGAGCGATGCGGCGGCGAGGATGAGTTCGCGCGGGCGGCGTCGTGGGCGCTTGCGCGGCTCGAACGATTGCGCCGCAAGTCGTATGGCGGAGGGGGCCAGAGGATTGCGCCGTAGGCGCGGTGGCGCGGTCGCGGCTTGCGCCGCTCCTACAGGAGCGGACAGGTTCGCGGTCGTTTGGCGGCGGCCTTAGCGGCGCATCAAGCCGTCGCGGCCGAGCGCGCCGGCGCGCTTGAGCCCGAAGCGTTCGCCGAGCAGGGCGCCGGCGAACGCCGCGGCCAGGGTCAGCACGATCGCCAGCGCGTTGAACTTCAGCGCGCCGCCGATCGAACGCATCGGCGGCGGGCTGTCGGGCAGCGCCATCGACACCACGGTGTACAGGGTCAGGGCCCACATCGCCGTCATCAGCAACACGGCGATCCAGCGGAACCAGGCGTGGCGGGCCAGCGCGCCGCCGAGGAACATCGCGACCAGCGCGGCGAACACATCGATCACCGGCAGCGGGCCGACGCCGGTATCGATCGCCTGGCGCGCATCCAGGCCGAACAGCTTGGTCAACAACGCGAACAGCAAGAGCATGCCTGCTCCGCCCAGGCAGCCCAGAAGAATGCGCTTGTCCATCCCATCCCCAACGACGTGCATCAGCCGGCGAAGTCTATGCGCGGCGGGTACGGGCCAGGGTGACCGGCGTCGCGCTGTAGCCGGGCGCGCTGCCGGAAGGCGCCCGCGCGCCGACGCACGGTTGCGGGCAATCGGCATTCTGGGTTGTGTCTTCCGCTGCGCCGCGCGCGCGGATCGGGTCGTCCGCGCAGTGCGCGGCGGGTCCGCAGCGCAGTCTTGCGCAAGGCGCTCGAGAACTGTGGGAGGGCTTCAGCCCCGACATTTTTCGCTCCGATCTCCGCGATCCTGAACGAAGGCGTCGGGTTGCGGCCTTTCCGGCGCCGAACTGCGCCGCGTGCGGATCGGATCGTCCGCGCAGCGCGTGCCGGATCCGCCGCGCAGTCCTGCGCGAGGCGCTTGAGAACGATGGGACGGGCTTGGCCCCGACGCATTCCGCTGCGGCCTCGGCGATCCCGAACGCAAGCATCGGGCCGCGGCCCTCGCGGCGCCGGGAAGGTCGGGCCCAACGCACAACGCCCGGCAGTGCCGGGCGTTGCGGAGGGCGACCGATGCGCTGGCGGCTTACTGAACCTTGATCGCCATCCCCGGCAAGCCGCCGTCGGCGAGCTTGCGCTTGGCTTCGGCCAGATCGCCGGCGGTGCCGTACGGCCCCATGCGCACCCGGTACACGGTCTTGCCGCTGATCTGCGCCGATTCGACCCGCGCGCCAAGGCCGAGCATGGCGATCTTGGCCTTCATTTCCTCGGCCTGGCCGGAGGCCTGGAACGCGCCGGCCTGCAGCAGGTAGCGGGTGTTGTCGTCGGCGGCCGCCGCGGCGGCGCTGGCGACGGTCGCGGCCGGCGTCGCGGCGCTGCCTTGCGCGGCGGACACGACCGGCGGCTTCGGCGTCACCGTGGACGGCGGCGGCGTGGCGCTGGCGACCTGGGTCGGCGGCTTCGACGCGGCCGGGGCGATGGTGTCGACCGGCCGCGGCAGGCTGGCCGTGGCCGGCCCCGAGGTCTGCGCGGCGTTGCGCGGCTGGGCGGCGTCCGGATTGGACGCGGCGTGGCTGGACGCAGGATTCGCGGCCGCGGGGTTGGCCGCGGCGGTCTGCCCGGCGCGGCGCTGCTGGGCGGCGCGGCGCTGCTCCTCGGCGGCCTCGGTCGCGGCCAGCTCGGCGTCGCTCATTTCCACTTCGCGGCCCGGCAGCAGGGTGTAGAAGTCGTACTCGGTGCCGTCCTTGGACTTGGGGTCCTTGCCGGCCGCGTCCTTGGGCTTGCCGTTCTTGCCCTGCGCGGCGTCGGCGCGGGCCGGGCGCGGGCTGCCTTCCGGCGCCACCGAATCCTCGTCGGCGCTGACCGCGGCGGGCTGGGCGTCGGGATTGGGCTGCGGACGGAAGAAACCGTCGCCCTTGCCGTCGGACTTGAGGTACTTGGGGACGACCAGGATCAGCACGACCCCGAGCAGCAGCCCGAGCACGCCCCAGGCCCAGCCGGGCAGGCCGTCGTTGCTCTGGTGGTTGCGCTTGGCCTGCGATTTGCCGCGTCGTGCTGCCACTTACATCACCTCCGGGGCGTGGATCCCCAACAGTTCCAGACCGTTCGCCAGGACCTGGCGGGTCGCCATCGCCAGCACCAGCCGCGCGTGGCGCTGGGCGGCGTCGTCGACCAGGAACTGGTGATCGTTGTAATACGTCTGGAAGGTCTGCGCCAACTCCAGCAGGTAGCCGGCCACCTGATGCGGCTCCAGATCGCGTCCGGCGGCGGCGACCACGTCGGGATAGCGCGCGATCGCGGCGATCAGTTCGTGCGCGGCGACGTCGTTCAGGTCCAGCGGCTGGGCCAGCCCGTCGGCCTGGTCGTAGGACAGGCCGCGCTCGTTCAGCTGGCGCAGCAGGCCGTGCATGCGCGCGTGCGAGACCTGCACGTAGTAGACCGGATTGTCCATCGACTGCGAGCGCGCCAGGTCGATGTCGAAGGTCAGCTGCGAATCGGGCTTGCGCGCGATCAGGAACCAGCGCACCGCGTCGCGGCCGGTTTCGTCGATGAGGTCGCGCAGGGTCAGGTAGCTGCCGGCGCGCTTGGACAGCTTCACTTCTTCGCCGCCGCGCATCACCGTGACCATCTGGTGCAGCACGTACTCCGGCCAGCCCTTCGGGATGCCGGCGTCGAGCGCCTGCAGGCCGGCGATCACGCGCGCCAGCGAGCCGTGGTGGTCCGAGCCCAGCTCGGTGATCGCGCGCTCGTAGCCGCGCTGCCACTTGCTCAGGTGATAGGCCACGTCCGGCACGAAGTAGGTGTAGGTGCCGTCGGACTTGCGCATCACCCGGTCTTTGTCGTCGCCGAAGTCGGTCGAGCGCAGCCACAGCGCGCCGCCTTCCTCGTAGGTGTGGCCGTGGGCGACCAGCTCGCGCACGGTCTCCTCGACCTTGTCCTGCTCGTACAGCGAGCTTTCCAGGAAATACACGTCGAAGCCGACGCCGAACGCGGCCAGGTCCTCGTTCTGCTCGCGGCGCAGGTAGGCCACGGCGAACTGGCGGATCGCATCGAGATCGTCGATGTCGCCCTTGCCGGTGACGGCGTGGTTCTCGAACTCGACCGTGGCGCCGTCGAGATACGCGCGGGCCACGTCGGCGATGTAGTCGCCGTTGTAGGCGCTGTCCGGCCAGCCCTCGTCGCCGGGCTTGAGGCCGCGCGCGCGCAGTTGGGTGGAGACGGCGAGATTGTTGATCTGCACGCCGGCGTCGTTGTAGTAGAACTCGCGCATCACGTCCCAGCCGTTGGCGTCGAGCACGCGCGCGATGCAGTCGCCGATCACGCCGGCGCGGCCGTGGCCGACGTGCAGCGGGCCGGTCGGGTTGGCCGAGACGAATTCGACGCCGGCGCGGCGGCCGGCGCCGCTGGCGTTGCGGCCGTAGTTGGCGCCCTGGGCGAAGACCTCGCCGATCTGGCGGCGCCAGGCGGCTTCGTCGACATGGAAATTGATGAAGCCCGGGCCCGCGATCTCGACCTTGCCGATGTCGGCGTCGGCCGGCAGCGCGGCGACCAGCTTCTGCGCGAGTTCGCGCGGATTGGCGCGCGCCGGCTTGGCCAGCAGCATCGCGGCGTTGGTCGAGAAATCGCCCTGGCCTCGGTTCTTCGGGCGCTCGATCACGAAATCGGGCGTGGGCAGGTCGGCCGGCACGGTGCCGGCGGCGCGCAGTGCTTCGATGGCCTGCGCGACCAGAGCGTGGAGGGTGGTTTTCACGTGAGATGCGCTTTCGCGGGGCGTTGCGGAACCGCGCATTTTACGCGTTTCCGCGCCGGCTTTGGGGCCGGGCATCGGCGCGCCGGCGGGCGAAAAGTGAACGCCGCGGCCTGCGCTGTCTGCCGGCGGCGGCGCGCGATCGCGCGCTCACACCCAGCCGCGCAGCGCCATCGACACCGGCTTGCCGTCGCCGACCACGAAATGGTCGAGCAGGCGGATGTCCATCAGCGCCAGCGCCTCCCTCAGCCGCAGGGTCACGGCGCGGTCGGCCGGACTGGGTTCGGCGTTGCCGCTGGGGTGGTTGTGGCCGACGATGACCGCCGCGGCGTTGCGTTGCAGCGCCTGCCGCACCACTTCGCGCGGATGCACCTCGGCGCCGTCGACGCTGCCGTGGAACAGCTCCTGGTAGCCGATCACGCCATGGCGGCTGTTGAGGAACATCGCCGCGAACACCTCGTGCGGGCGGCCGCGCAGCTTCTGCGCCAGATAGCGCCCGGCCGAGGGCGGATCGGTGACCGCGCTGCCGCGCTCCAGGTCGGCCATCTGGCTGCGCGCGGCCAGTTCCAGCGCGGCCTTGAGCGCGCAGGCGCGGGCCTGGCCGATGCCGCGCATGCGCAGCAGCCGCGCCGGCGACTGCTCCAGCAGCGTCGCCAGCGGGCCGTGTTCGGCGAGCAGGCGGCGCGCGGTGCCGACCGCGTCGTGGCCGCGCACGCCGGAGCCCAGGATCAGCGCCAGCAGCTCGGCGTCCGAGAGGACGGCGGCGCCGCTGGCGAGCAGTTTTTCGCGCGGCCGCTCCGCGCTGGGCCATTCTTGGATTCGCATGCCGCCATCCTGGCGGGGGCGCGGGCCACGCGTGATCGGGAGCCTGCGGCCCATCGGGTAAGCTATCGGCCCGGGCGGAGGTAGGAAATCGCCGGGCCGCCGCGGCGGCCGCAGCGACCTGCCCCGCATGCACTACGAACACCAGCGAGCCCCGCCGAACATGGCGCAAGACCCTTCTTTGCCGCTGCACTCACAACGCATCCTGCTGTGCGTCTGCGGCGGCATCGCCGCCTACAAGGCCGCCGACCTGGTGCGCCGCCTGCAGGACGCCGGCGCCCAGGTGCGCGTGGCGATGACCGAAAACGCGACCCGCTTCGTCGGGCCGGCGACCTTCCAGGCGCTGTCCGGCCAGCCGGTGCGCACCTCGCTGTGGGACGAAGCCGCCGAACTGGCGATGGGCCACATCGAACTGGCGCGCTGGGCTCAGCGCATCCTGATCGCGCCGGCCACCGCCGACATGATCGCCAAGCTCGCCCACGGCTTCGCCGACGACCTCATCAGTACCCTGTGCCTGGCGTCCGAGGCGCCGGTCCGCATCGCTCCGGCGATGAACCACCGCATGTGGGGCCACCCGGCGACCCAGGCCAACGTCGCCACCCTGCGCGGGCGCGGCGTGGTCTTCTTCGGACCCGGCGAGGGCCGCATGGCCGAACCCGAATCCGGCCCCGGCCGGTTGCTGGAACCGCTCGAGATCGTCGCCGCCCTGGCCCGGGAGGTGCGCGCATGAGCGCCGCCGACCTCGCCGGGCGCCGCATCGTGGTCAGCGCCGGCCCGACTTTCGAAGACATCGACCCGGTCCGCTTCATCGGCAACCGCAGCAGCGGCAAGATGGGCTTCGCGATCGCCGAAGCCGCGGCGCGCCGCGGCGCCCAGGTGGTGCTGGTCGCCGGCCCGGTCTCGCTGCCGACCCCGGCCGGGCTGGAGCGGGTCGACGTGCGCTCGGCCCGGCAGATGCGCGAGGCGGTGATCGGCCAGCTTCCGGCCGACGTCTACATCGGCGCCGCCGCGGTCGCCGACTACGCGCCGGCCGAGATCGCCCCGGGCAAGATCAAGAAGAAAGAAGAACAGCTGACCCTGGCGCTGGTGCGCACGCCCGACATCCTGGCCGAAGTCGCGGTGCACGCGCGCCGCCCGACCGTGGTGGTCGGCTTCGCCGCTGAGACCCACGACGTGGAGTTCTACGCGCGCGGCAAGCTCGAGAAGAAGAAAGTCGACATGATCGCCGCCAACCGCGTCGGCGTGTCCGGCAGCGGTTTCGAGAGCGACGACAACGCCCTGACCGTGTACTGGATCGGCGGCGAGCGCGCGCTCGGGCCGGCGCCGAAGACCGCGCTGGCCGACCAACTGCTCGACCTGATCCTGGCGCGCTGGCCGGCCTGAGCGCGTCCGCGCGCCGGCCCCGACCGGCGCGCCGCCCTTTTTTTGTTTGGACGTTTTTGGAAGACGCATGCACCACACCCTGGAACTGAAGATCCTCGACCCGCGTTTCGGCGACGAATGGCCGCTGCCGGCCTACGCGACCCCGGCCAGCGCCGGCCTGGACCTGCGCGCGGCGCTGGAGCACGAACTGGTGCTGCAACCCGGCGACGCCGCGCTGCTGCCGTCGGGCCTGGCCGTGCACGTCGGCGATCCGACGATGTGCGCGGTGGTGCTGCCGCGTTCCGGCCTGGGCCACAAGCACGGCATCGTGCTCGGCAACGGCACCGGCCTGATCGACGCCGACTACCAGGGCCCTTTGCTGATCAGCGTGTGGAACCGCGGCCGCGAGGCTTATACGATCCAGCCGGGCGACCGGGTCGCGCAGCTGGTGCTGTTGCCGATCGTGCGCGCGCAGTTGCAGGTGGTGGAACAGTTCCAGGCCAGCGAACGCGGCGAGGGCGGCTTCGGCCATACCGGCGTGCGCTGAGCGCGGCCGCGCCGTCGGGGGGAGGGCTGGCACGCATCGTGCTTGTACTTTGCGGGTGCTTAGTGGCGGGTGCGTACAGCGGGTGTGCCGCGGCGACCGACCGTGATCGCGTTTTTGTCACGTCAATAGGTGCGACGAGGCGCAGTCGACGGACGCGGCCGCGCCCCGCGGGGCAGACTGCGGGGCCGTGCCCGCGCCGCGCACGCGCAGGACCGAACATTTTTAGGGGAAGTTGCCGGTTATGGTCGATGTGAAGCTGGAAAAGCCGCAGATCTCCGCGGCGCAACTCAGGCCCGCGCTGCTGCCGGTCGCGGCGCTGTGCGGCGTGCTGGCGTTGTGGATGGCCTGGGCCGGGGTGCAGCAGCATCTGGATTCCTCGCGCCGCAACGACCTGATCCAGGTGCGCGACGCAGCGGTGACCAGCGCCCACAACGCGCTCGGCGTCGAGCACAAGCGCCTGCGCGACCGCCTCGCGACCGCGCCGATGCAGGCCGCGCTGCAGGCCGGCGACTTCAAGGCCGCCAGCGCCGAACTCGGCAAGGACTGGCCCGGCGCCAGCAACGGCGCGGTGCTGCCGGCCGATCTGGCCGAGCAGTACGCGGCCCTGCCCGGCAGCGGTTACGGCCGGCTCGGCGCGATGGAGGCGGCGATCGTCGCCGACAAGCCGATGGCGGCGATCGTGCGCGAAGGCGGCAAGCCGGTGCTGGCGCTGGCGGCGCCGGCGCGCGCCGGCGAGCAGCTGGTCGGCGTGGCCTACGTGCAGCTGCCGTTGCAGCGCGTCAGCGACGGCGTGGAAAAGGCCGAGATCGGCGGCAGCAGCTATCTGGCCCTGCGCCAGGGCGGCTTCAGCGCGATCGAGCGCGGCGACACCGCGCTCAACAACGGCGCCGAGGCGATGGCCGCGCCGATCCCCGGCAGCGACCTGCGCGTGGCCGCGGCGGTGCCCGACATCGCCGGCGGCCCGCTCGGCATGGGCGCGCTGCCGTGCTTCATCGCCGCGGTGGTGCTGGCCCTGCTCGCGTTCGTGGCGGCGCGGCTGCGTCAGCGCCTGGGCCGGACGACCGGTCCGGTCGAGGACGAAGGTCCCGTTCAGACGCTGGCTGAGACCATGAGCGCTCCTATTGCCGATGCGAATGCGATAAACGTGAGCGATAACACCCTCGAAGCCGCACCGCGGCCGCTGGCCGTGGACAACGGCATCTTCCGCGCCTACGACATCCGCGGCGTGGTCGGCCAAAGCCTCGATCCGGGCATCGCCGAACTGATCGGCCAGGCGGTGGGCTCGGTGATGCACGACCAGGGCCTGACCGAAATTGTCGTAGGCCGCGACGGCCGCCTGTCCGGCCCGAGCCTCATGGAAGGCCTGATCGCCGGCCTGCGCAAGGCCGGCCGCAACGTCGTCGACATCGGCATGGCGCCGACGCCGGTGGTCTACTTCGGCGCCTACCACCTGCGCGCCGGCTCCTGCATTTCGCTGACCGGCAGCCACAACCCGCCGGACTACAACGGCTTCAAGATCGTGGTCGGCGGCGAAACCCTGTCGGGCGACGCGATCACCGACCTGTACCGGCGCATCGTCGGCGGCCGCCTGCACACCGCGGCCGAGCCGGGCACGCTGACCCCGCGCGACATCTCCGAGGACTACGTCCAGCGGATCGCGTCCGACATCCAGATCGACCGCCCGCTCAAGGTCGTGGTCGACGCCGGCAACGGCGTGGCCGGCGACATCGGCCCGCGCGTGCTGGCCGCGATCGGCGCCGAGGTCACCCCGCTGTACTGCGAGATCGACGGCGAGTTCCCGAACCACCACCCCGACCCGAGCGAGCCGCACAACCTGATCGACCTGATCAAGATGGTGCAGCGCCTGGACGCGGACCTCGGCATCGCCTTCGACGGCGACGGCGACCGCCTCGGCGTGGTCACCCGCGACGGCCACAACATCTTCCCCGACCGCCTGCTGATGCTGTTCGCCGCCGACGTGCTCGAGCGCAACCCCGGCGCGATGATCATCTACGACGTGAAGTGCACCGGCCGCCTGCCGGGCCACATCCTGCGCCACGGCGGCAGCCCGCTGATGTGGAAGACCGGCCACTCGCTGATCAAGGCCAAGATGCGCGAGACCGACGCCGAGCTGGCCGGCGAGATGAGCGGCCACTTCTTCTTCAAGGAGCGCTGGTACGGCTTCGACGACGGCATCTACTCGGCCGCGCGCCTGCTCGAGATCCTGGCCGCGCAGGCCGACACGCCGACCCAGACCCTCAACGAGCTGCCCAACGGCGTGGCCACCCCGGAGATCAAGGTCGACGCGCCCGACGGCGACCCGCACAGCTTCGTCGAGCGCTTCCGCAACGAGGCCTCGTTCGAGGGCGCGCGCCTGTCGACCATCGACGGCCTGCGCGTGGACTTCCCCGACGGCTGGGGCCTGGTGCGCGCGTCCAACACCACGCCGATCCTGGTGATGCGCTTCGACGCCGACAGCCAGGCGGCGATGGAACGCATCCAGGGCCTGTTCCGCGCCCAGCTGCACGCGATCAAGCCGGATCTGGCGCTGCCGTTCTGAGCCGGGCCGACGGGCGGCGCGTGCGCCGCCCGCCCAACGAAAAACGCCGCGGCCCAGCCGCGGCGTTTTTCGTTTCCGGACGATGCGACAGGCGATCGCGCGTTCGGGCGCGCCGCTCAGCCGCCGGCGTTCTTGGCCTTGAGCGCGTTGTAGCGATCCAGCGCGGTGGCCAGGTCCTGGTCGGCCAGGCCGCGTTCGACCAACTGCTGCTTGAGCACTTCCTGCTGGTGCAGCAGTTCGTCGTGCTGGCCGCGGATGTTCTCCGCCAGGCCCGAGCCCACCGGCTTGCCGTTGAGTTCGGCTTCGCCGGCCTTGCGCAGCAGGGCCAGCACGGTCTGGCGGCGGCCTTCGATGCCGAGCTGCGAGGCCTTGACCGTCTCGTCCAGCAGCACGATCCGCTCCTGGAAGGATTTGCGCAGGTCTTCCTCGGTCGCGTAGGACTCGGCCATGGCATGGTCGCGGCGCTTCTGCGCCTCGGCCTTCATCGCCGCGCTGCGCGCGTCGCGCGCGGCCTGTTCGGCGGCGGCGCGCTCCTCGGCGGTCTGGGCGCGCTCGACCCGGGCCGTGGCCAGGCCGCTCTTGGCGCTGATCTCGGTGCGCGCGCTGTCGACCGCGTTCGCCGGCAGGGCGTCGCCGCAGACCTTGCGGCCGCCTTCGTCCCAGCAATACAGCTTCTTCTTCGCCCCGTCCTGGGCCAAGGCGAGCGGCGCGGCCAGCGCCAGCAACACCGCGCCGGCGATCAGGGTATGGATGGATTTCATGTCGCGTTCCCGCCTTCGGGGGCTGTCGGTCGACAAGGCGTGACGCAAGAGTCGGGCCACGGCGGAAAATTTACCTGTGACCGACCGCTCATTTCGACGCTGGCGCGCCCGGCCGCCGCGGCGGCGCGGGCGCGGCCGGCGCTCAGCCCTCGCGGCCGTAGGCGGCGCGATAGGCCAGCAGGCGCTCGCGCTGGGCGGCGAACTCGGCGCTGGCGCCGGTGAAGGCGAGCAGATCGTCGAGCCCGGCGATCGCCACGACCGGCAGGCCGTGTTCGATTGCGACAGTTTCTGCCGCCGAGCGTCGGGATTGTGCAGGGTCCACGGCTTCCTGCCGGTCCAGCGCGATGACGATGCCGGCGACCGTGCCGCCGCCGTCGCGGATCAGCCCGAGCGCTTCGCGGATCGCGGTGCCGGCGGTGATCACGTCGTCGACGATCAGCACCCGCCGCCCGGCCAGCGGCGCGCCGATCAGCATCCCGCCCTCGCCGTGGCTCTTGGCTTCCTTGCGGTTGAACGCCAGCGGCAGGTCGCGGCCGCGGCCGGCGTACTCGCAGCCCAGCGCGCTGGCCAGCGGGATGCCCTTGTAGGCCGGGCCGAACAGCAGGTCGAAATCGAGCCCGGCGGCGTCGATCGCGTCGGCGTAGCAGGCCGCCAGCGCGGCCAGCGCGGCGCCGGAGTCGAAGCGTCCGGCGTTGAAGAAGTACGGGCTGACCCGCCCGGATTTCAGGGTGAATTCGCCGAAGCGCAGGGCCTCGGCCTTCAGGGCCAGTTGCAGGAAGCGGGTGCGGTGGTCGGTCATGGCGCGGTCGCGATGGGGGAAGGGGAGGGGGCCGGCGCGGGCGCCAGCCGGTACAGCATCAGGTGCTGCGGGCCGGACGGACCGCCGTGGTAAAGCTCGCCGGTGTCGTGGAAGCCGGCCTTCAGGTACGCGGCGATGGCGGCCTGGTTGCGCACGTTGACCGTCAGCGCCAGCAGGCTGCGCTGCGGGTAGCGCCGGCGCAGGTCCTCGATGCAGGCGCGCATCGCCGCGGTGCCGTAGCCGCGGCCCTGTTCGCGCCGGTCGATGACGTAGGCGCGCAGGCCGACGCTGGGTTCGCCCAGGGCGCGGCCGGCGATCGCCTCGACGCTGAAGTCGAGCCGGTAGAAGCCGACCACGCGCTCGCCGGCCAGCACCGCCATCGCTTCGCTGTTGCGGTCCAGGCGGGTCTGTTCGAGGTTGTAGGCGGTGTCGCCGACGAAGGGCAGTTGCTCGGGCGCGACCTGCAGGCTGCGCACCGCGGGGGCCAGCATCGGCGAGACCACGCCGACCCGCACGGCGGGCGGCGCGGGACGGTCGGGCGGGGGCGTATCGGTCATGCGCGGCATGATACCCGCGCCCGGCCGGTTGCTATGATCGTGCGCACTTCCTGCCCCGGAACGCGCATGCGCATCATCAGTTTCAACGCCAACGGCCTGCGTTCGGCCACGACCAAAGGCTTCTTCGACTGGTTCAAGACCCAGCGCGCCGACGTGCTGTGCGTGCAGGAGACCAAGGCCCAGGAGCACCAGCTCAGCGGCCCGGAATTCCTGCCCGACGGCTACCGCGCGTTCTTCCGCGACGCGATCACCAAGAAGGGCTACAGCGGCGTGGCGATCTACGCCAAGCGCGAACCCGACGAAGTGCGCACCGCGCTGGGCTGGGCCCCGTTCGACGACGAGGGCCGCTACATCGAGGCGCGCTTCGGCAACCTCAGCGTGGTCTCGTTCTACATCCCCTCGGGTTCGTCCGGCGACCTGCGCCAGGGCTTCAAGTTCGAAGTCATGGAATGGCTCAAGCCGATCCTCGACCAGTGGTTGGCCAGTGGCCGCGACTACGTCCTGTGCGGCGACTGGAACATCGTGCGCAGCCGCCTGGACATCAAGAACTGGACCAGCAACCAGAAGAACTCCGGCTGCCTGCCGCCCGAACGCGACTGGCTCAACGGCGTGTGCGCCGACGACAGCGGCTGGGTCGACGCCTACCGCGCGCTCAACGCCGAAGGCCAGGACTACACCTGGTGGAGCAACCGCGGCGCCGCGCGCGCCAACGACGTGGGTTGGCGCATCGACTACCAGTTCGCGACCCCGAGCCTGCGCGCCAAGCTGCGCGGCTGTTCGATCCTGAAAGACCCGCGCTTCTCCGACCACGCGCCGTTCACGGTCGACTATGACGTCTGAGGCGGACGCCTCCGCCGCGCCGGCGCGCCCGGCGCGCAAGGGCTGGCGGCTGGTGCTGAGCAACCTGCGCCAGCCCAAGGTGCTGACGATGCTGTTGCTCGGCTTCAGCTCGGGCATCCCGATCTATCTGGTCGGCAACACCCTCGGCTACTGGATGCGCGAGAACGGCATCGAGCTGAGCACGATCGGCTTCCTGTCCTGGGTCGGCCTGGCGTACTCGCTGAAATTCGCCTGGGCGCCGCTGGTCGACAAGATCGACGCGCCGCTGGCCGGGCGCTGGCTCGGCCGCCGCCGCGGCTGGATGCTGCTGTCGCAACTGGTCGCCGCCGTGGCCCTGGTCGGCATGGCCCTGGTCGAACCGCGCTCGGGCGAGCTGCTGCTCGGCGGCGTCGCGCTGAACCAATTGACGGTGTTCGGCGCGCTGGCGCTGGTGGTCGCGTTCGCCTCGGCCACCCAGGACATCGTCATCGACGCCTGGCGGATCGAGAGCGCCGACAACGCCGAGCAGCAAGGCCTGCTGACGTCGACCTCGACGTTGGGGTATCGCGGCGCGCTGCTCGTCACCGACTCGCTGATCCTGATCCTGGCCGCGCACGCGGGCTGGTCGCTGTCGTACGAAATCATGGCGCTGCTGCTCGGCGTCGGCGTGGTCGCCACGCTGACCGCGCGCGAGCCGCAGGCCAGCGTGCTGGCCGCGGCCGCGCCGCATCCGGCGCTGTTCACTGCGCGCGGCCTGTTCGACGCGGTGATCGGGCCGTTCGTGGCGTTCTTCCGCCAGCACGGCCGGCTGGCCCTGCTGATCCTGCTGGCGATCAGCCTGTACCGGCTGCCGGACTTCCTGTTCGGGCCGATGGCCAACCCGTTCTACGCCGACCTCAAGCTCGACAAGGAAACCGTCGGCGCGGTGCGCGGCTCGTTCGGCCTCGTCGCGACCATCGCCGGCGTCGCCGCGGCCGGCCTGACCGCGGTGCGCTTCGGCTTCATGCCGACCCTGGTCGCCGGCGCGGTGCTCGGCCCAGTGTCGAATCTGGCCTTCGCCTACCTCGCCCTGCACGGCAACGACCCGACCGTGTTCGCGGCGGCGATGGTCATCGACAACTTCTGCAACGGCTACGCCGGCGTGGCCCTGGTCGGCTACATGTCGAGCCTGACCAACGTCGGCTACACCGCCACCCAGTACGCCTTGCTGAGTTCGTTCTATGCCTTGCTCGGCAAGCTGCTCAAGGGACTGTCCGGCGTCGCGGTGACCGAACTGGCCGTCGGCCGCACCCTGCTCGAAGGCTATGCGCTGTTCTTCGTCGGCACCGCCCTGGTCGGCGTGCCGGCGCTGGTGCTGTGCCTCGCGCTGGCCTGGCGCCGGCCGGCCGCGCCGCCGCCCGGGTCCGTCTAGCGCGCAGCGAACAGGCCGAAAAGTAGCGTTCCTGAACGCGATTTGGCCAATTTTGTGTTGCGCGGCGCATGCCCGGATGGCAACTTGCCACGCAGTGACCGACATTCTCCTGCACAACCTGGACCCTGTGATCTCCGACCGGCTGCGCCGGGTGGCGGAGACGCGCGGCTGGAGCCTGCAGCGCACGGCCCTGCACCTGATCGAGACCGGGCTGTTCGCGGTCGAGGCCGAGATGGCCGGCCGTTTCGAGGATCACGACAGCCGCGCCTTGCGCGAAGCGATCGAGGCGCTGGAAGGCATCCCCAGCGACCCCGGCTTCGCCATGATCGGCCGCGCCGAGCCCAAGGACGCGCCGGTCCGCCGCGCCGCCGGCCCCGACCTCAGCGGCCTGGAACTGCTCGACGAATTCCGCCCCGACCGCGACGGCTGATCCGTCTCCCCGGCAGGAATCCCCCTGTAGGAGCGGCGCAAGCCGCGACCGCGCCACCGCGACTTCCCGCGCCACTTGCCGCAGCCCGGATCCAGCCCGGCTGGGGGTTCGCTTCGCTCCAGCGATCGACCGCCCCCGCGCCTACGCCGCCGGATGCACCGTCCCCAACACCCGCAACCCGCGCGCCCCGGTCACGCTCGGCAGATTCCCCGGCAACCCCGCCAGGGTCTGCCGCGCCAGCCAGGCGAAGCCCATCGCCTCGACGAAATCCGGATCCAGCCCGTACGCCGCGGTGGTCTCGACCACCGCCTCCGGCAGCAGCGCCGCCAGCCGCGCCAGCAGCGCGCCGTTGCGCACTCCGCCGCCGCAGGCCAGCACCCGCTGCGTCGCCGGCTGCTGCGCGCGCAGCGCCTGGACGATGCTGACCGCGCTGAGCTCCAGCAGCGTCGCCTGCACGTCCTGCGGCCGCTCGCCGCCGCGCAGGCGCGCCTCGACCCAGGCCAGATGGAACTGCTCGCGCCCGGTGCTCTTGGGCGGCGCCAGCGCGAACCACGGCTCGTCGAGCAGCCGCGCCAGCAAGTCCGCATCGACCCGGCCCTGCGCGGCGAACGCGCCGTCGGCATCGAAGGCCTGGCCGAGATGGCGCAGCGCCCACGCATCCATCAGGCAATTGGCCGGCCCGGTGTCGAAGCCGCGCACCTCGCCGCGCGCCGGCAACAGGGTGAAGTTGGCGATGCCGCCGAGGTTCAAGGCGGCGCGGTCTTGCGCTGGCGAACCCAGCAGCGCGGCGTGGAACGCCGGCATCAGCGGCGCGCCGTGGCCGCCGGCGGCGACGTCGCGGCGGCGGAAGTCGGCGACCGTGGCGATCCCGCTGCGTTCGGCGATCACCGCGCCGTCGCCGATCTGCCAGGTGAAGGGATGGCGCCCGTCGAAGCCCGCGCCGGCCGGGCGATGGCGCACCGTCTGGCCGTGCGAGCCGATCGCCGCGACCGCGGACGCGGCCACGCCGGCTTCGGCCAGCAGCGCCTGCGCGGCCGCGGCGAAGGCCTCGGCGGTCTGGATGTCGAGCGTGCCCAACTCCTCCAGCGAACGCGCATCGCCGCCTTGGCCGAGCGCGACCAGCCGCTCGCGCAGCGCCGCGTCCCAGGCGTAGGTGCGGCCGAGCACGAGTTCGCAGCGGGTCGGCGCGCCTGCCTCGAAGCGCACCAGCGCGGCGTCGATGCCGTCGGCGCTGGTGCCGGAAATCATGCCCAGGAACAGGCCCGCGGCGGGAGTGGAGGTTTCGCTCATGAGTCGGTTCCGTAGCGGCGACTAAGGTTCGCGTCCGCGCCCAGGTCGCGGCGCACTGCCGCGCAGCATCCCGGCATTCGCGGCAAAAACAAAGGCCCGCAGGGCGGTATCGGCAACAAAAGCCGAGAGGCTCGGCACGGCGGCGTCGGCGACAAAAGCAAAAGGGCCCCGCAGGGCCCTTTGGTTCGCGACCGCCGCGCCGCTCAGCCGCGCGAGGTCTTCTTCTTGCCGGCTTTCTTCGCCACCGCGACCGTCTTGGCCACCGGCGCCGCGGTCGGGTCCGCGGCCGGCGCCGGGCCGACATCGGCGTAAATGACGTTCTCGACCTGGCGGATGCGCCCCAGCGCCACCGCGTTCTGCTGGCGGAACTGCGCCAGCGCCACGCCGCTGAGCGGCTCCGGCGGCGGCATGGTGATCGACAGCGGATTGCGGTGCACGCCGTTGACGCGGAATTCGTAATGCAGGTGCGGACCGGTGGCCAGGCCCGAGCTGCCGACGTAGCCGATCACCGTGCCCTGCGGAACCCGCTGGCCCGGCTTGATCTTGCTGAAGTTCGACATGTGCCCGTACAGCGTGGTGTAGCCGCGGCCGTGGTCGAGGATCACCGCGCGGCCGTAGCCGCCCTTCCAGCCGACGAACTGCACGCGCGCGTCGCCGGCGGCCATGATCGGCGTGCCGGTGCCGGCCGCGTAATCGACGCCGGCGTGCATGCGGATGCTGCCGAGCACCGGATGCCGGCGGGTGCCGAAGCCCGAGGTCAGGCGCGCGTACGGAATCGGCATGCGGATGAAGCTTTTCTTCAGCGGGCGGCCTTCGCCGGTGAAGTATTCGGGCTTGCCGCCGCGGTCGAAGCGGAAGCCGGTGTGCAGCTTGCCGTCGCTGGTGAACGTCGCGGCCAGGATCGGGCCGGTGCTGATCAGTTCGCCCTCGCGCCAGGTCTGCTCGACCACCACGCTGAAGCGGTCGTCGGCGCCGACGTCCTCGTTGAAGTCGATGTCGTACTTGAAGATGTCGTCGGTCAGCGTGTTGATGTTGGCCGGCGTCAGCCCGACCTTGCGCGCCGAACGGAACAGCGACTTGCCGACCTTGCCGCTGAGCACCACGGTGCGGACCTGGCTCTGGCGGGCGATGACCTTCTTGTCGGTGACCTTGTCGCCGGCGATGCTCAGCTCGACCCGGTGGCCTTCGTCCTGGTCGTAGCGGAAGGTGCGCAGCGAGCCGTTGACCGGAATGTCGAAGCCCAGCTCGGTGCCCGGCTTCATCCGCATCAGCGCGTCGCGCGCGCCGGGCTGCTCGAGGATCTGGCTCATCGTGGACTTGGGAATGTCCATGTCCTTGAACACCGAACCCAGGGTCTGGCCGCGGTTGACCCGCACCAGCTGCCAGCTGTCGCCGGTCTCGCCCTTGAGCCGGGCCAGGGTCAGCGGCGGCAGCGCCAAGGCCAGCGACTGGCGCGGCTCGTGCGCGCGCACCGAGGCGGTGGACTGGCTGAAACCGGGAATCACCGCGGCGACCATCATGCCCAGGGTCGCGAACAGACCGGCCTGGACCCACTGGCGCCCGCTCCAGCGGCCGTTGAAGCCGTCGGACAAATGGCGCGCCAACACCTTCCGTTTCAGTGCTTTCTCGCGCAGGGCTCTCAGGCGTTCGCGTCGTTCGGCGCCCACACTGGAAGCCTGCTCGGGTACTGTCATGGAAGGAATCCTCGGACGAGGTGTGAAGGCCACGTTGCGGCGCTACCATAGACACGCGAGCAGTACGCGTCAAACCCTTGTCCTGAATAGGGTTTTTCGCCTCCGATGGGTACCGTTTCGTTTAACCCCCAATTAACCTGAATTCGTGACGCGGTTAACAAAACCGCTCGCGACCGTCTTGCGAGTCCCCCTGTGTCGACATCCGTACAAGAAGCCCTGGACCTGATCGCCCGCGGCGCCGACGAAATCATCAAGCTCGAGGAGCTCGAGGCCCGTTTGAAGCTCGGCCGCCCGCTGCGCATCAAGGCCGGCTTCGACCCCACCGCGCCCGACCTGCACGTCGGCCACACCGTATTGCTCAACAAGATGCGGCAGTTCCAGGACCTCGGCCATCAGGTGATCTTCCTGATCGGCGACTTCACCGGAATGATCGGCGACCCGACCGGCAAGAACGTCACCCGCAAGCCGCTGACCCGAGAGGACGTGCTGGCCAACGCCGAGACCTACGCCGAACAGGTGTTCAAGGTGCTCGACAAGGAGCGCACCGAAGTGCGCTTCAACTCCGAGTGGTTCGGCAAGATGGGCGCGGCCGACATGATCAAGCTGGCGGCCCAGCACACCGTGGCGCGCATGCTCGAGCGCGACGACTTCGCCAAGCGCTACGCCGGCCAGCAGCCGATCGCGATCCACGAATTCCTGTATCCGCTGGTGCAGGGCTACGACTCGGTCGCGCTGAAGTGCGACGTCGAACTCGGCGGCACCGACCAGAAGTTCAACCTGCTGATGGGCCGCGGCCTGCAGGAGCACCACGGCCAGCCGCCGCAGATCGTGCTGACCATGCCGCTGCTGGAAGGCCTGGACGGCGTCAACAAGATGTCCAAGTCGCTGGGCAACTACATCGGCATCAACGAGCCCGCGATCGACATCGTCACCAAGGCGATGAAGATCGACGACACGCTGATGTGGCGGTGGATCGATCTGCTGAGCTTCGAGATATCGATCGCGGAGGCCGCGCGGTTGAAGCAGGACATCGAGGCCGGTCAGCTGAACCCGCGCGACCTCAAGCTGCGCCTGGCGCGCGAGCTGGCGGCGCGGTTCCATGGCGCCGCTGCGGCCGAGACGGCGGTGGAAGGCTGGAATGCGGCGGTGCGCGGCGAGGGCGACCTGTCGTCGTTGCCGCTGACCGACGTGACGGTGCCGGCCGAAGGCCTGCGCATCGCGGCGCTGCTGACCGCGGCCGGGCTGACCCCGAGCAATTCGGAAGCCAACCGCAAGCTCAAGGAGCGCGCGGTCAAGGTCGACGGCGTCGTAATAGAAGACGCCCAGCAAGTGTTCGCCCCAGGGTTCGAAGGCGTCCTGACCGTAGGCAAGCGCACCTTCGCCCGCGTCCGCCTCGTCTCCGCCTAAGCGCCGCGTCTCCAAAGCCCCTCTCCCGCCTGCAGGGTGAGGGGCTGCGCTTGCGAGCCACCGGCTCGCGAAGCACCGAGCGCTATGCGTTCGGGCTGGCGTGGGGGGGGATGAGGGCCTCCCGCCGCCGAAACCCCTCCAGGACTTTGCCGTTTCAGTCTCCTGAACCGGTCCCGGAAAATTTCTGCCGAAAACCCGGCAGACCCCCTTCCCAAGCCCCATTCATCTGAGCATAATGTGCGGCTCCCAACGACGCTTTCTCCGGTCCGCGGGACGCGCAAAAAACAGCGGCTTCGAAACGTGTTGACGAATCGAAACGAGCCTGTAAGATGCGCGGCCCGGCAGACGGTTGGATGGTTTGTCGGGGCGCAGAAAACAGCGGTTTCGGTGAGTGTTGACGAACTGAAACGAAGCTGTAAGATGCGCGGCCCGGTCGACGGTTGGATGGTTGAACGGAGCGCGGTACGGCAGTCGGTTTCGACGGGTGGTTGAC